>DASUWH010000071.1:0-128521 GCA_036378535.1 Terriglobales bacterium | reverse complement strand
CGAATTTGAACAGATTTCGATGCTTAGTATACTGTTCAGGTTTCCCGAGCCCCAAATTTGCTGTAAAGCTACTTACCTTATTGGTGTTCTGGGGAGTCGCAAGTTCGAGAAGTGTGAAAGTAGTAACCGGTCTGCCCAGCTGACCGGTAATGCGACGCCTCGAACCCTTGCGAGGGATTATACGCGGACAAGGAATTTGCCTTTAGCGAGCGGTGGGCAAGTGCATCCAGCGATAAGCGGCAGGCCTTGTGCAGCCGTAAATGGTAAGCAAGTGAACTATAATGCAGTCTTCCTCATCTCTGAGGATCGCGCAGACACCAAAACATGAAAATTTCCGTCGTGGTACCGATCTATAATGAAAGACCGACGCTACGAGAAATAATCGGTGGGATACTCGCGGTCCCGCTCGAAATAGAGTTGTCATGCATAGATGACATCGAGCGATGGCACCCGCGAAGCGCTGGTCGATGTGCAACGTAAGAGTCCGCAGATGCGAGTTCTACTCCAGCCTTTCAACGTGGGCAAAGGAGCGGCGCTGCGGCGAGGCATCCAGGAGGCGACTGGCGATTTTGTGATTATTCAGGATGCTGACCTGGAATACGATCCTGCGGAATATCCCACGCTGTTGGAACCTCTTATTCAGGGTAAAGCTGATGTCGTTTATGGATCCCGGTTTATGGCCCACACCGTGTTTTGTATTTCTGGCATTTTGTTGGAAACTGGATGCTTACCCTTCTGTCCAACGCGGTTACCAACCTCAGCAACATGGAAACCTGCTACAAAGTCTTCCGGCGCGAAGTTATCCATTCCTTTAGAGGAAGACCGCTTCGGTTTCGAACCCGAGGTGACCGTGAAGATCGCGAAACGCTGGTTGCGAGTATAGGAGGTCGGCATCGGTTACTTGGGCAGAACTTACGAGGAAGGCAAGAAAATTGGCTGGAAGGATGGCGTCCGGGCGCTGTGGTGTCTGGCTAAGTATGCCATGAAAGATTCGCAAGCGGCAGTTGTTAGCTCCGCCTCAAGGTCGGCAGACGGTAAAACCGGGCCCGTGCGCGCCAACACTTCCAGATCTCTCGACAACCCAGTCTAAAATGCGCATCCTCGTCTTTGGCGCTTCGGGCCTTCTCGGAAAATATCTTCTGCGAGAGTGGAAGGGGGACGAGCTCGTCGGTTTAAGCTCCAAAGATGCCGATATTCGCGACCCGCAGGCAGTGCGATGGGCCGTCCAGGCAAATCGTCCTGACTGGATCATCCTTTCGGCAGCCTACACCGATGTCGACGGGTGTGAGACCAATCCTGATCTGGCCTTCGCTGTTAATTTTACGGGCGCGGTAGATGTTGCCAGAGCCGCAGCCGAATATCAATCTCGTCTTTTATTTGTCAGTACGGACTATGTCTTTGATGGAGAAAAGTCTACGCCGTACGAAGTGGACGACCCGCGTAATCCTCAGACCGTATATGGCCGCTCCAAAGCTCAAGCGGAAATCGAAATCAGCAGAATTCTGCCCGCCAGCTGCATCGTGCGCACAGCGTGGCTGTTCGGCACCGGCGGGAAATGCTTTCCCGACACGATCTTAAAATTGTCCGCATCTCGTCCATTCATCGAGGTAGTGGACGATCAACGCGGCTGTCCGACCTATGCGCGCGATCTGGCCAGAGCTATCGTGGAGCTATGCCGCCGAGGGGCTTCGGGGATTGTGCATGCTACCAATGCGGGGGATTGCACCTGGTTCGAGTTTGCCTCTGAAATCGTGCGCGAATCCGGCCTTCCAGCCGACGTTGGACCCACCACCACGGAGAAATTTCCCAGGCCCGCAAAACGGCCTAAGTATTCCGTTCTATCTTCCGAAAGCCTTTTGCCTTACGCAGAAATGCCCGATTGGCGCAGCGCCTTGCGCAAGTATCTTATCGAACGTCTAAGCTCTTAGCTTGCTCTTGTTACGTCGTGTGTATTAGGTCTCTATGCCTTGCGTTCAGCTGAAACGCAAGTACAATTCTGAGTAGCCGGCTTTCGTGACTCTCGCCTGGAACTGGAGGTCATCGTGAAATGCGCACCGCGAGCATTACTCATTTGCAGCCTTCTCATGAGTATGGTTCTGAGTGGGTGCGGCACGTCGACCCACTCCTCCAATCACGATCCTCCGCCAGCGGATTTTTCTCTCAATGTTTCTTCTCAATCCGTATTTGTACCAATTGGTGTCGGAAGCTCAACAATGGTGGAAATGGGCCCATTCCCAACGGCATCTTTGGAGGCAGCGTCGATCTATCAACTGGGAACCTGACCAATGTGACTCGTTCTCCCTTTGCCACCACGCAATTTCCGAGCTTCGGAACCGTGGAACCTTCGCAGGGAAGGTTCCTCATCGGGTTGATCACGCCACCACCATACCCATTCCCACTTCAACTCGCCTCCTACTCAATTGACTCCTCTACTGGAAGCCTATCGCAAGTGTCAGGAGCGGGCACATCGGTTCCGGGTAGGTACCCCCAGAAGATGGTCGTCGTAGCCCCGACGCACTAAGCAAAAAAGAGGCTAAGCACTGCGAAGTGCTGCCACGGCCGCAAGGCTGTCCAGTGCTCGAGATATCTCTGGTTCCACAGCCCCCGGACTCCACTCCCGTTCCACCCGCAAACGCCCATTCTTGGCGATCAAACTCCACAATTCCGCATCCTCGTAGAGCCTGCGGATACATTGCGCGAATTGCACGGGATCATCGGCGACCAGGGCTTCCAGGCCCTGCGTCAGATCCATGCCCTCGGCTCCTATGGTTGTGGTCACCACAGGAAGGCCGTAGGCCATGGCCTCGCCGACTTTGCCTTTCATCCCCGAACCGTAGCGCAGTGGGGCAATCGAAACAAGGGCTGAATCCAGATAGGGTGCGAGATTGGGCACGTGTCCTTCGACCAGAACATGGTCTGAGCCTAGAGCTACGATTTCCGGCGGAGGCATGTTTCCGACAATGTGAAGCTTCATATCCGGCAACTCAGCTAAGACCAGCGGCAGGATCTCGGCGCAGAAGTACCGCATGGCGTCAACATTAGGATCGTGGGAGAAACCCCCTACGAAAAGCAAATTCCTGCGCCTTTCCCTTCCCGCAACACGCTCGGCCATGGAATGAATGTTTGGAACCACACTTACATTCAGACCAGAATCTTTCTGTAAGAGGACCTGCCTGTCAGCTTCGGTGACGGTGAGGACCAAGTCGGCGGCGCGATAGGCGGCGAGCTCTCGCGTCTCTGTTTCCCTAGCCTGCTCTAGAAGGTTAGGATCCCGCAACAGTTCGGCTTTCCGCATTTCCCGTAAGAAATGAACGTCGAACGTGTCAATAATCAGCTTGCTGTCAGGTCTGCAGGAACGCACCAAGTGGCCATACTGCTCGGCTACGGTGTAAAGCTCGCAGAAAATGTATTTGAATTCATTGTTCTCCAGAATGGCCCGCAAATCGATATTGGGATTGTGCACAGCCTGGGCATAACCGGGGTAAAAGGCGGTAATTCCGTACTGTTCCAGAGGCTTGAGGTATTCCCGGACGTAATGCCTCTGAAGATAAGCCAGCACTACGTGGTAGCGGCGCGCGAGCAAGCGTAAGAGTTCGTAAAGCCGTCGTCCGCCCGAGGAACGATCCGGGCCAGGGATCAGGTCATGAATCACGAGGATCTTGTCCCGGCCCCCTACAGAAACAGCTTCCCAAAGGTTGCGCTGTTGCTTTGTCAATGAGCTACGCCACTTCTCCACGAATTTTTGGCGATTGGCTCCCATACGCTCCGCGGCAGCATTGCCGGAGGTGCCGTATTCGTGATGAACCACTACACTGCGCGGCTGATACACGACTTTGAAACCGGCAGCACGCGCCGCGAATGCCAAATCGGAGTCCTCATAATAAGCGGGAGAGTAGCGCTCATCGAAACCACCCACAGCATCGAGCAGACCCCGCTTTGCATATAGGCAAGCGGCTGAGCAATAGTCCACTTCGCGCACCTGGTTGAACTGCGGATCCCACTGATCCTCGTACTTGCCGTAAGCGCGCGCGCTGCCGTCCTGAAAGATCTGGCTCCCAGCTTCTTGTAGCGAACCGCCGGAATACAGTAACTTACACCCCACCAGGCCAATGTTTTCGGCGCTGCAAGCGGCGTCGACGAGCGCCTCCAGCCATCCCTTCTTGACTTGCGTGTCGTTGTTAAGAAAAACGACATCCCACTTCGGATAACGCTGGATCATCGCGTTATTGGCACCGACAAAGCCAATATTGGTGGCAGCAAGAACCGGGTCAACCTTTTGCCCCAGGGAAAGGAGATACTCTCGCGAGCCATCCGTTGAGCCCTGGTCATAGATGCAGATCCGATAGCGCTCATACGCCGTGTTGCTGAATACACTCTCAATGCATGCGCGCAGGAGTTCCAGGCGATTCCAGTTGGGAATGACGATGACTACCGGGGGATTGCGCGCCTCTCCGAGCCACTCCTGCGGAGGATCTACAATCCCCTCAGCCGTAGGCACAAACTCGGTTAAACTCAAGGGCGCTATCGAGTCGGCTGGTTTCTTTACAACGCCGGCAGAACTGCCTAACCGGTCACCTGCTAATTTTCGTGCCACACGATCGCGCAGGCTACCGGTTGGCAACAGCCGCTCCTTCGCGTTCTTGTACTTGGAAAGCCAGGCCGTGAGCTGTTCATTGGCCGCGCGCAATTCACGCAGCGCGTTATCTCGTTCCCGGATCTGGTTCTCTAATTCATTGTATTTGGTGGTGTTCTGCCGTTTGGCATCGGAGAGTCGGTGAATTTGGGCTTCAAGGGATTGCAGCCGGTTCTTGAGATGCGCTATCCCCTGCTCTCTCTCGCGCACCACCTCCTGAAGTCGCAGCAACCTATCTTGCACGCTGCAAATCTCTCTTTGTTTCACCTGAATTTGCGACTCTAAGGCTAAGAGCGTCTGAGCGTAAGCGGCAGGTGAATCAACAGGAACAGCCCTGACGACAAACTGCACGGTGGCAGCATCGGGATCATTCTCGATTTGCTGCTTCACCGCATCAGGAAGGTCTTTCTTATCCAGCCGAGGTCCCTCGATGTAGGGTTCCTCAAAAGGATCCTGGCGCACTCGTTGAACATCGATCACCGCAAGTCCCGCATCGGCGAACAGGCGCAGTATGCTTTCCAGAGTAAAAAAGCGAAGATGAGTTTGATCGAGAAGACCAATCTGCTTGTATTCAAATTTTCCTTGGAGCAGAGATAATCTGACGCTGCCATGAGCTATGTTGGGAATTGAGGCGACAACATATCCGTCGTTGGAGAGATAATCCTTCAACTGGCGCAGCAGCGTAAGCGGGTCGGCGAGGTGCTCCAGAAAATCGCCCGCAAGGATTACCTGGAAGCGCTGCTCTTTGAGAACGTCCTTCAGCGAAAGCTGCTCGATATTGCCAATGATTAAACGCGAGCAGTATGGCTCGAGGTATGGAGCCATGCCGGGGTCGCGCTCCAGCGCGATCACGCGACAGCCATGTTCTTGCAGCACACGCGTTACGCGACCGGTTGCGGGGCCCAGTTCCAGAACGTCCTTGTCGCGGCCAATCAGGCATACAGCCAAGGTTCGCGGATCGTTCCAATTGGACAGGTCCAGCGGTGAATCGTAAACGTCTGCGCTATGTTTCTCGCTCATCTACTCCCCCGCGTCATCCTGACCAGAGCAGCGGTTAAGCTTGCTGGAGGTTTGAAAGATACTCTCATCTGTTCCCGGCAGTATCAACGGTTATAGCTTTCGCAGAACTAGGAGTCAACGAACAACGCTCCCGTTTTCTAAGCGTCGGCGGTTTGCAGCGTTTCCCGCTTCATGCATAATAATGAAACAAGTTTCCGAGAATGGACTCTCCATTGATCAATGGTGAAACAGCAGATTGTCCGGGTCCCAAACGGGGGGCTGACGAACGGGTCTCAGCTTTAGAGAATCAGCTGCGGCAGAAAGAATCCGAACTGATTTCGTTGCGGCAGCGGCTCAAAGACGTGCAGGCATCTGCGACGCAAGCCCGCATTGCTAACCAGACCCTTACCTACTACCTGGAGCGTTATAAGAGGGTTAAGGACCGATTTCTGCCGCCTGGCAGTTTTCGAGAGCGCATCTGCCGGCAACTCGCGCACAGAATTCTTGCCCGCCCGGTAGCCTACCCTGCGGGAAGAGATCTTCGGGTAAGCACTTTATCGGGGCCGCGGACCGCTGGTGGCGTAATGACGGGTACCGATATCGTCGTGGAAGCTCCGCCGGAATGGCTGGGAGACCTGACGCATCCACCGGTGGTAATCGCTATTCCGAACTGGAATCGCGTGAACCTCTTGCGCCGTTGCCTCGAAAGCATTTTCACTTACACAGGTTACGAACGATATCGGATCTGCGTGTTCGAGCAAGGGTCATCCGACGGGTCGAAGCAATATCTGCAATCACTGGGGAGTCGAGTCGATCCCATCTACGCGGATGAAAACCTCGGCTTCGTCAGCGCTAACAATGCCATCATCCGTCGCTATGCCAAGTGGGATGTAGTTTTTCTTAACAATGACACCGAAGTGACTGACGGTTGGCTGGAGCGACTGGTCGAAACCGCCTATCGCACGAACAACATAGGCCTGGTCGGCGCAAAGCTTATTTATGAAGATGGCCGCTTGCAGGAGGCCGGCAGTCAGGTTTTTCAGGACGGAAGCGCGCGGGCCTATGGTCGATACGAAGATCAGTCCGATCCCGCATTCAACCAGTTGCGGGAAGTGGATTATTGCTCGGCCGCTTGCTTGTACGCCAAGCGCACCGTCCTGGACTTGGTTGGAGGTTTTGACGAACGTTATTCGCCTGCATACTACGAAGACACGGATCTTGCTTTCGCCGCCCGGGCGGCTGGATTCAAGACGTTTTACGAGCCGCGCAGTGTGGTCGTCCATTATGAGTACTCGACCTCTGGTGGAACTGCCTTCGATCGCATGGAGACCAATCGACAAAAGTTTGTGGAAAAATGGGCAGAATCGCTGCGTCGCCAGCAGAAGAATCTCTGGGAAGCTGTTGCGTTGAATGCGCGCGAAAAAATATTGGTCATTGACAACATCGTCCCTGCGCCAGATCGGTCGTCCGGGGGAACGCGCCTATTCGAGTTTCTCCTTCTCTTGGCGCGCCATTACCATGTCGTGTTGGCTTACATGGGAGCATACGCTCTGGAGGAGTACATAAAACCTCTGGAACAACATGGGATTACTGTTTTCTATCCCGGTTATGCCAAAGCGCTAAACAACTACGATATTGATCTAGTAGCTATTCTGCGGCATAACGAATTCAAATTTATTTTTTGCGAGCTGTTCGGCATGGCTGAGCAGTATCTCAGCGTCATCCGGGAGTTTTCCCCCAGCACGCCCGTTGTTGTGGATACCTTCGATGTGCACTTCCTGCGGGAGGCTCGCGAAGCGGCAACCGCAAATGATCCTGTGCTCGCCAGGAGAGCACAAGAAACAAAACGCCGCGAGTTTTCTATCTACGGACAAGTAGATATGGTCCTAACGGTAACGGACGAGGACCGCCAGGTCCTTCTTCGAGAAGATCCTGGGCTGAACGTAGCCGTTGTACCTAACATCCATGCCTTTCCCGATCACATTTCAGCCCGGTCTGCTCGGCGAGATTTGTTGTTCGTGGGGGGGTTCTCGCATACCCCAAATGTTGATGCCGTGTTGTATTTCTGCCGCGAAATTTTTCCTTTGGTGCTACGGCAATTGCCGGAACTGAAAGTGTGGGTTATCGGTAATGCGCCCCCAGCAGAAGTCGTCGCGCTTTCCTCCGAGAACGTGGTGGTTACAGGTTACGTGGGGTATCTGGCTCCTTTCCTGGAATCGGCGCTGATCTCAATTGCGCCGCTGCGGTTCGGGTCTGGCATGAAAGGAAAGATAGGCGAAGCCATGGCCTGGGGTCTTCCCGTAGTGACCACCAGCATCGGAGCGGAAGGGATGGGGCTGCAACCCGGAGTGGATGCGTTAATCGCGGACACGCCGCAGGAATTTGCTGGAGCTATTATCCGTTTGCATGAAGAACCAGACCTGTGGGCTAGCGTAGTTGCGAAGGCTCGCGAACGCGTGCAGCGGGAGTGGAGCCCAGATGCGGTGGACGGGCAACTTGTAAAAATCCTCGACAATAGAGCGCCTGAAACGCTACCGCTGTGCGCTATGAGAGGTTCGGTGAAGATTGATTACTGAGTGGCCCCCGTACACTCTACAGCGACCGCAAGATTGCCTACAGGCGCGGATCGACTTTCTCTAATCGTCCTCAGAATAGTCCATATGAGGCACACTGCTCCCACGATCAGTGCGATCAGGTAGGTCCTGAAAACCACCAACACGACTCCTGGCTTAGGAGAATTCCAAAAGCGCACCAGAAAGGACTGGGGTTGACAATAGGGGCGTAAGTCGATTGCTCTCCAGTCCGGCGTAGTCCCTTCAGGTGGACGCCATACCCAAGTATGTTTGGGCACCCAGAGTACCGGCCCAGATGACTTGTCTAGCCATACGTGAAGGAGCCGTGCATCGAAAACAATGTGGTTCCAATCCGGATCCGCAGTGATCCATTCGATTGTGTTTTGGCCCGCTGCTCGCGCTGCGAAATCCTGTACACCGTAGTAATAAAAGGCGCCCAAAAATGAAATGGCCACACCCACGGCAGTCAAAAAAACCACGACAAGATCTCTCGGCCAGTGTAGTTTCGGCCAGGCTGCTCCTGCGCACAAGAGCAATAAAGGTACTATGGTGTGCAAGTACCTGGGCCCCCAAGTCTCATCAACCGGAGTGCTTAGTGGCGCCAGCAAGGCCAGGATGCCGCCGCCGACAAGCAGCGTGTAAATGCCGATCGAACGTTGAACTCGAAGCGCCCGCGGTACCGAATAGAAACTTACTAATAGCACCGGAGAATACACAAAGAGGCCCTTAGTTGGGGAACCAAAAAGACCAATGACGTTTGAAAAGGATTGTAACCATGAGTACGACAACCACGATCGCAAATTCTGTGCACCACCACCTCTGGGAGACCAGTAATAGTTGCGTCCGACTGCACCTACCCCCCAAATGAAAACAATAATCCCGACAATCCAGAGCAACTGACCGAGGCGGGAGCGCCAATCATCGCCAACTTGGACATACAGCAAGTACGCAATAGCGGGAACGAGAACAATGCCAGTCGACTTCACGCTCACGGCTAAACCACATACAACAGCAAATAGCAACACTCGTCGCCAGCCGCGCAACTGCATGCCATCGATGCCCAAGTACCCCGCGAGCAAAACAAAAAATGTTTGTTTGGTTTCGAGGCTGATGTAGGCATAAGGCCAGAGCATCGTCCCAAAAGCTGCGCTTAGACTTAGCAGGAGACTCATGGCGGGCGAACACAGTTTGCGCAACCACAAATAAAGCAAAGCAACCAGAGCTGCTGTCATTAACCCGGGCTGAAACGACAACATGTAGTCCGGCGAAACGAAAAATTTTCCCAGCTTCAGAAAGGGGAGATCGAAGAGGATGGGGACCGGTCCATGCCGGGACCACACCATGGGCGGAACCGGATGATGTTTAAGGCAGGTTGTCAGGATGGCGAGCATTCTCAGGCCAGAATCAATTTCTTCGCCGGTGTATCCCTGACCGGCGATCGAGGCCGGCGACAAGCTTATGTAGCAGCCGGATAAGCCTACAAACAAAAGAAGTGCCGTCCTCCGCCCCGACGAGAACCTTTGCAAAAAGTTACGAATCGCGACGTTCATCCGGAACTTGGCCTTTCCCCACCATTTGCCATCCCCAAGCAGAAGAATCCACATTCATACAAAATAGCGAATCAAAAACTGCCATTGCTGCTCTTGCTGTCCAAGATAGTGTCGGGTTTTCTTCTGCGCTCACATCAGCAATGAGTTTCCTTCCGCGCACCAAAATGAAACAGCGATAAAGATTGAAGAACGGAAATCCGGCTCCAGTTGCCGGCCGTGGCAAAAAACCGGCTTCCCGAAACACGGCTTCAATATCGGCCGGACGGAAATGCCGGCGGTGCCCAATATGTTTATCGAATGCCGACATCGGTCCGCCAGGAGCAGTTATTACTAATTCACATCCCGGTGCCATGTATAGGCGGGCGTTACGCAAGAGGGTGACAGGATCGTCAACGTGCTCGATGACCTCGGAACAAATCGCATGGGTTGCCCACCCTCGTAGATCGTCTGCCGGCTGAATTTCGTTCAAGAGATTACATTCCAGGAAACGGGCAGCGGGGACTTTGTGGCGGGAGATCTCGACCCCAGAGTGGCTCAGTTCCAAGCCAATGATCTCTGCTTGGGGATATGCACTGCGGATGGCCGCCGCCATGTCTCCTTGACCACTGCCTACATCGAGAATGCGAACCCCAGCACCGGATTCCGGCAGTGCGAGCAGCGAGAAGATAATGTGCCGCCGATATTGCTGGGCCGGATTGCGTTGCGCAGCTCGGCTGTAATCATTCCAGTGCCGATCCCAATCGTCCGGCACCGAGGCCTGTATCTCTCTGGTCATAACCGACCAGCTTTCAAGTCCGGCAGCATAGCTAACATGGAATCGCGTAGCGCGTCACGGGTCGGCAAGGAGCAGGTCCAGCCCAGGCCGCGAATGCGGTCCGTATTGAGTCTCACGATGGGAACATCACCTTTCCAGCCCCGATTCCCTCCAGTGTACTCGAATCTCACCTCGTGATCCTTTAAACCGGCACAAGAAACGGCCAACTGGGCGATCTCCTTGACCGTAATGTAATCGCCGGTTGCCACATTGAAGGCGTTAAAACCACCCGTGCTGCGGCCTGCAACCATCAGCACCGCATTCACGACATCCCGGACATGAATGTACGATTTGCTCTGCGTCCCGTTCCCCAAGATTCGCAAACAATTTGGATTCTTCAGCAACTGCCGCAAAAAGTCGAACCCAACACCGTGCGTTTGCCTCGGACCAACCACGTTTCCGAAGCGGAATGCATTGCCGGTAAGCCCGAACATGTGGCAGTAAGCGGAAATCATAGCTTCGCCCGCCAGTTTGCTGGCTCCGTAAGTCGATATGGGAAGCAAGGGGCCATAATCTTCCTCCGCTTCTCTCTCTCCCAGATCTCCGTAGACTCCGCTACCGGAAGCATAGAGAATCATACGGGTGCCGGATCGGCGCATAGCTTCCAGTACGTTATTCGTAAGGCACGTGCCTTCCCGAAAATCGATGTCCGGTTCTGTGGCCGCGCGCGCTATATCGGGATTCGAGGCCAGGTGAATGACGATTTCGTGGCCCTTCATCGTCGTGGTGAGACGGTCCAGGTCCTTCACATCACCCCGTATCACTTGAAACCGGGGATCATTCAAATGGGCCTGATAATGCCATTCCCGGCCGGAGGAAAAATTGTCGTAGACCGAAACGGCCGCAGCGGACCCGAGAGCCAGCAGTTGGTCGGTGAAGTGACTGCCGATGAATCCAGCTCCTCCGACAAGAAAATACCGCGGTGAAGTGCCCATTGCCGTGATCCTATTCGGAAATATGACTCGAATTTCTAGGTTAGCATGCGCCGCGAGCCACCGCGGGAGCAGCGATGTTAAGATTAACGCGCCCCGGTTTCTTATCCAATAATGCGTGACGACAAGAAGAATTCGTTCTCACAGTGGTTGAGCACGTCTCCCCTGCTCTCGATACCGCGACGCACAATGTGGCACCTGATCACTTGGCTACTGGCGCAACGTAGCATGGTTGCAGTTCCCGCCGCCCAGGACTCCTACCGCTCGCCAGACTATGGCTTGATACGCCGGGTTGCCTCGGAAGCTGACATGCTGCTGGTTCCTGATGAAGCTTACCAAGTACTGTCCTGCGCCCGCCAAACCGCGAAAGTCCCGGGTGACATTGCCGAGGTCGGCGTATACCGGGGAGGCTCTGCCCGTCTCATGTGCGAGGTGCGGGGTCAGCGAGCCTTGCACCTGTTCGATACCTTCGAAGGGTTGCCGGCTACGGACAAACTCGACTCCCGGTTTAGCGCTGGACAGTATGCAGCCTCTTTGGAATCGGTAAAAAGCTATCTTGCCCAATTCCCGAATGTCCACATGTACAAAGGATTGTTCCCGTCAACCAGCGCTCCCGTTGCCGATAAACGTTTCTCCTTTGTTCATTTGGATGTTGATCTTTATCAGCCCACCCGTGACTCGTTAGAATTCTTTTACCCTAGGCTGAGTATTGGAGGAATGTTCCTCATTCATGATTATCTTTGGGCAGACGGTGTGCGCAAGGCAGTCGATGATTTTTTCTGCCATCGCCCTGAACCAGTCTTGGAACTTGCAGGCGCATACTGCGGAGTCGTGAAGTTGTGAGGAAATCAAGTTAATTGACAAATGCCGAATAGTCCTATGCCGAATTTATAGCGATAACAGCGAATCTGGTGTGGTAGAAATCCAGCGCGCACGAGCAGTGGCCAGAAATCGCGGAACTCATAATACATTTTATGATCGTCCATCTCCTCAGCGGGGCTGGTTTTCAGCCGGAAAGCCGACATTTCAAGACACCATTTCCCTCGCCAGGTGGGCACGCTCAGCAGGCACGTACCGCCGGGAGCAAGAATCCGACGTAGTTGCTTCAAGGACGCCAAGGGATCCCACACATGTTCCAGGACTGAAATACACATGACGAGATCCTGAGAAGCGGACTCGACCTTGTCCAGGACTTCCGGCAAATATCCTTCGAAAGCGCGGACTTTCGGATGTGCTTTCAACCTCGGCGAAATACTGATATCGGCCAACACTGCGGATTTTACTTGATCCAGAATGCTTTGCGTAAAAGTTGCGTGATAGCCACAGCCTATGTCGGCGACACGAAGCTGATTGAAGTTCTTGATTGTCCTGCGAATTTCATGGCCCGAAAGCCATATCCCGAATCGATCTACGATTGTAAGCTTGCGTGAATCAGCGCCGAAGGCGTCATTTCGGACGGGACCATCAACAGATACCGTATGGGAATTAGACACTGGTTCCCTGAACTCCGGTTGACTTAGGTTTGACATAAAGCACGGTAGCGTGCAGTAAGAGTGTGAAAGCGTAATTGATGAAGGCAGCACTAATGAGGAGGAGGCCCATCACTGCTTCGTGGCTAAGCCGAAACAGCGCTTGCTGCGGTAGCCGAAAACCGGCCCGCCAATACTCAAGAATAAGAGGTGCTATAAAACAGAAGCCCGCCAAAAGCGCCAATGCGCTACATACTATGGAGCGATCGTATCGGAAAATATTCAGCCACTTCCTCGTGCTGCGCCCGGAAAAGTCATACAAGATCTGGGCTATGCAACCGCAAAAGAAGCTTTGCAGACCGAGAACAGTTAAAGCAAGTCCGGCAAGCATCCAGTGCAAGGAAAACGTGATCGGCCCAACAGTGATTGGACCCAGGGCAAGTGGAATTGTGAGCATCAGCCCCAAAGCCAGCAAAATCAACCCCGGCTTCAACACAAAGAAATCAACCCCGTTCACCAACATCGCGCGCAGGTTGATCCATCCCGCCTTCCAGGGCGACAGCCATCCGCTGCGCTTGTGATGGCTTAGCCGCCCGTCTTGGTCTTTGTAAAAGCGAACCGGTACCTCTGCGGTGTTCAGTCTCATGTGAACAGACTTCAGGACCATCTCCGAGGCATATTCCCAGGATTGCGATTGCAGGTCCATGCGGCACAAAGCAGCGCGTGTGATACCCCGCATGCCGCAATGAATATCGGAAAATCGGCTATCGTAAAGCACGTTCAGCAGCCAAGTCGTAAATGGCGTGCCAAAATAACGATGCAGGCGAGGCATCGAACCGGGCTCGATGTAGCCGCGAAAACGCGATCCCATCACGTATTCGTAACCTCTGCGGAAGCTCTCGACAAAGGGCTGGAGGTCGCGAAAGTCGTAAGTGCAATCGGCATCGCCCATGATTACGTAGCGGCCGCGAATCAATGGAATGGCATCGATGTAGGCGCGGCCCAGTCCCCGCTTCGGCACCTTCAGCACGCGCGCCCCTTTCGACAATGCCACTTGGGCGGTGTTATCGCTGGAGCTATCTACAATGAGGACTTCGCCCCGCACATTGGCGCGCTGCAACCCTTCCCGGCACCATTCGACAAACTGTCCAATGGTGAGCTGCTCGTTCAAAGAAGGAATCACGATCGATACTTCCGGATCGGCGACGTCTTGCGCGGGGAGCAACAGTTTCAGCCCGCCATTTTCGTAGCCCTCTTCCTGGATCGGATCCACTGTTGCCAAGCCAGTAACCATCAGCAAAGTCCTCTACAGTTGATAACCCGAACGGGATGCATCGTTGAAGAACATCTGAACTGTGTCGAGCGAGTAATCGTGAAGGTCTTTCCCTACGACTTTGAGTTTGCCCAGAACGCTATCCGTTGCGGTGATAATGTCGCACCCGATGTCATTGGCCTGAAAAATATTCAGCAGCTCTCGCGGACTGGCCCACAACAACTCAACATTCGGGTACATGGAAACGATCTCAACCGCGGCCGCCATGAGCGGAATAGGATCTCGGCCCGTATCGGCGATGCGACCGGCAAAGACAGAGATCACCGCCGGCGCTCCATCGCGCAAAGCGGCGGCAGCATCCCGAACCTGATCCAGTGTCAGCACTGCGGTGACGTTCACTTTGACTTCCGAATGAGCGAGCCGATGCGCTAAGTCGAGCGACGATATGCGTTCTGTATTGGTGATTGGAATCTTCACATAGACATTGTCCGCCCAGCCCGCGATCTTGCGCGCCTGCCTCTCCATTTCTGAAAACTCGTCGGCGAAAACTTCAAAGGAGATAGGCCGGTCGGGGATGGCCGCTAAGACCTCATGCGCGAAAGCTTCGTAGTCCTTTACACCCGCTGCCCGCATGAGAGTAGGGTTTGTAGTAAACCCCTGGATGAGCGGGTTTCGCCGGGCGGCAAGAATCTGAGCCAGATCCGCCCCATCAGCAAACAATTTGATCTTCAATTCAGAAACGCTTCTGACCACCTGACGAAATAACTCCGCCGGCCTTACGCCAGCCGCAGGCTTGCTGGTCGACCCGAGCTCCAGATCAGAAACAATCTTCATGCGGGCTCCTTTGCGTCTTGCAGAATCCAATCCACAGCTTCTGACAAGGACTGCACTCGCGCGCTGGGTGCTGCCGCGGGCGCGCGTTCGGCATAGCCTTGATCAATCCAAACAGTTCTGACGCCGGCCTTAGCACCGGCGTCGATATCTCGCCATCGGTCGCCGATCATGTAGCTCCGGCTGAGGTCTATCCCGTAGCGTTTCGCAGCGCGTAGCATGAGACCTGGGCGCGGCTTGCGGCAGTCGCAGTTATCTTCGTCATCGTGATAGCACGTCAGGACATCATCGAGAGGTAACTGGGAGCGCAAGCGCAGTTCCATCTGCTCGACCAGCTCGCGTTGCTGGCTACCACGGGCGACGTCCGGTTGATTGGTTACAACCAGAAGAAGAAAGCCGTTGGCTTTCAGTCGCGTCAGAAGTTTGGAAGCGCCTGAAGTCAGCTTCATTTCCTCCGGTGTTTTCGGGGGATAAGGCTTGCCATCGCGCAAAATCGCCTCATTCAGGACCCCGTCGCGGTCGAGGAAAACTGCAGCGTGTTGTCCGCTGGGTGCAATGGATTCCCATTTTGTGGCCGTCTTCTGAAGCGCAGGGTGGGAGACGAGTAAGTGCCATATCACACCCTGAAACGCCTCCGCGTGAGGCGTGATACGGTCGGAATTGACTTTTGGAATGAGGACACAAGCGTCCGCCACTCGCGCCGTGTAACCGCCATCGCGTCCTACAATGCCTAGAATGGTAGCCCCCACGGATTTGGCATAATCCAGTGCGGCAACGATATTGGGACTCACGTTCCGCTCGGCATTGCCTCCCCCCACCGAGAACACTAGAACGGCGTCGCGCGCCTGGAGACGGCTGACTTCCAACCAGGCCTTAAACACGGTAGCCCATCCCTCATCGTTGACCCGAGCCGTCAGCTCGGAAACGTTGTCGGTAGGAGCATAGGTTTCAATTCCGGTGAGTTTGCGAAAATCATTAACAGCGTGCGAGGCATTAGCAGCACTGCCGCCAACTCCCAGAACAAACAGCCGACCAGCGCGCTGTCGAACCTGAACCAGCGCACCGGCCAGCTCTTCTATGGCAGCGACGTTAAGCCGCTGGGCGGTCTCTTGCACTTCTGCAAGAAAACGTGCGGCGAAATTCCCCTGCTCCTCGTGTGTACTCTGCATCTGGCGTGGAAAAATACAGCTTAACACAGGAATTAGAATCGCCGAGCCTCAGCTTTTAAAGCCTGCTTAGCTAAGAGGCGACTCTAGTCAGTAACGGCCAGCCTCAACAATCGTTCGGTCTCCTGCAGTCCGTTCAGGGATCCGATTTCGTAGAAGCGCTCATTCGCCACGAAAACCGCTAACTTCCCTTCCTGGAGCAACTTCTGGTAGATCGCGGCCAAGTCGCAAATGCTGTCAGAAGGAATCTCGGCAAAAACGCTCTTTTCAAATGCTCCCAGACCGTAATCGATATGGCGCATGCCCGGTGTACGTACCTGCTTGTTGTATTTCAAGATTCGTCGGCCATTGTACTCGACGTTGCTGGCGTCATAGTTTCCATCATTTTCGTAAATCGTCATCAACCCGGGCAGGCCGCTATTTACGAACGCGTTTTGTACAGAGCGATAATCGCAAGTCAAATACGAGTCACCATAGAGCACGAAGAAGCGATGCGGCAACAGAGGCAGTGCTCGCCGGATCGCACCCGCCGTACCTAACAAGACGGGCCCATCGAAGCTGTAGTCAATCCGTATTCCCAGATCCGAGCCGTTTCCAAATCGCTCCTGTATTTTCTCGCCCAGATAGCCGACCGCCAGCACGACATGACGTATATTGTTTCGCTTTAGCAGCCTAAGCTGGTGCCATAGGAACGGATGTCCGGCAACCTCGATCAAGGCCTTAGGGACCTCGTGGGTGAGCGGGCGCAGTCGAGTTGCAAGGCCTCCGGCCAGAATAATCGCCGGCATGAGCTCAGGCGCAGGATTAGCGTCAATCATAGTTAATGATTCGTGTACCTTCAAAATCGAACCGGAATCTTACCTCCCGCAGGCCCTGTTCGCGCATCGCATGGCGCAGCCTAGCTTTGTCGGCGGCATAGAACATGAGGAAACCACCGCCTCCAGCTCCGATTAATTTGCCGCCCAGGGCGCCGTTGGCCATGGCGCAGTCATACCAGCGGTTGATATTGTCGCTGCTCATGCCCGCTGTGCGGCGCTTTTTGTGTTCCCAGTGAATGTTCATCAAGCGCCCAAACTCTTCCACATCGCCCTCCTCCAATGAATGCTTGCTTTGAAAAGCCAATTGTTTGATGAAATGCAGGTTTGCCATCATAGCCGTATCGGCACGTTTACTCTTCTCGTCCTGGTCCTTCAGAATCGAAGATGCCGACCGCGAATATCCGGTAAAAAATAACAGAAGGTTATCTTCGAGATTAAACAGCGTTTCTTCCGAGATGGCTAGGGGCCAGGCTTTGACGGAACCGTCCTGGGCGAATTCGAAACAAGTGATCCCACCGAACGCTGAAATATACTGATCCTGCTTTCCTACGGGTTCCTTCAGAATTTCAATCTCCAGCTGACAGGCCTGTTCTGCCAGTTCATAAGGATGAATCAGGTTTTTCCTGTGCGCATGCAATGCTTTCAGTAATGCCGTTGTAAAGCTACCGGAGGAGCCCAGGCCGGTTCCCGCGGGGATGTCGGCCATGCTGGTAATTTCAAGATTGCTGGCATTCACGTGTACTAAACGAAGTGCCTCGCGGATGATCGGGTGCCGGATTTCATCGATCAGGCGCGCCTCTTCCAGGTGGGAGTATTTAAGCAGAAAACCGTCTACGAAACGTTGGTGAATATTAATGTAGACATATTTGTCGATCGCACCAGCAATCAGAAATCCGCCGTGCTCGCGATAGTACGACGGGAGATCCGTACCACCTCCCCCAAGGGATACCCGCAGCGGTGAACGTGTAATAATCATGCTTACGCATTGTAAACGGGCAGACGCACCGGTTGCGCTAGTAGCAGTACGCAGGCAATTCGCGCTTTGCGGGGCTGCGCCCGCATCGTCCCAAATTGCCATTCAGGTGTCATTCACGTTTGTATATATTCCTGAAGTCGACTTGTTGACGAATAGCTCTTGTCTGCCGCAAAAAGGCAGAAATTCGAAGAGCACGCTTGATTATAATGCCGTGGATCGGGTCTACTGCCGCTAAGATACTCAGTTGTAGTTCAATCGCTCGATTCGTAAGCGCACGGCAGTATGGGGCGGAAGGAGTAACATGCGATCATTCGCCCAGCCGCGCAGACTCTCAAGTCTCTCATCAACGACCTTACATGTGGTAAGTCATCATCGGGCCGGCGGCAGAATACCATCGTGGAACACCCGATTCTTAACAAGCAGTCCTCGTTCATTGTTCTCGGCTGGTGGCAAGCCGGCGACGAAAATCATCTTTCCCAGCCGGTATGTGTCGCGGTGCTCAGAGATCACAAGGTCCGTGGAAGGATGTTTCAAAATTCCGTACCGCGAGGCAATCCGAAACCATGGCGGCATGTTCTGGATGCGCAGAGTTAAGCTTTTCACCTTGCAAGATCGAGCCTCAAGGACTCCGCGCCCGTGCTACTAGACTAATCAAACGGAAAAGGACTGCACTATGAAGTGGATTGCACATCAGATCCGGACCGCCTCCTCGGCAACCATGAATCATCAGGAAGGTCACAGCCAGCGAGTATTGCGGCATGTACAGCTTGCCAAGGATTTGTTCCAAAAACCTTTCGATAAGATGCGAGTTTTGGATCTTGCCTGTCTGGAAGGTGGATTCAGTTTCGAACTTGCAATGCAGGGTGCTGACACCCTCGGCCTAGAGGGCAGATTAGAGAACGTGGACAAATGCGAGGCTGTTAAGAACCAGATCGGGCTAAGCAATTGCCAGTTCCTTCAGGGTGACGTTCGAAAACTCTCGCAACGAGCGTATGGTGTCTTCGATGTCGTACTATGCCTGGGCATCCTCTACCATCTCACTGCCGAAGATGCGGTCCGATTGCTGCACCAGATTTATGAGGTTTGCGGGCGAGTTGCGATTATCGACACACATGTCGGACTATTTGGCGAAGAGCACGTCGACGTTGGTGGTCAAGCATATTTTGGCCGCAGCTACCGCGAATTCCCTTCTGGTACTCCGTCTGACGACAAGGTGAAGGCACTACGTTCTTCTTTGGACAACGAAACGAGTTTTTGGATGACAGAGGAATCCTTGACCCGGTGTTTGCAACAAATCGGCTTCACTTCTGTCATGAAAGTCCTTCTCCCACCAATTCCCTTGAATGTCGGCGATCGCGTGACCTTTGTCGCTATAAAAGGCGAGCCGGTTCAGCTGCGTTCATGTGACATGCCAGAGAGTCTCGAAATCCGGGAAAGGACTAATCCTTCCGTCCTTCGGGCCAGCTTCACCGACAAGGAACTTTTTTGCCTTTATCGCAAGAGGAACGCTGCCGATGAGATGCAGGAACTCGCACGCTTGCAGGCTTGCGTATCAGAAGAAGAACGCAGGAACCGTGAACTCACAAACCAACTCAGCAGTACCAAGGCGACCTTGAATTCAGTCCTGAACAGCAAAGGGTGGCGTTTTTTAGAAGTTTATCGGAGTGCCAGAAACAGCTTCCGACGCCTGTGGGGATCCTGACGATTAAGAATGCGTGCCTTGTTTTTTTCGCCGTAGGACGAAATGAATCAAAGGATTCACGCGCGTTCCCTCGAGTTCCGGATTCTGCTTCAGATACTGTGCAATGCGAAAAGATGGGCTGGGGTCGCATCCTTCAAATGCTCCTTCCTGTACAAAATGGATCAACGGATTTATCCCGGCGCGCGCAACATCGGGATTGTTCTTGAGGTAGAAGGATGTGTCGAATAACGGGTGAGGATCCCTGCCCTCGTGCACACCGTGCTGCAGGTAATGGCTGAGCGGATTGATGGTGGCAATAAATTGAACAGTAGGATTAAAAGCCCGGCCCTCATACTTAGCGTTCTGCTGACGATAGAAAGATGAGTCGAAGAGAGGGTGAGGATTATGGCCTTCTGATGCTCCGTGCACGATGAAATGGATTAGCGGATTCATGTTCATAGCGAGAACATCGGGATTTTTGGATAAGTAATAGGCGCAGTCGAACAGCGGATGCGGATCGTGTGCCTTGACCCCCTGGGCTAGAAAATGCACCAGCGGATTCACCCCGGAGTTCGCGAGTTCTGGATTCTGTCCAACGTAATGCGAAATATCAAATAGCAGGCATGGATCGCGGCCTTCGTATGCGCCACATTTCGCGAAGTGGGAAAGAGGGTTTACTCCGGCACGCACCACGTCAGGGTTTTGCTCTAGGTAGTAGGATGTGTCGAACAATGGATGAGGATCACGGCGTTCCTGCGCTCCGTGCTTGAGAAAGTGCAACAGCGGATTCACGCCTGCGCGTATGACATCCGGGTTGTGTTCCAAATAAAAAGACGTGTCAAACAAGGGATGGGGATCGATATCGTTTTCGCAGCCATACTCCAAAAAGTGAGCAAGCGGGCCGATCCCAAGCTTCTGCAGTTCCGGCTTTTGTGCACAATAGAAGCGGCGGTCGAATAATCCAGATTTCATAAGCACATGTCCCAGCGCTCGGCGCCGCACTCCTTTCCCAAACTGATGAATGGCGGCATAGGTTGCATGGAGCATCCAGGCCTGCCTAGCCAAAAAGTATCGGAGCAGAGCCCATAGCCGGAGAACAGACGAGATCGGCTTTGCCGGCCGAGCCCGCAAGCGAACTATTTTGGCACGCATGCTGGCAATCGTACGGTCCCGCAGGGCTATCTCTCTGGCGGCTTGCAATTCGGCATTTCGGAGTTTCTGCTGGTATCGCAGCAACTCTTCGGTCAGCGACTGCAAGCTGATCGAACTGCTGTCCGGAGCGCCCTTTTTGGTCGCCAATTCTGGATTGGCGAATGAGGACTCATTGGCCAACGTTTCCTCATTACCATCCCCTGAACTTTGTCCCGCAGCACCAACCGCTCTGAATTGGTTTACTACTCTGCGCAACTCAGGCGATGTCCGGCGGAATCGGTCGATTAGATTTCGGCGCCTGTGGGCATCGAGATCCAACCCCACCAACGCCTGAACATCCTTCGCCAGGGCGTGTCCGGAAACAACGGGTACCATCACCCGGTATTTCCGAAGAAGGCGTAGGTTCGAACCCATCACCCTCCAGAACTGAGTCAGGAGGTCCTTCAGGTTTACCGGATCAAATGGACCAGAGAGGTAACGATGATGCCTGTCTCCTCGCACGGACCGCGCTAGTGCAGCTGCGTCTACTTGACATGCATTTGGCGGCTGCAAATTATTTGCGACATAAAGCTGAAACACCTGCACAAAAGGGATTGTCACATTTTCAGGGAAACTGTTCGCGCGGTATTTGCCTGCCAGCAGACGGAAGCCCGGTAGCATAGGTGAAAGAAAGTCTTTTACTATGCGTTCTGGTTTTCTGGATTTCCGGTAGCGGCGCACGATGATATTGTTCCTGCCGAATATTTCAGCAAATGGCGCCAGCAAACGTGAGTAATCAGCTGTGAGGCCCCTAAAGAATTCACCTTGAGCAATCCGCTTCAAAAATTCTGGGAAATCGAGATTGAGGCCGTGCCGCACGAACTCTGCGTACAGAGATTCAGCGTAATCAGCGGGCGGCCTAAGAAAGACCAGTACCTTGGTGGCGTAGCCGGCGCCAGCGAGCGCAGCCCGTAGTGTATGCAAAGCCTGCGGATTGCCGTGGAGGTATTCGAAATCCTCTGAACTCAGGCAGGCGCTGGGAGGCTGAACCGAAGACAGTTCCTCGACCAACTGCTTCAGGCCACCGGCAACGGGACTGTAGCGAGAGTCACCAGTGATGTCCCACGCAATGTTATGGTGACCATTCGGACCTACCCTGCCTGCGGTGGGGATATAGAGACCGTCACGCGCCAGCGAGTACTCGTTGCCGTGAAGAAAAGCTTGCACATAAGTGGTCCCAGTCTTGTGGGTGCCGATGTGGAGGAAACAGGTTCGCGATTCGGGCATTGCGTATAACTTCACTTCTGCGGCTGTGAGCTTACCTGTGTATCGGATCCGCTAGCCGGCCCTGGAGCACGGCTTCGTAATGGGCCAGGACCGTACCGGGCGAGCCGTCGTCGATCAGTTCCCCACGATCCATCAAAAGCACCCGATCGCAAAAGCTGCGGACGCGATCCAAGGCATGGGAAACGTACAGAATGGTCTTACCGGCGGCGCGAAATTCCTCGATACGATTAAAACATTTTTCCTGAAATGCACCGTCACCGACGCCCAGAATCTCATCGATGATGAGTATCTCGGGGTCGACTTCGATGGCCACTGAAAATGCAAGGCGCATGTACATTCCGGACGAGTACTGCTTTACCGGAGAATCGATGAAATCGCCAAGGTCGGCAAACTCGACGATGTGCGCTTCCCGCTCTTTGATTTGGCGCTTGCTCAGGCCCAAAAGCAAGCCGTTCAGCAGGATGTTTTCACGTCCGGTCAGCTCGTGATGGAAACCCGCGCCGAGTTCAATTAAAGGTGCAATGGTTCCATGGACGCGCACTGTACCGGAGGTGGGAGTATATACTCCGGCAATAATTTTCAGGATCGTACTCTTACCCGATCCGTTGCGGCCGACAATGCCAACCATCTCGCCCTTACAAACCCGGAAAGAGACATGCTTGATAGCTTCGAAATCCTGGTGAATGATGCGCCGCCGGCGAAGTTTGGCGAAGACCTCGCGTAGCGTATCCGGCCGTTCCTTAATAAGCCGGAAACGGTGAACCACGTGGTCAAATTCGATGCTGTACTGGTCTGAACCTCTACACATAATTCACAAACGATTTTTGATAGCGGCGGAATACTCCAAAGCCAATTCCCAGGGCTGCTATACCGCAGGCTAGCGACATCGCCACTGACGGCAATTGCGGCAGCATGCCGTAGTAGATGCTCAGGCGAAAGCCATTCAGCACATAGAGCAGCGGGTTCAGCCGAAATAGCCAGCGGTAATGAGCCGGCACGAATTCCAGGGAATATATGATGGGAGAGAAATAGAACCACGCCTGCAGGACGATTTGAATGATGTGCGTAACGTCGCGATAATAAACGTTAATGGTGGCAAAGAAAAATGCGGTCCCGAGGGTGAACAGGAATAACCCCAGCATAGGCAATGGCAGATAGAGCCATGTCCAATGGATCGGGAATCGCAGCACCCCAATCAACAGCAACAACGGGATCAGGGACAAGAGGAAGTTGATAATGTTAGATACTAGTGCTGCAACTGGGAACACCAGCTTGGCTACGCGGACCTTCTTCAGCAGTTCACCGTTAGCGACAATTGATTCCACCGAATAGGCCAACGATTGAGAGAAGAACGTCCAGGGCAACAGCATGCTCAGCAGAAAAATGGAGTAATGAGGGATACTAAACCGCATGAGGGTGCCGAATACCAGGGTCAGCACCAGCATCATGAGGAGAGGGTTCAGAAGCGCCCAAACAAACCCAAGTACCGAGCGCTTATATCGGACGCGCAACTCCTTTAAGGCTAACGCCCAGATCAGTTCGCGGTAGCGGTATGTTTCGGTGAACAACTCTCTCATGTGGAACCCTTAACCCAAAATCATTAATCATCCATTGACCCACTGCTGGGCCAAGGCGAACCAGCGACTTCTTTGGAGCTGTAGCCAAGCTTTTCAAGGCAGCCCCAAGCTGAGGTTTACTCGGAAAACTTGCCACTTGCCAGGGTTTTCCGTTACAACCGAGCAAGAACCAGACGCTTAGCGTGAGTCCCGCTATGCCAAGGCAAAACTACAGCATACCAGAATTACACATCAACTCATGGCACGGACCGGCAGCGTTATTGTTGTTACTCACAATTCGGCAGACTGCATTCAGGCGTGTCTGGCAGCAATTGCCGATGCGCGCGGCTGGGGAATCCTGGTCATCGACAACGCCTCAGCGGACTCGACCACCACGGTTGCGCGTCGCGTCGCGCCGCAAGTCTCCATGATTTCGAACCAGCAGAACATCGGCTTTGCGGCTGCTGTGAACCAGGGGGTTAGAGCCACCCAAGATGAGATTCTGGTCGTAATGAATCCCGACGTGGTTGCCAATGGGAATGCTTTGGATCTGCTGGCCGAGACGCTGCGCAGTGAGCGCGTAGCGGCTGCAAGCGGGGCATTAATGTCATCCGAAGGACGCGTCACTAAGGGCTTCAACCTGCGGCGATTTCCCACCCTGCCTAGCGCCCTCTGTGAGGTTCTGCTCCTGAACAAAGCCTGGCCGCACAACCCTATTAACCGGCGATACCGTTGTCTCGACTTGGACTACATGAAGCCACAGGAGGTCGAACAACCGGCAGGGGCATGCCTCGCATTTCGGCGCACGGCATGGGCGCAAGTCGAAGGTTGGGATGATGGCTTCTTCCCCGTTTGGTTTGAAGATGTGGATTTCTGTCGCCGGTTGACGCAGGCGGGATGGCACATCCAGTACTGCCCGGAGGCAGGCTTTACGCACCTGGGTGGTCAAAGTGTTGGAAAATTAAGGTTTGGCGATCGCCAGGCGTTCTGGTACCGCAACCTTCTGCGCTATTTTCACAAGCATCATCCCAAGTGGCAAGTTGCTGTACTTCGTTTCGGGATGGCTACAGGACTTGCGTTTCGGTGCTTGCTATCATTATTTGTGCGCAGCCGACCCGGAATGCCTCTCCGCGAAGTGCTTTCCGGGTACATCCGAGCGGCCTGGTACTATGCCGTGCTTGGAAGATCGTGAAAGTTCCGCGATGAACATCTCCCTTCTCGGTACTCGCGGTATTCCCGCGCGCTATGGTGGTTTTGAGACCCTCGCGGACGAACTTTCGCGGCGGTTGGTCGCGCGCGGGCACGAAGTCACCGTATACTGCCGCAGGCCCTTTACTACTGCGGACGACGTTTACGACCGTCGCATTCGGCGCGTCATTCTGCCCACTGTCCACAACAAGCATTTCGATACCCTGTTCCACACGTTCCTCTCAGTATTTCACGTCATTTTCACGGATGCCCAAGTCATCCTAATCTGCAACGTTGCCAACAGTCCCTGGGCATGGATTCCGCGCATTGTCGGTAAGCCCACAGCGCTGAACGTCGATGGCTTGGATCGAAAGCGGCGCAAGTGGAATTTCCTCGGTCAATGGTTTCTTCATTTTTGTGAAATACTTTCGGCATTTACGCCCACGCGTATCGTCACAGATGCCATAGCCGTCCAGGAATACTATCGCAAACACTACGGCAAGGAATCGGAGATGATTGCCTACGGCGCCGAGCCACCGGCGGGCAGCAATCATTTCGACGAATTCGGCTTATCCAGCCGGCGCTATATCCTCTACGTTGCGCGCCTGGAGCCGGAGAACAACCCTGAACTGGTCCTCGAAGCCTATCGGCGGGTGAAGACGGATTGGCCGTTGGTTGTGGTCGGTGGAAATCCTTATCAGCCGGCTTATTTCGAGCACCTGAAGTCCCTGGCTGATGACCGAGTCATTTTCACTGGCCCAATCTATGGAGAGCGCTATTGGAGCATGCAGAAGAACGCCGGGTTATTCGTGTTCGCCGGCGAAATCGGCGGGATTCATCCTGCCCTGGTGGAAGCCATGGTCGTAGGCAACGCGATCCTCTACCTCGATACGGTCACAAATCGGGAGACCGCCAACGGCTGCGGGCTCGCATTCCAGGCCAACCCGGGGGAATTATCCGGCAAGCTCGCGCACGTACTGGCCTCACCCGACGACATGGAGCAGATGCGCCTGCAGGCTCAGGCCGTCGCTCGCAGGACCTATGGCTGGGACAAGGTCGTCGACAAGTACGAGCAGCTTTTCTGGAGCCTGCTCAGCTGACTTCCGGAGCAAACAGTCGATATAGAATCAAAACGTTTAGCACAATTGACCATGTAGCCGAGCGTGACAGGACGCACACAAGGTAATTAGGTTCTTCTGCATGTCACTACCTGAGTGGCTGCGAAACTCCACGTGGTGCACCTCGAGATGCTGCATGCTGCCGCACGATTGACATCGCCAACCATCGCGGCGAAGTACTTGTAGCCGGACTTGAGCATAATCAGCTGGTGGGCGCCGCACAGGGGAGGTCTTCTTTCCAGTTGCACTCACAACGCACACACTTCGGTAATCTCATGAAGAAATGCTTGCTTGTGTTCCCCTGAAAGGAAACTGAAAAACCGCAGGGCCGAGCGTAGCAGGACATCGGGATCGCCGCTGTCGAGGTTGGCGCCCGCGAGAAAGTCTGCACAGATCATCTCAGGCAATGGCCCCGCGATTTATCCGATCCAAGCATCAACCCAGCCGTCTCGATGGCCTGCTCAATGATAGGGATCTGGCTCTTGTACAGCTTGAAATAAACAATCTCCCAGGGCTCGGTTTCTTTCCCATTCAGTTCCTTTTCGACCTCGCGCTTAAACTCTTCTTTCGGCAGTTCGCGGGCTTTGTGCAACCAGGTTGCACAATCGAACTCCTGCCTGCCCCTGCGCGCCAGCTTCGCCAGTTCCAACCCCTTCGTCCATCCGACCTCTTTCAGGTCCTTTCTGGCCTGTGGCGGTAGGTGCTCGTGGATTGACATCAGGTAATAGGCCTTCCTTCGCGATTCTGGGAACCGCCGCTCCAGAAATTCATCGAAAGACTTCAGGTTCTCCAGCCGCCAGCACTGTCCTACCCGTACTTCGCAAAGGTACCTGCCGAGTTCCACGAACTTGGTGTCCCGCTCTGCATCTTTCTCGTGCTCCCAAGCAAGGATCTCGTCGATCTTCGTCAGCACGAACAGGGCTCGCCGGCGATTCAGTTTCGGCAGCACAGGCGGGTACTTAGAATGCAAGGTCGTCAAGCCAACCAAATTGTTCAGCTCCTGGATGTCGTACCAGCGCGGCTTCGACCAGTTCTTGTCGTCCGAGACACATGCCGACATAGGTGCAAGTTGCTGTAGCGAGGCATCGACCTTGGCCTAAGAAAGAGCTATTTCACCCCACCATGCGGCTCCGACGAACCTTGTGTTGCGAACGCCTGTTAGTGCGACACGGCCGCGAACAGATCTGAGTGCATCAGGGCCTGGAACTTTTTGTCATCGGTCTTGAAATGCAGTTGCAGGTTGGAGTTGTCCGAGTTTACGGTCATGCTGTCCATGGCGACTTTCTCGACCGGGGAGGCGTTCATCTTCTTGTACATCATGCCGGCCTTCACCAGGGAGGAGAGTGTGGCGGCCGTCATCGAATCGGAGGTGAGAACGTCCAGGTCGAAATTCACGCCGTTGGCGAAGTTCATGGCGTAGCGGGAGCCCAGCAGGCGCTTCTTAATGGTGTCGTAATCCGCCAGACCCGAGGCTTCGCCTAACGCCGAGCGCATCATGTTCTGGGTTCCCTGCTGATCGAGGATGCTCCATACCGCGCCCGAGTCCACCGACGGAATCATGTCCGCCATCTGGGAGTTCGATTCCAAGCCCTCAGCATAACCATCGCGTGCGTCCAAGGCTCCTTCGATGGCGGTCAAATCGCCGAACAGCAGGGTGCTGTCGTCGAGAAAAGTCATCTCCATCCCGCCCGACATCGGGTAGATAGCTGAATCACGATATTTTCTGGGCTTGATCTTCTTCAGCGCCATTTTCTTGTTGAAGGCTTTCACCGGGAACAATCCCTGGGCGATGCCCACAATGCGCACGCCCTGCTTGGGAACGCGGTAGGAGGCGAAGATCAGCTGGTCCACGTCCTTATCCGGATCAATGGCAACGCCTTTGAGGGCGCCCTCAAACTGTTTCAGGTTCTCCGGGAGTACTTGCGCTTTCAAAGCCATGGCCGTGTCCGAACTGCGCAGCGCGCGGTAATCGACCGAGATAATCTGCTGTATGTCCGATGGGATCACGGCGCGGGCGCTGGTTCCCAGGGGCATGGACCATGCTGCTACCGTGACCAGAAGAACAAGACCGGCAATCGGAGCGAAATTTCTCATACACATCCTCATAAAGGGTATTTAGTTCGATGCGAGCCCAGGCTCGGCTGTGACCTGCTGTTCTCAATTGTAAGCCAGTTTTCGGCCTTCGCAGGTTGTACGAAAGTACACTCGTCTATGTAGAACGGAGGAAAAAGAGGCTCCTTGCGTCCGCATAATACGGAGAGAGATAAAGGTTCTTGTTTAATCCTGCTGGGTCAAATGTGGAAGGATCAGCCCTTGACCGCCGCGGCTCTCTTTCGCGTCTCACTCACGAATTCCTGATCCTTCATGGAATCCAGGTTGATCTCGACGTTAGCAAGGGCGCCTTGAACGGCAGCGCCGGCCAGGGCAATCGCGGTGGTCAAATCAGACTTCATATTGGGATTAGTCATCGGCGCAAGCGTCGCCGCGATGCGCGCTACTTCCCTGCTCTTCTCGGCCACTCTGAGTGGCACACCGGTGGCCTGGCGCAGTGCCCTATCCACAATTCCGTCCGCATCGGCCGATTCTTTTGCCTGCTTATAAGCCTTCATGACGGTATTAAAGGACTCGGCATCGGCGTCGATGGCCGCCTTCAATTCCTCCCGCAAGATTGATAGCCGGGCGATGGCTTCGCTCAGTTGTTTCTCAAACTGCAGGTAGGCCTTCTTTCCGCGCGACATGCTGGCCACCATGTTGGCCAAAGCGGCGGCCATGGCTCCGCAGGCTGCCGCCGCGCTGCCGCCGCCGGGTGTCGGCGTGGGCGCAGCCAACTGCTCTACAAATGGTTCGACTCCCGCCCGCAGTCCGCCGACCGCCATCTTTCCGCCCATCACCGCGGAGAGCCGGTTCTCCAAGATCAGCGAGGAGTCGAAATTCTCGACCTGCAGAAACCATTCCGCGGCTTGTTCGAGCGCCTTTTTCGGAATCAACCCAACGATTTCGCTGCTGACCGGGCTGACACCATAACGCGCCGCTTCCCTCTTCACGAATTCGAATACGCGGTGAATCGGGGTCTGGTCGAAATCCGTGAGGTTCATGGAAACCTGCGCCAGGCCGCGCACGAGAAAGCCTGCGCCTTTCACGTAGCGCAACCCGCCGCTGGAGAAGCGAACGGCCTTGGCGACTTTCTTGGCGATGTCCACATCGGCGGTGTTCAGGAAGACGTTGTAAGCGATGAGAAACTTGCGCGCGCCCACCACGGTGGCTCCGGCCGTAGGGTGCACACGCGGGTCGCCGAAATCGGGGCGGCGCGCGGGATTGGTCGCAATCTCATCGCGGATTCCTTCGAACTGTCCACGGCGGATGTTCTCCAGGTTCTGCCGCTCGGGAGTAGTCGCCGCCGACTCGTAGAGGTAAACGGGGATCTGATAGCGCTTCCAGATTTCTTGTCCCACGTGGCGGGCCATGGCCACGCAATCCTCGATGGAAAGGCCCTCGATAGGGATAAATGGCACCACGTCGGCCGCGCCCATGCGCGGGTGTGCACCCTGATGTTCGGTGAGGTCGATCAATTCGGCGGCCTTGCCGACGCCGCGGATCGCCGCTTCCTGGATGGGCTCGCGCTCGCCGACCAGCGTGATCACGCAGCGGTTGTGATCCGCGTCCATTTCGCGGTCCAGCAGGTAAACGCCGTCTATCTTCATGGCCTCGACGATGGCATCGACCTTGGCCTTGTCGCGGCCTTCCGAAAAGTTGGGAACGCATTCAACCAGTGTGGACATAACCGAGAAGGATATAAGGCGTGGAGAGGGTCCGCAACCGCGGGCGGAGCTGATTTTTTTTCGCGAACCTTTGTGCCTTGGTGGTGAAAAATCTGTTCACCGCAAAGGACACGAAGGTCAAGAAATCCGGTCTCGGACTCTCTTGACAAGCATTGAGAGCCGGGCGCACATTGGATTTCAGGATGGCACGCCCGCGCATATCCGGCCGGGGCTTCACTTGACTCTAGTTCCACGAAAACGCCCGTAGGCCGTTTCCTAGAACGCTTAACATTACAGAAGAGAGTGTCTTATGTTGCGGAGAGGTTTGCTGACGCTCGTCATGGTGTTGCTTTCCCTAATGGTGCAGGCGCAACAAGAACGTCAATTCGTTTTCCACTATTCGTTCAAAGTAAACAACGTAAAGCCTGGGCAGAAACTGCGTGTCTGGATTCCTCTGGCTCAGTCCGGCTTGTATCAGGATGTTCGCGTGCTTGATGAAAAAGGCGACCTGCCGCTGAAAAGTGGCCACGAGCAGGAATACGGGAACGAGTTGCTCTATGGGGAGGCGATAAAAGCGGCAAAATCGGAATATCAGTTCAGCGTGGATTACTACGTGGTCCGGCATGAAGAGAGGGTGCTGGTGAAAGGTAAAGCTGCCGCGGCTCCCGATAAGGAGACTTCGCAGGCCCTGCTGGCACGCTTCGAGCAGCCGGATAAATTGGTTCCCGTGGACGGCCTCCCGGGCCGCCTTGCCGCTGAACAGACCAGAAATGCGGTTACAAATCTCGAAAAGGCTCGCGCCAGTTACGATTACGTCTTTCACACCATGCGCTACGACAAGAGCGGCACCGGCTGGGGCCATGGCGACGCCCTTTGGGCCTGCGACTCCAAACGCGGCAACTGCACTGACTTCCACTCCCTGTTCATCGCAATGGCGCGCGCTGAACATATTCCGGCCCGGTTTGCGATCGGTTTCCAGCTGCCCACTGACAAACATTCCGCCGAAATCCCCGGCTATCACTGCTGGGCGGATTTTTATACCGACTCAAGTGGGTGGATTCCGGTAGACATCTCCGAAGCCTGGAAGCATCCGGATTTGCAGGACTACTATTTCGGCCAGCGTGATGCCAACCGCATTCAGTTCACGGTAGGGCGCGATCTGGTACTGACACCACGGCAGGCTGGTCCCCCGCTCAACTACTTCATCTATCCCTATGTGGAAATCGAGGGCAAAGAGTATGCGAACGTCGCGATTGCATTCTCATTTGAGGATCGGCCAGCAGCTGGCGTGAGCGCGTCGATTCGTTAACCGCGCTTGACAGGTACTTGGGCACAGAATTTAATCAGGCGATCGTTCAGGCGAACAAACAAACTACGGAGACAAGAGATGCCAAAATTTGTTATCGAGCGCGAGCTCCCTGGGGCTGGAAAACTCAGCAGCAACGAACTACAGGCCATTTCTCAAAAATCCTGTGGCGTGCTCCGCAACCTGGGGCCGCAAATCCAGTGGGTGCATAGCTACGTCACCGACGACAAGATCTACTGCATCTACATCGCGCCCGACGAGAAAACCATACGCGAGCACGCTAAGCAGGGCGGGTTTCCGGCTAACCGCGTCTCCGAAATTAAAACTGTGATCGATCCCACGACCGCCGAGAACGCAAGATCCTCGGCCGCCAAGAGCTGATTTTGGACGCCTTAGCGTTTATGGCGGCGAAAGACGCCGAGTCCCAGCCGCACCTGCACGCTATTGATGCCAGGATTAAAACCGCTCAGCCCGGCGTCCGAAATGTGCATGTAGCGCGCATCCAGGCTCCAGGAGAGATGGCTGCCCAGATAATGGAAGCCTAACGCCGCACTGGGAGTGAAATTCACGCTCGAGGTTCCGGCCGGCACCTCGTGATTCGTAAACAAGGCTCCCCCTCCCAGTTCGAAGTAGGGGACAATCCGGCCGCGCTGCACGAAATCCCACTTCAGCCCTAGCGGGTTGACTCCAAACCCATAGGCAGTGTTAGCCGGCTGGAAAACCAGGAAGACGGGCACAACATCGAGCACGTATTCGAAGCGGCCCTTGAGGAAGCCGGGCCCGTGCGGACCGGTGAGGACCCATCCATAGCGTAACCCCCCGTTGAAGATACCAGTATTGTTCTTCCCGCCACCCACTGAATGTCCGCCGCCTATCCAGACTTGAATCTCGTTGCCGCCCTGCTCGGGACCGTTCTGACCTAACGCTGCATAAGCGCTCATGAATAAAAGCAAAAAGACAATTCTCAGCCGCATTCCTTCGTGCACCTTGTGCCCTCTATGGCGATATACCAGTTTGTGCATTTTACAGTCCGTGTGGAGCAGGCACCCGCGTGTTCCTTCTCTAGAAACCGGAAACGATAAACGGTAAAATCGCCGCATGTCGACGTCCCGCGAGGTCGTGGTCTACTCCCGCAAAGGCTGTCATCTTTGCGAAATTGTAAAAGAGAGCCTGACCAAGCTGGAGCGTCGTGGAGGTTTCCGGTGGCGGGAAATTGACGTGGACTCAGACGAAGATCTTCGCCGCCAGTTCACCGACGAGGTGCCGGTCGTGTTCATCGACGGGCGCAAAGCCTTCAAATACCGCATGGACGAGCGCGAATTTCTGCGCAAGCTAGCCAACTGAACCCAGGTGAAATTATCTACGCGGTGCTCGTCTGTGACTGTCTCTTTCTCTTCACCAGATGTGGGGGCAGCGCGAAAAAGCAGGCCAACGCGCCATTGAGAATCAGGCTGGCCGCGACACTCACATAGGCCAAGGCAAAGCAGATTAGATAGAAGAACGGCCCGAATGCATACTGCCGGGTGATGTGGTCGATCGCCTGGTCATCGACGTCGTGAGCCAGCAAGCGATGCTCCTTCGATGCCGCATACCTCCAAAGGATATTGAAGCAGATCGCGATGAAGACATAGGTTCCGTTGTAGAGCAGAACCGCCGTTCGCTGGCCTGGCTGCCGCAGATGCGCGGCCAACACGGCGGTGGGGAACGGAACCGCAGTCACGCCCAGGAGCAAAAGCAGGTTGAGAATGAGCAGCGCGTCGTCGGATCTCTTGATGTGGGTGAACAAGCGGTGATGGTTGATCCACATAATGCCAATGAAGGCGAAACTGATCACGAAGGAAACGTAGGAAGGCCATTGCCTGAGCAGTTGCAGCGAAAGCTGGGTGGGGCCAGGGGACGGAATCTTGATTTCTAAAATTAATAACGTGATCGCAATCGCGAATACTCCGTCCGAAAACGCCTCCACCCGCGCGGTTTCCGTGGTCACACCATCCCCCGAGGCTGCTGCCAGAACTGTACCACGCGAAATGCCAGGATCGGAGGGCTCCCCGCGCCGCCCTCGGGGTTTCCAGGCGGCGTAAGTGTGTGGCTGAGAAAATCCGATAAACGGAACTTTCCCGGCGAGACGCGCGTACCTAAAACTGACAGGACGCCGCGCACGGGCGCGCGGTGAGGAGGACAACATGCACGGAGACAATATTGTTGGCCTGGCCGCAGTAATCATGATCTTCGGCATCCCGATCGCAGCCATGTACACCTACTATGCGGTGCGCAAGCTGCGCACCGAAGAGCGGCTGGCCGCCATCGCGCGCGGGGTCAGCGTTCCCATGGAGCCGGAACTGTCCCAGGCTGCCCGCTCGCGGCGCTGGGGACTGTTGCTAACCAGCGCGGCCCTGGGTTATGCCATTACTTTCGCACTGATCGCGCGGGTCGAACCCGACGCATGGGTAGCAGCAACGTTCGCGGTAATTCCTTTTGCGGTTGGCGTGGGGTGCTTCGTTGATTCCGCCCTTGTCCGCCGCGACCTGCGCGCGTCGTGACAAGATTGGTGACACGTATCTGGCGGGGTAGTAGTCAGCTGAGTGCTGAAGGCTGAGTGCCGATTGCTGCAATGCTACACTCTGCTCTGAATGCGGGCTGACATCTATCCCCTGTGCGACAAGCATTACCGGGCGATGGAACCCTGCATCGCACCGTATAGTCCAGATTACTCGATCGATTTCTTTCGCTGTACCGACCGCTTCTGCGGCCGCTGCTTTGGCGAACGGGTTGGTTATGTGACCCCAAAGAGAGATGAGCCCCCGATCGTCGCTCCCAACCAACCGCGTTGTGAGATGCATGGGCGGCCGATGTTCATCACCAGTGTGGATCGGCAGAGAATTCTGAAGGTTCGTTACGCCTGCCCCGAGCCGGGATGCGATCAGACGATGTTGCAAGGGTGAGCCCAGTTTCGCCCCTTACGGGGCTGATCATCATTCTTGGGTCGCACCCAGGGCTTACGCCCTGGGCTAAATTTATTCCGCCCTTCGGGCTCTACCGCTGGTGCAAGTTCTATATTCCGCCCTCCGGGCTCTACCGCTGGTGCAAGTTCTACATGGTAGGAACGCTCATACCGTGGCGGAGCGCCGCCAGTGCGGCTCTCGCCTAACCGACCAGAAATTTGAATTGCGCGTCCGTCAGCGGGACTACCGATAAGCGGCCCTGCCGAACGAGAGGCGAATCGGAAAAGAGCGGAGTTGCCTTGATCTGCGCCAATGTTTTTGGCTGCGCGATCGGCTTATCGGCTTTGATTTTGACCCGGGGATTCTTCGGGTCCGAAGATTCTACGGAAAGCACCGTCGCGGTACCTACCGCAGCCTTCTCGTCGCCGGTGTGATAGATGATCAGGCGTTCCCCTGGTTTCATTCCCCGCATATTTTTTAGTGCAACGGGATTGGTAACGCCGTCCCAAATAGTTGTTTTTTCCCGCTGCAGATCTGCAAAGGAATACACGGAAGGTTCGCTCTTGAGCAGATAGTTCATGACGGTCATTGGTCGTTGGTCGTTAGTCGCTGGTCGCTGGTCGCTGGTCGTTGGGGATTGCTTCGCAATCCACTGCTCCGCTCGGGATGACAGAGGAAACTTAATCAGAGTTTCTTTAGCTTTTCTGTTTTGCCAACCAACGACTACTTCTTGTCCTCAACAGGAGCAGCCTGGTTTTTATCGTCGTAAACGGAGTACTGGCCGCCGGGCCGCTTCAGCTTGATCGTGATCTCCATGGCAGGCTGATTGACTTCGTAATCTTGCCCGAAGGTCTGGAAACCCTGCGCCAGCACTTGAATGCGCAGTGTTCCGTAGGGCACGCCATCAAAGCTCGTCTTCCCCTCTAAGTCGGTCTTGAGTTGGAAGCCACCTCGATCCTGCTTGCCCTCTTCTACGGGATGGAGGATAACGCTGGCATTACGCACCGGCTTGCCGTTGTAATCGCGGATCACAAGAAATTTGAGTTCGGAACTCTTCTGGCCGGCCAGCGCCAACACTGGTAAGAACACGGTCCCGAGGACCAGAGCAAATGCAATTCGCCGCATACGAGCTTCATTGTAAGCAGTGGGAATAGCAATGTCATCCGCTGATCGAGTCCGCACTTGCCAACAGCAAATACCAAGTCGAGCTCCGCTCGACAGGGCAGGTGAGGCACCTGCCCCTACGCGGACTCCCATGGCGAGCTCCGCTCGCCCGCCCCGACGAGGGCGTCTGGGCCTACGTGTTCTGAGACTTGACAACTGAGCGCTCAAACTTTAAACTTGGCACTCGTTAGCAACGAGTGCTAGCAGAGTTCCGGCATCCCAAGTACAGCAGCTATTAACCCTACCAATTACAGACAGTTACAAGGAAAGGAGTTCACATCTATGGCTAAGTTAACCCCGCTCCATGATCGCATCGTAGTGCGTCGCGTGGAGGAAGCTGAGACCACCCGTGGCGGCATCATCATCCCTGACAGCGCGAAGGACAAACCGCAAGAGGGAGAGGTGATTGCCGTCGGTAGAGGCAAATCGAACGACGAAGGGAAAGTATTCCCGCTCGCAGTCAAGGAAGGCGACCGCATCCTGTTTGGGAAATATGCCGGCACCGAAATCAAGATTGATGGCGAAGACTTCGTGATCATGCGCGAAGAAGAAGTTCTCGGCATCCTGACCGGCGCGGCCAAGAAAGAAACCGCTGGAGCACGCAGATAAGTAGTCAGGAGTCAGTAGTCAGGAGTCAGCGAATGCAGTTCCTGACACCTGAGACCCGATTTTCGCAGGCCAGCCCTGCACACAATTCATAGCGAGGAGATTCAAACTATGGCAAAGCAGATTGTTCATGGCGAAGAGTCGCGGCAGGCGATTCTGCGCGGCGTCAACCTGTTGGCTGACGCAGTAAAGGTCACGCTTGGCCCCAAGGGCCGCAACGTAGTAATCGAGAAGAAATTCGGTTCGCCGACTATCACCAAGGACGGCGTCACCGTCGCGAAAGAAATCGAACTGAAGGACGGCCTGGAGAACATGGGCGCCCAGATGGTTCGCGAAGTTGCCAGCAAGACCAGCGATGTCGCCGGCGATGGCACCACCACTGCCACCGTTCTGGCCCAAGCGATCTATCGCGAAGGCGTGAAGACGGTAGCAGCCGGAGCCAACCCGATGGCCATGAAGCGCGGCATCGAGAAGGCAGTCACCACCATTTGCGGGAGCCTGGACAAGGAAGGCAACCGCGTGAAGGGCGAGATCGACAAGTTCTCGAAGCCGGTGAGCGGCGACATGATCGCGCAGGTCGGCACGATTTCGGCCAACAACGATGACACCATCGGCCACATTATTGCCGAAGCGATGAAGAAGGTCGGCAAGGATGGAGTCATCACCGTCGAGGAATCCAAGACTCTCGAAACCCAGCTGGAAGTCGTGGAAGGCATGCAGTTCGACCGCGGCTATCTCTCCCCGTATTTCGTTACCGATCCGGAGCGCATGGAAGCGACTCTGGAGAACGCCTACATCCTGATCCACGAAAAGAAAATCAGCTCGATGAAGGACCTGCTCCCGCTGTTGGAACAGATCGCCAAGGGCGGCAAGCCGCTCCTGATCGTGGCTGAAGACGTGGAAGGCGAGGCGCTGGCGACCCTGGTGGTCAACAAGCTGCGTGGCACGCTGCAGGTCTGCGCCGTGAAGGCGCCGGGCTTCGGCGATCGCCGCAAAGCGATGCTGCAGGATATCGCCATTCTGACCGGCGGCAAGGCCATCACGGAAGATCTCGGCATTAAGCTGGAGAACGTCCAGATGTCCGATCTCGGCCAGGCGAAGCGTCTAACCGTCGACAAGGACAACACCACCATCGTCGAAGGCAAGGGCAAGCACTCGGAGATCGAAGGCCGCGTGAAGGAGATTCGCAGCCAGATCGACAAGACCACCAGCGACTACGACCGCGAGAAGCTGCAGGAGCGGCTGGCGAAGCTGGTTGGTGGCGTGGCGGTGATCAAAGTCGGCGCCGCGACCGAGACCGAAATGAAAGAGAAGAAAGCCCGTGTCGAAGACGCCATGCACGCGACCCGCGCGGCAGTCGAGGAAGGCATTGTCCCCGGCGGCGGCGTGGCCCTGGCCCGCTGCGTCAAGGCGCTGGATGCCCTGAAGCTCGAGGGTGACGAGCAGATCGGCGTCAACATCGTGAAGCGCGCCATTACCGAGCCGCTGCGCCAGATCGCCGAAAACGCCGGCGAAGAAGGCGCGGTTGTTCTCGGCAAGGTGTACGACTCGAAGGACAACAACTTCGGCTACAACGCTCAGACCGGCGACTATGAGGACCTGGTGAAGGCGGGCGTGCTCGATCCGACCAAGGTCGTGCGCACCGCTCTGACCAACGCCGGCTCGATCAGCTCGCTGATGCTGACCACCGAAGCCCTCGTTTCCGAAATTCCGGAAGAGAAGAAGGCTGCTCCGATGGGTGGCGGCCACGGCGGCGGTATGGGCGACATGTACTAAAACCAGCTACTGGCTTCTAGCTATTAGCTGCTAGCAAGCAAAACCAAGCCCCGCTTGCACGAGCGGGGCTTTTTATTTTCCGCTGAATTGTCATCCCGAGCGCAGTCGAGAGCCTGCCCCGAGCGGAGCCGAGGGGGACCTTGCGTTTTGGAAGCGCCTTAAAAACAATACTCTCTACTGTGCAATTTCTTTCGTCTTGACAGTTCTCCCGAATAAGCTCACAGTGCCTGCAATCGGGTAGGGCGAAAAGACCTGTTGTGCGGCCGAACCTTCTTCCCTGTTCGCTCACTCTCCTATTTTGTCCGCCAATTGCTGCCCGCTACCGGGCTACGGAGGAAAGCTTATGAGTGTACAAAGAAGTGTCGTTATCCTGGCGCTGTTTGCCTGCTTCATTCTGCTATCGGCTACTGCCTTCGCGCAGTCGGGAACCTTTACTGTAGGAATCCGAGATGCCTGCGACCCAGCTACATTTAACGCGGTGATCGGTCCCGGTACTTGTATTCCCGGTGAGCACGGCAAGACTGTCTTCAATCTCTTCGTGAAGGAAGTGCAACACGATCGGATGGCAGGGGCATGGTATTTCAGTCCGCTGCTCAATGCGTCGGCCGGTAAGTTCAGGCTCATTACAGTCAATCTCATGTCGGGACAGGCTACGAGTCTGCAAAACAGTGGCGGCGAGCTTCACACCTTCACGCGGGTGGCGAAGTTCGGCGGCGGTGTTGTCCCGTTTCTCAACGACCTAACGGGAAACCATGATGTCGCACCGGAGTGTATGGCGTCGGAGAATTCCAGCAGCATTTTTGTAGAGGCTGGCACTACCGAAGTGGGTCCGGTAGCAGGGAGCACAGATTTGCCGGCAGGCATTTCCAAATGGCAATGCTGCATCCACCCCTGGATGCGGATGACCGTCAACGTGCACTAAAACGTAGTGCTGCAACTTTTCTGGATCGCCCCGCTCCCCTGAGCGGGGCTTACTATTCTCTACGGCCACTATTGTCCCGAGCGGAGGACGCGAAGCAATCGGCTGCGGAGACGAGGGATCATGGCTCTGATTCTTTATGCCGGCGCTGCGATCCTGGTCACGGGAACCTGTGATTGCAGTCCTTTTCACCAATTGATGCCCCACGGCAACATTGCTTGGTGGAGACGAACATGTGGCTTAAGATTTTGGGCGCGATCGCGATTCTTCTGTTCGTGGTTTGAGTGGTCGCTGTGCTCCAGGGCTGGAGCAACAACACCACTTCGGGACGTCTGATTGGGGTAAGCTTCATCTTCGTTTTGGGACTGGCCGCACTCTGGGGAGCGCGGACCTTCATGCCGCGCTGATCATCTGTCTGAGCCGGGAACGACATCCCTTCCGTACACGCCCGCATCGAAGCTATCGCTTGAGGTGTTCTATGCGCCTCAGCTGGAGTTGCCAGGATGCGAGAAGACGGCGTTACCGGAACCATCGGGCGGCAGGAATGGCTCAAGGCCACGGAAGAAACTCTGCAGAACCTCCTGCACAAAATATTCGGCGTTTCAGGGGGCCAGCCGGTGAAGAATTTCTTGAACGGGACCTGGCTTGGCCACCCCTTGCACGTAATCCTGACTGATATCCCGATCGGATCGTGGACCGCGGCGCTGGCCTTGGATGCTTTGGAGTCGATGACTGGAAGCCGAGCTTATGCAGTTGCCGCGGACGCAGCGGTAGCCGTTGGGCTGGTGGGAGCGGTGGGTGCGGCAACCACGGGCCTTACCGACTGGCAGGATGTCGACCCGCCGGCCCGGCGCATCGGCTTAGTCCATGGCATGCTGAACCTGGTGAGCGCCACGTTGTTCGGCGGTTCACTGATCGCGCGCCGGCGCGGTTCCCGCTCGAATGGGCGCAATCTGGCGGCGCTTGGCTACGCGGCATCGACGATGGCAGCATACCTGGGCGGAAATCTGGTTTACGAGCAGAAGCTTGGCGTCGACCACACCGCGCCCGAGAAGCTGCCGCAGGACTTCGTTCGCGTGGCAGCCGATTCCGAAGTTCCGCCGCGCAAGCCGGTGCGGGTGGAGCACAAGGGAACACCAATTCTGCTCATCCGCCAAGGCTCGCAGATTTTCGCGCTGGCTGAAACTTGCGGCCACCTGGGCGGCCCGCTTTCGGAAGGCAAACTGGAAGGGGAGACGATTACGTGCCCGTGGCATGGCTCGCGATTCTCGATTCGCGATGGCCACGTGATTAATGGGCCTTCGGTGCATCCCCAACCTTGTCTCGAGGCCCGGTTTGTTGATGGTCAGATTGAAATACGCAGATCGGGGTGCGGTCCCACCGATGAGATCGCAAAGAAAGCGCCGTCCAGCACCCGAAAAAAGCGGCGCACGGGAACGTCCGATTGACCCTTCACCTGGGAACCAGGCAAGAGTGCGCGGCACGCGACGACCTTTTACTGCACGGGATAACTATCGTGACTGGCGACGCATAGCCATTTCCCCTTCTCGAATAGCCAGGTATCGGTGAAACGTCCCCAACGGTCAAAGGGCACACGCTTGTCCTTGCCTTTTTCGTGGTAGCTGCCGGTGACGAGCGCCGTGTCTCCAAAAATACGGACCTTGAAGTCGCCTGAGGTGAGCACATCGTAGTGATAGGTCTTGTCGGCGACCGAGGTTTTGAACTGTTCTTTGTTCATCAGGCTTCCATCCGGCTGGGTAATGATGAAGTCATCGCTGAGGAATAAATCCAGCGCCGAGGAAGCATGCTGCAGTTCCGCCTGATTCCAGGAATGTTCCAAGGCAATGATCTGGGATTCGTCTCCCGCGTGGGCGTTCTTCTGCGTAAAGGCGGGTATAACGCAACTCAGGAGAAGCAACGATATGGCAACCCGCTTCATCGGCATTCCCGATCAGAGCTTAAATAAGCTGAAGATAGCAAGCCGCTACTGCGGGGGAATAGTATCGTGTCGGAGACATAATACCGGTAGCTATTCGAGTATTCTTGCCCACAGTTCTTCCAGCACTGGGCAGAAGACCAGCAAACAGATCCCGAGCAGCCCGGCCACGACAAAGATCATGCGCTCATTATGTGGAGTCGCATTCTGGCTCGCAATAAACGCTCGTAATGGGGACCGTACGCAGGGTACTTGGACAGGTTACTTCAGTTACTGCCGGTATGATACAGCCAGAGCGGGGGGAACATTTGTACCGGACTGTATACATTATGTGACATATCTTTCCCAGGCTCGGCTCATACCTGCCGATCGTCGCAGGGAGGACCAATTGTGGCAACCGATTAGGGACAGTCATCATGCTGGCGTTAACGTGTTTTGGCCAGGAACGTGCCTTCAGACCAGCGGAGGGCCGAGCCCTGAATGGGCCGCCGCTTTCTAGCCTAACCCACAGCATCGCCCGCCCTTGCCTTGCGTGCTCAGAGACAAGGGCGCGTATTTGTGTTATTTGGCAGCTCGCCGACCCAAATGCCCCGCATTATCTACAATGTGTTGTTGACCTTTTTCGACCATGTCAAAGACTTGGAAAACCAAGCTCATTCATTCCGACGCCAAGGTGCCGGACGGGTTTCGATCCCTGAACACTCCCGTCTATCGCGGATCAACTTTTATCTTTGCGGATGCGGCTTCGGTCAGCGATGAGTGGGATCAGTACGAGGCCGGTTACACCTACGGCTTATACGGCACGCCCACGGTGCTGGAACTCGCTGCGAGGGTTTGCGAACTGGAGCACGGCTACCGGACACTGATTACACCCGGCGGGCAGTCTGCCATATCGTTGATCAATTTTGCTCTGCTCAAAGCCGGCGATCACATCCTGGTGCCACACAGTATCTACGGCCCCAACCGGCATTTCGCCGGTCGCCTGTTGCGGCGCTTCGGGGTGGAAGTCACGTTCTATGACCCCAATATCGGCGGCGGGATCCGTTCCTTGATGCACGCCAACACGCGTCTCATTTGGACCGAGAGTCCGGGCTCGGTCACCATGGAAGTCCAGGACGTGCCCGCAATTTGCCGAGCGGCTCACGAAGCCGGCGCGCTGGTGGTGCTCGATAACACGTGGTCGGCCGGCATTTACTTCGACGCGTTTGCCCACGAAGTTGACGTCACCATGCAAGCGCTCACGAAATACATCGGCGGTCATAGCGATCTGCTGCTCGGGTCGATAACCACACGGCAGAAAGAAATATTCGACAAGTTGGGAGGCGCGCAGCAATTGATTGGCACAGCGGTATCGCCGGACGAGGCGAGCCTGGCCTTGCGCGGTATGAAAACCCTGGCCGTCCGCTTGAAAGCCATCGAGGCATCGGCTTGGGAACTGGCGCGCTGGCTGGCCTCACGGCCGGAAATCGAACTGGTGCTCCACCCGGCTCTCGAGTCTTGTCCCGGACATCAGTGCTGGAAACGCGATTTCACTGGCTCGACAGGAGTATTCGCAATCGTATTTCGTCGCGATTTCGCGAGGGAGAAAGTGCTGGCATTCGTAGATGCTTTGCGGCTGTTCAAAATTGGCTACAGTTGGGGCGGCGTGACGAGCCTGGCAGTCGCTTATGACTTTCGCGGCAACAAGAATCGTCCCGACTACGGACATCGGCTAGTGCGTCTGAATATTGGACTGGAAGAGGGCGACGATCTCAAGGCTGATTTGGAACAGGCGCTTGCCGGAATGAAGTAAAGAGCAGCTTTAGCCAAGAAAGGGCTCCGCCTAGTCCCGGGTGGCGGAACGACGCCATTTCGCGTGCAGCCAGATCAGGATTCCAATAGCGCAGACGGGAAGCGGACCTGGCATCAGAATCTGCAGATCCCAGGTGCCAGCAAAGTTGTGCGTGACCACGTACACCGCCCAGATAATGCCGGCGGCGGCCATCAGACTTCCCAATCGTTCCTCAGTGCGAATGTGTCCGCGGTTGACGGGTCTGCCAACCCGCACCTTGGGAGCATGGCTCGGCGGCGCGGCGAGGTAATCTTCGCGGTTGGGCATTCTGTCGAAAGTATCCATACACCAAACTTTCTACAGGGTGGTTGCGGCTCATCTTGTCGTAATTCAGTCACTGCCTCAAGTTACCGAAGTAAGGAAAGGCGCGGGTATCCTCTTAAGTATTGACCAGTCCCGACTGGCGGGACACCATGAAAAGCGCTCGTACTCATCCTCAGGACGCACCTGCCAGACAAAGGTATGCTGTCGGGCTCTGAGTCGCACCGCCACTTTTATCGTTGAGCCGAGGCAAGGGATTCATGAATCTGTCGGTCGAAATAACTCTTCCCGTGAAATTCTCGCGCGAGGCGCAATCGAAAATTGTGGGCGTGACCGCGCAGGACTATGAAGAAGTGGTGCATCACGGCAAAGTGATTCAGTTCGGTCCCATCACGATTGCAGCGAGCATCAGGCTGCAAAAAGCCATGAATTATCGGGCCCGAACCATATTGAACGTTTCCTGGGAAGAACCCCTGTCCCGGATCGAGGCGCGCACGGCTTTCCTGTTTTATCTGCAGCAACAGGGCTTATCGGAGTCGTCGGTCGACTACTATGGGGCGCTGTTCGATAATGCTCTCGCTTTCGACGAACAGGGTGTTCTGGTCTAAAACGCCGTTCTTCCCGGTGTCTGCCTGAATTGTTCAACTCTGAAATTCTTATCCGTGGCGTGCAATAACTACGCGATTTACAGGGTAAAGAATAACGCGATATTGTTACGTTAAGCCATTGACTCCATAGCGTTTACTGATTCGCCCTGCAAACGGAATGCAGGGTGTACTTAGAGGAAGGAAACCCTTTGAACATGATTACCCAGTGATTACTTCCGTGTTGCGGGATCACGAAACTTGTGACCGCTACTCGCGTTTAATGCACATGACCATGACTATGATCAATCGACAAATCTTTGCTCCGCTGCTCGTGGCCGTTGTGATGCTCACCACCGCGTCGGCCCAAACGCCCGCTCCGGCTGCGTCGGAAGAAAAAGGGTTGACTTCGTATGTTGAGTTTGGCGGCACCTCGAACTCGGAGGGGCAAGTGTACCGAGTAGATTCCAGCGTCGGCTATAAATTCAACCAGCATTTCGCTACCGATGTTGGCGTGCCGATCTATTTCGTGCGCGCTTCCAGTGCAACGGGAACTTCGGAAAACGGAATCGGCAACCCCTATCTTGACCTGAAATTCAAAGCGCTGAATCCAACCCTGAACTTCGGATCGGTGGTGACGGGGTATGCTCCGCTGGCAGACAGCAAAAAAGGTCTCAGCACTGGGCGCGCAACGTTCGACTGGACCAACCGCGTCGATCATTCCTTTTCGAGCCTGACACCCTTCGCCGACATAGGTCTGTCGAATACCACGCTGGACACGCGCTTGTTCATCCGGCCCTATACGACCTTGGGCATGAACACACACTTCGAAGGCGGAAGCAGTCTGGATCTGGGAAGATTCTTCAGCGTGGGCGCATCCGGATATGACATCGTGCCTTTCGGCCAACAGACTGTATTCAGCAAAGTGACGCCGGGGTCGGCGCAATCGGCGGGGCACGGACACGCTTTCCAGAACAATCAGCAGACAACCGGTAGTGCGGATATCGCGAAAGATGACGGCTTCTCCACCTGGATCGAGGTCACTCCCAAGACTTACGTTGACATGGAATTGGCTTATACCCGCAGCATGAACTACGACTTGAATTCGGTTTCATTCACAATTGGCATGAATGTTGGTTATCTGGCTCACCGGAAATCCAAGTGAGCCGCTCGCTCCCAGGTTGTGGATATCGCACAGGAGGAACCATGAGGATCACGAAGACAGCAGTTCTGGCGTTGGCGTTTGCGTTCTACTGCGCCCCGGTTTTCGCGCAGCACGGTCACGGCGCGGCCGGAAACACGCATGGCGCGCCCGCTCACGGCAGTCTTGCAGGAAAAAGCTCCAGCCCTCGCATGACGATGGACGAGCAACTCTCTAAAAACAAGCAGCTCTCGGGCAAGATTCAAACCCTGACCGGCATGAACGCGCAGACCGCCTGCAATGGCTTCAAGAACCTGGGACAGTGTGTGGCGGCAGCCCACGTCAGCAAGAACCTGGGTATTAAGTTTGGCTGCATGAAATACGACATGACCGGGATCGCCCCCGCCGCGGGCACCTCATGTCCAACCACGACGGCGTCCACGTCGAAGGGCAAGATGAGCCTTGGCCAAGCAATCCAGACTCTGCAACCCAAAGCGAACAGCAGCCTGGAAGCCAAGAAGGGCAAGAAGCAGGCGGATCAGGATCTGAAGCAGTCAACCAGCAACTCGTAATCGGGAGCACATAGCTCACCAGCCCCACTCGCCTGAGTGGGGCTTTTTCTTACACGGGGATTCTCCTTGCGCAGTAAAATGCCGCCAGCAGAGCTGAAAGGGGAATTCCGCATGCGCCTGCTTGCGATTTTCGTCATGCTCGTATCGCTCTCGCCTGCCTGGGGGGACGAAGGACATCACCATGAGCTCACCGAAGAGGAAGTGGGCTCGGTGCATTTCGCGACTTCCTGCTCCAAATCGGTTGAAGCCAGCTTCAATCACGCCATTGCGCTGCTGCATTCCTTCCAGTATGAAAACACTCGGCATGCCTTTGAGGAGGTTGCGCAACGCGATCCTGGTTGCGCCATGGCCCAGTGGGGAATCGCCATGTCTCACTATCACGGATTGTGGGCGAGCGGGGACCCAGTTGCGGGAAGAAGCGCTGTGTTGAAGGCGCAGGCGATTGCCAGTGCAAATTCGAAAACCACCGCTCGCGAGAAGCAGTACATCGATGCCCTGGCCGAAATTTATCGCGAGGATGGAAAAGACAATGCGGCCCACGCCCGCGCCTTTGAGGAAAAAATGGCGGAACTGCAGGATAGATACCCGGATGACACCGAAGCGGCCATCTTTCATGCCTTGATGCTGAAGATCACGGCTTCCAAAACCGACAGGACTTTCGCCAACGAGCGCAAGTGCGGGGAGATTCTGGAGCCCATTTTCCGGAAGCTGCCCCACCATCCCGGGGTCGCCCACTACCTGATCCACTGCTATGACAATCCCGTCCTGGCTGAAAAAGGCCTGAACGCCGCCCGCATGTATGCCAGAATAGCGCCCGCTTCGGCGCATGCCAACCACATGCCGTCTCATATCTTCACGCGGGTGGGATCATGGGACGAGTCCATAGCTTCGAACCGCCGGTCGGCCGAACTGGCTAGCCACGACGAGGCGACCTCAAAGAACGGAGAAGCCCGCGATCAGCATCTGCACGCTATGGACTACCTGGAATACGCGTATCTGCAGAGCGGTCTGGTCCGGCAAGCCAATGCGATTCTGGAAGAAATGAATTCCCTGTCGCCGGTGCCCGGGCTCACGCTTACCGGGGATTACGCGCTGGCGGCGGTTCCGGCGCGCAACACCGTCGAACTCGGCAAATGGAAGCAGGCAAGCGAACTGCAGGCCAGAGGCGAAGGCGTCCCCTGGGCACAAGGCATCACCTGGATGGCCGTGGGGGTTGGCAGCGCACGTTCCGGCAATCTTGCTCGTGCTGCCGAGGCGGAGGAAAAACTAGCCTCCCTGCGGGATACTACCGCCAAATTGAATAACACCTATTGGTCGAATCAGATCGAAGTGCAGCGCCGCGAGGTGGCGGGCTGGATTTCCCAGGCCAATGGAGATCACGAAAAAGCTGTTGGGGTCTTGCGCACAGCGGCGGAACTGGAAGAGAGCATGGATAAAGACGCTGTAACGCCGGGCCCGGTGGTTCCGGCTCGGGAGATGCTTGCCGAGTTGCTACTGGCGGGAAAGAAGCCCGAAGCGGCTCTGGTGGAATATCAATCGGTGCTGAAAATCGCGCCCAATCGCTTCAATGCACTGTTTGGCGCGGCCACGGCGGCCGATATGGCGGGGCAATTTGACCTGGCGAATCAATTTTTCCGGAAGTTGACGCAGATTGCTGGTGGGGAGGAACGGCCGGAACTGGTTACTGCAAGGAAAAAGCTGGGACTGATTGCCTCAGCACGTTAATGGGGACGAACGGCAACCATAGACGAATGACAACTTAGAACGGCTTGCGCGGCACGATGTTGTGGTCGCTGATAAAGAATTGTGCCGAACACTTGTCAGAGCCACAAATGACCGGCAGCAGGCCGCTAATCTGCTTGCGCGTTATTAAACCCAGGGTGCCACAGGACGGACAGGAAAGCACCGCCCAGTAGGGGTCTTCCTTTTCTCCCACTTCGCCTGCGTTTTCCAGGACGAAGATGGTGCCCGGTTCCATGTATTCCGGGATCCATTCGCTGACAATATTCAGTTCTCCAACCATGTGGCCTCCGTGGGACCAATGTGCACGCTATGAAGCCGCTCTACTTCTGCGCCCGGGAAGAACTGACCCGTTCTGCTTTTTAAAAAGACGAATCTCGGCCCGCACCTGCCGCACAGTATCGCTAAGACAAATGGCCAGCATGGGCTGGCGGGCGTTCTTTAAGACATCGAGAATTTGCCTGGCGGATGTTTCCAAATAAATGGTTCGGCCGTCGGTGAGCAGGTGATATGCGGAAGCGCCACTGACGGTTTCCGCCAGGCTTTTTCCAAATTCGCGCTGCAGGAAGCGAATCACCTTGCGCACGCGCTGCAGGGGAAAACCTCGCCGGCGCAGCTCACAGATGACCGCGACTTCGGTGAGATCGTTCATCGAATAAAGGCGGCGGTGCCCTTCGCGGGCCGGAACCACGATGCCGCGTTCATCCCACCACTGCAGCTGCCGCGGCGTGATACCCGTCAGCGCGACTACCTGGTTCGATGTAAACTGCGTGCGCATAAGCAAATGTTTAAAACACACTTAGCTTGAAATGTTTGAGGCAATTGTAGGTCGGGGTGGAAGGCTGTCAAGAAAAGAAACGACTCTATAGTGACTAAGGTTATTCGCAGGAGAGGTTTAAGATTTATCAGGCCGAGTTTGATGGGTTCTGCTCTGCCCGTCTGGCGATCCCTAGCCCGGACGCGCCGCACTGGACTGACCAGGCTGGAACCAAATACACTTTGGCCGCCAGGATCTGAGCCTTCACTGATGTGCAGTCGGCCTATCTTCCCCATGCCGCAGCCGTCTAAGTAGCAGCAAACCGGCGCTCATGCTGGTCAGGAGAAACGAATGAGATCGCTTCCAAAGCTCGTGCTGATGCTGATCTTTTCCTTAGTTTGCTTGGCGCAGGAAAATCCGACGCAAGCCAATCCGCAACCGAAGGTCCCCAAGCAGCCCGGCGAGCAAACGACTCCCCCGATGACGCCGACCGTAACCCCGAAAGCGACCGCGGAGGCGCCGCCCTCCGAACTGAAAGAGATCAAGGGCTTCGATCCCCAGCTGCTGGACAAATCCGCCGACGCTTGCGCCGACTTCTATCAGTATTCCTGCGGCGGCTGGTTGAAGCAGAATCCGATCCCGCCCGATCAGCCCAGCTACGGACGCGATACCGAATTGACGGAACGCAATCGCCTCATCTTGCGGGATATTCTCGAGCAAGCTGCCGCCGGCGGGCCCGACCGCAGCGCAGCGGAACAGAAGATCGGTGATTATTACTCCTCCTGCATGGATGAAAAGGCGATCGAAGATAAAGGCGTCGCAGCATTGAAGCCCGAACTGGACCGGATAGCTGCTCTCAAAACGAAGGCAGACCTGCCTGAGGAATTGGCGCACCTGCACCTGCTGGGAGTGGACGCTTTCTTCAGTTATGGGTCGGATCAGGATTTTAAAGATGCAACTTCCGTAATTGCGGAGGCTGACCAGGGAGGCCTGGGCTTGCCGGAACGGGACTACTACACCCGTACCGATGCCAAGTCGCTGGAGACGCGGAAGCAGTATGTGGCTCACGTCGCCAACATGCTGGGGCTGATCGGAGATTCGAAAACCGCGGCCGGCGCCGACGCGCAGAAGATCCTGGCTATCGAGACCGCTTTGGCCAAGGCTTCGCTTACCGTCACCCAGCGGCGTGATCCGGCCAGCATCTATCACAAGCTGCCGCTGACCGATCTCCAAAAGATGGATCCGGTCTTCGCCTGGAACCGTTATCTGCGCGCTACCGATACGCCCGCAGTGCAGACCCTCAACGTGGCGGTGCCCGATTTCTTCAAAGGACTCCAGACGGTTCTTTACCAGCAAGACCTGCCCACAATCAAAACGTACCTGCGCTGGCATCTGGTTCATCAGTTGGCACCTATGCTTCCTGCCCGGTTTGTCGCTGAAAATTTCGATTTCTACGGGCAGAAGCTGCAGGGACAAAAGGAATTGCAGGCGCGGTGGAAGCGCTGTGTTCGCTCCACGGACCACCAACTCGGGGAAGCGCTGGGGCAGAAGTATGTCGAGCGGGAATTCGGTCCCGAGAACAAGGAACGGACGCTGCGCATGGTGAAGGACATCGAGGCCGCCATGGCCCGCGACATCGACCAACTCAGCTGGATGAGTCCGGAGACGAAGCAGAAAGCAAAAGCCAAGCTGGATCTGGTGGCCAACAAAATCGGTTATCCCGACAAATGGCGCGATTATTCCACGTACGAGGTGATTCGCGGCGACGCGCTGGGCAACTATACGCGGGGAACCGAATTCGAATCACACCGCCAGATTGCCAAGATCGGCAAACCTGTCGATCGTGGCGAGTGGGGCATGTCACCGCCAACGGTGAACGCCTATTACAACCCGCAGATGAATGACATCAACTTTCCGGCAGGAATTCTGCAACCGCCCTATTACGATCCCAAAGCCGATGATGCCGTGAACTATGGCGATGCCGGCGGCGTGATCGGCCACGAACTGACCCACGGCTTCGACGACGAAGGCAGCCAATTCGATGGCAAAGGCAATCTGTCCAATTGGTGGACGGAAGCCGACCGCAAGGAATTTGATAGCCGCACCGCCTGCGTGGCGCACGAATACGATCAGTTCATCGCGGTCGATGACGTGCACCTGAACGGCAAGCTCACGCTGGGTGAAAATGTCGCCGACCTCGGCGGCCTCAAGCTGGCATGGATGGCGTACATGGCCCGAAGCGCAGCCGATTCAGGTAAGGCCCAGTCCGCCGAAGGTTTCACGCCCGAGCAGCGCTTCTTCCTGGGCTACGCGCAAGGCTGGTGCGAGAACGACAGCCCCGAGATTCTGAGATTGCAGGCGCAAACCGATCCGCATTCAACGACCAAGTATCGCGTGAACGGTGTCGTGATCAATCTCCCGGAATTTCAGAAGGCGTTCTCCTGTAAAGCAGGGTCGCCGCTGGCGCCGGAGAAGCGATGCGAAGTGTGGTGAAGAAAATAAGGAGCGACCGTCTCAGTCCCGCGGTCTTTCACTGCGCTTGCGCCACAGCTTTCCGCTTGCGAGAATGTCACCCTGATGAAGCTCCAGATCAATGGGGAAATAAGGAATTATGAGGGACCGCCGACGCTGGGGGCTCTCATCGCAAGCATGGGATTAAAAGCCGACCGGGTTGCAGTCGAATTGAATCGCGACATCGTAGCCCGAGATCGATGGGGAAGCACGAACCTGTCCGACGGCGACCGATTGGAGATCGTTAACTTCGTTGGCGGGGGATTAAGGTAGCACATTCACCAGAAAAAGCTTTGTGGTTATACCAGCAAGGGCGAGCTTTGCTCGCCTGCCCAGACGAGGGCGTCTGGGCCTACGTGGGATTTGCCCAGACGAGGGCGTCTGGGCCTGCGTGCTGGCCGGTTAGTGGCCGGCTTTCCCGATCTGTACCAAGTTGCTGGTCACGCACTCCGCTTCAATGGCAATGGTCGTATTCAGCATGAGCCTTTCCAGTCGGTGATGTCCGGTGCGATGAAGCAAGTAGGAACTGCCTAGGCTGAAGGCATAGCCGAGCAGCGAGGCTCCGGCTTGTCCGGGGGCGCCCTTGGTGACCAGCGGCCGAACCAGCGGGTTCATTTCCGAGCCATGATCGACGTTGAGGATGTGTTGCGTGGTGATGCCATCTGCGGCAACCAGGCCAGCAATGAACCCCATGCGAATCTCGTTACCACGATTGAAAAACGAGTGGCTGGGCGCTTGAGGAACATCCTGCCCGAGCAGCGGGAACGACAGAGTGAGCAACAGGAGCAAGTAGCGCACGCATTTGCCTTCCTGCCCCGAGCATGGCCAACAGGAAGCGTGGGGAGACGCTTTCAGCAAGGTGAACTCGGCGCGTATCGCGAAGCTGGTTGGTAAGCGGGACAAAAACCCGCGCCCGAACCCGGGATCGGGACATCTTATGCGCTTCCGTGCCGGTTGACAATGAGAGAAATACCTTAAGTGAGCAGACGTGAGACCAGCGGCCGGGAATGGCGGCAGGTACTGGTTAACTGCGCCTCAAAGTGATGTTGCCGTCTCCGGTCTTGATCTCAAGCACTTGCCCACCGCCATTGATCTTGCCCCGAATCGCATTTTGCCGCAGGGCGAAACCGCTCTCTACCGTAACCGGGAAGTCGACCGTGATGTGACCGTCGCCCGTGTGCACGTCAACATTGGCGGAAAGCCCGTCCGGCAATCCCAGGTTGACGTTACCATCGCCGGTGCGGACGCTCCATCCGGAGGCCATTTTGGAGCCGGGCCGGGCCTCGGCGTCGATGCTGCCATCACCGGTACGGAGGTCCAGGTCGGTAAACACGCCGTTGATGCGAACCGCACCATCCTTGGTTTCTGCTCTCAACTCGCCCTCGAGGTCACGGCCTTCGATTCGGCCGTCGCCGCTTTCGAGGGTGAAGCTCCCTTTTCCGGAGTCGACCCGGATATTGCCATCCCCGGACCGCAACGTTATTTTGCCGTTGAGATTTTCGGCGCTGATGTTGCCATCCCCGGAATGCAGATCGAGATCCGCCTGACGCGGAATATTCAACTCCACCCGCACCGACTTGTGAAATCCAAAGGAGAAGACGTGAAAGTTCGGGGTATGGAGGCTGAGTTCAATTCGATCTCCCACCTGGCGCTCGGAAATACTCACTCCACCAGTGCCTATGCGATATCCCTGGGTTATCACTACCGTCTCAATATCCTTGCGATCAGCCGTATAGACGCGGATCTCGGCGTCGTTTGCATCCACGTGGATGTCCGGCTTGCCTGTGATGGAGTAATTTTTTCGCCATTCGTCGGCGCTGGCGGATACCGAAACGGCAATGACAAAAGTGAGCAGAATCCAGGTTATGCGATTAGACACGCACCACCTCCTGATCAGTGAACGGAGGATGATACGTGCGGAGCTCAGTCAAAGTTCAGGATAGTTAAGAAGGCGGCCAGGGATCGACTCGCTCCGAACCCGGTCAATCTTGGCCACGACTTATTGCGACTTGCCGGATGGGACCGGAGCCTGGGCCGGGGGTGGCGGGATCGTGATGTCGATCGGTGTCACTGGTCCCAGAGACGTAAGTGGCTTGTCGAACTCGGCCGAATTTCCGACAACCAGCACTCGCATTTGTGCCTGGTGCAGGTATTTGGGCGGAATTTTAGCCACATCGGCGGTCGTGACCTTCTCAATCCCACTGCGATAGTGTTCGAGGAAATTTAAGGGATAGCCGAAAAACTCATAGGTCATCTTTTCACGAAGAACCTTTTCCGGGGTGTCGAAGTTGAAAATAAAAGAATTCAAGATGGAATCCTTGGCGCGGCGTATTTCCTCGTCGTTGATGGGATCGGTCTTAAGTTTGCCAATCTGCTGGTAGAGGGCCTGGATGGACTCCACGGTACTCTGGCTTTTCGTATCCGCGCCGATGCGGCTCAGGGCAGGATGATCCCAGCCGGTGCCGATGCCGCCTCCAACTGAATAGGCCAGGCCCTGGATCGACCGAATATTTGAGAATAAGCGCGAACCGAACCCTCCCCCGAAGGCCTCGTCGAACACTTCAATGGCATGGTAGTCGGGATTTTTTCGGATCGTACCCAGGTCGATCAACCGGATGGCGCTCTGACTGACGTCTTCCTTGTTCACGAGATAGTAGCCCGGCTTAGCCTGCGCGATCGGAATTTCCTGGTTCTTGACGGCTGGGCCTTTCTGCCAACTGCTGAACGCCTCCCGGATTTTGGCTTCCATGGCCGCCGAATCGAAATCGCCGCTCAGGCCTATGATGATGTTGTTGGGATAGACGTGGGTGCGATGCCAGTCGATCAAATCCTGGCGGGTAATTGCCGCTATGGTTTTGTATTCTGGGACGCGGGCGTATGGGCTTTGGGCGCCGTATCCCAATTTGGCAGATTCGCGGCCGACGATCTCGTTGATGTCGTCATTCCGGCGTGAGATGGCGTCGAAGGCCTCGCTTTGCGCGAGTTCAAGCTTATCTTCGCGAAAGTCCGGGTTCTGCAACAGGTCGACAAACACTTTGAATACGTCATCGAAATCCTGTTTCAGGCAGGAAAGACCAATGCCGGTGGATTCACCGCCATCCCCGGTCTCGACCTTGGCCGCGCGCGCCTCCAGGAAATCATCGAGCTGATCCCCAGTTTGCGTCTTGGTTCCACCCGTACGCCAGACTTCTCCAAAGATCTCAACCATTCCCGTCTTGCCGGCGGGTTCGCTGTAGGAGCCACCGCGAATGCGGGCAAATCCATCGATGAGCGGCAGCTCGTGATCTTCCTGCAAGAACAGAATCATGCCGTTTGGCAAAACCATGCGCCTGGGTTCGTTGGGCTGAAAAGCCGGGAGAGGCGGAACCGGGATCTGTTGCCAGTTGGTTTCCTGGGCTCGGGCAGAGAGTCCAGCCAGGAAGGTCAGAATCACAATTGCGATCAGCAATCGTTGGCTGCTGGTCGTTGGTCGCTGGCAAAACCGACCATCTGCAACTCTGGGGAAACTCTGATTAAGCAGGCAAACACAAACGCAAGGTCCCTCGACTCCGCAGAATTGCCTGAAAAGCGGCAATTCTGCTGCGCTCGGGATGACAGAAATGAACTTAATCAGAGCTTCCCTAGCGGTGAAACCAACCAGCAAAGACCAAAGTTGAACGACCGAGTTTTTCATCGCGCACCTCCTGGGGCGGCACTAGCGGGAGGCGCCTTGGTCTCGATAATGCCCACAGTGCGGTTGTTCTCCACGAAAGTTTGGTTGGCGACGCGCCGTATATCCGCTTTGGTGACTTTTTCGATGCGATCCACCTCGCCGAAAAGCTGGCGCCAATCGCCGTACCGCGCCTGCTCGATGGCGAGCTGCTGGGAGAGTCCGGCGTTGTCCGCGAGCCCGCGAAGAAGGTTCGCCTTAGCGCGCGTTTTCACCATCTTGAGTTCGTCGTCGGTGACATCCTGGGTTTTGAGGCGGTCGATTTCAGCATGAATAGCGTCCGCGATCTCCTGGGGTTTGTGTCCGGGTAACGGCACGCCGAAAAAAGCAAACAGGTGGGGATACTTCACGCCGGGCAACCCGCTGAAGCCAGCCGAGAACGAGGCAATCTTCTTATCGCGAACCAGCGCACGATACAGACGCGAGGTGCGCCCGCTGGACATGAGGTCAGTAATGGAGTCGTAGACCGCATCATCCGGGTCGCGGTAGTCGGGCCGGTGATAGCCTTCGAGATAGATGGGTTGCGAGGCATCGTGTAACAATACCTGTCGAACCGAATTCTGAGCCGGCTCCCGCGTGGTGATCTCTTCCGGCTTGTCACCGGGCGGTAAGCGGCCGAAGTACTTCTCGATAATGGGCATGGCTTCGGCGGCCTTGATATCACCGACCACCGCGATCACCATATTTGCGGGCACGTAATAATGGTGGAAGAACTGCTCCGCGTCGGTGGCCGAGAAATTATCGAGGTCCGAAACCCAGCCGACCGTGGGACGGTGGTATTGGTGGGCGGCAAAGGCTTCGGCAATGAACTGTTCCAGCAGACGCCCGATGGGATAGTTATCCACCCGCATGCGCCGCTCTTCCATGACTACATTGCGTTCCTTGTAGAACTCCCGCATCACGGGATGCAGGAAACGTTCCGACTCCAGGTAGGCCCACAATTCAAAGCGGTTCGCGGGCATGGAGTAGTGATATCCCGTCTCGTCATCGTTGGTAAAGGCGTTCATGCCTTCGCCCCCATTGGCTTCGACGATTTGCCCGAATTGATTGACGATGACGTACTGCTGGGCCTCGGCGATGGCATCCTGCCAGGCCTTTTCCAGTTGCTTTATCTTCGGCTCGTCCCGGCCTACTTCCTTATGGCGCTCGTAGTTGTAAGCCGCGTAGGCCTTCTCCACCTTTTCCAGCGCAACCTTCTCGGCAGAGTAGTTTTTGGTGCCGATCGTTGGTGTGCCTTTGAAGGCCATATGTTCCATCATGTGCGCCAGCCCGGTTTTGTCGAGAGGATCCTGGGTCGAACCGGCATCGACATGCGTGAAAAACGAGAACACCGGCGCCTCGGGGCGCTGCATGATGAGCACGGTGAGGCCGTTATCCAGCTTCTTGACGGTGATTTGCTTCTCGAACGACGCGACATCCTGCGCCCCGGCAGCCAATCTGAATACAAAGACGAAGTAGATGCAGGGGAAAAGAAGACGTTTCATCCGACCTCCGCGTGCTGGGTAAGTGTCCGGCGGCAGACTTTGAAATTACGCGGGCGGGCAGAAAGTTGTCAAACGGTAGGCGAACGCCGGCGCAGTAAAGGGAGCGAAGTGGAAGGGCCTCTTCCGTGTACAAGGGGCCAATCGAGCCCGCGTTTACGAGATCGGCTGAGCGTTTACCAGGAAGTCACGCCATTGCTTGACTTCGGGAATGTAGTCGCGCCGGTAGGTGAGCCGCATGCGAGCTTCCCGGTTCAAAACAATGCACCAGCGAACGACTTCGATCTCGTAATACATAGCCTGCCTCCTCGAACGTGCGATTGCGTCGTTAGTAGCGCGCCACCCAATTCCCGCCGTCCGACCGAACCCTTAGAGTCGGTTAATGGATCTTGTAGATGTGGAGGGAAATGCCCCAGAATTGAACTTACCTGTGGATTAGTTCCATGGGCTGGCCGGGAACCCCTGTTCTGTCAAAACAAATAGCCAACCCGGAGCCCTTCCTGTCATCAAACATGCCACGATGCCGGCTTACCCTGACCATTGGCGCGAACTGTGCATAGCCGCCGCTTTCGAGGAAAACCCCGAGAAGCTCAGCGAACTCGTTGCCGCGATCAGTGACCAGCTGATCGAACGCCAGGAACAACTGACGGACCGGATCTTTGAAAGGCTTGCCAGCCACCCCCTAGCCGGTCCGAATCAGAAAAACTCGATTCAGTAGCGCAAACCAGCTTTAAAGAAGCTATGTCGCCATGCATGAAGCAAGATGCGCGGTGCTGGTAAACACAAGGCCCCCCTCGGCTGCGCTCGGGATGACAGATTTGGGGCTGGTAAACACAAGGTCCCCCTCGGCTCCGCTCGGGGCAGGCTCTCGACTCCGCTCGGGATGGCGGATTTGGGGCAGGTGCCAAAGGCTCGAAGCCGCGCCCTTTCAAAACCGCTTCACCACGATTCTTCACGTAGCCTGTGAAGGTGTGCCCTTCCCAAAATCACTTATGAGACAGTTGACAGCTTCTAAGTGCCGAGCCCAGAGGGAAGGTCCCGCAACACAAATGCGCATGATGGGAGTCTGAAGGGAACCTCTCTTCAGTTACATCGGTAACCTTGGGAACATTACCAGCACGATTCCCGGTTCCAGGTTTCGGGAACATGTCCAAACGGCCCCGGCTTTTGCGGGAATTTGCGGTGCTCCAGTTCGACAGACGGTAACACCGCAGCCGCTACCGTCGTAACTTGCCGCTGCTGGGCGGTGCAACCGATGATTGGCAGAGTACAGGACGGCCGTACTGCACCTGGGTTGCGGTGCCAACGGCTGTTCCGTGGGGATGCCAATGTTCTTGCCACGAAACCATATGGGGCCAAGGGGAGCGGAGAGCAATAAAAAGGCCGGATTCTCCCTGGTGGAGATGATGATTGTCGTCGCCATCATGATGATAGCGAGTGCGATGGCAGTTCCGGCGGTGCAGAGAGCGCGACGAACTTATCAGCTGCGCACCGCGACGGTGGAACTGGCCACCTTTCTGCAACGCTCGCGAATCACCGCTGTTCAGAACAATACCGCACTACCGGTGCTGACGAATGGCGCGAATACACAGGTCTTTCTTGACCTGAACAGAAACGGCGCTCTGGATGTTGGCGTTCCGAACGTAACCACCGAGCCGTGGGTACCTTTACCAGCGAACATCACCATTAATGCCGCCGGTCCGGCAGCGCCGCTTACGGCCGCAGTTACCGGTTTCACACCGCAGCCGTTGCCGGTTCGCTTCGATGGCCGCGGCTTGCCTTGCGTGATCAATGCCGGGGGCGTTTGCAGCAACTGGGTTGCAGGTGGTCCGGGCGGAGGAACGCAAGTCGGATTTCTCTATTACCTGCTGCAGAACATCCCTGGCGTCGGTCGAACCTGGGCTGCAGTGACGGTTAATCCTGCTGGCCAGGTGAAGACCTGGGTTAAGAACGGCACGGTGTGGACAAATAATTAGGACCTTATGAAACTCCAGACAAACTCGAGCCAAAGAGGTATGGGGCAGCGCGGCATGACCATGCTCGAACTGCTGATCGCGATGAGTGTACTCGCCATCGGTATGGGCGGGATGCTGGCTGTGTTTACCGCGGCCATCGCAAGCAACAGCAAGGCCAAGAGCGATACCTCCGGGACCATGCTGGCCCAGACGGTAATGGAGCGGATCGCTGCGCAGCCGGCTAGCCCGGGTGGCGGAAACATCCTGATCCAAGACTGCAATCCAGCTGGACCGGTCACGTGGACAATCGCCACCGCGCCCGGAGGCGCCAATTTGCTGGCCCAGAACAACGGGCAGGGTTCGGTGAATTCGGTCGATTGGAGTCAAACCTACGCCAATACGCCGGCCAACTACAAAATGCAGTTCGTGGCCTGCGGCAACAATGGCCGGCAGGTGACCTTTGACGTGCGTTGGAACGTGCAAACGATCAGCGCCAACTCGCGGCTGATCACGGTCTCGGCTCGCCCCATCACGGCCGACGCCGGCAACCGAAACAGACTTATGTATGCGCAACCCGTAACCCTGCGCACCATTGGAGGCGTCTGATGCGCACTCTGGCCACTTCACCGGCAGCCAAGAGCAAAGGCTTCACCTTGTTGGAACTGATGGCCTCGGTGGCCATCCTGCTCATCATGATGGCTGGCGTCTTTTCTCAGTTGAGCAAGCTGCAGCAGACGTACCGGACAGAAGAAAGTAAGGTCGACACCACGCAGGAAGGCCGCAACGTTCTCGACGACATTTCCCGCGAGTTGCATCAGGCGGGTTATCCCGGCGACAACCTGTTCAATCCCACCATTCTGGCCAATCCGGTCATGAACGATAGCAGAGTGGCAGCCGGCCTGGTTCGCGTAACCCCGCAAGAACTGTGGTTCGAGGGGGATATCGACAGCGACGGCACGGTGGATGTGGTCGACTACATGCTTTATGACAGCGCCGGGAATCAGGTCACCGCCGCCAGCACTTGCCCGTGTACTCTGCAGCGAAGCCAGACAATCAAGGTGAACAACACAGCTCCGCTGGCCCAAGTGCTGCCCGGCTACAACGTTGTGCTGAGCAATGTGCTGAACAGCGGCGGGGTTCCGGCGGCCAACACCGGCCTGGCTCTAATCGGCACCACGAACGGAACTGCGAATAACGTGCTGTATGCCGCCTACAAAAATGCCAACCTGTTCACGGCGCTGGACCGCACCGGAACTCCTGTGGCGCTGCCCGTAGACTTAAATAACGCGGTACTTCTTTCCACGGTGAAATCGATCGTGGTGAATGTGAACACGCTGTCCCTAAACTTCGATGCGCAGACGCGCGCGCAGCTACCCGCCACCCTGAGCACGACAGCAAAGTTGAATAACTGATATGAACGATCATTCCAATTACGAAACGAAGTGCGGGCGTGTAGCCAGTGGGCAGGCTGCCGGTCTGAGATCCCGCTGCTGGTTAAGAATGCCTGGCCTGGCTGCCGCCATCCTGGCTCTAGGCATTGGCGCCAGTGCGCAGTCAGCGGACCAGTCATTGGCTGAGGTCGCGCGTCAGAAGCCGACGCGTAAAGCGGCTCGCGTGGTCACCAATGACGAAATCCCGAGCGTGATCGTGCCGGTTTCCGAACCTGTCTCCAGAGGCGGCAGTTCCGATGCTAAAGACTCTGCGGATGCGGGCGCTTCGAGCTCTACGGCAAGCAAGGATGCGGGCGGCAAATCGAAAAGTTCTAATAGCGGAATTACTGTTCCTGGTCTTTTGACGAACGGCACGGTGGAGCAGGCGAAAGCCACGCTCGAGAGCCTGAAGCACGATCGCCAGCTTCTGCTCAATAACTACGACAAGATCGAAAAGAAAATAGCGGAGACCAATGACGACTCACTCCGCCAGATGTATTCCGATTCGTTGGCACGGCGCGACGAAACCCTGGCCCGGAATGACAAGGCTATTGCCGATATGGAAAACGCAATCCGGTCAGCCCAGGGTTCGGACGCCCAAGGAGGAAAGTGATGAAAAGCAAGCAACGCGGAATCGCGCTTTTGATGGCGCTTTTTGCCCTGCTGCTATTGACCGGAATCGGCTTTGGCCTGCTCTACATGAGCGATGCCGAAACAGCGATCAACAGCAACTATCGCTCCTCGCAGCAGGCTTACTTCAACGCCATGGCCGGGCTGCAGAACGTGCGCGAACGAATGACGCCGGCTAACGTCGCTCCTCACCTAATTGACGCGTCGGTCCTGGCTGCGCCTGGGAATGCGAATTCAATCTGGTACGTGATGAACCCGGCGAGCGGCAATCCCTGGGCTGCGGGAAATGCGGATAGCGATCCCCAAGTATGCGGCGAGTATCAGAATATCACTGGGGCTTGCCCGGCCGCGGCGAACACTTTACTTCCTGCGATTCAGGACGACACCGCTGCCATCTTGGGCAACGCCAACTACACCACCCCATACCGGTGGGTCCGAATCGAGCGTAAAGTAAACGCTTCCAACGCTCCCTACTTCAACTCGACAGGCGGCGGAGTACAGCCCACAACCCCAACCTGCTGGAACGGCGCCAGCGAACTGCCGCTGACGAGTATCGGCGATCCCAATTGCTCGACTGGTCCGGGAAGCGATCCTCCGGGTCATACGCAGGTATACGTTCTGACCTCCTTTGCGACCACGCCGGGCGGAGCCAGCCGGGTGCTGCAGATGGAAGTGGCCCAGGATCCGCCGCTGGTCACGCACGGTGCGGTCGATTCACAGGACCACGTCAACCTGAACGGCGCGCTCACCGTCAATGGTTACGATTACTGTTCGTGCACCTGTACGACGACAGGTAACGGCGGCAATCAGCAAACGACTTGTACAAACCGGGTGACGGGAGCGGTGGCGCCCACTTGCGACCAGACCCATTACGCGATCTACTCGGCCAGCACGGTGCAAAACCCGAATAACTCTGAAACCGTGATCGCCGGAACCACGAATCCGCAGAATGGGCAGAACATGCCGATCGATCAGAATGCGCCCTGGACGTGGGATACCAATGAACTGTTGCAGCGCTTCAGCACCGATCCCAATGCCAAGTTCGTTACTAGTCCGCCGTACAGCTGGAGTTGCTCAGGGGGAAGCTGCGGCACACAATCGGGACAGACGCTGGGTGTTCCGCCAACTTTCCCGCCCAACCCACCGGTTAATCCGGTTGGGCCGGCCAATATGAGCTCGCAGATCACCATCGTTCCCGGGAATTTGCAACTGACGGGCGGGAGCGTGGGCAACGGGGTGCTGGTGGTGAACGGCAACCTGGATATTCACGGCGGCCTGCAGTTCTACGGGCTGATCATCGTCACTGGAGTGATCTCGTTCACGGGTGGCGGTTCCAGCGCGACGAACATCTACGGCGCTGTGATCGCAGGCCAACAGTCCTATGTGGACAACACGTTGGGCGGAAGTGCGAACATCAGCTTCGATTTCTGCTCGCTGCCCGGCGGCAGCAGGACCCAGCCACCGCGCGCCCTGGCAATGAGGGATATTAACTTCTAAGCTACACTCTCACTAGAAAGGACGAAGACGGCCCACCGCGAGGTGGGCCGCTTTCATTAGCGCGCTGCTTTCTTTTCGAAAGTGAAAGGACGGGCGCTGCGCGGGGGACGCTTGGCTTCGCGCAGCTGGCGGACGTCGATCTTCAACTCATCCAGGGTGCGGCTTAGAGTGTTACGGTGCATTCCCAGTTCACGGGCGGCGCGGCACTGGTTGCCCTTATTCTCCTGCAAAACGGTCAAAATGAACTTCTTTTTGAATTCCCGCACCGCCTCGGAGTACAGGATATTGCTCTTGTACATCTGCATGATCAAAGCTTCGAGCTGATCTTTCACGGCGCCTCGCTTGTTCTAGTGGCGAACCAGTTTCAGCAAAATTGTTTCAATCGGCATCAATCCTGCCCAGGTGTCTCCGCCGGCAAGTTCTGGGTGCGGGCATTGTGCAGCATGTCCAAGCCCTCGTGAAAACGCGCCCGCAAATCCGCCGGAGCCAGCCAGATTGCTGCCCGCCCAACCACCAGGAAATACGGCGCCAATTCCGAATCGGCGAGCAACCTTGAGCCGGGCTCGAATGCCGTCATGGCCATCAAAATTACGGCTACGATGAGGGCGCCGCGGGTCACCCCAAACAGCGCCCCCAAGGTACGATCGAACCAGCTCAGGCCCGCCTCCCGTAAAGCCCACCGCGCCAGCCTGGCCACAAATCCAGCTATCAGCACAACGGCCAGGAACACCGCCAGGAATCCGGTAATCTCGGCAATCCAGCGCGCGGTTACATGGGGCGAAATAACATCGGCCACGCGGTGGTACTGCCAGGATGCGACCAGGTACCCAACCACTGTTCCTGACAACGAAATCACTTCGTAAAAAAAGCCCTGCGAGGCGGCCAGGAGGGCTGAAATAAAAACAGCCCCCACAATGATCCAGTCCGCTCCGCTCATACTGGCCTCTTACTCGGACCGCCCAGACTACACATTCAGCTCGCGTCCGGTGAGCTGACGATAGGCATCGAGGTACTTCTCGCTGGTCCGGCGAGCAACCTCCGCGGGGAGAGAAGGCGCAGGCGGCTTTTTGTTCCAGCGAATCTGCTCCAGATAATCACGCACGTACTGCTTGTCATAGGATTCTTGCGCTTTGCCTGGCGAATAGTGATCCGCCGGCCAGAAGCGGGAGGAATCGGGGGTGAGCACTTCGTCGGCCAGGGTGATGCCGGCCGCGGTGCGCCCAAACTCAAACTTGGTGTCGGCAATGATGATGCCGCGATCGCGCGCGTAATCCGCCGCCGTGGTGTACAGACGCAGGCTGATGTCGCGCAACCGGCGGGCCTGTTCAGGATCAACGATCTTGCACATCTCTTCAAAAGAAATGTTCTCGTCGTGCCCGGTAGTCGCCTTGGTAGCGGGGGTGAAGATCGGCTCCGGCAGCTTGTCGGATTCTTTCAGCCCCGGGGGCAATGCAATCCCGCACACCTTTCCGCTCGCTTGATACTCTTTCCAGCCCGAGCCGGACAGATAGCCGCGGACCACGCATTCCACCGGGAACATCTCCCCGCGCACCACCATCATGGAGCGGCCGCGCAGCTGGTTGGCATACTTCCGGACGATTTCCGGGTAGCGATTTACATCCGCCGTAACGAAATGATTAGGAACAATATTTTTCAGGAAGTCGAACCAGAACCGGGAAATCTGGGTCAGAACCTGGCCTTTGTGGGGAATGCCGGTGCCCAGGACATAGTCAAAGGCAGAAATGCGGTCGGTGGCGATGAACAGCAGGTGTTCGTTATCCAGACGGTAAACATCGCGGACCTTACCGCTGGCATGGAGTTCGAGTTCAGGGAAGTCGGTTTGCAACAGAACGGAGTCGAGTAGCTCAGTGGTCATGGAAAAATTCTATCGCGAAGCGGCGACGCGTATTCTAGCTGTCAGGATTTTTTTGTCAATGTCCTACGTCACTGCTTCCGGTACGCGGGCGGGCGCGGTTCGCGGGAAAGTGTTGACAGGATGCAATAGCGGTGAAACCGGCTCCAGACAAGCTGTTTGGGGGGCCTCGGTTTGTGGAAAAGCTGAGGAGCGATAGAGGAAAAATTGTACTTGAAATCAGGTCGCCGCCTGAGTTCGTGGGAGCCCCACCTTTCGCGCAGCCCAGTTGGACGTTTTGACGACCATCGCAGCCAATTTGAAGCGCAATGGGATTAGCCTCCGCAGTGGCTGAGCAGCTCTCGATTGCGTCGTGGCGGGCGACCGGCCCGTGGCTGTGAAGCTCGCACCTGGAGTCCTATTACTTAGGTCATCTTTGTGGAAGTGCCTTTTCGCGCCATGATACAGAGTAGTTCTGGGAACAGCCTTACATGAACATTGACGATCTGCTTCGTATAGCGATGGAGCGCCGTGCCTCCGACTTGCATTTGAAGGTCGGCAATTATCCTCACCTGCGAATTGATGGCGAACTGGCCCCCTTGACCGATCAGCCGCGGGTCAGCGCGGAAGACATGCTCAACATGGCGTTCAGCATGATGTCGGCCCGCCAGAAGCAGAAATTCAAAGAGACCACCGAAATTGATATGGCGTACGGTGTGGCCGGCCTGGGCCGCTTCCGTGTGAACGTCTTTCAGCAGCGCGGCAACGTGGGACTGGTACTGCGCGTCATTCCCACCAAGATTCGCGCCCTGGACGAGCTTTATCTACCCAAGGTGGTTGAGCAGATCTGCGACATGCCTCGGGGACTGGTGCTGGTCACCGGGGTTACGGGTTCGGGCAAATCTACGACCTTGGCGGCGATGGTGGACCGTATAAACTCGATGCGCGCCGAACACATCATCACCATCGAGGACCCGATCGAATTCCTGCACCGCGATAAAAAAGGCTATGTCAACCAGCGCGAAGTCGAAGTAGATACGCCATCATTCTCGAACGCGCTGCGCGCCTCTCTGCGTCAGGATCCGGACGTGATCCTGGTGGGCGAAATGCGCGACCTGGAAACCATAGGGACCGCGATTCACGCCGCCGAAACCGGACATATGGTGTTCTCGACCCTGCACACTCTGGATGCGGTGGAAACCATCAACCGTATTATTGCGGTATTCCCGCCGCCGGAGCAGAAACAGATTCGCCTGCAGCTGGCGGCGGTTCTGCGGGCTATCGTCAGCCAACGCCTGGTGAAGCGCTCGGATGCCGAAGGCCGCGTACCTGCGGTCGAGGTGATGATTAATACCGCATTCATCCGGGAGTGCGTGCTCGTCCCTGAAAAGACGCGCTCCATTCGCGATGCGATCGCGGCCGGAACCTCGCAGTACGGCATGCAGACATTCGACCAGTCGCTCTGGGACCTGTTCCAGGCCGGGCTGATCAATTACGAGACTGCGCTAGAAAATGCTTCCAACGCCGACGACTTCAAACTGCGTATGCAAGGCATCGCCTCGACGGCCGACATTTCGCGTCAAGCCATGCAAAACACCGGCTACGGGCGCGGCTAGTTTTTCCTCCTGAACCTGACGGGCGCGCGCAAGCGCGCCCTTTTTTTAAGACAGCTCTTAGCCCTCAGCCGTTAGATTGCTTCTCTGTAGATTTTCTTTTCTGCAGGCGCTAAGGTCTTGCCATGGCGTTTCCGCGTCCCAAGAAGCTCCATACCGAGGACGAGCTCTATGAATACGCCGTATCGGCGCTGGGCCGACGTATGCGTGCGGTTGCCGAGCTGAAGCGTCTACTTCGTCAGCGTGTTGAAGCGGACAGCGAGTTGGGTGAAACCCTGATTGAGGTAGTGATCCGGCGTCTCAAAGATCAAGGCTATCTCAACGACTCCCGTTACGCGGCTGCTTATTCTTCTTACCGCCGCGATAATGAGAAATTCGGCCGAAGCCGGGTGATTACGGATCTGAAAGCCAAGGGGGTTCATGGCGACGTCATCGAGCAGGCGATCGCCTCCACCTACAGCGAGGTGGACGAAGAAAAGCAGGCGCGCGAATATCTGCGCCGCAAGCGCATGCAAAAGCCGCGGAACGATAAGGAGACGGCCCGCATCTTCCGCAATCTGGTTCGGGCCGGGTTCCGGTCCAAGACGATTTTCACCATTCTTAAGCACTGGGATGTAGATGACGAAGTGCTCACTATGCTGCAGTCCGAGCAGTCAGAAGCAAACGAGTAAACTCCGGTCCGCTCACGGGCTGAAGCCCATCTTTATGCGGCTCCGGACGGCACGGATGAAGAGGCGGCTGAAAAACTCCCTCGGCGGCGACAGAACACCTCAGGCGCTGAAGCGCGAACATATATTCAACGGCTTAACAGCACGAGTAGACTCGTGCCCTTCCCGATTTTGCTTACCTGGTTTTTTCCGAGGCCTCTAAAGCCGCACCCTTTGAAAACGCACTCGGAGTCGAGTTTTTCAGCAGCCTGTGAAGCCGCGCCCTTTCAAAACCGATCTATGAGATAGCTTCTCAGAGATCTGGCCATGTCCGCCCCGGCCACCGTCCTTAGACACGACACCTACTTGCTGCTGTACTCCGGTAATGTGTGACTATCGCTGACCTGCGATATGGTAACTCGATCATTTCTGAATTATGCGCATTCCTCTGCTTCTCAAACGGGAACGTCGTCGTTGGAAACGGCATTGGTTCAGCACGTCCGTACACATAGTAAGTGGTGCGCATCGCATTGATGGGTTTGCCATCCAGGTCAGCCGGGGCGGCATGTATATGTTTGCCATCGCCGACCTGGCGGTGGGAAGCGAGATCAAAGTAGCTTTCACTCAGCCTGGTTCAGGGGAACGCATTGAATTGTGCGGGGCTGTGCGGCACCGTGCTGTTTACCTGTACGGCGTGGAGTTCCTGCCCGAAGAGCATGATGGCGCTCCGGACGAGACGCTGGGAGCCATGCTGAATCAGGGCAGTGCTTCCCTGCCCTAGGGTATGCCGTCAACTACCTTGGTTCGGGTTGTGGGGTATTGGTTGACACGTATTCCGAGCCAAGTTAGCGTGGCCCTTATAAGCTCGAGGAACTTGGGTGAGGAGAACTTATGACATCAAAGTTCGGCTGGGTAGTAATCATTGCCTGCTTTGCAACGGCGACGACTCGGGCACAGGATCCTACCAAGGTAGAACCGACGCACTACCATCTCGATTTCGAAAATGAACACGTGCAGGTTGTCGCGGTACATTATGGACCGCACGAAAAGTCTTCCCTGCATGAGCATCCGGGCGGCGTGGTTGTAAACATTACCGGCGGGCATCTCAAGTTCACCGACCAGAATGGCAAAGTTCAGGAAGTGTACGCGAAAGCAGGGGAGGCGCGGTGGTTTCCGCCCTTCAAGCATCGGGTCGAAAATCTGGGAGACACCCCCTATAACGCCGTGTACATCGGCATGAGGAGCAAAGCGTCGTTTGCCAATTCAGGCGGCATGGCGAAAACAGACGACCAAGAGCTGGCGCGGATTGTCGCCGAATACGCTTCCCATTCGGGCAATTAAGCGGTCGCAATGACTGTTACAGCTTGCCGCTGATCTATTACTTGCGAAGCAGACCGGGAAGTTGACTTAGCAGGGTTGCCAGGCGGGAATCCATGACACCGCGATCGCAGGCATTGACCACCAGCACCATAATCTCCCTTAAGGATTGAAGTTCGCAAAGCGCCTGCTCCCGTCGCTCCTCGCGAGCGCGGCGAAGCATTCCATGGTCATGCCGGAAAAAAGTAAGTGCGCGATCGGCGGCATTTCGCGCTTCCTGCCGGCGCCCTGCCAGGGTGAGCACCTGCGCCAGCAGAGCATAGGCAGAGGCGTTTCCCCGCGCCGCCTTAATTCTCTGGAATAGGGCGAAAGCGCCACTCGACAGAGGACCAGGTTCGCTTTGCATTGCTGTTCCTGGCCACGGGGTATCGCCGCTTGTGTCAGCTTCCATCGCCAGTGGAGTTTCAAACTCCAGCCCAAAGCAGTAACCTTGGCGGCTGCGGATTACTCCCGCAACTCGCGCGCGCGAAGCCGCTACGAATTCCACTTCCAGGGTCTGACTGGTTTTCAGCTCGAGGCCTGCATACAGCGCCATGCCGCCGGCACTGAGTTCAGTTCCGCGACCCGGAACAGCCTGGGAAATACCACGCGCAAAGACGCGAACCGGCAGGTCTACTTCGTGGCGCATCCAGCGACGGGTATTAGAGAAAGCAGGCATCATCGCACCCAGTGAAAATGCAACGCGCACAGCGTGCTGCCCAGGGCCAGCAACCCCAGGGTCAGCACACTCAGGAAAATGCGGGAACGCCGGCGGCGCCGGGGGGGAGCTTGTTGTACCGCGGTCCGGTACTTCTCAATCCACCAGTCCTCCGCACTGCGCTGATAGAGGGAGGACTGAATGGCGACATGAAGCCGGTTCTGGGTTTCTCTGGGGAGGGCTACAAAACGAAAAGGTTGTTGGGTGTAGCTGATGGGCGTCAGCATCTCTGCCGAACCCAGCACCGGCCCGCTCTGGGTAACAAACATCAGTTTGACCATGGCACCCCGGCTGACCGGTTTGGGCACGGACAGCAATCCGCCCGTGACCGAGACGATCTGTAATTTGCTGGAGACACTCTGCCCATCGGGACAGCGCAGCACAGCAGGAGTGGTAGTGGAGAAACAGAGGCGAGCGGGACGGCGTGGCGCGAATGGTTGGGGGAGGTTACCCATGGGGGACAGTATGTTACGAATGGGCCATAGAGGGGAGATTACCGAAGTGAGTGCCCTGCCGCGTCACCAACTTTTTAGGACCATGGCTTCAGTCGGCCGCCACCGCCGAGCGACTGAGCCCTTTGAGGTCGGCGGCCAGTAAGCGATGAAAGAGGTGCTCGCCGGCTTCACGTCGCACCGAGAGCCGTCCCGCACCATAGGCGCGCGATTTGAGACCGCGCTGTACGGCCTCGCAGATTCCGAGATCTTCGCCCTGAACGCGATCCCCCACCGCAATGGATTCCTCGTTGTATTTGCGCGCTGACTGGCTGGCGATGTCGGCGAAATAAAAATCGAAAATCACGCGGCAATGATCCACATCGATGGGAATTACCAGGTTGGTATCCATGTACCCGGCGTAGCAGTTGATCATGAAATTCGGATATTGCCAGAAATACCAGGCCCGGTCGCCTTTGCGCGTGGCGCCGGTGGCCGCGTCTTCGTTCGACTCAACCATGGGGCTCGACTGAAGGCAGTAGCGGTCCTGGTTTTCAATGGTGTACTGCTTGTAATCGAGGACGCTGTTCAGGCCTTTGTGCAGGTGCGGGACGTGGTAGCCGCCGTCCAGGTAATTATCGACAAAAACTTTCCAGTTGCAGGCAATGTCATAGATCCTGCTGCCGAAGTAATGAAGCGAAGAAACCTGCAGGGGGGCCATTCGCCGCACGATGCCGCCCAGAAATTGTTCAAGCGATTCGCCGGCGCGGTCGAGTTTCACGAAGACAAATTTTTCCCAAGTGGCGACCTGCACGGGCACCAGCCCATTTGCGCCGCGCTCGAAGTTCTTCACGCCGTCAAATTCCGGCATGCCCTTGAGAGTTCCGTCCAGACCGTAATTCCAGCCGTGATAGGGACAATGCAGGATTTGCGCGTGTCCGCAGGGCTCGGTAACCACGGCCGCGGCGTGATGCCGGCATACGTTGTAAAAGGCCCGCAGGATGCCATCATTGCCGCGGACCGCTACGATGGGCTCGCCCGCGACCGTAAAAGTTACGAAGTCTCCAGCCTTCTCCACCTGATCGGTGCGCCCAATCACCTGCCAGGTGTTGGAGAAAACCGTTCGCGCTTCCAGTTCCGCAATCCGCGGATCGACATACCAGGGCGCAGGGATCGTGGAAGCCTCCCAGAGAGGCGCACGATCATCGTAGAGGGACAAAATCTGCGAGATGGACTTTTCGTTCGTCATGCTTAGTTTGGCAGAAGCCAGAAGCTTATTTTCCGATTGCCCGGCGCAGCATATCGAGAAACTGATTGATGCGGGCCTCTTTCTTCTCCGGTCCCGCGGACGTGCGCCGGAAAAGGCCCGGATCCAGTTCCTCGGTGACCAGCGCATCCTGAAAGCGCTCGACCATCCAGTCCACAATGGAAACGATCACTTCAACGTCGAGATCCTTGCGCAATTCTCCGCGATGCAGTCCCCAGCGTACAAACTCAATGCGCCCGTAAGGATCCTCGGAGGTGATGAAGCGGTTGATCTCGCGCTTGAGAGTAAGGCTGGTGCCGTAATTTCCCAACAGGTAAACGCGGTAAGGAATCCAATCTTCGCGAACGAAGTGTTCGGTGCGCACCAGCCAGTAACGCAGGATCTCAAAAAAACCGCCCTGCCGGATTTCCGCGGGAACGTTGAGATACGGGGAAAATGAGCGCGCCGCTTTCTTGTAGACCTCGAGAAAAAGGCCTTCCTTGCTGCCGAAGTGCTGGAAGATCGAGCCCTTGGCGATACCCAGTTCGTCCGCCATGTCGCCGACCCTGGCCGCTTCGTAGCCGTGTTCGGCAAAATGCCTCATGGCCACTTCGATAATGCGGAAGCGTTTTGCCTGGGCTCGCGAATGTGGGCTGTTTTTCCGGGCCTGCAAGTTGGCCAAACTGCTGGCGGTTCCGCTCATCTTGACCTCAAGTCAGGAGACGATAGCGCAAGTGGCTCGAATATGCAATTCTTATCTGCTGGGCCGATGTAAACTGGATGTGGCTGCGGATCACGAGAGAATAACTTTGGGTCATTTTGCCGGAAACCGATCCGTGGAATCCCGAGGCGCCCGGAAAGAGCGATTTTCGTGAGCCATGTCACAGACTGGCGTCTCGCATCGCGTTAAGCTGATTAGGATGACCAACCTTCGCCGAGATATGCGCCGTTCCATCTGCGAGCGACTCGCGCCTTCAGGCCTGTAATCGATCGCCCTTCCCGAGACTATTCCGAAATACGACTGGAAAATTTGCATTACAGCCATGCACTGGGAGGTGCACGATGAAGCTACTTGTGATTGGCTCCGGCATGATGGGCTCGGCGGCCGCCTGCGATATGGCGCTGAATCCCGACGTTCGGGAAGTAACCCTTGCGGACAAAGACATAAACCTGGCGCGCGAAGTCGCCGCCCGCATCAATCAGAAAACCGGGAAAGAAAAGGTGCGGCCAGTGCGCCTGGATGCTGCAAATCCAAAGGCTGCTGGCAAGCTGATGCGCTCGCATGACGCGGCTCTATCCGCAGTTCCCTACTTCTTTAACTTCGGCCTGGCCAAGGCTGCTGTCGAGGCGCAATGCCACTTCGCCGATCTCGGCGGCAACAACACGGTGGTGCGCCGCGAACTTGGTCTCGCCGTCACCGCCGAAAAGCGTGGTGTGGCACTAGCTCCGGATTGCGGCTTGTCACCGGGTATGGCCTCGGTTCTGGGCGGTGATCTGATCCGTCGTCTGGGCGGCCGCGCCGACGCCTTGAAGCTGTATGTTGGGGGTCTCCCGGAACATCCCATGCCGCCTTTTCACTACCAGCTCGTTTTCTCGGTGGAAGGTTTGATTAATGAGTACGTGGAGCCGGCGCGCATTCTGCACCGTGGCAAGCTGACCACGGTTGAGCCGCTCACCGAAGCCGAAGACTTTCACCTTGAGGGATTCCCGCCGCTGGTTGCTTTCCATACTTCCGGTGGAACGTCCACCATGCCGGAAACGTTCGAAGGCGTGGTCGCCGAGTGTTTTGAAAAAACGCTGCGCTATCCGGGGCACTACGATCTGCTTTGCGAACTCAAGCAGCTGGGAATGTTCTCCAGCGAAAAGATGAAATTCGGAAAGATTGAGATTGCGCCCAGAACGGTGATGTCGAAAATATTCGAAGGCAAATTTGCGGGCAAGGCGCCCGACGTCTGCATCCTGCGGGTGGAGGCGCACGAAGCCGTTCGCGAGCCCGGCGCACGGGGCCTGCTGGGCGATCACGCGCACGGCCGAATCGCTTCCTACACGATGGTCGACCACTATGATCCGGAAACCGGCATGAGCGCGATGATGCGGACCACCGCGTTTCCGGCGTCGATTGTCGTGCAGATGCTGGCCTCGGGAGCGATCACCAAGCGTGGCGCCATTTTGCAGGAGCGCGATGTCCCTGCCGAGCTGTTCCTGAAGGAAATCAGCAACCGAGGCATCCGGATTCGCTACGAGATGACCGGGGAGGAAGGCACAGGTCAGGAATCCAAAGTTCCCGAACTGCAAAGTGTGTAGACGGCAGCGGCAACGTCATTTTCAAGCTGCACGGTAATCCGATTGAGCGATAGACGCAGCCTTCGATCGAGCTTGTTCACGACGACTGGCGGCGTCCTTCTTTGTTCCCGCGAATCACTTCAATGCCGGAGGACGCGACGGAACAGGAAAGAACTCATAGAGAGTGGGGCGCGATCTCGTTCGACGCTTTGGGGAAAATGGGGGAGGTGCCGTTCGCATTTTTAGAATTAGCGTAGCCTGCGGGGAACGCAAGGTCCCTCCACGCGCCCATCGATTGGCTGCCGCCAATCCCTGGACTTGGTCGGGATGACAGATCCCCAGCTTTTACAGTAAACGCAAGGTCCCTCCACGCGTCCATCGATTGGCTGCCGCCAATCCCTGGACTTGGTCGGGATGACAATCCCCTGCTTTACAGTAAACGCAAGGTCCCTCCACGCGCCCATGATTGGCTGCCGCCAATCCTTGGCCTTGGTCGGGATGACAATCCCCTGCTTTACGGTAACGCAAGGTCCCTCCACGCGCCCATCGATTGGCTGCCGCCAATCTCTGGACTTGGTCGGGATGACAGATCCCCAGCTTTTTACAGTAAACGCAAGGTCCCTCCACGCGTCCATCGATTGGCTGCCGCCAATCCCTGGACTTGGTCGGGATGACAATCCCCAGCTTTACGGGCAACGCAAGGTCCCTCCACTCGTCCATCGATTGGCTGCCGCCAATCCCTGGACTTGGTCGGGATGACAATCCGCAGGGTTACGGTAAATGTGAAAATGCCTTAGCTGGTCAACCTGCTTAGGAGTCGCTACCCACTGCCAGGCTTCTCGATTTCTGCAAATCACGAGATGGCTCCCTGGCACCAGGCCCGGACGCCGTCTGGCTTGCAAAGCGGCCCGCCAGCAGATCGAGAAAGCTTCGATCGTTTACCAGGATCAACAAAATGAGGATCAACGCGCCGCACAACATCCCTGCGATGAAAGCCCAGATCACGATGTCTTTCTCCTTGCAGTTGATTCGTGAGTGGCACTGGTTGCATGCGGGCTCTTCATGCATGCGGACCGGTCTGTATGATTCCGGACAGTGACACCTACAATGCCAGCCGGCCAAGGCGCCTCGCTATACCGTACTTTCTGTATTTGGAAGCTGGAAAAACAGTAGATTGAGGGCCCGGGTCAGTCCCATGCGCACCAGCCGGCAAAGGATTGGTAAATCGGCGGCGAACTGGTCAGTACTGCGCCAGTTCCTTCATGGCTTTGAACAGATCGGCACTCTGCGGAAGGATGGCATTCTCCAACAGCGGCTGGTATGCGACGAATGTATCCCTGGCCGCTACTCGACGCACTGGGGCGTCAAGGTGTTCGAATAACTCGTCCGCGATCCGAGCAGCAATCTCGGCGCCATAGCCCCAACTGAGCGAGTCCTCGTAGGCCACGATAACCCGATTAGTCTTTTTGACGGAAGCAGCGATGGTTTCCCAATCATAGGGACTAAGCGAACGCAGATCGATTACCTCCACGCTGATATGGTGTTCGCGCTCAAGTTTCTGCGCGGCCTGCAGGGCGCGCGGTAGCACCGCGCCATAGGTCACGAAGGTCAGGTGCATACCGGAATGAACCACCCTCGCCTTACCGAAGGGAATCATGTAGTCGGGTCCGGGATAAGGGGATCGCCCGTAAGTTTCGCGATAGAGGCGCTTGTGCTCCAGGAACAGCACGGGGTCGTCGCAGCGAATCGCTGTGCGCAGCAGTCCAGCAGCATCCAGGGCGTTCGATGGAAAGACCACGCGCAGGCCGGGGATGTGGGTAAACACGCTTTCACCGCACTGGGAGTGATAGATCGCGCCGCCGGTAAGGTATCCGCCAATCGCCACACGAATCACGGCCGGGGCTGAGAACGCGTTGTTGGATCGCCACCGGATCACCGGCAGCTCATCGCGCAACTGCATCATGGCCGGCCAGATGTAATCGAAAAATTGAATTTCCACGACCGGTTTCAAACCGCGCGTGGCCAGCCCGGTGGCCCGGCCCACAATCGTTGCTTCCGCCAGGGGAGAGTTGAAAACGCGGTCCGATCCGTACTCACACTGCAGCCCGGAAGTCAGCTTGAAGACTCCGCCTTTGCCCTTGATCAGCTTTTGCTGCAGATATTCTTCGCGGCTGCAATCGGCCACGTCTTCGCCGAAAATGACGATGCGTTCGTCGCGCCGCATTTCGTCTTTCAAGGTGGCATTGATCAGGTCGGCCATAGTCTTAGCGGCAGGCGGCTTTTTGGCTTCGCCTCCGTCGGTGTTTTGCGGCGGCTGCGGAAACACTGGCTGGGTGTTGAAGGCGTCCGAGGTGGGATCAAGATTGGGTGAATAAACGTATTTGCCTACCGAATCCGGGCTGGGGGGCGCAGCATCGAGCGCGCGGTCGGTCGCCTCCTGGATTTCGTCGTCTACCTCTTTCTGCAACTGCTTGATGCTGTCATCGTCGAGGATCCCTTCGCGCACCAGAAACTTGTGAGCACGAGTAATGGGATCGCGGCCGGCATCCCGCTGCCGTTCCTGCTCGGGGCGATAGAGGCGCTCGTCATCGGAAAGCGAGTGCGAATAGGGGCGGATCACATGGGCGTGGACAAAGCCCGGACCTTTTCTCGAGCGACAATGCGCCACCGCCCGGCTAATCGCCGCATAACTGGCGATCACGTCGGTACCATCGACTTCCTCAAAATGAAAATTCGGAAAACCAGATACCAGCCTCGAGATGTTGCCGCCCGCGGTTTGTACCTCGACCGGGACCGAGATGGCGTAGCCGTTATCCTCGACAACAAACAAAACTGGCAGGCGCAGATTCGAGGCGGAGTTCAGGGCCTCCCAGAATTCGCCTTCGCTGGTGGTTCCGTCGCCGAGAGAGACGTAGGTGACCTCATCCGGCTGAACAGTCACCGGCTTGAATTCGCGGTAATCTCCGGCGACCTTGTGGGTGGCATTGGGATGGCGATGCAAATACGGCGCAGCCTCAGCGCACCCGACCGCCTGCAGAATCTGCGAACCGGTCGGCGACGACTGGGTCACAATGTTCAGTTGCTTGTAACCCCAGTGCGACGGCATCTGGCGCCCGCCGGAGGAGGGATCATCCGCCGCGCCCACGGCCTGCAACAGCATCTCATAAGGAGTCGCGCCTAATGCCAGGCAGAGCGCCCGATCCCGGTAGTAGGGATAAAACCAGTCGTAGGACGGCTTAAGGGCAAAGGCGGCCGCCACACCGATGGCTTCATGACCTGCCCCGGAAATCTGGAAGTAAATTTTCTGTTGGCGTTTAAGGAGAATCTCGCGATCATCCAGCCGCCGGGAGAGGTACATCAGCCGGTAGGCTTCGATCAATTGCTCGCGGGAAAGGCCCTCATAGCTCTTCTCATTGCCTTCGGCTATTGCAGACCGGCCGATCTTGGGTTCGATTTTTGCCGTCGCCATCTCCCCTCGCCCCAGGAGCCACACCACACTGCATTGTAAAACGAGACTCGCAGTTCCGAATATACTGGATTGACCGGAGGTGGTTTCAAGGTTTCAAGCAATGCTGAAATTCACTCGCCCTTTTGAAGGCACCAAGCTCAAGCTCCTGATTTTCGACCTGGATGGCACCTTGATCGACTCCCGCGTTGACCTGATTCAGTCCGTCAATGCCATGCTGCAGCACTTTCACCGCCCCGCATTGCCAGGGGATGCCATTGCGAGCTACGTTGGGGACGGCGCCCCCATGCTCGTTCGCCGCGCTCTGGGTGACCCCGATGACGAGCGCTTTGTGCAGGAGGCGCTGGAATACTTTTTGTCGTATTACCGGGTCCACAAACTCGACAATACTCACGCCTACCCAGGCGTGGCGGAGGCGCTGGAGGCGATCCGCGGGCAGAATGGCTCGGAGCGGCGCATGGCTGTCCTCTCGAATAAGCCGGTGAATCCCTCCCGGGCAATCGTTGAGGCGCTCGGGCTGGGAGAATTCTTCGTCCGGGTTTACGGAGGCAACAGCTTCACTACTAAAAAACCGGACCCCCTGGGCGTTCATACGCTGTTGGAGGAGACCGGTACCCGTTCCGACGAAGCCATCATGATTGGCGATTCTTCGATCGACGTGATCACAGGGCGCAATGCTGAGCTCTGGACGTGCGGGGTCACCTACGGCTTCGCCCCACGTACCCTCGAGGATGCACCCCCCGATGTACTGATCGACGCGCCCAGTGACTTGGTTCAACTGTTCGCGTGAATGGCGCGGAGCGACTGAGTAACCGCTTCAAGGGCCGTTTTGCGCTACACTGCACTTACCCGGACCAATGACTACCGATCACCTGGGTTTCACGCCTAAGGAACTTCGCCAACTCCGCAGCCTGAAAGATCCCCACGGAATCCAGCGCTTTCTCGACCACATGCCCTACCACCTCGCCGACACCGCCTGGTCCCCCCGGCGCGTTTTACGCGAGGAAACCTCTCACTGCCTGGAGGGCGCGATTTTCGCAGCCGCCGCCTTGCGCGCCAACGGTTTCCCGCCGCTGGTCTGGGACCTTGAAGCCGAGGGCGACACTGATCACGTAATTGCAATTTTCAAGATTGACGGTCATTGGGGAGCTATCGCCAAATCCAACTACACAGGCTGCCGGTACCGAGAACCGGTGTACCGTTCCTTGCGCGAACTGGCCATGAGTTACTTCGAGGGCTATTTCAATCTTCGCCGCCAGCGTTCGTTGCGGACCTTTTCCCGCCCGGTGAGCCTGGCCCGCTTTGATGGCCTGCACTGGATGACGACCGAGAAACCTGTCTGGTTCATCGCCGAGTACCTGTTTACGATTCCCCACTTCCGCCTGCTAAAGCCCGGTATGGAGAAGCGCCTCCATCGCCTCGATGACCGCTCTTTCCGCGCCGGGTGCCTGGGAAGAGCGGAGAAGGCATGAACATTTCAGAACTTCGCGTCGCGACTGCCAGGCAACATTGCCGGACTCTGATGCAGGTGCAATAATTTCAGGTATCTGCCACCGCATATTCTGGAAACTTTCCGGGTTTTATTTTCGTAGGTTTTTCTATGAAGCTGTACCGCTCCGCTGGGTTAATCCTTCTCTTCTTTTCCGTACTAGCGTCGGCACAGGTCTCGAGCCCTGATTCTCAGGCTGCTGATTCATCCGACGTTGGAGAGAAAGCTCCTCGGAAGTCGGCCTCCGCGAGGGCCGATCTCACTCCCGATGAGAACGGCATGCTTTCGGAAGAACAGATGCGGAACGTGCTGCGCATCAGCGCTGATAACGATATCGAGAATGACAAGCGCCAGCGCAACTACACATACATCGAGCGCGAGGAGCAGCATAATTTGGACGGCAAAGGCCGGGTCAAGTCAACCGAGGTGCGCACCAGCGAAGTTCTAATGGTCTATGGCGAGCAGGTGGAGCGGCTCATTTCCAAGGACGATAAGCCGCTTTCGGCCAAAGACGCAGCCAAGGAGGAAAAAAAGATTCAGAAGGTCATTGACAAGCGCGAACATGAATCCGATAAAGACCGCCAGAAGCGTCTGGCCAAAGACGAGAAAGATCGGGAAGACGGCCGGAAGTTTGTGTCGCAGGTGGCCGATGCCTACAACTTCCACTTTGTCGGAACAGAGAAACTTGACGGTCGTGATACCTATGTCATCGAGGCGGAACCTCGTCCCGGATTTCAACCGAAAATGAAGTATGCCGATATCCTCCCCAAGTTCCGTTTTCGCGCGTGGATCGACAAGGAGGATTTGCAGTGGAGCAAGCTTGATGCGCTATGCATCGACACCGTCTCCTTCGGCCTGTTTCTGGCGCGGCTGCACAAAGGCACCCGGGTTCTGTTGGAGCAAACTCGTGTCAATGACGAAGTGTGGCTGCCAAAACATCTGGACGTGAAAGTCGATGCGAGGATCGCGCTACTCAAGAAGTTCAACCTGGATCTCGACACCACCTATCGCGACTACAAAAAATTCCGCACCGACACGAAGATCGTGGGCTTCGGCGAAGTGCAACAGAACCCGGCCTCGCCAGTTCCCAAATAACGCCTCCTGCACCCGTTATAATAGAGAGATGCCCAGGCCCGGAAATCGCGTTCTGTAACGCACGGGATGGACTTGGCGCGGATCAGATCCCTGTAACCCGTGCGAATCCGTGGTCTGAATGACGTTTTGCAGGACTCGGCGCCCGACCAACGAAATGGACTTCAAGCTAGTCAGCGACTACAAACCGCAAGGCGATCAAGGCAGGGCGATCGAATCGCTGCTCCGCGGAATCTACGACCGCGAGCAGCACCAAGTCCTGCTCGGGGTCACCGGTTCGGGCAAGACCTACACCATGGCCAAGGTCATCGAGTCGGTCAATCGCCCGGCGCTGGTCCTGGCTCACAACAAAACCCTGGCAGCCCAGCTGTATCACGAGTTCAAGAGCTTTTTCCCGCACAATGCGGTGGAATACTTCGTCTCTTATTACGATTATTACCAGCCCGAAGCCTACGTTCCCGCCGCCGATCTCTACATCGAGAAAGAAGCCACCATCAACGACGAGCTCGATAAGCTTCGTCTGTCGGCCACCAAGTCGCTGTTCGAGCGCCGCGACTGCCTGATTGTGGCGTCGGTCAGCTGCATTTACGGACTGGGGTCGCCCGAAGCCTATTACGGGATGCTGCTGTTCCTCGAGAAAGGGCAGAAGATCAAGCGCGAGGACATCACGCGCAAGCTGGTTGAAATTCTCTACGAGCGCACGGATGGCGAATTCCGGCGCGGAACCTTTCGGGTGCGCGGCGATGTAATTGAAATTTTTCCCACCTACGATGACATGGCGTACCGGATCGAGCTATGGGGAGATGAGGTCGAGTCCCTGTCGCAGATCGACCCGCTCTTCGGCACGGTAAAGCAGAAATATGTGCGCCTGCCGATTTATCCCAAGACCCACTACGTCATGAAAGAGGAGACCCGCCGCTCCGCCGTGGATTCGATCAAAGCCGAACTGGCATGGTGGGAGAAAGAACTGGAGAAGCAAGGCCGTATCGTCGAAGCCCAGCGGGTGCACCAGCGCACCATGTACGACCTGGAAATGATCCGGTCGGTAGGCTATTGCCACGGTATTGAGAACTATTCCCGGCATTTCACCGGCCGACTACCGGGGGAGCCGCCGCCGACTCTGCTGGATTATGTGCCGCGCGATTACCTGCTGTTCATTGACGAATCGCACCAGACCATTCCGCAGTTGCATGCGATGTGGCACGGCGACCGCTCGCGCAAGAGCCTGCTGATCGAGTACGGCTTCCGCCTGCCCTCCGCCCTCGATAATCGGCCATTGCAGTTCGAAGAATTCGAGACTCGCGTCAATCAGGCGGTTTATGTCTCAGCTACACCCGGGCCGTACGAACTTACGAAAGCGAGTGGAGTGGTCATCGAGCAGATCATTCGTCCGACGGGATTGATTGATCCCCAAGTCGAGATCCGGCCGGTTAAAGGCCAGATTGACGATCTCCTCCACGAAATCCGGCAACGCGCCGCTCGCAATGAAAGAGTCCTGGTAACTACTCTGACCAAGCGCATGGCCGAGGATCTGGCCGAGTACTATGCCGAAGTGGGAGTGCGTTGCCGTTATATGCATTCTGAAATTGAGACTCTGGAGCGGGTCAAGATTCTGCGTGATCTGCGCAAAGGCGAATTCGATGTCCTGATCGGCATCAACCTACTTCGCGAAGGGCTGGATTTGCCGGAAGTGTCTTTAGTTGCAATTCTCGATGCCGATAAAGAGGGTTTTCTGCGTTCGAGCGGCTCCCTGATCCAGACTATCGGCCGCTGCGCCCGCAATCTCAACGGCCGAGCCATTCTCTACGCCGATACCATGACCGATTCGATGAAGCGCGCCCTCGACGAAACCAACCGGCGTCGCGCTATCCAGGAAGCCTATAACCAGGCGAATGGCATTACTCCCGAATCGATCGTCCGTCCGCTGGCGATGTCGCTGGCCAGTATCGTCGAAGCCGACTACACCGACTTGACGGCCGATACGGACGGCATCCCCGAATTCAAATCCCAAGAAGATCTGGATGAGTACATCGTTAAGCTCGAGAGCGACATGCGTGAAGCCGCTAAGCGTTTCGAATTCGAGCGAGCCGCGAAGATGCGCGACACGATTAAAGAGCTGCGCACCAAAGAATTTCTCTTCACCTGATTTCAAGCCTGCATTCCGAGCGGAGTGGAGAGCCTGCCCCGGGCAAAGTCGAGGGGGATGTTGTGGTTCCTGGCTTTATGTCGTCTCAATCCGAACTGTAAGATCTCACATGCCGCTGCGAGCAACCGCCGCCAGCGGACGCTGATAGTAGGAACAACCCGGAGCAGAGTGCTGGATGAATGTAGCGCCCGGAGGCAACTGCTCCTTCTCTGCCAGGAAGATATATCCACCGGGTTCGAGAGAAAGCTGCAGTCTCTGCCAGAGCGCGGTTTTGCCCGCCGTCGACAGGTGCGGCAGCACATCCAGGCAGAAGATGCAATCGAAGCGGCCCATGAAGGCGGGCTCGATCAGATTCATACGGGTGAAGGTAACCAGATTCCGCAACCGAGGCTTAACCAGGAAATGCTCTCCCATGCGCGCGAAGTACGCAGCCACCAAAGATCGCGGAACTTGCGCGAGTAAACTGGCGGGATAGAGGCCGCGTTCGGCGGTTTTGAGCGCATTCCGGCGGATGTCGCCCGCTACAATGTGCGCGTTCCAGCCACTGTTATCGCGCTGAAAAGCTTCACATATGGAGATACCGATCGAATAGGCCTCTTCTCCGGTGGAACAACCGGCGCTCCAGATGCGCAGGGGCCGCAGCGTATCTCCGTTTTTTTTCGGTTGCATGGAGGCAAGTAGTTGTTTTTGGAAAGCCTGAAAGATTTCCGGCTTGCGAAAGAACGCTGTATCCCCCGGCAACAGCAGTTCCAGTAGGGCCTCGCCCTCTTCCGGACGAGCTCGCATGGCACCAATTAATTCGCTGGCGGAAGTCAAGCGATGGGAAGCCAGAAAATCGGCAATGATCTCGGCGAGAACTTCCGAAGGCCGGTCGATGAGGACTCCGGCGTATTCCTGCAAGAGCAACCGGATTTCACTTACCTCACTGTCGAGTACCACCCTCGACGGCGATTCATATCCAGCGACGTGTTCGACCCTGGTTCCCATTTTCTATCTGTTCACGAGCTCGCGACAGCAGCGCGCGCATTCCCGGCGCCCGCCTGCCTGTTGCTATAGCGCAGTTCCGTCTCCAGGGAGGAAAAGCGCTGGAAGATTTCATGCATGCGGACACTCATGTTGCGGATAGTCTCGACCTGCTCCCGTACCGTGGCTGACAGCACTCCCGGTTGAGCCAGCAGCAATTCCGAGTTCCCCAGCACCGAGGTTAACGCGTCATTGAGGCTGTGCCGCATGTCGAGCATGTAGCGCCCCAAGGTTGCCAGCGCTTCGTTGCGGGCGGCTGCCGACTCGGCTGCCTGCGCTCGATGGATGGCCTGGACGGAGCGCAGGACTTCTCCGGCAATCAGGATGAGGGCATCGCCCCAACCTTCGTTTTGCCGTAGGACCAGCGTGCGTCCGTGGATTTCGCGAACCGTGTAAGCCGCTTGTGCATCGGACGCGACAAAAATAACCGGCCGCCCGCTCGCTTCCAGAATCGTCAATACCGAGGGCAACACCCCCGGTCGCACTTCGCCTACAATCGCCAGGTCGAACGAGGCGGGAGTGATACCCGGGCAGAGATCGCCGCTCATCAGCGTGAACACGGGCACAGTGCGCTCAGATTGCCACCGGCTGGTGATGGTGCGGGCAAACTCTCCATCATCGGAAATAATCAGAGCGGCTGTGGCCTGCACCGCAGCTTCAGTTGGAAGGCTGGTTTCGATCATGGCTCAGTCCTCAACTGGCTGCGCTTGCGCAGCCGCAATTTGAAATTCCGGAGCATTCGTCTTGGGCGCTGAAGCGGCAGGGTGAGCGGGCACAGTCGCCGCGCGAGGCGTCGAGCTTGATTTCGCCCCCATGGGTCCGCGTTCGCTGCGTGCCAGCGCTTCTTCGACTACCATGCGCAGATCCGTCAGTATCTTGAGCGGCTGGCCTGAGGAATATTCGGCGTGAAACATGACCTTCCACGAGTGGCAAATCATTCGCAACCTGTCGACAGGCTCGTTTCGTGAAAAGTGCGCGCGCCGGCAATCCAACACTCGCACATCCCGGCTTTCCAGCAGGTGTAAGCCGTCGTGAACGGCGTTGATCTCTTCATGCATGAGCCGGAAGAAGATCCGCCGGATCAGAAAATTAAAGCGGGCAAACGCCACCAGTGCGACAGGGGTGAAATAGTCTTCCCCGGAACTGGCCTTGAGCTTTCTTCCCTCTTCCAGGACTCGCGCACGAAACAATTCGGTAAGCGAGCGGCACGCCGTGGCCGCCTCAATAACCTGCTCGAGAGGTGCCAGCCAATCCGGAATGCTGAAGTTCACCGCACCCACAATGGCCTCGAGCGCTTGCGCCACATAGGCCAGGTCGCACTCAATGTCTTCGAGATGGGCGGGCGCCACATGCGAGAAGTATTGGACCAGCAGGAAATCCACTTTGTCGCGATCTGCCGGACTGTGTTGCGGCTTTTGCAAGTGACGCACGAGCAACTGCCGCAGAGTGTCATCGTTCACCGCTGCCGAGGTCTGCAGATATTGCCGGAGCTGGTAGACCTGAATCAGCTGGTCCATGGTGTCGAACCACGCCCGGGCCTGTTGTAGTACCTCCGCCGTCGGAGCACTCGACCCCGCTTCCAGGTCTGGACAAGCAGGCGTCTCGATGGAAAACTCCCGCGCCACGGCCGCATAGGGTTGGTATAGGGCAAGAGCCCCGCGCCATTCGGCAGCGACGTCGTCCAATGAGGAAATTCCGTTCATGCCTTGAGAATCCAGTTGCTGACTTCTCCTATAAAACGCGCCGCCACGGCCAGCTGCCCGTCGCGGTATTGCACGGCTACCACCTGCACTTCAACGTCAAGCGAAGCATCGGCAGTCGTCACCTGCAGCCGCTCTCCGAATTCCAGCGGCAGCGTAGAGGCAAAGAAGATCTCCCGCGCCGTTCCAAATTCAATGACCGCGTTCTCCAGGGCCGGTTGCCTCCCCTCCATACGACGGAGGCGCACCGGTATGCGAACGGGAGAGGCCGCCGGAAAGAACTTGGCCAGGCGAGTCACGACCTTCTCATGAACGCGCGCCGCTGTGCTTTCCGATGCCAGGCAACCACCTCTTCCAGGTTTTTGCGATTGTCCCGAGCTTGTCTCCTAGGCGGAGGACGGAAGCTGGCAAATCGCACAATCCCAAACCAAGAGATGCAAGAGCAGCGCCAAACCCGAGCACAGGCTTGAGGCATACGTAAGTCACTGATTCTGTTATCTGGGACCTCACTATCCGGCCGCTTGGTGAGGAGTTATTAAGGTTGTGAGTCTCAGAATGAAACGGAATCTCAACTGACGGCGCTGAAAAGCGCCCGCTGACTGATGAGGCCATGCCAATGTGCCTACTGCAGGGACGGACTGGAGGCGGTGGACGAAGATGATGGCTTGATGTTGTAGCGCTTCAGCTTGCGGTAGAGCGTGGCTCGGCTGATACCAAGCATCTTCCCTGCCATGGCCTTATCGCCTTTGACCTGCTCGAAGACTCGCTGAATCGTGGCTCGCTCGATATCCTCGAGGTCAGTAGTGCTGAGCATCGCTACCGGTGCATGTTCGGAATTCTCACCCGGCAGCGAGCCTTCGGCAATACCCGGGGGCAAGTCGCTGACATCGATACTATGGCGGTCGCCCAAGGCAATCGCCCGCTCGATGCAATTTTCCAGCTCGCGCACATTGCCGGGCCAGTCATACTGCAACAGGGACTTCATGGCAGCGTTGCTGACCTGAATGGGCTCGCCCGGCGCAAGCTGATCCAGAAACCAGTGCACCAGCATGGGGATATCCGAGCGGCGTTCGCGCAGCGCCGGCAAGTGCACGGTCACCACATTGAGCCGGAAATAAAGATCCTTGCGAAACGTACCGTTGCGGTAAGCGGTTTCCAGGTCGCGATTGGTGGCCGCGATGACGCGCACGTCGACCTTCACCGATTCGTTGCCGCCCACCGGCCGCACCTCTTTTTCCTGTAAAACGCGCAGCAGCTTGGCCTGCATCTCCAGCGGCAGTTCGCCCACTTCGTCGAGAAAGATGGTGCCCCCGTTCGCGGCCTCGAACAGTCCCTGCTTCGATTTGATGGCGCCGGTGAAGGCCCCTTTCTCGTAGCCGAACAATTCGCTTTCAATCAAGGTGGGAACCAGCGAGCCGCAGTCGACCGCTACGAAGGGTCGCGTGGCGAACGAGCCGCGGAAGTGAATGGCGCGCGCAACCAGCTCTTTGCCGGTTCCGCTCTCGCCGGCAATCAGCACCGGCGTACGCGTATCTTTAAGACGCGAAATCACACGCAAGACTTCCTGAATTTTGGCCGAGTTGCCAACGATCCCGTGCAGTTCCGTTTCAGCCCTGGTCCGATCGCGCAAGAACTGGTTCTCTTCCACCAGGTACACCTTTTCGGCCATGCGGCGCAGGAAGAGGCGCAGTTCTTCCAGCGGCGAGAACGGTTTGGTGATGTAGTCGTAGGCCCCCAGTTTCATGGCCTGGACAGCAGTCTCAATGGAGCCATGACCGGTCATGACGGCAATTTCGGTGCGTGGATACAGCTTCTTGGCCGCCTCCAGGAACTGCAACCCCGACATACGCGGCATCACCATGTCAGTGAGAACCATGTGGGCAGGTGTTTCCTCCAGCCCAGCGAGCGCCGACTCGCCACTATCGGCCTCGCGGCAGGAGAAGCCCAGCGATTCCCCTACGGTCATGCACAGGCGGCGGATGCTTTGCTCATCGTCCACAATCAGGAGCCGAATTTTGAACTCGTCACTCACCCGTTTTTCCCAATGTGCTCTCTACTACGCTGATAAACTGCTGCACGCGGAACGGCTTCTCCACGCAGGGCGCGCCCGTCTTGCGTAAGGTTTCGACTGTCTCCTCGTTGGCGATATCGCCGGTTATGAAAACGATGCGCGAGGCCAACTCCGGCCGGTGCTGCACCAGCCAAGCATGAACGTCGGCTCCATTGATGCCGCCGGGGGTTCGCATATCCGACACCACCCCCAGGAAGCTACCATTGGCGAGTATCTGCAAAGCATCGACCCCGGATTCGCAAGGCACGACGCGGTAACCTCCACGCTCCAGCGCGGCCTGCACATAGGCCATGACGGACGGTTCGTCCTCGATCAGCAGTATGGGAATCCCCTGCGGTCTAATGGTTGGAGTTGTCATGCTGGGAGTGCTCCTGCGGAAGGGGGCAGCGCCAGGGCGTCGGCGAAGGCCGGTAACCGCACCACAAACGTTGCTCCAATCCCGTTCTCATTGTTGTAGCAACTGATTTCACCGCCGTGCTCGCGCACGATGCCGTAGCAAATACTTAGTCCCAGGCCGGTTCCCTTGCCCACTTCCTTGGTGGTGAAGAAGGGATCAAAAATGCGATCCGGGTGCGCGATCCCCAGACCGTTGTCTCGGAACGAGACTTCGGACGAGCCACCGCTCTTGCGGGTGCGGACCTCGATGCGCGCCGGGCGTCCGGTCTCGCGCACCGCGTCGTAAGCATTGTTCAGGATGTTCAGAAAAACCTGCTGCAATTGATGGGAATCGCCGAGCACCGGGGCCAGATCGCAGTCGAAATCTTCGATTACATCCACGCCGTGGCTGGAGAAATCGTAGGAACGCAGGTTTATGGTGCGCGTCAGGATGCTGTTGAGCTGAACCGCTTGCCGCTGGGGCGGCATCTGCCGCGCAAAGCTGAGCAGGTTCTGCACGATTTGCTTTGTGCGCGTGGCTTCCTGAAGAATGACGCGCAGATCTTTTTTGGCCCAGTCCGGCAGCTCCGGATTTTCCATCAGCAAGTCGGCGAAACCCAGAATGGCGGTGAGCGGATTGTTGACCTCGTGCGCCACGCCGGATACCAACTGGCCGACGGCCGCCATTTTCTCCGTATGTACGAGCTTGGCTTGCAGCATGGCGGCATCGGTGATATCGCTCATGACCACGACAATGCTGGTCACCTGGCCCTGCTCGTCGCGCATCGGACTGAGATTGACCGAGAACTGCCCGGTGCGTCCATCGGCTCGCATCACCGGCAGTTCCAGATTATCAACCTGTTGTCCCGCCAGTGTGGCCCGCAGAGCCTCTTGCATGGCGGCCTGTCGCGAACCCGCAATCAGCCTTGCCAGCGGCTGCCCCACCAGCTGATCTCGTTCATAACCTCCCGCTTCATACCACCGCCGGTTGGCATAGCTGATCAGACCCGCGGTATCGGCGACCAGGATCAGGCTTTGGGTGTTGTTGAGAATCTTGCTGGAAAAATCGCGCTCGCGCTGCAGCTCGGACTGGAAGTTCTTCAGGTCGGTAATATCGAGCATCAGCCCGCGCAGTTGCACGGTACGGCCTTCGACATCCCTGACGGCAAAAATGTTCAGCAGAACGTGGATCAGCGACCCATCCTTGCGGCGCAGGGTTTCATGATGATTGCGCACCGTGCCCTGGGTCTCGACTCTCTCAAACAGCTGCTGGCGCCGTTCCGCCGATGAATAAATATGCGTCGGTATTTCCGCATGCAGAAGTTCATCGCGGCTGTCATAGCCGAGTATGCGGACCAGCGCGTCATTGACATCGATGAACCGCCCTTCCGGGCTGGTGAAGAACAAACCTTCCTGAATGTTGTCGAACAACTCCCGGTAGCGGCGCTCCGCTTCGCGCCGGTCGGTAATGTCTTTCAGTACGTGAATGATCTGCAGGCTCTCGCTCTGGCCGCTATGAATGCGCGAGGTCGAGATCAGATATGTGCGGTCCAGGATGGTTTGGACAAATTCTTCGGCAGGCCTGGTGGAACGGCACAAGGAGCAGGAGCGCGGGGGCAAATTCGTGCCCGTAGCCAAAAGCGCGTTCATCCCGATGCCGCTAAGCTGTGCCGGCTCGACCCCGATCGAGGTGGCCAGAGCGCGGTTCACACGCAGAACTTTGTCCTGGTCATCGTGCACCACGATGAAATCGGAAATCGCGTCGAAGATTTCCGTCCAATGACGCTCTTCAGAACCTGGGGTCGGGTTGAGTGGGGCGGTGGTATTTACGGCGCGCATTTAGTTCGGACACTTGCAGTCCGATTGACTTCGCACACTACTCCGCAAACCTATGGGGGATAAGGGGAAAGTACTCGGCATCTCAATTTGAGTCAAGTGAATAAGCCTCGAGGTGCCAAACTGTGAAAATCTGACGTCAGCCGCCCGGATTGCCGCTTCGGCGTCTCAAGCTGAGAGCTACTCGAAGACTATGAGCTAGTCGATGAGACTTTTCCAACGTCTCCCTTGGCCGCGCCAAACTTTCGTAACTACGCCTAAAACTAAATTCTCCATAGACTTAGTCCATATGGCGGGCGGAAACAACAAAGTCTTAGGACGCTGGCAGATACCGTGCATTTTCGCCCATGCTTCTTTCTAGGCCCCAAGGAGGAGTTGTGTCTTCGTCCATTGTGAGACGGTTATTGGCCGTCGCCTTAATTCTCGTCGCATTCGCCGCCGTGGTCGTGAACCCGGCGCGCGCTGTCGGCGAGGATAACGAAATCAATCGCAAGGTGAAAAGCAAAGTTTCGCCGATGTACCCGGAGATCGCACGGCGCATGAATATCAGTGGCACGGTCAGGTTGGTAGTAGTGGTCACACCCACCGGAGCCGTGAAAAGCACCAAGGTGCTGGGTGGCCATCCCCTGCTGGTCAGCGCTGCCGAAGATGCTGTCAAGAAATGGAAGTTCGAGCCGGCCTCCGCCGAAGACAGTGGCGTGGTCGAGTTCACGTTTAAACCGGAAAACTGAAGTCCGGCTGCATTTCGTCCGAACACCGCTCAGGAGCATAAGCACGGAGGAACAGCGATGACGATCGGCAAGAAACTCTATATCAATTTCGGAGCCATCCTGGCGATGGTCGTCGTGCTCTTCCTGGTCAACCTGGTGGCGGTGCAGCGCGAGCATTCTGCCAAAGCCGCGGCACAGCAGACCATGGACCTGTCCGATGCCACAGACCACATTCGCTTTCAGATGATGCAGAACCGGCTCTACCTAGGCAATTACCTGCTCAGCGGCGACACCCGGGAAATGGAGCGGATGAATGAGGGCAATCGCATCCTTAGCGACAGCATCAAAAAAGCTTTGCCTCTGACCACTTCCGAGCAACAGAAATCGGCTCTCGAAAAAGTTCAGGAACTTGAGCAGGCTTGGTCCAGCGACTTCGCTGCCCCACTTGTCGACAAACGTAAACAGGTGGATGCGGGCAACGTTACCGTCGCTGAACTGCAGATCTTTTACCTGCAAAAGGATGCTTCCTCCTGGGTCAAGAACTCAACGGAAGCGCTGGATGTTGCCGATAAAGAGAGCAAGAAGAATCTGGACGAGCGGCGGAAATCGGATGAGGCCGCCACCACCGCTACCAGCATCGTAGCCCTGGTCAGCACACTCATCGCCCTCGGGCTCGGCATTTTCATTGCCTACACCACGGCTCGCTCCATCACCGAACCTCTCTTCAACCTGATGAACGTGGCCCAGCAAATTGGAAACACCGGCGATCTGGACCACACCATCGATATTCAGCGCGCCGACGAGATCGGCGAGTTGGCCCGCACTTTCAGCAACATGGTCAAGTATCTGAAGGAGATGGCTGGCCTTTCCGAAGCCATTGCCGGCGGTGACTTGGCCGTCGAAGTTCAGCCGCGCTCGAAAAATGACACTCTCGGCCACGCTTTCAAGAAGATGGTGGAGGGCCTGCGCAGCCTGGTGAAAAATGTCCGCGATGCTTCCACCCAGGTGGCCAGCGGCTCGAACCAGGTAGCCGGCGCTTCCGACGAATCCGCCAAGATCAGCCTGCAGGCTTCATCCGCTATCGATGAAGTGACCAGCACCATGCACGAGATGAGCGTCAACGTGCAGAACATGGTGAAGAGCACGCAGACCCAGGCTTCCAGCGTGAGTGAAACCTCGGCTTCCATCGACCAGATGGTTGCGTCCATCCAGCGGGTCGCGGACACGGCCAAGGTCTTGCTGGATATTTCGAACCGCTCGCGGGAAGAGGTGCACAACGGCATCGCCACGATGGAGAAGGCTACCGATGGCCTGAACCGGATCAACACCACCATTCGCAGTTCCGGCGAGATTATCGACGTGCTGGGGCAGCGCGCAGATGACATCGGCAAAATCATCGAAGTCATCGACGACCTGGCTGAGCAGACCAACCTGCTGGCACTGAACGCTGCCATTGAAGCCGCCCGCGCCGGCGAACACGGCCTGGGCTTCGCTGTGGTGGCCGACGAAGTTCGCAAGTTGGCCGAGAAGTCGGCGCAATCCACCAAGGAAATTTCCGAACTCATCCAGAGCATTCAGAAGGAAGCGCGCAAAGCGGTCGAGAACATGGATCGCAGTACCACCATTGTCAATGAAGGCCTGGAGCTGGGCGGAGAGTTGAACACGGCGCTGAAGAAGATTTCCAACGTGGTCACAGAAGTCTACAAGTTTGCCCAGGAGATCGGGGCTGCCACCAACGAGCAGTCACACGGTTCATCGCAGATCGCGCGGGCTACGACCCGGCTGAACGAAATCACACACGAGATCAATTCGGCCGTCGAAGAGCAGGCCTCGGGCGCCCAGGCGGTAGTCAAAGCGATGGAGCGCATGCGCGAACTGATTCAGCAATCGACCTCCGGATCCACCGAGCTGGCCGCGTCTGCGGAGCAGATGTCGCGCATGTCGCGCGACCTGCTCGAATCCATGCAACGCTTCTTGTTGGAAGAAGCCGGGCGCTACGGGGAGCGCGGGTTCAAGGAAGATAAATCAGCAGCCAGGACGAGCCGCGCGTCGGCGGCAGCTGCGTCGCGTTCCTAACCGGAGCTGAAATGAGCCGCGAACTGCACATTGTCGGTTTCCAGGTCGGGCGCGAGACTTACGGCGTCCCTATCGCCTCCCTGCATGAGATCGTGCGGGTAACGGAAATCACCTCCGTGCCGGACTCGCCCGAGTACATCGAAGGCGTAATCAATCTGCGCGGGAAAATCGTGTCGGTTATCGATCTGCGCAAACGCTTCGGCGCGAAGCAAACCGCCAATACGAAAAAGAACCGCATTCTGGTGGTGGAGTTGAAGGGACGCCTTACCGGCCTGATTGTCGATTCCGCTTCCGACGTTCTGAAGATCCCGGCCGACGACGTCGAAGCCGCTCCCGCAGTTTTCCAGGAAGGCGGCCTGAATTGCGTGACTGGATTGGGCAAGTACAAAGGCCGGCTGATCGTGCTTCTGGATATGAGCCAGCTTTTGCAGCAGACCAGCGGCAAGCCTGAGAAAAAGGAGCTGGATACGAAACCGGAAGCGACGAGCGCGCGCGGAGCTGCCGCGAAATAGGAGAGCCAGTCTGAGCACAACCGCCAATCATATGAGCACTTCAGCGGTACCCACCCCTCTGACCGAGGCCGAGCTCAAGCTGCTGCAAGCGCTCGTGTATCAGGAATGCGGCATGCATTTCGACGAACGCCGCACCCATTTCCTGCAGGACCGGCTGCATCGCCGCCTAAGAGAATGTCATCTGGATTCCTTTTACAGCTACTACCGTCTGCTCATCAGCGATGAAGGAAAAGAGGAACTGGCGCGACTGGTAGAAAATCTCACGGTCAATGAGACCAGCTTCTTCCGCAACAAAGCCCAGCTTGATCTTTTCCATAAATTCATTCTGGACGACATCCTGCGCAAGAAGCAGGCGCGCCGTGACTACACACTGAAGGTCTGGAGCGCCGGCTGCTCTACGGGCCAGGAACCGTACACGCTGGCTATGCTCATTGCCGACGCCCTGGCTTACTACTATCTGCGAAACTCCCTGCCGATTCCAGAAATGTCGCCCCGGCCGCTGATTCCGCCTCCGTGGCATGTTGAGGTGCTGGCTTCCGACATCAGCTATTCGGTTCTTCGCGCCGCCCAGGAAGGCACCTATTCCGAAGTACAGATGCAGACCGTCGATTACAGCTATCGCCTGCGTTATTTCGATAAGATCGGGGACCGCTATGCGGTCAAGAAAGCGGTCCGGGAACTGGTTCACTTCGACTTTCACAATCTCAAGACCGAGTACCTGCCCCAGCGCAACGACGTGATTTTCTGCCGCAACGTAATGATGTACTTCGATGAGGCCGAGCAGAAGCGCCTGATCGATAAGTTTTATCGCTGTTTGAATGCGGACGGTTACCTGTTCGTCGGCCATGCGGAAAGCCTGCTGGGCCTGACCAAGAGATTCACCATGGTGCACCGCCACAGCGGAACCGCATATCAGAGGATTGAGGTGGTGGATTGAGCAACTCTTCCGATGATCGCGCCGCCGAGCTGCGGCAACTCTTCTTCGAGAGCGCGCAGGAACTGCTGCAGACTCTCAATGAAGACGCTCTGCGCCTGGAGAAGACCCCTGGGGATAGCGAGATCGTGCGCGGCATTCGCCGCACCGTGCACACGTTGAAAGGCGATTCGGCCGCCTGCGGTTATCGAGAACTGAGCGAACTGGCCCACGAATTCGAGGACGTTCTTGCTCTCGAGTCCGGGCTTGCAACCCACAGCGAAGTAGCCGAGGTAGCCCTGGCCGCCGCTGACGTATTCGAGGCCATGCTGGAGTCGTACCGCAAGGGTCGAAAAGTCAAAGCCGCCGATGCGCTGCGCGAGCGCATTCAGAAGCTGGCGCAACAGCCCGAAACCACGAAAGCTCGCGGCAAGAAGAAAAAGAAGAGCAGCTCAAGCCTGCATTTCGCCTGGACTGAATACGAGCAACTGGCAATTCGCAACGCTTTGACTCAGGGACGCACGGTCTACCAGATTTCAGCGTTAATCGACCCGCAATGCGCGATGCCGGTCGCCGGACGGCAGCTGGTGCAGAACGCCTTGCAGTCCGCGGGCGAAATTCTGGCTATACGCCCAGAACCGGGATCGGCACACAACAACGTCAAGGTGATCGAAGCGGCTGTGGCCAGCACCCTGCCGGCGCAGCAAATCGAGAGCAAATGCCATATACCGTCCATCGTCGGGAAAGTTACGGTGGACGCGCTTCAGCCGGTCAGGAAGCCCAAACCGGCGGCTACCGATGCATCCATTCCTGCAAACGCCGCCGAGGTTGGAGAAGCGCCCGAAGTCGAGATTGCGGATCTGCCGGATTTAGCCGCTCCCCTTCCCGCGGTCAGCACCCCCAGCACAGACAATATCCTGCGTGTGGACGCCGAGCGCATTGATAGCGTGCTCAATCTGGTGGGAGAGCTGATCATCGGCAAGTCCATGCTGCACCAGACCATGGCCGACTTTTCCCGACGTTTTCCCAAGGATGCCCTGCGCAACAAGTTTTCCGATGCCATGGCCTTTCAGTCGCGCGTTCTGAACGATCTGCAACGCGCGGTCATGAAAATCCGCATGGTACCGGTCGAACAACTGTTCCGGCGCTTTCCCCGGGTTGTTCGGGACGTCGCCCGCCAGTGCGGTAAGGAGGTCGAGCTGGTGCTCAGCGGTCAAGATACGGATCTCGACAAAAGCATCCTCGATTCTCTGGCCGAGCCGCTGACCCACATGGTTCGCAATGCAATCAGCCATGGCCTTGAGACCTCCGCAGAGCGCTCGAAATCGGGCAAACCAGCTCGCGGCACGCTCACGCTCGATGCCTACCATCATGGAAATCAGGTCATTGTCGAAGTCAGCGATGACGGCTGCGGAGTCGACGTCGAGAAAGTCCGCGCCAAGGCAATTGCCTCGGGCCTGATCAGCGCTGCCGAAGCTGCCGAGCTGAGCGAAGCAGAGATTCTGGAGTTCATCTTCCGTCCCGGGTTCAGCACGGCCGAACAGGTCACAGAAATTTCCGGCCGCGGGGTGGGCATGGACGTAGTCCAGAGCGTGCTCCATCGCATGAAAGGGTCAGTTACGGTTGAGAGCCGCCGGGGAGAGGGCACGCGTTTCCGTCTCAAGCTGCCGCTGACTCTGGCCATCATCAAGGCGCTGATGTTCACCATCGAGAATCGGCTCTATGCCATCCCTTTGAATACGGTTGCCGAGATCGCCCGCGCTACGGAGGCAGATGTTCACCAAGTCGATAACCATGAGGTGCTGCAACTCCGAAACCAGGTTTTGCCGTTGGTGCGTCTCGGCCATGCTCCGACCGGCCCGGATAGTTCCCATCGCAAATTCTTCCTGCTGGTCACGGCTGCGGGTGACAAGAAAATTGGATTGATTGTGGACGGCTTAGCCGGAGAGGAAGAGTTAGTGATCAAGGCCCTCGACGATCAGATGGTCGCGACTGACATGGTTAGTGGCGCCTCGATTCTGGGAGACGGACGCGTGGTACTGATCCTGAATTTGGCTGCGATTATCGAACGTGTCGGCCGCATGCGCCCGGAAGAGGCCGGCGCCATTGTCTCCGGATTGTTGTTCTCGCACGGCGAATACCTGAGTCGCAAGGCTGCAGCTAACGGGTCAACGGCGGTGGAAGTATGAGTGGACAGGTTCGAGTGTTGGTGGTGGATGACTCCGCGTTGATGAGGAAGCTCATCCCGCAGATTTTGGAACACGATGAAGCCATCGCCGTCGTGGGCACCGCCATGGACGGCAATTTTGCGCTTAAGAAAATCGAGGAACTGCGTCCCCAAGTCATCACTCTCGACCTGGAAATGCCCGGCCTGAACGGCATCGATACCCTGAAAGCCATCATGCGCAAGCACCGCTTGCCAGTGATCGTGGTCAGTTCTCACACCACCGCGGGAGCCTCGATCACTTTAAAAGCCCTTGCCCTGGGGGCCTTCGACTTCGTCGCCAAGCCGCAGGAAGTCTCCGGGCACATGCCGGATATCGCGCAGGAGTTGATCAGCAAAATCAAAGCGGCGGCGCATAGCAAGGGCATTGCCATCCAACCGGTAATCGAAACCGGAGCCAGGGTCAGCAAGACGGCTATGCCTGGCGGCCCCGCCAGCCGGGTGGTGGCCATCGGCATCTCGACTGGGGGCCCTAACGCCCTGCAACATGTTTTATCGAAACTACCCAGCGATTTCCCGGGAACCATTCTCATCGTGCAGCACATGCCGGAAGGCTTTACCGAGATGTTCGCCCGCCGAATGGATGAATGTTGCGCTATCCGCGTGAAAGAAGCGGTTTCCGGAGATCTTTTGCTGGCTGGGCGCGCTCTGATCTGCCCCGGCAATCGCCATCTGAAAGTTAAGCGGCTGCCTCTGGGCGAAGTCGCGGTGCTCTCCGACGAAGCCCGCGTGAACGGCCATCGCCCATCCGTGGACGTGCTCTTCCGCAGCGTCGCAGAAGAATTCGGAACGCGTGGCATCGCCGTGCTCATGACGGGAATGGGCGAGGACGGAGCCGCGGGACTGGGCGTCGTCCAGAAGGCGGGGGGCATGACCATCGCCCAAAGCGAAGATTCCTGCATCGTTTTCGGGATGCCCAAAGCCGCGATCGAGCGCGGGTTCGCGACGCGGATCATCCATCTGGATGCGCTGGCCAACACCTTGCAGGCGCAGTGCGGAGCGCGGGAAGAGAAAGCCGCTCGCGCGGGAAGAGATTAGTTTTACCGTCGCAGCAGACCGCGGCGGAGATCGATTCTAGGAGAGGAACAGAAAGAGGAGGTCGGTTATGGAGCAGTTTGTAGCAGTGAAGAAGAAAGACGGTCAGCCTGTCCGCTACCTGGTGGTGGACGACTCCGTCTTCGCGCGCAAGAATCTGGCTCGAATGATCGAATCATTCGGCGGACAACTGGCGGGCGAGGCCGGCGATGGCTGCACCGCGATCACCGAATATGACCGGACTAATCCCGACATCGTGCTCATGGACATCACCATGCCGCAGATGGAAGGGATCGAGGCCGCGGAGCGCATCGTGCGAGCGCATCCTAACGCCCGCATCGTCATGGTCTCCTCGGTAGGCTACCAGGACAACATCGTGGCGGCGTTGCAGCGAGGAGCCCGGCACTTTGTGCAGAAGCCGGTCAAGCCTGAAGTGCTGTACGAAGTGATCAAGTACGTGATGGGCGAAGATGCCGCCGTGGCCAGCGCCGCCGGCGCAGGAGCGTAAGCATGCGCATGGAGCTGATCCAGCCATTCATCAACGCGGCCGATGCCGTGCTGGCGGACAGCCTGCAGTGCCCCACTTCCATCGGATCGTTAAGCATGGAAGAAGAGGCTTATCGGCGCAAAGGAGTGGCCGCGCTGATCGCCGTAACCGGCGACATCGAAGGCCGCATCATCTTTGACGTCGACCCCCAGACGGCCATGCGCGTGGCCAGCCGCTTTGCCGGCGAGGAGTTGCCCGAGTCCGAAGACCTGATGCGCGAGACGGTATGCGAACTCGCCAACCAGGTTATCGGTAATGCCGTGACTTCGCTGAACGATCAGGGGTTCCGCTTCCGAGTGCATCCCCCTGAAATACATACCTCGGAGAAGGGCCACAAAAGCAGCGAAGATACCGAGGCGCTGGTGATGTGCATCGAGACCCCGAAGGGCAAAGTGTTTATGAACGTCGCCATGCGCTACACCCAGCGACGCGAAGAGCACGCCACCGCCGCCCACAAATAACACCCGGCACGCGCCCCGGCGCAAGCCATGTACGCGTGCGGGAAAGGTGTATCTCCGCCCCGTAGCTTCGGCGCCCCCGACAGCAGGTATTTCCATTCCAGGTTTGTCACCGCGAGCACAATTTCCGAATTGTCATCCTGAGCGGAGCATGCCGATTGCGAAGCAATGGATATGCGGAATAGCGGGACCCTGGTTTTTTTAGCGCGGGCCGAACAGCGCGCCATGAACGAGCGCTCGCCCGCCCTTGCCGTGAGGCCATTGCTGGCGATCGAAGCTGAGTCCCGGGCCAGTGGCGCCTGGTTCGTGAAAAGTCTGATCCAGGCTCAAGCTGCCCTTGTCCGCATCGAAACGTGCGAGCAGGACCCAGCTCTGGTCGTCTCCGGTGATCACCAGGCGATCACTCTTGCGATCGGCCGCCAGCCAGTGCGGCATGGGAAACTTGGGATCCAGCTTTAGCCGCGACACTTCCACCGGCTTCTCCGGATGGCTCACATCCAAAGCAATCAGCCCTGGCAGCGCGGCGACGGTTTGAATCCAATAATGCCCGACGACGACCGGTACGGAACAAATGGTGTGCATGCTGTCTCCACCCGGAAAGGAGTACACCATCTCCGCCGAGGGCCGCGCGCCGTTTAAGTCTTTTACGCGATACAGGCCGCAGGAGAAGGTGTTTACATAAACCGAGCCGTCGGCCAACAATCGCGGCTCCGCTGGAAACAGATTATGCTTGGCACTGTCGGCCGGAAGCGTAACCGTGCTCAGCAAATGCAGGTCCGAGAGTCGCCAGACCTGCACCTCCGCCGTCTCCTGATCGTTGATTTTCTTGGCCGGCCACGAGCCGGCAGGGAGTGTGGCCCAGTCCGGCCATCCCATGGGCGAACTGCTGCTGACTACACGATCCGCTTGTGGAGCAATCGCCATGCTGTAGGGCCAGATCAGGTTCTTGTCGACGGCAGGATCGACGGCCGATGCGGATCTGAGCACCGCGCCGCTTTCATTCAACTCGACCAGACCTCCGCCCGGAGCGTATCCTTCGCCGTGCGACTGGAAGGTGGCCAGCACGTGACCGTTGGGCAGGCGTACGAAGCTGTGGGGAAAGATATAGCCGTCACGATCATGAAATTGTCCAGCCAGGCGCGGCTGCAAGGGCTCACTCAGATCGAAAATAAAGCTCCGACTCGCCACCCAACCCTCGGCGAAAAGAAAATTGCTCTGGGGGAACTCATACTCGGTGTGGTGAGGCATGGTTCCTGTCGCCGCCACCGGCAGGCTGGAAACGATTCGACCATAGCTCGGAGAGGATGGCTTAACGTCAATAACCGCGAGAAAATCGGTAGCCTGATGCGCAGCATCGCCCGACCAGACAAACAGGTAAGGAGACCCGTCCGGGGGCGGCACTGTCTTGATGTCCTCGGCGAAGAGAATCGCGGTCAAACACACGGCTGCGGCCAGAACCAGCGTGCGGTAGTTCATTCATTTTCCTCCGGGGGCAAAGTATACACGGGGTGCATGCGTGTCATTTGCTCTTCGCGCAGATACGCGGACGACCTTCGCGGGCAGGAATGCCCGGGCCACGCTTTCTTTAGGGACCAGCAACTACAAAGACGGGATTTTGTGGCGGGGGAAAGGATGCGCCGCTTACGGGTGAGTAGGCACTGACGGGCGAGCTCATGGTGAGGACTCGCGCATTGGTGGAGGTGTCGACTATGTTGGTCGCACCTGCGTAACAATTCGCCACATACAGGCGGGTGCTATTGCCTGCGGCCGCCATCGAGAACGGAAAGCGCGCCGCCTGACAAAACGGGACAGCATTCGGATTGGGGGTCGCCGAGGGCAGATTAAGGGTGCCAGTAATAGCATTGTTGGACGTATTCACTATCGTGACCACCGGTGAATTTGCCGCGACGCTCAGCACGTAAGCACGCGTTCCGTTGGGAAGGAAACTGACCATCACCGGAGTCGTGCCGCTGGGCAGTATGAGTGGCGCTGCCGTGACCGGAGCCAGGCTCGGCGAGGTGGCGTCGAGTATCCTCAGCGTGCTGGGCGTCCCCGTTCCCGTGACATATAACCGATTGTGCGTGGTCTCAAGTGCCATGAAGTTGGAGGGGGAGGCGGTCTGACCTGCCGGCACCGAAACCTGGTCGGTAAAAGTATTGATAATCCAGACCACACCGCTGGCGTCGAGGACGAATACCTGCGAACTGTCCAGACTTGCAACCGCCCACACAGGAGAAGTCAGCGAGGGAGCGGTGATCGGCGGGTTGACAGATTTATCGACCGTATTGATGCTCGACACGGTGCCGTCACCATTCACAGAATAGACCTTGCGACCATTGGGGGTCTCGGTCAGAACGGTCGGTGTCGCGCCCACGCACATTATGTTCTCGATTGCTAAAGAACTCGTGTTGATCGCAGCCACCACGCCGGTGCTGGGAGGAGTCTGACAGTCCACGGTGTCGTTTCCGCTGGTTGCGACGTACATAGTCGAGGCTTCCGTGGTAAACAAGAATCCGGGGACGAGCCCTGCCGGCAGGGTCGTCGTGGTCGGAGCACTAATGCTGCCGCTGAACCCTGCGGGGAAAAAAGAAGTGATGGTGCCGTCGCCGTTGGAGACGAAGGCGCGACTGCTGCTGGGCAGCAAAGCGGCATAGAGCGGTTGCTGTCCGGTGTTAACGACTCCTACGTTGCTATCTCCGGAAACATCAATCTGCATGCCCGAACCGGGGTTGCCGACCGCATTCTGACTAACCACTACCGCGATGTGAAAGTTGCGGGGATCGGTGGTGGGCCCGGGAATGGGGTTGGCAACGGGACGGAAAACATCTCCGCATCCGGTCCATAACAAAAGGGCCAGCAGCATTAAACCGGCTGCAGCGCGATGGACGCACCGGCGCATCTGCGAGCAGTACAACTCCTTGAGTCCACAGTACATTGGGAAGAATTTTCCATTCTAAACGTGAATGCCGGAATGCGCTAGAGAGCTATCAGCCGTCAGCGCTCAGTAGTCAGCACTTCATTAGTCAGCAGCCGATCAAAGCATTGAAGATCAAAACATTACAGAGTGGATGCGGAGGCTGGGATCGGAGTTGCAGGCTTAAGCCACCGGTGGCGCCAAGCGGCCAGCTGAAGGCTGAATACTGAGAGCTTCGTTCACGCCTGCTTGCGACGAGTGGGTTTCTTCTCGGCGGCTGCGACGGCGCGTTCTGCACCTCGCGGAGCACTGGCAGCGGGCTTCTTCTTCCCTTCCATTTCGGCCAGACTCTGCTTAAGCGCGGCCATAAGATCGACGACCGGGGCCAGCTTCTTCGGCTTTTCGACGGGCTTTACTTCCTGGCCTTCCAGCTTGGCTTCGATCAGCTTCTTCAAGTTTTCCTGGAACTCGTCGTGGTATTTATCGGGATCGAATGGACCGGCGAGCGCCTCAATCAGCTGATGGGCGACTTTCACCTCCGATTCCTTCAATTCGACATCAGGCCGCCCGAATCCTTCCACTTCGCGGACCTCGTCGGAGTAGTACATGGTATGCAGCATCAAGCCGCCTTCTTTGGGCCGCAGGAAAACCGTGTACTCGCGGTTATGCATGGTGAGTTTGGCGATGGCAACGTATTCGCTCTCCTCGAGTGCCTTGCTCAGCAGCGCGTATGGCCGGCGGCCGGCTTCCTCCGGCATCATGTAATAGGAGGACTCGAAGTAGACGGGATCAACGTCGCTGGTTTTGACGAATTCCAGGATCTCCATAGTCTTGGCGGTCTTGGGCTCGATCTTCTTGATCTCCTCGGGCTCGACCACCACATATTCGTCTTTGCGGTATTCGTAGCCCTTCACAATCTCGTCACGGCCGATAACGCGGTTATCGACCGGGCAGTAGAGTTGCTGCTTGACCCGGCTGAGGTCGTCGCGGTGCAGCATATTGAACGAGATACCGGAACTGCGCGCGCCCGAGAAAAGGCGCACAGGCATGGAAATCAATCCGAACGTAAGATAGCCAGACCAGACGGAGGCCGCCATAGTTTCACCCCGCAAGCTTTAGGCGCCAGAGCAACGCCGCGGTAGAGTTTAACCTACAAACCTCTTTTTGATGCTCGGCTTGTGGAAGGTGTAATACAAGCTGAAAGCACGACAGAGTGGGTTTTATAGAAGAGGGCCACAATAGGATGGGGGTCGAAAACGAACACTCGCCGACGCCGGGTTTCCAGGAGGGAGCTAAGCTTTTTAGTTACATGACTTTACACGCAAACACGATCGTAGCCCTGCAACTGGCAAAAGCTCCGGCAGTCTCCGCTGCTGCCGTTACCGTCGTTTTTGCGGCGGTGGCCTGGTTGCTGAAAGGAGTTACGAATACGGGTGCCTTGGCAGGCGCCGTCATTAGTTTTGCGATTTACCTTGGCGCCGGAGCGGGCGCCTTTGTCGCCCTGGTGTGCGTGTTCCTGATCGCCGTGGGCACGACTCGTCTCGGCTACACGCGCAAGCAGCAGCTAGGGGCTGCAGAGAACCGTGAGGGGCGCAGCGGTTCGCAGATTCTTGCCAACCTGGGCGTGGCGGCGCTGGCGGCAGTGTTGTTCGGAATTACGCGCAAACCGATTTACCTGATCGCCTGTGGCGCCGCACTCGCCGAAGCCGCCGCGGATACGGCGTCAAGCGAGATCGGAGAAGTAAGCAGCCAGCAAGCTCGCCTGATCACTACCTTCCAACTTGTTCCTGCCGGCACAAACGGCGGGGTCACTTTTGCCGGAACCATTGCGGGCCTGATTGCGTCGGTCATAGTTGCAGGCTGTTGTGTTCTGACGAAGATGATTCCGGCATGGGCATTTTTTTTCGTAAGTGTCGCCGGATTTGTTGGCATGTTGCTCGACAGTGTTCTAGGCGCCGTGCTCGAGCGTCGCGGGCAGTTGAATAATGACACAGTTAATTTTCTGGGAACACTGTCGGCGGCCTTGACTGCGGTTCTGCTGGCTCGCATGCTCGCGTGAGTTGTTCATCCTCGGCAATTCAGAAACCTGAAAGGTAGAGTTTTTTATTCTTACTCTTCAGGTCATGACCTGACGTTTGTTGAGCTGCATCGTCCAACCAAGTGACAATTTGACGAACCCTCGCGCTTATGCGTGCATCTGATTTACGTAACCACTTCGGCTGCTCGACTTTGAACCGCGGGATTTTGCAGGGACATGAAGATCAAGACTTTCGTCATCGGCTACGTACTAGCACTGGCAATTTTTCTATTTGCACAGCGCCGCAGCACGCCTGAGCAGGACTCGCGCTTCGTGGTGGTTGACCTCACGCATCCGGTGAGTGCAAATCTGCAAAGCTCTCAGACGGCTCGGGGCACGCAGTATCGTGCCCAAAGCAACAACGCCGACCAGGACAATTACTTCGCCCGCCAGATTCTCTTGCCGGAACACTACGCCACGCGCATGGACGCACCGGCTCATCTGGCGGATGGCTTGTGGACGGTAGATCAGATTCCAGCGGAGCGCTTAGTAGCGCCTCTTGTGGTTTTGAACGTGCAACGGAAAGCGTCTCACAATCCCGACTACCAGGTCAGCGTCGGTGACATTGCAGACTGGGAAGAAGCTCACGGTCACATTCCGCAGGGCGCGGTTGTGATCGCGAACACGGGGTGGGGTTCGCGCTGGAATTCTACGAAAGATTACGCCAACTCGGACGCTCAGAAAATGATGCACTTTCCCGGCTACTCGACCGATAGCGCGAGGTTTCTGGTGGAAGGCCGGACCGCGATCGGATTGGGGATCGATACCTTGAGTATCGATTACGGCCCGTCGAAGGACTTTCCGGTTCACAAGTACGCGTTGTCGCATAGCCTTTATCAATTGGAAAACGTGGCTAATCTGGCGCAGGCACCCGAATTCGGAGCCACGGTGGTGGTAGCTCCGAGCAAGCTGCAAGGCGAATCAGGGGCGCCGGTGCGCATCCTGGCTTTGACGAAATAAGCTTCAGCACTCGGCAAAAACACAAGCACAAGGTCCCTCGACTACGCTCGGGATGACAGCGTAGTGCTGAGAAGCTATCTCATAATGAAACCAACGAGTAACCCCGCTTCCCCTCAGGGCTAAAAGCCCAATCTTTATGCGGCTCCGGACGACGCGGCTGAACAGGCTGCGGAAAAACTTATACATACGTCAAGAGGCGACCTCAGGCGCTAAAGCGCGGACGTGTATTCAACGGCTTAGCGGCACGAGTAAACTCGTGCCCTTCCCGATTTTACTTGCCTGGTTCTTTTTCCGCAGCCTCTGAAGCCGTGCCCTTTCAAACCGATGTATGACATAGTTTCTGAGTGGTTTTTTCCGCAGCTTCTTACCTTCTGAGCACATCTATTGGTCAGATTGCAAGGAGCTTCGCCGATGACCGAAGATTTACGCTATCCCGTAGGAAAGTTCAGTGGACAACCGCCCCGAGATGATGCCGAGCGGCAAGAGTTCCTCAAAGCCGTGGAAGAAACTCCAGCCAAGCTGAGGGCGGCGGTTCAAGGTCTGTCCGATCAACAACTGGATACGCCTTATCGCGAGGGGGGCTGGACGGTGCGCCAGGTCGTACATCACGTCCCCGATAGCCATCTGAACAGTTATATCCGTTTTAAATGGGCGTTGACGGAGAATGAGCCGACGATCAAAGCCTACTATGAAGAGCGCTGGGCCGAATTGGCGGACAGCAAGATGCCGATCCAGGTTTCCCTGACCTTACTCGATTCCCTACACCAACGCTGGACGAACCTTCTGCGATCGTTCAAGGCAGACGATTGGAACAAGACTCTGCGCCACCCGGAACTGGGGGTGATGACTCTGGACAAGCTCCTGGCGCTTTATGCTTGGCACGGGCGGCATCATGTGGCGCATATCACTGGCTTGCGACAACGAATGGGATGGTAGGGAAATTTTGTAATTTTGTAATTTGTAATTTGTAAATTGAACTACCAATCACGCATTGGCTACATTCCCAGTTTCCAGGCGGTATAGCTGGCGGCTTCGCGCATGACGGCCAACAGCTTTTGCCAAGCAGAGTGGGGACGCGAGTCGGGCCTGGGAGCGACATAGACTTGAACGCCTTCGTGTTCGAGCAATTTCTCAATGCGGAACACGTGATAGGCATCGCTGACGGCAATACATTTCTGCATTCCGTTTCTCTTCAATATGACGGCGACGCGCTGGGCCGATTGGGCAGTGTCCGCGCCCTGAGTTTCGGCGATCAGGTTAGCTTCCGGGATGCCGCGACGCATAAGGTAATCGTGACCGACACCACCTTCGCTGTAGCTGGGATCCTGTCCCGCCCCTCCGGTGGTGATGACCATGGGTGCCAGCCCCAGTTGAAACAGGGCAAAAGCGTGGTCCAGGCGCGCGCGATAGACGGGAGATGGTCTTCCGGCATATTCGGCTGCGCCGAAGACGACGATGGCGTCGGCTTTATGCAGTTCCTGAAGATCGGCGCGGTGAACAATACTGAAGGAAATGATAAAAACGAAGATTCCCACCACGGCTGCCAGCAGAATGAGCGTTTGCCAGAACCAGTGAAGGGGCCGGCGTCCGGGTGCAGGTGACGGCTTCATCCCTGCGCGAAGAACTCGTAGATCTCCTGCCTAGGGATTGCGCCCTCGCGGATGATTTTCCAACGCGATTCGCCATCCGTGAGATCCACAATGGTGGATGCAACTTCCCGTGGCGAGGTGCCTCCGTCGACGATGATGGCAATGCGGTCCTGCAGCTGGTCGCGAACTTCGACCGCGGTAGTACACTCGGCCGCGCCGCTCAGATTGGCAGAGGTCGCCGTAATGGGCAGTGCGGCGGCCTTCACGACCGCAAGGGGGATCTTGGCAGCGGGAACGCGCAGCGCAACATTCCCTGTGTTGGCAGTCACTTTGAGGGGCAAGCGGGAAGCAGCCTTCACGATCAAGGTGAGCGGTCCCGGCCAAAAACGGCGGGCAAGGTGGTAAAACTCCTCCGGCAAGGGCTTGGCCAGTTCTTCGGCCTGATCCGTGCTCTCGATTAGCAGCGAGAGTGGTTTGTGGCGGGAGCGCGATTTGATTTCGTAAACCCGTTCCACGGCGCGCAGATTCAGGGGATCGGCTGCTAACCCGTAAAATGTATCGGTGGGCATTCCCAGGACCTGACCGTTGCGGATTTGTTCAGCCGCATAGCGGATGAGGGAGGGTTCTGGAGCTTCCGTATTGATTTTTATGATTTCCGCTCGGACCAAGGGCATCCTTCCGGTAAATGCTTAAAACAGCGAACCTTAACATACCACGCGGGAGGCTGCAAGGTCCGTCGGGCAGCGTATGATGGACGGCGTTTGTGCGCAGTTATGGAATGAGAGGCACATTCAATCACCGGTTGACGCGAATCGAAGGCCGCCATAACAGCCATCTCAAGGAGCTGCGGCAGGCATTTTCGCGCGCGGAACGCACCGACTCCGGGGCTTGCGCCATCGAGGGCGCCCACATTCTCGAAGAGGCAATCCGTAGCGGATTACGGCTGGAGGCCGTCTTCTTCAGCGAATCGGCCGAGAACCGGGCCGACCGGCTGCTGCCGCAGATCGCGAATAATGTCGAAACCTGGCTGGTGCCAGATAAGCTGTTTTCGAGTGCCGTGCCGAGCGAATCGCCGCAAGGGGTGGCGGCTCTGGTCCGCATGAAGGAGTCGTCCATCGAGAACGTAGTACAAGCAGCCAGTCGAGGTCTGCTGCTAGCCGTAGCCGGGGTACAGGACCCGGGGAACCTGGGCACCATCCTCCGCTCAGCAGAGGCCTTTGGGGCTGGCGGGGTGCTGGTCGGCGACAACACCGTCAATCTATTGAACTGGAAAGTAATTCGCGCTTCCGCGGGGTCAATATTCCGGCTGGCGGTAGCACGAACGCAGCTAGCGGAGGCGATCCCAAGGTTGCGGGACCAGGGAATCCGTTTGCTGGCGACCTCTTCGCACAAAGGGACGCCGGTTTACCAACAGGACTGGACACAGCCCGCCACTGTGTTTATTGGGAGTGAAGGCGCCGGGTTGCCGCGGGAGATCATCTCCAAGATGGATGGAATCATTGCTATACCCCATTCACCTCGTGTGGAGTCATTGAATGCCGGGATTGCTGCCAGTATTGTGCTTTACGAGGGCGCCCGGCAACGACAAGAAACACCCACCCCAGAGGCACAGAGACACAGAGAAGAAGGTCAGTTGAACTCTACCGAGTGATTGCACCGGTGTTCACATTTGAATATGCGACCGGCTCTTGTTGAAAAGGATCAGCGCACTCGGGACTAAAGGGATCCGCGGACATTCTCCAAAGGCAAGAAACACCCATCGCAGAGACACAGAGACACAGAGACACCCGAACCTGACTGGCAAAAAAGCCGGCCTGCTCATAAACTTCAACGTGCCAGTGCTCACCGAAGGCATGACTCGGAGAGTTCTCTGACTTTCTCTGTGCCTCTGTGGTGGGTGTTCTTTCTATGGGCCTATTCCAATCCATACCGAGCGGAGAAGGTGGCGCCGATCGCACGCGCCCGCTAGCTGATCGCATGCGGCCGCGGACCTTCGATGAGTTTGTCGGACAGGAGCACCTAGTTGGGCCAGGCAAGTCGCTGCGCACCCTGGTGGAACGGGACGATACCGGGTCGCTGATCTTTTGGGGGCCGCCGGGCACGGGTAAAACTACGCTGGCCAAGATCATCGCGGGGATGACCAAGGCTGAGTTCATCGAGTTCTCGGCAGTGCTGTCGGGGATCAAGGAAATCAAGCAGGTGATGGTCGATGCGGAGCGGGCGCGGCAGTATGGCACGCGTACGATCGTGTTCATCGACGAGATTCACCGCTTCAACAAGGCCCAGCAGGATGCGTTCCTGCCCTACGTCGAAAAAGGCAGCATCCGGCTGATCGGGGCGACTACTGAAAATCCGTCCTTCGAAGTAATTTCAGCACTGCTTTCGCGCTCCCGTGTGTATGTCCTTAAGCCGCTCAGCGAAGAACAAATCGTGACGCTCCTGCGGCGTGCACTGACCGATGAAGAACGCGGCCTGGGCGCCATGCACCTGCGAGCAACTGACGAGGTTCTTGCCCGGATTGCCAGCTACTCCAGCGGCGATGCGCGCAGCGCCTACAACGTGCTCGAAGTCGCCGGGGCGATGGCCAAGCAAGCCGCTGGATCAGCCAATGAAGCCGGGATAACCGATGAGATGGTGCAGGATGCGCTGCAAAAGCGTGTTCTGCTCTATGACAAGAGCGGCGAAGAACATTACAACCTGATCTCTGCCTTGCATAAGTCGGTACGCAACAGCGATCCGGATGCAGCCTTGTACTGGCTGGGGCGGATGCTGGAGGCGGGAGAAGATCCGCTCTATATTGCGCGACGGCTGGTCCGCATGGCGCTAGAGGACATCGGACTGGCGGATCCACAAGCGCTTGCGTTGTGCATGGCAGCCCGGGATGCCGTCGATTTTATCGGCATGCCGGAAGGAAATCTTGCTCTGGCCGAGGCGGCGGTTTACTTATCGGTCGCAGCGAAGTCAAATGCGCTATACACCGCTTACGGCAAGGTTCAAGAGGATGTCGAGAGAACCGCGGCTGAATCCGTGCCGTTGCATTTGCGCAATGCGCCGACAGGGTTGATGAAAGGACTGGGTTATGGGTCCGGTTATCAGTATGCCCATGACCTCGAAGGCAAGGTTGCCAACATGCAGTGTTTGCCCGGCAATTTACGCGACCGCGTCTACTATCAACCGACGGGAGAGGGCATAGAAAAACGCATTCGCGAGCGCCTGGAAGACATCAGGAAACGGCGCGCGGAGGCCAAGCGCGACGACAGGGAAAAAGAATCCTAGTCCTCCCCGATCACATCTTTAGCAGTATCGAATGCGCTAGAATGTGCCGTCTGTCAGTAGCGTGAAAGCTATGGCCACCGTCCCACAAATGCGCGATGCGGCGCTGTTTTCGGCCGTGCCCGGTCTTCGTCCCGATCAACTCCAGGACCTGCTAAGTCTGCAAAAAGCTACCAAGCGAATCAGTTCCATTCTCGATCTGGATCGGTTGATCGACGATGTGGTTAACGATATCGCCGGCAGTTTTGGCTGCATCGAGGCCAACATCTACCTGCGCGATGAAACCCGAGAGAACATGATTGTGGCGGGTGTGAAGGGCTGCACCTGCAATCGGAAGGGACAGCTTCTCAAGATTGGCAAAGACGGCATGGTGGGGTACGTTGCCGGAACCGGGCAAATGCGCTATGCCCCGGACGTGAGTAAAGACCCGTATTTCATTGCCTGCGAGCCGCACATCCGTTCGGAAGTGGCCATACCGCTGGAAATTAATGGAGAAGTGATCGGGGTATTCACGGCCTCGCATCATGAACTGGACGCGTTTCCGGTGGAGCAGATTCGGCTCTTGCAGTCTTTGTGCAGCCACGTTGCTGTAGCTGTCCAGAACGCGCAGTTGTTTCAGCACGAGCGCCGGGAACGGGAACGCATGAGTCGGGAGGTAGAGGAGGCTCGGCAGATCCAGCAGGCGCTGTTCCCCAAGTCTTCCCCGTTTATCCCAGGAATGAAGGTGACCGGCGCTTCTCATCCTGCCGGAGCAGTAGGCGGAGATTGGTACGACTTCATTCCGCTCGATGAAGATCGCTGGGGCCTGGTGTTGGCTGATGTCTCCGGGAAAGGTACCGCGGCCGGGCTACTGATGTCGGCGACACGGGGCATGTTGCGGTCGTTGGCCGAGGCGGCATGCACGCCGTCAGAAGTCCTCACCAAGTTGAATCGCCTTATGACCGAAGACTTTCCTAGCGGGCGATTTGTGACCTTGGTGTACGCGGTCCTGGATCCGCGCAATCGAACGCTGACTGTCGCGAATGGCGGGCACTTGCCTCCACTGCTGGTCAGCAACTGTGAAACGAGACTGATCCAGACGGAAACCGGATTGCCTCTGGGCCTGGCGCTGGGCGCGTATTCCGAGACGACGGTGAAGTTGATGCCGGGAGCCAAGCTGGTTTTCTACAGTGACGGGATTACAGAGACAGAAAACGCAAACGGCGACGTGTACGGAGTGGAGCGTCTGCAGGCACATTTCTGTCAAGGCAGCGCAAGCGCAGAAACGATCCTGGAAGACGTGCGCAACTTCGTGGCCCCCGCGCCCATGCGGGACGATGCAACCGCAATCGTAGTCTACACCTGAGAAAGCGCTTTTATCGGAAGCGTGCCCGGTGTTCCTTCAGGATGCACCGGTCCATCACCACGAAAATTCCGGCCTGCCGGGCCTTTTCGGCCGCACGTTGGTGGACTACCTCTTCCTGCATCCAGATTGCCGGTACTTTCAGCTGAATGGCCTGGTCGACGATTTCTTCGACGAATTCCGGGCGGCGGAAGATATTGACTATGTCTATTCGCTCCGGAACTTGTCGCAGCGAAGCATAGGATTTCTCGCCCAAGGCTTCGTCGATTTGCGGATTGACCGGAATAATGCGGTAGCCCTGGGTTTGCAAGTAGGCGGACACGCCGTGGCTCGGTCGCAGAGGGCTGTTGGACAAACCAACTACCGCAATTACGTGAGCGCGTTGGAGCAGGTCGAAAATGGGATCAGCCTGAGTTGAGGATGCCATGTGCCTCCCGGTCTATTGTAAGACGGCCAGAGTACTCGGGCATGAACGTGGGCGAGAGAACTGTGGGAGAGAGTGCGAGTGCGATCCTAGCCGCTCTTCTGCTTGCTTGGGTCTGACTTCTGCTTGAACATCTTCAGCGCGAGCTTCCGAATAGTGTCAGAAACTTCCTTATTCGCGGAAAGATTCCTCAGATCGTTAACCAGCAGATTTTTCATCAAACCCAGGGATAGGTCGATGGGCGTTCGGGGATTGAAACACAGATTGCGCACCACCGGATAGAGTTTGACAAATCTCCGCTTAAGGGGAATGCCGCGCAATACGGCTTCCAGCACATTTTTCTGGCTGGCGAAGGACTCGACTTCGCCGTCGGTGATCTTAGGAGAGTCCAGCACAGCTAAAGCGACGATCTTGGTGCCGTCGCGAATCAGAATGGAGCGTTCTTCTTTGCTCCCCTTCATAGCCAGCTGAATGCGGCCTTTGATATCCAGCCTGGCGATCTTCTGCAAAGTACTGTCGCGTTTATTGCTGTCTTGGCGGGCGTGGAAGGCCTTGTGGGCAGGGGTTGCAACGGCGGCACCGGATTGCGCCGCCCCAGTCGTCACGGTTGGCGAGGGGGGCGCTACTGTGTCTTGAACGGGCAAGTTAAGTTCTTCCAAGCCACCAACTGGCTGAAAGGGTTTATTGGCTTCAGCGGCGATCTCGCTGGCGTGTTCAGCCATGAAAGCGGCGATGTGTTGATCGAATTCGGGGTCGGTAGAAGTGGCCTGCTCCACCTGAGCACTGGTCACCCCTTCGGCATCAGCGTCGCCTACCGGTTCATCGGAAAGCAGCTCCGATTTAGCCTCCGCTTCGGGCAAGGTCGGTGGTGGAACGACGGAATGCAAAATGGCGTCGATACAATTGGGATTATCGCTTAGGGATTTGCGGAGGGTGGGCGATTGGGCCACGCGAGAGCTCTCCGCCATAACCTTAACGACGTCACGCGCTCCCGTGCGTGCGAGCTTGGCGAGGCTGGCCTCGGGAACCGCGGGATTCTCCAGCAGCGCGGGCAGCAGCCCCGGGCGGAGGTTGTCCTCCGCGGCCATGTATTGCAGTACCTCGGCGGCGGTATTTGGATTGGAGGCAATCGCGATGGCGGAATTCAGGTCCCAGCCGGCCAGCCTCATTTTCGCCTGGGCACCGAATATTTTGTTGTGGTTCGCGAGGTGCACAAGGATTTCGACCATCTCGTCAGCAGGGATCAGCAATGCGCCACGCGCCGCCGCCTGCATGACGGTGGCCGAGACCGACGACTTGCGGATTAAGTCGATCATCCGCGACATGTTAGATCCCTTCCGGTACGGTTGAGCCACCCCGTGCGGCCAGTCGCTCCAGGTCGGAAACAACACGCTGGAGTTCGGTAACTAACCAAGTATTTCCTGAGCTTAGCTCATCCGCAAGAGCGCGATAGTACCAAAGGGTACCCTCCCGTTCGCCCTTGAACCGCTGCCAGACCCGCTCCCCGTCTTGTCGGTAATCCTTCAGGATTTCGCGGGCATTATGCAGTTTATCGGCTGCCGAAACCAGGCGTACGTCGGAATCGGCATGGCGCAGGTGCTTAAGATAAGTTTCTTTTCGTTCAGGCCACGGCGGCTTGGGATTGACATCGGAATCGGTGCAGCCCTCGACAATATGCGCAACTCTCGCTCCGAAACGCCGCCGGACCTCCTCCTGCATGGCTTGACCACCGCAATCTTCCACTACATCGTGGAGCAGGGCGGCGATGGCCTGGTCCTCGTCGCCCCCATTCTCTAGCACCAACGCAGCTACGCTCATTAAATGAGCGATGTAGGGAATGCCAGTCTGTTTTCGAGTCTGTGATCCATGCTTATCGGCGGCGAAAATAAAAGCATCGATGAAGCGAGGGCCGAGCAATGGCAATCGCGCCTCGCTCTCCTTGCCTGATTCGCGCGCTCTTGGAGGCTTCGCAGCTTTCTCCATCATGATTCGCAGCAGGTCTTTCCCTGCACTCCTTCTACGCCTTCCCTCGCAATCAGAGGAACCATGGCCAGAGCCGCGGCAGGATCGGCCCACCACCATCGCAGAGCTGCGTTAAGCAGAAGGCCAATCAGCAAAATTCCGGAAAGGTACGCACAAAAATCGCTTTGGCGGGAATCGGCCTGTAAGGCGCCACTGCCGAGGTCACGGGCGACCCGACGCTTGGCCCGGGCCAACATCGGCATGACGATAACTGACACAATGGCGAGAACAATTCCAGCCCGAGTTCTTTGCGGAGCCTCCCTCAAGAACCAAGCGCTGGCAGCCTCATAGAGGATATAGGCGGAGAGAATCAGAAAACTGGCGCCCACCAGTCGAATGGCCGTGCGCTCGGCTGACTCGCCCATGGAATGGTCCGATTTCAAGCGCCACAACAGAACCGCTCCCGAAAAAACCTCGATACCCGAATCGAGCCCAAATCCAAGCAGCGCGACACTTCCGGACACCGACGCGATGATTATGCCGACCAGAGCCTCGAGCAGATTCCATCCGATGGTCAAATATTCGAGCTGTAAGCCGCGTCTCAGGGCTAGTTCGCGGGCGCTCACGACCGCTTTTCTCCCCTACGCATGAGCAGGTAGGCGCGGATAAAGGGCTGGAGGTCGCCATCCAGGACGCGATCGACATCGCCAATCTCTTCCTTGGTGCGATGATCCTTCACCATGCGATACGGCTGCAGCACATAGGAACGAATCTGGGAGCCAAAATCGATATCGAGCTTGGAGTCTTCGATCTTCTTGCTCTCCGCGCGCTTTTTTTCCAGTTCCGCCTCGTAGAGTTTCGAGCGCAGCATGCTCATGGCGCGCTCACGGTTCTTATGCTGCGAGCGCTCGTTCTGGCAGCTCACGACGATGCCCGAAGGAATATGCGTGATGCGCACGGCCGAATCGGTGGTATTAACGTGCTGGCCGCCTTTACCGCTGGAACGGTAGGTGTCGGTGCGCAGGTCTTCCGGCTTGATCTCGACTTCGATGCTCTCGTCGATTTCAGGCGAGACGAAAACACTGGCGAAGGATGTGTGCCGGCGCTTGGCCTGATCAAAAGGAGAAATGCGCACCAGGCGGTGAACACCGATTTCGCTGGTCAGGAGGCCGTAAGCATAGTCGCCGTTAACGGAAAAAGTCGCGGATTTCAATCCAGCTTCTTCACCCGGCTGATAATCATTCAGAACGGTTTGAAAGCCCTGACGCTCCGCCCATCGCAGGTACATGCGCAGAAGCATGTCCGCCCAGTCCTGCGATTCGGTTCCGCCAGCCCCCGGATGGATGGTGACGATAGCATTGCGCGCATCATTTTCGCCGGAAAGAAGGCTCTCGGTCTCCAAGCGATCGACCATGTGGCGAAGGGAATCGATCTCAGCCCGCAATTCGGTTTCGACGCTCTCCCCTTCTTTCGCCAGGTCGAAGTAGGCGTGGATATCGCTCTCGCGGCGCACGAGTTCGTCTTCGGTGGCAAGAACATCCTGCAAGCGCTTGCGCTCGCGCATGACCTGCTGGGATTTTTCCTGGTTCGACCACAGGTTGGGGTCGGCAGCCTGCTTGTCGATTTCGGCTAGTTGCTGGCGGAGTTTGCCGGGGTCAAAGGTACTCCCGCAGGTCGCGAACCTTATCCTTGAGCGCCGAATATTCTTGTTCCAGTTCTTCGACCATGAGTGTTATTCGTGTTGGCGCGGAAGCCAACCGGGATGAGCAGTATCCCTGCAGAAATTATCGCACACAGATAAGCGAACCAGTCGCCGTGACGAGTGTAGAACGTGGTTACTTGGGTGAGGGCGTAAGGGGCGATCAGAGTACCCCGAATTTTTCGTTGTAGTCTCGCCACAATGCGGCCGTTAGGATCGACGGATGCGGTTACGCCGGTGTTGGTGTCCAGCAACAGCCAGCGATCGTTCTCAATGGCGCGCATGCGGGACTGGTTAAGATGTTGCGCATAGGCGCCGCTATCGCCGTACCAGCCATCGTTGGAAATATTGACAAATACTTGGGCGCCATGGTGGGCAAATTGGCGGACTTCGTCGGGAAAAATGGATTCGTAACAGATAAAAACGCCAAGCTTTACCCCGCCGGCGTCGAGCGGTTCGCGCGAGGTACCACGACTGAAGTCACCCACCTCTTTGGTCAATCCACCCGCAAAGCCGAACAGCTTCTGAAAAGGAACATACTCGCCAAAGGGAACGAGATGCACTTTGTCGTAACGAGAAACCCAGTCCCCGTCGGGGCTGACCAGCACAGCCGAGTTGAATACGTGCGTGGCTTGGACGGGAGTAGCGCTGGCATTTTGAACACCAATACTACCGGTAACCAGCCAGGAACGGGTCTCACGCGCGGTCTGACTGGCGGCTAAGCGAAACAGGGGATCGCCGGAGTAGAACGGGGCCGGCGATTCGGGCCAAACCACCAGGTTCGGCGAACTGGTTTGCTCGGTGGCGGGGTGGACGGTAATCCAGTTCAGGGCGCGCAATGTGGTCTCGAAGTAATCCTTGGTCCAGGCAGAACTATCGAGGATCGGAATATTTTCCTGTACCAGGTATGCGGTACGATCAGCAGACAGTGCGGGCAAGGGTAACCAGCGGCCAGCCTGCAACACGAAAATTGCGGCGGCACCGGCCATGAGCAACGCTTGCCGGCGATCTCGCTTGAGTATGAAGGCAGCGGCGATGGCGGTATTGACCAGCATAATCTCGAACGAGATTCCGTATACGCCAACAAAGGTAGCGATACGGGCGAGGGGAACATTGTCGACCTGCACCGTTCCTAACAAGTCCCAGGGGAAGCCGCTGATGCGGGTGCGCGCCAGTTCCAGCCCTACCCAGAGAAAGGGGGCCAGGAGCAAGGCGCGCCGATGAACAGGGCTGCCGCGGTCGGCAGCCAGTGCCACCAGCAATCCGAACACGCCGTTATACAGGGCAAGATAAAGACAGAACAGCAGCAAGACCGCAAGCCCGGCAGGAGCGCTCAGGCCACCATACTGGTGCATGGTGTCATAAACCCAATAGCAGGTGCCGGCATACCAGACGATTCCGCTCACGTATGCCAACACGAATGCCTGCCCTGGGGTTGCGGGCACAAGGCGGACGGGAGAGTCGTTAAGCTGCAGGATCTCCGGCCGCCGCGCCCGGAGAATAGCTATCAACAAAGGCGCGGTCGCTATCCAGCAGAGGACGTACAGTCCCGGCAAGGGGAAGATCAGGATCTGCAAAATACCGGATAGCAGCGCTAATAACCACGCTTTGTTGTCGATTTGCCGCACGGAGAAAGGATAACAGCAGGCCCTTGGCCTGGCTCAAGCAGAGTGCGGAAAGAAATCACGAGTGGTTCGCGTCTTCTAATCTCGAGCGCACGAAATTGATGATCTCTGGAGTGACATAGGGTGGGGGGTAGATTGAAAACGTTGGCTTGCTCATGACCGGCTTCAGAGAGACGTTGCTCCAGGCCATCTTGGAAGCTGTGCTTTGATGCATGATGAGGGCATCGGCGAAATTCAGAAACTCACGCGCTGAAACCTTGAAGTCGGCGGTTTCCGGATCGAGCACGGTCAGATAGATATCGGGCCGCAGGAACTTCAGGATGCTATTCGATTCGCAGATAACGTTGCGCTTGGCCGCGATGCGGTTGCGTAGCGCAGGCATGGCTTCCGCCAGCCGCCCTTGCTCGGTCCGCACCCATAAAGCAGATTCGGCGCCGGCCAACAAGAACCGGGAGGTATCGGATTTTCCTGAGCGATCTTTCTCTTCTGAAATGGCCCACTTGTGATCTGCGGTCGCGCAATCGCAGGCTTGTCCATTGGCCGAGCAGATGCCATGGCCGTACTGCGTGATCTTGAGCGCGGTCCAATTAAATTCCGGGAGCGCGGAAATGAGGCCAGCGACGACGCTGGTCTTGCCAACGCTGCGAGAATGCCCGCCGATAACAACAATCGCCATGTTTAGTAGTTAGTAGTTATGAGTTAGTAGTTATGAGTTAGTAGTTAGTAGTTAGTAGTTAGTAGTTAGTAGTTAGTAGTTAGGCGTCAGGGGCAACGAATTTCCTCGCTACTAACTACCAACTACTAACTACGCTTTCGTGCCAGTTTTGCCAAGACAGCCAGCTCTTTCAAGTAGTCGCGGATGGGCCGGGCTGGGGTGCCCCAGAAGACCACGCCTTTCCCGCGAATTACTTTCTTCGTCGGAATTCCGCTCTGGGCGCCCAGGATCGCGCCCGATTCTATGCGCACATGATCGGCGATGCCCACCTGTCCACCGATCACGACTGCATCTTCCACCACGGCACTGCCTGACAAACCAGTTTGAGCGGCAATCACGACATCTTCACCGATGTGCACATTGTGGCCGACGTGAACCAGATTATCGATTTTCGTTCCGCGGCCGATGCGGGTCACATCCAGCGCGCCCCGGTCTACCGTCGAGTTGGCGCCGATCTCGACATCATCTTCTATTTCGAGGCGGCCCACCTGCGGAAATTTCTGGTAGCGGCCGGTGGTGCTGTCGCGGACATAGCCGAATCCGTCGCTTCCGAGAGTTGCTCCCGCGTGCACAATAACGTGATTACCAATCGCCACTCCCGGATAGATGCTGACGTTGGGGGCAAGGTTACAGTGCCGGCCGATGCTGACGCGCTTGCCTACAAATGAGCCTGCCCCGAGCCGGGTGCCGTCGCCAATGACGGCGCCCTCCTCGATTACAACATGCGGTTCCACAGTTACGGCTTTTCCAAGCCTTGCTCCTGGATCGATGACTGCGGTTTTGTGTATTCCTGGGCGGTGCTGCGCTGCGGGAACGAGCAATTCCGCGGCACGAGCGAAAGCGAGACGCGGCTGATTGGAAACGAGCACCGGTTTCGCAAACGTCTTGCCTTCGCAGAACCTGCCGGCAATGACGGCTCCAGCGCCGGAGGCAAGCGCATCGCTCAAAAGTTTGTCGTCCTCTACGAAAACAAGATCTCTTCCGGTAGCTGATCGCACGCTGGCAATGCCTGCCAGCCTGACATTGCCATCTCCCTCGATTTCGCCGCCGACAAGTTGCGCAATTTCGAACAGTGAGCGTTCCATGCCAGATGTTTTATACATTTGCGGTAAGAAAAGATAGCCTTGGCAGCAATGCTCAAAGTTTGGAACTGTTGGGACGGTTATATCGTCTGCCGCCGATATTCGGACGATGCCCAGCGCGGACCAGAGGTTGTCAGGAAAGCTGCTGGCCTGAGGTCTGCGGTCGCGGGCTAGTCAGCCCAACCCACCTCGATGAGCACGCATCATAAATCACGTTACCCGAAATGCCGCGTCCAGAGCGCTGTTTCGTGAGGAGAGGCACAAAGGGGTAACCGGTTATGTCCGACAGGAGAACGACAGGGTATGAGAACTTGGCTATTGGCAATTCTTATTGGGACTGCGTCCATGGGGATGGCGCAGAGCTCGAATGATTCATCCCGCAAGACTGAACAACCCCGAAAGAACCACGTTGAGTTGGGAGTGTTTGCCGATTATTACGGTTTCGAACCCATCAATAGCAGGAACACGGTCAACTTCCTGGGGTTGGGAGGCCGCGCCGCATTCTATATGAGCGAGCACACCGCCATCGAAGCCGAAATGGCTTACGACTTTGAGCGCAACTATTCGACAACCAGCAATATCACAACGAATTTGTCGAGGACGCGAACGCGCCCGTTACACGGCCTGTTCGGACCCAAATTCGATCTTGGCAGCCATGGCGCCGACTTCTTTCTGACCGGGAAGGTGGGTTTCGTAAACCTCGCCTCCACGACGGCAACGCCTCTGCAGGGCTTTAGCAATGCCTTCAGTAGCATCGATACCGGAGCCACGAAGTTTGCCGTCTATCCCGGCGGCGGTATTGAGGGTTTCTGGGGACCGTTCGGTTTGCGGCTTGATGTGGGCGATGAAATCTACTTCCTGAACGGCGCGCGGAATAACCTGCGCGTGACCTTCGGTCCGCATTTCAAGTTCTAACCAGTTTGGCAGTCGAGCATGAGGACTGCCGCAGAGCAGGGGGCACGCTAACCGGCGGCCCCTCTGTTTGCTTTCGCGCGAATGTTGGCGATCGCTCGCTCATCTATTTCGAGCCAGTGCGCGCTCGTAGCGCCTTGGCTTTTGCCTGCGCTCGCAAGGCCAGGTCGCTCTTTCCCATCTGCGTGTAGGTCTGCGCGAGAAGGTCGTACACTTCGGGATTGCGGGGCTCGGATTTCGCAAGACTCTCGAGAACATTGGTTGCATCCGGGTATTCTTTTTGTCCGAACATGGCACGCGCGAGCGCGAGCTGCGCATCCGCGTTGTGTGGCTGCAGTAACAAGGCCGCCTCCAGCTGGTCCTCGGCGGCTTTGAAATCCTGCAGGCGCAGACAAATTTGGCCCATTAGAAGGCGCGCGGAAAATTGCGAGGGATTCAGCTTGAGGCTAGCCTCTAGCGCGTCGCGCGCATGCGGAAGGTCTCCGCTCAAATTGAGAGCTCGGGCATAGTCCAACGCGGCAGCAGCGTCGTCGGGGCGAACCGTGGTTGCACGCCGCAGGTAGTCGGCAGCCTTATCTGCATTGCCCGCCGACAGCTCAATCTGCCCCAGTTGCAGCAATGCGGTGGGTGATTTGGGATCGGATTGAAGAACTTTTTCCAGAGCGACCCGGGCCTCGGCTATGCGGCCGTCATCGGCGGCCAGCATCGCGGTATGCAGCAAGTTCTGCTCCTCGATCTTGTCCTTGGGATCGGGCAATAACGACGGCTCGGGCACCGCGGTGGAGCTCAATGCGTCAGAAGGCCCCAGATAGCCCAATGCGCGCAGTTCGTCAGTAGTTCCCTTCCCGACCGCCCCGGCCGACGCGTGCTCCGGCTTCGGCAACCTGCTCCTCAGTTCCGCCAATTGCGCGCGGAACTTTTGCACGTTGCTATCCCAAGGGGTATAGCGATTGTTGAGTTCACCGGTGTCGGCACGAAGATCATAAAGCTCCGGACGCGGAGCCTCGATGAATTTAAATCCGCCTTCCCGCACCGATCGCAGCGGCGCCCAGCCAAAACGCAAGGGATAGTCAGTCTCGCCGAAGGCAATGCGATCCTCCGCGCCGGCGCCAGCAAGGTACGGTAGCAAGGATTCGCCATCCAAGCCTCCCGGGGCGGGCAGTCCGGCCAAATCAAGAATGCTGGACAGGATGTCGGTCGTGCGTACCTGGGCGCTAACAACGGCGCCCGCCTTCTCGCCATTTTGAATTTTGAAGATCAGCGGAACATGCGTGGTCGAATCGTACAAAAAGATTCCGTGCGTCTCTTCGTGATGCTCACCCAGGCCTTCTCCGTGGTCGCCGACGGCAACAATAACCGATGGGTCATACCAGCCCTGCTTTTTGAGATACCGGATGAAGTGCCCGAGAGCGGAATCGGCATAGGCTATTTCGCCATCGTAGAGATGATCCTTGTAAGTCTGGGAAAAAGGGGGAGGCGGCTCATAGGGATCATGCGGGTCGTAGAGGTGCACCCAGACGAAGCGAGAGCCAGCGGGGTGAGCGTCCAGCCATTTCTCAGCGTGCAGCACCACATCCATGCCGCGGCGTTCTACGCGTCCCCAGCGGGACTTGGTCGTGGCCTGCTGGGGAAAGTTGTCATAGAAATCGAAGCCGCGATCGAGCCCGGGAGCCAGCGACTTGCTATCCAGAATAATCGCCCCGATAAACGCAGCGGTGTGATAGCCCTGCTTCTTAAGCAGCTCCGCCAGGGTCACGCGCGTGGGCGCGAGAGGCACGGCAAAATCGGTGACGCCATGGTTGCTGGGAAGTAAGCCCGTCAGGATAGTCGTGTGCGAGGTATTGGTAATGGGGCTGGGAGTAAAAGCTTGTGTGAAGCGCGCGCCATCTTTTGCCAGCAGGTCGAGCGTGGGCGTGGCAACTTTTTCATAGCCGTAGCAGTGCACGTGATCGGCGCGCAACGTATCGATGGTTACCAGAAAAATATCGGGATACGACTTCTTTTGGGTGGGCGCCTGGGCCGCGCAGAGGACGCCGGCAAGCAGGCTGAAAACCAGTATTGGCAAGGGTTTCATCGGGCATCAGGGTAGCATAGAGGGCGCGGTTTTTGTCTTCCGCAAACCGCGGATTTCCAGCTCCGGCCGGCTGCTCGCGGTTGTATAATGGTGTACTACACGTCAATCCGTCCTTTACCAAGGGGTGTTCAAATGATGGCTCGGAAGTGGCAATTCTGCCTGCTCCTGCTCTGCCTGCTGACCACGTTCGTATTCGCCCAGAACCAGAGCAGCAAGCCTAAACCGCGGGTTGTGGTGATCGGGGTCAACGGCATGGAATTGGACGTAATCCGTCCCTTGATCCTCAAAGGACAGATGCCGAACCTGGCGCGCGTTATCAAGAACGGCGCGTACGGGAAGTTTCGCACTGTGCCCGGACCCAATTGCCCCAAGGCATATACGACCATGTTCACCAGCACCAAGCCGGAGGAGAACGGGGTGACTGGGTTCGTTGTCGGCGGTATCACCGCCAACACGAACATGCTCAAGAAGGAGCCAATCTGGTCGATGCTGTCGAAAAAGGGAGTGACTGTCGGTATGGCCAATGTTCCGGCCACGTTCCCGGTCCTGCCGGTGAACGGGTACATGATCAGCGGCATGCTGACGCGGGGCAAGAATTGTGAAGACGGCGTGCTGTGCGCTCCCAAGCTGAGTGAAGTGGAAGGCGGCGATGCGGTTTATCCGGCGGCCATGAAAGCCGAGCTGCTGAAGAATGTCGGGGATTTCTATATCGATTGTGAGCGCATGCCTTCGGCCGAGCAACTGCGCGGGCATGAGAGCGAAGTCATCGATTCCTGGCTGAAGCGGGTCGATCTGATTCGCGAGCAGCAGACCAAATTATTTGATTACCTGCTCACCAATCACCCCACCGATTTTACGTGGATGGTGCAATCCTGCGAAGACCGCACCGGCCACTGGCTGTACCCGATTGCGCCCTACAACGTTGGATACAATCCGAAGATCAACTCGGTGCGGCCGGATGCATTTCCGAATCAATACGTCGCTTTTGACCAGGTGCTGGGCACGATTCTGAAGCATGTGGACGAGAACACTTATGTGTTCATCGTTTCCGATCACGGGATTAAGCCATTGCGCGAGTTCGAAGAGACCGATCCGCACGCGCACATGGACCACGAAAAAACCACGCCGGTCATCGCCAAGCATGATTTCGCGGATGGCGACGATGTGCCCGGCTCGTTCTTTGCCATGGGGCCCGGTATCAAACACGATTTGCGGCTGATGGGCTTCCAGGCCAGCGTATTCGACATCGCCCCGACGATCCTGCACATTTACGGGATCGAGCAGCCGGTGCAGATGGAAGGGCACGTCCTCACGGAAATTTTTGAAAATTCGGACAACAAGGTCGCTCGGAAATAGGAGGCAGGAGTCGGTAGCCAGTAGTCAGTGCCTGCTTAAACATTTGCGAGTTCGAAGCGGTCTTGTCTCCGCATGAGATCCTTACTGTTGTTTCTATGATCAGGGTTTTCCGGATTTGTGCCATTCTGGTAATACTCTGCTTGAATGCCGCCAGCTTTGCTGCGGACCGGGCGAGTGCCGCGCCGAACGTGGTGGTCATCACGATTGACACCCTGCGCGCAGATCATCTTGGCTGCTATGGATACAAGCAGATTCACACGCCCAACATTGATGGCCTGGCAGCCGACAGCGCGAGATTCGAGCGCGCTTATACACCTGTTCCCATTACGCTGCCGTCTCACACCGTAATTTTCACGGGCACGTACCCAGCGCTCAACGGCATGCACGATTTCAGCGGGAACCGCCTCGGCCCACAGCAGCAAACGCTCGCGGCCGTCTTGAAAGAAAACGGTTACACGACGGGCGCGGTCGTGGCATCGGCAGTGCTGGATTCACGCTTCGGGTTGAACCGCGGCTTCGATTATTATTACGACCACTTCGACTTCAATCGCCTGGAAGAATCCAATCTTGACGAGATGGAGCGGCCCGGCAACGTCGTGGCCGACCAAGTGCTGGAATGGCTGGGAAAGAATTACCAAAACCGCTTCTTTCTCTGGATGCACTTGTATGATCCGCATTATCCTTACCGGCCGCCCGCGCCTTACAGCGAGGAGTACAAATCTCGTCCTTATGATGGGGAGATCGCTTTCGCCGACGAGCAGGTAGGCCGCTTGTTGCGCTTCCTCAAAGAAAAGGGACTGTACCGCAACACGCTTATCGTTCTGAGTGGCGATCATGGCGAGGGCCTAGGTGAACACGGCGAGGCGACTCACGGATTCTTCATTTACAACTCAACGTTGCACGTGCCGCTGATGTTCCACCTGCCGGGACCGGTTACGGTACGGGATGTCGCGAGTCTTGCCAGCACCGTGGACATCATGCCGACAATTCTCGAGGCGCTGAAAATCCCCGTTCCAGGCCAGGTTCAGGGCAAGAGCCTGCTGCCAGTCATTTCAGGAAAAAAGCGGGATGAGGCTCCTATTTATCTCTATGCGGAGACATTTCTGCCGCGGCTTCATTTCAACTGGAGCGAGTTACGCGCGGTCGAGAGCGAGCGCTACCACTTTATTCTCGCTCCCAAGCCGGAGCTCTACGATCTCGCCAAAGATCCGAACGAGGCGCAAAACCTCTATAGCGAGAAGAAAGCGGTTTCTGAGGAATTGAGGGCCAAGCTGGCCGCGATCATTCATGAGTACACGCCCGGCCAGGAATTAGCTGAGAAGACCGGCCTGGATCCCGCGCTCATGGAACGGTTGAAGTCGTTGGGCTATGCCGGGTTCTCGGGCGGGGGGGCTGCCGATGTCAGCAACTCCGAATTGCCGGATCCGAAAGACCGCATCCAGGTTTATGAATTGATCTCGAAAGCAATCGAGGAAAGCCAGCACGGCGAATACGAGCCATCGGTGGAGAAGCTCAATGCCGCGCTTAAGACCGAGCCCCAGTCTGTCCCGGTTCACTATTTGCAAGGACTGAACTACTACCGGCTCGGCCAGTATTCCGATGCGGTGAGCGAGTTTCAGAAGGCGCTACAGTTAAGCCCCGACTATGCCCTGGCGGCGTTTCACCTGGGATTGGCCTATGCGCGAACCGGTCAGTCGGAAGAAGCAATTGCGACCTTGAAGCGTACGCTCGAACTGGATTCCACCAATTTCAGCGCTTCCTACGACCTGGGATTACTCTACCGGCAGAAGAATATGAACACGGAAGCGGCGGCAGCGTTCCGGCATTCGATCGAGGTTGCGCCTGACTATGTTCCTGGCCATATGGCGCTGGGAGAGCTTTTGCTGGACGAGGGTCAACTGGACGAAGCCATCTCAGAACTGCGCCAAGCCGTGGCTCTGGCGCCGCAGCAGTCCGGCACGCATGCGGCGTTGGCAAAGGCGCTGGCCAGCAAGGGCCTGAGCATCGAGGCGCAGCAGGAGATGCGCAAGGCACAGGAAGCCAGCTCCCAATAGTGAAGCGCACACGCACCACTTCCGTGGCCAGGATCACAATCCTGCTGCTTATCCTCGACGGCGTGCTGCAGGCGGGAAGCGTTCCGGCCAAGCGCGCGCCCGTGCATCCCAATGTAATCCTGATCACGATTGACACTCTGCGTGCCGATCACCTCGGTTGCTACGGCGACAAGGAAATTCAAACCCCCACCATCGACGCACTGGCCCACGACGGCGTGCTGTTCAAGCGTGCGATATCCCAGGTGCCGTTGACCTGGCCGTCGCATGCTGCCATTCTCACCGGCACCTACCCCTTTCAGAACGGCGTGCAGGATTTCACCGGGCACCCGCTCTCGCCGCAATTCCGCTCCATTGCACAGTCATTCAAGCAGGCGGGATACGCCACGGGCGCGGTGGTCAGTTCGTTTGTGCTTGACCGCAGTTGGGGCCTCGCCCGGGGCTTCGACTATTACGACGATGCTTTCTCCGCGCAGACATTTCAGCAGAAAGACATCAGCCTGGTGGACCGCAAAGCGCAGGAGAGTGTTTCCCATGGGCTAGCCTGGCTGAAGCGCGCCCCAAAGCGCCCCTTCTTCTTATGGCTTCACTTGTACGATCCCCACAGCCCTTATGATCCGCCGGAGCCGTTTCTGACCCAGTATCGCGACCATCTGTACGACGGCGAAATCGCCTATGCGGATCATGAGTTGGGCCGGCTGATCTCATTTCTCAAACAGTCTGGTGTTTACCGGGGAAGCCTCATCGTCCTCCTTAGCGATCACGGCGAGTCGTTAGGCGAACACGGGGAGGCGGAGCACGGATTCTTTGTTTACAACTCGACGATCCATATACCGCTGATCGTCAAACCGCCTGCGCAGAGCGGGTTTCCAAGCGGCGATAGCGATCGCCCAGTCGAAACCATCGCTGTGGCCCCTACTCTGCTTCGTTTGGCTGGCCTGCACGACAAGATCGAAGATCAATTCCAGGCACGAAGCTTGTCCGCTGATGGGGGAGAAAAAGACGACAACGCCTACTCCGAAACTTTTTATCCGTTCAGCTCGTTCGGGTGGAACCCTCTTCATTCCCTCGAGAGCAGCCGGTATCACTACATCGAAGCGCCGCAGCCGGAGCTATATGACGTGGTTGCCGATCCGGGCGAAAAGACGAACCTGGCCGCGCAGCAACCCGCGACCGCAAGCGTGCTCAAAGATAGGCTGCACCAGATCGAGGCGCACAATCCGTTTGCGCGCGAAGAGGCGACTGCAGCCAATCTGAATCCCGATGCGCAGGAGAAATTGCGCGCGCTGGGATATTTCGGGTTTCACGCGCCGGTCTCGGCTGAATCGCTAAAGGCGGGCTTGGCCGATCCCAAAGACAAGATTTCAGAATTCAATACGATCCTGAAAGCTGAGGATGCTTTTCACCAGCACGACGACGAGCAGGCCGAAGTTCTTCTGCGGCAGGTTCAGAAACAAGATCCGCAGATTTACGTGATTCCCTTCATGCTGGGCGAGTCCGCCTTGCGACGCCAGAATTGGCAAGCGGCCGCCGACGAACTGCAGCGCTGTCTGACGCTCAATCCGGATTTCGATAATGCTATGACTGGCCTGGCGCGCGCGCTAGCGAAGCTTGGGCGCGTAGACGAAGCCAAGACGTGGCTGCAGAAGGCCATTCAGATCAATCCTCAAAACTACCGGGCGTGGTACGAGAGCGGTCTGCTGGAAGCGAGCACGAGTCCCGCTGCGGCTCTCTCTGATTATCAGAAGGCGATCGCCATTCAACCTAATTACTCGCCAGGACAGCGTGAGCTAGGCATGGCGCTGTTTCAGGCAAAAGACTACGCGGGCGCCACGACCCACCTGGAAAGAGCGCTGGCGCTCGGCCTCGATGATGCCCATATTCGAAATTTTCTGGGAATCTGCTATAGCCAGACCAAGCGCCCGCAAAAATCGGTCGCGAGCTATGAAGCTGCACTCAAGATCGATCCCAATCTGGCCGAGGCCCACCTGAATCTTGCCTTTGAATTGCGCCGCCTGGGCCGATTGAAGCAGGCCCAGGCCGAATCGGCAACGGCCTGCCAACTGGAGAGCAAGTTCTGCGGCCTTCTTCGATAGTGATGGAGAAGGATGAGCTATCGTGTCGCAGCGGAACTCTGCAACCTGCGCAGCAAATCTCGTGCTTTGGGGGCGGCCGGCACGATGGGAAAGGCCTTGAGAAAGACCTGCAGTTCGCTGATGGCATCGTCGCGGCGCGCCTGGCGCAGGTAAAGATCGACTAATTGCAGATGCGCCTGCCACATAGTCGCGTCTAAAGCCAGAGCCTGCCGCAAGTCTTTTTCCCCTTCGTCATCCTTGCCGGTTCTGTGCGCGAGACAGCCTTTCAGAAAATATCCGAATGCGGAGTTGGGGCTGTGCTGCAAACCGGAGGCGACCGCAGTTTCCGACTCGGGATAGCGGCCGGTCAGCATAAGTACGTTACCAAGATTAAAGTAGGCCTGAGCATCGTCCTGGCGGAGCCGGATTGCGTCCCGGAACTGCTCCTCCGCGGAGTTGAAGTCTTTCTTCCCCAGGTAGAGCGAGCCCAGGTTGTTGTGCGCAGGATAGTAATCCGGAGCAATTTTCAGAGCGCCCCGGTAATGGGCGATGGCCTGATCAGGGTCTCCGTTGTGCTCGGCGTCCAAGCCACGTTTGTATTCCTTGATTGCGCCTTTGGGAAAACTCTTGTTGTAGTCGGCGAGATTAACCAGGTAGGGATTGCTGCCGGAGGCGCGGGCGCGTAGGGGATCGTTGTCGTTTTTATCGTCGCGCGCATACAAGGCGACCATTAGAACGAGGTTGAGGTTCTCGGTCGTGACCGGAGAGTCTTGGTCGACGGGCGAATAAGCCTCATCATTGACGACGATATGGTAATCGTTAGAGTCCAACATGCTAAAGCTGAAGTACCCGCGTGAATCGGAATAGGTGCTGTTGAGGGTAGCGCCGTGCAGATGTAGCTCCACCAGGATGGGATGGGAAGGCGGTTCGCCGGTGGCAAGCCGGACCTGGCCGGCAATGCTGCCAAGGGGTATCTGGGCCTGAAGCCAACAACTGGAGAGTAGAAGAAAGAGCGGGAACAGCCGTCGACAAAGGAAAAGCACAATTCTGCCTGCGGGCGAAAAAAGGGCCTGTCCTCGGATGCGAGAACAGGCCCCGGGAAAACGAAGTCGACTAGAAGGTTAGCTTCAGGCCGAACTGCATGATGCGCGGCCCGATGTTACCCACCGTTGTGCCGGCAGCCTGGCCGAAACTTGAATCCGTTATGTTGTTATGCGCACCGCCGCCTGCGGTAGCCAGTACAAAGTTTGGGTGGTTAAAGATGTTAAAGGCAGACGCATCGAACTTCAGTGCGAACCGCTCGGTGAGCTTGAAGTTCTTCGACAGCGTTATGTCAGAATCCCAGTATCCGGGACCAACAAACGTGTTGCGGCCCAGATCACCGAGACATCCCAAGCACGGCGATGTGAACACCGGCAAGCCGGCTTGGGTAGGAGTTCCGCCGTTAGAACTGCACGAGCCATCAGTAATACTGCCGTTCAAACACCAGCCATCTGCCCAGGTGGCGTGGCTGCCACCGTTCCAGGATGGCATGCTGCTATCGGGGCGTGTATTTCTACCACGAGTGAGCAGGTAATCGCCACCGGCGTTAACGCATTGACCAGTGTTGACACCTGTCTGTGAACAGTCCCCGCTCAGTCTGGCTCGGGTTGAGCGGAAGGGCTGCCAGTGAGGACCGGTCTGGAAGGCCCAGACTCCGCTCAGAGACCATCCGCCCGCTACCTTTCCAACCACGCCTGTAAGGTTCTGGCCGGGAAGCTGCCAAACGTGGTTGATGACCAGGCGGTGACGTATGTCAAAGATCGAATTACCGCGGTCGAACTGGGGATGAGTCGGGTCCGTCGTGAACCCCTCACCGCCAGCAGAGCCGTTAGCAGTGGTGGCGCCACTGTGCCAGGTCGAGCCGTTATCAATGGAGTGGCTCCAAGTGTAGTTCACGTTCAACAATAACCCGTGAGTCATCTGGTGGCGCACCGCAGCCTGTAGAGAGTTGTAGTTCGAGTTCACCACGTTCTCCCAGACGCGCAAACGTCCGTAGTTCTGGTTCGGACGACCGCCGAAACCCTGCAGGAACTCGCCAACATTGTTTACGAGCGAGACACCGGCGTGAAGCAGAGTTCCCGGTGCACGATTGATATCCTCAGCTCGGAAGAGCTTGTGACCCGTTGTGCCGACGTAATCGAGCTCGATCACGGTCTTGGGGAGAATTTCATGCTGCAGGCCGAGATAGTAGTTATAGACATAGGGATCGTCAATTCCTTTGGGGAAGACTATTCCCGTCAACAACGCTTGGTTGGGAGCAAGGCCATTCCAACCGTTGATATTGCCTGTCGCCTGCGCCCCGCTTCCCTGATTGGGGTTCGCTGGCGGGCCAGAGAACGTCGGAACGACCCCGCCCGGACCAAATTGCGCTCCGCCGGTCGACGCGCAGTTGTTGGGGTAAGGCAGCCCGGTACTGCAGGTCGACGGTCCGTAAATCACTGAATTGGCATCTCCCCCGAGTGCGTTAAAGAGTTGGTTGAAGGAGTAATAAGGGAGGTTCCAGCGCGAGTTCGAGAGCGGGTTATAGAGCGTGCCCTCGTACGACACGCCGAAACCGCCTCGCAGCGCTGTTTTGCCGTTGCCAAACATGTCATAGGCAAACCCGATACGGGGGCCAAAATCATGGTGACGGCCCTTGCCCAAGGATTTAGCGGGCGCAAATCCGCCTGGTCCGCAGACACCGGCCAGCCCAGCCAAGGCTTCCTGAGCCGCGTTCGTATCACACCCGGGAGTCCCAGCAAGCGCGTTGGCGTTGATCAGTTGCTGCAGCGAGTTGGAGCCGGGACCCGGAATGAATGTGGTCGCCAGATCATTCAACTCGTTATGGCGCGTATACAGGTCATAACGCAGACCCAGTTGCAGGGTTAGCTTCTTCGTGGCCTTCCAGTCATCCTGGAAATAGGCGCCAAATTCGATATTGCGCCAGTGCCGGACGTTGCTTTGAAGTTGCGCGTTCGGCACTGAGTTACTGGAGATAAGCGACTGGATGGTGGCCTGTGAGCAGGGAGGAGCACAGATTCCGGGATTGACGCCGGCGGACAGTCCGTAGGGTGCGTCAGCGGCGAAGAAAATCGGATCTGAAAAATAATAGGAACCGCGGGCAATGCTGAACTGGCTGTTCTCGATATTGCGCCGAATGTCCCCGCCTATCTTCATGTTGTGGTTTCCATGGCTGACTGACACCATGTCGGAGTAGCTGTAGATATTCTCCCGGAAATACTGCGGATAGCCGTTGTAGGATCCAAATCCGGCCGACGCGTCGTCAAAACTCAACAAAGGAACGCCAGGAATACTGGTCGAGATCAGGTTTACGTTCTGCGCGTACCCCGCACGAAATTCGTTCAGCACAGTGGGACTGAAAGTATGTACAAAGCTGAACTGCGCGTTCGGAGATCGAATAATCTGGGGATTGGAAAAGCCGCGCGTACAAGCGGCACTGCAAGGTCCGAAGTTGTCAGTCTGCCGTGCCCACTGGAAATTAAAGGAGAGACGGTTAGCGGCATTCCAGTTATAGTCCAGCCGCCCCGAATACCTGTTGCCATTGAAAAAGTTGCCTTGATTCTGTGACTTAAAGACTGCGGCGCTGGACAACTGGAAGGGCATAGTAGAGACGCCAGTGTTCGGATCGCGGCCGATTGTTCCAGCCTGAAGTGCGGGCGTCGTGCTACAGGGTCCACCCAGAAAGGGGACGTTGGTAAAGTCATCTGCCTTCGTGACGCCCAGAATGGACTGGAATCTCGCCGCGATCGCGGGCGATGTCGTGTCGGGGCAGAGATAATCCACGTAGCTTGAGAACCCACTGTTGGTGCCGGACGCTACATTCGTTATGAATTGGTCGACCGTAAAGAGCGGGTTGCCGGAGAGCTTCGGCGCAAACTGGCTATAGAGCAGATTGGCCACCGAGTTCACGCCTGTATTCGCGTCCGCTTGCGCTACGGCGGCCCGCCATTGCGGCGATTCCTCGACAATGGTCTGAGCCTGTTGGGTTATAAAGCGGCTGCCCTCATAAGCCGCGAAGAAAAACAACTTGTCTTTAACAATCGGCCCACCCAGGCTGCCGCCGAATTGGTTCCACTTAAGTGGCGGGCGTGGCGCACTGACGTGGTTCAGAAAGAAATCGTTGGCATCAGCTTTGTCGTTACGCAGATACTCGTAGATACTTCCGTGGAGAGCGTTGGTGCCGGATTTGGTGACCAGGTTGATGGTGCTGCCGGCGCTGTTGCCGTACTGCGCCGACATATTCAGTCCCAGTTGTTGAAATTCCTCGACCGTATCCTCGATGGGCGTGCTCTCTTCGCCGCCGCTCAAGCCTTTGTTGGACACGCCGTTGATGAGGAATCCGTTGAAGTCCTCGCGGACGCCATTAACGACGGTGTTGTGGCCGTTCTCGAAGTCAACGCCGCTGACGTTCACCGCGCCGGCACCCAACTGCATAAGGTCGTACACATTGCGACCGCTCAGAGGCGTGTTGCTGATCTGGGTGGAGTTGACGGTGGAATACAGCTTGGCATCATCCGTCTGAACGGTGGCCGCTTCGCCGCTGACTTCGACGGTCTGGGTGGCCTGCCCGAGTTCCATCTTGAAGTCGACGCGGGCAATCGCGCCGGCATTCAGAGTGACATTGTTATTGACGGCGGTGCGGAAGCCTGCCGCCTCCGTCGAAATTCTGTAAGTGCCCGGCGGCAGTTCTCGGGCGACGTATAAGCCGGTCTGGTTGGTGGTCGAAGTGACCGACAGGCCAGTGCCGACGTTCGAGATCGTCACCTTGGCATTGGGTATGGCCGCGCCCGATGGGTCGAGCACGGTGCCGTTAAACTGACCGTTTTGGACTTGTGCTGTGACAACTCCGGCCAGTACGGCCAGAGACATAAGTAGGAACAGCAGCTTCTTCATCGCCCCGCCTCCGAGCTGAGAGATAATTGCGGCGACTGCTTTAATGAATGCAGTAATGAATAATCAGGCGAAACCTGGGGGCCCCACCCCTCGATGCGTCTCACGCCCCACGGTGAGATAGACTGCACAACGATGTGCGGCGCACATTGTGCTACCGCATTGTCTTGCGTGTCAAGTAATTAAGTATCCGACAATTAAACCTTTGCAACGGAAGGAATCCTTCTGATTACCAGCCGCGCAGACGGACCACATGACTAAAAACTGTCAGTTCGTTATGCACGCAGCCAGCCGAAGTGTCCCCCCAACACAAGTCACACAAAAAGCGTGCTTTGCGAGTTTGTTAGAACGATGTGTCTATGAATAATCGTAGACAAGCGAGATATGAGCTTCCAGAAACTGGATAACTTCACATTCGATTGTGATCCAGCTCACTTGTTGATGTGAGTACGCTTTGGACCATGGAATGGGTTTTTGGCGGCGCGATCAATGTGCGGGCTGCTTCCCTGCCGATGGACAATGCCCTTGCCCTCTTCCAAGGTTAACTCCTGGTCGGCAGACTGTCCGGGCACGGCTTCGACCTTGCCCGAGGGCCAACGGACGGAGATCGATTCGAAGTGATCGGCGGAGGCAAGTCCGAAATGCAGCCGCGGGTCGCTGGCCGACTCGAAGCTGCTATTGGCGCGCGCTTCCTGAACCTGGACCGCGCCTCCGGCTTTGAGCTCCACGCGGGCGCCGAATGCATCGCGGTTCGAGCGGGTTCCGACCAACTTCAGACGCAGCCAGTGGTTCGGCGTCCGATTCTGGTTCCGCAACAAAACCGCGCTGCTATCGAGGGCGGTGGCGACGATGTCCTGCTGTCCACGATTAAGAAAGTCGGCCACGGCGGCGCCCCGCCCAACGCGCCGTTGCGCCATTCCCCTCCCGGCCTCGCGCCCAATTTCGCTGAACTTCCCGTTCCCCAGGTTGTGGAATAGAAAAGGGCGCTCGGCGTAGGTCACGCCGAATGAGTGGCCGTCCACTTGCGGATTCACGTGGCCGTTGTTGATGAAGATGTCGGGCCAACCATCGTTATCGTAGTCCAAGAACTTCGCGCCGAATCCTAAGAATGGAATGCTGATCGGGCCTATGCCGGCCGA
>DASUWH010000070.1:0-30770 GCA_036378535.1 Terriglobales bacterium | reverse complement strand
AATCCACGCAATGTTCGCCAGTAACCACAGACTTGCTCGATGTTTTGGGGTCGCAAGGAACATGCGCGATTTAGGGTAGACCCATCGTACTGTTGTCGTCGAGATTACTTTAGCTGTGCCTCACGCTATGCTCAGTTGACGAAACCAGGCGTTAACTCAAAATGCCCCTGACCGGGGTTTTGAGCGTAATGGCGATTTTGCAACAGTTGTCCCGTCAGACGAGTCAGTAGACCTTATCCTCTGGTACCGGCCGGGAGAATGGGCGTAGACTGATGCCGTTCTTTGAAGTCAAAAAAGGGAATTCCAGATTAGAACTTAGAATCACTGCACTCGGGAGGCGGCATGATCTACATCGAACGCGACAGCAGCGGACGAACCTACCAGATCTGGAAACAAGAACAACTGAACTCCTGCGGCGTGGCCAGCGCCTGGATGGCGCGAGGAATCGCCTGGCAGATGAGCCTCAACGAGAGCGAGTGGGACCTGGCGCAGCAGATCTACTGCGATGCCATCAATAACGGGCTCGCGCAACTGTGTGCCAAGTCCTCCTCGGGCCCGATGTCGCTCAACCCTAGCGCCTTCCCCCAGAACCAGTCAAGCATGGAGTCCACCATCGCCAATTTCGGATTCTATGGGGCTCAGCTCGCGAAAGCGCTGAGGACGGAAGGACTGAAGGTCGAACACGTCGGTTTCAATGGCCAGTACCACACCGTTCACTCTGCCAAGATCTCGGTCAGCAAGCCGGCCATAGCACTCGTGTACTGGGACAACAACGGCGGCGGCCACTTCGTGGTGGTCGGACGCGCCACCCATGCCGCGGTCTCCTTCCTCGATCCGTGGGACGGCCACGTCAACGAGCAGCCCAACAGCAGCCGCTATCGCGCCCGCTACGGCAGCCAGGGTTCCGTCGGCGAGATCATCTATCTCTCGGCCTGATCGGAGGGATGGGAGATTAGACTTGAGAACGGAAAGCGCTACGCTCGACCGAATACGATTCGTCACCGGAACCATTGCCAACTGTTGGAATCAGGCGATTGCACAAGTGTGCGCTTTTCATTCGCCTTTCCGGGGATTTTGAGCGCTATCGAGATTTTTCAACATTTATCATGATCGACCGGGTCCCCGTCGAGAAAATTGGGGAAGCACAGAAGGTCCTACATGAAAAATGTTCGCCAGTCACGACGCATATTTGCCTCCACTACCCTCGTTCTCTTCCTCACGCTGGGTTACGGTACCACTCACCTAAGCGCGCAGGAAAAGACCGGCCCTCATAGAACCCGAGGCGAGACCGCATCCGAGAAGTCGCCGATCGACAAATTGGGCAGGATGATCGCCGGCTCATGGGCAATCGATGCGACTTCGGAACCGCGCGACGGCCGGTCAAGAGTAGGAAAAGACTTCGGCAACAGCGTGATTCGCTTTGGTCCCGGCAAACTGGCTCTCATAGAAGACTACCGCACGCATGGTGACGAGGGCACTCGGGTTGCGTTGGGAATTTTCTGGTGGGACGGTAAGGAACAAGGCTATCGGATGATGTTCTGCGAGAATCGAGACCCTAACGGTTGCTCGGTCTACGAGGGCTTGGGAAATTGGGAAGGCGAGGTTTGGATCTTCCGCACTGAATTCGAAACCAAAGACAAAAAGAAGGTTAAGGTCAAAGAGGTGTTGACCGCCACGTCGCCGTCGTCATTCATTGCGAAGTTTTATCGAAGCGAGAACGATGGGCCTATGAAACTCGACTGGACCGTGAAACACTCGAAGACTGAAGTTCGTTGAAGCCCAACTGCGGTGTTGCTATGCGCAGTTCACATGCGGCACGGCCATTTTGAGCGTAATAGCGATTTTTCGCCAACTAGAGTTCCATGAGTGTACGCCTAATGGAACTCTGTCAACTACGGACTGCGCAGGAACCCGTGGGGGGTAGTCCAGACATTGGCCTGATAATACCCGGTAATCTCTCCCGCTGAGTTGATGCTGAAGGGAAAGATGAATTCCACCGGATGCTTGTGAATGTGCCTCGTCGACTTTGTGATATTGAAGGCTACAAAGGCGCCATCAGGTCGTCGTATGAAGCCGTGAAGGATGCCAACGTTGGCAAAGTAGTTATCGTAGAAACCAGTGATCACTCCCGCATCGTTGATGCTAAAGGGAACGACATCGGCATCGGCCAACCATTTCGGCGCGAACGTAGTGATGACGCCGTCAGCCGTGCGTAAGAAACCGCCGGGATTGTTGTCGGGGCCGTAAGTTCCCGTGACCTCGCCTGCCGAATTAATGCTCGCGGGTTCAGTGTTCTGCCCGGGCTGAGCGTCGAAAATCGTAAGGGTGCCGTCTGCAGCCCTCACGAAGCCGTGATACAACTGAGCGGAGTCAGCGTAATAGCCTGTAATCTGTCCCGCCGAGTTGATGCTGCTGGCCGTGGTGAAAGTCGAACCGGGGGCATCGAAACTGATTACCGTACCATCCAGGGCTCGCAGGAAGCCGTGAACTGTGCCGTTCGAGTCTCTGTAGAAACCTGTAACCACGCCGACACGGTTTATGCTTAGGGGCATGGTCTCAGTCGAGCCCGGCGGATCGAAAATGACGAATTGCCCGGCAGGCATACGCAAGAAGCCGTGAAACACCTGGTTTACAAGAAAATATCCCGCGATCCATCCTGCGTCATTGATGCTGCACGCAGACGTGGCGGTCGCGCCCGGCACGTCGATTCGAGTAAAGTTGCCGTCGGGTGCACGCAAAAAACCGTGGGTGCCGCCGCCGTTTTCAAAATAGTATCCCGTAATGGAGCCGAAGTTATTGATGCTGAGAGGAATGGTGTAGCGCGAGCCGGGAGGATCAAAACTGATGATCGTACCTTCCTCAGCGACCGCGCAGAAGCTCAGCAGCACGCACTGTGCTACCAGACAAAAATAGGCTAGAGTCGATCGATTCGCGATCATCGTGAACTCCTTGATGGAATCCAAGGAAACGCGCAGTGTAGGATGCGCTTCTCTCGATAAAGGTGTGCTGGACAACGGCTGTTAACAGGCGTTTACCCAAGCTTGCGCTTTTGTTCCGCTTTTTTGAAGGATGATGAGTGTAATTTAGGATATCACGCCAACTATGGGCGGGGTACTTGGCGGACTGGCGAGGAATCGGATGAAGGTCAGATTCGCATCAGTTTTAGCAGGCCCTGGGTAGTGGCGCAGCGATCGAGAAAGGGGAATTCGCCCGAGCGCTTCACTTCAGACGCAGCTTCAAGGAAACCACTCATGGCTGCCCGATAAAGCGATGTTGCAAGGCTGATTCGCTTCACTCCCGCAGCAGCGAGTTCCGCAACTGAAGAGGATTTGCCTTTAATGCCCACCATAAAATTCACTGGTTTGGATAAAGCGTTACAGACTTCTCGCACGGAGTCGAGATCAGGAAGACCAGGCGCAAAAAGGACGTCGGCTCCCGCCTTTTCGAAGGCCTGCCCTCCCATACAGAATCGCAGGGAGGGCACCTTGTTTCGCAGACGCCCAGCTACTTGCGTTTTGGCGATTCCGGATTAGGCTCTACGCAGTTGGTGGTTCCACCGGTACTCGCCACGTTGCGAGTCGCGGCAAACTGTCCGGCGCAATACACGTCGGGGCCGCTTAGGTTGCCGGTTACATTGATGGACCCGTCATTGGCAAAGAAGGCATGCGCGAGATCGCCCAGGTTAACGCCCGCACCTCCGTTCCCGGTAATGTCGTTGACCCTCGGCGCCACGAAGTCCGTATGCAACACCGACCCATCTTGCACGCGGATGCCGTCGTTGGCATTCCCGGTGACATTCGCATGATTAAGTCGCACGGTGCCGTGAGCGGTCGCGAATACTCCATGCCCAGCATTATTGCTGACTGTCGTGGTAGTCGAGGATCTGGCCATTTGTACCAAACTTGCATATTCCACAACTATGCCGTTGCCCGCGTTGTTGCTCACGGTGTCGTCTATCAGCAACATGACCGACTGGTTGGAGTCAAGTATGCCAGCGCCACTGGGATTGTTGCTGATGGAATCGCTTACGGAATCGACCCTGGAGCGAGAAGACCGAAGCCCATAGCCCGTCTGAGAATTCTGGATGGTGTTCCCCTGTAGCGTGCAAAATGAGTTGTCGAAGCAATCAACGCTGCCGTTGATGGTGAACCCGTTCAAAACGAAGCGATTGGACGTGCCCACCGCTACTGTATCAAGGTTCCCGCTAGAAGCGTCACTGATCGAAGCTCCCGAGGGACTGGCTTGCAAGGTCAGGTTGTCCAGACTGGCGACCGTCACATTTTCAACGCATGGTCCGGTCACCGTAATAGTACTTGGGGGTATCGCCTTGGCTGCCGCTTTCTTTGCGATCGCCGCGACAGCGGCACTAATCGTGGTGGTCCCTTTGGCTCCCGGCCGGCAATCCACCGAGATATTGTCGGCCTGGGCGGTAACACTGAACAACAGAGTCACTAACGCAAGAGAGAACGTGCATGGGAAAGCTTTCATAGACGAACCTCCTGGAACAGCCTTGGACTTCTTTGCTTGTCATGGACTGGGCCGCCCGACGAGGAAGGCGAGAAAAGGCGCGGCCTTAAGCTGGACGGGTATTTTGGTACGCTCTGCCCTAGTTGTCAACGAGATAAGCCCGGTGAATGCGTGGCTTCGGGTGACGTTTGACGCAAACACGCGATTTACACTTAAAACGCCCTGCTAAGGGTTCGGCTGACCTGGCGATCCCATCCAGACGATGGTCTGCTGACTGCTGACTCCTAATTCCTAGACCGGCTGTACGACCGCGGCCTCGACGTTTACCTCCCGCAAAAACTTTGCTGCCGCTTCGGGAAGTACGCTGTTGATAAACATACCAGAGCCCAGTTCAAACCCGGCCACTCGGGTCAGGCGCGGGATCACGCTCAAATACCAGTGGAAGTACTTCACGCCTACGCATTCGGCCGGCGCGGTCCGGATGGTGTAGTTAAAGTCCGGATTCGCCAATCCGTGATAGAGCTTGCCCAGAATGGCTCTCAGAACTCTGCCCAAATCGGCTAATTCGGCCTCGCTAATGTCGCCGAAGCTCGCCATATGACGGCGCGGATAAATATGGGTGGAAAACGGCGCCGGTGAGGCAAACAGTTCCAGAGCTACGAAGTGCTCGGTAGCCACGACGATTCTTTCCTTTTCGCTGAGTTCCTCCTGCAGGGTTTCGCAGAACATGCAGCCGCCAAAATCGTCGTAGTAACGCAGGGCCTCCTGGAATCGCTGCCGCACCTGAAGTGAGATAACCGGGGTGGCAATCAATTGGGAATGCGGATGCTCGAGGCTGGTGCCGGCATCGGCGCCATGATTCTTGAAAATCGTGATCTGGGCGATGCGGGGATCGACGCTCAGCGCCGTGAATCGCGCCTTGTAGATGCGAAGGATATCGGCGACTTCGGCATCGGTCATCAGCGCCATAGCCTGCGAATGATCTCGAGTTTCGATAATCACATCATGAACGCCAAAGCCATTGATGGTGCGGCGTGAGCGGTGCACGGTGCGGTCTGGCTGGATCTCCCGATTTAATGCCGAAAATTTGTTGGGAACCACTCGGATTCTCCAGTCATTGCCATTGCCAGAACCTGCCCTCATGATCTCGGGCGGGGTCTTGCTCTCATTGCCCGGACAGAACGGGCAGGTTTCGACAAAAGGCCGCACTACCTTGACTGGGCGGTGTACCGACATTTCTTCCGGCCGCTTGGCGCGTTCGGTCGCTATGACTACCCACTCTTTGGTGAAAAAATTTTGGCGTAATTCTGGCATAATGACGCTCCCTTCCTGTGGTATCGGCACGAAACGGAACGAGCGTTAACCCGAGCTCTCTTTGGATCTGATCTCTGAAGAACACATGCTTTCGTTTTGTCTGGAAAAGCCGGAATGCAGTGGCAATGTTGTAAAATTCGAGACACATCCGTATGCATAAAAAGATTTCTGTTGGAATTCTGGGTGCCACCGGCATCGTGGGGCAGCGGTTTATCCAGATGCTGGAGCAGCATCCCTGGTTTGAGGTCTCTTGGCTGGCGGCTTCGGAGCGCTCCGAAGGCCGCAGCTATGCTGAGGCCGTACGCTGGCGCATGAAAACCGTCCTGCCGGACCGCATCGCCAAGATGACCGTCTCTCCAGCCACTCCTGACGGCGCACCCAAAGTGATCTTCGCCGCCCTCGACGCCGGCATCGCCAGCGAACTGGAACCGCGCTTTGCCCAAGCCGGTTGCGCGGTGATCTCCAATTCCAGTGCCCTGCGCATGAAGGCGGATGTGCCGCTGGTGATTCCTGAGGTTAATCCGGATCACATTAAGCTCATCGAGTGCCAGGCATGGCGACGCAAATCGGGAGGCTTTGCGGTTACCAATCCCAACTGTTCAGCGATCGGGCTCGTTCTGGCCCTGGCTCCATTGGAACAGCGGTTCGGGTTGGACACTGTGATGGCCGTCACCATGCAGGCGGTGAGCGGAGCGGGATATCCCGGAGTGGCTTCCCTCGACATTCTCGGCAATGTCATTCCCTACATTGCTAAAGAAGAAGAAAAGATGGAAGAGGAGACCCGCAAGCTGCTGGGGCATCTCAATGGCGCCGGGATTCGCATGGCGGAGTTCCGCATGAGCGCGCAATGCAACCGCGTGGCGGTCGAGGATGGGCACACCGAATCGGTATCGGTGAAGCTGAAGAGCAAAGCGACGCCAGAAGAGATCATTTCCGCCTGGCGCGAATTCCGCAGCCTGCCTCAGGAACTCAGGTTGCCCAGCGCTCCCGAGAACCCGGTCGTGTATTCGAGTTCCGCCGATCGTCCGCAGCCGCGCTTTGACGCGGAAGCGGGTGCGGGCATGACCACCACCGTGGGACGCCTTCGCTCCTGCAATGTGCTGGACTGGAAATTTACGGTCTTGTCGCACAACACCATTCGCGGCGCTGCCGGTGCCGCCCTGCTCAATGCCGAATTGCTGAAGGCGCAAGGATACTTGGGGTGAAGCCGAGTATCCGATCGGTGTTCATTCCCGCCAACCCGTGGCCTGAGGCTTTTTCACCATGCTGGTGATGAAATTCGGCGGCACTTCGATGGAGGACGCCAAGGCCATCGACCGCGCTGCCGCCATTGTCAAGAGCCGCCTCCCGCAAAATCCCGTAGTCGTAGTCAGCGCGATGGCCAAGGTCACCGATCAATTGCTGGCTACCGCCCGGGCTGCGGGAGCAGGCGACCGCGAGGAAGCACTCAAGCTATCGCGTTCCCTGCGCGAACGCCACTACAACACTGCCGGAGAATTGCTGGGCACGGGATTATTCACCCAGTTCCATAGCGAGCTGGAGGCGGAGTTCGATGCCCTCGATGAACTCCTGCGCGGGATCGCTGCGGTTGGCGAACTGACGCCGCGGACGACCGACATGGTAGCTGCCAACGGCGAATTGCTGTCGGCCAAGATAGCAGCGGCCGCATTTTCGGCTCGTGGGCTCAATGCTACGCTGGTGGATGCGCGCGACTGCATCGTCACCGACGATACCCACACCAGGGCGATTCCGTTCTTTGAAGATACCAACGAGAAATTACGGCTCAACGTCAAGCCGCTTATCAACGCCCAACGCGTGCCCGTGATGGGAGGTTTCATAGGCTCGACCCGCGCCGGCACCACCACCACCATCGGACGAGGGGGCTCGGATTTTTCCGCCGCCATCGTGGGCGCCGGGCTGGACGCCGAGAAAATCGAAATCTGGACCGACGTCGACGGCATGATGACCACCGACCCCAACCTGTGTCCCGAGGCTCGCCGCATCAAGGTGATCAGTTTCGATGAAGCCGCCGAACTGGCCTACTTTGGCGCCAAAGTCCTGCATCCGGCCACCCTCCTCCCTGCCATCCAGAAAAATATTCCGGTCTACATCCTGAATTCCCGAAACCCCAAATGCGAAGGGACACGGATCACGGCGCGAGCGCCGCGATGCCGCAATCTGTTCAAGGCCATTGCCGCCAAGAAGCGGATCACCATCATTGATGTCGCGGCCACCCGCATGCTCATGGCTCACGGCTATTTGAAATCGATCTTCGAAGCGTTTGACCGGCATCGCGTGCCGGTCGATGTGGTTTCGACTTCGGAGGTCAGCGTCTCGTTGACCGTGGATTCCAACGCTGCCATCCCGGCCTTGGCCGCCGATCTTTCCAAGCTGGCGGATGTAAAGTATGAAGGTCGCAAGGCTATTGTTTGTCTGGTGGGCGAAGCGCTACGCGATACGGCCGGAGTGGCGGCGCGCGTGTTCAGCGTCATTCCTGAGGTCAACATTCGCATGATTTCTCAGGGAGCCTCCGAGATTAATCTCACGTTTGTGATTGAAGAGGACGCCGTTCCCGACGTTGTGCGCCGATTGCACGCCGCATTTTTCTCCGAAACGGACCCGGACGTGTTCGATTAGCATGTCGCCCCGTTGGCGCGCTCTCGTGTAAGCCTCCATCGCATATACTGCACGAAGGCTCTTCCATGAATTTGCTCGTTCTTGGATGTGGAAAAACCGGCTCGCTGGTGGCGGAAGTTGCACGCGAGCGCGGGTACGACGTCCGAGTGCTGCGCAGCCGCGACAATCCGCAGGCCGCAGCGCTCACCCCGAAGTACCTGCAGGACATCGATGTCGCGATAGACTTCACCAACCCTCAAGCGGTCATTTTCAACATCGAGGCGTGCGTTCGCGCCGGGAAAAATATGGTTGTGGGTACGACGGGCTGGTATAGCGAACTGCCAAGAATTCGGGCTCTGGTCGAGTCTGCCGGTCTTGGTTTCGTCCACGCCACAAACTTTTCCATTGGCGTAAATCTGTTTTTGCAGATTGCCGCCGCCTCGGCCGCAGCCCTCAAACACGGCTATTTCGGGCAAATTTTCGAGCGCCATCATGTCCACAAGAAAGATGCGCCCTCGGGCACGGCATTATCGATTCAGGAAACCCTTAAGCGCGGCAGCGGAACGGAAGTCGAGATCACCTCTTTCCGCGAAGGCGAAGTGGTCGGCATGCATGAATTAGTATTCGAATCCCCCAATGACGATATCTATCTCTGCCATGATGCAAAGTCCCGGCGAGGCTTTGCCGAGGGCGCCGTGCGGGCGGCGAAGTGGGTTGCCGACAAGCAGGGCGTTTACGACTTTAGGGACATTTGGCAACTCCTCTAATACTCGCCCTGTGAAAATTCCTGTAGTTCGCGCTATGCTTACGCCATGAACTTAAGGGGATGCGGGACCGCACTCGTTACTCCTTTTCAAACCGAGGGCAGTGTCGACGAAGACATGTTGCGCGCCTTGGTCACATGGCAGGTGGAGTCGGGAATCGACTTCCTGGTAGCCGCCGGCACAACGGCTGAGACTCCCACTCTCTCTCACGATGAGTGGCTGCGCGTGATCGATATTGTGATCGAAGCGGCTGCGGGGCGAGTGCCGGTCGTAGCCGGCGCCACCTCCAATTCCACCCACGACGCGATAGAAAAAGCAAAGGCAGTGGCGGCGCGGCCCGGTGTTGACGCGATCCTGACAGCTTCGCCCTACTACAACAAACCCACGCAGGAAGGGCAGTACCGGCATTTCAAGACTATTGCGGAAGCTGTGAGCAAGCCCATTCTTCTTTACAACGTGCCCGGACGCACAGGGGCAAACATCGAGCCCAGCACCCTGGCTCGACTTGCCGAAGTCCCAAACATCATCGGCGTCAAGGAAGCCAGCGGCAACATATCGCAGGTAGCGGACGTTTTTAATGCCGTGCCCGAACGCTTCCTGGTGTTCTCCGGAGACGATGCCATAACTTTGCCGGTCATTGCACTCGGCGGGGTGGGCATCATTTCAGTGGCTTCCAACGAAATTCCTCACGAGATGGCGGAGATGACTCGCGCGGCCTTGAATAATGACTGGGAGACGGCACGGCGGATTCATCGCAAATATCTCCCCCTCATGCAGGCAAATTTCCTGGAGTCGAATCCGCTGCCCGTTAAGGCGGTGCTGGCGATGATGGGCAAGGTGCAGGAGGTATATCGGTTGCCGCTCTTGCCCATGAAGCGTGACACGCGCTCCCGCTTGCAGCGAATCGCGACCGATGCCGGCCTGGTCACAAAGCCAGCCGCCGCGCCGTCCCATGACAAAGTCGAGTTCTACATTTACGAGAACTGGCATGCCGGGCCGCACAAGGCGGTGCTGCATCGCGCGAGCTGCGGGCAATGCAATCACGGCAAGGGCCGCCCCGCCGGCCACGATGCCAATCACGCCCGCTGGCATGGGCCCTATCCCACTCTGTCGGAAGCGCGCACCACCTCGCAACATATGACGGGCGTTCTTATTCGCAGCGAGTGCAAGTGCATCTGAAACATTGAGTAATTTGGTAACGGGTAATTTGTAATTTGACGCGTGTCCCTTCGGACGGCAAGGTCACATGTGGAGTCTGCAATTCGCCTGGCGGTGGAAAGTGCAAAAGAACTTAGCCCGAAACTTCAGGCCCGGACCGCTTTCAGGGAAATAGTGATCGAACCGAAATCCATCCCTTATACTTTCCCACCATGCAAGATCTGAGGGCCACCATTGAGCGGCTTGCAACTGCCCCCGAGTCTGAGCTCAACCTCCAAGCGCGTACTATCTTCCTTCAATTCCGCGACGGGCTAACTCGAGGGGCGATTCGCGCCGCCGAAAAGAAGGGTACCGAATGGGTGGTCAATACGTGGGTCAAGGAGGGCATTCTTCTCGGCTTTCGCCTCGGTGAACTGAGCGAGAGTGGGGATCGTTCTAGCCTCTCCTTCGTGGATAAGGACACCTTCCCTCCGCGTCATTGGAAGATTAGCGACCAGGTTCGAGTTGTACCGGGAGGGTCATCGATACGACTGGGCGCTTATGTGGCGCGTTCGGTCATTTGCATGCCACCGATGTTCATCAACGTGGGTGCCTATGTGGATGAAGGCACGATGGTGGATTCGCACGCGCTCGTGGGCTCCTGTGCCCAACTCGGAAAACGGGTTCACCTGAGCGCAGCCGCGCAGATTGGCGGCGTGCTGGAGCCGGTCAATGCGCGCCCCGTGATCATCGAAGATGATGTTTTGATTGGCGGAAATTGTGGGGTTTATGAAGGCACCCTGGTGCGCGCGCGGGCCGTGCTGGGTGCTGGGACCATTCTCACTCGCGGCACGCCGGTCTATGACGTCGTGCGCGAACAGGTATATCGAGCGACGGCAGACGCTCCTCTGGAAATCCCGGAAAATGCCGTCGTAGTTCCGGGCTCTCGCGCCATAAGTAAGGGCAAGGCGGCGGAGTGGAATTTATCCCTCTACACCCCAGTTATCGTGAAGTACCGGGATGCGAAGACCGATCGCGGCGTGGAACTGGAAGAATTTTTACGATGAGGCCCTGGTGGCGAGTGTAATGCGGATCGTTCGTCCGTCCACTCGGACTTTCAGATCGCTCAGCGTCGAAATGATTGCGTCCGCCTCCGAAAGCTCCTCTGCTTTATAGGTGCTCGCCAGCCCAATTACCTTCATACCCGCTGCATGCGCGGCGTCAATACCCGCTGGCGCATCTTCAACGACCAAGCCGTCCCGGGAATCTATGCCCAGCAATTGCGCGCCCTTGAGATAAGGTTCTGGATGCGGTTTTCCGTTCTGTACGTCATCGGCAGTGACGAGTACGTCAGGAACGGGCAGGTTCCCCGCTGCGAGACGGCGTGTGGCCAGGTACTTTGTGCCCGATGTGACCACGCACCAACGATCGCGGGGAAGGCTAGCAACCAGATCAGCCGCGCCGGGCATGACGGTCACGCCCTCGGTCGAGTGCGCTTCCAGCTTCTCCAACTTGACAGCCTCCGCCTCGGCATTGAGATGAGGCATGAGAATGCGGACAGTCTCGACGGTTCTGCGTCCATGTGCAACATTAACCGCCGTGTCGGCGTCGAGGCCATTCTCCTTCGCCCACAAACGCCAGAATCGATCGACTGAGCGGGTGGAGTCCACCAGGACACCGTCTAGATCGAACAGGATTGCGCTGCAGTTGAATTCTTGCATGTTCAGAATGAACTTGGTCTCCGGACAGCCGAGGCACCCGTCCCTTCGTGCGTGTGGCTATGGCTGCGGGCCGGGCGGGTTCCCGGAAAGAATCATCTCAGGTTGAGCAGACATTCTCTTGCGAATGGCCACATGCTTCTGGCGAAAATGCGATTGCGCCCGCTCACCCCACGCCCGCACAAAATAATAATTCAAGCCCGCGCCAATTACCGAGCTGGCGATCGGAATAACGCGTCCTGCCCACTTTTCCACTACTTCGGTGCTCGCCTTGACCGCAATCCGCTGGATCACGCGCGGCACGAAGCGGTTGACAACCTCTTTTTCGAGCAGCTCCCGGCTGATATCGACTCCGGCGGCAGTGGCCGCGGCAACCCATAGCTCCGCGATCTCGCTATCGGTGCTGTATTCGAAACCATAGACCAGGCTCAGTTTCTGAACCACGCGCAACGTGATACCGGCGAGTATGCTGAGATCCGGAACCAGAGTTATCAGACCACCCAATCCGAGTCCCGCCCCCTCCGCAGCAGCGATCTTCATCGACGCGCGCGTAACGTCGTTGGCTGCGTCGTCCAGCAAACCTAATTCGACCGAATAAACACCCCGGTAGGTCGTAATGGGCAATCCGTAGCCGGCCTGCAATTGCAGGAGAAATCTGGACGGATCTACTTTGACGGTTTCGTAGGCGTGCGTGAACCCGCGGCGGAGCGCCTCTTCTACGCGAGACTTCAGCCAGGGGAGCTTGGATTCAGCCATCTCCTACTGACCTTATCGCAGATGCGCCCCCAATGCCAGCATCCGGATCCGTGTGCATCCGTGAAAATCCGTGGCGGTGTTTCCCCAAAATCAGCTCGCCGCAACTGCCGACTCCTGACTCCCGACTCCTGACTACTCCCTCCTGTGCTAGCATCAAATGTTCTCTGATGCCAACCGGTAAGCTCCACATCGTCCCCCTGGGCGGGCTCGGCGAGTTCGGTATGAACTGCATGGCCGTGCGCTGGGGCGAGGACATCATCGTCATCGACGCGGGCCTGATGTTTCCGGAAGCGGAACTGCTCGGCGTCGATATTGTCGTGCCCGACATCTCCTATCTCATCGAGAACCGCAATCGCATTCGCGCCATCATTCTCACCCACGGTCACGAAGACCACATTGGAGCGCTTCCCTGGATCCTCTCAGAGCTGAACGTACCGGTCTGGGGGACGGAGTTCACCCTCGCCTACGTTGAAGACAAGCTGGAAGAACACGAATTGCTCGATGGCGCCGACCTGCGCGAAATCCGCGCCGGAGAACGGTTCCGCATCGGCCCTTTCACTATTCACCCTATCCAGGTGACGCACAGCCTGGTCGATTGCGTGTCCCTGGCGATTCACACTCCGCTCGGCATCATTATTCACACCGGGGACTTCAAAGTTGATCCGACGCCTACCGACAACCGCCTCTTCGACCTGCATGCCTTTGCCGAATACGGCAAGGAAGGCGTGCTCGCGCTTTTTCAGGATTCGACCAACGTCGAGCGCAAGGGCTACACCCCCAGCGAACGTGCGGTGCGGCGGAAGTTCGAGGAAGTCTTCCGGCACACGCGGCGGCGCTTGTTCATCTCCTGCTTTTCTTCGTCCATTCACCGCATCAAGCTGGCGGTGGAACTGGCATACGAGAACGGACGGAAGGTCGCCTTTATCGGGCGTTCCATGACCAGTTCGGCCGAGATTGCCGAAGACCTCGGATACCTCGAAGTTCCGGACGGTTTGCTCATCCATCCCGGCGAGATCAAGAATTATCCTCCGGAAAAAACCTGTGTCCTGATCAGCGGCACGCAGGGCGAGCCCATGTCGGCGCTGTCGCGCGCCGCGGTCGACAATCACAAGCACGCCAAGATCGAGAAGGGCGACACCGTGGTGCTGTCCTCGCGCATCATTCCCGGAAACGAAAAGACCATTTACCGGATGATCGATCACCTTTTCCGGCGAGAAGCCTACGTTGTCTACGAGGATGGAACATCGCCGCCCGTCCACGTGAGCGGCCACGCCAGCCAGGAAGAGTTGAAACTCATTATCAACCTGGTCAAGCCGAAGTATTTCATCCCTATCCACGGGGAATACCGGCAACTGAAACTGCACGCGGAGATGGCCGCCGCCATGCGCAGTTCCGTGGGCAACGTCATGCTTATCGAGAGTGGCGATATCCTGGAGTTCGACGAGTTGGGTGCACGCAAGGCCGGGCGCGTGAACGTGGGCAGGGTGTGCATCGATTCCGGATCGCGCACCGATGTTGTGGAAGACCTGGTGATCAAAGACCGGCGGCATTTAAGTGAAGATGGCATCGTGCTGCCCATCATCGCCATCAATAAGCTGACCGGGCGTGTCGAGACCAGCCCTGAGATCGTGACCCGCGGGTTTGCGGGCGGAGAAAATGGGTTCATGGATGGAGCGCGGCAAACGGTGATGCACACGCTCGAGCAGTCCAGCGATGAAGAGAAGGCCGACTATGGCGTGATCAAAGAAAAGATTCGGGCCGATCTGAAGCGCTTTATTTCCAAGCAAACGCAGCGCCGCCCCCTGATCATGCCGGTCATTTTGGAGATCTAGTTTTTGTGGAAGAGCTGCCCTTCGGAACCTCGTAAGGATGCTCCAGGGAGCGGGCTTTTACGCCCTCGCTCAGGATGACAGGATTTTGGTTCGAGGACAGAATTTTGGTTCGATGATCCGGGAGGAAAATTGGTATTACCTCAAATCTGTCATCCTGAGCGGAGTGGCTGGTGCGCGAAGCGCAGCAGCCGCGGAGTCGAAGGACCCCTTGGCCGCCGGCCCGGGCAGAGGCTCCGAAAGGTATTCTCCCGATGGACCATAAGTACCGGCAGGCTCTATATCGGTCAACGGTGAGAATTCCCTTCGCAGCCTGCACTTGATTTAGGAGACATGCGGTCCTTCGACTCGGGCTTTAGCCGCGGCTTTCGCCGGCAAGTCTAAAGTGGGGGTAAAAACATTGAAAAAATACAAAGTCCCCGCTTCGCTCCGGCCGGGATGACAGAGATTGCTATAGTGAATTTTTAGATTCGTGGAGACGTTCGCATCGTAACCCTTAACGATATTCGGCAAGCGCAGGCGCGCCTCAATGGAATTACGGTTCGCACCAGCCTGCTCGCGTCTCATCTTCACCAACTGAACGGGACGCAGGACGCTCGTGCGCTGTACTTGAAGCCTGAGAACCTGCAGCCCATCGGCGCTTTCAAGCTGCGGGGCGCATACAACAAAATTGCTTCCCTGTCGGCAGACGAGCACAGGCGCGGCGTCATCGCTTACTCCAGCGGAAATCACGCGCAGGGTGTCGCCTACGCCGCTCGCGCACTCGGCGTTAAGGCGATCATCGTCATGCCGGAGAGGGCTCCGGCGTTGAAGCTTGAGGCCACGGCGGCCATGGGCGCGGAACTTGTTCTGGTTGGGCCGGGCAGCGATGAGCGCAAAAATAAAGCCGAAGCCCTGGCGCGAGAGCATGGTTACGTTCTGATACCGCCCTACAATGACGAGCAGATCATCGCCGGGCAAGGTACCATCGGACTCGAAATCCTCGAGGATCTGCCTGAGGTCGAGACGGTTATCGTGCCCGTAGGCGGCGGCGGGATGATCAGCGGCGTGGCTACGGCCGTGAAGCTGTCAAAGCCGTCCGCGCATGTGATCGGCGTCGAACCGGCCTTGGCCGCCGATGCGCAAGCCAGCTTGAGAGCGGGCAAGGTGGTTCAACTTCCTGCGGCAGAGGTCACACGAACCTCCGCCGACGGCCTGGCGACACAGAGTATCGGCGATATTAATTTCGAGCATATTCATCAGTACGTAGATGACATCGTCACCGTTAGTGAAGACGAGATCCGCGAGGCCATGCGTCTGCTGGCGGGAAATCCGAAGACGATTGCGGAGCCGAGCGGGGCGGTTGCCGTAGCGGCCTTTCTGTTTCATCGCGACGAATTGCCCCACACGCGGGTGAACGTGGCCGTCATCAGTGGCGGGAATATCGCACCGGAAATGCTCGAAGAGATCAAAAGCACTTCGGTTGAGACGTAGCAAGCCACGTCTCCGTCTGCGACCATAGTTGGAGGCCTGGCAAACTACGTCTCCACAGGAATTCAGGGGATTTATGAAGTCGCATTGGGTACTTGCCGCATTACTGGTTTCGCTTCTTTGCCCTATAGCCTTTGCAGCCGAGCGGGCTACGCTTGTGCGCGAAGCATTCATCTATCTGAACCCGGACAGCGGCTCGCCCAAGCTGGGCAGCGCCGAAAGGGGGCGCGAACTGATCATCCTGGAAACCAGCCGCGACTGGATCCACGTGGAAGCATTGCTGGGCCCGCAACGGGCGCCGGACGCCGCCTTCATCGAAGATGACGATGAGGATCAGCAGAAGACGATTACCGGCTGGGTTCAAGGCAAGGGCGTGGTGGGAGCGTCGGTTCCGAATGGCGACAAGATCGTATTTGGTGAAGCTGCCAGCTCGGAAGATCAGGCCAGCCGCCGTGGCGGCCGCAAAGGCGCCGCCCAGGACGCCATGCGGCTTTACCGGCGCGTTTACGATTACTTTCCCAGCTCACCCATAGCCGGCGAAGCGCTCTATCGTGCTGCCGACATTCGCTGGCAACTCGAAAAGTCCGATGTGATGGCCCGTCCCTCGGCTAAGGCTCGAGAGTCCTACCTGCGGGAGGGCATGAACGAAGACTGGATGAAGCAGGTCATCAAGAAGTTCCCCGGCACCAGGTGGGCGGAACTGGCTTCGTTTCTTCTGCTTGACAATAAGCTTTGCGGCGACTGGCAGGGCTCGACGAAGTGTCCGGAAAAAGAAGCCGACATGTATGAGAAGTACGCAAAAGAGCATCCCAACTCTCCAGCTGCGGCCGAGGCTCTTTACGACGCTGCCTGGCGGCGCGCTGCTCTGATCGAAATGTATAAAACCGACGAGCAGATGAAAAAATCGGATGAGGCGAGGAATTCGGTCATTGCCCTCACCCAGAGGATCGTTGCGCAGTATCCTCAACAGACCGACTGGGCGACTCGGGCCCAGGACCTCATGTACCTCGTGCAGCAAGGAATACCCACATACGGCAACGCCAACGAATAGACCCTCGGTAAAGTGTGTCAGCCTGCCCTGAACGAAGTCGAAGGGCCAGCCCGACCCAAACCTCTCACTCGCCAAATCCCATCTGCTACGAAAGAATTTGAGCAGGCCGGAGCGCCCAGGAGGAACGTTGAACGACTACTTGCTGTCGCTGGTGCTAGGTGTCATCGAAGGGATCACGGAATTTCTTCCGGTCAGCTCAACCGCGCATTTGCGTATTGCGGAAGCCTTATTCCACATCGATCTTTCCAGTGGCTATTGGAAGATGTACACCATCATCATTCAGCTTGGCGCCATCTTGTGCCTGCCGGTGTATTTCTGGTCGCGAATCCTGAAGTTTATCTCGACCTACCCGCGCGGCGAACGCGGTGATCGGACATTCCTGACTCATCCCCTCGGGCTCACCATGGTGGCCTTCGTGGTGACCGCAGTTCCCTCTTACCTGCTGACCAGGGTCATCGGCAAACACCTGGAGAGCCTCGTCATCATGGGCTATTCCCTGCTGCTGGGCGGGGTCGTGATGTGGATCGTGGACGCCATGAAAGCGCCATGGGAGAAGGCCGGTCCCGGCGCCGCCGGAAGTAAGATTCACACCTGGAAAATGGAAGACATGTCCCTCGGGCAAGCGATCTGGATTGGGGCCTGTCAGATTCTGTCCGCCGTGTTCCCGGGAACTTCGCGCTCGATGTCTACCATCGCGGCGGGACAGCTGGCCGGTATGTCCCGGGCCTCCGCCCTGGAATTTTCATTCTTTCTGTCTATTCCCACGATGGTCGTCGCCACCGGCTATACCTTCCTGAAATCGATCACCGGCAAGGGCGAGAATCCAATCGGCGTCTCGAACCTGAGCGGTCATGAATGGGCAGTGCTGGCCATTGGATTCATCGTTTCCTTTATAGTCGCTTATGCATCGGTGGCATGGTTCATGGCGTGGGTCCGGCGACGCGGATTTGTTCCTTTTGCCCTGTACCGGATCTTGATCGGGACCGCCCTGCTGCTGGCCATGGCAAAAGGCGTGATTGGGTAGCGGCGACGGATGTTCACGGATTTGCCCGGATCAGCCGCTAATTTTCAGATCTGTCCTGACAATGCAGATCGCTGGCCAAGTTGCTGAATCCGAACGAATAACACCGCATTCCCGGCTATTTAACTGGATACTGCACCGAAATCCGCATTGTCGCGGCGCCGGGTTCTTGTCATAATCATGGAGCTCTGGCTGCTTGCGACACGGGGTGAGGTGTCTCCTCTATCCGCGTGCAATAACGCCCTGAATGAAGTATCTCTCGAAGGTTTTCTCCCCGACCGCGAACCGGCGGCTCAATGAGCTGATCGGGTTCCTGTTGTGTGTCTCCGCGCTCCTCCTGTTCCTCGCCCTGGTTTCCTATTCGCCGCTGGATCCCTCGCTGAACAGCGCCTCGGTGCTGACCGGCTCGCGCGCGGCGCGCAACTGGATCGGAATTTTCGGCGCTATCGTGTCGGACCTGTTCCTGCAATTTTTTGGAATCGGCGCCTTCCTGATCGCAGGGCTGATCGCCCTCCTGGGAGTACGCTGGTTCCGCTCCAGAAAAATTCAGTCGCCTTTGGCCAAGACCCTGGGCGCAGCGTGGCTGGTGATCTTCATTCCCGCGATGCTGGCGCTCCTTCCAGGCGACCTGCGCTGGATGAATGTGATCCCGCTGGAAGGCCTGCTGGGCCGCGTAGTCGGCGACTTCCTGATCCACTACTTCAATCTGGCTGGCGCGTACATTGTTTGCGCCACGGTTCTGGCAGTCGCCTTATATCTCTCCACCGCGTTTTCATTTTCCTCTCTGCAAATCTGGCTCCCGACCCGGTTCGCTTTCGCGATCTCTCTTTGGGAGCGGTGGAAGGACTGGCAGGAAGCGCGCGCCCGCAAGAAGGCTCAGAAAGAATTGGAGAAGCGGCGGGCCGCGCGCCCGCAGATTAGTGCGCAACTAGTGCCGCGGTCCGTCGCTGCTCCTCCGCCGCCGCCACCTCCGGTCAGGTCCGGCATTGAGCGGGAATTCGCGGAGGCCATTGAGGATGAAGCTAGCGCACCGGAATCAATCATTCCGAATCCTGCGGTCAGTGATCGCGCCGACAGTGCAACCAAGGCGAAGACGACTATGCCGCGCATTGCAGGCGGGTTCAAGCTGCCGCCGAGCAGCCTGCTGCACCGTCCCGACGAGCAGCATGCCGTCGATGAGACTGAACTCAAGCACTTGGCGCAATTGTTGACCGAGAAGTGCGCCGAGTTTGACGTTCGCGGGCAGGTCACGCAGATCAATCCCGGCCCGGTGGTTACCACTTTCGAGTTCAAGCCCGAAGCCGGGATCAAATACAGCCGCATCACGAACCTCACCGACGATCTCTGCCTGGGTCTGAAGGCTGAAAGTATTCTCATCGAGCGTATGGCGGGGAAGTCCACTGTTGGCGTTCAGGTGCCCAACCGTGAACGCGAGATCATCTGGCTGCGGGAGAATATCGAGGCGCAGGAGTTCATGGCCTCGAAATCAAAACTGACGCTGGCCATGGGCAAGGACATTAATGGCCGCATCGTCGTGGCCGACTTGAACGGCATGCCTCACCTGCTCATTGCAGGCTCGACCGGGACAGGCAAAAGCGTGGCCATCAATGCCATGATCATGTCGATCCTTTATAAGTCGACGCCCGAGCAGGTACGACTGGTGCTGGTCGATCCCAAGCGCCTGGAACTGGGGAATTACGAGGGGGTGCCACACCTCTATACCCCCATCATCACCGAGCCGAAGCTGGCAGCCAATGCTCTGCGCAACGCGGTGCGAGAAATGGAGCGCCGCCTGAAGCTGCTGGCCAGCAAAGGCGTGCGCAATATCGATCAGTACAACCGGTTGTTTGACCAGGAAACGCCAGGCCTATTCGACGACAATCCGGATGAGAAGCCGATTCCCTATATCGTCATCATCATTGACGAGTTGGCGGACTTGATGATGCTGGACCAGTCCAACGTCGAGGAGTCCATCACCCGCTTGGCGCAGATGGCGCGCGCCGTGGGCATCCATCTTGTACTGGCAACGCAGCGGCCATCCGTGGACGTAATCACCGGACTTATCAAGGCAAACTTCCCGGCACGCGTATCGTTCCGCGTGGCGACAAAAGTCGACTCGCGCACTATTCTCGATGCCAATGGCGCCGAGGCTCTGCTGGGCCGCGGCGATATGCTCTATCTGCCCTCTGGTTCATCGCGCGTTCATCGCTTGCACGCTCCCTTCGTTACGGAAAAAGAGATTGCCGCCGTGGTTGAATTCTGGCGCTCGCAAGGCACCGCCGAATACCAGCAGCAATTCCTCGAAGCTCCGAAAGAAGAGCGTGAACCGGGCGAGGCGGGAGCGAGCGGCGAATCAGCTGACGGCGAAAGCGAGAATGATCCGCTCTTCGAAGATGCGGTGCGGCTCGTCCTGGAATTCGGAAAAGCTTCCACCTCCCTTTTACAGCGACGCCTGCGCATTGGTTACGGGCGCGCTGCGCACTTGATTGATCTCATGGAGCAGGATGGCATCGTCGGTGCCGCGGATGGCCCCAAGCCGCGCGAAGTGCTCAAGCGCCCCGACTGGTTCTCTGAAGTCGAGCAGCAGATGCGCTAGTTACGCGCGCATGAGCTTCCCAATTTTTCTGCTGCTGTCGCTTGCCAGTGACAATCCCTTAGCAATCATTTTACGAATCGTAGACAAACCTCGCCTCTCGATCAGAGTAGATGGCTGACGCGGCCCAGAGTGCCTGACTGTTTTTCCCCTGTAATTCCCGCACTCCGAACCGGATTTCAACAGAAACAGACCAATCGTCTGTCAAGAGGTGTTTCAGTCTATGTTCAGGACATCGAGACTATTTCTCTGCCTGCTCTCCAGCTTCTGCCTCCTCACATTCACCGCCTACAGCCAAGAGGCAATCATCCCGAGGCCAACTCTCAAGTCTTATCATCCTGCGCCGCGTGGCATAGCGCCTGATGCCCTGAGCGGCGTGCTCTCCGGTCAGAGCCATGCCGCCGGAGCGCCCGCGCCCATTCAGTTTACGCACTGGAACTTTACCGTCACCTCCAGCCGCGACGGCAAAACCTACTCGGGCGTGATGGTCGGAAATCGCGCCCTGGGCGGCGGTTCTCAGCCCTCGAGTGTTCCGGTTGAGATCGTGCCCGTGATTGTAAATACCGTTGCCCTGGGCACAGCGATCGATCCCCACACCCTGGCAATTACGGTGGAAACCGGTAAAGCCGAGGACAACTCCACCTTCAGCCCGACTGCGGCGGACGATAATTGCATGGTTTCGCCCAACGACGTTCCGCTCACGGTGTTCAAGCAATCGCCCCTATTTCGTACCGCTGACTTCAACTTCGGGGGCACTGACGTTGGGACTACGCAAGCTACGGACGCATTCCAGCGTGCCAATTTCTGGAACAGTATCAACCGCGACAGCTATCACGTACTGCTGTCGCCAGTCCGCGTCCTGCCCGCGCTGACCTTGAGCCCGCCGGCGCCTTCTCACGGGGTAGGAGGACTGGCGCTCGATCTGCCCAACCTCTTTGGTCTTTGTGGCCGCATCGGCTTAGTGGACATCAACACCATTGACAATTTTGTAACCAGCCATTTCGCGCCGCTGCTGGCCAGCGGAGTGAACCCGAGCCATCTCCCCATTTTCGCCTTTTACAATACGGCCTTCCCGATTGGCGACCCTACCAGTCTCCTCAATTGCTGCGCCGGCGGATATCACAACGCGGTGAATGTGGGCACAGACGCGAACCCGGTGTTCCAGACCTACTCTCCGCTCGATTTCGATATGACTGGGTTCTTCATCAATTTCTCCGGTTCAAGCGTCCTTGATATCGAGATCGCTACCCACGAAGTCGGAGAGTGGATGGATGATCCGCTGGGCGGCAACCCGGTGCCGGCCTGGGGCAATACCGGACAAGTTCAGGGCTTCTGTCAAAACAATCTCGAGGTGGGCGATCCGCTGACCGGATTTGAAGCACAGCGGATCTTCATGCCCAACGGTTTCACCTATCACCTGCAGGAGTTGGCATTCTTCTCATGGTTCTTCGGCTCCGTGAATGGCGGACCGCCATCGCTGGGAGTTCACAAGTGGTTCTCCGATGACGCCACCTTCCTGACCAATGCCGGACCCGTTTGCATGAGCCATTAGGCCGCAACCGTTAGGGACCGGGACTCCTGTCCTGGTCCCTCTTTTTTTTGATTCCCGCACTTCCCGGCAACGACAATCGTGCTAACTGACTTCGATGGGGCAGCGTCCAACCGTACCGGGACTTACTGTTCCTGCTTGATCGGCGCTACCGAGGAGGTCTATGAAACTGCGTGTGATTGTGGCGGCTGTTCTGTTCTGCGTTTCTGTCTCAATCGCAAACACCGGAGCGGCGCCGGCGGGAGAATATTTCAAGCACTTTGATGCTCTCAGCAAACTATCTGTAGCTGTCGCGGAGGCCATGCCGCCAGATCAGTACGGGTTCCGGCCGCATCCCGAGTCCATGAATTTTGGCGAGTTGATGTCGCACATCGCCACTACTAACTACCAGTTCTGCGCCGGCCTGAAGGACACCGACCTGCCCTCCCTGCGCTCCCCGAGCGACAAGGCGGCTGTGGTTAAGTTCCTGAGTGATTCTTTTGATTACTGCTCCGCTCTGATCCCCGGACTTACGGATGCGCAACTCAACGCATCGCACAACTCTCCCGATGGACGCCTCCCCGGGCGAGAGGTTCTTTTAGCTATGTATATACACGTGGCCCATCATCGCGGACAGGCAGAAATCTATCTACGCGACAAGGGCATCCGGCCGCCGGGTTATAGGATTTGATCAGGCTGGAACCTTGCTCAGAAAAAAGAAAAGGCGGCCCGCAGGCCGCCCATTCTTCTGCGCATGGAAAAACTAGAAGCGGTACATCAGACCGGTCGTGATCCGAACGTTGTCCTTCAGGGTCACACCGCTGGAATGCAGCATGAGCCAATCGAATTGGACAGCGCGGAACGCCAACTTCTGCTTGCCCAGGTCCATGCCACCACCGAACATCATGGCCATTCCGTTAATGCCAAAGCCGGCCGCACCAGCATGTGCTCCGCCGAACAGGGCATGGGCAAAGGGCGAAACCCCTTGTTTGTGCGTCGAAACGGTCGGCCCAAAGGTGTAGGTGTAGAGGCTGGCGCCATTGCTGTACACTCCGCTGAAATCACCCGTGGCGCCAAACCAACGAGTAAGGTAGAAGTTCGCGGCAGAGTTCCAGCCGTTCGCATTGCTGGAAACTCCGTTATTGCTGAAACGCGCAAACTGATAACCAGCATAGACTTCCGGCTTCGGTGTTTCCTGGGCAAACCCCAGCATCGAAACCATGCAAACCAAAATCGCAACGCCGATAAGCTTTCGCATCATTCTCTCCTTCTATTAGTCGCACCGTCCGTCCCGTACCGGCGTGTTGTAAAGCCGGGGTCCGCTGCACAGCAGGGCTGTCGAGCGAATCCCGAGGGCTCGGATCTTGCCAGGTGCCGAGGGAGATTCTTAACGAACTGCAGAAAGTGGGCAAGTAACAGAAGCAAAGGTGCCATTTGGCCTTTAGTAACTATGCCATTGTCGTTTTGAACCTATGTCCGATTCAGTACAGCCCCAACAGCCTGCCCAACTTCCTCAGAAACACCGCCAATTACCGAAATTTCACGGAGTTACTATGGCGATATCCTTGTTGGGTAGGCTTAAGAAAAACAATCTGGCAGCTCTGATGAATTTCCCCACGGAATACCGGGTTCTTTATTCGCGTAAGAACCGGGAACGATCTGCTCAACCTTAGATATGAGGTGCAGGCGGTGTCAGGCGACCGGCCCCAGGTTCTGGTCGCTAGCAGCAAAGCCTGCCCAAGCTGACATCCCGAGCCATGGATTAGGACAGGCTAGACCAACCAGAATTGTGGCAAAACGCGTCACATCTAGATCTCACCCTTTAGATCCAGCAAATGGTAACCAGCTCAGACCTTACCAGGGGTCAACTGAAGAGCCAGAAACTGGTTCTTTGAACTTTTCTTCTTGACCCGGGTCACGTTGAAAAGTGACTCACATCACCGCAGGCACTACCCGTCACAGATGAAACTTTCATCAGGTACGGAGGTAATTGCTGATGCTTTTTGTAGCAGGCCTTCGGACTGGAGGTTCGCCAGTGGCTAATTTCGCAACACCTGCAAGCCCGCGAACAAATGCCACTGCTTCATCCTCTTGCATACATAACAAGGAGATAAGGCCATTATGAAAATGACGAAGCTGGTGGTGTTGGTTGTAACGATTGCCCTGGCGCTGTTCATCCTGATCCCCAATCTGTCGTGGGCGGCTGAGGATGGCGCGGCCATTTACAAGGCGAAGTGCGCTGCTTGCCACGGAGCCGATGGCGCCGGAAAGCCGGCAGCCAAGATCCCGGCCCTGAAGTCGGAGGACGTAAAAAAGAAGTCGGCTGACGAGATCACGAGTTTCCTGAGCAGCAACCCGAAGCATGCGGGCGTTGCCAAGGCGCTCACCCCGGATCAGACCAAGGCCGTCGTCGACTTCGTTACCGGGCTGAACAAGTAATCAGACCGGCTGTTCCTGAATTGCATGCCGGGGTGGTTGCTTGGGCCGCCACGGAAGCACCCGGGGGTGTCGCGTGAAAGATTCGGCCGTCACCAGGCTGATCGAGCGCCGGAGCCAACTGCGATCGCAGATGTGCTCTGAGCTGTTCCGCGGGAACGCCCGGGAGGCAGGTACAGCCCACCCGGATCCGGAATGGTTCCTCTCCGGATCCGGGTGTCACAATTTGTCCGGTTCTCCGGTTGTCGAGGACCAGTTCATACCTCCCGTAGTAACGGCTCTTATTCCTTTCTTACCTGGCGGAGGTACAGCCGGCCTCTCCCCCCGAAGAATCAGCGGAGACTTTCATGAGCAAGGCGCTACTCTACGACGCCACATTGTGCATCGGCTGCAAGCAATGCGAAAAGGCTTGCTCCGAGAAGAATAAGCTCCCCTACGACGACAACATTGCCGCCGAAGAAAAGCAGTCGGAGCACAAATTCACGGTAGTTCTCACCAAGGGCGATAAGTTCATGCGCCGGCTGTGCATGAACTGCGCCGAGCCGGCTTGTGCTTCGGTATGCCCGGTCGGCGCTCTCCATAAGACCGCTCTCGGGCCGGTCGTGTATGAGGAGAACCGCTGCATGGGTTGCCGGTATTGCATGGTCGCGTGCCCATTCGGGGTTCCCAAGTATGAATGGAACAAAGTGCTGCCGCGGGTGCAGAAGTGCACCATGTGCTCCGACCGGGTCTCCGCCGGCAAGCAGACCGCTTGCGCCGAAGCCTGCCCTACAGGCGCAACCAAGTTCGGCGAGCGCGATGAACTCATTGCCGAGGCGCAGAAGCGCATCCAAGATAATCCCGCCAACTACGTCAACCACATTTACGGTCTCACCGAAGTTGGTGGAACCTCGGTGCTGCTGCTGTCCAGCGTCCCCTTCGAACAATTCGGGTATCGCGCCGATCTGAGCCAGGATCCCCTGCCCATGCTGACCTATCGTGTGCTCTCGCGAATTCCAGATTTCGTTCCCCTGGGCGGCATCATGCTGGGCGGAGTCTGGTGGATTACGCATCGCCGCGAAGAAGTGGCCGCCGCTGAACATCTCCCCAAAGAACAGGCAGCAGCCAAGGAGACGACCCGATGAAATTCAAACTAACTTTCTGGAAGGCGATCTTCCTGGCCCTGATTGTGGCGGGATTCTATGCGACAGTCCTGCGCTTCGCGCGCGGCTTGGGCGCTTCGACAAACCTCAACGACCAATTCCCCTGGGGCCTCTGGATCGGCTTCGACGTCCTGTGCGGAGTGATGCTGGCCGCCGGCGGTTTCACCTTGACCGCGGCCGTGCACATCTTCAACATCAAACGCCTGCATCCGATCGTGCGCCCCACCATTCTGACCGCCTTCCTCGGATACGTTCTGGTTTGTGTTGCCCTGATGTATGACCTGGGACGGCCCTACCGCATCTGGCATCCGCTGATCATGCGCAATCCGCACTCGGTCATGTTTGAAGTGGCTTACTGCGTCATGCTGTACACCAGTGTGTTGGCGCTTGAGTTCTCACCCATCGTGCTGGAGCGCTTCAACCTGCAGAAGCCGTTGAAAATCATTCGCGGTGTGCTCATCCCGCTGGTGATCTGTGGCGTGATTCTCTCCACACTGCACCAATCGTCTCTCGGAACTCTGTATCTGATCATGCCGGAGAAGCTGCATCCGTTCTGGTATTCGCCGCTGCTGCCGTTCTTCTTCTTTCTGTCGGCGATTGCCGTAGGTCTGGCCATGACCATTTTTGAATCCTCGATGAGCTCGAAGTACTTTGGCCGGCAACTGGAGTTGCCGATCTTGCAGGAACTGGGCCGCGTGCTTCTGGTCGTGCTCTCGGTCATCGCCATTCTGCGTTTCGAGGATCTGCTGCATCGCGGAGTGCTGCCTCTGGTCCTGCGAGCGGGCTACGAAATGTACCTGTTCTGGCTGGAGGTGATTCTCAGCATGGTCGCGCCGCTGATTCTACTGTCGCAACGTAAAGTGCGGCAGAGCGCCAGCGGACTGTACCTGTGCTCCGTCCTGGTGGTGCTTGGATTCATCACCAACCGCTTGAACGTGAGCATTACCGGCATGGAAACTTCGGCCGGCATGCATTATGTGCCGCGCTGGACCGAGATCTCGGTGACCGGTGCCATCATCGCGGCAGGATTCGCGCTGTTTGGTTTGGCCGTGAAGTATTTGCCGATCTTCCCCGCGGAAGAACATGGCTCGGCAGTGCCCTTCCCCCAGACGACGGCGGCGGCAGACGTGCCAGGGGCGGCGCTGGAAAATGCGGGAGACTGATCCAAATCGTGGTCGTCCACAGCTCTGGTCGCGTGTGCGGCGCAGTCTCGCGGCCAAGCTGATCGCTTTGTTGGTCGTCATCCTGGTTGCCAGTTTCGCGCTCCTCGGGTTTCTCACGGTTCGCCTTCATCGGCAGCACCTCGAAACGGCCACGCTGACCGCCGCCGAGCGTGTCAGCGACGTGATCAAGCGCAGCACCAGTTCTTACATGCTGCGCAATGACAGCGCTGGGCTGCATCAGTTGATCGCCACCATGGGCAACGAGCCCGGGATGGTACGGGTCAGGATTTTCGCTCCCGACGGGCGGATCAGCTATTCCACCGAGGCCAGTGAATTAAATCACACGGTCGATATGAAGGCCGAGGCTTGTTACGGCTGCCACACCGAGTCCCAACCGCTTACACGCTTGAATCGGACTGATCGTTTTCGTATTTATCGCGCGAACGGCAGCAGCCGCATACTCGGCATTATCGCTCCCCTGGAAAATCAGCCGGCGTGCGCGAACGCTGCCTGCCATGCGCATCCGGCTTCGCAGCAGATTCTTGGAGTCCTCGATACCAATCTTTCCTTAGCCCACGCCGACGTGCAGCTGGCGCAGGATAGCCGCTTGATGCTGGCATACACCTTCGTAGCCATGCTGGTCATTGCCCTCCTGAGCGGAACCTTCGTTTGGCGCATGGTGAGCCGTCCGTTGAAGGCCCTGCACGCCGGTACGGAGCGACTGTCGCAGGGCGAACTGGGCTACCAGATTCAGGTAGCGGGAAGCGATGAACTCTCCGACCTGGCTCGCTCCTTCAACCTGATGAGCCTGCAGCTGCGCTCTGCCAACGAACAGATCGTTTCCTGGGCGCGCAAACTGGAAGAACGAATCGACCAGAAGACTCGCGAACTGACCAGAGCCCACGAGCAGATGCTGGCCGTCGAGAAACTGGCCTCCATCGGCAAGATGGCCGCGGTGGTCGCGCACGAGGTCAACAATCCGCTTTCCGGGATCCTGACCTACGCCAAGCTCGTCCGCAAATGGGTGGACAAGGGAACCGCCGACCAGAGTCACCAGAAAGAAGCCCATGAGTGCCTGGATCTGATCGCCAGCGAAAGCCGCCGCTGCGGTGATCTCGTCAAGAATCTTCTGACCTTCTCCCGGATAACCCCCATGCATCCGGAATCAACCGACCTGAAGGTTCTGGTCGACCGCCTGGCGCTGCTGATTCAGCACAAGCTGGCGATGAACGGGATTGAGTTCCACCTGGATTTTCGCGCCGACCTTCCCCGCATTTACTGCGATGCCGCACAGATTGAGCAGGTTCTGCTCGCGCTGGTGATGAATGCGATTGACGCCATGCCGCGCGGAGGAAATCTGTGGCTTGGCGCCCATGCCCAGCCCGAGCGGGATGAGTTCGCGATCCAGGTACGCGACGACGGGCCGGGAATTCCGGCCGACATTCTGCCCCAGATCTTCGAGCCCTTCTCCACCACCAAGGAAGTCGGGAAAGGGGTCGGCCTGGGTTTAGCCATCAGTCGAAGCATTGTAGAGCGTCACCGCGGCCGTATTGAAGTTGAGACCGAAGCCGGACGCGGGACGACCTTTACCGTAACGCTGCCCATTGACGGCGACGAAGCAGCCCTGAACGGGACCGCCGCTGCGGCCAGCGAAAGGATGAGGTGATAGCCGTGAGTGAACAAGGCAAGCTGCTGATCGTCGATGACGAACTGAGCGTGCGCGATTCTCTCGGCAAGTGGTTCCGGGAAGAGGGCTATGACGTGACCACGGCCGAGGATGCCAACCAAGCGCTCAGCCGCCTGGCGGAGCATCGTTGGGATGCCGCGCTGGTGGATATCAAGATGCGCGGCACCGATGGCATTGAATTGCAACGCCGCATGCATGAGATTGACAACGATCTGATGGTCATCATTATGACCGGGTATGCGTCCGTGGATACCGCTGTGACCGCGCTCAAAAACGGCGCCTACGACTATGTGACCAAGCCCCTGGATCCCGATGAGATCGCCCATATCGTGAAGAAAGCGATCGCTCACCGCCGCACGGAAGAAGAAAACGTTCGCCTGCGGCAGACCGTGGCGGAAGTGGCGCGGCCCGAGGAAATCGTCGGCCAGAGCTCCATCATGCAGCGCCTTTTCAACGCGATTGAAACGGTAGCTCCGACGGATGCAACCGTGCTGATTACCGGGGAAAGTGGCACCGGCAAGGAACTGGTGGCGCGGGCGATTCACCAGGCTAGTCCGCGGCGTTTCCACCCGCTGGTCGTCATCCATTGCGGAGCGCTGACGGAAACGCTTTTGGAGAGCGAACTGTTTGGACACGAGAAGGGCGCGTTTACGGGAGCGCAGTATCGCAAAAAGGGAAAATTCGAGATCGCCGAAGGGGGCACGGTTTTCCTCGACGAAATCGGCGATATCAGCCTAAAGACACAGACCGATCTGCTGCGTGTTCTGCAGGAGCGCGAGATTGTCCGCGTGGGCAGTAATCAGCCCATCAAGGTAGACTTCCGCTGCGTGGCGGCGACCAATAAAGATTTGGAGAAGCTGATCGAGGAAGGCAAGTTTCGCCCAGACCTGTTTTATCGCTTGAACGTTTTCCGCATCGAGCTGCCGCCCTTGCGGGAGCGCCAGGATGACATCCCCGCGCTGGTCAACCACTTTGTCCACAAATTCTCCCTGGCCATGAACAAGAAGATCTCGCGGGTAGCGCCGCCCGCCATGACCCTGCTGCAGCAGCAACCCTGGACCGGAAACGTGCGTGAACTCGAAAACGCAGTGGAGCGGGCCATGGTCGTGGCCCAGGAACCGGAACTGCGCGAGCAGGATTTCATCTTCAAGTCGGTGGTGCCCAACGGTGGTCCCAGGACTCTGGAAGAAATTGAGAAAACTCACATTCTCAAAACCCTGGAACGGTGCAACTGGAACCAGACCCGGGCAGCCGAACTCCTGGATATTGACCGCGTCACCCTGCACCACAAAATCAAGAAGTATGGCTGGAGCAAACAGACCGTTGAGACGCGATGAAAGCCCTGCATCTACTGGCGATCGGGGCGCTCCCCAACGGATTGCTCCATGAATTAGCGCCGCACCTGGCCGATGCGATCCGCGTCCCCTGCGAGATTTTGCCCTACGGCCTGGATCCAGGATTTGCCTTCCACGGCGAGCGCCAGCAATATCACTCCTCCGAAATTCTGCGCCGCATGCAGGACTATTTGCGGCCAGATACGTGGCGGCTCTTGGGCATAGCCACCGTCGATCTCTATATCCCGATTCTGACCTTTGTCTTTGGCGAAGCCCAGATGGGTGGCCCCTGCGCAGTGCTCTCCGCCCACCGCCTGCGCCAGGAATTCTACGGGTTACCGGAAGACAAAGATGTGCTCCTGCGCCGGCTGCTGAAAGAAGCCGTCCACGAACTCGGCCACACCCTGGACCTGACCCACTGCGACGATTACAGCTGCGTCATGGCCCCGTCGCATGCGGTGGAGTGGATTGATTTGAAAGAAAGTGCGCTGTGCAATGCGTGTGGCAGTAAAGTGGGACAGGCCGCCGGATAAACATCGTCTCACTGGCACACTACCACACCAGCCTGGCGGCTTACTTATATGCGGGAGAATGGATACTTAACTCAGTCGCGACGAAGCACGATTAGTTGCGACTGGATGACTCTAGTGATGAGCAGTTCCACCCGTTTTTTTGCCGATCACGTACGCCACGACGCCGACAACTACCGTGATTATGAGCCCGCAAGGCCAGAACGGACATCCG
>DASUWH010000069.1:0-79435 GCA_036378535.1 Terriglobales bacterium | reverse complement strand
CTGGTGCGCAACCTCAATTTCGCGTAACGCGTTCTGTAGTTTTCCGACGACGGTCACCAATCCTTCCGCATTCAATTCGGGCAACAGCACGGAGAAACGGTCGGCAACATACCGGCAGACGACGTCATTATTGCGGACGGCGGATTTGAGCCTTTCCGCCACCCGGCGCAACAAGTTGTCACCCATCTCCAGGCCGACACTGGTATTGATCTTCCGAAAATCGCGCAGGTCCAGCATCACCAGTCCGAAGTCTTTGCCATGACGCCGGGACCGGGATATTTCCTGTCCCACCGCCGCATGCAGATAACGCTGGTTGTAGGCGCCAGTCAGCGGATCGAGATTGGCGATCCGCCGCAGCTCGTCGGATAGCTGCACATTCTTGACCGCCGTGGCGCAAACATCGGCGGCCGCCTGGGCAATGGTCCGGTCTTCGGCGCTAAAGAAATTCGGGCGCTGATGTCCTAGTACGAGTGCGCCCAGCACCTCGCCCAGCGACACCATGGGCGCGCACAGTTCGGAACCGCTCTTGGGGAAGCAGGAAGGCACGGATAATTCCGCTCTGAAATCGTTAACCACCGCCAGGGCGCGGGTGGCAAAAGCATCCGCGATTACGCCTTTCTGTCGTGCGGCCACGAAACGCTGCATCTCGACGGCCCGCGTGCCGCTATAAGAGGGAACAGTGATGTGCCCATCGGCTGAGCTGAGTACGACGGCGATGGTCGTGCCGTCGAAAGTGTCGGAGAGCAATTCGGCCAACATGCTGAAGAATTGCTGACGATCGTGGGCGGCGGCGGCCGAGCGGGCGATCAGGTTGATAATCTCGATTTGACGTACCCGGCGCAGATCGGTTGAATGCATCTGCGCATTCTCAAGCGCGATTGAGGCTTGTCCGGAAAAGACCGATAGAAGACTGATGGCCTCGGCCGCGAACGCGTCGGGTTTCTCGCTTCTCGTCTCCAGCACCCCGATCACGCGATCGCGAACGAGCAACGGAATGGCGAGAACGCTGCGCGCCTTCTCCGCCGCTTGCACGTGGTGGCGCGGTTCCCGCGTCAGATCGGGAATGTATAGTGGAGCTCCGGTGAAGGCGGCCCAACCTGCCACCGTGTGTTTGTCCGCAGGAAGGACCACCGCTGGATCAAAGCCGTTCTGCGCGCGGCAAATCAATTCCCCGGAGTTCGAATCCAGAACGTAAACAGCGCTGCTGGTGGCGCCGAAGTAATTGCGCGAGATCAGCAGAATGTGATGCAGAATGGTCTCCACGTCCAGGCTGGAGAGTACCATCTGCATGGCTTGCTGCAGGACCGCGAGATCGCGCACGCTGGAATGCGCTTCGGACAATCAATGCCTCCGCTGAAAGCGCGATTATAACTGTTAGACCAGTCGCGGAAGGGGACATGCCATTTCGAGCACATCGCGACTGCGCCTGGAGTCGAACGGCATAAGTTAAATCGCTTAGCATTAGCGGTGTGTCGGCATAAATCTGTGGAAATTCTGCACAAAAGTGCTCATGATGGCACTTAGTCACTATTGAAATGTTCATTCGTCATATGCAATAACCTTCACATAAAGCTAGAATTCCAAATGTATGTAGCTGGATACGCGAGGGTTGTGTATCCCAGGTCTGGCGGTCAAAGTGCAGGGTTTGAGAGTTGCTCCCCTTGCCAAACCGCCGGGGTGGTTGTGTCTAGAGGAGTGGTAGGGTGACGTATTCAGGTAGGGGTAGTCCGGGGCGCAGACGGTCGTGGCGCCGGCGGCAACTACGGCGTAGACACATATTCGCCATTTGCGCGGCCTTGTTGGGCGTGGCGATTACTGCTTGGCTGGCTTTTCCGAGTCGTCATCATTCTTCCGATATTTCGACTGCCAGCGACTGGTCTCCGGCTCCGACCCGGGCTTCGACCCCGAACTATGCGGCTTTGGGGGCACGTATTCCGGTGCCGCGGCAGGCCGCAATTCACCATTACCCGATCTACAACTATTCGGTTGTGCGCGGGGGTGTTCACAGCGCGGAAGAATTGCGCCAGGCAATTGCGCATGATCGCGCCGTGGCAGCGCATTATGCCCGCTTTCAGTACGAGCACGCGCGCCTGGTTCGTCTGCAAAAACCGGCCCTGGTCTACTTGTCCTACCGCATGAACGATAAGATTTTCTGGACCAAAACCCGCCATCGCCTCACGCCGGGTGAGGAACTGATCACGGATGGCACTATTACGGCACGCACCAAGTGCGCGAATCAGGTGTCAACCCGCAAGCAACTCGCGGTCTCGCCGGAGGAACCGCCGGCAGCCGCATTGGAACAGATCGAACCTCCACCCCTTTTGCCGCCCGCGGAGACGAAATTCCCGGCGCTCTACAAAGAAGCATTGCTCACTCCGGCGCCGCCCGCTCCGTGGGTTGGGCCGGCGCTGGGCCCGGCTTTTCCTTTCGTAGGTCCTCCCCTGCCGTCCGGACGTGGGCCTCTTAAGCCAGCATGTGAGTCCAAGTGGAAGGAAAATCAGGAACACAAGCTTGGCATTCACGATGACGAAAGCAAGGAAAGGGATTGCCCCAAGCGCCCTCCCAGAAAGCCTCCGGCGGCAGTTCCTGAGCCGGGCACATGGATGCTCATAGGATCAGGCTTAGCCGCGGTTCTCGCCTGCTATAGGAAACGTAAGCACGCCATGAGCTTGTCGGTCGACTAAATCCCTGTTATCCCCCGCGACCGGTCCAACCCTTACTGTCCGGTGGACCACCTCTGCTACTGCTCGGCAGGACAGCGACCTAAGTATTCTTTCACTATGCTGCCAGGTTGATAGAATCTGGGCTGAAGCCATGAAGACCTCCTCCAGATTGGCCTTTGCCTGCTCGGTTGCATTCTTAATTGCCGGAGCAAGCTTTTGGCCCGCGTTCGTCGCAGCTCAAACAGGGGTGCCGGTCGCCGTAGAAAGACTCGCGGTGGTCGGCAGCGAGCAAGGCTTGGGCGTGCAGGTTATCGCCAGTGCGCCGGTCACTACCGAAGCCCAAATGCTGACCGGGCCGGATCGACTGGTCATTGACTTTCCGGGAGCGTTGCCGGGACGGGCCCTCCGCGGTCTCCGGCTGAATCAAGGCCAGATCAGGGCTGTACGCGCTGGTTTATTCCGCTCTAATCCGCCTGTTACCCGCATCGTCATCGATCTGAACGAGCCGACGGCCTATCGCCTGGTTACGGCAGGAACCGCGGTGTTTGTGAAGCTGGGATCGGAACCAGCTATGGCTGCGTCGACAGCGTTCCCTGGAGTCAGTATCGATCGTCATCCGACGGCGCGGGCGCTCGCGACGCTTTCTCGTCCGGCCACGCCACCCCTGCGGGTTGGGTTCGAACGGGGCCTTCTAACGATCTCGGCCAGCAAGGCGACGCTGGCTGACGTTTTGTACCAGGTTCATCTGAGGACCGGCGCGGATATACCGATTCCGTCAGGCGCGGAACAGGAGCAGGTAGCCATCCAGGCGGGACCGGGAGCGCCGAAGGACGTGCTGGCCGCTCTTCTCAACGGATCCCGCTTCAACTACGTCCTACAGGGCACGGCACAGGATCCTCAGGGCGTTGGCGCCGTGATCCTGACCCCGAAATCGAATCTTGGACCGGACTCCTACACTCCACCGCCACAGCTGCCACAACCCCTGGAAGCTCCTGAGCAGCAGATGACGGCACCGGGGCCTCCACCGAATCCACCTATGCAGCCGAATGGCGGTTCACCCGCAACGATGGAACTAGAGCCGGTAGATCCCGAATAGGGGCTTATTGGCTTTGGACCAGGCGAACGGGGATGGAGGAGATATTGCCCCCGGTAACGGCTTGACCGCTCGCGCTAGGATTGCAGCCGGAGGCGTTGAGGATGATAGCGTTGAAGCTTCCGGTTCCAGTAGTGTCCTCAATAATCCCAAGCTGAAGAAAACCGACGATAGGCGCCGTGTAATTGCAGGGCCCGCCGGCCTTAGAAAGCCAGCACAGATTTCTACCGTCAAAAAGCGGAACAGTGACAATTGAATCGCTTCGGCTTATGTAACTCATAGACCGAAGTACTGAATCCGGGTTGTTCGAGCCCGGACGGATCAGCGGCGGCTGACCGGGTCCCTGTGGCACGAAGCAATCTTGGGCGAACGCGCCCGGTGTGCACGCCCCGCTGGCGAGGGAATTTGAGTGTATGAGGCAACCTACACCTTTGTCCAACCTGGCCTGAAGGGCGTTCCAGTTCGTACCGTTGAATCTAGTATCCACCGGATTGTTCGTTGAACCTCCGACAAGATCACCACACTTCAGCTGATTTGAGTTCGAGCAGAAAATATTGTCAAAGTAGTATGGGAAGTTGCCGGTCTGATTGTTACAAGCACTTATCGAGGAAACCGGACAAGCGGGAGTTGGAGGATAAGCGGGAAAATCGATCGGGTAGAAGAAATTCGGTCCTGGTAAGCCGGTCGGAGCGCTGGATTGATCTGGCAGTGTAAACGTTTGCGTTGAGCCCAGAGAGATGCCACTCGCGATGCTGCCGTCCGTGGGATTCACGTAGGAGTAGGTGGTGCCGCAGTTCCCGTTCGGCGTGCCGGTTGTGCTTGGCGGACAATTGGGCACGAGAAAGGGTTTAACGATCCCGGTTGCAATCGATGCCGTCCCTCCGGACGGGTTATACGCTTCCGCTTTTGCGGTCGCGCTCACGCTGGGACTGCTCACTTGCCAAATCCTGGCAAAGAAAATCGGCAACCCGGTGCGCTGGACGCGAACCGTGATGGTTGGATTCTCATCCTGGGTAAAATCGCACGAAGTGGTCATGGTCGGAGTCACTCCGGCGACCGTATTAGCGGCCAGGGCTGACTGCGCGGCATAGTCCGCAAGACCAGTCGATCCGTTACACACCCACCCGTTGTTCCCGAAGCCTGCAGGGTAAGAGGTGTAGCCTGACGTTACGAATACCTTGGCGCCTGCCAGGGCGGCCGCATCCGCTGCTTGCTGCGCTTCTGTGCTGGCTACGTAAAGATTGGCAACGTCAATGGCCAGGGCGGCCATCGAGAACAACGCCAAGAGTGAGAGCGCGACCAGTACGATGGTCTGCCCTTGTTCCCCGTGATTGTGGCGAAGAGTTTTCATTTCAGAACTCGGGCGCTGCTCAGTTCATATTCTGCATTACGGCACTGGTCGGTATGGGACTCACAGCTAAATTTGTACCCAAAATCTGAATCATTCGATTGAATTGCCACTGGTAGGGGTAACTCATTGTCACCTGTGTAGCCTCGACCGTTACGGTCACATTACCACCTGAACTCGTGCTGGTCGTCGAATATGTGAACTGGCGATTGATAATCACAATAAATTTGTTACCTGTGCCACAACTCGAGGAAGACGCATCGAACTCGAACTGCCATGTCGTGGTCGCCTTAGCGTTGGTGCTTGCCAAACCACAGTCGTTCAGATCGGCGGCCAGGAGATAGGAATGAATGAGATCGCGCACGGCGCAGATCGATGCGGGCGCGTTGCAGTTTCCGGAAGCAGAGTTGGTCAAGTCGCTCGTACTCTGATTGGCGGCGAAGCGGGCGGCCTCGCGGGTCGCCGCCACCAGCTTCTGTTTAACATTGAAAGCTTGCCCTACATCGTAGGTGGCAACAAACAAGAGTGCGAGCAGCGGAAGACTGACTGCCAATTCGGCGATCTGCGCGCCCTCGTTGGCCTGCCAGAGTTGGCAGACTCGCGACCAAACCCGATTTGTTCGCTTGGTGTTCGAGCCTGGCATTACTTCTAATACTCCACTCGGGCTTGCGCCACGGCGGGAATAGAAACCGTGCCGACCGTGTAAAAGGGAACTGGAATAAATTCGTATGGATACTGAAAGCTCACAATGGTACCGCAGGTCTGCAGGGCAGTATTGGTTGTGGTCGTGTTCAGGGCTACATTGCGGCAAATATAGACGTTCGAGCCATCACTGGCAGCAGCACAACTCTTGGCTAAGTTCGGGTCGGGACAAGCGGACGGATTTGGCAAAGGGGAAGGCTGCGCGATCTTCGTGACGTCCAAGTGTGACGCCTTCATAGCATCCTTCACAGCCTGTGTGACAGTGGTGTCACATGGATAGGCTGTGGTTCCCCACGGGCAGGACTGCGTGCAGGTCGTGCATATGGGAGCGACTGCGACCCTTGCTCCTGCCTGCGCCGCGCGCGTTATGGTGGAGTAGATGTTGTAGGCCCGCGCGAAGGAAAAAACACCGAAAATCAGCGACAGCAGAATGGGCAACACGACAGCCAGTTCCGCTACTTCCTGGGCGTCGCAATCGGCTACGAAATTTAATAACTTCTTCATGACGTCACGCCGACCACCGCAGGGCAAAATGGCTGCCCACGAACAAAATCGCGGCCAAAGCCACGGCCACGCCGAAAGGCACCTTCAATGAAGCCGGGTTATCGAGCGACACGGAGCGAACTCCGGGATGGCCGGTAGCGAGGGCAAACAGGAGGCGACCCATGTTGCGCATAGTTTCTATAAAACGGCGCTTGTAGATAACCAGGACCAGCGCCATGACTCCCGCAATGAGCACAGCGCCGGCCAGGACCACAAGGAGTTTGTGGACGCCCAGCAGCGCCCCTAATGCTCCTGCCAACTTCCAATCGCCCGCGCCCAGGGCCCGCAGCAGAACGAAAGGAAAGAGCAGCAGCAGCCCCATCCCGAGGCCAGCGGCAGCGGATTTAAGGCCTGTCCAACCATAGGCCATCGAATTCACCGCGAGGCCAAGGGCGGCGGCGGGAACCGTGAGCCAGTTTGGAATGCGCCGCCAGCGCCAATCGGTTATGCCCGCGATCAGGGCTACGATTCCGGTCAGCACCAGAATTGACTCCTTCAGCATGCCTGTCCGGAGGCGCTGTGGCCGGCCGCGCTGCAGCAGGCATGAGAACGCTTGCTCATCTTCATCACTAGCACGGGTGAGCTAAGGGATTTCCAAAAAGACACTGCGCAGTTCAAAGGAATTCAGACGCGTGGCTCGCGCTTTATGGGTGGATTCTCACACACGATCCGGGGTAAGTCAACGAATTGGACAGGTCCCAGGCGTTATGTTTCGGGTCTCAGGGCACAGGTTTCAGGATCGTGCATTTCTTAAGACCTGAGACCGGGCGCCTGAGACCGATTCGTGGCTTAGCGGCTCAGGCGGGTTGCAGTACCGCGCTCAGCGATGATCTTCTTGGCGTTGTCAGCCAACTGCTTGGCTTGGGGAAGCAGTTCCAAGCCTTTCAGGACCTCAGGATCGGTTTCCGCGTGCACCTTGAGACCTTCTTCCTGGCCGAACGCATCGATGAAAATCTCGCTCTTGATAGTGGAGCGGATCCATTCATTATCCTGCGCCAGTTCCTGCTCGGTGAAAGGAACCTTCTCCTGGTCGAGGAACTTGCGGAACTCCTGCATCACGGCATCATCGACTTCGAAGCTCTTGGTCACCTGGTGCGTATTCGCATAGTGCTTGGCGAAGTTGAAGAAAGCGTAGTGTTGCAAGAGCGAATCCTCGAAAGCATCGGTTTTTTGAGGCGGAATCTTGACGTCCGGCGTAATGCCGCCGCCGCCATAAACGGTGCGGCCGCTATCGGTCAGCTTGACTTCGTGATTCGAGGCATTCTCCTCCGAATCGCGGTTGTAGTAGTAGTCATACAGCGACATACCCGTGTAATCGCGCTGGATCAGACGTCCGCTCGGGGTGTAGTACTTGGCGGTGGTCAGGGCCAGACCGGTGTTTTCTGAAAGCGGGTAGACGGTCTGAACCAGGCCTTTGCCGAAGGTGGTCTCGCCGGCAATCAGGCCGCGATCATGATCCTGAATCGCACCTGCAACGATTTCTGCCGCTGAAGCTGTGCCCCGGTTAACCAGGACGACCAGCGGATATTCCTTGCCGGCATTGCCCTTGGTGGCGACATATCGCTTTTCCTGCGATGCGCGGCCATGATGGGACACAATCAACTGGCCTTTGCGGAGGAACTTATCGGCAACGCCGACGCCTTCATTGAGCAGGCCGCCGGGGTTCTGGCGGAGATCAAGGATCAAACCTTTCAGGTCACCGAATTTATCCAGCGCATCGGCGACTTCGTGCTCAGTCGTCTCCTGGAAGCCAGTGACGTGAATGTAGCCAATGCCGGGCCTGATCAGGAAGGCCAGGTCGACGCTGTTACGGGGAATTTCGTCGCGAATGATGTTGAACTCGAGCGGCTTCTCAGAACCTTCGCGCAGCACGGTGATGCGGACGTTGGTGCCCTTGGGTCCTTTGAGCAGGTCAGCAACATCGGACGTGCTCATATTGTCGGTGGCCTTGCCGTCGACGGCGGCGATCACGTCCCCGGGGCGAATACCGGCCCGGTACGCGGGACTTCCGGCAAAGGGGGCAATGACGATTACCTTGTTGTTGCGCGGGCCAACCGTCATGCCGACCCCGTAGTACTTGCCACGCTGCTCTTCGCGGAGCAGGGAGTAGGACTTAGGATCGAAAAAATTCGAATGCGGGTCCAGAGCATGGAGCATGCCCGGGATAGCGCCGTTATAAATCGCCTTGTCGGGATTCACCGGTTCGGCGTAGTTCTGTTCGACGATGTCGTAAACCTGGGTAAAAGTCTTCAGGCTGTCACGAACATCGGAGTCGCCGTTGGGCAGGGCCGCAGGGCCGCTCTTCTGCGCGAAGAGCATTCCCAGAAAGCCGCAAGCCAAAAGAACGAAGACTACAAGGAGGAGAGTGCGACGAGAACTACGAACCATCTGTTGTTTCCTTCGGTTAGGACGCGATAAACCTCACCCGAATAGGCAGGTCCTCGGGTCAGTATAGCATGCACGTAAAGATCGGAGCCTGACGGGCGTCCCTTCGGTAACCTCAGGGGTAAGCGTCCGTCTTGCTATAAGATGCCGCAACTCGGCCCTGGGGTCGAAAGAAAAGTAGTCAGTGGTCAGTAGTCAGTACGGCGACAACCCAGGCATCATCGGATCGCCCTGGCGATCAGGTAATCGGGCGATCGGCGTAAATGCCGGTGAAAATTACAACAACTTGAATTGTGGGATGGCCTTTACCTGCGAATCTGGGAAGCTAGCATTCCTTGGACTGAGAGCACGGCCCAATCACCCAGTTGGGCGATTTCCCGATGTTTGCGGCTCTTCTCCGAAATTGCTGACTACCGACTCCTGACTACTGGGCGGTGCATTGCTGCGGGACAGGGCTGGCAGTATGATGGAAACCATGAATCTCGGCTTCTCAGAGATGATCTTCATCTTCTTTTTGGCCCTTATCATCTTTGGGCCGAAGAAGTTGCCGGAGATCGGGCGCCAGATCGGGAAGGCGCTGAATGAGTTCAAGCGCGCCAGCAACGAATTCAAGGCGCAGATCGAATCCGAGATCAACAACCTCGACGTCGAGGTACGCGCTCCGGAAATCCTGCCGCCGCTTCGCAGAACGGAAGAAACCGTGCCGAGCGGCACGCTGGTGGATGTACCCGATCCTGCTCCCGAAGCTGCGGAAGTGAAATCGAAGGCAGCCCCCGATGCCTGAAATTGCTGCAACCGTTCCACCCTCCGGGAAAGCTAAAGACGAAATGCCGGCGATGAGCTTCCTCGAGCACCTCGAGGAACTGCGGCGCCGCATTATCTATTGCCTCATTGCCGTGGCCGTGGGCTTCTTCGCCTGCTGGGCTTACGCGGAGAGGATCTACGGCATCATGCAGGCGCCGATCATGACCGCCTTACGCAACAACGGCATGTCGGAGAAACTCGTTTACCTGAATCCCACCGAACCGTTCAATCTGTATCTGAAAGTGGCGGCGCTGGCGGGGCTGTTCGTGACCTCGCCGTTCGTTCTCTACCAGGTTTGGCTTTTTATTTCCCCGGGACTTTATCGCCACGAAAAGCGCTATGTGTTTCCCTTCATGTTCTCGACGGTGGCGCTGTTCCTGTCGGGCGGGATTTTTGGGTACAAGATCGTTTATCCGGCGGCGCTGGACTTCTTGATCAGCTATGGCAAACAGTTTCAGCCGATGATCACGATTGGGGAGTACACCGATCTTTTTCTAACCATCATCATCGGCATGGGCCTGATTTTCGAGCTGCCGATCCTGGTCTTCTTTCTGTCGTTGATGGGCATTATCAGCGCCAGCTTCATGTGGCGGAATTTCCGCTATTCCATCCTGATCATTTTCATCATTGCAGCCATCGTTACACCGACTACGGACATCCTGAACATGTGCATTTTTGCCGCCCCCATGGTGGGACTATATGCGTTGAGCATTGGTATTGCGTGGATGGTGCACCCAGCGCAGCGGCGAGCGCGCAGAGAAAAACAAGGGAAATAACCGCATGCAGACGATTGGGGTAGCAAGTAGCCGGTTGCTGCTTGCGCTCGTAGCGGCAGTCGCAGTCTTGCCTGGCAACGCTTGTAGTCAGCAGAAAACGATCGATCCCGGAGTGCAAAAGGCTAGTCCTGCCAATTCCGTCGCGCCTGCTCAAGCGCTGGTGGATACATCGTTCACCAGCGACAACTCTCCGCTTCCCTCAATCGATGCCAGCCGAGCGTTCCAGTATACAAAGGAAATAACCGCCTTCGGCGCGCGGCCGATTGGCAGCGCCAATCACAAAAAGCTCGAAGAATACATCCATAAACATCTATCAGGGGACGATGTCGAGGAAGACTCGTTCATTGCCGACACGCCGGAAGGGAAGTTTCCGATCCATAACATCGTCGCCAAGTTTCCTGGCACGAAAGATGGGATCATCGTGATTGCCGGTCATTACGACACTCCCTATTACCTCCGCAACACCGGCTTCGTGGGCGCCAACGATGGCGGCTCTTCGACGGGTTTGCTGCTCGAACTTGCCAACCAATTTCGCGGCAAGAAACGGGACGGCTACAGCGTCTGGTTACTGTTCACCGACGGCGAAGAAGCTGTGCGGCAATGGAGCGAAACCGATAGCGTGTACGGCACACGGCACATTGCCGATCAATGGCAAAAGAATGGCACCTTGCCGAAGATCAAAGCCTTCCTTCTTCAAGACATGGTCGGGGATGCCGATCTCAACATCGACCGCGATGAGAATTCGACTCCCTGGCTGGAGGATCTGATCTACCAGGCGGCAGCTCGCTACGGATATCAGTCGCATTTCTTTGGACGCGATACCGCCGATGAAGACGACCACCTGCCCTTTGCGCGAAAGGGGGTTGCAGTAGCCGATCTGATAGACCTGCAGTATGGTTACGGGAACGCCTTCTGGCATACCCCGCAGGACACGATGGACAAACTCAGCCCTAAGAGCCTGCAGGTTGCCGGGGACGTGATTCTCGAGACCGTGCAGATGCTCGACAAGATGAGCACAGTGCCTCCGGCCGCGCAGCCGGCACAAAAACCTCGTTAAGCGATGCGCCGCCGGGAGCGGCGAGGAGCTACATACCTCAGGACCCTGCTGTCAGGACGCTTTTCGCCTGCTCGTCCTTGGCGCGCTAGGCAATGCTTGCCTTTACTTTGTTTTCGGTTTTCATTTCTAATGCGCGGGTATGATTAAACGCTTGGCGCGATTCACTGCCTTTCTTGTTGTCGCGGCTGGTCTTCTCCACTCCCAAACCTCAAGTGACTCTGAACGGATCATCGCTGAAGGCCTGAAAGCCTCATCGCTCGAGACCAACCTGCGACGCCTGACCGATGAAGTTGGCGGACGGGTGCCGGGCACACCGGCGATGCAGCGGGGAGTGGAATGGGGAGTGGCCGCGTTCAAGGCCGCGGGTGGAGAAAACGTGCACACGGAAGAGTTTCCGATTGCGCATTCCTGGGCCGAGGGTGCAACGCGGATGGGCGTGGTTGCTCCCGAGAGATTTGAAGTACATGCAATTTCCATTGCCTGGGCGCCGCCGCTGACAATGCATCAGCACGTGCGAATGGTTGATGTCGGGCACGGCACGCCGGATGATTTTGCCAGAGCAGGCCAGATTGAGGGTGGTGTTCTCCTCGTCCACACCGATGAGATGAAGACCTGGGAGGATCTCTTTGCTGAGTACCTGAATGCGCCAGGCATCGTGGATCGAGCAGTTAAGGCTAAAGCTCTGGCCATCGCTTTTCAATCGACTCGGCCAAATGATTTGCTTTACCGGCATACAAACGCGATTGCTGGAGAGATCGATCGCATCCCGATGGTGCTGGTCGCGCGCGAGGATGGCAGTCGGATAGCCCGCCTGCTTGCTTCGGGACAATCGCTGTATACCGATTTAGCCATTCCGAATCAGATTGACGGTCCGATCACGGCCGCCAATGTGATCGCCGAAATTCCCGGGAGTGAACATCCGGATCAGTTCGTGCTGCTGGGCGCGCATCTGGATTCATGGGAACTGGGCACAGGCGCACTCGACAACGGCTGCAATGCCGCACTTGTGGTGGAGGCGCTTCGGGCGATCAAAGCGTCGGGCCTGCGTCCCCGGCGCACCATTCGCTTTGCGCTGTTTAGCGGCGAAGAAGAGGGGATGGTGGGGTCGCGCGCCTATGTTACGACTCATCGGTCCGAACTCGACAAAGCTGCCGGAGTAGTCATTTTCGATTCCGGCACGGGACGGACCACCGGGTTTTCTCTCGGTGGTCGCAAGGACCTGGTCAGCGCCGTCACCCCGTTGCTCTCGCCCCTTCAGCAGTTCGAAGCTAATAACGTGACCACCGATGCCGAGTGGGGTACCGACAATTTTGATTTCATGCTCGAAGGCGTGCCCACGTTTGTGGCCAACCAGGAAGAAGCTAATTACCTGATTAATTATCACGCACAATCCGACACTTATGACAAAGTTGACCTGCCGCAACTCAAGAAGCACGTGGCGGAAGCGGCTGCACTGACCTTTGCGCTGGCGGATAGTCCTAACGCCATAGGGCGGCGGCTCAATCGTGCACAAGTGGAACAGACGCTGCGCGAGACCGGCCTTGATAAACAGTTGCAGGTATTCGGCATCTGGCGGGAGTGGGAAAATGGGCAGCGGGGACGGTCGCAGTAGCTGTCAGTAGTAGTCGTTAGCTGTGAGTCATCAGTCTCGAGCGGCGCTCAGGCTCGGTTTCTTGCCGACTGGCACGCGTCAGGTGTGCGCCACGCTTTCCTGACGACTGCCGACTGAAGACTGAGGACCAACGAGGCTTCTTGCTCATCTTCTGGATTCTTTTCAACGTTTTTGTGGCGGCGATGTTGGCCCTGGACCTCGGTGTCTTTCATCGCCGCTCCCATGCGGTTAAGTTCCGGGAGGCAATCGCCTGGACGGGCATGTGGATCGCCCTGGCTGCGGGTTTTGCGGTCCTGGTCTACTTCTGGCACGGCCGCACGGCTGCGCTGGAGTTCGTCACCGGGTATGTGATTGAGCTGTCGCTGAGCGTCGACAACCTTTTCGTCTTTCTGGTGATCTTCCGATATTTCAAAGTATCTGGCGCAAATCAGCACAAAGTGCTGTTTTGGGGGATTCTGGGCGCCTTGATCATGCGCGGGCTGTTCATATTTCTTGGGATTGGACTGATCCGCGGCTTCGATTGGATCGTGTACCTGTTTGGCGCATTTCTCGTGTATAGCGGATTCAAGTTTTTGCGGACCGAAGGCGGGGAGGTACATCCGGAGAAGAATCCGATGCTGAAACTCTTTCGCCGCTGGGTCCCTATTACGCCCGATTATGTAGAGGGGAAATTCTTCGTTCGAGATCGCGGACTTTATGCGACCCCTCTTTTCGTTGTTTTGCTGGTGGTGGAAACAACCGACATCCTGTTTGCCGTCGATTCAGTTCCCGCCATCCTGGCCATTACACTGAACGCATTCATCGTCTACACCTCGAATGTTTTCGCCATTCTGGGGTTGCGCTCGATGTATTTTGCCTTGGCGGAGATGATGGAGATCTTCCATTATCTGCATTATGGATTGTCGGCAGTTCTTATCTTCATTGGGGCGAAGATGTTGCTGTCGCACTATTACACGATTCCTACGGAATGGGCATTGGCGACGGTAGGCGGTTTGCTCGCGATCTCCGTAGCAGCCTCGGTAGTGTTTCCGCAAAAATCAGCGCAAAACCAAAATGGATAGAAGCGCCTTTGTGTCGGTTGCGGCGAATCTTTATCATGGGAGCGCATGACGCGAATCACTGTTGCCGTCCAGCCACGACCCTACGAGGCCGTTATTGAAAACGGGTTGTTCCCCCGGGCTGGCGAGCTGTTGCGCGAAGTTTTTCCCGATCGGAAACGATGTTTCGTGGTTACGGTGGCGAGCGTCCGCCGCAAGTGGGGACGCCAACTGGCGGCCGCACTGGCTTCGGCAGACTGGGATGCGCGCTTCGTGGTTATGCCCGATGGCGAGCGCTACAAGACTGCGGCTACGGTCGAGGCTCTCGCCGAGAAGCTTACCCGCGCGGGGGCCGACCGCAATGCAGTGGTTGTCGCGTTCGGCGGCGGAGTAGTCGGCGATGTAGCCGGGTTCCTCGCATCCGTGTACATGCGCGGCGTGGATGTTGTGCAGGTGCCGACAACCGTAGTGGCGCAGGTCGACGCTTCGGTCGGCGGCAAAACCGGTGTAAATCTCAAGGCGGGGAAGAATCTTGTCGGTACCTTTCATCAGCCCGCCCTCGTGCTCATCGACCCCCAAGTGCTCTCCACGCTTCCGGAACGCGAGTTTCGATCCGGATTGTATGAAGCTTTGAAATGCGGTGTGATCGGGAAACCCGAATTGTTCTCGCGCATGGAATCAAACCGCGACAAGATTCTGGCCCGTGATCCCGCTGAGCTGGAGTTCTTGATTACGGAGAGCGTTAGGCTGAAGGCGGGGGTTGTCATGGCCGATGAGCGGGAGAGCGGATTGCGTCGCGTCCTCAACTTTGGGCACACCATAGGCCACGCGCTGGAATCGGCGACGCATTACAGCCGTTTCTTACACGGTGAGGCCGTGGCATGGGGCATGGTGGCGGCTTCTGTCATCGCTGCTGCCATCAAGAAAACGGACAGGCCGACGGCACAACGCATCAGCAGCGCGACCGTGGCGCTGGGATCGCTGCCTCGGGTCACGGCCAACCCAAAAACGATTCTGCGCGCCTTGCAATCCGACAAAAAAACCAGGAACGGGGTAGTGCACTTCATCTTGCCGCGCGAAATCGGCAAAGTTGAAGTAGTCAACGACGTACCCGAAGCCGTCGTGCTGGAAGCCATCAGGCAATTGCAGGTCCTCTCGCGTTGAGCGATTCAGGCAAGAATACTGTCACCGGAGCCGCACCCGAGGGGGCGCGTGATACGCAGAGCGCCGCTGCGGCAGTGCGCGAGATGTTCACCTCGATTGCACCACGATACGACCTGCTGAATCATGTGCTCTCGTTCAATATTGACCGACTGTGGTGGCGGCGTGCGGCACGATCTTTTTCCCATATCCTGAATCGAAGCGATGCGCGCGTGTTGGATCTGTGTTGCGGGACGGGCGATATGGCGTTTGCTCTGCGACGACAAGCGGGACGAACGCCGATTGAAATTTTAGGCGCGGATTTCTCCCATGCGATGCTGCAGCGCGCGGGAGTGAAATCTGTAGGAATGCGTCTGCGCTGGATCGAGGCGGATGCGCTTCGTCTCCCTTTTTCCGACGGCTCGTTTGATCTGGTCACATCGGCATTCGGGTTCCGAAACCTGGCGGATTACGACGCCGGATTGCGAGAGATAACACGCGTGCTGAAGCCGGGCGGAGAGTGCGGCATCCTTGATTTCGGGGAGCCGAAAGGAATAATTGGGAAAGGATATCGAGTCTATTTTCGGCACGTACTGCCCAGGGTTGGGACTCTCATTTCCGGCGTGAAGGGACCGTATGCCTATCTGCCCGCGTCCGTGGAGAGGTTTCCTGAGCCGGAAGTGATGTGCCAGCGCATGAAGTCCTGCGGTTTTAGAACTGCGAGTTGGACCCCATATACGTTCGGGATTGCGGGGTTGTATCGCGGGGTTATGTAAGGCTGCAGTGGCGCCCCGACGGGGCTTTTCGTCCCACGGGCGCTCCAACCCCGGGGCTTACGCCCGGGGCTAATGAGTTCCGCCGCCTTCGGCGGCTGCATCCGCTCTCAATCACTGGCTTAAAAGCGGGGATTCCGTTGCCCCCGGGATGACAGAAATGCACCTAATCGGAGGCTTCCTAGGTTGCGACCGAACGAGACATAGCGAGTGACGTAACCGGCTCCACGCTTTCGGCGAAGGCGTCGGCAACGGTGTATTGAATGACCTCTGGGTAATCCTGTCCCAGAAATCCGCGCAGGCGTTCGGTGTTCATAATGCACTCGCCGTTCATGTAGGGTTCGATTTCGGGCGGGATGGCGGAGAGGCCGCGTTTCCAGGCGTACTTCAGAAGAAGGCGGCTGGCCCAGCGTCCGGGAACCCTAATCAGCTTGGAGTTCGACATTTCCACACACTGCGCAATCGTCAACGGGTCGCCGCGTCCGGCAACGTTCAGAATGGTTACGCGCCGCGCTTCGGGCTCGCGGCGGAGAATGTGGGAGATTAACCTGGACACATCGTCGATGTGCACATACTGCACGCGGTTATCTAAATAACGCTGACCCCAGGGAAGTACGCAGGGCAGGCGCCGGCCTTGAGCGCGCAGTTTCGCCGCACGTTTGCTGGGACCGTTCGGGGTGCCGCGAAAAATTCCAACCAGGTAATTCTCGACGTCACGTCCGGCGAAGATGTGCGGCCGCAGAATGTAGACGCTGCAACCGCGCTGCGAGGGCGCGCGCTGCTGCACAACTTCATCACATTCCTTTTTGTGCATGCCATAGGGATAGGTGTGAGCGCCCAGGGGAGAATCTTCCGAGAGCGGCCCTGCCGGGCTCGGCCCATATGCAGAAACGCTGCTGAGAAAAACGAACTTCTCTACCGTCACCCCGTCGCGATTAGCCTCGGTTACAGCTTCCATGACGCGGGCTGTACCAGCGACGTTGATCTGCCACATTCGGTCCAGATCAAGGACTCCCATCCGCACCTGATCCAGCACGAAAGCAAGGTGGACGACGGCAACCGCGCGGGTTTCGCGCAGGAGGTGGTAAAGCTCGCGACAGGACTCCTCGCGACCGAGATCCATGCGCACGAAGCGCAACGAACGCTCCGTCTTGGGAGGCGAGATGTCAATCCCAACCACGGAGAAGCCGCCCAGCTTGGGAAGCAAGTGCAGGCCCAGGTTACCGGAGACTCCGGTCACGACTACGGTTGGTCGTTCGATATCCATCTGACTACTTCTGGGGCGGCTCGGGTGATGTGGGCTTGGCGGCATTCCCCTGCGGAGCTGGAGGCTGCTGCGGTCTTGCTCCCGGGGGCAGCATGCCCTGCGGACCGCCTCGAGGCGGCATCTGCTGTCCAGCGGGTCCGAAATAAGCTTCGTTTAGAGTTGCTTTACTTTCCTGCTGATATTTTGTCATTGCGTCTTGCAGGCGCTGCTGGGCAAGCTGGGTTCGAATTTCGTCTCGAGCCTCATCCAAAGGTTTGGTTTCCTTCGCTAGCACTTTGTAGACGTAATACCCGTTGGCCTCGGTGAACAGCGGGGAGACCTCGCCGGCCTTCAGATCCAGCACGCTGCGCTGGTCCACAGGGACTTGGCTGCGGGTCAGCTTGCCAATGTTGGTGGGAGCAGGCGAACCGGATATACCGGCAGCATCGTAGGCCTCTTTTTGGAGCTTTTCAAAATCTTCGCCGGCGGCGGCACGCTTCTGGATCTCGTCCGCCTTTTTCTTCATCGCCTCTTCATCGGCTTTTTGTGTCGGCGACGCCTTGGCAGCATCTTCCTCAGTTTCCTCCTTGGCGCTCACGTCGGCCTTGGCCGGAGGCTGCTGCTTTTCCTTGGGCATGAATAAGCGAAGCAAGGTGGCCTGCTCGAAAGCTGCCTTGTTGTCGTTATAGTACTTCTCGATGTCCGCGTCGGGAACTTTGTCGGCCTGTTCTTTTATATGGCGGCCGAGTTCCTGGGAGAGAATCTGCAGCCGGTTGAACTTTACGACTTCTTTGAATTGGGGATCGTTTTCCAGCCCGCGCTTACGCGCCTCCTGTGCCATCACCAGCATGCGAGGATAAACGTCGGCCAGCCTGCGTTTGATCTGCATATTCATGTTGGGCTGCAAGGCATTGGCAAGTGCTTCGAATTGGGCTCGGGTAATGACCGTTTTGCAATCCTGTTTACCTGTACTGGCCGTCGCTGCCTTCGCGCTGGCGGCAGGAGTATCGCAGACGCCAGGGACCGTAATTACGGCGGCATCCGGTGGCACGCTGGATTCGCTGTTCGCTCCCGCGGTCGCCTTTTCAGGAGCCGGCCCCGAAGGTGGAGTCGTGGAATTAGGAGCAGCCTGTCCCATGGCAACTGAAGCGAGCAGGACTAGAGCGAAGTGGCGGATGCGCATTCGGAAAAGCCTCCTGAAGTGTAGGGGACTTCACATCCTAGCACAGGGTCCTCTGCAATGCTGTGAACCGTGTCAAAGCAGCAAAGCTGGCGGAAGCTCGACAGAGCAGCGATAATTCCCCCATGGCCGAATCGCCGGTTGCATTCAGTTCTGAGTCCATGCGTGCCGAGAAACGCAGCGTAGCGGGGAACTCGGTCCTGGCGGCGCTCGCCATTACCGCTCTCAAGATCATTGTGGGGATTACCACCGGAAGCCTGGGTATTCTTTCCGAGGCTGCGCACTCCGGGCTTGATTTGATCGCCGCTATCATTACTTTCTTTTCGGTACGGGTCTCCGATAAGCCTGCTGATGCCGACCATCAGTATGGTCATGGCAAAGTCGAGAACTTCTCCGCCTTTATCGAAACTGGACTGCTTCTGCTAACCTGCGCCTGGATCATCTACGAAGCCATCAAGCGAATCTTTTACCGCCACATAGAAATCGAGCCCAGCATTGCGGCCTTCGCGGTGCTGTTTCTTTCTATGGGAGTCGATTTCTGGCGTTCACGCGCGCTGGGGAAAATTGCGGTCAAGTATGACAGCCAGGCCTTGGAAGCCGATGCTCTGCACTTCTCCACGGATATCTGGTCAAGTGGGGTTGTGGTACTGGGGTTGTTGCTGGTCGAATTGGGACGCCGCTATGGCGTCTCCTGGTTGCGCGATGCCGACCCAGTCGCCGCGCTCTTCGTGGCCGGGGTTGTCGTTTACGTAAGCTGGCGGCTGGCCACAAAAACCATCGATGCCTTGCTGGACGCCGCGCCGTCGGGAGTGCGCTCGCAGATTATCGACGCCGTCTCCGGTGTTCGCGGCGTGTTGGAGGTGGACCGGGTGCGGATCCGCCGGGCTGGGAACCGGTTTTTCGCGGATTTATCCGTCGGCCTGGCGCGAAATGTGACTTTCCAAAGATCCGAGCAGATGGCCGACGCGGTCAGCGCTGCGGTTCACAAGGTGCTTCCCGAGGCCGACGTGGTCGTCCATTCCATTCCCAGGCCGTTCCGCGAGGAAAATATTTTTGACCGCATTCGCGCCGTAGCGACACGGTATAACTTCAACGTGCACGATGTCAGTGTTCAGGACCTGAACGGACGCTTGCATGTGGAGCAGCACCTGGAGTTGGATGAACGGCTCAGCCTGATGGAGGCACACGATCAGGTGACGGTGCTCGAAGCCGAAATTCGGAACGAGGTCCCGGAAATCTCAACCATTCTCACGCATATCGAGAGTGAACCAGCCACCATCGAACCCGGCGATCCATCTGTGGACGCTCCCCAACTGGTGCAGCGGCTGAAGAAGATCGCGAGGGAATTCCCCGAAATTCTGGATACCCACGATGTTGAGATCAAGCGCGTGCGGGACCGGTTATATGTTTCCTGCCACTGCACTATGCCGGATGATTTGCCTCTGTCCCGTGTCCACGAAATCATTACCGACCTGGAAATCCGCTTCAAGCAGGCGGCTCCGGAGCTGTTCCGCGTGCTGATTCACCCCGAACCGCAAGGGGACAATCGAAGGTAAGCGCACGATGCCGAAGACACCCGAGCAGTGGCTGGAAGAAGCCGAGCCGCAAAAGAAGCAGGCGATCTTCAAGCTTTTTCTTGGATATGCGCCCGGTGTCGGCAAAACCTTCAACATGCTGAGCGAGGGAATCCGCCGTCGCAGCCGGGGCGAAGACGTGGTTATCGGCATGGTCGAAACCCACGGCCGTAAATCGATCGCCGAGCTATCAGCAAAGTTGGAGACCGTCCCCCGCCGCACCATTTCGTACCGCGGCGCTTCCTTCGAAGAGATGGATGTGGAGGCGATTCTGGCGCGTGAGCCCCAGGTTGTGCTGGTAGATGAGCTGGCGCATTCCAACATTGAAGGCAGCAAGCACAGCAAGCGCTACGAAGACGTGATGGCTCTGCTGGATGCGCACATCGACGTGCTCTCGACTATGAACGTGCAGCACATCGAGAGTATGGTGCCCACGGTCTTGAATATCACGGGAATCCACGTGCGCGAAACCGTCCCCGACTGGGTCATCCAACGGGTGAACGAAATTGTCCTGGCCGACTTGACGCCGGAAGCTTTGCAGACGCGCATGCGCCGTGGCGATATCTATCCCTTGGATCGGGCCGAGAAGGCCCTGGGACATTTCTTCCGGCCGGGCAACCTGATCGCGCTGCGTGAGCTCGCCTTGCAGCAAGTGACCCAGGCGGTCGACCGCAGCCTGGAGTCATACCTGGAGCGCGAAGGCCTGGGCAAAAGCCTTGGCATTCGGGAGCGGATCGCGGTGTGCGTCAGTTCCAGTCCCGCAGCGCAGTACCTGATCGCTCGCGCTGCCCGCATGGCACAACGCATCGACGCCGAGTTTTATGTGATTTACGTCGATATCGGCACCGACGAAGGTCCCGAAGATCAACGCAGCTTGGGCCAGAATCTCAGCTTTGCCGAAAACCTGGGGGCGAAAGTCGTTCGCGTCCAGGGCAACAGCGTCGCCGCCGAGGTGGCGAAGGTGGTTCGAGAAAAGCACATTACCCAGGTGGTTTTCGGACGCTCGGCGCAGGAGGGCTGGAGAAAATATCTGTACCTTTCCGCGATCCATAAATTCCTTCGCGACGCTCCGCCGGTGGATGTGCACATCGTCACGCAAGAGATGAAGTAGCCGCGCCTTCCACGCTCGCAATGAGCCTTATATGTTAGATTGATAAATCTGTGGGCGCGTAGCTCAGTTGGTAGAGCAATGCCCTTTTAAGGCATGGGTCGCAGGTTCGAATCCTGCCGCGCTCACCATTCATTGGCGTCGGTTGGTCAGTGGGGTAGCGAAGGCACCGGGTACGCTATCAGCCTGTGAAGTGAGCCTGAAATCTTGCAAAAGCAATCCGAAATAGAATTCGCGACACTCAGCGACGTCGGCTGCCAGCGAGAACGGAACGAGGATTCTTCCGGCTACTGGCAACCGGAGAGCTCCGCGGATCCGGATCGGAAAGGCACGCTGGCCATTATCGCCGACGGAATGGGCGGCTACGACGGCGGGCAGGAAGCCAGCAACATTGCCGTGCAGACGGTCTGCGACGTTTTTGCCCATGAGACCGGCACACCCCAGGCGCTTTTGGTAAATGGCATGAAAACCGCGCACGAGCGCATTCGCGAATATGCGCGCCAGCATCCGAAGCTTTTCGGTATGGGTACGACCTGCACGGCGGTTTGTATTGCACGCTCCTATCTTTACTTTGCGCACATCGGAGACAGCCGCCTGTACCTGGTGCGCGACGGCAAGATTTCCCGTCTGACCCGCGATCACTCCTACGTCGGCCGCCTGATCGAATCCGGATTAATCAGCCCCAGCGACGCCGAAGCACACCCCCAGAGGCACATTCTGACGGCCGCGCTTGGGGTCGGCGACGACCCTAGCCCGGACACTCCTCTGCAACCGGTGCCGCTACAAAACCGCGATACCCTCCTGCTGTGTACCGATGGGCTCTGGGGACTGGTCAACGATGAGGAATTGCGGAAGTCGGTGACCAGCCAGACACCTGAACAAGCCTGCCGCGAACTGATCGATCTGGCGAAACAACGAGGAGCTCCGGACAACATCACTCTTCAATTGCTGCGGTACACCGGAGCCGGTGCCGCAACCGGCACCACCAGCGGCGTCTCCACCGTGGTCTGAAATCCCGTTCACAGCACCCACGTACCAGTGTATTTCGAAAGAATTGCAAACGGCTGCATATCCACATCCCCAAGCGTCTTTGCCGATTCTGCAAGTGTAAGTAAGGCAAGGCTTTATTGAGGCGGAAGCAGAACCACGGATTGGCAAGCGTCGTGCTAATCTCCTGTGTGTCAATAAAGTCTATTGACTAAGTAGACTTTAAGAGGAGAAGCTTAGAGCTATGAAAGTCTCCCAGAAAGGCCTGTACGCCCTGCAGGCATTGATGATGCTGGCGCGGCACTACCACCAGGGCGCCATCAAGATTCGCGAAGTCGCTTACGAAGAAGATCTACCCGAAAAATTTCTTGAACTCATCCTTCTGGAACTGAAGAACGCCCGTATTGTCGAGAGTGTTCGCGGCGCAAAGGGTGGATACCAATTACGGCGCCCGCCCGCCGAGATTTTTCTGAGCGAAATCATCCGCCTGATTGACGGCCCCTTAGCGCCCTTCGGCGATGCCGATTCCTTACGCGAGCTGATCGACCGCGATTCAAATCACCGGTCACTGTACATGGTTTTTCTGCAGGTGCGGGATGCGGCCGCCAAGATTCTCGATAGTACCAGCCTTGCCGATCTGCTCCATGAGTCCGATACGCACGGATCAGGCGCCAAAAAACGTTCCCGCAAGAAGAAAGAAGGCAGTGTGCTTCCGATGGTCGTGCACGGGAGCAAGGCCCCCTATGAGAGCTAAACTTTTCTTATTGGTTCTGATTCTGTCGCTTGCATCCCTGGGTTCCGCGCAGCAAGTCACGATCCGGGTTGGCGCTTTTCCCAACATTACGCATCCGCAAGCCATGATCGGGAAAGCAAACGGCTGGTTCGAAAAGGAAATGGGCCCGCAGGTCAAGATTGATTGGAAGACGTTCAATGCCGGACCTTCGGCGATTGAAGCCATGTTTGCCGGCGCGCTGGATATGACCTACATCGGCCCCAACCCCGCCATCAACGGTTATGTGCGGTCCAACGGTGAAGCACTGCGCACGGTGGCCGGCGCCACGAGCGGTGGAGCTGCGCTGGTGGTGCGCCAGGATGCGGGGATCTCCAAAGTTGAGGATTTTCACGGCAAGCGCATCGCCTCGCCCCAGATGGGGAACACGCAGGACGTTGCCTTGCGCGCGTGGCTTATTGCGCATGGTATGAAGACAACGGACAAAGGCGGCGATGTCCAGGTGATCCCGGTTGCCAATCCCGATCAACTCACACTCTTTCTGAAGAAGCAACTCGATGCGGCCTGGGCGCCGGAGCCCTGGGCGTCGCGGCTGGTCCATGAGGCCAATGGACGCATCTTTCTCGACGAGCGCGAACTGTGGCCAAGGGGCCAGTTTGTTACCGCTCAACTGGTAGTCAACACTAAGTTCCTCAACGAACATCCTGACCTGGTAAAGACATGGTTACGGGCACACGTCGAGTTAACGGATTGGATCAACGGCCATCTGCCTGAAGCCAAAAAAATTCTTAATGCGCAAATTCAGAGGGAGACAGGGAAGGCCCTGCCCGGCGATGTCCTGGACGAGGCTTTCGGGCGGCTGGCAGTCACGTACGATCCGCTGCCCACCGCATTTCTGAAAGCGGCACGATCGGCCTTCGATGCCGGGTTCCTGGGTCGGCAAATGCCCGATCTCTCCAACATGTATGACCTCAAGCTGCTGAACGAAGTACTAACGGAAAAGGGGAAGAAAACAATCCAATGACGCCGAACAGTCGCGCATCCGCAGCTGAGGTCCTATCCGAACATCGCAGGCTGAACCGCTTGCATTCCCGCTCCAACCTGGCCGTGCTACCCCTGCGCGTGCCGGCCGTGACGACTCCCAAAGTTGCGCTGAACGATATTTGCCTGACCTATGGCGTAAACACCAAGGGTAGGCTGATTGCTCTCGAACACATCAACCTGCAAGTACAGCCAGGAGAGTTTCTCTGCATCGTTGGGCCCTCGGGCTGCGGAAAATCCACCCTGCTGCATTTGGTCGCCGGGTTACAGCGCCAAACCTCCGGCGAGGTGCTGATCGACGGGCACGCAGTGCAGGGAACCGGCACCGACCGCATTCTTATCTTTCAGGAACTCGGATTGTTTCCCTGGCTGACGGTTGCACAGAACGTTGAATTCGGCATGCGGATGAAGGGCGTGCCCAAGGCGCAGCGAGCCGCTAAAGTGAATGAATACCTACGCCTGGTTCACCTGCAGCAGTTCAAGGACAGCTACATTCATCAACTTTCGGGCGGGATGCGGCAGCGGGTTGCGCTGGCGCGTGCCCTGGCTACTGAACCGGATGTTCTTCTGATGGACGAACCCTTTGCCGCTCTCGATGCCCAGACCCGCGACCTGCTGCACGACGAACTGGAGCGCATCTGGGCGGAGACAGGCTGCACCATCGTCTTCGTTACTCACAACGTGCGCGAGGCCGTGCGTCTTGGCGATCGCGTTGTGCTGCTAACCTTCCGGCCGGGCACGGTGAAGCGCGAGTATCCCGTAGAGCTACCTCGCCCGCGTCATCTCGAAGATGTCCCCGTCGCGAGCGCGGCGCGCGAGATCCTGGAAGATCTGCGGGGAGAGATCAACAAGTCGCTGGAGGCCGAGTACGGCAATGAAACGAACCGCTAGATACCTGCTGTTCTATTCGGTGCTGATTGCGGTCTGGGTAATCCTGGCCAAGCTGAGAGTGTGGCCGCCGTACATCTTCCCGACGCCCTGGGGCGTAGGCGAGGCGATGTGGGCCGGGTTCGCCGATCATAGCTTCTGGATCGCGATTGGCGTCAGCATGCGGCGCATGCTGGTGGGCTACGGGTTGTCGGTGGTGCTGGGCATGATTCTCGGCCTGGGTATCGCCAGCAGCAAATTTCTGGAGCAGACGATCGGCGGCCTGCTCGTCAGCCTGCAGAGTTTGCCAAGTATTTGCTGGTTGCCTATGGCGGTGCTTTGGTTTGGATTGACGGAGAAGGCCATTTTATTTGTGGTGGTCATGGGCTCGCTGCTGTCGGTCACCATCAGCATGGAAACCGGCCGCAAGCAGTTGCCCAAGATTTACTCGATGGCGGGACGCAATCTAGGAGCCAAGGGATTCCAGCTATTTCTGCATGTCACCTTGCCCGCGAGTTTGCCCTATATCGTGACCGGTCTCAAGCAGGGCTGGGCGTTTGCCTGGCGCTCGCTGATTTCGGGCGAAATGATTTTTGTCAGTTTGGGCTTGGGCCAGTTGCTGATGATGGGCCGCGACCTGAACGACATGAGCCAGGTGATCGCCGTCATGATTCTGATCATCGCGCTCGGGTATATCGTCGACGGCCTCGTGTTTAAGACTGTCGAGAAACGATTGCAAGAGAAATGGGGCCTGGCGCCGACGGCGTAGTCATAATGAGCAAGACGATGCACATACGCTTTTGTCCCCCGGTTGCAACCAACCTTGTGGCACCGCTGAAGCAGCGGGTTTTAGCGGATTAGAGAGGGAGACTGCAAATGGAAAGCGGATTGCAATATCCAGTAAGTCTACTTAGTCAATAGACATTGTAGATAATGCGACAACTATTCGCGTCGGCTCAGAACCCGCCCTCCCCGAGGGATGCGCTGAAAGCGCTGAGAAACGAGAGCACAAGACGATTTGCTAGGAGAACATGTATGAAGAAAGAATTTTTGTTGATCCCAGTTCTGTTGTTCATGACGGTGTTGGTCCATTCACAGGAGATGAGTCTTAACGATGCTGCGGCCGCGGTGGCAGCCACCGCGGCAACACCGAAGAAAAGTACGCCTCCAGTCTCTTTCGGTGCGGACGGGCTGATCTTCTCGACTGCAGACAAGAGTACTCGGCTTCAGGTGCACGGATTCGTGCAGGGCGATAACCGGATGTTCTCGAGCACCACCAAGGGAGAGGGGCTGGACATGTTTACGTTCCGGCGTATCCGGCCGACCTTTGAGGGCTCTCTCTTTGGCAACGTAGATTTTCGCTTCGTGCCCGACTTCGGCCAGAACAATCCCCAGATCCAGGATGTTTACCTGGAGTTGAAGACCCTATCCTTCGCCAAGCTGCGAGTGGGCAAGTATAAGGAACCGCTTGGACTCGAGGCTCTGCGTTCCGACACCGAGGGGTCATTCGCGGAGCGCTCGTTGTCGTCCGACCTGGTTCCGCTACGCTATCTGGGCGCGCAAATTGGCGGATCCGTGCTCTCGAATACCATTTCTTACCAGGTTGGGTATTTCAATGGTAGTAACGATGGTTCGAATAGCGCGCTCCAGTGGATTACCTCGAATGAGGCGGCGGCCCGTGTTTTCTTTCAACCCTTTGCGCTAAGCAAAGTGAGTGCGCTGCAGCATATCGGTCTTGGCCTGGCAGGTTCATCCGGGGATCAGCACGGTAGGATTGCCGGACTGAAGACTACGGGTCAGAGCACGTTCTTCAAATATTCGTCCACGGCCTTGGCCGACGGACAGCACAATCGGCTCGTACCACAGGCCTACTACTTTGTCGGGCCTGCCTTCTTCATGGCGGAATACGCGCTTTCTTCCCAAACTGTGCTGAATAAGAAGCTTACGGACAGGCTGCGAAACGAGGCCTGGCACGTCGAGGGCTCCTTCATGCTGACGGGAGAAAAGAACTCCTATAATGGGGTTCGCCCGCGTTACTCGTTTGAACCCAATCGAGGCATTCGCCACTTCGGCGCGGTCGAGCTTGCGATTCGAACCAGCCAATTGAGCATCGACAAGGCTGCGTTTCCGCTCTTCGCTTCCAAAACGGCTGCGCAGCATGCACAGGAGTGGGGTGTTGGCGTGAATTGGTATCTCAATCGTTTCACCAAGCTGATGACGAATTACGAGCACACTGATTTTCGCATGCCGTCCAGCAAAGTGACTCCTCTGCACTCTGAGAACGTATTGATGAGCCGCATCCAACTAGCATTCTGACAACCGAATACCTGGGGCGGTGGCGGTCTTGACCAAGGCCGTCGCCGCTCTTAGAGTTATGCGGCATGGTCTCGCGACGACATTTCTTGAAAAATCTTTCTCTGGCATTCGCGGCTGGGACCGCTGCACGACCGCTCCTTGCCTGGGCTGCTGATGCGGTTGAGGCACCATCCATTCCCGGCAAGGAAGGGATGATTGTCCGGTCATCCCGTTTTTTCGACCTGGAAATGCCGCGGGAGTATGCCGATTCCTTCATCACCCCCCTACCGCATTTCTTCGTGCGCAATCACATGCATGAGCCCAGTACGCTGGATACGGCTACCTGGACTCTGAGCGTCGGGGGCGAGGTGGAGAAGCCCCTGAGTCTGCGCCTCGCCGATTTGCAGAAGCTCGAATCGCATATGGTGCACAACGCCCTGGAATGTGCTGGCAACGGGCGGGCAGCGGTCGTACCGCATGTGCCCGGAATCCAGTGGCAGAAGGGAGCTGTGGGAAACGCCCGCTTCACCGGAGTACGCCTGGCCGATATTCTCCAGCGCGCCGGCTTGAACAAAAATGGAAAGCATGTGATGTTTCGCGGTCTGGATGAGGTGCCGGGCAAGGTCCCGCCTTTTATTCGCAGCATTCCGATTGAGAAAGCGATGCACCCGGACACGCTGGTCGCTACCCACATCAACGGTGTGCCGCTGCCCAAGCATCATGGTTTTCCGGCGCGCGCTTTGGTGCCTGGGTGGGTAGGCGCGGCGTCATGTAAATGGCTGACTGAGATCAAAGTTCTGGGCCAGCCCTTTGAAGGCAATTTCATGAACCCGGGATATCGTTTTCCGAATGCTCCCTTGAAGCCGGGTGATGCGCTTACGCCGGAGAATTCGCGCCCGGTGACAGCCTTGACGGTGAAATCGCTGATTGCAGCACCGAGGGATGGCGCAACCGTAAAGTCACGCACTGTACATGTGCTCGGAGCGGCGTGGGCGGGCGAAGCCGACATCGCCAGTGTGGACATTTCGAGCGATTCCGGAACCAGCTGGAAACCCGCTGAGTTGGGTAAAGAGCAAGCGAAATACGCCTGGCGACTCTGGCACTTCTCCTTTACGGCTCCGAAGCCGGGTGCGTACACGATTATGTCGCGGGCCACGGATCGTCAAGGCCGGGTACAGCCTGGGTCAGTCTCCTGGAATCCTGGCGGCTATCTCAACAACGTCATTGACCAGGTGAACATTCATGTGGAGATCTAGCGCGTTGCTTGTAGGGCTGACGGTAACTCTGTCTGTGGTTTTCATCTGGGCGCAATCGAGTTCGGTTCCACAGTTGCCCGAAGGTCCGATGCAATCCAAAGTGACGACCGCGTGCACCGAATGTCACGATGCTCGAATTGTCCTGCAGCAGCGCTTGAGCAAGGCAGCCTGGGGCAAAGAGGTGGACAAGATGACCAAGTGGGGAGCCTTGGTGGAGCCTGCCGATCGCGATAGCTTCATCGATTATCTCAGCAATAACTTCCCGGTGGATAAAGCACCTTATCAAGCGCCACGGATGAAGTAGCAGGTGTGGTGCAGACATTCCTGTCCGCAACTTTGCTGGCGAGGGTGGCGGCGCCACACGCAAGTTGGCCGATTTTGTTCGCGGGCTTTACACTGGATAGGTGAAGATCGCGCTCGGCCAAATCAACCCTACGGTCGGGGATTTTTCCGGCAATGCCGCGAAGATTATTGAGTTTTCGCGGCGTGCAAAGGCGGCCGGAGCCGGTTTAATTCTCTTTCCCGAGCTCTCCCTCTGCGGCTATCCGCCGCGCGATTTAGTGGAACGTCCATCTTTCATTGCCAAAAATCAGGAAACTGCAACACGGATCGCCGAGAGCACCGTGGGAATTGCGGTGATCTGCGGACTGGTGACCCCGGCGCAGGCGCAGACCGGCAAGTCGGTGATGAATTCGGCTGCGCTGTTGCAAGACGGCAAAATTGCGTTCGTGCAATCGAAAATTCTGCTGCCCACGTATGACGTCTTCGACGAAATGCGTAACTTCGCGCCGGCCGCTGGGCAGGACCTATTCGATTTTTGCGGCAAACGAATGGCGCTGACCATCTGTGAAGATGCCTGGAATGACAAGAATTTCTGGAGCAAGCGGCTTTATCCGCTTGATCCGGTGGAAGAACTCATTCGCGGCGGAGGGAATTTCGTTCTCAATATTTCCGCTTCGCCCTACTGGATGGGAAAGAGGGAATTTCGCAGAAAGATGCTGGCTTCGATTGCCGTCACGCACAAGGTGCCGGTAGTGATGGTGAACCAGATAGGCGGGAACGACAGCCTTATTTTCGATGGCTCCAGTCTAGTCCTCAACCCGGCCGGGGAAGTCATCGCGCAGGGAAGATCATTCGAAGAAGATTTGATCCTTTTCGATTCCAGCACTTTGACGGGCGAGATCCATGAGCAGATTCAAGGGGACGAAGCCAAAGCTTATGCCGCGCTTGTGCTGGGGACGCGGGATTATGTGCGCAAGTGCGGGTTCCAAACCGTCATTGTAGGTCTGAGCGGAGGCATTGACTCGGCGCTGACCGCCTGCATTGCGGCTGATGCCATGGGGCCAGAACACGTGATTGGTGTCGGTATGCCAGGACCTTATTCTTCCGGGGGTTCGGTCAGCGATGCGCGCGAAATCGCCAAAAATCTTGGCATCCGGTTCGAACTGCTTTCCATCAAGGAGGTTTTCGACAGCTACCGCAAGGTGCTGGATCCGGTGTTTGCCGGCTGCCCGGAAGACGTGACGGAAGAAAATATCCAGCCGCGGGCGCGCGGAACTTTGCTGATGGCTCTGGCCAACAAATTCGGGGCAATTGTCTTGAGTACCGGCAATAAGAGCGAACTGGGCGTGGGTTACTGTACCCTGTATGGCGATATGGTGGGAGGCCTGGCGGTGATCTCGGATGTTCCAAAGACGATGGTCTATCGGCTGGCGCATTACGTGAATTCGCGGCGAGCGGTGATTCCTGAGGCAACGCTGCAGAAGCCGCCTTCGGCGGAGTTGCGGCCGGATCAGAAGGATAGCGATACGCTTCCGCCCTACGAGGTGCTTGATCCGATTCTCGAAGACTACATCGAAGACATGCGCACGCCCGAGGAGATTGCGGCACGCCACAACTTTGACATCAATCTGGTCTCGCGTGTCATCAGGATGGTAGATCGCAACGAATATAAGCGCCAGCAGGCCGCTCCCGGACTCAAAATTTCGGAGAAGGCTTTCGGTTACGGACGGCGCTTTCCGATTGCCGCCAAGTACGAATACTGATCGGAGACTCCGGTTCCATTCACAGAGAGGAAAAGGGGAAGAATGCAACGTCAACTTGCTCGCATTTTGGTGGTTCTGATCGCATTTATGGCTCTAGGTTTTGCTCAGGAGAAGACAAAGAAAGAAAACTCGGTTGCCGGCGCGCGCAAGCCGGAAAGCGCGCCTATGCCCATGCTTCTTCCCTCCGAGCAAACCGTGAACGCTTTTCTGCACCAGATGTTCGGTCACGATCCCAGCATCACGTGGAAGGTCCTCGACATCAAGCCGGCCGCGGCCGAAGGCCTGGCCGAGGTTGATGTTCTGCTCAGCAACCCACAGGGCCAGCAAGCGAGCACGCTGTATGTCACTTCGGATCAGAAGCACGCGGTGATCGGAGACATAATTCCATTTGGGGCCGAGCCCTTTAAAGAAGATCGCGAGAAATTACAGAAAGGGCAAAACGGAATCGCCAAGGGTCCGGCCAAAGCGCCGGTGGAAATCGTGGAGTTCAGCGACCTGCAATGTCCGCATTGCAAGCAGGCGCAACCTACGGTCGAAAAGCTAATGGCGGACGAACCCAACGCGCGCTTCGTCTTTCAACCGTTCCCGCTTCCATCCCACGATTGGGCGATGAAGGCGGCCCTGTATGCCGATTGCATCGGACAGTCAAATAATGCGGCATTCTGGAAGTTTATTGACAGCGTCTATAACGCGCAGTCGGAGATCACCAGTGCGAATGCCGATCAGAAACTGACCGACCTGGCCAACAGTTCGGGCGCGAAAGGGGCTGAGGTCGCAGCTTGTGCGGAGAAGCCCGATACCAAAGCGCGCATTGAGAGTTCTATTGCTTTGGGCAAGGCGGTGGGCGTGAGTGGTACCCCCACTCTCTTCATTGCCGGGCGAAAATTCATGAGTTTAGGGGATCAGACCTACCCCATATTGAAGAACTTCGCCGAATTTGCGGCCAAGCAGGAAAACAAAGGACAATAATCAACCAGTCAAATCGATTGACTTGTCGACAGCTGGCGGGCCTGAAACACAAGGTCCCTCGACTACGCAGTCGATTGCATCCGCAATCCTCTGCTCCGCTCGGGATGACAGAGTTGTGGGCACTGGAAAGCCAGGCACAAGCTGGCAGAACTAGGCAGTAGCGCCGAACCTGACCGAGACGAGTTTCGACACTCCGGGCTCCTGCATGGTCACGCCATACATTACCGGCGCCACGCTCATGGTCTTTTTGCTGTGAGTGATCAGGACGAACTGGGTCTTGACGCTCATCTCTTTGACCAACTCGGTAAACCGTCCCACGTTAGCCTCGTCCAGCGGGGCGTCTACTTCGTCCAGAATGCAGAAGGGGCTGGGCTGATATTGGAAGATTCCGACCAGCAGGGACAAAGCGGTCAGCGCTTTCTCGCCACCAGAGAGCAGGAGAACGTTCTGCAGCTTTTTGCCGGGCGGCGAGGCAACTACGTCGATGCCGCTTTCGGCGCTGTTTTCTTCGTCGGTCAGGCGCATAAACGCATTCCCCCCTCCGAAGAGCTTCTGAAAGGTGTGCTGGAAATTCTGGTTGATCTTGTGGAACGCCTCTTCGAATTTCTGCCGTGAGACGGTGTCGATTTCCTTGATGGTGGCCACAGTGTTCTCGATCGAATCCAGCAGATCCTTGCGCTGGGTCTCGAGGAAGGCGTGGCGTTCGGCGGTTTCCTTGTATTCCTCAAGCGCCATCATGTTTACCGGGCCCATGGCGTCGAGGCGCGTGCGCATCTCGCGGTAGGCGGTATCTTCCTGGGCCAATTCGTCGCCGGTCACGATGGCGATGGTGCTATCCGCCAGGAGTTCGTGGCGCTGGACTCCGAGATCATTCAGGCAGCTCTCGGCCATATAGTGCGCGTCCGACTGGAGTTTGGCAGAGCTGGCGGAAAGCTCGCCGCGGCGATCGCGAGCCTGGTCGAGAACTTGGCGGGCAGTGCGCAAGGCTTCATCGATTTCAGTGAGGCGCGCGCGCAGTTGCTCGGACTCGAATTGCAGGAGGCCTTCGCGCACTTCGGCGGCGTTGCGTTCTTCTTCAAGGCCGACGACCTGTTCGGCCAACTGTGTATTCTCGGTCTCGCGCTGCTGCTTCTCGGAGAGCGAACTCTCGTGCTGGGTGCGGAGGGCCTGTTCGCGTTCCGACATTTCCTTAGCAATCGATTCAATGCGGCCCAGGACCGAAGCAGCTGCGCGATGGCGCTCTTCGAGAGTGGCGACGCGGGCCATGTGCTCGGAGGCACTTTGCGCGGCGGAATCCCGGCGAGCGCGCAGGGTGGCCAACGTGGCTTGTCCGGCGGCGGTCTGCTGCTCCAGTTCATTACGCTGAACTTCGAGTGCAGCCATTTCGTTCTGGATGACCGTGATCGCGCCCTGCTGCTCAGCGCGGTCGGCGCTCAGGCGACGAAGTTCCTGTTGCGCAATTTGTGCGCGCTCGGCAACTCGCGAGATCTCATGGTCCAACTGTTGCAGCAGGTGGCCCGAAGTCATGGCCTGCTTCTCGGCTTCGCGTTTTTCGGCTTCGAGGCGCTCCAGCAGGGAAGTGAACTCTTTGATTTCCCGGCCCAAGGTCAGTACACGATGTTCTTCAGTGCGGAGAGCTTCTTCAATTTCGGAGAGGATGCGCAAAACGTCGCGCAATTCGCGCTTCATGGACAGCGGCCCCTCAGCCCGCTGCTTGCCTCCAGTGACGGTGACGTTATGGAAACACTCGCCTGACTGAGAGGAGAGGAAAAAGGCGTCGGGGTTTTCGAGAGCCAGTTCGCGCCCGAGGCCGGAGTCGGGAACGATGTAGCCGTCACGCAGTTTGGGCAGGATGACTTCGAGCGATTTGCCGAATCCATCCAGCACGCGAACACAATTTTTCAGCGGGACGATACCGTGGCTGGGCGACGTCTGGCGCGTATTCTCGTCAACCGCAAAGGAGAACTTTGCCTGGGCGTCGTTGGGGTGAACCAGAAAAGTAGCGCGGCCGTCGACGTCGGAGCGGAGGAGACGGAGACCTTCATCAGCAGCATCCCACGATTTCACAACTACGTAGTTCAGCTCGTCGCGAAGGAAATCTTCCACGACACCTTCGTAGTGCGACTCGACTTCGAGAAAATCAGCCAGCACACCGGCAGGGGCCAAGCCGCCTTGCATGCCACCGGACTGGAAGAGGCGGCGAACGGATTCGGTCGAGTAGCCATGCTCCGCAATGACCGCTTCGAGGGAACCTTTCTTGCCCAAAGCCGTAGCGTACTCGGCGCGGAGGCCATCGAGGCGACGCTTGGATTCGGTTTCCTGGGCGCGTTTAGATTCGAGCGCTTGGCGGAGTTGAGCGATCTCTTCGGTGAGGCCCGCGAGTTTTTGGGATACTGTCTCGAATTCGAGGGCTAACTGACCACGCTGGCCGCCGAACGCTTCCACTTGGGAACGCGCGGTGGCAATTTCATTTTCAATGCGAGCAGTGTCGCGATCGACTGTAGCGAGGCGCTCTGCGGCCTGCGTAAGGTGGTTGCGCAGATTAGACGCGGATGCGACCAATTCCATGATGCCGCCTCGCGCATCTTCCTGCTGCTTTTCCAGGGTGCTGAGATCGGTGGCGGCGGCGGACGCTTCCTGCTGGGCCTGAGTTTTTTCTAGTTGGGCGGCGGCAAGTTCCTGAGCCGCGGATTCCAGAATCTGCTGATTGGTTTCGAGTTCCGCCTGCAGGCCAGAGAGCTTGTAGGCGACCTGCTGGAGTTCGTTCTCAGAATTCGCGGCCCGAACCACCAACTCCTGGCAGCGCTCTTCATTGTGGCGGCGGCGGGCTGCGGCGCGATCGATCTCCATGGCAATCGACGACATGCGCTCGCGGTTTTCGCGAAGCTCGGTGTCGATCGCATACCCGCGCTGTGTGCGCTCGGAGTGCTCGGCTTCCATCTGCTGCACGGTTTCGCCCTGGACACGCATTTCGTCCGAGATAGTGTTCAGCTGGGCGTCCACTCGCGTGATTTCTTCATCGAGCTGGGTGAACTTGCTGGCCAACACGATGCGCAGCTTGGCGCGCATTTCGTCGCGCAGACGGGCGTAGCGCTCGGCTTTGGAAGCCTGGCGCTTGAGCGAGTTCATCTGGCGAGTGACTTCGTCGAAGATGTCGTTTACGCGCGAAAGATTGAGGCGGGCTTCTTCGAGTCGGGCTTCCGCCAGCCGCTTTTTGGTTTTGAATTTCGTGACTCCCGCGGCTTCTTCAATAATGGCTCGCCGATCGGTGGGACGGCTGCTGAGAATCTGGCCGATACGACCCTGCTCGATGAGGGCGTAGGACTCGGGACCAAGGCCGGTGCCCATGAACAGTTCCTGGATATCGCGCAGACGGCAGAGCTTTCCGTTCAGGAGATACTCGCTATCGCCACTACGAAAAAGGCGGCGGGTGACGGAAATCTCTCCGGCATGGAACTGTTGTTGATTGAATTTGCGGCGGCGGATTTTCAAGACTACCTGCGCACCTGCGGCTTCGGGCAAAGGGCCGCCCTCGGCAGCCGCCGTCGGAGCTTCGGCTTCCACCTCTTCCGTTTTGCCGGGCTGAGCCTCTTCTACAGCCTGCTCTGTCTCTTCCGCTCGCTTGGCACGCAGTTCGGCTTCGTCCCAGTCCTGGGCGGACTCGGGCATGTCGTCCTGAACGTCGACCTGGGTGGGCTCGTTGGCGTCCGGACCCGCATAAACTTCGGGATCGATAAGCGTGAGCGACACCTCCGCCATACCGGTGGGCTTGCGATCGCGAGTGCCGGCGAAGATGACGTCTTCCATGCGGGACCCGCGCAGGGTCTTGGCGGATTGCTCGCCCAGGACCCAAGAGATGGCGTCGGCGATATTGGACTTGCCGCACCCGTTGGGGCCGATGATGGCGGCGATGCCTTCCCCGTGAAATTTCAGTTCGGTGCGGTCGCAGAAAGACTTGAAACCCAGAATTTGCAGCTTCTTCAGTTTGAGCAACTTGGACTCCTCCGGTCTAGATCGCGCCGGGCGCGATCGAACCGCTTCTGGCGCTGGCTGGGGCGCGCTGCTCTTGTCCCCGGTGGTAGCTTGCCCAGTTCGGGCAGTTACCAGTTAGATGCCTACCCCCGGCGGCTGCGGACATGCGCCTCCCCGCGTCGGGAGGAGAGGCATGATTTGCAGCTACTGTAACGGCCAAAACGGGCCCGGGTCAAGATATAAAACACAATATATTGTGGGTACCTTGACCGAAACCTATTGTATTGGATACGCAATGCAGCCAGTGCCTGAAATTTGGGTGGGGAAGAAGGTGCGGGGAGAATCGCGAGAGCGAGAAAAGGCTAGAACAAGCGCGGGTGGAATGCAATCGGAATTACGAGCAGACGCGGTTCTTAGAGGCGGCCGAAGCGGCCGCCCCTACGGAACATTACTTCTCGCCGCCTAGCTTCTCGAAGAACAGGCAGATGGATTCGATCCCCCGGTAGAAGTTGGGGATGTGAAACTTCTCATTGGGAGCATGCAGATTGTCGTCGGGGAGGCCGAAGCCCATCATCACACTGGGAATCTTCAGGACATCCTGGAAGTCGGTGACGATAGGAATGGAGCCGCCGGAACGGATGAAGACAGTGTCTTTCTTGAACACATCGTGCATGGCTTGGGTCGCAGCTTTGACGTATTTGTTGTCGGTTCCGACGACGCAGGCCGGGCCCTTGCTCCAAATTTTGATTTTCGTCTCAATGCCTTTCGGAGTGAGCTTCTTAACGAAAGCGGTGTAGCGCTTCAGAATGTCGTCGGGATCCTGATTGGGGACCATGCGCATGGAGACCTTAGCCGACGCCTTCGCCGGTATAACCGTCTTGGCGCCCGGAGCAGTGAAGCCGCCGGGCATGCCATGGACTTCCAGCGTAGGCCGCGCCCAGGTGCGGTACAACACGGAATAGCCGGGTTCGCCGGTCAGCACTTTCGAGCCGACTTCCGTTTTCCTATAGTGCTCTTCGTTGAAGGGCAGCTTCTTCCAGGCTTTGAGCTCAGCAGCGGTCGGAGCTTTGACGTTCTTGTAGAAACCCGGGATGAGGATACGGCCTTTGGCATCCTTTAGCTTGCTGATGATCTCGATGAGCGCGAACAGGGGATTGGGGGCGGCGCCGCCGTACATGCCGGAGTGCAGGTCGGTCTTGGCTCCAACCGCCTCGATTTCGGTGTACACAAGCCCGCGCAGCCCGACGCACAGGGTAGGAAGATCCGGAGCAAAGAGCTCGGTGTCGCAGACCAGGGCAAAGTCGGCTTTCAGTTTCTGCTTCTGTTTGCGTACGTACTCGGCAATCGACTCGCCGCCGACTTCTTCCTCGCCCTCGATGATGAACTTCACATTGATGGGCAGCTTGCCGCTGTGGCCGCGCATGAGCGCCTCGATAGCCTTGATTTCCATCCACAGCTGGCCTTTATCATCCACCGCGCCCCGGGCGTAGATGTTGTTGTTGCGCTCGGTCGGCTCGAAGGGAGGCGAGACCCACTCGTCCACGGGATCGGGTGGCTGAACGTCATAATGGGCATAGCAAAGCACTGTCGGCTTGCCCGGGGCATTCAGCCAATCGGCGTAGACCAGCGGGTGCCCCTGCGTGGGGATCACCTCGACATGTTCCATACCGACACGGCGCAGTTCGCTGGCCACGAAGTCGGCGGCCTTCTGCACATCGGACTTGTGTTCCTCCAGCGTGCTGACGCTGGGAATGCGGAGCAGGTCTTTGAGCTCACTTAGAAACCGTTGCTGATTTTGCCGCGCGTAATCGACTGCCGGGGAAGCCATAGGGGGACCTTTCTCGCTGGAATGCGCGTGAGAATTGGTGCTTTTTTAGTGCCGCTAAAACGGTTAAGTATACCTGAGGATGGGCAACAAATCTGTGATTCAGGTTCAGCAGGATGGGTGGAAAGGAAGGGGTATATTGGAGTGGTGGTTTCAGGAGGGCCAATGCCGGAGCAGCTGTCGCCGGAAGTAAAAGCGCTTCTTGATCGTCCCAATTTTGTGCACCTGGCAACACTGATGCCCGATGGTTCTCCGCAAAGTGTGCCCGTGTGGGCGGGAGTGGAAGGGGAGCACATCCTGATCTGTACGGGAGAAAGCTCCTTGAAGGCGCGCAATACGGCACGAGATGATCGGGTGGCCCTGTCGGTGACAGATTTGGCGAACCCTTATGAGGAAGTGCAGATACGGAGCCGGGTGGTGGAGCGACGTCCAGACCGCGATTTCAAGTACATGGATTCCATTTCACATAAATACACAGGGAAGCCGTTTCCTTTTCGCAACCCGGAAGGTAGGGTCGCGCTGGTCATTGAGGCCGACAAGATACGGTATACCAAGTTGCCGTTTCGGCATACGCCTCCCAAGTAGATGGTCAGATTACCTCGACTGTCTTGCGTGTGTGTGGCTATGATGGCTCTGGATACAAAAACACCGTTCGTGGCCGGGCAGCCACTGAGAGCCGGTTGGGACGCCGGCGCTACTCTCTAGCGAGGGCTAATCTATGGCAGAACCGACTTATGAGGAACTAAAAGCGAAGCTGGCCGAACTGGAAAAGCAGCAGGGTACGCGGCGCACCGGCAGCCTGGAATTTCGGGTTGGCGAGAAGGGCGGGGTCAGCGTATACGGGCTGGGACGTTTTCCGGTGACACTGTATTACGAACAATGGATCCGCCTGCTGGACGCATCTGACAAGCTTCGTGAATTTCTTGAAGAAAACAAATCCAAGCTCAAGCTCAAAGACAAGTAATCTCGACCGGGAACAGTACCTCTATTTGACCACCCGTGGCCGCCGCAGCGGTCTGGCGCGGGAGATCGAGATCTGGTTCACGCACCTGCGCGGACGGTTCTACGTGATTGCGGAGTACCCGACTTCCAATTGGGTACAGAATGTCCGAGCTCATGCGGATGTGAACGTTAGGGTGGCGGGGCAGGAATTTCCTGGACGCGCTCGCGTTTTGTCGAAAGAGCAGGAGGGAAAGCTTGTTCGGGAAGTGCAATCACTCTCGCAAGAGAAATATGGCTGGAGCGATGGACTGGTAGTCGAGATCATTCCCGCAGCCGATAAGGTCTAAAGCCTTAGCTCCGACGCGCTATTGCGTAATCCTTCGATGACATGATCGTATAGTCTCCCGATGCCGGGAGACTTGCTGAACCTTGCTGCGCCGCCCGCTGATGCTCGCGTTGCTTATGGGCCGCATACATGTCAGTTCGGCGAATTGCGATTCGGCAAGGGAGAGCGCCGGGATGTGATCGTCATGAATATTCATGGCGGATTCTGGCGCAATCGGTATGACCTTGTGCATGCCGGACACTTCTGTGCCGCGCTCAGCAATCGAGGATTGACAACCTGGAATGTTGAATATCGCCGCGTCGGCGATGATGGGGGCGGATGGGCGGGCAGTATTGAAGATGTCCGTCTGGCATGGGGGTTCGTTCCAGAGCTTGCGGCGAGGTATAAGCTGCGGGCTGAAAAGGTAATCGTGACGGGACATTCTGCGGGCGGCCAGCTAGCGCTGGGCCTCGCTGCACACGAACCCGCGGTACGATCCGTGGTATCGCTGGCAGGCGTCGTGGACCTGCGGCGCGCGTGGGAGCTTCATCTGAGTTCCGATGCGGTGGCTGAGTTCCTGGGCGGATCGCCGGAAGACGTTCCACAAAATTATCAAGCTGCCGATCCGATGCAACTTTCTATTCCGCAGTGCGCGCAAGTCGTGATTCATGGCGCAGCAGATGAGAACGTGCCGCCTGACTTCAGTCGTGCCTATTGCGAACGGAAGAAAATGCTAGGCGAGAAGGTTCGGCTCGTGGAAATCCCCAACGCAGACCACTTCGATTTGATCGATCCGCGCTCGGCCTCGTGGACAGCTGTGGAGAGCTCGATTCTGCAATTTGCCGACTAACCACAAAAGACACCGGCGGCTTAGAAGGGTGCCCAGCACGATTTAGGCGGCCCTTCGTATCACCAACGCCGAGTTCTTGGAGCCGAAGGCGATGCAGTTGCAAACAGCGTGCTCGATTTCGGCTTTACGGCCGGAAACAGGAACATAGTCGAGATCGCAATCGGGATCGGGGTTTTCGATATTGATGGTGGGGGGAATTGTGCCGCTTTGCATCGCCACCAACGTGGCGGCGATTCCGGCTGCGCCACAGGCTCCCTGCGGGTGTCCGATTTGCGATTTCAAGGCGGACATCGGCGTGGCGTGCGCATGTTCGCCGAGAGCCAGTTTCAAGGCTCGTGTCTCGATTCGGTCATTGAGCTGGGTCGAGGTTCCATGCAGGTTCACGTAGTCGACATCCTGCGCGGCGATGCCCGCTTCTTTCATCGCCAATGCGATGGCGCGCGCGGGCTCTTCACCACACTCTTGTAAACGCACTCGGTGGAAGGCCTCGCAAGTGGAGCCATAACCGCAAACTTCTGCGAGAATTCTGGCTCCTCGGGCGCGCGCGTGCTCCAGTTCTTCGAAGATGAACATCCACGATCCCTCGGCCAAAACGAAACCATCGCGATCGACGGAAAACGGGCGGGAGGCGCGTTCCGGGGCGTGATTCCAAGAGTCGGTCATGATCTTCATCAGGATAAAGCCCTTCACGATGCCCAGAGCAATGGGAGCATCGGCGCCGCCGGTCAAGGCCATGTCGATGCGGCCGGATTGGATCTGGCGCAGGGCGTAGCCCATAGCATCGGTCGAAGAAGTGCAGCCTGTGGTGATCACGTGACTTGGACCGCGCAGGCCGAAGCGCATGCTCAACTCGCTCGACAGTGTTCCCATGACTCCCGTGGGAATGCAGAACAGGCTCATCTGCTTGTATTTCTGCTGAAAAAAGAGGCGGTATTGTTCTTCGGTGAATTCCTGCGAGCCGCCGCCAGACCCGATGATGACCCCGATACGGCGCCGAGTCTCGATGGGAAGGGAAGCGGCTTCGATGCTGGCTGTGCTCAAAGCCTCCGAGGCCGCGGCGAGGGCCAAAGGCAAGACTCGCGACACGTGTTTACGGTCGCGCTTCTCGATCCAGGCGAGTTCGTCAAAGTTCTGAACTTCGCCGGCAATTTGTACAGGAATCTCGCCGGGATCAAAGTGGGAGATTCGGCGTACGCCGCTGCGGCCAGATAGCGCGGCTTCCGCGAAGGCTTCGTTTCCGACGCCGTTCGGGCTCACTACCCCCATGCCCGTGATGACCACCCGTCGTGCCATTCCTCACCTTATGTCTTGAAGTATAGACGGTTAATCGGCCGACAAGGTTTGACTGGAGATTAAAATTCCGCCACCTGTGCAGCCTGAGAGGAGAACAGGATATTTAGGCCCGGCTAACGTGGCCTAAAGCCCGCCCTTCGACGATCGTTCCAAGCTGCTTCCATCCAGGAGCAAAGGTTCTGCGTGCGATACTACCGTTGTGATTGCGCCTACTCGACGGCAAGCTGTGCGTCTCCGGCTTGCGAATAGCGCCGATATACCTGCCCTGCACGCGTTAATTGAAGCGTCGGTGCGCGGACTGATGACGCAGGATTACTCGATCACGCAATTGGAAGGCGCGCTGGGCACGTATCTCGGGGTGGATACGCAACTGGTCAACGATGGAACCTACTTCATTGCGGAGGCGGAGACGGAAGCGGGCCGAGTTCTTGTTGGTTGTGGTGGTTGGAGCAAGCGCAAGACGTTGTTCGGGGCCGATCACCGGCCCGGGCGAGAGAATGCGCTGCTCGATCCCGCGCTGGATGCGGCCAAGATTCGCGCTTTTTTTATTCATCCGGACTGGGCGCGGCAAGGCATTGGGAGCCGTATCCTTCAGGCTTGCGAAGAAGCGGCCCGGGCTGCGGGGTTCCAGCGATTCGAGATGGGAGCAACGTTAACGGGGGTGCCGCTTTATCAAGCCAGCGGATACACTGCGGTCGACTCAGTTGATGTTCCACTCGCCAACGGTGAGTTCCTAACCGTCGTACGCATGGCGAAATCGGCAAACAGATGAGTTCGGTAAGTGGCGGGGCGCTTTTGCCCGCGGCTGTTGTTGCCGTTATTTCAGCGGCGCGGACAGGAGTGTCCGCGCCACACGAGGTTAGAACGGAATGTCCTCGTCCGTGATCGGACCGGAAGCTGCTGCAGCGTGCTCGGGCTCCGGCACGCGCTGATCGAAGCCGCCGGCGGAAGCGCCACGGGCACGGCCACCATCATCTCCGGCAGCCTCGCCACGCCCGCCCAGCAGGACTAAATCATTGACTACAACTTCAGTCATATATTTTTTCTGGTTAGTGTTCTTGTCCTCCCACGAGCGCGTCTGGAGGCGGCCTTCCACATACACCTTGCTGCCTTTTTTCAGATATTCACCAGCAATCTCAGCCAGGCGGGCCCAGGCGACGACGTTGTGCCATTCGGTCTGCTCTTGCCATTGATCGTTCTTATCCTTGTAGCGCGAGCTGGTCGCAATCGAGAACTTGGCTACTGCCGTGCCGCTGGGGGTGTATTTGAGCTCCGGGTCCTTGCCGAGGTTTCCGACGAGAATGACTTTGTTGACGCTCTTCATGGATGCTCCTTAGTGCCCCTTTCCGAAGGTCGTCGCGGGAGCCGACGGCAAGGAACAAGTCGATTTTCTTGGGGCTGGAAGGCCAATATATCAGAATTCCGGGTGCGGAAGGTGTGCAGGTGAACAGGGTTGGGGTGATGGGGAAAACAACAGCCACAGAGGCACAGAAAAGACGGCCAGAGATATGAATGGCGGTGAATAACCCAGATCCCTCGCTTCGCTCGGGATGACAATTGGGACTTGGCGTTCTCCGTGCCTCTGTGTCTCTGTGGTGGGTGTTCACGGACGTAATCACAAGCTCAGGTGACATGCGATATAATCGGCCACCATGGCTGCCGAAACCGAAGAAAAACAACCGGGGATGGTTCCGGACGAGCTGAAGTACGAGCCACGGTCCAAGGGCCTCACCACTGTCCGCAAAAAGAAACCCAAAGAATTAGCGGTTATCACCGAATGCTGCACCGGGTGTGCTGGGTCGCCGGCTTGCGTCGAATATTGTCCGGTGGAAGACTGCATGTTTTGGGTACCGGATGAAGATCACCCGCCTTTCGGGCGCATCCAGGTTGACCCGATTCTCTGCATCGGATGTAAGAAGTGCACCAGCAAGGGGCCGGATGGGGCCTTCCTCGACGGATGTCCGTGGGATGCCATCGTGATGGTCGACACCACGGAGGTCGAGAAGGAAGTCGGAGTCATGCCGTATTAGGCAGGCTTAGCAGCACCCTTCGACTGCGCTCAGGGCAGGCTAGTAAACTCGTGCCCTTCCCGATTTTTCCAATCGGGTTCTTTTTTTCGCGGCCTGCTAGGGGCTTGTCTTGCGTTCGAATAGGACGCACGGGGCGGCCGCGCCTACGTGATTTGGGGTGCTATCTGGCTCGGGAGCGGATTGCTTCTTCGGTCATTTTGGCCTGTTGGCGCAGGCGATCCGGGATCTCGGCCAGATCGCGCTCGTACGGTGTGACTACAGGCAAGTCTTCCATCGTTCCCACTACATAAAGGCCACGCAGGGCCTCCCAGACTTGCTCAGTTTCGGGTGCGACCGTGGCGATCTCAGTGCCCGCGGCCACGGTATGACCTTTGCCCGAGGCAAGCGATCCTATTCTTCCAGCTATCGGTGACCGAAGCTCGGCGATTCGGTTGGCAGTTTGAATTTTCGCGACCAGGCCGCCCTGGTGGACGGCGGTGCCCATCGCGCCGTTGTCTACGATTGTGCCGGACTCGGTCGCGGTGATCTTGACCGGCTGTAGCAGCGCCATCAGTTGCGGACGACCAGTGGCGTCGCCAAAGCGCACGAGTGACAGCGCTGCATTGCCACGGACGGTCAGGACGGGATCGTTCAACATTTTCAGCAGCGCGGCATGAAAATCGGGGGACGAGTTGTCCTGGCCCATGATCCAGGCATCAGTGTTCCGAACTTCTTCTACCGAGTAGGACGAGAGCCGCACCAGTTCTGGATACCACTGCTTTACGTTGGCATCACGATGCTGGATGCGGTCGCCGATTTGAATCAACGCATGCTGGATGTGGCGAGGGTGCTTGTCATCGCGCAGGTATTCGGTGATCTGCTGGTCGGTTAGGTGGCGGCCGAACCAGGTATTCCACCAGAAGAGGAAAGGCATGAGAACGATCAGCCAGCCGGTAAGGAGAAAGAGCAGGCGTTGGCGCGTGGTCATGCGCTGACGCGAGGGCTTCGCGCCAGATACAACGGTTTCTGGGGCATGGATGCTATCGGGCATAAAAAGGTAAAGCGGGTCCTTCCTTCTCGCTGTTGTCGCAGTCAGGATGACAACTTTGGATTATTACAGCCGTCAATTCTCCACCACGTCGGCGTCGAGCACGCGCTCCTGCTCAAGATAATGCGAAACGGCGTATTGCGCTAGAAGGGGTGTCTGTAGCTTGATTTCGGCGCCGATCCATTCGCCTTTCAAATGTGGCAAATTTGCTGGATGCCTGCAAAGGCCGCTGGAACCGAACTGCGGGCCGAAGCTGGCACTCTGGATCTCGTCAAACTGCTTGAGATTTCTCCAGGCTTCGTCGCCAACTGTTCCGGAGACGTCGATTTTGAGTTTCACCACGGCCATTCTAAAGAATTTGTAATTTTGTAATTTGTAACTTAAAAGCAAGGCCAGATCATGAACTCAAACTGCCCATTACAAATTGCTAAATTACAAATGACGGCTCAGGTTGCGTAAATCCGGTACAACATGACGTAAACCACGACACCGGTGATCGAAACATAGAGCCAGAGCGGGAACGTCCAGCGCGCGATCACGCGATGGCGATCGTAGCGTTCGCGGAGGGCGCGGCTCAGGGTAATGATGATCATGGGCACAATCGCGGCCGCCAGGATCGTATGCGAGATCAGGATGGTGAAGTAAACCGGGCGCGACCAACCGGCGCCTTGAAAGTGCACACTGCCAACATGGTAGTGGTAGTAAAGATAGCAGCCAAGAAACACGCTCGACGTGATCAGAGCGGCAATCATGAAGGCGCGATGAATGGCCATGCGGCCGTGCACGATGAACCAACGTCCGGCCACAAGCAGGACAGCGCTGGTGCCGTTCAGGGTCGCATTGAGCGCGGGGAAGATGGCGAATTGCTGGGGAATCTGCATGGGAAGAATCAGCATTCAGCGCCAGTATTTAGCAGTCAGCACTCAGCACTCGGCATTCAGTCCGTCTGGTTTTGTGGCCGGACACACCTGGATGCCTCGCTTCGTTCGGGATGACACAGTTATCGTAGAAAGGAATATTGGTTCGCCCCCTGCATGCTGAGTGCTGACTGCTGAGTGCTCTCTTCATGCTGCCGGTTTCGTCGTTCTGCGATTTGCCATGATAAACGCTAGCGCGAACATAAAGGCGGCGAACAGAAACAATGTTGCCAGCGAGGAGCCCAGGGGAAAGCTGGTGCTATTCGGATACAGCAATCCGCGCAGGGCTTCGGTTCCATAGGTCAGTGGGTTCACACGCATAATGACGCGCAACCAGCCAGACGCTCCTGAGAGCGGAAATAGGGCTCCCGATATCAGCCACAGCGGAATCAGAAAAAGATTGATGATGGCATGGAAGGCTTGGGTCGAATCCATGGGCCAGGCAATCGCGAATCCCAGCGCGGTCAACGCGAAGGAGACTAGAAAAATTGTCAGCAGGACCAGGAGGAATGAGCCAACTCCCATGTGAACACCGACTAGCGGGGCGAACACCAGGAAGATCAAGCCTTGGATCGTGGACAGGGTAGTTCCACCTAGCACTTTACCCAGCACCACTGCCGACCGCGGGACTGGGGCGGCCAAAACCGAGAGCAGGAACCCCTCTTTGCGATCTTCGATTACGGACATCATGGTGAAGATCGAGGTGAAGAGGATGATCATGATCAGCGCGCCGGGATAGAAGTAATCGAGATAGTGCTGCTGTCCGGCGGCGCCGCCTGCGCGGAACGATGTGCCGAAGCCGGAACCGATCACCAGCCAGAAGACCAGCGGCGAGGCGATTACGCCGACCACGCGGCTACGCTGGCGGTAGAAGCGGATTACCTCGCGCCACCACAGAGAGAATGACGGCAAGAAGAGACCGGCATTGGGTCGGGATATTTGTGTTGGGAGGGTTGCGGTTTGGGTCGCCATTTGAATTCCAGATCCTCTAAATCTTCCTCGCTTCGCTCGCTGGACGGCGGTGGCGGCCGTCCCTACGTGGGTTGTGCTTCGGTCCAGAAGCGGTGGCCGGTGCGGTGGATGAAGACATCCTCCAGCGTCGGCTTGCTCACGGATACCGCTTCAATTTCTCCGGGAAACGCTTCGACTACGTCGGTGATGAAGCGGTGTCCGTTTTCGCGCTCGATGCGCACTTTCCCGGAGACCACTTGCGCGGTCACGGCGAAGCGCGATTCGACCCTGCGAGCCAGCGCTTCGGGATTCTGAGTATCGAGTACGATCACGTCGCCGCCGATTTCGTGCCGCAAATCCGCCGGCGTGCCCAGCGCTACCAGCTTGCCTTCGTTCATGATGGCGAGGCGGTCGCAGCGCTCGGCCTCTTCCATCAGGTGGGTGGTGACCAAGATCGAGACGCGCTCCTGATCGCGGAGAATTCGCAGATATTGCCAGAGGTCGCGACGAGCGCCGGGGTCAAGGCCGGTGGTTGGTTCGTCGAGCAACAGCACTGACGGATGGTGCAGCAAGCCCTTGGCTAATTCGAGGCGGCGTTGCATACCTCCGGAGAAGGTTTCGGCGCGATCATGGGCGCGGTCGGCGAGAGCGACACGGCCGAGCATTTCCTCGATACGCGCTTTCAAAGCCGATCCATGCAGGCCATACAGATGTCCCTGGTGGCGCAGGTTTTCATAGGCCGAGAGCTTCAGGTCGATGCTCTGCGCTTGGAATACGACCCCGATCTGGCGACGCAGGGCATTGGGATCTTGGGCGGCATCGTGGCCCATGATGAGCGCGTGGCCGGCGCTGGGGATCATGAGCGTAGAAAGAATCCGGAACAATGTGGTCTTACCGCTGCCATTGGGGCCGAGAAGGCCGAATAGTTCGGCCGGACCGACATCGAAGGAAACGCCATTCAGCGCGGTGCGGCCGTCATAGCGGTGGACGATGTCTTGAATCGAGATGACGGCGGGAACGGAAGCAGTATCGGCGACCGCTATTTCATGAACTTTGGAGGCCACAAGGTATTTTAGCAGCAGAGCTTGGCGTCTTGACCGGGATCAAGATTGGGTGGGGCGCCTCATGCGGGGCTTGGATGTTTCTTTATCCATCTCCCCAGCGCTTGCGTGCCGGGCTAATGAATTTCGCCCGCGTTGCGGGCTGACATCCGCGTTTACGCCGTTACCGGCCTTCCTTCGGTTCCCCTTACCGGCTCTTCAAAAGCAACCGCAACATGCCGCCACACTTGGATCGCCAGCACGACCGCCGTGGCTAACAGCAACGCCCCAACCGCGACGTGAGCTACAGTGGAGATCACCATGGGCAGTTCGGGCTGGGAGGCATCATGCCCCCAGGCGACGCGAGTGAGGAACGCCAGGAAGCCAAGGCAGAGTTGAACAATCAAAAGACCCAATAGGATGATGGCCGGCTTTTTTACGGCTTCAATCTCCGAATACATGGAGATGGCGCGGATGGCTGTCCAGGTCAGAACGAAGGCAACGATGGCGGCGTTGGCGACGTGAGGCCACCAGCTCATGCCGTGGTGACGGAACATCCCCCCGAGAATCAGTTGGACGTAGAGAACGAAGATCGAGAGCAGCGTCAGAGTGATCAGGCTGGGGCGGCTGGAATCGAACTCAATGCGCGGTTGCTCTTCCACCCAGCGTTGCCCGGTGAAGACGGCGATGGAGACGGCGATGCAGAAGAAGGTTTGGGCAACGGCAGCATGGGCGGTGGAGACTGCAGGCGGAAGGTAAAACAGGACGGTGATGCCGCCGAGAATGCCTTGCGTAATCACGGTCGCGAGGGCGCCCAGGCCTAAATAGCGCATCCAGCGGCGCTTTTCGGCGCGCCACGTCCAAATTGCCAGGACGATCGTGAGCAGGCCGACGAATTCAGCGACCATGCGGTGGCCGTGCTCAAATTTCACGCCGCCGACCATGTGGGGCATTTTGTAGATCGAGCCGAAGGTGGTGGGCCAGTCCGGGACCGAGAGGCCGGCGTCGTTGCTGGTGACCAACGCGCCGGCAATCAGCAGAAGGAAAGTGATGGACGCGGTGAATACCGCGAAGCGGTGCAGCCCGCGGTTGTACGGCATGGCCAGGGACTTCAGGAAAGGCTCCTTAGTCGAAATCCGATTGGTTGGTAGTGACGGCCGAATTGGCCGTCACTACGTGATTTTAAACTACATCGAGCCTGCGGCGGCGCCGGCCTTGAAGGTCTGATCGACGGTCTTGCTGTCTTTTGGACCCACGGTTACCTGTTGCGTCTGCTCGCCCAGTTTTTCCTGTACGAACGCTATCGTGTAGGTTCCCGGCGGCAGGCCCTTGATTTCGTACTTACCGCTCTTGTCGGTTACGGCATAGAACGGGCTCTTGACCACGTTGATGTACATCTTCATCCAGGGGTGCTGGTTACACTTGACGGGCAGCATGATCTCTTCGCGGGCGAAGCTCTTCTCGATCGGAGCGGCCGAAGGCGGCTGCGATTCGTTCCACTCGCGGTTGTCTTTCGGGGTGGGATGGATGTTGTGCGTGGTCTGATCGTCGTTCTTGATCTGCACGTTCTGGCCGGTCATGACCCCGAGAACGTGGGGATGGTACCGGCAGCCCTGCTGGTCGATGGTGACGGGATCTTTGGGAACATCGAAGTTCCGATTTCCCAGACCGTCCTTGACGTAGACAAACACATTGGCCAGATCGCCCCCGCTAACGGCGATATTTTCCGCTTCGTTGGTGCCTTTGCAGGCAGGGTCCTGGCTCATGTCAATCTTGGCAGGCTTGGGAGCAGTGCCGTCGAACTTTACGGTGCCGCTCACGGTCGCGACCGTACTGGGATCAATGGGAGTAGCGGGTGCGGCAGGTGCGTTGGCGGTAGCGGCTTTCTCTTCGGACTCGTTGGAGGACTGTTCCTTCTTGCTGCAGGCGGCCAGCAGCCCCAGCACAGCGATCAAGCAGAGAATTGCCAGACAGTTCTTCTTATTCATTCGAAGCACCTTTCTGAAAGTTTAAAAGCTGCTTACAAAACCTATTATTTTACCGCGAACCAGCGCCCGTGGCGTGCGCCGAAGTGCGACTCGGGCCCGATCTGGCACTGTTCCCTGGAGGAGTGTTGCTGGACGCGCGACTCTTGCCCATGGCACTGGCCACGCGCCGCTGCTCCTCGGGTGTGAGCTGGAAGATGTAATCCACCAGCAGTTTGGTGTGGTCCTTGTCGTAGCCCTGGAACGAGGGTGGAGTCGGACCGGCGAAGACCCACTGATTGTTATTTCTTCGGAACAGCCCAGAAGGCATAGAGGTGCCGGGGCTGATGGCCTGCGGATCGATGACCCAACGCTCCACCCAGTCTGGCTTCAGACGCTCCTTGGCCAGCAGGAAGTTGGGAGCGGTGGCGTGCTGATCATGCGCCGGATCGCCTGTGGCGTGACACTTCAGGCAAGGCGCCGCCGTACTCGAGAACAGGCTGCGCGCCATGTCGGTTTCTTTAGCCGTGAGCGTCGGGACTTGCTCCGGTATATACGGCAGCGGCTGCTGCGAGAGCGCCTGGAAGAAGCGCACCAGGATACGCAGTTCGTTGTCGGAGAATGAAAACGTGGGCATCCGAACTTGCAGGTATGGACGCACCCCGTTGCGATTCGTGTCCGTCGTGCTTAGCGAAGGATTAGAGAGAAAACGGCGCAGCCACTCGGGATCGACGCGGGCGCCTTCGGTCAAGAGTTTCGGCGGCAGCTGCTCTGGATTATCCTTATAAAACTGCTGCGTCATCAGAGCTGTTTCCTGGCCGGGAACGAACTGGTGGCAGCCCATGCAGTTGTATTTAGTGACCACCCACCAGCCGCGTTGAATGTCGCCACGCGCATCTTCGGGCTTGTACTGATAGCTGTCGGGCAAGGACGTTTCCTGACTGCCAAGCAGGAAGGTGGTGATGGCCTGAATCTGATCTTTGGTCAGGTGCAGATTCGGCATGCGCAGCTTTTCGGTCTCCGACTTGATCTTTCCCTGATCGAAAATGTTGGGCTCAGCCAGTTTGTGCTCGAAGAAGCCCTTATGGTCGTACCAGGGGTCTTTCGCCGGACCTTCCGGCAGCCGCGCGAGGTCTTCCTGGTTCTTAATTGGTTCGAAATTGCCGCGCTGTGCCGGTTCGGTGAACAGTGCAAAGTCAAGGCGCTCGATCGGCTTGCTGCCTTCCTGCGTCAACTCGGTGCCGATGCGGCCCTCGTCTTCCATGCCGGCGATCTCGTGACACCCGGCGCAACCGAAGTGACGAACCCACTTAGCGCCTTCCGCTTTCAGGTTGGCATCTTCCATGAAGGAGGCGTCGGGATAGGTGGTGGCGTCTTTTTCTTTCAGCGTGATTAGGTAGCTGGCTACGTCGCGGGCATCGTCTTCGCTCAGGCGCAGGCTGGGCATCACGGTCATGTTCTGAACTTGCAATTCATGGCCGTCGTTGGGACATTGGCTGTGCTGCAGATCGAAGACGTAGGGAAGACCCTTCTTGGCGTAGTCCTCGGGGCCGATATCTTTCTTCTCGTACGGGCAATAGGGACGCGTGCGCTGGCGCGCATTGTGGACCCAGCGGACCAGGTAATCGTAGTTAGCTTTCTCGCCGACGCGGGTCAGGTTGGCTGCAAAACTGCCGCCACGGACGTTGTCGCCTTCTCCGATGGAGTGGCAAGCGAGGCAGCCACGGGTTTCGAATAACTGTTTTCCGTGATCCGCATTGCCGGGGTTTTGCTTGGGCAGGGTGTCGGAAAACCCAGACTGCCATAGGTATGCCGAGATGGAGCGAATCTGCTCGTCGTTCAAGCGGAAGTTCGGCATCTTCGTAGTTGGGCGAAAATCGGTTGGCTTCTTCAGCCAGACGGGAATCCAGTTGCGGTTCAGCTTGAGGCGGACATCTTTCAGATTGGGCCCGACCTTTTTTACGTCCTGCATCAGGCTGTGGGTCTGGAAATCGAGCTGTTGCAGGCGGCCGTCAATCTTGCTGTTGCTCACTTTCAGAGCAACCGCCTTGTTGTTGAAGCGATTGGCTTCGTCATTGCTAGCGGCGGCGTCGGCCTGCTTCATTAGGTCAGCCGCATCTCTGAGGTTGTCCACTTTCTGCTGCTCGAAAAGCTTGATCTGCTGATTGATTCCCTGCAGTTGTTCGGGCTCGCGGTCGTAACCTTCGTAGCGGTGGCATCCCATGCAGCCCTTATCGCGAAAGAGGCGTTTGCCGTCGTCGATCACGTTCCACAGGCCGTCGGTGCGGGTCAGCACCATGTCGGCGGCGTGGCAGGTCTGACAGCCCGCTTGGACGTTCTGCTTGGCATACAGCGGCCATAGCCAGTGCTCGTAATTACCGTGCGCTTTTTCAACACTGGTTGTGGCGCGCCCATTGCCCTGATGGCAGGGTGAGCAGCCGAACTTCTCCGGGTCGTGAATCGTTAAGAGCTCCGGCTCCGGGTGACTGGTGAAGGCCCGGGCATATTCGTCAGGCCGTTTCGCTCCATGCGCGCTCATGGAAGCGGCGGTCAGTTTCAGCGGTTCGCGGATGCCAAGATGACAGGACTCGCAGCGGTCCACGATGTTCGCTTCCGCCACATTGATCTGCATGATCTTGGGATCGAGATCATCCGTTTTCTTCTGCAGACCGACAATCTGTTCGGGAGTCAAATCCACCATGTGGTCAGTGACATACTGATCCATCCTGGCCTTGGCTTCTGTGACCGGCTTCAGCACCGTACCAAGCTCCAGGCTCAGCTTGTTCTTCTCAGCATTGATCTCCGTGAACGCTTCTTCCAACTGCGGAAACGTATACGTTTTACGGCTGCCGTCGGGAAATTCGACCGTGGCGGGCTGGGCCTTATATTTGTCGACCTCCTTCTGCTTGCTCGCTTTTGCGGAAGGGCTGTCCTCGGTTTCAATCTCGTAGGTGAGCGCGTTGACGTAGGCGCGGCGATCGGTAAAGACTGAGCGTACCGCCAGTAATCGTCCATTCACTTCCCGCAATTGCGCGGTGATTTGGCGGGATCGTGCGTCGGAGTCAGCCAGGGCCTGCTTGTATGCCTGGACCAGCGCTTGATAATCGGGGGATCCCTCGACGTCCTTCACCGACGTGTTCGACTTCGATTTTGCCGTCTTTAGAAAGGCGGTGTAGCGGTCTTTCCAAGTCTCCTGGTAAGCCTTCCAGGGGCGCTGACCGTAAGCTTCATCCCACAGCGCCCAGAACAGCGTGGCGATGAGCAGGACCGTCGCGATCAGGTAATGCGCGGCGTAGGACTTGGTAGTTATCGGATCATTGTCGGGGACTGGTTTGTCGGGCACGAAGTCCTCCAAAACCTATATACATTCAAAGCTCTGAGCTTCTAGCCACTAGCTGCTAGCAAGCAGATGAATTCTGTTCGCTAGCGGCCAACAGCTAGAAGCTCGCAGCTAAACGTTAAACCACGGCGTAATCCACACGTACTTGATGTGGAACAGCAGGCGAATCATCATCTTGATCGGTAACGCCACCATGGTGAGCAGGAAGACCATCATGATGGAGTACTGCAACAGGCTCATGCGCCGGTAATCTTTCGGGTTGTAGCGGCGGAACAGGGCATGGGCGATGAACCCGCCAATGGCGTAGAACCCGCCCACGATAACTGCCCCAAAGATGATTTTGCCCAAGTTCGACGCTATGCCGAACAGGTCGGGCAAGTCGCGGTTCACCTCGTAAATAAGTCGGTTGTGATCCCATGTTTGCCCCGGCCAGAACCACTGCCAGCCGGGTCCTCGAATAAATGTTCCGATGATGATCATCGAGACCCAAAGAATGATGAAGCCGAAGAGGAATGTGCCGATGGCGAACTTGCGTTGCTTCCAGGTGTAATAGCCGTTGCCGAGCGGGTTGGTATCAATGTACGGGATCACCATCAGGCCGATGATGATGAGCGTGGGCATCACCACGCCGGCGATCCAGGGGTCGAAGTAAACCAGCATTTCCTGCAGCCCGAGGAAGTACCAGGGAGCCTTCGCCGGATTCATGGTCAGATTCGGATTTGACGGCTCTTCCAAGGGCGCACTGAGCGTGATCGACCAGACCATCAGGATGATGGTGACGATGATCGCGGCCAGGAATTCAATGCGCAGCAGGAACGGCCACACGTGAACTTCTTTCTGCCAGCCGGGGCGGAAGGGCCAGGTCTTGCGATGGTGAGTCTTGGCCATCGCGGGGCTGGTCTCGAGTTCGGCGACCAGGCCGTCGTTGGCGCTAGCCTGCTTCCACGCCAGGTAGATGTAAAAAATGAGCAGGGGAATCAGGCCAACGATGGGAACGTTGTCAGGCGCGGATGCAATCGACCAAAGTTGATGCCAGTCCATAGATTCTCCGAAACCCACATAGAGGCGGCCGCTTCGGCCGCCAGTCTGCAAAAAGTCGAGCTTCGCTCGACTGGACGGCCGGGAGCGGCCGCCCCCACACTCACAGCTTCTCTTTAATTTCTCGGGGCAACATTACTGGCGCAGGGCCGGAGATGCCGCCATCTTTCCGCACGCGCCAGAAGTGCACGATCATTAACACCGAAGCCACAATCGGGATGCCGATGCAGTGCCAAATATAAGAACGCAGCAGGGCATTGGCGTCTACGATCGAGCCTCCCAACAAACCAAAACGAATGTCGTTGTAGGGCGTCATGTGCAGCATCGCTCCAAAGGGGCCTTCATGCCCAAGCAGAGGAGTGGCGCGGGCCATGTTGGTTCCCACCGTCACAGCCCAGAACCCCAACTGATCGTCCGGAAGCAAATATCCGGTAAACGATAGCAGCAGCGTGAATACCAGCAGCAGCACGCCAATGTTCCAGTTGAACTCGCGGGGTTTCTTGTAGGAACCGGTTAAGAACACGCGGAACATGTGCAGCCAGACCCCGATGACCATCAGGTGGGCGGCCCAGCGGTGCATGTTGCGTAGCAGTTTACCGAATGGGACATCGTGTTCGAGATAGAGGACGTCCCGGAACGCCTGCACCTTGGTCGGATGGTAATAGAACATCAGCAGCACCCCGGTGAAGGTCAGGACGATAAATAAATAGAAGGTGATTCCGCCCATGCCCCAGGTGTAGCTGTAGCGAACGGCGTCGCGATTGATCTTGGCCGGATGCAGATGCAGGAAGACGTTTGACAGCACGCCCAAAGCGCGGTTGCGCGGGGTGTCGTCGTGCTTATGACGAAAGATCGAGGTGTAGACCTGGGTCTTGGTCGGGTCTTTCAGGCCTTCGATCTGATCTTTTGCCTTGGCCGGGATGTCGGTCTTGAGAGACTGGACATCTTCTTTGACGCCCGCTTTCACCCGCTCCAATAGGCCGACTCGATTACCGTTTCCGTTCGTGCCGTTCTCTTTATCTGGCATCTGATCCTCGCTACTTGCAAGCTGCCGAGATCTGCTCGGCTCGACAGGCGAGGGCGCCTGTCGCTAGGTGGTTAAGGAACGGCGAAAGCCGCTCCCCTGCTTCATGCCTTCAAAAATGCTCCATCATCATCGAAATGGCTCGGCTGACCCTTGGGCCAGGAGTAGAGCTTGGACGTGTCAACCTGTATCTGGCCATCGGCTGCAACCTCGATGTGAGCGCGATCCATGGGGCGCGGCGCCGGGCCCTCGAAGTTGATTCCTTCACTGTCGTAGCCGCTGCCGTGGCAGGGGCATTTGAACTTGTTTTCGCTGGGCTTCCAGTCGGGCGTGCAGCCAAGATGGGTGCAGCGCGCATAAATGACGAAGAGCCGATCGGGCGTGCGGTCCACCCAAATGCGATACTTCTGCTGGAACTTGGTATCTACCCCAAGCGCGTAATCCGTTGGATACCCGATCTTGAAAACTGTATTGGGTTCGAACAGGGTTCGCGGTAGAAAGAAGCGGAAGAAGGCGAGCAGCCAAGTACCAAGGAATGCGCCGACCGCGCTCCAGACCAGGTGACGGCGCCGTTGGTCGACGGTGGTTTCGTCGGGGCCGACACCAGCTATGCCTCCCGCAGCAGCGGCTTTGGAAGTTCCGACCGCAGGCGTTCCCACATAGCGAGTAGCGGTTCCCGTCCGCGCAACTTGGGAAACGTTCGGCAGGGTAGGCTTGGCTGCGGTCGTCACCGGTCGCGCTGGTGCTGCAGGAGCCGCACTGGCTGCCGTGGCGGCCGGCGCGGCGGGCGCACCGGCAGGTTCACCTAACAGTGCCGTAACTTCTGCGTCGGTCAGCGCAGCCAGATTATTTCTCTTCCGGCGTGCCTGCTCGGCTGCGATCGCGGACTTGCTCCATTTCTTTCCGGCTGCAAGCCATTTCTCCACATCGGGGCTAAATCCACCGGCCGCGACCGCTGTGGCTGTGGGCGCCGCAACTGCCGCCGGAGCGGAAGCTGCGGGAGCCGATGCCACCACGGCCCCTCCATCCGCTTCCCACGGCATCTGCACGCCAGCTCTGAGTGCCTCCATGTCGGCATCGCTCAGCAACGGCAGGCCGGAGCGCTTGCGATATGCCTGCTCGGCCGCTATTACGGAATTGTTCAAAGCCTTGCGAGGCCACTTTGGGAGACGCCCAAGGGTCTTCTCGTCTGCCATCCGTACTCACCCTTTCCCGTTCTTACATCGCTGCTCAATCAGCCGCAACGAGATAATCACTTTCGGTTCTTGATTTCGAATTCAACGCCGACATTACCAAGCCCGCCAGCGCTGCGATAAATGTGGGCGAATCGTTCAGCCCGGAAGTCATCTCAAATTGCTCGATACCAAGCTTGTGAGCCTCTTCCCGCGCCTCGTGATCGATTTCCCCTAACGTTTCCACGTGGTCCGAGACGAAGGAGATAGGCACGATGCAAACGTCTTTCACGCGTTCATCGGCCAGCTCACGAAGAGTGGTATGCAGCGACGGCTGCAGCCATTTACTTGCCCCCACTTTACTCTGGTAGCAGAGACGATAGCGGTTGCTCCAGCCGCCCTGGTGCATTACTAACTCTACGGTTTCCGCAATCTGGCGCTGGTAAGGATCGCCCTTCTCCACCACAGAAATGGGCAGGCTGTGAGCGCTGAAGACCAGTTCCGGTTTCTTGGCGGGAACGAAGCGCGCCAGCGCCGCATCGATCTTCTCGACGAGAGCATTCAGATACAAGTCGTTCTTGTAAAAGCTGTCGACGAGATGAACCGGGATGCGGTCGTCGAAAAGGCGGTTCCATTCATTGAGGCTGCTGCCGGTAGTAGTCGAAGAATAGTGCGGATAAAGAGGCAACAGCACCACCTCTTCGCAGCGCGCCTCCAGCAACTGTTCGATTGCCTCGGCGGTGAACGGATGCCAGTAGCGCATGGCCACAAAGCAGCGGGCATCCAGGCCGGCATCCGCCAATCTGTTTTCGAGAGCGCGGGCCTGCTTTTCGGTGAATCGGCGGATCGGCGATCCCCCTCCGATTACCGAATAATGGTGCTGCACCTTCTTAGCACGCGTGGTCGAGATGAGCTTGGCCAGTGGTTTTCTCCCAATGCGTGCGAAAGGGAAGTCAATGATGTCAGGATCGCAGAACAGGTTATAAAGAAAAGGCTCGATCGCTTCCAGCTTATCCGGTCCGCCGAGCTGGAAAAGGACCACTCCAATACGCCGTGTTGTGATTGCCATCCCCCAGGACCCCAAAACTAGAAGCGGCGAAATGTTACTGAAAACCAGCAGCCCTCGTCAATGTGTGCCCGGGATCATTCGTTCTTCTCGCGTTGACAGGCAAGTTGCCGGGCGGGAAACTTGATTGAAGTCAGTGAGTTCCTGAATGGAGGTCCGATGTTCCAGCCTTCGCCTTACAGGAAGCTCGGGATCGCGTGGGTTGGCCTTTGCCTGGCCGTCGCGGTGCATATCACCGACGAAGCCCTCACCGGTTTTCTGTCCGTCTACAATCCAACTGTGATTGCCATGCGTGAGCGCTGGGGATGGTTTCCCATGCCCGCCTTTGGGTTCCGCGAATGGTTAGATAGCCTCATTGCCGGAGTTGTTGTGGCACTGCTGCTCTCGCCCTTGGTCTTTCGGGGCTCCCGGTTGATCCGACCTCTAGCCTGGTTTCTCAGCATTGTCATGATCATCAACGCCGGTGGCCACACACTCGCCACTATCCTGGGGCAAACTGTTGCCTCTGTGCATTTCGCACGCCCAGCTCCGGGCTTTTATTCTTCGCCACTTTTGTTGCTTGCTTCTATCTACTTGATCGTGCAGCTGCGGCGGACGGGCAGGATTCGTTCCGGAGATCAGAAACGATCGGCGATAGCTATTTCCTAAACCTACAAATTATCATCCCGAACGAAGTGAGGGTCTGGGTTTCCCTCATCCAGGCGCGAACCCAGATCCTGGTTTTGCTCGCAATAACAGCGTAGTTCTAGGAACTTCCGACCGTGACTTCGGCCGATTCCATCGCTTCAATCACGTGATCGGCGAATTCCGAGGTGCCTGCTTTTCCGCCAACATCACGAGTCAGCTTGTCGCGGTCGCGGTAGACCTTCTCCAAGGCATTGCGGATCCTGAGCGCGGCGTCCTGCTCGCCGATGTGGCGCAGCATGAGCAGGGCTGAGCGAATTAGGGCAGTAGGATTAGCGATATTTTTCCCGGCAATGTCCGGAGCGGAACCGTGTACGGCTTCGAAGATAGCGCACTCGTCGCCAATATTCGCGCCGGGAACGAATCCCAGGCCGCCAACGAAGGCGGCGCACAAATCGGAAATGATGTCTCCGTAGAGATTCTCCAGCAGCAGCATGTCGTACTGGTAGGGATTCATGACCAGCTGCATGCAGGTGTTATCGACGATATGCTCGCCGTATGTGATCTCCGGATATTGTTTGGCCACATCCCGCGAGCATCGGAGAAAAAGGCCGTCGGACAATTTCATGATGTTAGCTTTGTGAATTGCGTGGATCTTCTTCCGCTTGTTTTTGCGAGCGTATTCGAAGGCGAAGCGCGCGATGCGCGTGGACGCTTTGGCGGTAATGATCTTCAGGCTCTCGACTACGCCTGGAACAACTTCGTGCTCGATCCCGGAGTAAAGGCCTTCGGTGTTTTCTCGAATGATGATGAGATCAACGTCGGGATAGCGAGTGGGAATGTGGGGCAGGTTTCGGATCGGGCGAAAATTGGCGTACAGTTCGAAGCGCTTACGCAACTCGACATTGATGCTGGCAAAGCCCCCGCCGATCGGGGTAGTAACCGGCCCCTTCAGAGCCACGCGAGTGCGCTCAACCGATTGGATCAGTTCTTTGGGAATATACTCGCGATACTTCTCGTAAGCTTCAGCTCCCGCCTGAAAGGTTTCCCATTCGAACTTCAGGCCTGTGGCTTCCAGAACGCGGACCGCAGCCTGGGTTACTTCAGGGCCGATGCCGTCGCCGGGAATCAGAGTGATGCGATAAGTCATAAAAAGAAATCACCACAGAGGACACCAAAGGTTCACCAAGCCAACACATGAGCAAACTGTTTCTGGTGAATCTTAGGTTTTCGCAGCGGCACGCGGTTTCACCTCGACCGGTTCTTTCGTCTTCATCAAGTCTTTTAGTTCGGCCAGGAACTCTTTGACGTCCTTAAAATCCAGGTAAACCGAGGCGAAGCGCACATATGCCACCTTGTCGTACTTGCGCAGGCGGTTCATGATCAACTCGCCAATTTCTGTGGTTTTGCGCTCGCGTTCCGGAGATTCGATGACAAACGACTCGGCGTCGTTGACGATCTGCTCCAGCTTAGCCATCGGTACGGGCCGCTTTTCGCAGGCGCGCAGCAGACCGTTGAGCACCTTCTGGCGTTCAAATTTTTCGCGGCGGCCATCCTTCTTCACGACCATGTAGGGGATCTCGTCGATCCGCTCGTAGGTGGTAAAGCGCTTTTCACATTTCAGGCATTCGCGACGGCGGCGGATCGCGTCGGCTTCCTTGCTTTCGCGCGAGTCCACGACCTTGTCGTTGGGGAACCCGCAAAAAGGACACTTCATCTGGCGCTTGGAAACTCCGTGGCCCTATTAGGGGCCTGCTTTTTGACAAAGTTTGATTGTAACAGTAATAGCTTTCTGCATTCAGCAGTCAGCATTCAGCCAGTTTAGACTTGTGGGCGGACAAAGCAGATCCTCGCTGCGCTCGAAACCGCAAATGTGATGAAAACTCTCGGGACAACAATTCTACTGCTCGGTGTACCAACTTCTTAGAAGGATCTTGGCTGAATGCTGACTGCTTCTTCTCAGGCCGTTGGCTGGGAGGACACTGTCTCCTCCTCTTCCTGCGCGCTTTCTTCGGAGAGCTTCCTCAAGGACAAGTGCTCACGATGGGCAAAGGCCAAACCGACGGGTACGCAGCTCATGAACGTAACCAACCAAAGCAGAATCCCGCAACTCACAGCCATTTCGGGTGGAATACCGTAGATCACCTGGAGCGCGCTGATGACCGCCAGCTGGCTTCCGCCTCCGACCGCGGGCAACTGCACGATGGAGCCAATCATGCTGAATCCCATGAGCAGGAGCACGCGGGCGACATCCAGGTTGCTGAGGTGGGGACGATCGCCGATTTTCTTGATGCGTTTATTCTTGCGAAGCAGCCAGACGTCGCTGCCCTCCTGCTTCACCGTGTAGCCCTTCTGCATCACGCCGTTTGCGACCTCGGCAACTACATCGGGAGTGAGCTCTTGTCCAGCCAATTCGGGAACGCCCGCCAGCTGTGCATTTTCCACGTCCAGCGACGGAGCACCAGCCGTCTGTACATCGCTCAGCTCGGGTGGATAGGAGTGCGCAACCTCGCGATAGGCCAGTGCAATCAGGAACCACATGGCCACCGATACGGCTACCAGTTGAACAAATGCCTTCGCGCTGGCTATGGTGTTCAATCCTTCGCCAAAAGCGCGCACCTTTTGGTCTACCTGGTGGGCCAAGCCGGTGGAGACCCGAGAGGTAAGCCGGTGAAGAAAACTGGCGAATGCGTGGCCGCGCCTGCGGATCAGCACAGCAATGAGACTTGCCATTGCCACCAACCCGCAAAGAAGCAGAGCGGCCAGCCTGAATTTCCCGATATAAGGATTGGCGCGCAGCTGCGCTGACACAAAGACATCGATGGTCATCAGGATGGTGAAAGCCCCGACGTCAAAGATGCGTTCTACCGTCCACACGCCCAACTGCGAAGAGAACGTTACCTTCTCCTTCACCCCGATCAGGTAAGGGCGAATGAACTCTCCTGGACGGCCTAACAAAGCCAGTCCGGCAAATCCCACGAACGTTGGCGAGACCAGGCGCCGGGTCTCTGTCTTACACACGGGCTGGAGGAAGATTTTCCAACGCAGCGCCCGCAGAATGTAGGTGAAATGAATAATCGCTATGGCGGCAATGATATGGAGCGGGTCCACATGGCTGGCTTGGCGGAAACGGGCCCAATCGAAGGATCTCCAGTGCTGGACCTGGAAGTACACCAGCACAGACAAGAGAGCGAGCACGATGGCCGTGCTCAGAATACGTTTTTTAGTCATGAACAGAGTGGTTACACGACCGCGAGCAAGCAATCACAGTATCTGAGACTTCCATAGAGGTCAACGCGGTTGGCTCTAGTTACTGCCGCTGGCTTGCTCCGTGTTCTTAGCGAAACCGTGGCCGGGCGCTGATGGTTTGTTCTTTTTCGTCGTCGCCGCCAGGGCTTTACGTTCCGCTAATTTCTGGCGATTGAAATCCCGAATGATCCGCGCCACGTAGGCTCGGGTTTCAGCGTAGGGCGGAATGCCGTGATATTGCTCTACGCGATGCGGGCCGGCGTTGTAAGCCGCCAGAGCTTTGGCCAGATCATAGTTGTAGCGGTCCAGCAGCCAGCGCAAATACTGAGTTCCCCCTTCGACGTTAGCCTTGGGGTCAAAAGAGTTGCTTACGCCCAACGTCGACGCGGTATCAGGCATAAGCTGCATCAAGCCCCGGGCGCCCTTAGGAGATACGGCGTGAGTATTAAATCCGCTCTCGGCGCGGATAACGCTGTTGACCAGGTCAACATCCAGCAACTGTTTATCACTCGCGCCTTGAATCACTTCCTTTAAGTTTGGGCTCGCCATTGGCGGCACTGAAACCTGCTGCGGGCCAAGCTTGGGGGTCAGATCCTTTTCGAAGCGTTCAATCTGGTCGGTAGGAATATCCACGTAGCTGCTTTTATCGATCGCCGTGTACAAGCGGGTCATGGTTCCGATCGCTTCACGGCTCTCGTGCGGGATGGAGAAGCCATTGCGCAATACCGCTATGTCGGAAGCGGAGCAGGCGACAGCAGGGGCTAACAGCAACACGCCGATGGCAAGTAAATTACGTAAAGACATTCTGCTTCCGCTTGCGTGAAAAAATCCGCCTACAAGGCCGGGCGCGCGTTTAGTACCTGCTCTACGGCCGCTGCCACTCCACACTGATCGTTGGGCAGAGTCACTGTCCAGCCTCTACCCCGGAGTTCTTCGCACGCATTTCCCATGATAACCGGGTGTCCGGCAAAGGCAAGCATTTCGATGTCATTGAAGTTATCTCCAATGGCCATGACCTCCGCCCGAGGAATACCGCGATAGCTGGCCCAACGTTCCAGGGCATGGCCCTTGGAGCAGCCCTGGTTCAGCACATCCACGATCGAGAGATCCCGAACCGGGTATTCGGTGCGGAGGACAGTAATGTCATGTTCCAGGCCGCTACTGGCAAGCGCTGCCAGCGCTTCGTGCATGCGGGCAATCGGTCCGCAGAACATCGCCTGCACAGGGTCGGTGGTGAGCGCCTTCTCGATCGGGATCACGAAATCGATGTAGTTCATGTTCTTCTCGAGCCAGCGCTCGATGCTTGCGGTCAACTCGCCCATGTGCTCCAGAACAATCGCCCCTTTGGCTTCCTTATCGAAAGTGAGAACGGTATTCCCACGGAATTCCTTCATGGCCATGCACAATTTCGTCGCGGTCGAGGCTGGCAGCAGGTCGCGATGAAAGGTTTCGCCGCTGAGGGACCGGGTAACGGCGCCATTGGAACTGATCAGTCCCAGATCGAACCCGAGCGACTGCGCGATGGGCAAAGCAAAGGTGTGCCGGCGGCCCGTAACCAGAACGACTTCGACGCCCATCTCGTGAGCGCGGCGGAGCGCCGCCAGATCGCCATCGCTAATCTTGAATTGCGGGTTGAGCAGGGTGCCATCGATATCAATGGCCAGCAGTCGGATGGAAGGCGTCACCACACCCGATTTTACCATCCGCAATGTGAGCCCCCGTCGAGGCCGTTCGCCGCTACGGGACCGTGATCGTGGCCGTGTTTGTGGCGCTTCCCAGCGAGGAAGTGAAGGTGGCGGTCACGGTGGCTGAGCCATGACCCGAAGTTATCGCCATTCCTGAGGTGGTCATCACCAGCACACTGATGTTGCTCGATGACCATGTGACCAGCGACGTCACGTCCTGGCTGGTTAGGTCATTGAAGGTGACCTCCGCCTTCAACTGCTGGCTTGTCCCTAGCGTCATGCTGGGATTGGCTGTGATGGCCAAACTGGCGGGTGCAGCTCCCGTTACAGTCAATGGCGACGTAGAGGCGTTTACGGATCCGAATACTGCGGAAATATTTGAGCTTCCCGCGCCCACCGCGCTGGCAAGGCCCGCCGTAGTATCGAAGTCTTCGACCGTTGCCACCGATGAATCCGACGAATTCCACTGCAGAAGCGAGGTAATGTCTTGCTGTGTCTTGTCAGAGAACGTGACCGTGGCTTTGAATTGTTGAGTCGTACCGGGGGCGATGCTCGCAGACGCGGGCGTGATGGCCACGGATTGTATAGTCTCCGGGTTCACCTGCAGGGTTGCCGTGGTAGCACTCACCCCGTTGAGAGACGCGGTTACGGTGGCGCTGCCGGGAATGTTAGCCGTGACCAACCCTGTCGTAGAAACTGCAATCGCGGGTCCGGACGATTTCCAGGTTACAGCGTTGGTCAGATCCAGCGTGCTGTTATCGCTGAATTTTCCGGTGGCTTTTAATTGAGAGATAGTTCCTTCGCCAAGTTTCGTCAGCGGGACCGTCAGGCTAATGGAAGATAGCGTCGCGGTGCTGACCGTCAAAGTAGTTGTTGCTGTCGTACTGCCGAACTTGGCTGTGATTGTGGTGGTGCCGTGCGCAACCGTCGTCGTCTTTCCGGCGCTAGGATTCTTCGCTACGGAGGTATTGCTCGATGTCCATTTAATTCCCGGCGCTGATGTCAGATCCTGAACTGGCCCGGTCGCGCCGAATTGTCCGGTCGCTCGAAACTGAATAGGCACTCCGATCGGCAAAGCGGGTACCGCAGGGGTGACGGCCAGCGCGCTCAGGCTGAAGGCGGAATTGGTCAATGTCGCCACATTGCTGACGCTGCCTGAAGTCGCTGTGATGGTGCACGAGCCTGCCGTCAAAGTTGTCTTTGCTAGTCCGGCATTGACGTTAGCTACGCCTGATGGCGTGCAGTTAGCGGCCCACTGAGTAGAGGTTTGTGCGGTTATGTCCTGGGTGCTTCCGTCATTGTAGAAGCCGATAGCGCTGAATTGCTGCACCGTGCTCTCGGCAATATCGACGAGATTGGGAATCACATTGATAGAAGTCAACAACGGATTGACGATGAGGGTGGCGAAGCCGACGGGAGCGTTCTGCCCAGTTCCGTAAGTGGCGCTGATCAACGCGACGCCTACGGCATCGCCCTTCGCCAATCCTCCCGAAGTGATGTCGGCAACACTGCTGTTGGAAGACGCCCACTTCACCTTGTTGGTGATGTCGGGCGGGTTGCTGCCGTCGCTCATGGTTCCTGTGGCGGTAAACTGCAGCGTGTTTCCTACTTCAATCGGGCTGGGATTTGGGGGATTGATATTTACCGCGATCACCCCTGGCGGCGCGACTGTTACTCCGGAGGTGGCCGTCAAAGAACCGTACACGGCCGTAACCGTCGTACTTCCCTGAGACAAGGTCTTGAGAGTTCCCTTGCTGTCGATGGAAGCAACCGCCGGGTTCGAGGAGGTCCATAGCGCGATACGGCTCACATCCTGCAAGCTACCGTCGTGTAGCTGGGCTATGGCTAAAAAGCTCTGGACAAGGCCCAAAGGCAGCGTAGGATTTGCGGGCTGGATGGATAGAGAGACGGGAGTCTGGGTGCCCGGAGTACTGCTGATGGTGCATGCCACCATTGCGATACAAAGAACCGCCAGCAGGCAGCACGCTAATGTCGCCCAACGACTCATAGTTTAGGCCTCCGCGCAACCCCACTCTTGATATGGCAAAAGAATGTAATTCATTTCTCGGGGCAGGGAAACCACTTACCACTCCCCTGTGGCGGCATATTCATTGTTGAACCGCTAATCTAAGTCAGCAGTTATATTTGGCCGCAGGCCCGGTGAAATGCCCTGAGCGAGTCCGTACAATCGCCCTCCCGCATGCGGCTTTCTGGTCTGATTGTTGCATTTTGCCTACCGTTTGTTACGGCCCGCCGGGGAGGGCGCGCGTCGCATGCTATAGTGCGATTTCCCCAATGGGACTTCTGCTTCATTTCTTTAGCTGGGGCCTCCTGCTACAGGCGTTCGCGATCGTCCATTTTATACGCCGCCGTCCCGATGGCTTCTGGCTGTGGATCATCATCGTCGGGGGCGGGCTGGGTGCCATCGTCTACATTGCCCTGGAAGTCCTGCCCGATCTTGGTTTGCTTCGGCAATCTTTCAAGGTGTTCCCTCGCCGCAAACGCATTCGCGAACTCGAATCGGCGATCCTCGATAATCCCTCCGCCGGCAACTATGAAGAGTTGGCCGATCTCTACATGGAAGAAGGCAAGTTTGCCCGGGCGCGCACCTGCTACACGCATTCCATATCTTCGCGTTCCGATTCGCCGGATCCTTTTTACCGGCGCGGCATTTGCGAAGTTCAGCTGCAGGATTTTCTCCCCGCTGTGGAGGATCTCGAGCGTGTCGTCAATGGCGATGGAAAGTACGATTTCCAGCGAGCCGCCGGCCTGCTTGCCCATGCCTACGCCAATACCGGACAGCCACAAAGAGCTGACGAGCTATTTCGCCAGGTGACCACGACTTCGACCCTCTCCGAAACCTACTACAATTACGCGCTTTTTCTGGCGTCGCAGCAGAGATTCCAGGAGGCGCGTCATTGGGCGGAGCAGATTCAGGCCAAAAGACCGACTATGCCGGCTTACCTGCGCCGACGAGAACGGCCGTGGTTTCGAAAAGCGAACGCGTTCCTGAAAAGGCTGCCGCAGGATTCCTGAGCCGTCGACGGCCTCGCTGGGTTCGGCGATGAGACCTACGGGGTGCTAAACTTTCTTTGCCAATGGCCCCGCTTACGTTTCTGGAATGCAGCAAATGTGGGGAGCGACTCTCACCCTCACAGCCCAACACAGTTTGCCCTAAGGACAGCGGCGTCCTGTTTGCCCGTTACGATCTCCCGGCGATCAAAAAGACGTTTCGGCGCGAATCGCTGGCCGGACGGACGGCCAACATGTGGCGCTACGCCGAAGTGCTGCCCGGCTCCGATCCCGTTAGCTTGGGGGAAGGCTTTACGCCTATGCTCCCCAGCCGGGAAACGCCCAACGTCTTCATTAAAGATGAAGGCCTGAATCCCACCGGCTCCTTCAAAGCGCGCGGGCTATCGGCGGCCGTGACCATGGCGCGGCATTATCGGATATCCAAGCTGGCCGTACCGTCAGCGGGAAATGCAGCCAGCGCTCTCGCCGCCTATGCGGCCGCTGCTCACATAGAAGCTCACATCTTTATGCCAAAAGATGTGCCCATGGCCAACCGGATCGAATGTCAGACTTACGGCGCCCATGTCACCTTGGTGGACGGCCTCATCAGCGACTGCGCCCGCATGGTTCAAACGCGGGGTCAATCCGCCAACTGGTTCGATGTTTCCACTCTGAAAGAGCCCTTTCGTGTCGAAGGCAAGAAGACTATGGGTTACGAAGTCGCAGAGCAGCTGGGATGGAAGTTGCCGGAAGGCATCATCTATCCGACTGGCGGGGGCGTGGGCCTGATCGGCATGTGGAAGGCCTTTGACGAGATGCAGGAACTAGGATGGATCGGCTCGGAACGCCCGCAGATGGTAGCTGTTCAATCTGAGGGTTGCGCCCCCATTCCTAAAGCATGGGATGAAGGCCAGCCAGCCTCCGAAATGTGGGCCAATGCGTCCACCATTGCCGCGGGCCTGCGCGTGCCCAAAGCTTATGGTGATTACCTGATCCTCGACATCCTTCATAAAAGTGGGGGGGTAGCTCTGGCCGTTACCGATGATGAGATCATGGACGCTCTGCGGCACTGGGCTCGAGTGGAAGGCGTGTTCGCGGCCCCTGAAGGCGCAGCATCGCTGGCGGCGTACCGAAAATTGCGTTCCTCCGGTTTCTTCGGACCCGATGATCGAGTGGTCCTGTTCAATACCGGCACCGGCCTGAAATATCTGGAAGTGATCGAGAAGGAGCACCCGCAGGCGGCGCCGGCTCCGCAACCGCCCCGTTCCCGGCAGATTGGCGGCATCATCGGGCCGTACTAACGGGTCCCACTTCTCAGTTGAGCCACGCTCATGACCGAACGTCTTTACTACGGCAACTCCTTTCTCTACGACTTTGACGCTCATGTTGTGGAGGTCATTCCCGCTTCGGATGCGGAGCCTCGAGCGGCGGTGGTGCTCGACCGCACTGCCTTTTATCCCACGAGTGGCGGTCAGACATTCGATACGGGATGGATTGCGAGCGGCCAACGCCAGAGCCGGGTGGTGGAGGTAGCAGAAAACGACACCGGCATTATCCGACATTATCTGGATGACCTTCTTGACCTGCAGCCCGGAATGCCTGTTCATGGCAGCATCGATGAGGGGCGCCGTCGTGATCACATGCAGCAGCACTCCGGGCAGCACGTACTGTCTGCCGCCTTCGTTCGGCTCTTCGATATGCCCACCGTTTCTTTTCATATGGCCGAGGACTACTGCTCGATCGATCTTGACACCAAATCGCTGTCGCGTGAACAGCTGGAAGCCGCCGAGCGTATGGCGAACGAGATCATCCTCGAAGATCGGCCTGTAGAGATACGCTTTGTTTCGTACCAGGAAGCGCAAGATCTTGAGCTTCGCAAGCTGCCTCCTGCCGAGCGCGAGCATTTACGCCTGATCAGCATCCATGATTTTGATTTATCCGCCTGCGGCGGAACTCATGTGCAACACACCGGACAGATTGGCTGCATCCTGTTGCGGAAAACCGAAAAGGTTCGGCAGGGAATTCGGGTGGAGTTCGTCTGCGGCCAACGTGCCGTGAAAACCGCGCGCCGCGACTACACGGCGCTGACGGAAGCCGCCACATTGTTCTCCTCGCATATCTGGGAAGTGCCACAGCAGATTCGCAAGTTACAAGAAGAGGGCAAAGCCGGGCGGCGCGAGCGCGAACAGATGCTCGAGGAAATTGTGGAACAGCACGCGGCACGCATGTTGTCGGAAACGCCCACTACCAGCGGGCGCAAGCTGGTGATGCAGGTTTTCGAAGATCGCGACCTCGCTTACATCAAGTTACTGTCTCAAAAGCTTACGCGATTGCAGCCCGATGTCGTGGCTTTGCTGGGGACGACCGAACAGCTGTCGGTGGTGACCGCCGCGTCTGCGGGACAGTCCATCAACCTGGGAGCGCTTCTGAAACAAGAGCTGGGAAATGTCGGGGGGCGCGGCGGCGGTGGCAAGGACATGGCCCAGGGCGGCGTTCCAAACGAAAGCGCAGTTCAAAGCGTTTTGAAGGCGATGGCCGAACATGTGCGGGCAAGCTAGCGCACACTCCATCCTTCCCCCTGATCAAAAGTAGCGGTTAAGACCAATCTTCTCAATCTTGTTCCATTTTCAGAACAAGAAATAAATTGTTGTTGCATTCCTGCAATTTAGCAGGACAATTCTGGCGTGGATGGCGCCAGGAGTAGTGCAGAAGCCAGATGCGGGCGGCTCACCTCCCCCAAAGACGCCATCCATTTCATCTATAACAATTAAAACCAACCCTTCTCAAATTCCTGAACAAATCCAGTAGCCACTGGATCCGCTAACTTCGCCGAGTTCCCAAGTGCAACAGGACTTGCGCGCCCTCGCATCCTAACTTCAGTGCATAAGCCTTATGGTCAAGCAAGTCAGAGTTACGTTGGCCCAAGGGTTTCTGCAGGCCGCAATCGGCGCAACTATGCTAGCTATCGTTTTGACTTCGAGATGCTCAGGGCAGAATTTTGTGACCGCCACAGAAGTGAAAGGGACTGAAGATTTGGAAATCTGGGCCGGCGGAGTGGCCGCTCAGCATGGCGGAACCACCACGTTTAATACGGAAGTCTGGACCGCCGGGGTGCGTTGGGGACGCGTACTGACGGCTCCCCACGGGCCGGGATGGCTGCACGGATCTCTGCAGTGGAGTCTGAATGTGATCCCTCTGTTTATCGTCTCCAACCTGCAGACAGCGTATGGAGCCGAATTAGACCCCATCGCTTTTCGCTGGAACTTCCGCCACCACGGCTGGTCCCGCCCCTATGTGGAGATGGCGGGAGGGGTGGTGTTCACGAATGTGAATATTCCTCGCGGCGACACATCGAATTTCAACGTCGTGCCTAAGATTGGTTTTGGGTGGCAGATCTTTCGCCGGGCGGAGCGATCGATAGATGCGGGCATCTATGCTTGGCACTTATCCAATGCCTGGACGGCGCCACGCAATCCGTCCGTCAACGGCATTCAAATAACCGTTGGATATCACTGGTTCAGACCGAGAATTCGGACGACAGCCGATCTGCCAGGCAATAACGACATTCACAAAGGACCGTAACCCATTTCGTCCGATAAGTCATTCCCTTATATCATCGGAGTCGAATGTTACTTTCCACGATCCTTGTAATGGCGTTTCTGCAGATGCCGGGGATACCTGCGGCATCGGCTGATTCGGCATCTTCTGCGAACAGTCCCGTCCAGCAATCCCTCATTGACTTGGCGCAGGGAAGCAGTGATTCTTCGGCCGATCCACAGGCGCCGACTACACCTCCAACCAGTGGCGTAGAGCCAACGTCTCCACGGTTCGCGCCTGTACCGGCTACGACGGGAACGCCGGGCGTGTTCACGGTGGAAACGGCCGAAAGTTTGCCAAAGGGAACATTCACTCTCTCAGCGTATGCCAGCAAATTCGGACGCGCTCCGGGCAGCGTCACCATGCTGAACGGCGGATTTGACGTGGCCGCGGGTTTCACCAGGAAGATCATGGTTTTTGCCGAGTTCGAGCCTTACCGGCATCTCCACGTCGGCGTCCCTTCCCAACTAAGCTTGCGGCAGCCGGCGGGATGCCCTCATAACGTTTTTGAGGCGCCCATCTATTGCGGCCTCAATCCGGGCCCGCTCAACAACACGTGGAAAGGACCGGCCGCCGGTTACGTCGCGGATTTTCCTTTTGCCGCCTACAACAAGACCGACTACGGGCCGGTGACGCTTGGGCTCAAATGGAACTTCTGGTCTGAGACGCGCGGTGATCCTCTGAGCGTTTCTATGCGCGGCTCGCTCATGATTCCCACCGAGAGCTCGGCAACCGAGCTGGCGCACTTCGGGCTGCAGCCTGGCACCATCGAATATTCCTTTACGATGGGATTGAGCAAGACGCTGCCTCGCGAGTTCGTCCTGGCCAACAATGTGACCTATCTGGTCACGCGCAACCCCCACATCGACCGGCAGACCTTGATGACGCCGGGCGACCGCATCATCTTTGGCCAGGGCTTCATCTTTCGGGCTCAACACCGGCTGCAGTTTCTCATGGAGTTCACCGGCGCCCTGCAGCAGGAGGGCCATGGCTTCGGCCTGATCGGAATCGATACCGAAAACACCTCCCAAGGCCCGAACGATCCGGTCGACGGTGTTTGGGGCGTGCGCTGGTATATCTCAAAAAGCGCCGCACTCGATATCGGCTATCGCAACATGGTCAACCTGCACCAATTGAACGATCGCAGCGGGTTCACCCTCAAGATCAGCAAGGCATTCGGATGGAAGTAGGGAAGAGGGAGCTTAGTTAGTTAACGGTGATCAATCGTTACGAAAGCAGAGCCACGCAAACCACAAGATATTGTGGTTTTCTTAAAAGTCGAAGTAACCGCAAGATGTTGTATAGGTTCGGCCAAGTCCTTGATTTCGGGGATTTGGGGATTTCGGACTTTTAGTTTGCAAATTCCTGGAAACAAAGGATGAGGGCGGCACAGGGTCGGCAAAATCCGTGATCTTAAGGAGTTACACGTAAAATCCGTGATTTACAGGACTTGGCCGCCGCACGTTAACCCGTTGGTTATTCACCAGGGCAGGTTTTCAAAGATCATTTTCGGCCGGGAGCGCCGGTCAAAGGGAAAGGCTTCGATTGCCTACACCTCTCCTTATCTTAAGTATGAAGGATTGGGTAAGGTGAATGAGACAAATTGGCGGACGAAATATTTGTCGTGGAGTTGTGGAGTTAGGAGGAATTGATGGCTTATGGGGGCTTGACAGAGTTGGGGATGGGTCGAGCCCCTGCGAAAGACCCACCCTACGAAAACCGCGTAGGGTGGGGCACCCGGCCTGGTTTGGCTCTGGAGCGGGACCTACGCTACACCTGGAGAAATTAGGCGGTTGGTCTGTCTCCGGAGGTACGTATGGTATCGCCGGGACCACTCACATCGACTTATTTAATCCGAATGAGGGTGCTAGTGGATTTGCTGCGCACATCTTCGTAGATGGACTCTGGGGCCACGTTGTCCAGTTTTTCGGAGGAAACATCGACCTGAAGGCGTGCCCCTTTAAGTGAGTGTTGAGTGTAAGGCACCAGGCAACGATAAGCTACTTTTATGAGAATACTATGATGCGACAACTTTTGCGATATCTCGTCTGTTTTGTTCTAGTGTGGCTCAATTCCTTATGCTTCGGTCAAGTGATAAGAGCTCGCATCGTGAATGCAAAGAATGGACAGCCGCTACAGAAGCAACAGGTCTCAGTATCTCTGCTCTACGACGAAGGTGGACGGAGTGCGGCGTCAAATGGCCGGGTCCTGCATGTTGAAACCGGCGCCAGTGGCCAGGCTGAGTTCACACTACCTCAGCCTCCTCCTCCCCACCTGTCCGTCCAGGTAACTTTAACTTCAGAGTATTGGCGTTGTGGGTGCATGGCACTTGCAACAACTCAGGATGTGATTCAGAAAGGGATCACAGTCGTAGAGCCCAGTAACGAAGCAAAGAAATCAGGTCAACCCTTGCAGGCAGAGCCGGGAGAAATTCTTTTTTACGCCCGCCCTCTCACATTTCTTGAAAGACTTCTATATCCTCTCGTGAAGCAGTAAGTGGCCGAGCCTGATTCGATAGCCGTGTTGGTTCCAGACTACCGGGTAAACTTGGACGGGTGGCCCACTCAAGCCTGGTTCTGGCTTGAGAGGAGTATTTGTAAGCCCTTCCTCGGCTCAGCTACGACGCCAACGGCAACCTTCGTAACGACAGCTTCAACACCTACGCCTGGGATGCTAACTGGGGCAACCCGAGCGCGATTGACTCCACGACCTGGACGTATGATGCCCTGGGACGCATGGTGGAGTATCAGAACGGCACGACCATCAAGCAGGTCATGTACGGACCCGCCGGCAAAGTGGCGATCATAAACGGGCAGACGGAAGTCACCAGCCTGCAGCCCTTCCCCACAGGTGGAGTGTTTGTGCATCGTCCCGGCAGCCAAAAGAACTTCTGGCGGCATCCTGATTGGCTGGGCAGTTCGCGCTTCGCCAGCACGGAACCGGGTCGCGCGAAATTCTTTGACGTGGGTTATGCCCCATTTGGCGAGGACTACGGCGACTCGGGAACAAAAGACTTGTTCTTCACTGGGCAGGAGCAAGACGCGACCACCACTGTCGGCGGACTATACGGTTTCGAATTCCGCAAGTACGCTCCGCGCCAGGGGAGATGGATTTCGCCCGACCCGGCGGGAATATGGGCTGTCAATGCGACTAACCCGCAGACGCGGAATCGGTACGGATATGTAGCCAATAATCCCCTCAGCTTCATCGATGCTACGGGAGATGATGGAAATATGGACAGGGAACAATTCAGGGTAGACAGATTATCGTGGAGGCCAGCCCCTCTTTTATCCGTTGACTTAGCCCGGGTGGCGGGTACATAATGCGCGTCGGTTTAGGAGAGCCAGCCGCTCTCAACACTTCGCGTTGTTCCGGCGATCTTCCTTTGCTCTCCCAAGCTAATCGGCCCAGCTCATAAAAGAACCCATCGGCCCTGCGCGTCTGCCCGCAAAGAGGGGTATTTCTCCCGATGGAATTCAGGCGTCACGCTCCGGCTCCTCCACACTGTCAAGCAGCACGAAATAAAACGCCAGAATCCACGAAATGGCTAAAGTCGGTACCGCTCCGGCCCGAACGCTGTACTACCACGCGCAATACCACAAAGGGAGGAGACCATGAAATCCAAAATGCTGTTCGCCCGCGCGGTAACCTTATTAGCACTTGCACTGTCCGCGCAAGCTGCGAGTTTCAGCAGCGCACTGCCGCTTGGAATCGAGCCGGAGCCGCGGATGGACGTCACCGCTCGGAATCTAGTTTCAGGTGCCCGTTCGACGCGACATGCCTCGCCCCAGCCTGACAGCTTACGAGCAGCTAAGTTGCTCCAGAGCGTTGCAATGGGAGATTTTAACGGCGACGGCATTATGGATTTTGCCGTGGCAGACTTCCTGTCCGATAACGTTCTGGTGATATCAGGCGACGCAGAGGGACACTTTCGGCTTTCCGCCAAGCTGCCTTCAGGCAGTGGACCGCGGGCGATTGTGGCAGCTGATTTCAACCACGACGGTGTGATGGATCTGGCCACAGCCGACTTTTTCTCTGGGACCGTGAGCATTTTCTTGGGCCGACGGGACGGCACCTTCGAGGAGCCGCGTTTGATACAGCTCGATAAGGGTCTGGCGTCCATAGTCAGTGCAGATTTCGACGCTGACGGCATTCCGGATCTAGCGGTCGCGAACTTCTTTTCAGGTCAAGTGGTGATCCTGAAGGGGGTGGGAGATGGCACATTCGAAGTGCGATCCCGCTTAGGGCCAATCGGGGCCATATCGTTTCTCTATAGCGTTGGCCGAAACAACCGCGGGTTATCGGACCTCGTCGCTTTTGATGCGTCGGGCGAAAAGGCATGGTTGATTGCGGGCGAGCGTGGCGGGTTTTTCAAAAGTGCAGCGAGCGTTGACCCGAAAGTAGCTGTCGCGCTCATCAGCACCCAGGAGCCGACGAATGAGATTCCGCCGACCGGTCAGCTACGTAGGCTTACGAAAGTAGCTGGCGACGGCCAATCAGCGCCTGTGGGCTCCCTGCTGACCCAGCACTTGGTTGTCGAAATCGGGGAACAAGGCGGCCGCCTGCTCGCGGGAGAGAAAGTGTCCTTTTCCAATCTGTACGGCAACGCCCAATTCTCGGATAGCCGTGCCAAAAAGTCAGATGAGAGTGGACGCGCGGCGGCGGCGGCAATATCGCTCGGGCCGCTACCCGGGAATGTCATAGTCGCTGCCAACGTCCACGGAGGCCCAGCGACGGTTTTTGGCGTGGTATCGACCCTCTCTATCCAGAAGTTTTTCAATCAGGTCAGCGCGGCACTTGCTCAATGGTCAACGGATTCAGCGAGCATTACCGAACCCCGCTCGCTCCTCAACGACGCAGAGCAGAGGCTAAAGAGCGGGGATGAGGTCGGTGCAGTAGTGAAGCTCACAGCGAGTCTCGAATCCCAGAGGATGAGGGTAACGAGTCCCTCGCAAGGACCGGCATCCACAACCGACGAGACGAAGACTAACGAGGCTAATTTAACGCGCAGACTTATCAACCAGATCTTGCTTTTCGGGCCGAACGCGCCCGACACCACTGGAACGATCTCATGTGGCCAGGTAGTCTCCGGGAACATCACGTCACCCGGCCAGGTGGACTCCTACACCTTCAATGGTAATGCTGGGCAAGCGATTCGTTTTGCGGCCCTGGCTACTTCCGGCAATCTGTGCGCCGTTGCCGCCCTCTACAATCCGTCGGGAGCGGTTGTGACCGCCGAGGACTGCAATGGTAGTACTGGCAGCATCGGGCTATCCACGACGGGCACATATACGATCAAGGTGTACGACCATAGCTTGACCAACACGGGGACTTACAACCTAAGCTTGCAATTCACTACCGGGGACTGCAGCGCCGGGACGAGTTGTGGGCAGTTGCCTAGTGGTAGCATCTCGGCTGTGGCGCAGTTCAACGCTTATAGCTTCAGCGCTAGCGCTGGGCAAGCGATTCGTTTTGCTGCCCTGGCGACTTCAGGCAATCTGTGCGCTGTTGCCGCCCTCTACAACCCTTCGGGAGCGGTTGTGACCGCCGAGGACTGCAACGGCAGTACGGGCAGTATAGGGATATCCACGACGGGGAAGTACACGATCCTGGTGTACGACCATAGCTTGACCAACACGGGAAGTTACAACCTAAGCTTGCAATTCACTACTGGGGACTGCAGCACGGGGACGAGTTGTGGACAGTTGCCTAGTGGTAGCATCGCGGCTGTGGCGCAGTTCAACGCTTATAGCTTCAGCGCTAGCGCTGGGCAAGCGATTCGTTTTGCGGCGCTGGCTACTTCCGGCAATCTGTGCGCTGTTGCCGCCCTCTACAATCCGTCGGGAGCGGTTGTGACCGCCGAGGACTGCAACGGCAGTACGGGCAGTATAGGGATATCCACGACGGGGAAGTACACGATCCTGGTGTACGACCATAGCTTGAGAAACACCGGGACTTACAACCTAAGCTTGCAATTCACTACCGGGAATTGCAGCACCGGGACGAGTTGTGGAAAGTTGCCCAGCGGTAGCATAGCGGCTGTGGCGCAGTTCAATGCTTATAGTTTCAGCGCGCGCGCTGGGCAAGCGATTCGTTTTGCGGCGCTGGCTACTTCCGGCAATCTGTGCGCTGTTGCCGCCCTCTACAATCCGTCGGGAACGGTTGTGACTGCCGAGGACTGCAACGGCAGTACGGGCAGTATAGGGATATCCACGACGGGGAAGTACACAATCCTGGTGTACGACCATAGCTTGACCAACACAGGAACTTATAATCTGAGCCTGCAATCCACTACCGGAAATTGTGCGAGATCGCTTCCTTGTGGGCTGCCTGGGGCGAGTGGCAACATTACAAAAAGGGCCGAGCTAGATGCCTATAGCTTCAACGCGATCGCGGGCCAAGCCGCGATTATCTCCGCCCAGTCTACCGCAGGCAGTCTGTGCGCGGTTGCCGCACTCTACAGTCCCTCGGGAAGTGTTGTCGGCGCTGAGGACTGCAACGGCAGCACTGGCAGTATCGGGCTGCCCACGACCGGCAAGTACACGATCCTGGTGTATGACCATAGTCTGTCAAATGCCGGAACTTACAACGTGAAGTGGCAGTTCACTACCGGGTGCCCGGTATGCACCACACAGCCCACAAGCCTCACTTTCCCCACTCAACTGGTCGGCACCAGCAGCACCTCGAAGGCGGTGACTGTGACCAACACGGGTGCAGCCACAATGAGCATCACGGGTATCAGTCTCAAAGGTGCGAACGGCACGGACTTTCGCCAGACCCATACCTGCGGCGCGAGCCTCGCGGTGAACGCCCAGTGCACGATCAACGTGAACTTCAAGCCCACTGCCAGCGGCACGCGATCGGCTAGCGTATCGATAGCTGACAATGCGGCGCCCCCGAATCCCCAGACCGTGGCACTGGCGGGCACAGGAACGGTAGTGGAACTGGTTCCTACAAGCCTGAGCTTCGGTAATCAGTCGGTGGGTACGACGAGCGCAGCGCAGACCGTGACCATGACCAACGTCGGCAGCAGCACGCTGACCATCAGCGGCATCAGCCTGACGGGAACCAATGCCGGAGACTTCAGCCAGACTCACACCTGCGGAGGCACGCTAGGGGCAGGAGCCAGTTGCACGATCAGCGTGACCTTCCACCCGTCGGCTACGGGCGCGAGGAGTGCAGCTGTTTCCATCAGCGACGATGGGGGCGGCAGCCCGCAGACGGTGCCGCTGTCGGGAACCGGTACGTAAGGTGAGCACAAGCCCCAAGAGGCATCAAGGAAACCGTCAAGATCATAGCGGCTTCCAAAGCTTCATCTCGAGCCAGGGCAGACCAATCATTCGGCGTACCTGCGTGCAATTGAATGCTTCCAATCGCTCACAGCTTGCACTCCCACCTGAGTCCGTTCAGGTCAATTCACCAGCGCGAGGGATGCTGTCTATAGACAAATCCCTGCGCGCAAAAAAATTGTCCTTCTCGAACCCAGCAGGGTGTATCTTTGAGGCATCAGGATGACCCTATAGATCCTGCCCTTCTTCCCCGAGGGAATCAAAACACAATTAATTTAAGGAGGTCGCCATGGGCCGATTTCTCTGGCACAACTGCGTCCTGGTCTTGGTGCTGGTTGCATCGGGAATGCTTTGCGTCTGGGCAGAAGCCGACAATGCGGTCTCTTCCGGGAAAGTGCGGACCTACTACATAGCAGCGGAAGAGCTGACATGGGACTATGCGCCCGGAGGGATTAATCAGATCACCGGCAAACCGTTTGGTGAGGCGGAGAATTTTTGGGTTGCGAGCGGGCCCCACCAAATCGGCAAGATCGTCAAGAAGGCGCTCTACCGTGAATATACCGACGCGACCTTCACTCAGTTGAAGCCCCGCCCGCAACAGTGGGAGCACTTGGGCTTTTTGGGCCCGCTTCTGAGGGCGGAAGTTGGAGACACAATCCAAGTCATATTCAAGAACAATTTGACTTTTCCCGTGAGTATGCATCCCCACGGCGTCTTCTACCAGAAAGACTCCGAAGGCGCGGCATATCACAACGGTGCGGGCGACGAGAGTAACCAGGCCGTGCTGCCCGGCGCAACGCACACCTATACCTGGCCGGTACCGGAGCGCGCCGGCCCAGGGCCTGGAGACATGAGCTCGGTGTTGTGGATGTACCACTCGCACGTCAACGAGATCGCAGATACCAACGCCGGGCTGGTAGGGCCGATGATCATCACGGCTCGTGGGATGGTCAAGCCCGACGGGACACCCAAAGACGTGGACCGAGAGTTTGTCATCGCGTTTTCTACGGTGCTCGAAAGTGAAAGCCCATACCTGCAAGAAAATATTGAGCGCTATGCGAGCGATCCCAAGACCGTGAAGCTTATCTCAGCTCCGAATGGGGCGCGGGGAATTCTGACCGGCAATCCTGGCCTGCCTTTGGATCCGTTAGTCCGGGAAGCACTAAACGGCTTCCTATATGGCAATACGCCGGGCTTGACAATGAATGAAGGCGACCATGTTCGATGGTATCTGATGGCGACCAGCAACTTCGAACTGCACGCGCCGCATTGGCATGGCAATACCGTCGTCGTCCAGAACATGCGCACTGACGTGGCCAGCTTGCTGACCATGGGAATGGTGGTCGCGGACATGGTTCCCGATAATCCAGGTACGTGGTTGTTCCATTGTCATGTCGGCGGGCATCTGCGCGGCGGGATGCAGGCTCTTTATACCGTGCGGCCTAAGCCAGCGACTAAGCTGAGTGCAACCGTCCGATAGGATCGCTGAGGCGCGGCGGGGTGAGGCACAGGTCTAGCTATCGTTGCCATCAAGGTTGCTTGTGGGGCATTGGCTTTACCCTGGGTGCTTGTCAGCATCCAGCTTTTTTTCGGGTGAGCGCTACGGCGCCAACCTGCGGCGGGAGTTACCGCGCATTCCGTTTGTGTCGGCCACCTCTACAGAATTGTCATCCCGAGCGCGGAGTCAAGGGATCCCTTGCCCCTGAGCGCCGAGCACGGGCGTCAAAGGGAATTCTCGAGAGGACCGTCGCCAAGCGAAGTTCGTGGCCGAAATGACTCAAAAGGGCAGATGATCAATCCAGCGAAGGTGGGGTCCTTCGACTCCGCCGCCCTAGTCGCAAGCGACTCGGGCCGCTCCGCTCAGGATGACAAGGATGGGAAAGGCCACAGCGGCGCGCCGATCCGGATGGGAAAGGCCGCGGAACAAGTTCTCCTGCCAATCCGTTTCATTTCAGCCTCTTTCGTCCGACATGCCTTCGGAACGCGGCCCGATCTTTTGCACCATCCTGTTCCGCAAGGTCACGCAGCCGTTCTAGAGCCGGAGACCAATATTTCCGGTATTTCGCAATCCACGGTGCCAGTCCAGCAGCCAGTGTATCGGGCTCCAGTTGATAGACCTGCTGGCGTCCGCGACGAGTTGCGGATACCAGACCCGCCGCGCGCAAAGCCATCAGGTGTTTGGAGATACCCGATGCTACCAACTCGGGGAAGTGGGCGGCCAATTGCCCAACCGTCAAAGCGCCACGCTCGGCCAAGAGATCGAGGATGTGCCGCCGCGTAGGATCGGCCAAGACCCGGAACAGGGCATCACTACTCGTGGGCATCACTTGTGCTCACCAAATCGGCCAAATGGTCGAGAACTCGGTGGACATTGGCGCCGTGCTCGTAATCCTGTACCGTTGCAGCCCAGTCCGAAACCCCTATGGCCTCAAATCCGTCGTGAATCAGAGTAACCCGAGTACCGGCAGCAATCGGGGCAAGCGTAATGACTAACCGCGCCGGATGCACCCATCCACTACCCTCTTCGAGCCAGGACAGAATGAGCTTCTTTTCCGGCACCAACTCCAGCACAGTACCGCTGACCCACGTGTGGTCATCGGGCCCGAGGAAACGGTATCCACCACCCACTCGCAAATCGATCTGAATGTTGGAACTGATCCAGCGGCGCAGTGCTTCCTGTGTAGCGAACCAGCGCCAGACGGCGCTCGGCCTGGCCTGGATTTCAATCGAGCGGATCACCTGGGGCATGCAACCTCCGAATACATTACCATTCAGTAATACATTACTATATGGTAATGCGTCAATAAGGAGCAGAGTAGGGGAGGTGGATGCCCGAAGCGACCAGGCGCAAGATTCCTCGACTCCAGAGAGCGATTCGTTTCCGAATCGCTCTCCTCCACTCGGGATGACAGGGTTGGGTGGAAGGAGCGGCGTGCGGTTCGCGCTACGGGCAAGCCTCACTGCGCTCAATCTGTGAATCGGTGTGAGAGAATGAGCTTAAGTGCATCATGGCCCCGTAGCTCAGATGGATAGAGCAACGGTTTCCTAAACCGTGTGTCGGCGGTTCGACTCCGCCCGGGGCCTCCAGAATCAATAACTTACGCAGCATCATTTTTCACTGTCCCGTGTTTGTCCCGTTTTAATTTCCGATCCAAGCGGGACATCGCTTTCTTCACGCTGGGCGACAGCAGCTTGATGTAGTGCTTCCTGGTGGTTTCTGCAGTGCCGTGACGCAGGATGCGTTGGATCACCATGTCATCGACACCCATCTCTTTCAGGTTAGTGGCCAGGCCACGCCTGAAGGCGTGCCAGCCATGCCAAGGAATGTTGTGCTTGCGTAGATCGTCGATGATGTGACGGCGGTAGAGATTCGACATCGACATCGAGTTCTTACCGCGGCCAGCAGGGAACATCCAGCCCTGCTTTGGACGGCCCAGAGAATTCCAGTAGTCATCGAGGATGATGGCCAGCTCTGAGATGATCGGAACAGGCGCAGCTCGATGCTCTGTTTTGGTTTCCTTCTCGACACCCTCAACAACGGATCGCTGAACTGATAGTTCATGGTCCTGGCGATCTTCCCAGCGCAAGCCTTGCAGCTCACTTCTGCTCAGGCCTGCGTAGCCGGCGATCGCCATGGCTGCGCGCGGCTTCAGCTGGACGGCAGCCAACATCTGCCTCTGGTAGTCGAGCGAATAAGCAAACGTTGGAGTGTCACGGCGTTTGATCTTCAGCTTCAGCCCTGTGATCGGATTGGCGCCATTGAAGTGGCCGTGATTCCTGGCGAAAGTATAGACGCCGCTCAGGAAGTGTTTGATGTTGGCGATGGTGCGCTTGCGCAGCTCGTTATCCGCGGCGATCTGTTCCAGCAGACCGCGGGCGGCTGACGTAGTCAGCCCGCCCAGTGTCTCACTGCGCAACGTTTCTTTCAGATGACATTCGAAGATGTCGTTGTATCCGTCCAGTGTGCTCTTG
>DASUWH010000068.1:0-10171 GCA_036378535.1 Terriglobales bacterium | reverse complement strand
GAAGTGCTCTTGTAAGTGGGAAGCGTCGTAATTGACTGGTGGATGCTCTTGCCAGCCATACCATTCGCTGTCATAGCACTTCACATCTTCCGTCGCCCCACTGTCCCCGTATCCGTCGAAGTGAACCGCGACGAAGGCTACAGCAGCTGCGGCAAGTTTGTCGCATTCAGCCAGGATGGCGGCTTTTGCTTTCTCCTCCTCAGGGCTCAGGGGTGTGTTTTTGCTACCTGGTTCGCCTTGCATATTTACTCCTCAGGTGATCAAGTGAGTTTGATCACACCGCATTCTCGGACTCCTTCGCCTGCCAGCGAGGATCGTCGCGATCGAAATAATCCGATGCAGATTCCAGGGGATGATCGCAAGGTAGATCTGCTTCCGGGAGATCGGCGCCACTAGGAATACACACGGCAGAATCGCATACGTGCTGCTTGAGGTGGGTCATGGGCCCTTCCTCGCGGCTAGTCAAACTGATCGTCCGGCTTGATACGAGAGAGGGGCGTGAGCACCCTTTCGATGGCGGTCTGCCCTGCGGAGGCGCTGCCAATACTTGGGACCAATTGGCAACCCTTGTACGGCGAGTGGGGACGAGAGACCGATGAACGCCCCGTGATAAGAAATTGTTCCGTAGCGGAACAATCGTGCGAGAAGAGCCAAGGCGTGATTGGCCAACGTGGGATTCACGAAGGGCTCTTGCCGTTCCAGAGCTTCGGCTGCGCTGCAACTTGGCTGACCGTCTCGGTCGAGTTCACCTTCGATTACTTCCGGGAAAAGTTCCGAGATTGTACGGAGCCGAAGTCGTTTATCCCGATTTCTTCGGTTCAAAGGCTCTCCCAGCACAAACTGACCGCTTGCGGCGTTATTGCCCAGATCTAACCAGTAATCCACTTCGCTCCAATCCTCGACGCATTTGGCGATCGCCGATCGCGCCGCCCTGGTGTCAACGCACCCGATGACAATATCTACGCCGGTGATTTTTCTTTTTGCATCGAGCCGTTCCGGGATTCCCTCCCAATCCACTCCCCAAAACAGATTGAGGCGGTTGGCAAGGACTACTGATTTGTACAATCCGATATCCGACCGACTGAACGGCTGGCGTACACAGTTCGTGGAAGAGATGACGTCTGGGTCGAGCAACGTGACGTGTAGCCCCTCCGGATGGCCGTACACGAGCAATGCTTGATGCAGGTATGGCAGACCAGCCGCAACCGCACTTCCGTTGCCGCCGCAGCCCACGACCAACACACGCACCTTGCGCCTTAGCAACTCTGGGTGGAGCTGATGGGATTCCATGGGGGTGATCGTCTTTGTTTCGAATACTGGCGGGGTGGTGGCACGGCTGGGTCACGCGGTGTGGTCTCAACTTCCGGTTCTCTCGTCACTCATCCGGAAAGCTACAGCCGCATGCGGCTGAAGCCGCGTTGCCAGCTTACGCCTCTCTAAGTAGTTCAGTGCGATACTTTGGTGCGAGCACCTTCACTTTCTCGATGAATGCAGCTTGCTCTTTTTCGTCCAGTTTCGGCGGAGGAGTCGTACGCGTGGCAACTGGCACACCGACCTCTGCGAAGAATTTTTCTTGTCCTGCGGGAGAACAGATGCAGAGCATTCGTACCGGCCCAGCGGAAGCGTTGTGAAACTGATGCGGAGCGTTGGCAGGAATGTGCAATGTCTCACCGGCGCGAACGGTTGACTTTCTGCCCCGGAAGGTTGCTTCCATCTCACCTTCGAGCAGGATAAAAGTCTCCTCAAAGTCATGTCGATGGGGCGGCGGTCCGCCACTGGGGGGAATGTGCATATCGATGACGCAAAAGCGCCCATCGGTCTGCTCTCCGGTCACCGTGATGGTGTAAATATCGCCGACCAAACCGATGTGAGAGAGGCTGTCGGGTTGTGCCAGCGTGAGATTGCGTTTGGGATTGTCCGGTGGAATCGTCGGCAGAAGAATGGACACTTCGTTTCTCCTTTGGAATCCCGAGTGACCAGCAGTCGCGAAGTTGCCACCCAATTCTAGATCAGTCCTGCCATCCTAATTCGTGAGTTGTCGACCATCCAGAAACTGGGAATCTGGTTTGACCGCGACAAAGGTACATGAACCTATTCAACGCATGTGAGCAGTCTCAATAAATTCTCCAAGTTTCTGTTTCGCATTGACCAGAAATCTCACCGGAAAGTGTCTTCGTCCAGCGACAGCTGACCAAAGCCCGAGAAAGCCGCGCCGGTGTGTCGTCAGTCTTACCGCGCCGCTCGGATGCGTGAATTCGCTGGCGAAATATGCATGCTCCCAGGCCGTGATCGTAAAGGCGCTTACTTCCTCTGGCACCCGCATACTTCCCAGGCAAACCCGACCCTGTGCGTCGGTGTTCCAGTAAGGAGCATTTCTTAAACGGGTGTTTCCATTCGGGCGGCAGTTCTCCGCAAGCGCTCGGACGAACAGTTCGCGCTCGCAAATCATGAAGACCAGCGTTGGATGGGGAAACATCTTGCCGTTTAGTTTTGTGGTTTCCGTGTTTTCTTCCCCGAAGAACATGAGCCGACACCGCGCCGGACTCCACCACGCGATCAAATCTGGGGTTCGTGCCAGCACGTTTTCCGGCAACACCTCGGCGGCCATGTTGGCTCCAAGCCCTTTGGCAAGCGTCTGAAGGTTGTCACGGACTGGCCGGCACTCAGGTAGGACGGTCCATCATCCCGACTCTTCACCTCGTGCAACGTGGCAAAGGCTCGATTGCCCTCCTGATACAAGAGGATGGCCTGCTTCAATGTAAAAGTTCGGGTATCGCCAATCCGGACACGCGTGTCCATTTCTTATCCCTCTTCTTACGCCTCGCGGGTGATCACGCCATCGTCATTTCCAGGCATGAGGTCAATCAAGCGGCTCGCGGCGGCGAGCGTTTCGCATGCAATTCCAAGGATCCGGAATGCCTTGTGAACAGTGTCTGGATTGGAGAGCTGGAGCGGAATGATCAGGTTCGGCTGGGGTATCACTTCCAGCGCGGTCTGCGATTCGTCATCAAAACACCCGACCACGGCGTCGCCGTGCGCAAAGGCCGCCAGCAGACACGGCAGTGGCGGATTCGAATCCATGAGCTGCTCTCCCATCTCTTCGGTGAACTCCGGCCGCTTAGCCTTCTCGGAAGCGCGGCACAACTCAAACAATCCCTCTAGCAAGGCCGTTACTGTCTCGTTTGTTATTGTCTGCCGCAAGCTGATCAGCTCTCTGAGACTGAGCGGCTTCTCCTTCAAACTCTGCGGAGTGCATGCTTCGACGTCTGGCAATTCATACTGATCCACATTCTCCTCGCCTTCGTACCATTGGCGCAGCATATCGACCCGTTCTTCGGCATCTCGGTAGTCGTAGATGCGTACCCATCGATTCAGTGCGCCCGCAAAGTGACTGAAGAACGTTGAAGGAAACTGTCGATGCTCTTTCTCGAGCAGTTCCAAAGTTGGATTCAACAGGACGAATGCCGCAGCCTCCGGATCAAGAATCAGATAGAGTGTGCCTCGAGGCGCACGCTCATCCGAGTAGTCAACCAGCCGGTCGCTGATCGTCACATCCAGATCGAACCTGCGGTCGATTGCGCTCCCGCCATGTCCCTGTATCCAGCGCTGAAGAGTCAGCCACAAATACTTGGTCGGATCCCGTCCGCCTTTTTCCCAATCTGCCTCAACCGCGATCCTAGACTTCACCAAGATCTCCGCTAAGGCTATGGCCTCGCTGTCGTCCGAAAGGAAGCGTTGCTCAGTGGAGACTCCTTCCAGCAAAGGCAGGCCAACAGGGGAACGCTGCGCCATTAAATGGGCGGGAGAGATCGTCCCGGAAGTAGCAGACGTCGTCCGCTGCGCCATCGTGAACACTGGTCGACCGCTTTGGCCAAAAGCGCCGAGGACATTTGCAGATTGCGACATTCGAGAAATCTCCCGAGTACATTCTCGTGACGTGTCCTGCGCTCCTCCCTTAATGAGCGCAGTTCCCTTAAAACGATGGAGCGGGGCGATTCGGAGCGTAACTTTGGCTTCAGAGTTTCAGTCATGATTTCCACAGGTGGGTGAAGGGAGAGCTTCTTTGGAATGGGCAACTGCTGGATCCTTGGCTACAATTCCTCTGGAGAATTCCTATGATGACGGATCCAGCCACCGCTATCAGACACGAAGTCTTTCAGTTAATTGACCTGCAAATCGAAACATTGAGGCGAGAAGGGCAGCTAACCGATCGGGATCTGGACGAATACCGAATGCGATCTGGGGAAATCGCTCGCCTGTATGGAAAGCTTGATCGCATCGTCAGAGACCGCATTTTCCTTCCTTCACGTTTCGCCAGGGCATCGTAGCTTCGTCTTGGATCGAGGGGGCCAGGTCGTTTCCCAGGCGTGAGTTCTTCCGCCTGGGGCGCGACCTGTTGAGCCGCGTCAGCACCCAATATCCTCGCCAACGGATCATTATCGACTAATGTCGTCCCCACGAGGACTCCTACTAGTACTTTTAGTACCGATAAGAGGAGCGATCATCCTCACCCATGAAGCGCATTCTTGTCTCTTGGAGCAGCGGCAAAGACAGCGCATGGTGCCTTCACATGCTTCGTCAGCGCGGTGAGTATCAGATTGCAGGCCTTTTGACCACATTGAATCAAAAAGCCAATCGCGTCGCGATGCATGCGGTTCGCCGCGAACTTGTTGAAAAGCAGGCTGCAGCTACCGGCCTGTCGCTCTGGGCCGTGCTCTTGCCGTGACCCTGTTCCAATGAAGAATACGAGGCTTTGATGGCGCAAACTTGCGCCAAGGCAATTGCCGAAGGAATCGAAGGCATTGCCTTCGGTGATTTGTTCCTGGAAGATGTCCGCGCCTACCGAGAGAGGCAACTCAAAGAAACCAGACTCAAGCCGATATTTCCACTGTGGGGACTCCCCACACGCGAATTAGCGAAAGAGATGATCGCATCCGGCCTGCGAGCAAAGCTCACCTGCGTAGACACGCACCAACTGGATGCTCGATTTCTCGGACGCGAGTTTGACGAGAAACTCCTGGCAGACTTGCCGCCTGAAGTCGATCCTTGCGGGGAGAAGGGCGAGTTTCACTCCTTCGTCTATGCAGGTCCCATGATGACTGCAGAGATTCCGGTTTTGCTAGGCGAAACAGTAGTGCGCGACCAGTTCGTATTCGCAGACCTGGCACCGATCGCTCGCGATCTCACCCCTTCGTCCCAATAGCCCTGACAAAACTGTATTCCAGCCGCTCTCCGGATGCCTCTGGTCCGGTGATTGCCGCAGTGGCCAGTTCGGGATATTGATGGCTGTAGAGAGTCTTCACCTCTTCCGCTGTCATTCTCGAATCTGGGTCGGGAAGTTTTACCCCGTTGTAGGTAAAGCTGCGAGATAACGCTTTTGCCTCAATCATGGTGTTCTTGTACCCCTTTCTGTCTGGATCGGTTGGTTGCCGGATTCAGCCGGTTGCGCAGAGAAGAGGTTTGGCGTCGTGTCGACAGGTGCCGGCGCTGGCGCTGTAGTCTCTTCCTTCTTCGGACTGGTTGCATCTGATTTCGACGTTTGTTGCGCAGCTTTCGCTTTTTGGCGCGCAGCCTTCGCCGCAGCATCCATCTCCGCCTTCGCTTCAGCCAATGTGCTTCCCAGTGCGAGATGAGAATCAACGTAGCTGGCGAGATGCTGGCCAAGCTCTCTGTCCAGTTCCTCTGGGGATCCTGTGTAGCTTAGAGGCGTAGTTAGTGCCTCGTTTTCCCCTTCTTTCGTTTTTGCGGGAATTATGTTTACTTTCAGCTTTTCGTCAATCCGCGCCACCGTGATCAGCAGTGTGCGTTGCTTGAGCAGTGGCATGAGTTCGATGAACAAGTTGACTCCTCCTTTTGAACTTTCGTATTTGCGATTTGCTGACTTGCGACCGAAAGCGCCGGGACGGGCGCTCCACCGTGGGGATGAGGAGTGAGTAAGGAGCGGAGCATTCCCGTCCCTATCCATGGCTCTGCCAATATCGCAGAGAGTTCCACAGATCTTTCAGTCTTGGAAATCCTTCTTCTTGTGGGTTCACACCGGACGTGAAATTGCGTGGCTTGTCTAATCAATGTGTTGGTTGATAATTCTGGAGTTGGTGGCGACAAGCGCGTTTGTGAGGACTCGCCTCGCTTGCGAACAGACGAGAGCGAGCCTATTACGTCATCGCACTTCCACCTCCTGTGTCGTTTCATCTCTTGGGAACGTGAAGAGCTCGACGAGCGCCCTCACGCGCTCTTTCTGACGGGTGTGCGGAAATCGCTTTGTTCTTGTTAGCTCGGCTATACCATGGAGGCTCGCCCAAAACAGTTCCGATATGACCTCTGACTTCGAGCTCTGCCCCTGAAACAACTCCAGGAGTTGGGAAAACGCGAAACGCAGCTCCCGAGGAGTAGCCGCGTCATCGAATGGTACGCTCAGGCTGAGCGAAAACATCACTTCATACAGTGCGGGTGAAGACGCGGCGAACTCCAGGTATGCGGCCGCGACCGATTGGACCGTACTTCCACGCTTAACCCGTTTCCGTGCCTTCTCCAAAGCCAGGCCCAATTCCTGGAAACCCTCGACAGCAACCGCGGCAAGAATCCCTTCTCGGCTTCCAAAATGAGCGTACAAAACGGGTTGGCTGTAGGAAATCTCGTCGGATAGCCGCCGAACGGTTACGTTGGACCACCCTTCAACCTCCGCGATCCGTCTGGCAGCGCTGATAATCTGTGACCGGCGGGCCTGTCGGTCACGCAGTTTTCGTTCCGCAATTCGGTTTGCTGCCTGCTTGGTTACCATTGATAGAAATTATAGCTCCGCTAGACTTTCTTTGGCGGACAGTGAATCTTTTCCAAATGCCTCACATCATATATAGCGTTGCTAGATTTTATAGCAAGGAGATGGTTTATGGAAAAGGAAGAGACGACGACAAGACCGAGACCTGACCAACCTCGCACGGTGGCTATCGCAGGCGCTAACGGCATGGTTGGGCACCGCCTGGTGGAGGCACTGCAAGCTTCAGGGGATCGAGTCATTGCGCTGGTGCGCCAGCCTTCGGCACATCACTTCCCATCTGCGGTAGAGATTCGGAGATGGCAGGCCAGTGATCCGGTAGCTCCAGTCGATGGGGCCGATGCGGTGGTCAATCTGGTAGGCGATCCCATCTTTGCCAAGCCCTGGAGTCCGGCGCGCAAGCAAGAACTCATCCAAACACGGCTGCTTTCGACCCGCTCGCTCGTGGAGGGCATCCGCAAGATCGGAGGAGAAGGATGCACCTTCATTTCTTCCACTGCCGTCGAGTACGCGGGCGATACTGGAGATCGGCAGGTCGATGAGACGGCGGCCCCTGGGACTGGAGGCTTCCTTGCAGAAATGGCCCAGGTGTGGGAAGCCGAAGCGCAGCGCGTGCGCGAAACCAGCGCCCGGTTGGTGCTGCTGCGTCAGAGCCTGGTGCTGGGGCGAGAAGGAGGAACGTTAGCTGGCCTGCTCCCCGTATATCGTAGCGGTTTTGGCGGCACGCTTGGTCCCGGAGGACAATGGTTCTCCTGGATTCATATCAATGATGCCGTTCGCTTGATCCTACACGCCTTGGATCAGGAAAACATTACAGGCCCATTCATCAGCGCCAGCCCCAATCCTGTTACCAGTCGGGAGTTCGCCAAAATATTCGCGCACACCCTTCATCGCCCCAGGCTCTTTCCCATGTCAAGGGGAATGATGAAGCTGGTGTGGGGAGAGCGTGCAGACGTCTTTCTCGATAGCCATCGCACGGTGCCACAAGTGGCTCTCTCCACCGGATTTCAATTTCGCTTTCCCACGCTCTCGGAGGCTCTCTCCGACCTGCTTGGACCCCATCCCGTACCCATGGCACAACTGATGCAATCTCGTTGATCCATGCCAGTCGAGAGACGTGCCGTTTCGCTGGAGCTCGTCAGCGAAGATGTGGACTGGCGGATAGAATCGAGTGCACGGCAAGTCGTATAGGAGGATGAATGGCAGACACTAAGGCCATTATTGAGCAGGCGTACTCCGCATTCAACAAGCGGGACATCGATGCTGCATTAGCACTGATGAGGCAAGACGTGAGCTGGCCGAAGGCTTCGGAGGGCGGCAAGATTGTCGGAAAAGAAGAAATCCGCGCCTATTGGACTCGACAATGGGGTGAGTTCGATCCCCATGTCGAACCGCTTGCGATAACAGAGGAAAACGGAGGTCGGACCCGCGTCAGAGTTCGCCAACTCGTCAGGAGTCTCAATGGGGATGTGCTTTCGGACAGCGAAGTTCTCCACGTGTTCACCCTGGAGAGCGGTCTTATCGCCGCCATGGACCTCGGGGATGACGCCGATACAACTGGTCCCTCTGCCGCATTCGCACATCGATCCTGACTGGCCACTCATTGTGGAACGTAAGAGGTAGGACCTAACCTTGAGAGTTCTATGAGCAGGCATCAGACCACATTGTTAGTGCAAGCGGATTGGTAACGCGAAGTCGGACTCTTGCTGATCCGTGCCATTTGAGGGGAATGCCCAGGAAGGAGCTTAATCCGATGAGTGAATCCAAGATGAGGATACACGCTATGGCCGGTTTCGCCGCACCGCCTTTTCATCCAATTCTGACTGATGCCGGTGGTGGGCCCACCTTCACGATGCTCGGGACCACAATGCGTTTGATCGCCACCGCCGCCGGTACTGGAGGACGATATACAGTGATCGAGCAGGTTACGCCGCCCGGCTGGGGTCCACCGCGTCACATCCATTCACGCGAGGCCGAGATATTTTATATTCTTGACGGTCGCTACGAGCTGCATGTCGGAGATGAGCGCCGGACCGTTTCCGCTGGTGCCTCGGCGATCTTGCCCCGCAACATTCCACACGGCTTTCGCAACGTGGCGTCCACGCCTAGCCGTATGGTATTCGTTATCACTCCCGGCGGACTAGAGGAGTACTTCTTGGCGGTGGCAAAATGTTCGCCAGCCCCCAATCCCCCACAACTGGTCGAACTGGCTCGACCGTTCGGTCTGACCCTGCTACCGCCAGGAGTTTAACCAGAGCTAAGCTTATCAGGGCGTAATACAAACAACTGCGCGGGTGGTCGCGAGGCCATATCGTACTTGGAGGCTGCTGCCTCTGATAGTCGATCGCTGTTCGGAGCTGAACTAACGCTGCGGGCCTCATTACTCTGCTGTTGTTGAGAGAGATCGCTTGTGCTACGAGCAACCACTCGTGCTGCCGCACTCCAGGCAGCGATAGCAGGAACCATTTCTGACCATCAGCGAACCGCAGAATTGGCATGTGGGGGCATCCCCGAGATTGACAATCTCACTGAGAGCCTTGGCTGAATTGCCAACTTCGGTCTGCGGCTGTTTTCCATTCGACAATTCGAAAAGGATTGCTTGCTCGCCTTTAAGGAATCGAAGTTCCAGCCAGCGAAATAAGTAATCCATGAGTGATTTGGCGTAGCCGATTTTGGGATTGCCCGACCAGCCGCTGGGCTCAAATCGGGTATGGCTGAACTTGTCACAGAGAACCTTCAACGGAACACCGTATTGCAGAGCGAGGGACACGGCCGTGGCAAACGAGTCCATGAGCCCGGAAACAGTCGATCCTTCCTTCGCCATTCTGATGAACATTTCTCCCGGAGCGCCGTCTTCGTAAAGGCCTACTGTGACGTACCCTTCCTGCCCTCCGATCGAAAAGTGATGCGTCAAGCTGTGTCGCTCGTCTGGAAGGCGCCGCCTGATTGCCGGATAACTCCCGTTGTTGTTGGCGGCTTCACTGGAACCGTTTGCATTGCCGCTGGTGGTTTCAGGGCTCGGTTTTGCGACAACCTGCTTCGAATCAACCACCATAATCTCGTTAATCCCCGACATAAGGACCTCCACTGGCAGATCTCTTCCCAGTCTCAACTTTGACGAACAGCACGGCGACACGATCCTGGTAGACAGGCTTCCAATCGTCTCTTTCCCTCATAACGGTTGCCAAACCTGAATTAACAGGAAGCAGCGCTGCGTTCACCTGGTATCGATCCAGAATCCTGCGCCAGTCAGGATCCGCATCCCATGCCCGAAGTCCTTCGTCCACGAAACCAGGACCATAAAAATCCGTTCGGCCGTCATCGAAGACTCTTAACGAAGGCCAACAGCGGTAGATCAGATATCCGCCCCATTGCCAACTTGCGTAGAGCCTCGTG
>DASUWH010000067.1:0-31541 GCA_036378535.1 Terriglobales bacterium | reverse complement strand
GATCGACTTTTACACCGGTCAGCTCAAGAAATACGGAAAGGTGCTCGAGTGCCACTCCTCCTGGAAGGGCGGTCACGCGACCATCAATCGTTCCGGCAGCAAGCCGAAGGAACTCAAATGCGACGAGGACTCCGGCGACTCTACAGAACTCAAGGTCGGGACTGAAGACAATCAGCACATCGTGGCCATCAAGCCCCAGGGAAAGGGCTCCAAGTTCGCTCTGGTGTTCGTACATATCCACGGCAAGGACGACACCATTTAGGGAAACATTCATCAGCGGTGCTCTCGAACTTTGGATAGTTGCAGAACTGGTTAGCAGCTGAGAGCTGATAGCGGACGACTGACGGCTGAAGACTCCCCAGTTTGCCTGCAACTCCTTGCCTGCTGTAACTTGAATCAGGAGTGGAACCCACCTGTCATCGTTGTGGAGCGCCCGTCGAAAGCGGAACCCTTTTTTGCAAACAATGCGGGGCGCCTCAAATCCGCGTTGCGATCGAAGGTCCGACATCGTCGGAACCGCCTTTAATTGAGCCCTCCGCAGACACTCGTCTCGACACCTTTTCGGTTCAGCAGCCATCGCCCGTACTGCATTGGTCTGAATCCGGTACCGCAACCTTCTTGGCTGGGTTGCTGGAAGCTCTGTTCACGCTCTTCGGCTTAGGCATCCTCGCCGGCGGGTTCTTCTCGGTCGCACTCTATCGCCGCCGCAATCCGGATGTCGTCATAAGCACGGGGCTGGGCGCGCGTTTGGGCCTGATCAGCGGCGCCATTGGATTCGGTATCTTCGCTGTGCTGCGCTCCCTGGAAATGCTGATTTTTCACACTGGTGGCGAGATGCGTCAAGCCGTCATGCGCCAACTCGAACAAACCGCCGCGCAGTACTCCACTCCGGAAGCGCAACAAACCCTGCAGTACCTCAAGACTCCCGAGGGCTGGGCGCTGATCGTGGCCCTGTCGACCATCTTCGCTGTTGTGGCGTTTCTGGGACTTTCCACCTTCGGCGGGATGGTTGGCGGCGCGGCGCTGGGCAAGAAAGACCACTCGGGAACTCCTTGAAAGGAAATCAACGCCCCCGGCTCGGTTCACATAGTCGCTCGGATTGATTCGCGCCTGAAGGTGAAGGTTCGGATGCCGGTCCTTGCCAGCCCTCTCGCCACCCGCGTATGATGCCTCGTTTATGCCTTCCAAGAACACCGCTCGTCAGTCAAGCCTCCGCGAAAAATCGCAGTTGATGTCGGCGTCGGAAATTGAGCGAACCCTGGTTCGGCTGGCGCACGAAATCATCGAGAAAAATAACGGCATCAGCAACTTGGGCCTGGTCGGCGTGCGGCGACGCGGCGTGCCCCTGGCGCAGCGCCTGGGCAAAATGATCGAGCGCATCGAGAAAGAGGCTGTTCCGGTCGGCACCCTCGACATCACTCTCTATCGCGACGATCTTTCGACGCTCGGTCCCAAGCCGGTGGTGCAAAAGAGCGAGATCGGGTTTGAGATCACCGATAAGACCATCGTCCTCGTCGATGATGTTCTCTACACCGGCCGCACCTCGCGCGCCGCCATGGACGCCCTGTTTGATCACGGACGCCCGCGCCTGATACAACTCTGCGTCCTCATCGATCGTGGCCACCGCGAGCTTCCCATTGAGGCGATGTATGTTGGCCGCAAAGTCCAGACCACGGCTCGCGAGATCATCGAAGTGAAACTGCGCGAAGTGGATGACGCAGAAAAAGTTCTGCTGGTAGAACGGGAAGATGCCGTTCGCTAGCCGGAAATCGTCGGTCGTCAGCCGTCTTGCCCACGACCAACGACTAACGACCAACCAATCAACAATGCCCAACTCTGCGCGCGGATGCCTGCTGGGAATCGAACACCTCGAGCCGGATGAGATTCTCGGGATTTTGAGACTTGCCCGCAGGATGAATCCTGCCAGGCCCCGCCCCTTGTTGCGCGGCAAGAGAGTGATATTGCTCTTCTATGAGCCCTCGACCAGGACTCGCAGTTCTTTCGAGGTAGCGGCCAAGTCTCTCGGGGCTGCGACCGTGCTGGTTCAATCCAGTGGATCGAGCATTGAAAAAGGCGAGTCCCTGCTGGATACCGGGTATACGCTGCGCGCGGTCGGCGCCGACGTGATCGTTATCCGCCATCCCAATGCCGGGGCGCCGTTGTTGATGGCCAGCCATCTGGACATTCCCGTCGTCAACGCGGGAGATGGCATGCACGAGCATCCCTCCCAGGCGTTGCTGGACGCCTACACTATCCTGCGGCACAAGAAAAGTTTCAAAGGACTGCAGGTAGCGATCATTGGCGATATCTACCACAGCCGGGTGGCCCGTTCCGCCTGTTTTCTCTTAAGCAAGTTCGGAGTGCGGATCACGCTTTGCGGCCCGCCCGAATTCGTGCCCGAAATAGCCTCGACGCTCGCTCCTGGCATACGCGTTACCCGCACCCTGGAGGATGCGATTCACGGTGGCGATGTGATTATGCTGTTGCGGGTTCAAAAAGAGCGCCTGGTGGGGCGCAAAATTGCTCTCGAGGATTACATCGCCCGCTATCAAATGACCCTGGCTCGCCTTAGATTAGCCAGGAAGGACGCCATTGTCATGCATCCCGGTCCAATCATCCGCGGGTTGGAGTTGACCGGAGAAGTGGCCGATAGCCGGCAATCGGTGATCGTCGAGGAAGTTGCCAACGGAGTTCCCACCCGGATGGCAATCCTGGCGCGGGCAATAGGAAAAGCATGATTACTCTTATCGCCATTATTGTGTCGTCCCGAGCGGAGCATCTGGATGGCGAAGCAATCCAGATACGAAGTCGAGGGACCTTGTGTTTAGGCGGGCGAGAAAAACCCCAGTGCCTGTGAAGGTAGAACTATCCAATCCGGCATCCCTCTTGATCAAGGGCGGTCGTGTCATCGATCCTTCCGCTCACATCGATGCGGAATTAGATGTGCTATTGCGCCAGGGCCACGTGGCCGAGGTGGCTCCGAAAAACAAGATCCGCGGCTCGGCCGATGAGAAGTTCGATGCTCGCGGATTGATCGTGGCGCCCGGTTTCATCGACCTCCACGTGCACCTGCGCGAGCCCGGACAAAGCTACAAAGAAACCATCGCCACTGGAACTGCAGCCGCTGCCGCCGGAGGATTCACATCCGTGTGCTGCATGCCCAACACTTCTCCCGTTGTCGATTCCGAAGAATGGGTGCACTGGCTGCAGCAGCCCGAGCGCGGAGCGGTGGTCAACGTCTTCCCTATCGCGGCGGCAACGCGCGAGAGCAAAGGCGAGGTCCTGACTGATTTTCGCGCCCTCCAGCGCGCCGGTGCAGTGGCGGTCACAGACGACGGCAAGCCCGTTCTCGACGAAACCCTCATGCGCGAGGCTCTTCAACTTAGTTCGCAGTTGAACCTTCCCGTGATCCAGCATGCCGAGAATACGCGCCTGACCGAACATGCATCCATGCACGAAGGGCCCACTTGCTTTCGCCTCGGCCTGCGCGGGATGCCAGCTTTGGCCGAATCCGCAGTCGTGGACCGTGATGCCCAACTGGCTCAGTCCACCGGCGGCCACTTGCATGTCGCGCACCTCTCCACGGCCGATGCCTTGAAGGCCGTTCGCCGCGCCAAGCGCGCCAAGGCGCGCGTGACCTGCGAAGTCACCCCTCATCACTTCACATTGATCGACGAGAATATCGGCGACTACGACACCAACTGCAAGATGAATCCGCCGCTGCGCTCGCCCTCCGATCGCGAAGCCATTCTGGTGGCTCTGGCCGACGGCACCATCGACGCGATCGCGACCGATCACGCACCCCACGCTTCTCATGAAAAGCAGATGGAATTCGAGCGTGCGCCCTTCGGCGTCATTGGGCTGGAAACCGCTTTAGGCCTGGCCATCAGTGAACTCCACGGCAAACACAAAGTTCCACTCGGCCGCATTGTGGAACTATTCACCACTGGTCCTGCGCGCGTGCTCAATCTTCGTGGCCGTGGCAGCTTAACGGTGGGCAGTCATGCTGATGTAACTATCTTCGATCCCAGGAAGCGCTGGACCTTCGACGCCGAAAGATCATTGTCGAAGGCGCGGAACACGCCCTTTCACAGATGGCAGCTTACGGGAAAAGTGATTGCCACCATCGTCGGTGGGCGTATCACGACAGCTGAGCAGCACTAGTACAGGCGGAAATCCACTTCGACGCTGATCTGCACGGCCACCGCATGGCCGTCTTTGCGGGCGGGATCGAATTTCCAGGTCTTCACCGCTTCAATGGCTTTCTCATCAAGTCCCAAGCCAACCGAGCGCATTACTTTAATATCGCGCGGACGCCCGTCAGCATCCACGATCATCCACAATACGACCGTGCCCTGGTACTTAGCCTTGCGCGCTTCCTCGGAATATTCCGGATCGGGCGAATAGACCGCTCGCGGCGCGCTAACCCCGCCCCCAACGCGGTAAATGCCGCCACCAATTCCGCCGCCGTAACCCGGTCCAACCCCCGGCCCACGGCCGGAACCAACGCCTCCACCACTGCCGCTGCCAATGCCTCCGCCAAAGCCGGTCCCGTTCGAGGGCGGCCCCAGAACTTTCGACAGCGGATCCCCCAGCGGGCCGATCTGCGACATCTGAATTGTAGGTGCCACCACCGTCGGCTCCACCGTCAACTTTGGCGCTTCGTTTCTGACAACCACCATCGGCGGAGTGATCTGATCCCGCGCTTGCCGCGGCAGCTGGCCTTTGGACGCGGCCAGTTTGTCGCGATCCCCTCCACCACCGCCGCCGCCGGACTCTTTCGCCGACGGTGGCAGAACATAAGGACTGATATCGGTTACCAAACCCACTACTTTCTGGCGAAGCTGTTCGCGATGCGTGACTACGAAGTGTCCGGAATAAATCAGGATCAGGCCGACCAGAATATTGAAACTGAAGGAATAGACGAACGCAGAGGGACGGGTGCGATAGACTCCATAGCCTTCGCCCATGAGAGTAGGCAACGGGCTGGGCTCCGGAGCCGGCGCGGGCTGAACCGCGGGGGCTGTTGCCGAAGCTTCTGGCATATTCCGACCTGCTACTCACAGTATAGACGTTTCGAAAAGCAACGATCACATTAATTACTGCACGTATGGATCAGCCCATGAGAGCGATTCGATGGTCAGCGCGGATAAATTCCCAAAATGAGCTGGCGTTCACGGGAGGCATCCATTGTCCCCGCCTGAGGCAATAGTGCTCATCCGAAAACCGATGAGAAGAAACGCTTAAAGCGGCCTAAGAAACCGGTGCGGGGCTTAGCGGGGGCAGGGGGCGCAACTGACTGCGCGCTCGGCGGAGGCAGGGGAATGATGGCTAGAGACTGCTGTGGGCTGGACCTCACCGGCAGTTTCTGCGCTTCCTCAGCGGGCGCTGGCAGCGGGTCAGTCCCGCGAAAAACCAGTGGCGCGTCCACCTGCATGTGAACCTCGCTGTTTCTCCTGGGAGCGGCCGCAGCCACCTCGGAGGGAGTCACCGACATCCGCACGGCTACGCCACCATCATCGGCAGAATTGGACGCTATCTTATCCCCAGACGTGTCCGCGCCTGGCTCGGGCGCCGCTTCGGCCGGTGGTGCTGGGGGTGGCGGGGCCTCGGTCCTCAGTACTGGCATTTGGGCTGGGGGGCAACCGCAGTCGATCGGCACCTTATGGTCGGCCCTGGCTAACTGACCATTATGAAAAACGACCTGCTCGTTGGGTTTGACCTGATAGGTCCCGTCGCCCATAAGTTCGGAGACCACTGCCGATGCGTTATTGCCCGGAAGGGAACGTACGCAGGTGTTGCCAATCGAATCGGCACTAATCGCCAAATCGAACTGTCCCGGCCCCGGCAGGAGGATACGGAAGTCCGGGGTAAGCACGGAATCAGCGGAATCGCTCAGCGCATAATGGGCTTCAAACGACCCGGTGCTCATGCCCACCATGACGTCGCGTTTGTCACCCGAAGATGTGACGGAGATAGTAGTGCCGGGGCACACCCGAATTTGTCCGCCGCGCGCCAGGTTCAGTACAGTCGTATCTTCGCTGGCGCTTACCGATGATGGGCCGGACGCCTCCTGATCCACCTCCTGCACGGTTCCGGTAGGCGCCTCGCCGGCATAGGTGATAGCAGGTTCGACTCCCGCCGTGAACGCCGGAGCGTTTTCCCCCGGGGCATTCGCCGCATCCGGCCGGCGCAGATGGACCAGCAGCTTGTTTTGTACCGTCTCCCACGCGTAATCGCGTGCCTCGGAAAGATCGATTACAACCCGCGTCAACGGTGGATTCTGCTGGTATTGGCTGACGCGGATGGACTTAACGCCTTCGGCATTCCCCGCCACGCGAGCCCGCGGAACAGCATTGACCGCTCCGGCGAGATCGATAACCAGGCGGGGTGGGCCGTCCAGTTTGGTAATGGCGGGTACCAGCGCCCCGTTCGATGCGATCGCAACCGCGATCCCGTCATCCGTTCGCTCAATTGATACATTTCGAACTCTAATGGCTGTGTCTGCGGCTGCTACCGCCTGGGCTTGCGTCGTTCCCGGCTCTGGACTCTGGCCAGCGGCATGGCCCGCGAGGAACATCGCGGCCAGCAGAATCGGCATGGGACGGACAAATAGAGGCAAAACTGCACCCGACGTTAAGGGATAAGCAACGATATCACTGCTTTAGCAAGGCGAGAAGACCCGAAAGACTTACACCGGTTCGGAGAGGAACTCGTACTCGTCGATCACCGCGGCCACCGCCATTTTTCCATTCGTAGGCATGGGGTCCACCCGCACCACCTTGCCCTTGCAGCGCACCCGAATCGCTTCGGTGAGCGTGATTTCCGGAGGCAAGGTCAGCGTGAACTCGATACCCGAGCCGGTTTCGATGGCCTCATCGAGGTAAAAACAGATTCCTCGGGCGCTTACATCACGCGTCTGGGCGTCTTTCTCCTGGGAACCTTTGTCAATGTATGCGACAGAAACGGGAAGACGCAGGGCAAACCGCCGGGTGGCGCGCTTCTCCGGAAAGGGCTCGGCCATACTGCCTCCGTAAGGTTGACGTAAGCATCTCGTGAGCCGTCCAGAGTGTCAAGATGTACTTGCGATCAGGGGGTGGAACCACTCAAGGCGCTAACCGTGTCCGGATGGGCGCACGCAATCAGTTTTGGCCCAATTGCGCAGCGATCTTATCAATCACAATCGCGGTCGAGCCGCCGCGCTTGTAAACCTTGCCGGTTGCGGCCACTTTCTCTCCTGCGAACGGGAGCAGCTTCGCATTCTGGCCGCTGGAGGGAGTAGTGTCGGCTATGGGCCAGTAGATGTTTCCGTCATCCCCGAGTATGACAAGGGGCGAACCGGCTTTCGCGCAAGCGATTGCGCACTGCTGGCTTACCGGTTTTTGCAGATCTTTGGTAAACGCGCAGGCGGAGTCGAGAACGTAGCCGTGCACGGTCGTAGTGGGTCTATCGGCTGAGGCGAGGTAGCCCCCGCCCAGCAGGAGTGTCGCCACTATCCCGGACGCAAAGTAGAAGAGTTTCATCAACGCCCCCATGGAGAATGATCTGCGTGGCTTTAGAGGCTGGGAAAAAGTACTTTGCCGGCAGGAAACGGGCCCTCAGGCGCTAAAGCGCGGACGTATTCTCAACGGCTTAGCGGCACGAGTAAACTCGTGCCCTTCCCGATTTTACCTATCTGGTTCTTTTTTCAGCAGCCTCTTTACCCGTCAAAACAAGGGGCCCTTATCGTGTCGTGCTGCCTTATTCTCCGCTCTTTTCGAGCTCCGTTTTTGCGCTGCGTAACTCGGGGCGGCTGGAATGCTTGCCATCGTCGCAATTCTTCAGCAATTGCGCGTAGTAGCCATTCGCTTTGCTCGCCTGCTTAGCCGTCGTAGCTGCCCCAGCCGCACCGGCCAAACCGTTAAACCGGTTAGGATCGATCTTCATCGACCTCTCATATTCGGCTAAGGCATTCTCCGGCTGATTCAGCGCCAGAAGCATGTCGGCCAACATCTCACGCGCGGGGATGTCGACTTCGGCTTTGCCGACTTTGTCCTGTGTATCCGCCACCTCGCGCATCTGCCGCACGGCCTGATCGTTCTTCTTTTCGACGAACGCCAGCCAGGCGTGCACCTCGCCACTCGAGGAGCGCGGTCCTTCGAGCACATAAGCATATTTCGACTTGCGCACAGCCTCTTCGAGTTCGTCGTACTTCCTGGCATTGCGGCGGGTCGCCTCGACATCGCCCATGCGGGCTGAGCCGATCGTGCGAGCCCAGTAGGTGATCATCTGCAGATGTTCGGGGGCATTGGCCTGGGGCTCAAGAGCGGCGGCTCCCGCCCAGTTGTGCATCTCCAGGTTGTAGAGCGCTGGAAAATGCGCGGCGGCGAAGCCGTAATATTCCAGCATGCCAGTGTCATCGCCGTTCTTAGGCATACTCGCCAGAATCTGCTTCGACTGCTCGACCACCTGCCGCGCGGCTTCATCCTGCCCGGTTTGCAGGTAGGCATAAAGCAGGAAATGCAATGCATGCAATTCGTGCCCGTGCATGTACATCGCCTCAGACTTCTGGGTGAGCGCAACCGATTTTAGATTGGCCTGGATGTCCTCCTGCCAGAGTCCTAGCCGGGCAAAGATATGCGAGGGCATGTGAACGGCGTGCGCCGATGATGGCGCGATGGCGGCATAACGGCGCGCCGCGTCGAGGCCCATGGGCGCCATGTCGGGCGAGTCGCAGGAATGAATAATGTAGTGCGCCAGGCCCGGGTGCTCAGGCTCCTTCTGGAAAAGTGGATTGAGAACCGCTACGGCTTTCTTCTCGTTGTCGTGTGTGGTGTCGGTCGGCGGTTCGGAGGCCAGCAGCGACAATGCATAAAAGGCGCCCGCTTCCAGATCGTCCGGATACTTCTGATAAACCTTCGCCATGGCGTCGGAATAGGCGGCCGCCTGCTTGAGGTAGTCGGCCTTCGACGTGTCACTGTAGAACACCGCCAGCGCGGCGATATAGGCACGCTCGCGGTCGGTCTTGGCGCCGATCTTCTGGGCTGTAGCCATTTCCTCGTGCCCGCGCTTCAGGGTTGAATCCTCAGGCCGTTCCCAGATCTGGTGGAAGAGGCTCATGGCAATGCCCCAATGCGCGATGGCGCAAGAGGGATCTTTCTGGGTGATCTCGGTGAACTGCTCCTCCGCCTCCTCGTAGCCGAAGGAATGCAGCAGAGCCACCCCGCGCTCGAAGGCGCTTTGCGTCGCCGGAGCGCAGGAGATTGGAAACGACACTTTACCTAGCTGCTCGCTGGCATCGTGATGATGATGCATTTCCTGGGCGAGACCCAGGGCAGGAAAGACACTCAGAACACAAACACACAGCAGCAGGCAGGCAAATTTCAGTCGAGCCATCCCTCACCTCACGTTAAAGCCGCTCCATACTCTATTACGGTTGCGTTATTTGAGCCAATAGGCGTCTGCAAGGTGATGGCTTCTACATGGACCCAGGGGCAGTCTCAGCATAAACGCATTGGAGATCGAAATTACGAAAGACAATAGGTGCTATCGCCGCCGTCAGCAACAGTCCTGTCTGTCCTATAATCGCGAGTATGCAGATCACCTACGCGCTACGTCAGCGCGACTTCTATGAGTCGCTGATTGCGATTCGAAATCGGAAGAAGTGGGTTAAATGGGGCTTTCGAATTATCTTTTCGCTTTTAGTGTGTTTAACTGCCCTTGCGGTGATTAGGTCGCCGCGTGCGCAGCTGTCGAACTTGCCTCCGCTATTTTTTGTAGTTCTGCTGTGGGGTTATTTACTGTGGGGCTCCCCTTGGTGGCTTGCCCGTACACAGTTCCTCAAGCAACCGTCAGCACAGGGAAATCGAACAGCTTCCTTCGACAGTGACGGAGTTAAGTGGCAGTGGGATGGGGGCTCGAGCGTGGTGGAGTGGAAAACCTATATTCATTGGATGGAGAGTAGGAATGAAATCCTGCTCTGCTCTTCTCCTGTACAGTGCGGTGTCGTGCCTAAACGCGCACTGAACCCGGAGAAACTCTCGAACCTGCGAATGCTGCTGACACAAAAAGTAGGTACTGGTTTGCAGGTTTAATGGCGCCTGTTAAGCAAGTATCTGGCACATTATCTACATCCTTACAGGCGAAACCTTACATTTCCAGAAAATTCTTAATCAGCTGCTTGCCGCCGGAGGTAAGCACGCTTTCCGGATGGAATTGAACACCCTCGATCGGCAGTTGCCGATGGCGCAGGCCCATGATGACGTCGCTCCCGTCTTTCTCGTGTGTCCTAGCGCTGATCTCTAGTTCGCGGGGTAAGCCGTCTTCGGCGACGATCAGCGAGTGATAGCGCGTCGCCGTCATCGGCGTATCTAAGCCACGAAAGATGGTCTTGCCATCATGCTCGACCTGGCTGGTCTTGCCATGCATGAGATTTTTGGCTCGCACCACCCGCCCGCCAAAAGCCTCTCCGATCGCCTGATGCCCTAGGCAAACTCCCAGAATTGGGGCCTTGCCCGCCATGCGGCGAATCAGTTCAATGCTGATCCCCGCTTCGCCTGGCGTGCACGGGCCCGGCGAGATCACGATCCGCTCCGGCAGCATCGCTTCCACCTCGCTGACCGAGACCTGATCATTCCGCCACACTTCGACCTGCGCACCCAGTTCTCCCAGGTATTGCACCAGGTTGTAGGTGAAGGAGTCGTAATTATCGAGTACAAAAATCATAAGTGGATAGTGGCTAGTGAATAGTGGATAGTTTTCGATCCAGTGAGTTCAGCAAACCATTCAGAATTCGACCTAATTCTTCCACCCTCCTCAGGAGTTTCTCGGCATGCTCCTCTGGCAGGTATCCGAGCATTCTTGCCATCACCAACTGACTTTCCACTTCGAACAGCGATCCTCTCGCATGCCCCAAGAATTGTTTAAATTCTCCTCTTGTTAATCTTCCCTGTCCCTCGGCGATATTGCTCGGGATAGATACCGCTGCCCTTCGAAGCTGGTTGGTTAATCCATAAAGCTCTTCTTTGGGAAATGAACGAGTCGATCTGTAAATCTCGGCGACAAATTCGATCCCTTTCTGCCACGCCACAAGCTCCTTGTAGGATTGCAGTGCCATAGTAGCCTCCAACTAGCCACTAGCCACCATCCACTCGTCAGTGATCAATTGCCCCGCGCCGCTTGCACCGCACGCAACAGCGCTTGCGCCTTATTCATCGACTCCTGGAATTCTTTGGTTGGATCCGAATCGGCTACGATGCCCGCTCCCGCCTGCAAATATGCTTTCTTTCCCTTCAGCAGCATGGTTCGTATTGCAATGCACGAATCGAGATTGCCCGCAAAATCTGCGTACAGAACCGAGCCACCATAGACTCCGCGCCGCACTGGCTCCAGTTCCTCGATGATCTGCATGGCGCGAACTTTGGGCGCGCCGGACAAGGTTCCCGCCGGGAAACAAGCCGCGAACGCATCCACCGCGTCCAGTCCGGCACGCAACTTGCCCTCCAGCGCCGAGACCAGGTGCATCACATGCGAATAGCGCTCGACGTACATCAGATCGCGTACCTTGACGGATCCGTACTCGCTGACTCGGCCCAGATCATTGCGGCCAAGGTCGACCAGCATCACGTGCTCAGCCCGTTCTTTCTCGTCCGAACGCATCTGCTGTTCGAGGCGCTCATCCTCAGCATCGTTCGCTCCACGAGGATGCGTCCCCGCGATGGGCCGGTATTCCAGCTTCCGCCCGGTAACTCGCACCAGCATCTCCGGCGACGACCCGATGACATAGGTATCGCCGAACCGCAGATAGTACATATACGGCGACGGATTCACTGTACGTAGCGCCCGATAAAGATGAAACGGCTCGACGCCCGGCTCGAAGTCCAGCCTCTGCGACAGCACCACCTGGAAAACATCACCCGCGGCGATGTACTCCTTTGCCTGGGTAACGCTTTTCTGGAAGCGCTCGCGGCTGGTGCCGGCATGAACGCGTAAATGGTTTCGTGCCCGGCCGTTCATCTGCCAGTCGCCGGGCTTCAGGCCGCGAGCGAGTTTCTTCTCCAGTTGCGCGATATCGGAAACTGCGCGGTCGTATGCCTGCTTCGGACTTTCCTGGGAAACATCTGCCGTCGCAATGATATGAATCTGATGTCGCAGATGATCGAAGACCAGCAACCGGTCAAAAAACATCAGGGCGCAATCCGGAACCTCGAGATCGTTTTTGGCGCGAGCGCCGATGTTTTCCAGGCGCCGCACCGCGTCATAAGAAAAATATCCAACCGCTCCCGCCGTGAACGGAGGCAAGCCTGGGAGAATTGCCGGTTTGTGCGCCCGCAGCAGCTCCTTAAGAACTTGAAATATGTCTCCCGACCGGCGTTCGCGTCTTCGCCCCCGCTCGATGGTGATCTCGTCACCTTGTGAGAGAACCCGCATATACGGCCGTGCGCCCAGGAAGGTGTAGCGCCCAATCTGTTCACCGCGTTCGATGGATTCGAGTAAACACGAGTAAGGTTCGCCCGCGGCCACTGCCAGGAACGCCGACACCGGAGTAAGCAAGTCGGCGGCGACCGATTTCATGACCGGGACCAGGGTGGCGTCGCCCGCCAGTTGACAAAACTGCTTGTAGTCCGGCTGGATCATGGCTAGAAAGTTGCCTCATTATAGACGTTGCGGCGGAGCATTCGGCACTCAGCATTCAGCATTCGGGTGAGACTGTCATCCCGAGCGAAGCGTGACTGAGCGAAGCGAAGGAACGCGAGTCGAGAGCCAGCCCCGAGCGGAGCTGAGGGGGACCTTGCGTTTTCTCTGCTATTGCCCAGGCTTCGCAGGCTGAGAATGACCATCCTGCCCCTCGGCTTGCCTGCCCGTCCTGGCCTCCTTATACTGGGTGGTTTGTTTCGCGGGCCGGGGTGGGGCCGCGCCCTCTACATCTGAGTGAAATTCATCGGAGACAATCATGCATACCGTTACCATGGAGCAGGAAACTAACCCGTGGGAGTCACAAGCTGCGCGTTTTGACCTGGCCGCGCACAAGCTTAATCTCGACGAAGGTCTTTGGAAGGTCCTGCGCTATCCCAATCGCGAAATCATTGTTCATATCCCTGTAGCCATGGATAACGGCAGCCTGGAAGTCTTCACCGGTTTTCGGGTACAGCACTCCATCGCGCGCGGGCCGGCTAAAGGCGGCATCCGCTACGCTCCCGACGTCACCCTGGACGAAGTTCGCGCCCTGGCCAGTTGGATGACCTGGAAATGCGCAGTCGTCAACATTCCCTTTGGCGGAGCCAAGGGCGGCGTGATTTGTGATCCGCACAAGATGTCATTGGGCGAACTGGAACGCATGACCCGCCGCTACACCGCCGAACTGATCGAGTTTATCGGACCCGAAAAAGACGTTCCCGCTCCCGACGTGAATACGAACGAGCAGGTCATGGCCTGGATGATGGATACCTATTCCATGCATATGCGCCAGACCGTCACCGCCGTAGTAACGGGCAAGCCCATCAACATCGGCGGCTCCCGCGGTCGCCGTGAAGCTACCGGACGCGGTGTCCTGATCGTGTGCGACGAAGCTATTAAGAAACTCGGCCTCAACCGGGAAGATTCTCGGGTCATTGTCCAGGGCTTCGGCAATGTCGGTTCCAATGCTGCCCGGCTCATGGCGCAAGCCGGATACAAGGTCATCGGGCTAATCGAAGTAGGAGGCGGCCTCTATAACAAGAACGGTATCGATGTTGAAGCCCTTTGGGAGTACCGCCAAAAGAACGGCACGGTTCATGGCTTTCCGGAAGCGGACAAGTATGATCCAGCTGATTTGCTGGTTGCCGATTGCGAAATCCTGATTCCCGCCGCTACCGAAAATCAGATCACCAGCCGCAACGCCGATCGCGTGAGATGCAAAATCCTCGCCGAGGGCGCCAACGGGCCCACAACCGCAGCCGCAGACGAGATCCTCGCCGACAAGCATGTATTTGTAATCCCCGATATTCTGGCCAACGCCGGCGGTGTTACTACTTCCTACTTCGAGTGGGTGCAGGATCGCCAGGGCTATTTCTGGAAAGAATCCGTGGTTAACGAGCAGCTCGAGCACATCATGAAGGCCGCTTTCGATGACGTAGTCCGTTATTCTGAGACTCACAACGTGAATAACCGGATTGCGGCCTACATGCTGGCCATCGATCGGGTGGCTTATACTATCCGCCAGCGTGGAATCTATGCGTAGGAACTCTGAGTCGCGTGACCTTTCCGGGATTCGGCTAAAAGGAGATCTTATGAAACGCACGGCCCTTGTCAGCTTTTGTACCCTGCTGCTCGTCGCGATGATGATTTCGTTGTCATCGGCGCAGACCGCCACGGGCGCTGCGGACGCTAAGTCCGGTCAAAAAAGCGCTGCCACGGCAAAATCGTCGGCCAAGACATCGTCCAAGATCGACATCAATTCGGCCAGCAAGGATGAGTTAATGACCCTCTCGGGCATTGGCGATGCCACTGCTCAGAAGATCATCGCCAATCGCCCATACCGGGCTAAGAACGAACTGGTGAGCAAGAAGATCGTGCCCAAGTCGACTTACGAAAAGATCAAAGATCAGATCATTGCCCACCAGAAGAAAACGTCCTAAGCAAACTCAAGTTCTGTCATCCGGAGCGCAGCAGAATTGCCGCTTTTAAGGCAATTCTGCGGAGTCGAGAGCCCGCCCCGAGCGGAGCCGAGGGGCACCTTCCGTTCCTGCTTAGGGCACTTAATCCTTAAACCTCGCAAATCACTGACCTTCCTTCAGAACTTAGGCTACAATTCGCCTCCAACCAGGAACTCTGGAATTCCGCCGATTTCAGCAGCAGCCTGAGAACACGCCATTCAAACACTATGTCGGAGGCTGTATGAAATCGATCCGCGCGATTCTTTGCCTGGGGCTTCTATTCACCGCGCCGTGTCTTGCTCAAACCCAGGGTTCTGCGTTCGCAAACGCTGCCGGAGCACAGCAACGTCGAGTCACGATCTTACTAACACTGACGGATCACTCAGACAATCCGCTTCAGTCTGTCGCGAAAGACGCATTATCTGTCGTGGAAGATAGTCAGCCGGGAGACCTGCTCGACGTTCGAAGTGCTAATCAGCTTCCGCTCCAACTGGGGCTGGTTCTTCTGTCCTCCAATACCAACTTTTCACAGCAGCAGGCCGCTGCCATTGAACTGGTCCGCAAGGTAGTTCGTGCCAACATAGATCGCGCCTTCGTCGTCACCGCCGGCGGCGACAAGCCCTGGAGCAATGCCCGCCTGGACTGGCAGAGCGACCCCGCAGATTTGGAAAAGACAATTCGGTCTCTGGACAGAGATACCGGCCTGCCCGACGCCTTTACTTACAATCTCACTGAGGATAACGCCAACCAGAACAGGCGCCTCCACATACAGCGTTACTCGACGGGCAGCACCAGCGTATTCGACATCATCTGGAATATGATGAAGAGTGACCCACGCCCGGGGCGTCGTGCCGTGGTTATCTTTCGGAATGCCTGGGCGCATAGTCCGGGTTTCGGCAATACGGTTCAGCAACTGGTGGACGAACGGCATTCCCGTATCATTGCCGATGCGCAGCGGCTGTGGACCGCCTTTTACGTCATCGGAGTCGAAGAACCAACTCCTCCGCCCACCGCGCTTAGTCAAACCTATGCTCCCACCTTCACGGGCGCGGGCGGGTATAACCGGGTATACGACCAGGAGATGGAAAAGTTCCGAGATCGTGCCTACGACGGCGGCAAGAACAACCTCGAGAGGTTAGCCGGCGAAACGGGAGGCATGACCTGGTGGAGTGCTCGCAAGAATTACCCCGATGCGGTGAACGGCATCATCAATCATTTAAATTCCCAATACGCGGTGAGCTACGCAGTTCATGGAATAGCGACGCCCGGAGCGCAACACCTGTTGCAAATCAAGGCCAAGCAATCCGGCACGCGCGTTTTCGTCCAGAGAGCGTACTTTACTCGCGAGTCGCCTACCCCGCCTCCACAGACAGCTCGCCCTTGATGCCCCGCTGGCGAGCAGAAATCTGAGGTTGGCTGAAAGAATCGTCTTTAGTGCTAACCAGTTCGTTGCTTTCCTCCCACGCCGTGGAGGATAATTTGCTCGTGTGCTCTGCGCACACGCTTGTTCTGCGTGAATCTGCCCAACTACATCACGCTCAGCCGCATCTTCAGCATCCCCCTGCTGATGTGGATTCTGTCCAGCAACCGATTTACGAGTACGCACGGCGAAAAAGAGATATTGGCGTCACTCATCTTTATTGCGGCTTCGATCACCGACGGAATTGATGGCTACCTGGCGCGCAAACGGGGACAGATCACCACGATGGGGATGCTCCTGGATCCACTCGCAGACAAGTTGCTCATCGCCGCCGCCTTCGTAACCCTGGTCCAGTTCAATCCTGCACTCGTTCCGGCCTGGATAGCCGTGGTGATCATCGGCAGGGAATTTCTGGTCAGCGGCCTCCGTTCCATTGCGGCTTCGGAAGGCTTTACCATCGAGGCCAGCGATCTGGGCAAGTCAAAGATGTTCGTGCAGATCGTGTCCGTAGTGGCGGTGATCCTTGATCATCGTTGGAAAGCCTGGCCGATCTACGGGGCCTACTACTTTCCCGTTCATTGGATCGCCTACCTTGCCATTTGGGTGATGGTCTGCCTATCGCTAATTTCGGCGATCGATTATTTCGTCGCCTTCTGGTCCAAGATCGACCGGCAAGTCGTGAAACACCGCCGCCGCGCTTTCGTACTCAGCCGGCGCAGGAAAGGTGATGTCCCAACCACCGGAAAAACCGCTCCCGGCGCCGTCACCGACCACCTCTGAAGCAACGACCGAAGCTGGTGAGTTCTCGCGCGAGGAACGCTCCATTCTGCTCGCCCTGGCTCACAAATCCATTCAGGCAGCGCTGGACAATCGCGAAATCTCGCTGGATCCGCCTTCCCCGCACCTAACTGAGCCGCGCGGAGCATTCACCACCCTCTATTGGCGCGGGCAGTTGCGCGGCTGCGTCGGCTACGTATTTCCCGTTACCTCGGTTTATCGCACGGTAGCTGAGACGGCGCGCGCTGCAGCCTTCGAAGACACCCGCTTCTCTCCCCTGAGCGCGGAGGAAGCCCCCGAATTGGAAATTCACCTCAGCATTCTGTCGACCCTGAGTCCGATTGCTGCTGCGCAGGTTGAAATCGGGCGTCATGGTTTGCTGGTTTCCATGGCGGGACGACGCGGGCTGCTCCTGCCCCAGGTGCCGGTCGAATATGGCTGGGACCGCGTTACTTTTATCGAGCAAACCTGCCGCAAAGCCGGACTGCCTTCCGACTCCTGGCGAAAAGGCGCCACTCTGGAATCGTTCACTGCCGAGGTTTTCGGGGACAACGATTTTAAGTAGCTTTCAAGGTCCCAGGCCTTCAACGTTTCAAAGTTGCCTATGACGAGGTGAACTCTAAACTTGAAGCGGCCTGACACCTTGCAACATTTTATCTTTTTATCTTTGCGTTTCCGCTTGACTGGCTACGCGGTTGGAAGAATTCAGGACGGCCACCGCCTCGCGCAGGGCAGCATCGTGATGCTGCCGCAGGTCCTCCAATTTTAAAGGCACGGTGACATCCGGAATCACGCCCACGCCCTCCAGTCTGCGCCCGCTGGCCGTCACGATTCCGAATTCGCTGATATCCACCTCTCCTCCGCCTTTGACCGAATGCGCCACGCTTGCCAAAACACAACCGCAGGTCTGGCGGCCCACGATCGCCGCGCGGTGATTCTCCTGCATCCCGGCAGCAAAAATCTCAGCCGCGCTGCCAGAAGCTTCGTTTACCAAAATGATCACGGGACCTGTATAAACCGAACCCGATGAATCGCCCGCCGCCAGCTCGGAAGGCACCCCTAAGATCCGAAGCATGAGCGACGGCGCCTTCCCGGAACGCGCAATGATTCGCCCGAATGAGACCTTCTGGGCAAAGAAATTGTTGGCGATTCCCAGCACCCCGTCAAAATCGCCACCTGGATTGCCGCGAACATCGATGATCAGCCCGGGAGTGCTCCTGAATTTAGCCAGTTCTTCGCGGAACTGTTTCGCTACCGCGTCGCGAAACATGTCGACCTTGATGTATCCATATCCCGACGGAAGAACACGCGACGCCAAAGGCGGCGCAATCGGAACGGTGTGACGGGGAAGTTCGACTTCCAACGTCGATCCATCCTGGCGTTCCACTCCGAGACGAACTTTTGTACCGGGCTCGCCCGCCAGTACTTCGTAATAGGTCAGCAGGAGCCTGGCGCGGGCTGAGGAAGAATCCCCTACCTCTTCCCCCACCTCCGAAACACGCTTGACGAAAGCTGTGCCGTCGACACTGGTGATGACCATCCCGGCCTCCAACCCGGCGCGGGATGCCTCTGAATGCGCTTCCACATTTACGATGACCGGCCGGCCATCCACTTCATTGATGCTGAGCCCCGGCGTGGTGGCTTGCAGTCTCCGGGCCCGTTCGCGTTCTGCCGGTGAACGAAAGCGTGTATGCGCGTCATGCAATGACCCGGACATCTCCTTCAAGACGGCATAGAGTTCATCGTCGCATTTGGCGCTTTGCGCCCTCGGACGGTACTGATCACGTATGGCGCTCCAGTTGACCCCGTTGAAGTTGGGATCGTAGTACTTCTCGCCAACCAACCGCCAAACCTGGTCAAAGACTTTGCTCCGCTCCTTCGCGGACATGCAATGTCCCGACCCAAATAGCAAGGGCGCAGAAAAAAGCAAGGTGACTCTGAGCAGCAGCTTTACGGTATCGCCCAGCGTGAGGTGGGAAAAGCGTGGCATGGGACGTGGACGCCCTGTGGCATCCACTAAGATAGCGGAATCATCAGGAAGGGGAAAGGGTGCTGCCGGCTACCCAAGCAAAAACCCCGGAGCAGCCGCCCCGGGGTTATAGAAGATTCAGTATCAATATTCGGTTATTGCTCACCCATCAGCTCGACACCGTCTCCGATGTGAACGTCTTCCAGAGCAAACGTGATCATGCCGGTAGCGGTCGTCGGGGTCACACCAATGACTACGACTTCGCCCACCGCTCTGCGAGGAAATTGGCTTTCATCGATCTTCGGTCCACCCTTTGCCCAACTGCCACTCAGAATGCCACTCTTGTACGAGGGCTGCTTCGCTTGCGTATCCTCGCCTATGGGGGCATCAAATGAGAGCGAATCTACCGGGTTCTGACTGTCAGAGAGGTAGGAACGAACCGCTCGGAAATAATCTCCCACTTTCACGCCCTGATTGGCGCCCACATTCATGTACACCTTCATCCCGGTTCCGACGATGGTATCGAAATCCTTCGCCATTACGATTCTTCCGCTGAGCCGGCCGGAAGGCGGAGCAAACCGGTCGAACTTCGTCGGTGCATGGTGGGCTACTTGAGTTTTCTCGACGAACGGAATCAAAGTATCGCCCGGAATCACACTATCGCAGCTATATTCAACCTGGCCGATCGCCACCTTGCTGCGAGTATCCAATATCTTGATTCTGCCCACTTCTGCATAAGGCTGGCCTGTCTCTTTTAAGAGTGCATGCTGGCCCGGATAGGTCTCGAAGCGGTTGATGTCGTACAACTCACGAACCACGGTGTACCGAGCCCCCGGCTCATAGCCATGCCCTTGAAGGTAGACGATATCTCCGTTTACATATTTCGTCGTATTGGGAGTGTGTAACCCGCCGCCGACGTAGTCGGAGTTCGGCAGAACTTGTTTGTTGATGAATCCGGCACAGTACAAGTCAGCATAGGTCGGCGTCGCCAGTTGCACACGCGGCACGTTGGCGTTCGTCTCTACGATCGCCGGCTGGTCTGGGGCGCCACCCGCATTGACAGCGCTCGCCATGGCCGTTGAGTCACCCTGCTGCGCCAAAGCTCCTACCGCGCAAAGGAGAACTATCAGTCCTGTTTTCTTCATGTTACCTCCGAGCCAGTTTTGACTCGTCACGTCTCCCCGGATAAGCCGCCACACACGGGGACGCATTCGGAAAGTAACAATGCCCGCCGGGGGGGTCAAGGTTACGAGGGTGTCATTACGGAACAGGGCAAAAAGTTTTGCGGCTTCTCGTCACAATCCATTGTTGCATCTGGGATTAGGTGTCTGTAATATCGCGCCGACCTTACACAATGGCCATCGCGCTCAACAGTGCTTTCCCCCGGCTGCTTCCTTCCCGTCTCCCCAAGCTATGCGTCGCCGTAATCGGGAGCGAACCCACGGAAATGATGGATCGGGCCGAGGCCGCCGTTCGCGATAATGGATTTCTGGAATTCCGCCTGGATTATCTACCCCGCCCAGGTTTAGCGCTGCCTAAAATCAAGAAATTCACTGAGTTACACCCGCATGTGTTCTCCATCGCGACGTGTCGCAGAACCAGTGGTGGCGGAAAATTCCGCGGCTCAATTGCCTCCCAGCTACAGATTTTGGCCAAGGCAGCCGACAGCGGGTGCCAGCTTATCGACATTGAAATCCAGAGCGCCGAGCGCGTCAAACCTGCGGCCTTTCAGAAGCTTAGGACTCGCGCCGCCGTGATCCTCTCCTATCACGACTTTCGTTCGACTAAGAAACTGGAGACCATCCTCGAGCGGATGACAGCAATCCCGGCTGACTTCTACAAGGTTGTGACCACCGCCACCACCCTCTCCGATAACGTCGTCATGATGAAATTTCTGGAGAAGCACAGCGACCGCCATTCCATCGTGGGCTTGTGCATGGGCGAGCAGGGCATCATCAGCCGAGTCTTAGGGGTTCGTGCGGGCAGCGTCTTCACCTTTGCAGCCGCTAGCGCCGGTGAAGAGACCGGGCCCGGGCAGGTGCCGGCGCCGGAATTGCGCAGCACCTACCGCATCGAGAGCCTGGACGCGGCTACCCGCGTCTACGGTGTCGCCGGTGACCCCATCGCGCACTCCCTTTCGCCCATCATCATGAATACGGCCCTGCGCCGTGAAAACGTGAATGGCGTCTACGTCGCTCTTCACGCCAAGACCCTTCCCGACCTGATGGCCTGTGTGCGAGACATTCCGATTCACGGTCTCAGCATTACCATGCCTTATAAAGGCGCGATTCTCCCTCACCTTGACAACACCGATTCGCACACGGCGAAAATCGGCGCCTGCAATACCGTCGTGCGCGCGCAAGACGGGAAACTGTACGGCTTTAATACTGATACTTCCGGCGTGGTGCGGCCGCTGGAGCAGCGAATTCCTCTTCAGGGAGCAAAGATTCTGGTGCTGGGAGCGGGTGGCGCCGCGCGGGCCGCGGTTTTTGGCCTGAAGGAGCGTGGTTGCGAAGTTTACATCCTGAATCGGAGCCTGGTCCCCGCCCAAAAATTGGCGCGCTCGGCCAAAGCGCGGCTGGTCAAAAGAGCTGACCTCAGGAAGCTGACCTTCGATGCCATCATCAACGCCACCCCTGTCGGTATGGGCAGTTCAAAAGAGTCCCCGCTTAACGACAACGAAATCAATGCTCGCTTTCTGTTGGAAATGATCTATGACCCGCCCGAGACTCGCCTGGTCCAGATGGCGCGCTCGCGGGGAGTGGACGTGATCCCAGGAATCGAGATGTTGGTCCAACAAGCCGCGCGCCAGTTCGAAATATGGACGGGCAAACCTGCTCCCTTCGATGAAATGTTGCGGGTCGCCAACATGGCTCTGCAGGAGCGAACTGCGCGAAAAGCCTCGGGAAAGGCCGCGGGGAAGAAGAAATAGTTACGGTAGTAGAAACGCACATTTCCTCCACTCCCTGCGCTCCGCTGGGGATGACGCGCTTCGGCATTGGCAGTGACGGCTATTCGGCTTGTGACCCAAGGTCATTTTCCCGCTTTCGCGATTCTTCTGCCACTTAAAAGTTGCAATTTTCTAGTAAGGCGAAGTAAGATGCACCTCAGGACGTGCTACTGGCGTCTTTCTTGTGGTACCGCCCTTTCTGCCAGGTTCGAAGTTCCAAGCTTCGTAAACGCTCGGGCAGCTTTCTCGACCTCGAGCCCAGGTTCGGAGAAAAACTCATGGCGTGGTACGCGTACTGTCTCACTGAGCTACAGACCCTAACCAATGGCAACCGTTCACGTCGTCCTTTCCTGATCGAAAATGTGCAAGGCGTTAACGCCGCCCCGGTATTTGGCTATCCCAGCGGCGATTTCGCGGTCATCGTCAGTGAATACGATCGCAACGGTGCGCAGCTGGACGAAAAATCTGTGATCGAGCATGCACGCGTCGTTAGCCTCTGCTTCCGGCAGGGTACCGTACTACCGTTCCGTTTTGGAACGGTCTTTGACACCGACGACGCCCTCCGCCAAGCTGTGCGTGCCAATCGCAAGGCCTTCGGGCAAAGTGTGCAACGCCTCCGCGGGAAGGCCGAGATGCACATTAAACTCGTGGTTCGCGACGGCTCCTTGCGCGATGCCATGACCGACACTCTGCTTCCCGACACCGTCGGCCGCGAGTACCTGGCACAACTCAGGGTCAAAGCGTCCCGCGATCGGGAACGCCAGACCAAGGCCAGGGCGCTTTCGGTCCAAGTCCACAAACTCTTCAACCCGCTCGAGGAAGAAATCAGCTGCAAGAAGGTCGATGCCGAAGGCATGCTGATCGACATCGCCCACCTGATCGATTCCAAGTCCGTCGAGAAATACCAGAACCGTTACACCACCGCCGCCAAGCAGTTGAAAAACTGCGAGGTGAACATCAGCGGTCCTTGGCCGCCCTACCATTTCCTGCCAGGCAAGCTGCGGACGGTCACAGGAAACAGCTAGACCTAGCTTTGAACGCTAAACGAAGGGGCGCGGATATCGCGCCCTTTTCCTTTAGGAAGTTGAAACCCTTCGCCTGACGCGGGGAGAGGGGTGAAGAGATAAGTCCGGCCCAGTCAAGACGGGCGGCCGAGGCGACCTCCCTACCGAAGCCCGCACACTATTCGCTAGCCACTATTCACGATCCACTCAGGCTTGATAACCGAATAGATAGTTCTCCTATCGTCCTGCATAGGAGTGTGCACATTCCTGCAGCATTTTCCTACAGGCTTTTCTGCAGCCGCTTCTCAGGGATGTTTCCAGCAAATGATGTAAGTCACTGCCCAGCAATAGGTTCAATAATTCAGCGTTGGCCCACGCATTTGTTCCCATTTTGGTCCGGCAAGTGCACAACTCCCGGGCAACGAAGAGGCCGCTGACACCATGAGTACCTCTAGTTGTTCTCGACATTTCCCGTTGTTCGTTCTGGCTCGCGGAACGACGCCAAGCATTCGCCTTTCCTGATTCCCTTCCGAATCCGCCTCTTTAAACTGTGGCCCCAGCAATGGGGCCGCTTTTTTGTCTGCCCGTCACTTACTAACCGGTTCGACGCGGCTATGCATAACACCACTCCCACGTTCTTCGAATGATTGACTCGAATTATCCTTTTGATAAGCTGGCACTTTGTCCAGCTACTCAGGAGGCGCCTTGAAATGGATCGCGCAGTCGAAAACCTGCTTTATTAGACCCGCTTTGCTGGGACCTTTATTCCTGAGTGCTGTCATCATGCCCTTCAGCGGGAAGTCGGCGCCTTCCGCTCAAGCCAAGGATGTGCTCCTTTCGACCATGCAAGACGAGTTGCAGAGAGCACAAACAGACCTGGGCAAGCTCGATCCCGCGCCCTATTTCATCAGCTATTCCGTTTATGACCAGGACGTCTCGGTGGCCGTAGCCATGCAGGGGAGCCTAGTGAACTCTACCCGCGCTCAGCGCCGGCTAGCTGATGTCATCCTGCGCCTGGGCAGCAGGAGCTTGGACAATGCTCACGGAGAAAATCGCCCGCAGGCAATCAATTCAGGAGCTCCGCCCCTCGTTGATGATCCGGATGCTACCGCGAGATCCCTTTGGCAGTTGACCTATCGGCAATACCGCAAGGCAGCCAACGCTTACCTCAACGTCAAGACCAAGACCCAGGTTCAGGCCAAAGAGGAAGACACCTCTGCCGATTTCTCCGAGGAGAAACCGCAACATCATCTCGATTATCAGGAACTTGCCCCCATTCCCGATCAACACGCCCTGGAACAGATGGTGCGAGGCTACTCCGCAATTCTGGCGCAATTCCCATACGTTTACTCCTCCGCCGCATTAGTCATGGCTGAAAGAAGCCGGCTTCACTTCCTGTCCAGTGAAGGCAGCCAGGTGGTCTCTCCACGTGCCACGATTCGCATTGCCATTCAGGCCGAATCGCGCGCTGACGACGGAATGGAACTGATTCGGGTGGAGACTTTCGAAGCCGAGGACCTGAACCACATTCCTCCCGAAGCTGAAATAGCGGCCCGCGTCAGGAAGATGGCACTCGACCTGAAAGACCTGCGCACTGCGCCCGTGGCCGAGCCCTTTGAGGGACCAGCGCTGCTTTCGGGGCGAGCCGCTGCCGTTTTCTTCCACGAGGTCCTGGGACATCGTCTGGAGGGCCAACGTCAACGGGGCGAGGATGAAGGCCAGACTTTCACCAAGAAAATCAATCAGGCAGTGCTCCCCGCATTCCTGTCCGTGACCGATGACCCAACCCAACGGACTCTGAGCGGCCTGCAACTGGCCGGTTGGTACGACTACGACGATGAAGGCATTCCAGCCAGCCGTGTCCCCGTCATTGAGAACGGCATACTCAAGAATTTCCTGATGTCGCGCATGCCCATCAAGAATTTTGCCCAGTCCAATGGACACGGTCGCGCCCAGGCCGGCTTGATGCCCACCGGACGCCAGGGAAATCTGCTGGTGACCTCATCTCGCGTTATAAAAGACTCCGAGCTACGCCAAAAATTGATTGAGGAGATCAAAAAGCAAGGCAAGCCTTACGGCCTCTATTTCGAAGATATCGAGGGCGGCTTCACGCTGACCCAGCGCGCCATGCCGCAGGCCTTTCAAGTTCTGCCGGTAATGGTGTGGAGAGTCTACGCGGACGGACGTCCCGACGAATTGGTCCGGGGAGTGAGCATCGTGGGCACACCGTTGGCGGCGCTGAGCCACATCGTCGTCACGGGTGAAACAACCTCAGTGTTCAACGGAATTTGCGGAGCGGAATCGGGAAGCGTTCCCGTATCCGCCGCGGCGCCGGCCATGCTCTTTTCCGACATCGAAGTCCAGAAGCAGTCGCATTCCCTGAATCGGCCGCCGATCCTGGCTCCGCCCCGATTCGACACCGGGAACAAAGCTCCCGCTAACACCGGAGGTCAACCATGACTCGCTTCGCGATCAGGCTGCTGGGCTTCGTCTGTTTTTGCGGTTGCCTTTTTGCCTTCGCCGGGCAGCAACTCGCCGCCGGGGACGATCCGATTCTTCAGGCTATGCGCGCCGAAATGGATCGCTCCCAAGGCAAGCTGCAGCTGGAGCAGATGGCTGCGCCGTTTTATATCGAATTCCGAATCGTAGACATGGACACCCTGGCCGCAGACGCCAGCTTTGGCGCCCTGCGCACTAACCTGCGCACCCGTGTCCGCTTTCTTCGCGTCGTAGTCCGGGTTGGCAGTTACAAGCAGGACAGCTTTTTCGGACAGGGCCAAGGAGTCGTCGAGCTCGTGCCCGTGGAAAACGATGTCATGGCCCTTCGCCATCTGATCTGGCTGACTACCGATCAGGCTTACAAAGCAGCGACCGAGGCGCTCTCCGCCAAGCAGGCACAACTGAAGCAGTACCACATAGATCAACCCGTCGATGATTTCGCGCATGCCGACCCGGTGCAATCGATTCAGCCCCTGGTGAAACTTTCCCTCGACGCCCAGCCTTGGCTCGCGATGTTGCAAACGGTATCGGGCCTTTATCGCAGCGACCCTGAGATCGAAGCATTCACCGCGAATCTGGGCTTCCAGGCCATTAATCGATATTTCATGAATTCGGAAGGCACCGTCGTTCGCTCCGGCCAGACGCTGTACGAAATGACCATGGTCGCCGCCACCCAAGCCAGCGATGGCATGCCGCTCGAGCGCTCCTGGGATTACTTGTTTAGTGACTCGAAAGAACTACCCTCTGCTAAAGCGTTTCTCAGTCGCGGCAAGAGCCTGCGTGATTCACTCAAGGATCTGCGCACCGCTCCCATTCCCGAAGAGGAATATCGCGGCCCCGTCTTATTCTCGGCGGATGCCGCCTCCAGCGTATTTCTGCAATTGGTCGGCCGCAATGTTCTCGGCCTTAAACCCCCGCCCGGCAAGCCGGCTCGAACCACCGGCGCGTGGGCGACAGACTTCAAAAGCAGGGTGCTCCCCGAGTTCTTGTCGGTGGTGGATGATCCCACGATCCAATCGATCGGCGGCAAGTCCCTGATTGGCCACTATGAAGTTGACGACGAGGGAGTGGAGGCTAGGAAAGTTTCGCTGATCGCAAACGGAAAACTCGAGAATTACCTCGTCGGCCGCGAACCCATACGCGATTTCCCCATGTCAAACGGCCACGGGCGAGCTCAGGTGCCAATGAATTTCCCCGGACCCAGCCTAGGCAACTTAATCGTAACTTCGTCACAAAACTTCTCCGCTGATGAATTGAAACAGAAATTAATCGAGTTATGCCGTCAACGCGATCTGCCTTACGGTTATTACGTGGAAACCATGGGCCCCTATCTCACCCCTCGGTTGTTCTATAAGGTCTATGCGAGCGACGGCCACCAGGAACTGGTTCGCGGCGCCAGCTTCGGCGATCTCGATGTTCGCGCGTTGCGGAACGGTTTAATCGCCGCCGGCAACGACATCAACGTCGAAAGCCACTCCTTGAACATTCCCCACAGCGTGGCCAATCCTTCCATCCTGTTTGACGAATTGGAAGTGAAGCCCGCGAACTCGGACAAAGAAACTCTACCTGAATATCCAGCTCCGGCAATCAAAGGGCAGTAGGCTCCTGCCTCCTCGAAGCCTGCGCCAGAAATGTGCTTTCCTTGTGACCTCGGCTCATAATCACCCCCAGTTGACGCATCTTCCTCCTGACGCATATCATTTTTGTTTGGCCTAATCACAAGAAAGGGTTCTGATACGCGGTGAACGAAGCCGCAAGCTATTTCTACATGGATAAGAAGAAGCTGGATCAATTCAAGAAACGGCTGGAAACGCGGCAGCAGGAGCTGCGCCGCACCGTTTCCCGCACCGAGCAGGACGGGCGCAGCGCCGACGACGAGGCCACGCAAGACATCGCCGATCGCGCCGCCAGCTCCTACAACAAGGAGTTCCTGTTTCATCAGAGCAACAACGATCGCCAGTTGCTGCAGATGGTGGAAAAGGCGCTGGAGCGGGTGCGCGAAGGCACATTCGGCGAGTGCATCTCCTGCGGCAAAGAGATCAATCCCAAGCGTCTGGAAGCGGTGCCGTGGACGCGCTATTGCATCGAGTGCCAGGAGAAGCTGGAACAGGGCATCCTGGAAGAGACTTCGCGGTAGTCCTCCAATCACAAAACACCGCAATTGCCGTTTGCAGAAGGAACCTAAGTGCGCGCAGAAACCCGACATTCCCTGAAAGAAGACCGCTTCAGCAAGGTCACCATCAATGCCGCAGAAAAGACGGTGCATTGGACCGTCGAACACCAGAAGACCCTGATGGTGGGCGCCGTCGCGCTGCTGGTCATCATTGCCGCCGTGATCGGAGGCTGGTATTACTTCAACCAGCAGGACCAGAAAGCCAGCGTCGACTTTGGGCAGGCCATCCGGACCTTGGACACGCCACTGCGTCCGCCCAATATGCCGGCGCAACCCGGGGTTCCATCCTTTACGTCAGTGCAGGAGCGCGCCACCGCCGCCCACAAGCAATTTCAAGCGGTGGCGGACCAGTATCCCCACACCCGGGCCGGGGAATTCGCCACATATTTCTCGGGAGTCACCGCCTCCACCATGGGAGACACCGCCACCTCCGAGCGCGAACTCAAGAAAATCAGTTCCTCGAGTGACAAGGATCTTGCGGCGCTGGCCAAGTTTGCCTTGGCAGGGGTTTACCGCAAGACTAATCGGCCGAAAGACGCTATCGACCTTTACAAGCAGCTGATCGAGAAACCTACAGCTTCAGTGGGCAAGTCAATGGCGCAGCTGGAGCTCGCAGGTTTGTATCAGGACCAGCAGCAGGCTCAGGAAGCCAAGCGGATTTACGAGCAGGTGCAGAAAGAAAATCCGAACACCGACGTGGCTAGCATCGCCTCTTCGAAGCTCGCGGCGCTGAAATAGATGCCGGCGGTTTTGGCATCCGCACACTCACGAATTCCCAGAAACTTTCCGCATCGAATTTCCCACGCTCGATGAATCGGTCGAGAAATTCCCCCACGGCAGGGCTGGGATCAAACGGGGAACATTGCCAGATATCCTCGAATCTCCTGGCAAAATGCCTTTCCTTTGTACTCAACATACAAGCCTTTAATCGGCCGAGCTGGTTAGTGTAAGAAAACTAAAGTACGGGCTGGAACTCTGGAATGGCACGGTCGTGCGGCGGGTATGGCACGAATGTGCGGCATCATGCCCGCTTTCGAGCTGAAAGCCGAGAGTTAAAATCCCCCCTCTCTCATTCACCAACCACGCGGCCCTAAAAGGCAGCTCTCTACAGCACAAACTGATGCCGCCTCCAGGAAACCGACCTGAGGCGGCGATGCCAAGCTGACGCGCTCTTGCTGGATGGCTTGCGAACCAGTTGCGCAATTGACGGAATTGACGTGCCCGTCCAGACTGATCTGTCATGAAAAAGCTGCGCGTAGGTGTCTTGTTTGGCGGCCGCAGCGGCGAACACGAAGTCTCGCTGCTGTCCGCCGCCTCGGTTCTGAATGCCATTGATAAAAACAAATACGAGGTGGTTCCGATCGGCATCACCAAGGAAGGCCGCTGGCTGACCGCTGAACATGCCGAGCGCCTGCTGACCGGGCAACACGAGGCCCGGCCCCTCCGCGCCGGCGATCCGGAAGTAACGCCCGGCGCCGCCGTCCTGCAGAAGGGCGAAGCCGTGGTCGTGCCGCCCGAGCCCGTTCACCGCGAGCGCGGTCTGGTTCCCTTCCAGAGCGAAGCCATGACGCGACGCGCCAGCGACCGCGCTATCAACGTGGACGTGATCTTCCCAGTCCTGCATGGCACTTTCGGCGAAGACGGCACCATCCAAGGTCTACTGGAGCTTGCGGATCTTCCCTATGTTGGAGCCGGCGTTCTGGGATCGGCCGCCGGCATGGACAAGGACATCATGAAGTCCCTGTTCCGCGCCGCCGGTCTGCCGATTGTCAAACACGTGACGTTCCTACGAAGCGAGTGGGAAACTAATCCCAAGAGAGTTCAGAAGGTGGTGGAAAGCAAGCTGAAGTATCCGGTCTTCGTGAAACCCGCTAATCTCGGCTCTTCGGTGGGGATCACCAAAGCACACAATCGCAAAGAACTGCCCGCCTGCATAGACGAAGCTGCCAAGTTCGATCGCAAAATCATCGTGGAAGAAGGCGTCGGGGGCGCGAAGAAGAAAGCGCGCGAGATCGAATGCTCAGTTCTGGGCAACGATCAGCCGCAGGCCTCGGTTCCGGGAGAGATCGTTCCCATCAAAGAGTTTTACGATTACGCCGCGAAGTACCTGGACGAAGGCTCCGAGCTCGTCATTCCTGCCAAGCTGACGAAATCCGAAACCAGGAAAGTCCAGCAACTGGCGACCGCCGCCTTCCAAGCCGTGGACTGCTCCGGCCTGGCGCGCGTGGATTTTCTGATGGACCCGAAGACGCGGAAAATTTATCTGAACGAGATCAATACCATGCCCGGCTTCACTGCGATCAGCATGTATCCCAAGCTCTGGGCCGCGACTGGCGTATCGTATCCCGACCTGATTGATCGCCTGATTCAGCTTGGCCTGGAACGGCACGCGGAAAAGATGAAGAACCAGTACAGCCGGTGATGCAGACAGGCCCCCGGTTTCAAGTGTCCGGAAGAGTCTTGAGTACGACTCTATCTGGGTGCCGCCCTTCGCACGCCCTGTGCGCGAGGGTGGGATCTCCCGCAAAGAAGCATCTCCGCGGCTCAGCGAGGTAGCGCTCACTCTGCATCGACTAAGTCGGCTGCCCATCCCGTTGGGTAGTCATACTAACTCGGCGGATATACCCCCCCTCCCCCCAGCGGTCTCTTGGAATCATAGATTTAGCGAAAATTTGACTGCAGATCTTTGAGTTATAAAGACTTATACGCAAAATATTCCAATGTAAGCACTTAGCCATTAGCAGTCAGCATTTGGTAATTAAGTGCCCAGTTTCTGGACTGGACGAATATTCGCAGCAGCCGCGGGCAGAGCCTGCCCTGAGCGAAGCCGAAGGGAATGCCCGCGCCACACGGGATGTCAAAGAACGGTGCTGGCCGGGGGCGCCGGCCCGGGGACGTGCTTTGCCTACACCTCCCCTCTACTCCAGTATGACGGATTGGGACGGGGAAATGAGACATTTTGGGCGAAACTGTATTTGGTTTAGGTTTACAGAGTTGCGTCGAATTGAGGGAGTCAGAGGACTTGACAAACATTTTGGGGCGAGCAAAGAACCCCAGGTTAGCGCCCCAAAAGCAGGGCGCGAACCTGGGCCACCAGCCGTGCCGGCAGCCTCAGGTCAACTCATCCTGCAAGTCGACTAATCGCATGCGTGGGCGCGGGGCGCGGAGTGTAGATGGGTCACGCGTAATTGCACGGTCTCTGAACCTGTGATAGAACTCGTTGCTATGAATTGCGGGGGCGCCCATGCAGGAGCCGACTACGCCTTTGTTATTACAACTTTGGCTGCAATATTTTGGAAGCAGGGCGTTGTTCCTACACCAGATTCTTTTGCGAAGAAACTGCCCGTTCCTGTGAGACCTGTAGCCCTCATCTTTGGTAGGCCGGCTTGTAAAGTATTCAAGGAAGAACTACTCCCGGACCGAAATTGGTACCACTTGCGATCGGGGACTAATATCGAAATCTTTTACATGGGATATGCCGATCCCGATGCGGAGCACGTGACCGCCGAATCTTTTGATGAAAACGACTTCAGTGAACAATCTTTTGAAAGCGCCGTCTCTGACTTTGAGGAGAAAACGACGTGGAAATACAGCGGAGAAACTGACATCATCCTCCTCAACAGTTTTTTCACGCCTCAAGGCGAGGTCAGGTTAGATTTTACAAATGTGTTTGCCCTTTCACTGGAAACAGCAATTGATTCAAAGCTCATTCGTAGCGGGCGGGCTTTCATAGAGGAGGTGATACGTCAGTCGCGACACTGCTCTGTGGAAGATGTAGTGACAAGAACCAGCGATGTATTATTCCTCCGCAACGCACGCAGCTCTTTCTTGTCGTGGGTTATGGGCCTCGTGAAACTAAAGGCGGATGATTTGGGAAACGCTTACCGTAGCTGCGTTCGCGACATCAGCCGCCGCGGTAAGCTGGCAGCTTCCTAAGGCCGCGAGGTTCGGGCCTAGGGGGGCTGGCCCACCTTTTTCCCTTATCAATCCAATGGATGCCCCACCCTTCGCGGTGTTCGAAGGGTGGGCACCGGAATGGCGGCAGGAGGATGGTTGGCGGTCACTTCGGCAGAAGCCACGTTGATCTAATCTAAGCAGGTGCCGCTACGTCTGCATCGTTACTACGGCGCCGGTTAC
>DASUWH010000066.1:0-135416 GCA_036378535.1 Terriglobales bacterium | reverse complement strand
TATGTTCGCCGCGAGGTGATGATTCCCATGCGCGACGGGGTGAAGCTGCACACCGTGATTCTTATTCCGAAAGGCGCCAGAAACGCGCCCATGCTGCTCACGCGCACGCCTTACAACGCGAACAATCAGACGAATCACGCGGATAGCCCATTCCTGGGGCCAACCCTCGAGGGCTACGACAATGCCGCCGATATCATCGTTGAGGACGGCTATATCCGGGTTGTCCAGGATGTACGCGGCAAGCATGGCTCGGAAGGCGATTACGTGATGACGCGGCCAATGCGTGGCCCGCTCAATCCCACCGCCGTCGATCACGCGACCGATACGTATGACACGGTGGATTGGCTGGTAAAGAATGTTGCTGAGAGCAATGGAAAAGTAGGAATTCTCGGCATCTCCTATGACGGATTCACGGCAGCGGTAGCTCTGATCAATCCCCATCCCGCGTTGAAAGTAACTGTCCCAATGAACCCCATGGTGGATGGCTGGATGGGCGACGACTGGTTTCATTACGGCGCCTTTCGCGAGCAAGGCATGCCCTACATTTACGAGCAGGAAGCGGCACGGGGCAGCGGCGCGAAATGGTGGACCGGCCATCAGGACGATTATGACGAGTTCCTGGAGGCAGGCTCGGCCGGCGACTTAGGGCGGCGGCATGGTCTTGAGCAGGTCGGTTTCTGGCGCAAGCTGCTGGATCATCCCGCCTACGATAAGTTCTGGCAGGACCAGGCGCTGGATAAACTTCTCGCTAATCAGCCGCTCAAAATACCGGTCATGCTGGTGGATAGCTTGTGGGACCAGGAGGATATTTACGGAGCGCCGGCCATTTACCGCGCGATCAAGCCCAAGGACACCAATAATGACAAAGTGTTCCTTGTGCTCGGTCCCTGGCACCACGGCCAGGAGATCCGCGAAGGCAGCTCGCTAGGCGCGATCACATTCAACAGCGACACCGCTCTGTATTTCCGCCAACACATCCTGCGACCCTTTCTGGCGCAGTACCTGAAAGAGGGAGGTCCGAAAGCAGAGGTTGCGCCGGTGAACGCTTTCGAAACGGGAACGAATACCTGGGAGCGGTTGAATTCGTGGCCGGCAGGTTGCACTCAGAACTGCAACATCACTCTGAGTCCACTTTACTTGGATGCTGGCCTGAAGTTGAGTTTTACTGCACCCCAATCCAGCGATTCGGAATACGATGAGTATGTTTCCGATCCCGCCAAGCCAGTGCCTTTTCTTCCGCGGCCAATCGAACTCATGGCAGGCGATCCGGGCCATACCTGGTCGCGCTGGCTGGCCAACGATCAGCGCGAGGCTTCTGGACGGCCGGATGTTCTGGTTTTCGTTTCCGACGTGCTGCGTGATCCAGTGAAGATTAGCGGGCAGCCCGTAGCCAATCTGGTAGCGTCAACCAGCGGGACGGATTCGGACTGGGTCGTGAAGGTGATCGATGTTTATCCCGATCAGGTGGCGGCCCAGCCGAAGATGGGTGGTTACCAGCTCATGATCTCAGCTGATATTTTTCGCGGGCGGTATCGCGAGAGCTTTGAAACTGCAAAAGCCATTACCCCGGGCGAACCACTGCTCTACCGATTCGCCCTGCCCACGGCCAATCACGTTTTCCTGCCGGAGCATCGAATCATGGTGCAAGTGCAGTCGAGCTGGTTCCCTCTTTATGATCGCAATCCGCAGAAATTCGTTCCGAATATTTTCTGGGCAAAGGCCGGGGACTTCCAGAAAGCTACTCAGCGGATTTATCACTCGCGTTCGCATAGCAGCTTTATTGAACTGCCTCTAGTTAAGGCGCAGTAGCCGCGAAGAATCGGGCGAGCTTTGCTCGCCTGTCCAGACGGGGCGTCTGGGCCTAGGTCAGCCTACCCATGAACACGTAGGGGCAGGTGCCCTCACCTGCCCAGCTGAGCAAAGCTCGGCTAATCTGCAGGCTGCAGTTGCGTTCTGTTCCTTAACACCAGAAAAAGGAATATTTGCATGGCGATTGCCGCCGCGCTGTCGAGCACCACGTCCTGCCAGCGGCCGGTCCTGGAGGGAATAAAGCTCTGATGGAACTCGTCCATGCTGGCGACGGCCGCCGTCATCCAGAATGCCAGGCGCGCCCAGGGAAAGGCCCAAAGCCGACCGATGGGCGAGGGCAGCGTAGCCCGCCAGGCCCGGAAAAGAAGCCAGCTCAGTACTGCGTATCCGATGACATGGCCAATCTTTCTGAAATAGTGGTTAAGGCTAATCAGCAGGAAGGGATCGACTTCGCCGAACAACCGCGTGACCAATGCATAGAGAAGGCTGCCGGTGTGGGCTGCCGACATTATGTCAGTGGATTCGACGCAGATCACCCCAATCCAGATCAAGGCCGGAATCCACTGCTTCCAAGCGCGCTTGCGCCGGAGATAAGCAGGAGCTTCAGTGACGGCTAGGGGCAAATGGCTACTCCAGCGCGTAGTTGGGGGCTTCGCGCGTGATGATCACATCATGGACGTGGCTTTCTCGCAGTCCCGCCACACTGATGCGCACGAATCGCGCCCGCTGCTGTAGGTCGGAAATATCGGCGCAGCCGCAGTACCCCATTCCGGATTTCAATCCGCCAACCATCTGATGGACAATCATGGCGACCGAGCCGCGATAAGGGACCCGGCCTTCGATTCCTTCAGGCACCAGCTTGGCCAGGCGATTGCCATCCGCGTCTTCCAACCCGGGAATGCCCGCCGAAGCGTCCCCCGAGGCGCTCTGGAAATAACGCTCGCTCGACCCCGCTGCCATTGCGCCCAGCGAGCCCATGCCGCGATAAGACTTGAACGACCGTCCCTGGTAAAGAATCGTCTCGCCGGGGCTCTCGTCGGTTCCCGCAAAGAGCGATCCGATCATGACCGCGTTCGCGCCCGCTGCCAGACCTTTGGTTATATCTCCGGAATACTTGATTCCGCCATCGGCGATGATGGGAATGTGCGCGTCTTTCGTAGCGCGATAGGCTTCTGCGATGGCGGTAATCTGCGGTACGCCGGCACCGGTGACAACCCGGGTTGTACAGATGGAGCCCGGTCCGATGCCGACTTTGATCCCGTCCACCCCTGCCCGCGCTAACTCGCAAGCGCCGTCGAAGGTGGCTACGTTCCCGGCAATCAAATCCACTTCCGGCAAGCGTGCTTTAACCTTCTGGACCGCCTCGAGCACGCGGGTGGAGTGCCCGTGGGCGCTATCGATGGCCAAAAGGTCTACCTTGGCTTTCGCCAATTCCTCGGCACGCTCGAGAAAATCTCCGGTGGCCCCGATGGCTGCCGCCGCCCGCAGCCGTCCATGTGAATCCTTGGCGGCATTGGGATACTTCAGTTTTTTCTGGATGTCCTTAACGGTGATCAGGCCTTTGAGGTTGTAGTCCTTGTCCACAACCAGGAGTTTTTCGACCCGGTGCTCGTGCAGGATCTTTTCCGCCTCCGTTAAGGTGGTGCCCACGGGAACCGTAATCAAGTTCTCTTTGGTCATGACGTTCTTGATGGGAACGTCAAACCGGGTCTCGAAGCGCAGGTCGCGATTCGTGAGGATGCCAACCAGTTTCTTGTTCTTGGTGATGGGCACTCCGGAAATCTTGTACTTGCGCATGACCTCCAGAGCATCAGAGACCTTGTCGTCCGGCGACATGGTGACCGGGTCCACGATCATGCCGCTCTCCGAGCGTTTGACTTTATCGATTTCGTTGGCCTGCTGCTCAATGGTCAGATTGCGGTGCAGGATGCCTATCCCGCCCTGTTGCGCCACGGCAATGGCCATGTGCGATTCTGTAACTGTATCCATGGCTGCGCTGATGATGGGAATGTTCAGCCGGATATTGCGTGTCATTTGCGTCTGGGTGTTTACTTCGGACGGGATCACATCGGACCGCGCCGGCAGCAGCAACACGTCGTCGAAGGTGAGCGCCTCAGGAACGGGAAAATGAATCATGATTTATTCTCGCCAGGATAAGCATTCATTTTATCAGGTTGAGCCAGAACGCTGGATGGCCGTAAGAGGAACTTGAGAACCAATCTGTGTCAAAAGACTCTGGCCAGTTCAACTCGACGCGGATCTGTCCCTTGCAACCATTTCTCCAGTGGCGTAGAAACTGACGAATCCTATAGCGGCTAAATTAGGGAGCGATGGCATGGAACACGCGGTCTTGGGAGCGGGAGCCGTTGGCGGTCTGGTAGGCACTTCGTTGGCATCGCTTGGTGAAGAGGTCACCCTGCTAGTGCGACCAGAGAGGCTGCCGGATTATCCCGCAAATTTGTCAGTGGAACGTCCATCAGGCACCCTTACCGCACCAGCGAAAGCCGCAGCCACGCTCGCCCGTCGTGTGGACGTGCTGTGGATCGCAACCAAGACCTATCAACTGAAAGCGGCGCTGAAATCGGTGCAATCCCTGCCACGGTGCGTAGTTCCATTGCTGAACGGCGTGGATCATGTCGAAGTGCTGCGCGCGCATTTTGGACAGGATAGTGTGCTGCCGGCAACGATCGCGGTTGAAGCTGAAGGGATTGCCCCGGGACGGTTCGTGCAACGCTCCCCGTTCGTGAATCTCAATCTTGCGGCCAGCGGAGAACCGGTACTTGGAGCATTTGTAGCCGGACTGCGCGGTCTCGGATTCACTTGCAGGTTTATTGAGAAAGAGCAGACTTTGCTGTGGAGCAAACTCTGCTTCCTGGGACCGTTTGCGCTCGCGACTTCGGCATCCGGTATGAATAAAGGGGAGATCTACGCTAGTGCGGAGTGGAAACCCAAATTGTTTTCCGCGGTAACTGAAGCTTGTGCGGTGGCGAAAGCAAGCGGCGCGGAAGTTAATGAAGCCGCGATCCGAGCCATCTTCGACGGCGCCGCTTCCGGCATGCGCAGCTCCATGCAAAAAGACTTGGTGTCGGGACGGCAGCTCGAGTTGGATGCCATTGGGAGGCCAATTGTGCGCGGCGGGCAACATTACGGCATTGACGTCCCCACTACGGCGGCCCTGATTGCTGCCATTCGCAGCAAGACCAATGAATAGATGCGGGCGCAAGCTGTCGTGCGCGGCAGGGCTCTGGTTGGTGCCACTTTCTCTGTCAGCAATGCTTATCGGCGTCAAGGACAGACAACTCAATTATGTCGAGGAGGTTGCAATTCATTTTGCCTTGCTCGAGTCTCGGGATTTTCCAGGAGCAGGTATCACTTTCAGCCGATTCAAACCCATATTGCGAAAGAATGTGGGCCAATAATCCTTAAACATATTTCCACCAACTCGCCAAGCCAGATCTATGGCGAAGCGGGTTACCGTCTTCCCAGCCGTTTGTTCGGATGATGGCAGATACAAATTGGCAAGCCCCTCTGAGGCCAGTGGGCCCAACAGGCCTGAGGTGTTGAAGACATCTTTTCCGGAATCGTTTCGGGTGATGACGATACGCTGTGTCGAATATTTCAAGCTGCGCCACAACGAAGGATTGCTCTCGGGGAAAAAGCGAGGGTCCTGAAGGAATAAAGAGGGGAATAGAAAAGTGCCGAAGAAACTGTTGCTGGAGGCCCTGGCCATATTCGTTCCGAAGCGGCTGCCATATGTATCCCAGCCCTGGCCGTAGCCGGCGGGGGTATCGCGAGCCTGGTTGATGGCCGCGCCGAGGGCAGCCGCGAGAACATAAGGCGGAGAAATGCTCTGATTCACAAATAGTTTGAATTTCCCTCCAGTCGTGAGAGGGCCGGGGCTGGTGGCGATGTCGGGAAAGAAGAATGATCCGTTGGTCGCATAGCCAATGAAGGTAGAGGTTGTTTTCTTGCTGGGATTTGATGTGATCTGTGTCCGGGGTTGCGAGGACTCCCGGCTACCGTTGGTGCCAGCGCCAGCCAACTGCTGCGCTGGCAGACTGAGGACGGAGCACAACACCAGGCCTGACAGACAGATGCCCTGTGAGGCAATGGTTGCATACTGAAGGGTTCGGTGCCTGGTCATGCGAGCTCCTTGCGGGTAGCAGAGAATCGGCCAGGTTGATGGAAACGCCGAAGCTTTGTCTACCCTGGGGCGATATTGGGCGACCCAGACAACGAGCGGAATACTAGGCGTGAGTGGTCACGAAATCAACCCAATGTTTGCAATGATTTTCTCTCTAGCAGCGGGAAGTAGACGCTTATCTGCGATAGTTGGGGATAATAATGCCGTAGAGTTCACTGCCCCCTGAGTCAGCATGGTTCTTCAGTCCAGCGCTGCCGCGGGCGTTTGTTTTTTGCCCCTAAACCGCGTATATTAGTTCTTTGAATACTGTTGTGTAGTACCAGCATGTGGCGAAGCACACCAGTGGGCGCAAGCCCACTTTTTAGTTTGTAGCAGGATCTGGTGCTTCGGGTAACGGCTAAGTTTCAGGAAACATGGCACTTGAGCTTGAGCGGGTGCACGAGATCGTGGAGCGTGTAGCCACGTCCAGCGGCCTCGAAGTGGTCGGCGTGGAGTTTCGTGGTGGTGGCAAGAGCCGCATGCTGCGGATCACGATCGACAAGCCTGCGGGGGTTACCCATGAAGACTGTGCCAATGTGAGCCGCGAACTAGGCACCATCCTCGATGTTGAGGACGCGGTGGCGGGATCGTATCTGTTGGAAGTAACGTCGCCGGGGCTGGATCGCAAGCTTACCCGCCCTGCCGAATTCGAACGGTTTGTCGGCAGCTTGATCAGGCTGACCACGCGTGAGCCGGTCAACGGCAATCGAAACTTTGAAGGCCGCCTGCTAGGCGTGCACGACGGTCGCATTACGCTGGCTTTGGAACACCGCCAGCCGAAAGCGAAAGGCAAGCGCCAGCAGCAATCCGGGGACGAGGCGCCTCGCGTGGAAATAGAGTTGGCCGACATAGAAAAAGCCAACCTGGTGCCGGAAATCTAGGAGTCAGGAGTCAGTAGTCAGCGGTAACAATCGTAGATTGTGCTCGCTGACTCCTGACTACTGATTCCTGAAATCGGAATTATTTATGGCAAGCGAGCTTTATAACACCATTGACGCCCTGAGCCGCGAGAAGGGCATTGATCCGCAGATTGTAGTCAGCGCGGTGGAAGACGCGATTGTTGTCGCCACCCGCAAGTATTACAAGTCGCAGGAAAACCTGCGCGCGGAACTGGACAAAGACACTGGCAAGATTCGAGCGTTTGCGGTGAAGGCGATCGTGGAAACGCCAGAGCAGGTCGAGGATCCCAATCTTCAGATCACGGTTGAGGACGCTCGCAAGATTGATCCCAACCTCGAAGTAGGCGGGGAATTGCAGATCCCCAAACCCACGGAAGGGATTCTGGGCCGCATTGCCGCGCAACTGGCCAAGCAGGTGATCTTTCAAAAGGTTCGCGAGGCGGAACGGGACACGGTTTACAACGAGTACATCGGCAGAGTGGGCGAGATCGTGAACGCGACCGTGAAGCGCATTGAAGGTCCGGATGTGATCTTCGATATCGGCAAAGCGGAATCGCGAATGCCTCGCAAAGAGCAGTCCCGCCTGGAGTCGTTCGCGATGGGCGAGCGCGTGCGGGTGGTAATCGCGAGAGTGGAAAAAGCCTCGAAGGGCCCGCAGGTCGTGGTCTCGCGGGCAGCGCCGGATCTCGTGCAGCACCTGTTCCAGACGGAAGTGCCGGAAATCTACGACGGCACGGTGGTCATCCGCGCCATTGCCCGCGAGGCCGGCGAGCGCACCAAGATCGCGGTGATGTCCAAAGACAAAGACGTGGATGCCGTGGGCGCTTGCGTGGGCATGAAAGGCATGCGCGTGCAGTCCATCATCCGCGAGCTGCGTGGCGAGAAGATCGACATCATCGAGTATCACGAAGATCCGGTCACCTTCGCTGAAAAGGCGCTGCAACCGGCGAAGGTCAGCCGTGTCACGGTGCTCGACAATTCCGACAAGCACCTGGAAGTTGTGGTTGACGATAGCCAGCTGTCCCTGGCTATCGGCAAAAAGGGTCAGAACGTCCGCCTCGCGGCGAAATTGCTGGGCTGGAAGATCGACATAAAGAGCGAAGAAGAAAAGCGCCAGGAAGTCGAACAGCAGATGTCGCAGCTGGTGGGCACAGCCGCAACTCCGTTGGAGAGTGTAACCGGCTTGGGCGAGAGCCTCATTCAGAAGCTGAACGAGGCTGGCATTACGACTGTCGAAGCGCTCGCGGACATGACCCCCGAGCAACTGGAAGCCATCGAGGGCATCGGTCCCAAGACGGTGGAAAAAATCAGTCTCGCGGTCAATAATTACTTTTCCAGCCTGGAAGGCGGCGAAGGCGCAGCCGCTGCAGAGGGTGAAGCTGCTGTGGAAGGTGCGGTTGCAGAAGCAACCGAAGGTGCGCTCGAAGAAGGCGCACCAACAGCATCGCCAGAGACTCAAAACGAACCTGTTGCAGAGGGGGAAGCGCCGGCTGAGACGGCGGAGGCTTCCGCTGAGAAATCGGGCTCTGAACTCGACGAAGTGGCGGCTGAAGGTGAGGTTGGCGAAGAAACACCGGCAGAGCATAACGAGTCATAGAGCGACAAAATTAAGAACTGATCGCGTGAGGTTGACAATGAACGCGTAACGGACCGGGCGGAGGAACAAGAGGGCGGATGAGTAAGATTCGAATTAACGATCTGGCAAGAGAATTGGAAGTCAAGAGCAAAGCCATACTCGATGTGTTGCCGGTGGTAGGCGTCACCGAAAAGAAGACCCATTCCAGTTCGCTCGAAGATCATGAAGCGGACAAGGTGCGGGCGCATTTCCAGTCCTCTGCCGCGGAAGCGCAGAGTGCGTCCAGATCGTCGCGGACAGCTCGCGCCGAAGAGGGAATCAAAACTAAAATCGATCTCTCCCACATCTCCAAGCCGGGAGATGTGCTGAAGCTCATCCACCAGCAACAGGCCGCTCCGCCACCTGCTCGTCCCACACCTCCTCCGGTAGCAGTTGAGAAGAAGCCGGCGCCGGCAACGACAACGGCGTCCGCTCCGCCGGTGCCGGTAGCCGTGCCGCCGAAGCCATCGACGCCAGCACCAGCGCCGAGATTAGTCGTGCCGCAGCCCCGGCCACCAGCGCCGGTCGTGCAGCCACCCGCGCCGCCGCAACCGCCGACTCCACCTATAGCGCCGGTTGCTTCGGCGCCTGCGCCGCCAGCTCCGGCGCGTCCGGCAGCACCCCCGCCGCAACCACCGTCAGAATCAGTTACAGCGGCACCACCGCCGCCGCATCCGGCACCGCCAGCAGCTGCCGCTCCGCCGCGTGCACCGGCTACGCCACCGCGTCGCGTGATCGTTCCCCAGACCGGTCCGCGGCCCGTGTACAAGGCTCCGCCGCCAGCTCCGGCCGCGACTGGACAGACGGGTGCGCCTGCTCGTCCCGCGCCCGGCCGCCCAGTACCGGGCCAGCCGATTTTTCAGCGGCCTCGTCCTGGCGCTCCCATCGGCAATCGTCCGCCGTTGCGGCCTGGCGAACGTCGTCCCATGCACCCGACTCGACAGTCACCGACTGGGTCTCGCCCTCTGGGGGTCGGTCCCGGTCCCGGCGTTATTCCGCCGGGACCGACTCGCCCTGGCGCTCGTCCCGGTGGACCGTCGCGCCGACCCGGCCAGCGCTACATCCCGCGGGGTGTGAAGGAAGGCCCGATGAAGGGTTACGTTCCGCCGCCACGCATGGTGGTGTCGAACGAGCCCCAGCCGATCACGCGCAGCATCACCATCACCGAAGGCATAAGCGTAAAGGACTTGGCCGAGAAGCTCGGTATACGCGCAAAAGACTTGATCGCGCGCCTGCTGGCGCGTGGAGTCTTCGCCACGATCAACCAGACCCTCGACTCCGAACTGGCCAGTGAAATGGCCCGCTTCTTCGGCGCCGATACGAACGTAATCACGTTTGAAGAGCAGGCCGCCAAAGATGTCGCCGACACCGGTACTGGCGAAGAAGGTGCGGCTGCTGAAGGTGGTCCGCGTCCGCCGGTGGTCACCATCATGGGTCACGTTGACCATGGCAAAACCACCCTGTTGGACTCGATCCGATCCACCAGCGTTGCTGAAGGGGAAGCAGGGGGCATCACGCAGCACATTGGCGCGTACAAAGTGAAGATTCAGGACAAGGATTCTCCGGCCTATGGACGCGAGATCGTCTTCCTCGACACTCCTGGCCACGAAGCTTTTACCCGCATGCGTGCCCGCGGAGCCAAAGCTACCGACATAGTTGTGTTGGTTGTCGCAGCCGACGACGGCGTCATGCCGCAGACTCTGGAAGCTATTGACCACGCCCACGCGGCGGAAGTGCCGATCATCGTGGCCGTAAATAAGATTGATAAGCCAGATGCCATGCCGGATCGCGTCAAGAAGCAACTCGCCGATCGCGGCCTGATGCCCGAAGATTGGGGCGGCACCACGGTGTTCGTCGACGTTTCCGCCAAGCAGAAGACCAATCTCAACCTGCTGATGGAAATGATCTGCCTGGTTGCCGACCTGCAAGAGCTCAAAGCAACTCCCGAACGTCCGGCCTCCGGCGTGGTCATCGAAGCCAAGCTTGATCGCGGACGCGGCCCGGTCGCGACCGTGCTGGTGCAAAACGGAACGCTGCGCACGGGGGACAATTTCGTCGTAGGCAATGTCTTCGGCAAAGTGCGCGCCATGTTTGACGATCGCGGCAATCAACTGGAAGAGGCGCCACCATCCACGCCGGTTGAAATCCTCGGCTTGGAAGGGCTGCCGCAGGCCGGCGATCAGTTCATTGTCGTCGCCGACCGCGACAAGGCCCGCGGCATCTCCGATTACCGCGAACAGAAAGCCCGAGAAGCCGCACTGGCCAAGAGTTCGCGCGTGTCGCTCGAAGGCCTGGCCGAGCAGTTGGCCACTTCGGGCATAAAGGAACTCAACATCATTTTGAAAGCCGACGTGGGCGGATCGGTCGAAGTTTTGACGGACCTCCTGAACAAGCTCTCGAATGACAAGGTTCGTCTGAAGGTCTTGCGCTCCGGCGTAGGCGCCATCACCGAAAGCGACGTGCTGCTTGCGTCGGCGTCGAACGCCATCATCATTGGCTTCAACGTCCGTCCCGAGCGCAAAGCGCAGGAACTGGCAGAACAGGACAAAGTGGATATCCGGCTGCACTCGATCATTTATGAGCTGCAGGATGAGATCAAGCGCGCCATGAGCGGCCTGCTGGAACCGACCATCAAGGAAACCTACCAGGGGCGCGCCCAGGTACTGGAAACCTTCCGCATCCCGAAGGTGGGCATGGTGGCTGGATGTCGCGTTACCGACGGCATCATCAAGCGCGATTCGGAAGTGCGCCTGCTACGTGACAACGTCGTCATCTTCAAGGGCAAAGTCGGATCACTGCGCCGCTTCAAAGATGACGCCAGCGAAGTCCGCAACGGCATGGAATGCGGCATCGCCATCGCCAACTATGCCGACATCAAGATTGGTGATGTGATCGAGGCGTTCGTTACCGAACGGATTGCCGCAGAAGTCATTGCGTAATTCAGTCGTTGGTCGTTTGTGGTTGGTCCCTGCGCTAAGAAGTTGCCAAAGACCAATAGCCAACGACCAACGAACAGATGATCGCCGTCCTCACCCTCGAACTCAGCATCGAAGCGGCGCAATCGCTCAAGGATCGCCGCCAGGTGGTTCGCAGCCTCAAAGACCGTTTGCGTACCAGCTTCAATGTGGCCGTTGCCGAGTTGGACGGGGCGGAATTGTGGAATCGCGCCACCATTGGCGTCGTCAGCATCTCCGGCTCGCGCGATTATCTCGACGGTCTGATGAAGAACATAGAGCGCCAGGCCACCCGCATCGCCAATAACTCCGGCGCCGAAGTTACCGATACCTTTCTCGAATACATCTAAGAAGGTTCGGTGTTGCAATTTTCGCCGGTCGTTCGGCTGAAAGCGCCAGGCCAACGACCAATGACTAACGACGAACGACGGTTTTCTGATATTCTCTTCCGTTTTTACCTTTGAGGGCCCCATGCCCGAGAATCGAGCCCTGCAACATCGCCGTGAGCGCCTGGGCGAAGCCTTGCGCGAGGAGATTGAGACCATCCTCGAAGGCGAACTGGGAGATCCCCGCATCGGCCTGGTGAATGTCAGCGAAGTCCATTTGGCTCCCGACGCCCGTTCTGCGCAGGTCTTCGTGGTTGTCCAAGGCGATGACGAGGACGCGAATCGTACGCTTGCGGGACTTACCGCGGCGGCAGGCTTTGTCCGTCGTGAAGTAGCCGAGCGCCTCAACCTGCGCCGCGCTCCGGAGCTGTTTTTTGAGGTCGATCGTTCGCAACAGTATCAGGCAAGAATCAGCGAATTATTGAATCGTACCAGGAAGAAAAAGAAATAGCGGGCCGTGTTGGTTATGGATTATTGGAAACCATGGTCACCGAAGTACTAAAGCAAATCGAGCGGCGGGAACGTTTCGTGCTGACCTCGCACGCGCGCCCGGATGGAGACGCTGTCGGGTCTGTGCTCGCCTGCTCTCAGATTTTGCGTGCCATGGGCAAGGAAGCGCAGGTAGTGCTGGCCGATGGCGTGCCTCGCATCTATCGCCCTCTACCATTCACGGATACGGTGATCGAAAGAACGGAAATCAATGGCGACTATGAAGCGGCTATCGTTCTCGAATGCGACAGCATCCAGCGCACTCGCCTCGAAGGCCTGGACCGGAAATTTCTCATCAGCATCGATCATCACCTGAGCGGACGCCCGTTCGCGCACGTCAACTGGATTGACCCAGCAGCCTGCGCCACCGGCGAGTTGGTCTACCGGCTGGCGCGGCAGGCCGGCGTACCGATCTCTCCCGAGGTCGCTACCTGTCTGTATACCGCTGTTATGACCGACACCGGTTCCTTTATGTTCCAGGGGACGAACGAGCACACGTTTGCGCTGGCGCGGGAACTGGTGCTGGCCGGGGCCGATCCTGCCGCCTGCGCTCGCAACATTTACTTTGCGCATTCGACTGCCAAGATGCGGCTGCTCGGCTATGCCCTGAGCAATCTTCATCGCGAAGGTCCACTCGCCTGGATTTGGGTGACACGTGAACAGATGGATCGAGCTGGAGCGATCGACGAAGACTGCGAGGGCCTGGTGAACTACTCACTTGCGATCCACGGCGTAGAGGTCGCGGCCTTCTTCCGAGAACTCACCGACGGTCGTTACCGGGTCAGCCTACGCAGCAAAGGCCAACTGAACGTTGCCACCGTTGCCGAACGCTTTGGCGGCGGCGGACATCAATGCGCCAGCGGCTGTTCTCTCGACGGCCCGCTGTCGGTCGCTGTGGCGCGAGTTCTTGCCCAGCTACGGCTCAACCCTTCGAATCAATAGTTGTGCGCCACAGCTGTTGTACCATCTCTGAATGCAAATCTCTCTTGCGCGGCAGATTGCCTCGTTTGTTGGAGCATTGTTCATTCTGGTCGCCTATGCTGGAGCCCAGTTCGGTTGGATGAGTGCTCGCAAGGCCTGGTACAACATGCTGAACGCGATCGGCTCAGCAATCCTTGCTTATATCGCCTTTCGTCCATTTCAAATTGGCTTTGTGCTGCTTGAAGTCGCCTGGACGATAATCAGCCTCTACGCGCTGACTCGCGCCTGGTCTGCCCGATGATAATCTGCTGGGTGCTCTCACCTTGTGCAGCATTATTGAATGGCTCTGAATCCGTGCGAATCCGTTTAGATCCGTGGCCAGGGTTTGGTCATGAGTGAGCGCTCCCGCTCGAAGACCGACTGGCTGCTGATTCTCGGCTTCTGCGCATTTTTATTCTTCTGGGGTCTGAATGACTTCGGGTTGATCGGCGCCGATGAACCCCGCTACGCGCAGATCGCGCGTGAAATGCTGACCCGCCACGACTGGATCACTCCCATGCTCGGGGGCAAGCCCTGGCTGGAAAAACCGCCACTCTATTATTGGCAAGCGATGATTTCCTACGGCGTCTTTGGGGTCAGCGACTGGGCTGCGCGCCTGCCATCAGCCCTGGATGCCTCTTTTATGGTTTTGGGCATCTATTTATTCCTGCGCCGCTTCCGCCCAGGATTCCAGTTGGACGGGGCTCTGATGACCGCCTCCACCGCGGCCGCAATCGGCTTCTCTCGCGCCGCCGCTACCGATATGCCGCTGGCCGCGAGCTTCACCATCGGCATGCTTGCGTGGTTCGCGTGGTACGAGAGCGGAAAGCGGATTTATCTTGCGGCGTTTTATGCGTTCGTAGGACTCGGAGTACTAGCGAAGGGTCCCGTCGCCCCATTTTTGGCGGCGGTCATCATTTTGCTCTTTGCGGGATTCACGCGCGATTCCAGAATCGTGTGGCGCACTCTTTGGATTCCCGGGATTTTAGTGTTCTGTGCCGTGGCGTTGCCCTGGTATGTCGCCGTCCAGCTGCGGAATCCGGAGTTCTTCAGGGTGTTCATCCTGCAGCATAATCTGGCCCGCTTCGGTACGAGCCTTTACCATCACGAAGAGCCCTTCTGGTATTACGCGCCGGTGGCGCTGCTGGCGCTGCTTCCGTGGTCCATCTTTGTAGTCGATTCGATTTTCGAGAGCGTGCGCCTGTGGTGGGCCGAGCGTCGGACCATTGTTCATACGGAAGATGCGCTCCTTGTATTTCTGCTGATCTGGTTATTCTTCCCTATCCTTTTCTTTTCGATGTCCCAATCGAAGCTGCCAGGCTACCTCCTGCCGGCAATGCCGGCCGGGACGATTCTGCTGGCAGAATATGTGCGCCGCCACGTCACTGAACAGGTGCGTCCTCCCGTATTCGCAGTCATCCTTCATTCGATCATCGCCAGCTTGACTCTGATCCCAGCAATGTCGCTTCCTTACTTGCTGATCCGCCATCGCCTGGTCTGGAGTCCTTTGACCGCGGTGGGCACGGTTATCGCCGTTTTGCTGGCTGCCGGGATCGGGGCGACACTCCTCAGCGATCTCGGACTGAGCATGCTCCGTTTCGTGACACTCGTCCCGGTGGTGCTGTCGGTTGCGGCCATCCTGAGGATCGGCGGGCCAAGCCTGGACGAGGCACTGTCGGCCCGTCCGCTAGCCAACGAAATTAATCGCGTCGAAGCTGGATTACTTCCAGCTGCCGTTTTTCATGTTTTACGGGAGACGGAATATGGCCTCGCCTTTTACCGTAATCAGAAGATCCTGAGCTACGATCGCGGCGAGATTCCTTCCCAGCCGCACGTCTTAGTGACTTCTGAAGGCGAACTCGCCCGCTTCCCGGCCAGCGTCAGGAACCGCCGTGTCTCGCTCCTGGGAGTCTTTCCTCCCCAGCACCTCGAATACTATTGGGTATCGGGTGCGGTCAATCAGGTTCATTGATGCGGGGCCTCACAATATCTCACTTCGCTCGGTGGGACGGCCATGGCGGCCGTCCCTACGCGATTGCGGTGAACCGATGTAGCTAACTCGTCTGGTTTGCGTACTCGCCGACCGACCTACTAGACTCGCTGTTGGCGGCTGCTTGCCGGGCCCCACCGAACCCATGGAGATCCTGGATCTCAGGCACTTCTCATCCGCCGACCTTCGTCCCCTGATCGATGACGAAACCAGGGTCTGGTCGCGTCTGCTCTCCTGGGACTACACCGGGTCTGCAGAGATGATCCTGCGTTACGTGGACGCCAAGATCCTCCCCGGCTACGCCGCGATCGAGCGCGGACGCATTTTCGGTTACGCATTTTTCGTTTATGAAGGGAACAAGGGCGTAATCGGAGATCTGTTCGTTACCAACAATAACGGTTCCCGCCAGCCCAGCCCGCGCGAAGTCGAATCTCGTTTGCTGGTGCACGTCATCGAGACCCTGCAGCAGTCACCCGGCATTCATCGGGTCGAAGCCCAGCTCCTGGCCCACGAATCCGGTGTGGTCTCGCGCCCGTTCATGGAACAAGGCTTTCAGCGGCATCCGCGACTGTTTATGGTGCAGCCGCTGGAGCAAAACCGCCCCCCCGCGGCGTTGCCGAAAGAAGTTGAGATTCGGCCCTGGAGCGAGCAGGACTATCAACCCGCCGCCGCAGTGATCACCGCAGCCTACCGCGGTCATGTGGATTCGGACATTAACGACCAGTACCGTACGCTGAGCGGAGCTCTCCGCTTCCTCAACAACATCGTGCGCTTTCCAGGCTGTGGCACGTTCGACGCGGACTCATCCTTTGTGGCAGTGACCAAGTCGATGCGGAACATTTTGGGAGTGATCCTGTGTTCGCGCGTGCGCCAGGATGTCGGCCACGTCACCCAAGTCTGTCTTCTTCCCGAATATCGATCTCACGGCATCGGGGAGACCCTACTGGCCTACTCGGCTGCCAATCTCCGCAAACGGAAATTCTCCTCGCTGTCGCTGACCGTCACCGAGGCGAATAATCGTGCTGTGGATCTTTATAAGCGGCTGGGATTCGAAACCAAGCGGGTGTTTGATGCGTTTGTTTGGGAAGGGTAGCTTCTAGCTACTAGCCTCTAGCTGCTAGCAACCATGCGTGCATTCTGAACAGCTCTAGCATTGCTCAGGCGTTTCTTAGTCTTGCCAGGAGCTAGTAGCCAGTAGCCACCAGCTATCTTCGAAGTATCCACATCACCCAGCCGGCGACAATCACTCCGCCCACGAACATTGCGAAGCAATACAGGCCGTAGCGGATCATTTCGCGTGAGGTGTTACGCTGGGTGATTCCGAAGACCACGGAAGCAAACACGGCGAACAGGACGGCGGCGCTGAAATGGGATAACTCCAGGTTCATGGCTTCTTCCCGATGGCGATGTGATAAGCGTCGGCGACGGCGATGAAGTTCAGCAGACCCGCCACGATAAGGTACTTGGTCCCATAATCAGCGGTGGCGTGCGCGATCGCCGCCTGTCCCCAGTCATTGGCTCGCGCCAGAATGTAGAGGCCGCCGGCGCCCACGTCGCCGACGAATCCCAGCATGTCGAGAATGTCGCCGCCATTGGGCTTATAAACGTGTCCTTGCATGGCCAAGCCAAGCACGAACATGGCCACTACGGAAACCATCAAAAGCACGCCGCGGATCCAGCGCTTCTGAATCAGGTGCCCGGCGCCGGGGATAAACCATGCCAATGCCGGCACGACCACCGACATGGTAGTGATCGGCGCAGCCGCCGCTTTCTGTTGCTCTACTGTTTTCGTTGGGGAATTTGCCATCTAGATAATCACAATCTCATTCTGAATTTTTCCAGTGACTTCCGCCGCCTTGGGCCGCACCAGGACATTGACCTCGCTGCGCACGCCAAATTCGGGTAGATAAATTCCCGGCTCGACGGAGAAGCACGAGTTCGGCAGGATCTGGCGTTCGTCGTGCACCTCAAGGTCATCCATGTTGGCGCCGTTGGAGTGGACTTCGGTTCCGATCGAATGACCCGTGCGGTGAATGAAATATTGCCCAAAGCCAGCCTGGTTGATGTAGTCGCGAGCCGCGCGATCGACTTCCCAGCCGGCAATGCGCTTGCCATTCGAAATGGCGCTTTTGACTTTGGCAACCCCGGCATCGCGTGCTCCGCGCACCACCTCGAAAATCTGTCGCTGCCGCTCCGACGCGGCCTTTCCTACGAAACCGGTCCAGGTGATGTCGTAATAGACGGCGCCGGGCACATTCTTTTTGGCCCAGACATCCAGCAGCACGAAGTCGCCTTCGCGGATGGGAGCCGAGCGTTCCGCTCCAGGCTCATAATGCGGATTCCCGCTATTGGCATTCACGGCGACGATGGGCGGATCGTCTGTGACCATATCCTCCCGCGCAAATGCCTCCATAAACCATTGCTGCATCTGGTGCTCGTTCGTGCCGCCGTTTCGCACCCGCTGCCCGATTTCCTTGAACGCCTCAGCGGTGATGGCGTCGACCAGATCGCGGGCCTCATAATGGGTTTTGATCTGTTCGTCGGTCAGGGTCGCTTCAAACAGCGCCACCAGGTCCGCTGAGCTGACCACGTTCTTCCCCATTCCGCGCACCGTCTCGAGCGTGCCCCCATCCACTGTGGACACGACAAAGACCATGTTATTGGGCGAGTATTGCATCGCGATATCGCGATGCGGGGCTAGCATGTTCTTCAGATTCTCGAAAAGCTCCTGCCACGCCGAATACTGGAACTTCTTTCCCGGCAGCGAATTCAGGTGCCCGGCTTCGATTTTGTGCACCAGCTTAGTAGGTTCCCCCTGCGCCGGGATTAAGTAGTACCAGCGGCGCGTGACCATCAGATTCTGCGGAAGTCCGAGCACACGGTAGGCAATGGGATCCCTGCGGTGATGGTCATAAAACAACCACGCGTCGATATTGCGATCTCGCAGAGCAGACTGGATGGCTGGGAGGTTCATGGGCAAACAACTATTGTAAACAAGGGTGGGGAAATGCGCGAATGAGGCGACTAAGAAAGGGGACCCTTATGGTCCGAGCCGCTTAAATCGCGGCTGAAGCCGCGCCCTTTCAATACCGAGTTCTGAGTTAGCTACTGACTACTGACTACCGACTACTCTCTTGTCGTATACCCACAACGTCGCCGCTGTGGCCAATCCGACTGCGGTCACGGCCCACCACAAGTGCGCGGGCTGATGCACAACTTCGCCGTAATGATGAGCCAGCATGCCGCCAAACCAGCCGCCGATTAGCGATCCGATGCCAATGGGTAGAAACGCAAACCCCATGTATGTGCCTTGCTGTCCCGGAGGCGCCAGGCGGGAAATGTATTCGTAGTAGCGCGGGGATTGAATAATCTCGCCCAGCGCGAGCACGAACAGGGACAGGATTGCTCCGGCCACAGTCGGCCAGAACGCCAGAATCAGCCACGATAGCGAGGTGATCACCGTGCCCAGGATGACGGCCTGAAATGCCGGAATCTTGCGTGTGAAAAAGTTCACCGCCAGGGTGAGGCAGATGACCGTTAGCCCGTCGGTGACCAGAATGGTTTCCACGACAGCGTTCTGGTTCACATACTGGTGCAGATATCCCGGCAAACTGATGTATTGCTGCCAGAACACAACCCAATAGCCGGTGAACAGCACCAGGAACCACATGAAGCGGCTGAGCCCAGCGAGTACAAGCGCGGCTAAGGCCGCCCATATCCACCAAGGCACCGCCCATTGCGGATTTACCGCCATGGCGATGCCAAGCAGGAGAGCGATCCCCAATACGGGCAAGACCAGCTTGTAGCGACCGAGAACTACACAGAAATTATGAGCGACTTCAGCTATCGACGGCTGGTGCTCATCTGCGCTCTTGCGTGGCTCTTTAAAGAAGAGCAGCACCACAAAGAACATGGCAAACACGCCCAGAGCGACCACCCGGTAGACATTTTCCACGCCCAGGTGGCGATGGGCCCAACCCGCGAACAGCGGTCCAGCGGCTCCTCCTATATTCACCATGGTGTAGTAGATAGAGTAGCCAATGCTGCGAACGTTCTCTTTCGACGCGCGCGCCGTGGTTCCCACCACACAAGGCTTCACCAGGGCGATTCCCAGCGCAGGCAGGGCGAGGATTACGCCCACGAATAGTCCGATGGGTACAGCATTCCGCAGAGGCGCGAGCCAGGCGGCCCCGATTGAACCGATCAGAAAATACGCAACCGAGAGTATGAGATACGCGATCGACAGAGCGCGGCGGAATCCCATGCGGTCGGCGGCCGCGCCCCCAAACATGGCGAGAAACCAGACCATCCCGCCAAAGATGCCAGTTAGAGTTCCAGTTTGTTCGGTGGAGAAATTGAGCCGCTCCTGAAGATAGAGCGCGAGCGACGCGAACGCCCCGTAGTAAGCCAGGCGTTCGAAAATCTCGGTGATGTTAGCGATCCAGAACGGCCGCTCGAACCCGGTGCGGATTTCATGCAGCCGCTCCGCAAAGGTCAATCGGCGCTCGTCAATGTTGCCCGCAACTGCCATGCTGATCTCTCAGTCAGATGCACCGGAGCACTATTCCTGCAGTCGTCCGCGGACTTGCTCAGCGCTAAGTCCCTCAACACGAATGATTTTATTTCGGCTGTTGTGGCCGGCAGCTATGGTAACGGAAGAAGGCGGAACTTCCAAAAGTTCCGCCAGGAAATCCATGCAGGATTGGTTGGCTTTGCCGTCGATGGGAGGAGCGGTGAGATCCAGTTTAAGCGCGTCACCCACAATACCCGTGATGCCATTGCGCCGCGCGCGGGGGTGGACCTTCACCGCAAAGCTCGCGCCCCCGCTGACATCCTGAACCTTGATCATGGACCTTGCAGTACCCGCGGCTTAAAGCGAGAGGGGGAGTTCGGAAGAAAGCTATTCGACGATAGCTTCCTTCTCGATCACGACCTTGAGGTGCGTGCTGACATCCCGGTGCAGTTTAACTGGGACTGTGAACTCACCCAACGTCTTGAGAGGCTCATGCAACTGGACTTTACGGCGATCCAGGCTAAAGCCCTTCTTGGCAAGGGCGTCGGCAATGTCGCCTGCGGTGACCGATCCAAACAGCTGATCATGCTCGCCCGAGCGGCGCTGGAACGAAACCGAAACACCGTCGAACTGCTTGGCCAACTGCTCCGCCTGTGCCTTCTCCTTCGCGGAGCGGCGCAGCGCCGCAGCCTTCATCTGTTCAATGACAGCCTTATTGCCTTTGGTCGCTTCAATGGCGAGCTTCTTTGGCAGCAGAAAATTGCGCCCATACCCTTCGGCAACCTTCACCACGTCGCCGCGCGAACCGAGCTTTGCCACATCTTCTTTGAGAATGACTTCCATCGTAAAACTCCAGTCGTTGGTTGTTAGTCGTTGGTCGTTGGCTAAACACAATTCGGAGATACTCGTCGTTGAAGTTGGCCCGAATGCTTACGCTTTGCTTGTTTGCCAACGACCAAGGACCAACGACCAACGACTGCGTTCTTACGCTCTGCCGGCGAACGGCAGTAAAGCGATATTGCGTGCTTGTTTGATGGCGGTCGAGAGCCGGCGCTGGTGCGGAGTGCAAACCCCCGTCAACCGGCGCGGTACGATCTTGCCGCTCTCGGCGACAAATTGCCCGAGCAATCGCACATCCTTGTAGTTGATCGATTCGATTTTCTCGACGCAAAACTTGCAAACTTTCTTGCGGCGGAAATACTTGCGTCCGCCTTCGCGGCCGCCTGGGCCGCCCGGGCGCGGTCCGCGCCCACCGCGCGGCCCTTCCGAACGCGGGGCTTCCGTGCGCGGAGTCTCCGTCCCGGTGCTTGCTGCTACTGGTGTATTCGTTTCTTCAGCCATGATGCTCCTTAAAATCTAGTCGTCAGTCTTTAGTCGTCAGTCTTCAGCCACATCAATCGCCGTAGTGAACTCGCTGACGACTGACGAACGATAGCTGACGACTCGTTTACGCTGTTGCTGGTGTCGGTTCGCCGCCCGCCTCTGGCGTAGCCGGCGCAGGCGCCGCCTTGCGGCGTGCTTCCCGGATTTGCTTGATCTTATCGAGCCGCTTCTGCTCTTCGTCGACCCTCACGGTGAGGAACTTGATCACCGGTTCTGTAACGCGCAAACGACGCTCCAGTTCATGAATAAGCGCGCCCGAGCCCTCGACAGTTAACAGGATGTACATCCCGTCCGAAAACCGGCGCACGGTGTACGCCAGCCGCCGCTTGCCCATGCGCTCGATATTTTTGACGGTGCCGCCGCTGGTGGTCACCTGCCCTTCGAGCGTCGAAATCAGCTTGTCCAAATCTTCCTCCGCCATATCGGGACGGACGATAAACATCAGTTCATAAGTACGATTCATTGTTTCTCCAAATCAGCTCTTCAGTCCTTAGCTTTTATCTCTTAGCGCCTCACTCGGCTCAGTCACGCGGCTCGCAGGTCCACAACCCTGTCATCCCGAGCGGAGCAAAGCGAAGTCGAGGGACCTTGAGTTGTTCTCCTCAGCCCTCTGTTTTCCGGTTGAAGCGGTTCATCGCGGCACCCGCCCCGTCTTTCAAAATCACCCGCATAGCCTCGAAGGTCGCATCCAGCACGTCATCGACGACCTTGAGCTGCGCCTTGCGAAAAGGCGTGAGCACGAATTTCACGCCATCAGCAACCTTGCGATCGGGTGCAATTCCCAGCCGGATCCGCAGAAACTCCTGCGTTCCCAGCGCCCCGATCACCGACTCCATTCCGTTGTGACCCGCCGAACTGCCTCGCTGCCGTATGCGAATCGTGCCCAGCGGCAGATCCAGTTCGTCGTAGATCAGAATCAAGTCGGACGCCGGATCGATCTCGTACTTCGTCACCAGTTCCCGAACCGACAGCCCGCTGAGATTCATGTAGGTCTCCGGCTTGGCCAGAAGAACCGGCTGACCTTCGATCACAGCGCGAGCCGTCAAAGCTCGGCAATTCCGGTTGCGAACCTCAACCCCGCATTCATTGGCAATGCGGTCAAGCGCAAGAAACCCGAGATTGTGCGGCGTGAACTGATATTCGATTCCGGGATTCCCCAGCCCAACGATCAGTTTCACGCTCAGCTGCTGGCTCCTAGCCACTAGCTACTAGCAAGCCGTATGATGGTGGCCGTTAATCCTGGCCCTTTGCAAAAGCCAACAAGCAACGACCCACCGCCAACGACTATTTCTTCTCTTTCTTTTCCGGCTTCTCCGGCTTCTCGGCCTTCTCTTCGCCAGCTTCCTCGGCGCCTTCTTCTTCCTGCTTGCCCTTCTTGATGACTTCGGGCTCGGCCGGTGCAGCCGCTTCGGCCGCCGCCGCTTCCGGAGTGGGCGCAACTTCCTCTTTCACAGAAATGATGTGCGCCACGGGCTGGTTCTCGTCCGAAACAAACGTGATCTTGTCCGACTTGGGCAGATCCTGAACGCGCAGGACTTTTCCGAACACTAACTCCGAAACGTCCAAGTCGATTTCGGTCGGAATGTCCTGAGGCAAGCACTCCACCTCGACTTCGCGCAACGTCTGCTCAAGAATTCCGCCCTGCTGCTTGACGCCTGCCGCTTCGCCCTTGAGCACGATGGGAACATTGACCGTGAGCTTTTTATCCATCGCGATCCGCTTCAGATCGATGTGCAGAAGCGATCCTTTGATGGGCTCATATTGCCAGTCCACGATCATGGCTTTGGTGCGCTCGCCATCGAGCGACAGATCGAAAATCGTGTTGTGACCACTGGCGGAGTGCAGTATGCGCGCGACCTGGCGCGGATCGACGCTGACCGGCGCCGAGTCCTTGCCGGCTCCGTAAACGACCGCCGGGATCTTCCCCGCCTTGCGAACCCGCCGGGCATCGTTCTTTGTCCCCGGCTGGCGCGGCTCTGCCTCTAGATTGCTGATATCTATCTTTTTCTCTTTTTCTGCAGTTGCCATAATTCCCGTTCCTGCCTACATGAATAATTTGCTGACGGAAGTCTCTTCGTGAATCGACTGAATCGCCCGCCCAATCAGCCCTGCAATCGTCAGCACTTTGATCTTGGGCTGGTTCTGTGCAGCTTCGCTGAGCGGAATTGTGTTAGTCACCACCACTTGCGCGATCGGTGACCGGGAAATATTTTCTACGGCCGGCCCCGACAGCACGGCATGGGAGGCGCACGCATAAACGCCTAGTGCGCCGCTCTCGAGCAGGGCCTCAGCCGTTTTGACCAGGGTTCCGGCGGTATCAATGAGATCGTCGATCACCAGGCAAGTACGCCCCGTGACATCGCCGATGACGTGCATGACTTCGGCCACGTTCACATCGACCCGCCGCTTGTCGACGATAGCCAGCGCGGCATCCATTTTCTTGGCGAAGAAGCGCGCCCGTTCCACGCCGCCCGCGTCCGGCGAAACAACGGTCAGGTCCGGCAGATTAAGCTTCTTGTAGTAATCCACCAGCACTGGCGATGCGAACAGGTGATCCACCGGGATATTGAAAAACCCTTGCAACTGCGGCGCGTGTAAATCGACAACCAAGGCTCGGTCAGCGCCCGCCGTGGTTAACAAGTCGGCTACCAGCTTCGACGAGATCGGAACCCGCGGCTTGTCCTTGCGATCCTGCCGGGCATAGCCGAAATATGGAATGACCGCGGTGATGCGGCGCGCCGACGCGCGCTTCAGCGCGTCGATCATGAGCAGCAGTTCCATCAAATGCATGTCCACCGGCTTGCAGGTAGGCTGCATGAGGAATACGTCGGCGCCCCGCACGTTCTCCTGAATCTGGATGTAGGCTTCGCCATCGGCGAAACGCGTGACCTTGGCCTGGCCGCGCGACAGGCCAAGAAAATGGCAAACTTCGTCACAAAGTGCCTCGTTGGCCGTGCCGCAGAAGATCTTGAACTTGTCGTCCACACGCGCGCGCTGAGGCTTGCGTTCGGGCTTCTCGTCCGCGTTCATCAGACCTTTCTTCTCTGCTGCCGTTGCAAGAGTCGCCATGTTAGCTCTTAGCCTTTAGCCATTAGCTCTTAGCTGCCTCAGCCGAGCTCCGCTGTCCAGCAAAAGCTAAGAGCTAAAGGCTAATAGCTAAAAGCTAGTAGCTGGTTTTCTGGCTGGGCCGCTAGGATTCGAACCTAGACAAAGTGCTCCAAAGGCACTTGACCTACCATTAGTCGACGGCCCAGTAACCCAGTCTCAAGTTTCTGGTTTCGAGCAAGCTGCGGGGAAATGACAGTTTACTAGAAACTACAAACCCGAAACTAGAAACTTTCTCCAGTACTGCTGTCGGATCAAGGTGCTCGTTGCCGTCGCTAAGATCCCCTGCTTTTTCAGCCGCGCCGCGCATTTGTCAGCCTGATCTCGAGCCCGAAAAAGTCCGTACAAGGCCGAACCCGAGCCGGACAGGGAAGCATAAAAGGCCCCTGCCTTTTGCAGCGCCTGTTTGATCTCGCACAATTCGGGATACTTAGGAAAGACGACCTCTTCGAAGTCGTTTTCGATCCCGGTATGGACGAGGTCGAGAAGCGGGGTCTCGCCCCGGCCCCTGCCCAAAGCAGGGACACCGGATACGGGCTTTCCGCGCTTGCTGGAAAACCCACTCAGCCACGAAGACACCGCGTGGCCGAACTCATTCATTCTATCGGAGGTACCGGACCCCGTCAATTTGGCGTCCTCGGATAACGCACCGGCCCTCGGCGCCAGGGCACTGTCCACGTAGGGGCGGATGCCCCCGGGCGTCCGGTTGGCCTGGTCGTTCAACGCATCCCAATCCCGAAACGCCTGCGGAGTCGAAACACCCACCTCGGGCGCCACAATGACGCAGGCTGTAGGCGGAAAATCCGGCACGGGATAAACGTCTTCTCCCCGCCCAACTCCCAACACCGTCCCGCCCACGAGAAAAAGCGGCAAATCCGAGCCAACCTCGGCCGCAATCCGCAGCCGCTCCGGACCCGTTAAGGACTTTTTCAAAAGTCGTTCCAACGCCACGAGCACAGCGACCGCATTCGAGGAAGCTCCGCCCAATCCGCCCTGAACCGGAAGCCGCTTATCAATCTCAATAAGGACGTGCCCCTTCGCTCCCAGCGCATTCATTAGACGCTCGGCGGTTTTGTAGCATGTGTTGGTCTCATCTCTGGGTACACGCGGATCGGCGCAGCGAATCTCAATGCCGGCGCCGCGTCCTATATTCACTGCAATCACATCATGGAGCGCAATCGTCTGATAAACCGTGCGCAGATCATGAAATCCATCTGCGCGCGCCGCGCCAATGCACAACCCGAGATTAATTTTCGCGAAGGAACGGACCTTGATCATGGTCTAGCGCCCACACCAGAGCAGATCCGCTTCGTACCGCTCGAAAACTCGGTCAGCGGTGAGGATAGTGAAGCCTTCCAATTGGGCCTGGGCGATCAGCATACGGTCGACGGGATCCAAATGATGTCTGGGCAGTTCTCCAGCGGCCAGAGAATGTGTATACGTGATTGGCAGAACACGAATGGCTCGGGAAATCAGCCGTTTTGGAACATACGACGAAGCCGGCTCCGGCAGCCTGAGCTTGCCACTACTGCTCTTGATGCTGATTTCCCAGGCGCTGGCGGCGGACAAGAAAAAGGCTTCCTTGGGATTTTCGAGCAGTTGCTGCGCCTTTCGGTTTAAACGCTCCGGCGCAGCAACGCTCCATAAAAACACGGAGGTGTCCAGCAGGTAATTTGTCACTTGCTGCGCCTGTGCGGGCGTTTCACTGTCCCTTCGAACAGCGCCTCTACTTCCGGCAGGGGCGCGTCAAAATCCTCCGCAATCCAAACTTTCCCAGCATCGATGCCGAGCGGCCTCTTACATTCCTCGACACTTACAGGGACCAGACGCGCAATCGGTACTCCCGCCTTGGCAATGGTGATCTCCTCCCCTCCTGCGACTCGCGTCAGCAGGCGGGAGAGGTGAGTCTTCGCCTCGTGAATGTTCACTTCCATAGATCGGCAGTATAGACTAAGTCCGTGGACTAAGTCTAGTTATTGCGGGGTTTAGTTGCGCCGTTTGTAGTAGATGGCGAACTCAAATCCGGGATTGGGTGGGAATAATTCAGCGACCTTGCGCAGTCGTTCCGCTAAGGCGCTGGGCGCCAGCAGGGGGTAGTCGCGTTCCCGGAGATCGTAGTAGTCCACATCCAGGCAAAGGGACAAAAGGTAGATGGAAATGGAATCCGCAAAGGCCGCTGCCAGAAACTCGTTCTTGTACTTCTCCGCATCGGGGCCGGCGCTGGTAGCGAATTTGCGCGCTTCCCAGGCATCCAGGGAAGTTTCTCCGCGCACCCCGGCTTCTACCTGCTTCCACGCCAGTTCGGCAAATGCTTCGGAAACTCCAGCTTGCTCGACCAAGGCGTGCCCGACGTTGATATAGAACTCAAATGCGACCGAGAACTTATCGTCCATCAGCCGCGTGGAGATGAAGACGCACTGCGAGTCGCCCAAATTAAGATTGCGGTGGCATACAGCATTGTCACTGAGCGTGACATCGTAACGGTCGGCGATAACGGTATCCTCTCCCTGGGTCAGTGTGAGAGGCACAAAGTAGTAGGCTTTGCGCGTGAGGGCCGCGGCCACCGAGGCGGGCACCGCCGCGATCATGCGCTCCAGGTCGATCTCCGAAAGGGTGACCTGTCCAGACACGGCATAGCAGATCCCGTTCGACGCCTGCGACACCGGAGTCTGGCGGACCACTTCCGCCGGAGACCGCGTAATTGCCGGGGCTGCTTGTGACATCGAGGGTATTGTAGCGCACGCGGCCGCAGTGGCTCTGGTAACCCTGGTTGTTGTAGGGTAGATATATGTCCGTTCGCCGCAAGCCGAGCCTTATTTTAGTGCCTGTGCGCGCGCTACTGATTACCTTCATCCTGACCTTGCTTTCCTTTGCCGTCAGCCTGCTGCTGGGGATAATCGGGTTTGTGATTTACACCCATAGCAGCGGCAGCCGCGTGAGTCTCGCCCTCGCCTATCGCATGGTGGCCTTTCCCACGGCGGTAGTGGTCGCCGTAGTCGTTTTGAGCATTACCTTGACTATGGAAACCCGCCGCTACCGACAAGAAAAAGCCTTAGCTGGAATCGAAAGAGCCGGGTAGGCATGGGACCCCGCATCGCCATCCCGCTACCGCTCTCGACCGATCCCGAATACGTCGAACGCTCGCTTCCTCAATACGAGCACGCCATACGCATGGCGGATGGAGAACCGGTTCGCATTCCCCTGGATCTGGCGGCAGCAGAGCTGAAGAGATCGATCGAGAGTTGCGGCGGAGTGCTGCTGCCCGGCAGCAAGACGGATGTGGATCCCGCGAAGTACGGCGCCTCGAAGCACGAGAGAACAGCACCTCCCGATCCAAGGCGTGATGATGTTGACTGCTGGCTTCTACAGTACGCTTACGCGAACCGCCGGCCGGTGTTAGGGATTTGCTATGGACTACAGAGCCTGAACGTTTACCTTGCTGGAACGCTGATCCAGCACATCCCCGACGTCTTGCCGCCAGAACTGCAGCAGGTCAACCATGCTGCCGGACGACTGGTAGCTATCGCACATGATGCGCAGATTGATCCGGCGTCATGTTTAGCGAAAATTGTCGGTAATGGCGGTCCCGATGCGGTCAGGATTCCAGTAAATTCCAGCCATCATCAATCTGCCGAGGAGCCTGGCACTGGCCTGAAGATTGTTGCCCGTTGTCCTGATGATGGCATCGTCGAAGCCCTCGAAGGCACGGATCCCAATCACTTCGTGATAGCCGTGCAGTGGCATCCCGAGCGTTCGGTGGACGTTGATGAGCCTTCGCGCGCGATTTTTCGAGCCTTTGTAGAAGCAGCGCGCGGCAGCGCCGGCTAACCGGAAGCCACACTTTAACCACAAGGTCCCTCGACTTCGCTCGGGATGACAGAGTGTGGGTTATTCCTGAGTTTGGTTATTATTTGGATTTTCTAGCCGCTCGCCTGGCTGAACCCGCTTTCCTCTCCAGCAGCACCGTCACATGCGCGATGGCGGCGTTGTCGGTGCCCATGCCTTCCGGTGTCTTAGCCTTAATCCCGATCGCGTCGCCGGAAATGTTCAGCAGTTCGGAAACGCGTTTTCGGATGGCGGCCGTATGCGGCCCAATCTTAGGCTCAGTCAGGATGAGCGTCGAATCCATGTTGGCAATCGCGTATCCCGCTTCCTCTACTCTCTTCAGAGCTTCGCGGAGAAACACAACCGAGTCGGCGCCCTTCCACCTGGAGTCGGAGGGAGGAAACAAAGACCCGATATCGGGCGCCGCGACGGCCCCCAGCAGAGCGTCGGTGATGGCGTGCAGGAGAACGTCACCATCAGAATGTCCGCCGAGGCCCTTTTCATGGGGGAGATTCAAACCGCCAATCTTCAGTGGAACCCCGCGCACGAACTCATGTGAATCCCAGCCGTAGCCAATGCGAATTCCAGTTTTCAAGTTTGCAGACTCGAGTCGTTGGTCGTTAATTGTTGGCTTCCAACATTGAAGCTTGGATCACTTGCTGAGGAAAAACTCAGCCAATTCCATATCCGAAGGGGTAGTGATCTTTATATTACGAGGTGATCCCATGACCACCGCCACTTCGCCACCGGCCCTTTCAATGAGGGAAGCTTCGTCGGTCCCCAGGAACCCGTCGGCACTGGCCTCGTCAAAAGCTTTCTTTAGAACGCCGTAGCGAAATCCCTGCGGTGTCTGCGCCATGACCACGCGTTCCCGCGGAATGGTCGCCGTGATCACGGCTCCATCCGCCGTCCGGTCCACCTGTTTCACGGTATCGATGGCGGGCATGCCGGCAATAGCGGCGCCATATTTCTGCGCCGCCTGAATCACCTGCTCGATAATGTCTTCGGAAACGAAGGGCCGAACTGCATCGTGCACCAGGATAATGTCGTCTGCTACCGCTGAAATCGCCCTCAAGGCGTTAGCCACCGACTGCTGCCGGTGCTCTCCGCCTTCCACCAGCTCGACTCGCTTCCGCAGGATGTCCGTTTCTTTTTCGAGGCGACGGCGGAATTCCGGCATCTCCTCCGGCCGCAGCGCGATGTAGAGCTCTTCCACCGCCGGGCTGGCAGCAAACTTCCGCAACGTGTGGATTAATATCGGAATTCCGTTCAGCTCGGTAAATTGCTTCGTCTTGCCCTTGCCGGGGTTGGGGGGCGCCATCCGGGTTCCCAGCCCGGCCGCCGGTATTAGGACGATCACTTTCATGGGCGCTCAAGTATACGAACCTGGCCGGAGGAGTTCAAATCCTTGAATAAGGTTAAGCCTGTACTTCTCGGACTTTCGCGGCGCGCTTATTTGGCATCCAATATGTCACGGGGGAGCGTCTGGCGGCATTCCCCAGGAGTTAAGTGTGATTCACCGGTTTCTTACCTTCTGTACGGCGTCGCTGCTGCTGTTCACAGCCTTTAGCGCTGCTGCCCAGCGGCTTACATCCAATGCTTCGCTCACCGCCCCAATGAAGATGGGACGAGCCGATGCGAATACCTTCATAGGTTTAGTGAGTGACAGCAATTGCGGCCCGCGTCATAAACTTCGCGACAAGAGCGCGGAGGAGTGTACCCGCACGTGCCAGCGCTCTGGGGCGGGATATGTGCTCGTGGCCGGAGAAAAGACCTACAAGCTGAAGGGCGATCCGAACGATCTAGGGGTGCTTGCCGGTCAAAAGGCTAAGATAACCGGCACACTTCAGGGTGACACGATTGCGGTGAATGGCGTGGCCGCCACGCCATAGCCGCGCTGAGCATCTCTATTCGCTGGGTCGTTCCCCGGCCATCGCGGGCGCTTTCTTGGGCTCGGGCGGGACTGGGACGACGGTTGCACTCACATTAACCGGCCTGGGAGTAGCATCGGCCCTGGCTGCGATCCGCTCATCCCATTTCCCGAAGATCATCTTCCCCGCCGTCGTCTGCAAAACCGAAGTGACGGAGATGTCGATGTTCTTGCCGATCATCTTGCGAGCATTGTCCACGACCACCATGGTTCCGTCATCCAGATAGGCCACACCCTGGTTGTACTCTTTGCCTTCCTTGAGGATGAACACCTTCATGGTCTCGCCCGGGAGGACGATGGGCTTGAGGGCATTGGCCAGTTCATTAATATTGAGCACCTCGACACCCTGAAGTTGGGCCACCTTGTTCAGGTTGAAGTCGTTGGTGACGATCTTGCCCTCATAAACTTTGGCCAATTCGATCAGCTTCATGTCCACTTCGCGAATAGTGGGGAAGTCATCCTCGACTATCTGGATGTTCAGGGAGGCGACCTTTTGCAGGCGCTGCAGGATATCCAGTCCCCGCCGGCCGCGATTGCGCTTGAGCGAGTCGGCCGAATCGGCTACCAGCTGCAATTCGCGTAAGACAAATTGGGGGATAACCATGATTCCGTCGAGAAAGCCGGTCTCAGCAATGTCGGCGATGCGGCCGTCGATGATGACACTGGTATCGAGAATCTTGTAGCTTTTCTTGGACTGCTTTTCGCCGCCGAAGATGCCACCCAAGGCAGCCAGGTTGAGCAGGTCGCCTTTATTGGCGCCGACGATCAGGCCTACGTAGGCCATGAGCAGCATGACCATCAGCATGAGGAAGCTTTGGGTTCTTCCCGGGGCCAGGCTGCTGCGAATTACGACCGCAAACAGGTAGGCACCAATGATGCCAAGAACACTGCCGATGGCAGCGCCAATAAGCCGTTTGAGGCTCACCCGCCGCAGCCGCGATTCGAAAATCACGATGGCGAGGCCGAAAAGGATGCCGACGGCCGCATCCATCTTGGAAGGCAAGCCAAAGGGTTCGATCAGGTAGCAGGTGATGGCAACAAAAAGGACAAATAAAAGCCTGATTAATACCAAATCCACGGATGAACCTCCCCGGGACACTCCGGCTCGGACCCCGGACTTGCACGTCCCGCGCCAACCCAAACCGCAGCCGGCGATGATGAAGCGGAGCTGGGAATTAATACGATGAAGAGCTGGCGCTCCGCACCCGGTCTCGACGAACGGACCGGGCCGACCAGCAATACAGGACGAAGTATATACCGGTGACGTGGGAGCGGCACGGGGAAAAGCGGTTCCCGAAAGGTACCAAAGTCCCATTCTGGCCCTAGCCTCGCCTTCCACAGTCGCCTGCGTTCGCCCTGATACACTCGAGCTATGAAAGCGGTGGTGATCCCGCGTTACGCCGGTCCAGAGATACTGGAAATTGGCGAGGTTTCCAAGCCAACTCCTGGTCCTGAGCAGGTCTTGGTCAGAGCGGAGGCTGGGGGGGTGAACTTTGCCGATGTACTGACCGCCTCCGGTGGATATTCGGGCCTTCCGGCTCCTCCATTCATCGCCGGACGGGAGTTCGCAGGGCGGGTAGAAGGAAGCGGGGAGCGGGTAATGGGCTACGCGCAGTGGGGTGCTTTTGCTGATTACATTGCCGCGAATCGCGAATTGTTGTGGCCGGTTCCGAGCCACTGGAGTGCCGAGATGGCTGCAGCCTTCCCCGTCAACTACTTCACGGCATACCTGGCTTACTGGAAGGCGGGCTTGGCCGATGGTCCTGACAATACTCCGGGCGCGCGAGTGCTTATCCACGCGGTAGCGGGTGGAGTAGGAACCGCAGCCGTCGAAATCGGGAAATTGCTTGGTGTTGAGATGTACGGTACCTCTTCTTCCGACGAAAAGCTGGCTCGAGTTCGCGAAATGGGCTTGCAACACGGTATTAATTACAAACAGCAGGATTACGAAGATGCCGTCAAGCAGCTAACCAACGGCGAAGGAGTCGATGTGGTTTTCGAGATGCTGGGTGGCGAGCACCTCACCAAAAGCGTGCGGTGCCTGCGCGACTTCGGCCGAGTCATCACGTACGGTTCTGCGACCGGAGAAAAGGCTCAACTCAATCCCAGAATTTTGTACACGAAAGGAACCAGCGTCCACGGGCTGTGGCTAACTCAGCTGTCGCGGAATTCCAATCTGATGTCCGCCGCCTGGGAACAACTTTCGCACTGGGTCAATGATGGCAAGCTTCGTCCGGTCGTAGGACACTCGTTGCCGCTTGCACAGGTGCGTTCAGCATATCGCTTATTGCAGGACCGCCAGAATTTCGGAAAAGTAGTCTTGCAGATGACCGGAGCGTAAATCACTTCCTTCCCAATCGTCACCCAAGCATAACAGTGAAGCTTGCTCGGTTTTTCTAGCGACGAAAGATCAGCGACAAACACAAGGTCTCTCGACTCGGGCTTCCGCCCTCGCTCGAGATGACAGAAAGGTCTAGCTAATCAAGAACAACAGTGAAACAGCGGTTGTGAATGTTCACAACGCTGCGTGTAGGCGAATCATTCAAGCAATCTATGCTGACTTAGTCTTTGCCTGTCAATGTTATAGCTTGTAAGAAATTGTAACCCCTGCTAACGGCCTGCTGACCAAGCCGTCCATTACCGTGAATCAAAACTCATGGAACTTCGTAAATGGAGAAAACGTATCTGATCGCGAGGTGAGCCGAAAGGAATGTGATTTTCGCGTTTACGAAGAGAGAGATTTTAGGGGTTATCGGGATTGCTCTCGTCTACGGTTTGGCGGCCCAGGCGAGTTCAATCCCGCGCAGACAGAGCGTACTTGGCAGACGCTCCATTGCTTAACCCCGCGTGTGCATTTTAGGCCTTCCGCGTAAAAACGCAAGTTTTTCGCGGACGGCAAGTAGGGCCGCCCCAAGCCATCCCTTCGGGATAATAAGGAGCGGTTATGAAGTTTTCGACGTTCAAAACGATCGTGCTTTCCTTGGCCTTGTTGCTCGCTACCAGCGCATTCGCCGGCGACGCGCACAAAGGTTCGGTGCAGTTCTTCAATGACGTGCAGTTGAACGGCAAGCAACTTCCCGCCGGAGAGTATCAGGTCAAGTGGGAAGGCACCGGTGACAATGTGGAGATGAGCCTTCTGCGAAGCGGCAAGGTACTGGTCAGCGCGCCCGCGCAGGTAATCGAACTGAATCAGAAATCCAGTTCCGATGCCGCGCTGATCAACAACAACCCAGATGGCAGCCGTTCGATCGGCGAGATCCGTTTCGCCGGCAAGAAGTACGCTCTGGCGGTGGGCCGCGAGTCAGCCCAAAACCAGATGAAATCCACGGAAGCCGGCAAGTAGGATTGGTAGTGAATTGAGGAGCGTGAAAGCGTTCCTTGACTAAGAATAGACGGGGAGCATCGACCGCTCCCCGTTTTTGTCTGCGCACAAAATTCCCAGCGAACCGAAGTTTTTTGATCTGCAACGGGATTCCGTCAATGGCCTGTCTGCTTCCGCTGCGACGGCGCTGGTTTTGCGCATGCGAGGTTTTGATCAGACTAATTTTCGCTGACCAAGTGCAGCGCGCCCACGCAACGTCCGTCAGGTTCCACGGTTCCAATCAACTGGAAGCGGTCTCCGCTTTTGGCGAAGATGGTCCCGGCCCCGGAGCAGGTTAGCGTCATGCCCTGAACGTAAAGCTCTCCATCCAGGTTGTAGGTCTGCGCTCCGGTGCTCGCGACACGAACCCCCAGACTCGGATGCGACGCATAGGGATTGGCGGCAAGGTTTCCCACGTAGGTTCCATTTATTTTGACCGCCATCTGGTAGCTCTCGCCACCAGCAATTTCTTCCGGACGCAGTTGATCGTAAACCGTGAACTCCACCGGAACGGCAGGGGACTGGGTGCTCTCGCTGGAGGTATTCTGACTTATGACTCTGGATGCTGTTGGCGCGGGAAAGCCGCTCAGATCTTCATCGACCGAAGCCGGAACCGCGGGCGAAGCGGGATGAGTACTCTGCGGTGTCGCAGCTTCGACCTGCGAATGAGTGTCCTGATTTCCCTGGTAGTAAGTGCCCAGTCCGATGAGAAGGCAGAGGCCGCCCAACAGGCCGGCTCCCACTGCGCCTAGTATCTTGATCTCTTTCACCTCCATGCGGCCGCCGACTATAGCGATGAGGATCAGCAAGGCCCCAAAGGAAAGGAAAAATGGGCCGTACATAGCGCACCTCCGCGTGCTGTGTTCCGGTTCTGTCGAGGCGACAACGACCCGATCTGTAGATTCAGCATCGACGTTCCCGAAGGACAGTGCAACCCAAGTGCCATCCTGACAATCGAGTCCTGTTGCTCACGCGAAGGAAACTCACTAAGCCAGCGTAACTTAGGGCTGGGGAGGCGCACGCAATATGCGCCCGCCACCCAAGTTTCCACCCGATAAGGCGGGACGCTATCTGTTCGGATAGAGAAAGAGTACGAGAACCGTTTTGTGGGACTCTGCTAAAGCATCGGGTTAGCAAAAACTTTACGCTCAGTCGGAGAAGGCAGGGGAGTCCGTGGTACTGATGGCGAATTGATGGCACGCTTTTGTCTTATCCACAAAGCGGCCTGGCTTTTTCTTTTGACATGACTTCTGAGTAGATGTAGCGTTCCCCCACTACGTTTGGGCGCACGCTACCCCTGTTTCCACTCCGCAGTGCGCCGCTACTGTGATTCAGGGCTCTGTAGCAACACATCTGGAGGTAACCCTAATGAAACTGCTCCAAGTGCTCTGCTCAACTCTGCTTATATTCAACCTGAATATCACCATGCAGGCCCAACAACTGGATCATGCGTCGCCATTGAGGACTTTTCCTGTTTTCCACAGGAACCAATTTCTCGGGGTGCAACCCTCCCGTTCCATTCCTCCCATTCCCAAGGCGACGGTGTCCCCGGGTTTCGGCGGTGCTGCCTACACGGTGGGACCCACCGTAAGCGCGACGAGCACCAAGCCAGAAGCGGAAGAGGAGATCGCCGCCGATCCGCTGGATGACACCATGCTCGTGGGCGCTATAAGCGACTTCTCACTCCGCGGCGGATTCAACACCACGAAGTACACGTTATCCACGAACAATGGGTCGACTTGGAAGCAGGCTTTTATCCCACGAAACAGCGCAGGATTGCCGCTGACATCAGACGGAGCCACTTGGCAGGCTAATAGTGATCCGGTCGTGGCCATTGACAGGCTGGGAAACTATTACATTGCTGATCTCTACGTCAAAGTAAATAGCAGCGGGAACGCGACGAACGACGGCTTCTATGTGACTCGAGGCAACTTGAGCACGGGCACGACCACCACGGCTGCCAATACGAAGCCAGTTTTAACCCATCTCAGCGCCACCAGCCTTTTTGAAGACAAACCCTGGATTGCAGTCGACAACAGCACCAACGCTACCACGACCGGCAATGGGTACGCTTGCTGGACCCACTTCACAGCCAATTCGGACATGATCTTCTTCTCCCGCTCCACCAATCATGGTTCTAGCTGGTCATCCGCAATCCAGGTCAGTCCTTCCGCGCAAAATGGAGGAGTGCAGGGTTGCCAAGTGGCTGCAGGAACCAAGGGTGAAGTATATGTCTCCTGGGAAGTATTTTTCACTACCGGCCAGGCGCAGATCTGGATCGCCAAATCGACGAATGGGGGCGGGACCTTCACGACAAAGGTTGCAGCGACCGCCAAATTTAATCCAGTAAACTTCAGCGCCATCTACCGCGATAATAGTTTCCCGGCATTAGCGGTTAACCCAAGCAGCGGATTCGTGTACATCGTCTATGCGGACCAGCCGGGTGCGAATAGCGCAATCGAGTTCACTCGCGACACGACAGCAGCAGGAACTGTCTTCACTACCCCGGTCAAAATAAATGACCAAACCGCGGGGCAACGCGTATTCCCGGCGATTTCGGTTGATTCGGCTGGGATCCTCGGCGTGAGTTGGTTTGATACACGGAACAGCCCCACGAATGCCAACAAATATGATGTATTTGCGACTCGTTCTCTGAACAATGGCGGAACCTTTGCGCCCAATGCGCGTGTAACCGCTTCTACGATCAGCCTGGGTAATTCCACATCTGCTTTCATTGGCGACTACTCCGGAATGACCGGAGGCATGGAAGCGCACCCTGTCTGGACAAGTGGAGGGTTCGGTAATGGTTCAACGGCTCCTCTAGGGGGGATGAAGACGGCAAAATTGGATTGATCAGTCGCATGTCGAGGAAAGAAAATCTCTCGGCATCGTGCCGGTTGGTCACCGCTGAGGAGGCACATTTCAGGCGTGTTGATTGCGCTTTCGGGGGTATTCAGTGTTTAGCTTTCGGATGGAGATTCGCCAATGAGTTCGTTACATCCGCACATGTGAAGTTCTTGCCATCGTCGCTGCTACCCGAACCACTCCAACGGGCGACTCTTGGATAGGGGCAGATAGGGCGAGTGCGATCAACGCGATTTTCGGTTACGTGAGAGGCCATGATGTAATCAGGAGCAGCACCCTTCTCAACCCACTGCACGAGAGCGCTCAGTATGTCGTGTTGTGGATCGACGCTGATCTCTGGCGACACAGGAGACGGCGGCCCGTAGCCTCCAAAGACGTTTGGTCCCGGCCCCCCTCCGCAATGGGCCATTCCCGGCACCATAAAGAGCCGAAAGAATGACTCGGTCTTTTGCTGCCCCCCAGTGGTTTGCTGGACACGCTTGTAATAATCGACGGCGTCCATCGGAGGACCGATGGGATCCGCCCATCCCGAATACATCAGAATCTTGCCGCGCGATCTAAACGCACGCAAGTCTGGGCTGGTTGCATTCACCGCCGCCAACTTCTTATCCGCATAGGAAACGTCGCGATCGTAGTCGAATGTGCGCCAATCCCATTTGGGGTCGTCGAAGACCCAGTATCTCCAAAAATCCAAGCGCATCGGTTCTTGCCGATCCGTTATGTACATCTTCCATCCGCCAGCCCAGTCATCCCCTAACGGGCTTTCGCTTCCCGGAGAATAGCCTGCAATGATTTGTTCACCAGTGCGCGGGTTCTTCGGTCCCGCGTACACCTTCCTCACCGCTTCAACTTGGGCTGCGGTCAGGCATTGGTCATTTACTTCCCGCTTGCAGAGGAGAACGCTCGGGTTGAAATGACATGACTGTGGGTCGGAGATGATGCCATCTGCAATACCGTCAGCGGCGTCGCAAGCCGCAAGCGCTGCCTTGTTGATTAGAGGAAGTTTGGAGGTTGGCAGGATGGTATTGCCGTTGGCGTCATGTGTAGCAGCAAAGGCCCACAAGAATCCAACATTAAGGTGCACTCTATTATTCCCCGGATCACCCGCAACGATGCCATCGTAGTCAGCAGGGAAACGCTGCCCCTCAGAAAGAGCTTGGTGGCCCCCTGTAGAGCAACCCAAAAAAAACGAATGTTTCGGGAGAGCGCCCGAGTACTCACGGATTATGAATTTGGCCGCTTCCGTCATGATGTGAATTGCGCGGTAGCCCCAATCCGCGATCTTCTCGGCGCGCCCGGCGGCGAAGGTAAGGTCAGCCCCGGTGTGACCTGTATCTGTGCTGGCTGCGGCAAAGCCGCGCTTAAGCGCGTCGGCCAACTCTCCGTACTGGATTGCTCCGTTGTAGCCACCATTCCCAACGCCTTCCAGATTGCGGTTCCACTCTGCGGCAGAAGGAATCCACACTTCAAAGTTGATGACAGAATCCGGAGTGGGCTCGGCGACCGCCACCACGCGGCAGAATTCGCGAGTCTCAAGGGAGTTCGAGGAGTTTGGAGGAGTGAATCGGCCTTTTGGCACACTCGTTGAGGACGTGATCGTTATATCAGGCAGACTGAGCTTGGTGAGATCCTCGCACTTTGTCGCCTTTGCCTGAGTAGGAATGAGCATTGCGCAGGCACACAAGCACAGGGAGGTGACGCTGAGTTTGCGGTGGTTCGTCCTCATCAGTTAACACCGCAGGGGAGTATACCGGACCCAGGCAGCGAGAACACAGGCAGGTAGTCGCAGGTAGAAAACTGCATTGGAATTTCTTTGACGGTGCTACGTGATTCAAGTGAATGGTAGGCCCGAATGGACTCGAACCATCGACCTCTTCCGTGTCAAGGAAGCGCTCTAACCAACTGAGCTACGGGCCTACAGGCGCGAACGGTTGTTGGTTCAATTTTACGGGTGCCGGGCGATTCCGGCAACGTGTGATCGCCAAATACAAAGAAGACAGACTCGTGGCCATCGACTCCCGCATGCAAAACATCCGCTAGATTTCTGAACCATTGACCGATCGGCCTGGCCGTCCGCGGGAACTCCTGGTGAGTTCTGAGAAGCTATCTCGCAATGCATCCGAGAAGTAAAAATGCAAGTTCCCTCGTGGCCTAAAGCCCCGTCTTTTGGGGCCCTTCGCGGCACGGCTGAACAGGCTGCCGAACACAACTCCGAAGAGCGGACTCCTCGCGGGCTAAAGCCCGCTCGAAATTACAAAAACAAAAACATTTATCCGGCACGGCTAAAGAGGCTGCTGAAAAAATCTCTCGACGGCAAAAGATGGCCCTCAGGCGGTAAAGCGCGGACGTATATTCAACAGCTTAGCGGCACGAGTAAAACTCGTGCCCTTCCCGATTTTAGTTACCTGATGCTTTTTTCCGCAGCCTCTAAAGCCGTGCCCTTTCAAAACGCACTCGGAGTCGAGATCTTCAGGAGCCTTGAAGTGGAGCCCCTCCCAAAATCATTTAGGAGACAGCTTCTGACGGGAGGACGGTCATCGTCACTTCCCAATGTGATCTAGATCACATTCCGATGTTTGCCGGCGGGCTAGAGTCCTTCTTGCTTACTGTGGAGGTACAGCATGTCCATTCCTAAAACTATGCAAGCAGCAGTCGTGGAGAAGTTCGGTGAGCCCCTGGCGGTGCGAGAAGTTCCCGTCCCCAAGCCGGGCCCGGGACAGGCCCTGGTGGAAATCATGGCCAGTGGTGTCTGCCACACCGACTTGCACGCGGCCGACGGCGACTGGCCGGTGAAACCCACTCTTCCGTTCATTCCCGGGCACGAGGGCGCCGGAGTAGTAGTCGCGCTCGGCCCCGGGGTTAGTCATCTGCAGAAAGGCGACCGCGTCGGCATCGCGTGGCTGCACAGCGCCTGCGGGCATTGTGAGTTTTGCCTTTCGGGCTGGGAAACACTTTGTCTGGAGCAGAAGAACTCCGGGTACTCGGTAAACGGCAGTTTTGCGCAGTATGCTCTGGCGCAGGCGGATTACCTGGGGAGAATTCCGGAGAGTCTTTCCTTTGTCGATGCGGCGCCGATTCTTTGTGCGGGCGTCACCACCTACAAGGGTTTGAAGGAGACCGAGACGCGGCCGGGCGAGTGGGTCGTGATTTCAGGGGCTGGAGGTCTGGGGCATGTTGCCATCCAGTACGCCAAGGCCATGGGAATGCATGTGGCCGCGGTGGATTTGGGCCCGGAGAAAACCGCGTTAGCACGGAAACTCGGAGCCGAGATCGCTATTGATGCCAAGACCCAGGACCCGCCTACGGAAATTCAGAAACAGATTGGCGGCGCGCACGGGGTGCTGGTGACGGCGGTTTCGACCATCGCGTTCAAGCAGGCGATCGGCATGCTTCGTCGCGGCGGCACGTGCGTGCTCAATGGCCTTCCTCCGGGAGAGTTCCCGGTTTCTATTTTCGACGTGGTGCTGAACCGCTACACCGTTCGAGGGTCGATTGTGGGCACGCGCCTCGATCTGGAAGAGGCGCTGACATTTGCCGCCGAAGGCAAGGTGAGAGCCACCATCGAGACGCAACCGCTCCCATCCATCAACGACATTTTTGCGCGGCTCAAGACCGGAAAGGTCAATGGGCGGGTAGTGCTCGGAATCGGAGAGCAAGAGTCCAGGGCATTCAGGAAGTCGACGACAGCGGCCTAAGGCCACAGTCTGAGATAGAAGAGCATCTCTGCGGGGCGAGAAGCGATCTTGCGAGTCACGTTTCGAAAGTTGAACGCGGCTTGCGAATCCTTCTCGCCTCTTCGTATGGGCAAAAGCTACTGCGTCTTGAGTACCGGCAACACGATATGAGACGGCGCTGCCGGCGTGCAGTACACGCGCTGGGTTGCGACGATATAGTCGGATGCCTTCGCCTGGTAGATATTGGGCACAAACTGCTGCGGGTTGCGATCGATGACCGGGAACCAGGTGCTTTGGATCTGCACCATGATGCGATGGCCTTTGAGGAAGACGTGATCATGGCTGCGCAGCGGGATTTTGAATTCGGTTATCTTTCCCGCGACCAGCGGTTCGGGCTTTTCCCAGTTGGTCCGAAAGCGGCCGCGCATCACTTCGCCGGCGATCATCAATTGATATCCGCTCAGGCTTTTTCCATATTGGCCGGGTGCCGGACCGCCTTGTTTATCCAGATCTTTGGCTTCGTAGTTTTCCGGGTAAACATCGATCAGTTTCACCACCCAGTCACTATCGGTGCCCGAGGTGGAGGCAAACAGATCGGCCATTAAGTCACCAGCCACCGGGACGTCGTGATCGAGAGGCATAGTCTGGAAGGTCAAAACGTCGGGCCGGTGGTCGATAAAGCGCTGGTCATCGGTCTCCCAATAGGGCCAGTCTCCTCCGGGGTAGGTGGGGGAAATCGGTCGTGGACGATAGGGAACCGGATTCCCAGGATCCGACACATATTCGCGGTACTCGCCACCGTGCGCGACGGAGTCGAACGACAGTTCCCCGTTGGCTTCAAGATACAGATTCGTCGCTTGCGCTCCTGAAGGCGGCCAACGGTCGTAGGTTCTCCAGGTGTTCGAACCTGTTTCGAAGGTCTTGACTGCCCAGCTAAAGGGCTGACCTTCGCCATGGAGGTAATAGCGAAAGAAGAGCGCCTCGACGTTTTCGCGAAATTCCAGCGCAGTATTGTGATTGCCGAAAGGGATCAACCCCAGCGTTGATCCGTCCTTGAGCCACCATCCACCGTGATTCCAAGGGCCGGCAACCATGAAGTCGTTATGGTTGGGATCGTTGCCAGCCAGTGTGGAATAAATCTTCCACGGCCCCCAGGGATCTTCCTGATCCCACCAACCCGCCACATTCAAGATTGGTACAGAAGCCTGGTGAAAGGTATTGGTAAAGGCCTCCTTCTTCCAAAAGTGATCGTAATTCGGGTGCTCGAGGAACTGGTTCCAGGCGGGTATCCGGCCATGCAGGAATTCCGCATTGGCGTTCGATAACGGACCGAGTTTCAAATACCAATCGTAAGTGTCATAGGTGTCGAACTTGAAATGGGTATTGGCGTTCTTGTCGGACTGCTCCATCACCGAATATTCGAAGCCGTAGCTGAGGCGAAAGGCGCCGTAGCGATGGAAATCGTCGTTCATCCACTGGTCTGCAGGAGACGCCTGCTCGGAGACCGCCTTGAGGGCGGGGTGCGGATCGAGCAGGCTGAGCGCGGCTGTCAGGCCGACATAGGAGACACCAAAGATGCCTACCTTTCCGTTGTTCTTAGGCACGTTCTTAACGAGCCAGTCGATCGTGTCAAACGCATCCGTTCCTTCGCTGGTGCTGTTTGGATTCGATTTGTCTTCCGGCGCAGACGACATGTTGAACGTTCCCTCTGATTTGAACCGTCCGCGCAAGTTTTGAAAGACAAAGATATAACCATCGGCAACCAACTCATGGAAGCCAGCGCTCTTTTGCAGAAACTGGTCATTATCTGGAACCCCATACGGGGTGCGCTGCAGCAGAATGGGCAAGGGTTGTGATTGCTCGGTAGGCGCGAAAAACACGGTCTGCAGGCGCACTCCGTCGCGCATGGGAATCATGACTTCGGTGCGAGTGAATTTGGGAGGCAGCGCAGCCTGTTGGTCAGCCTGGGCTGTACAAAAGACGAGGGCGAAGCATAAAGCCAGGAAAATCAGTGCAATCTTCGACATTGCTCTCCCCAGGCAGAAAAGTGACGCGCGATTATAGCGGTCCGGGCAGCCTTTTCAAAAGAGGCCGTACTCGCTTGATAGGGCGATGGTGGGAGTGGTTAAGGCTGGAGTGTGGCGGCGTCCTCCAGGGTCCAGGCGGGGGTTGCGCCGGCGCGGCTGGCCACCAAGGCTCCCACCCTGTTGGAAAAGTCAGCGATTCTGCCCGGCTCCCATCCGCTCACCAGCCCATGAGCAAAGGCAGCCGCGAAAGCGTCTCCGGCGCCAATCGTATCCGCGACCTGCACCGCATAGCCTGGTCTGGCAACAAAGGTGTCGCCGAGCAGCAGAACGCATCCTTGCGCCCCGCGAGTCACGCACACCGCTTCCCATCCGAACTCGTCTGAGTAGCTACGGCAAAATTGTTCGAGCGATCCCAAAGGGGTTCCAAACATGGAAGTAATCGTTGCGACTTCGTCATCGTTGACTTTTACAACAGTCGCCTCCCGCATCAGTTGGCGAACCAGGGCTGGTTCAAAAGAATCGGCCCGGAGGTTGACGTCGTAGAAACGCCGGGCTCCAGCGCAGCCTTGCAAGAGCTTCCGAGTGACGGCCCGAGCCTTCTGGCTCATTTGGAACAGGGTGCCGAAGTAGACGAGATCTGGGCGCAGGGAGCAGAGTTGGTCGGACGCGCCGTCCGGGAGATCCGGAAAGTCGTATGCGGCGGGGTGGTTGATTACAAACCGGGGCTGCCCGATGTTGTCTAAGACCACCGATGCCGTGCCGGTAGGGTATTCGGCGAGCTGACGAACATGACGGGTCGGCAAGCCCGATCGTTCCATGTGGCGCAGGATCTCATGGCCCCGAGAATCGGTGCCGACAGCACTCACGAACTGGACACTATGTCCTAGATTCCGAAGGTGTACTGCGAAGTTGAAAGGGGCACCGCCCAGGTGTTCGGCACCACCGACCACGTCCCAGAGCACCTCGCCAACGCTGATCGCCTGCACGCGGCCAACTCTCTTGGTCAGATTTTTCGCTCGGAATAATAACCCCGGAATGGGGATTCGCCAAAACCCGTCTTGTTCTGAATTTGGAACAAAAACTGGTGCCGTGTCACCAAACGTCCCCAAGTGTGTTAGGAAGGGTGAGGTCCGAGTAGTTGGGAGGAAGCTTGAATCTCGAGACGATCCTGATCGAACTGAAAGACAAAAGGCGGGCCCTCGAAACGGCTATCTCAGCATTGGAGGCGCTGCAAAGAAGGTATCGCCAAAAAGGGACACGAACCCAGCCACGCAGAAAACGCGTCTCTGCGCCAGCCAAGAATAAACCCTTGATTTCTGATGCGTGGACGAAACCTGCAGTCGGCGCAAATAACGGAGAGCTGATTCCATTCCCAGCCGTGAGTCGTCGCGTTCGCGCGGGGAGAAATTCTTGAGGGGCAGTCGAAGCGTAACCGTTCACCCGCATGTGCGTGCGGTTGGACGGTTACGCCAGACGCTTCACTGCCAAAAAAGAATTGCTGTCGGCTAGGCCGCTCTCTTCTGCTGCTTGGCTTTCCACTTCGCCCAGCGAGCTTTCTGCGCGTCGGCAATTCTCTTCCGAGCCGCCGCGGATAGCCTGCGCTTACCGCCGCGCCGCCCCCCGCCATTCTTGCCTAACCCGGAGAGGACAGAGATAGCCTCATCGAGTTGGTCAAGTTCCTTCGCCAGCCGATTGCGTTCACTTCGTAACTCGTTCACCGTCTTAGATAGATTTGGCATGTACCTTTCATTTCTCCTTGCTCTCGGACCCTCAGTGATACAGCTGTGCAGAAGGGATTATATGCGGGAACTTCACAAACGTCTCCATCTTTATTACTGCTGCTTAACAATACTCACAAAAACGGGAAAGCGAGTCAGGAGTGTACAAAAACAGGAACACGGGGTCCTTCCCTATGGGAGTTATGACCTCCTCCGTGGGGCTGTCCTTTCTTGCAGGTAAGCATTTTGGCTGGGTTAGGTGTGTTTGATCTGGAGGATTTGGGAATTGACCCGCTACTTTACGCATATCTGCGCACGTTGCGGTATTGGCATTCCTAGGTTCTGAGCATAGCCAAAGCACAATCCAATTCTTCGTTGGATTCGCCCTCCCATGCTGTCTCACAGTGGCCAAGCGGCCTGATAGAACGGGCCAAGAATGAGCAACCCTCCTACGCTACCGCCTCAGAGCGACATCTCTGCAAGGGACGCGGATGTAAGTCACCATGGCGAACCTTCATCGCTGTCGTGAACGACGCCTAATGTGGCAGTCGCCACCATATGTTGAGCGGGAGCAGTGATACCGAATGTGCATATTATTGCACCGCCAAACACGGCAGCTATCTCCGGGTTCCAGGAAACAAGGAGTATGTGCTCGACGACCAAACCGGACATGTGCTTGATGCCCCGGCAGCGAAGAAGCACAAGTAAGCCGGCGCACTTGTCGAAAGTGTGTCCAGAGGTCGATACCGTCTCGGCCACATCTCCGGCGAAAGATATTTTTGAGATTCCTACGCGTCCGTGCTTACGGGGCTGATACAGGCAACGATCCCTTAACGCTGCGGTGGGGCCAGGAGAATCTTCTCCCTATAATGGTCTTAATGATGAGGTGATCGGTTGAGCGGGTCACCCCGACTCCTACCCCGAAATTAATCTCCCATACAGGCGAGACATTCAGGTCAATGGTGGGGAAGAATTGATGTGACTCTTGGTCAAAAGCATCCGGGCTGAAGAGAGGACCTGTCGAACCGTAATACTCGAGCCCGCCCGCTATCTGTTTGCTGAAGTTATAACTGAATTTCAGGGCGGGAGAGAATTCCACCCCTTGATTAACACTGGAGCCGTGGAAGGAGCGTTCCAAGGCCGGATTGAACGCCAGATACCAGGGCCCGATCTGCCGGTCGACAATGGGACGCAGTTCCATAGTCCAGGTATCGGAAGCAAATTGCCGGCGCACATAGCCGATCTCGGTCGAGAGACTTACGCCCACCGGCCAGTGCCAGGACTCAGGAACGCGCACCCGCGGACGAATGTGATCTCCCACCCATTGCCATCCTTGGTTGGGCTGGATACTGGTGAAGACATAAAAGCCGGTTTCAAACCAGTTGTTGAAGCCGTGAGTTATCTCCAGGGTTTCATGCTCGGCGTGATTACTCGGACTTACATCGTCGACGACGGTCTTTTGCCCTGTCGCGGTGAAATTGCTGTGCAGTTCCACCATGGTGTCGCCAGCAGCCACCGTCTCCGAGCCATAGACCTGGATTTCGTAGTTATCCTGGGCAACCGCGGTGCGGCTGGTCAGGATGTTCGCCAGGAATAGGGTCGAGAGCAGAACAGAGGCTCTCCTCAGCACCGATTTGAATTGCCTTTTCGGTTGCATGCGACTGTGTTTCAAAGGTATGGGCTCAGGCGCGAAGTACCTTGGCCCCACGCCTCTCGCGAAATTCTTCGATGATCAGGTACAGGACCGGGATGAAGAAAAGATTGAGCAGGGTCGACATGATCATCCCGCCAAAAACCGTGGTCCCTACGGAGTGCCGGCCGGCCTCGCCCGCCCCGCTTGCTATCACGAGCGGCACCACGCCCAAAATGAACGCAAACGAAGTCATCAGAATGGGCCGTAAGCGAATGCGAGCCGCCTCAACGGCGGCGTCTCGAATAGATAGGCCGCGCTCCCGCAACTGTTCGGCAAACTCCACGATCAGAATCGCATTCTTACTGGACAGACCTACCAGCATCACGAGGCCGATCTGGCAATAAACATCATTCTGCAACCCCCGCAGCGACTGCGCCGATAGCGCTCCCAGCAGCGCCATGGGCACTGCGAGCAGTACGATAAAAGGCAGTACAAAGCTCTCGTACTGGGCGGATAACGTCAAATAGACGACCAGTGTGCCTAACCCGAAAAGGATCAGAGCGGTGCTACCTGAGGCCAACTCCTCGAGCGAAATTCCGGTCCATTCATAGCCGTAACCTTGCGGCATAATCTTTTTGCTAAGGTCGTCCATCGCCGCGATGGCCTGCCCGGAACTGACTCCCGGCGCTGCCGAGCCATCAATTTCCGCAGAGCGAAAAAGATTATAGTGAGTAATGACCTGGGGAGTCGTCGTCTGCTCGATAGAGATCAGGTTCTCCAGTGGAACCATGCTGCCATTGTCGGAACGCACATAGAACTGCTTGAGGTCCTGGGAGCGGGACCGGAATTGCTGGTCTGCCTGGATGTAAACCCGATAGGAGCGGTTGTTGAAATCGAAATCGTTGACGTACGCCGAGCCCATGTAAACGCCCAGCGTATCGGTGATCTGCTGCAAGGACACATGCAGGCTTTTCGCCTTTTCGCGGTCAATCGTGAGCAGGAACTGGGGATCATTCGCCGTGAACTGGGTGAACAAGCCGGCCAGGTCTTTGCGCGCGCCCCCTTGCCGGACGATATCATTGGTAACGCTGGCAAGATTCTCCAGCGAGTGGGCTCCCTGGTCCTGGACTTCGAACTGAAATCCTCCGAAGGCGCCCAATCCATCCACGGCCGGTGGCAGTACCGGAAAGACCAGCGCCCCGTTGACTCCAAACAGAGGGCCGCGAAGGCGATTCACGATGGCCTCGGCCGCGTGTTCCCGGCCCCTCCGCTGCGCGTAAGGTCTTAATCCGGCAAATATCAAGCCTTGATTGGAGGCGCTTCCGGCGAAGCTGAACCCTTCCACGGCGAACACGTTCTCGATCTCTGGAACATGCTGCATGATCGCGTTGACCTGGTCGCAAATGCCGCGCGTGTATTGCAGCGAGGCTCCGGCTGGGGCCTGCACGATGGTGATCAGGTAGCCTTGGTCTTCGTTGGGCACAAATGCACGGGGCACGCGTTGCAAGACCACGTAAGTCAAGCCGAGTCCGGCAAAGAACAGGATTGTCGCCAAAACCGGATACCCCAGAAATTTACGAAGCCCCGCCCGGTAGCCGTTGGTTACGGCAGCTACGAAGCGGTCCACGCTCCGAAAGAAGAATCCTTTTTGTCCATGCTCGCGGCCGAGAAGCAGCGCGGACAAGGCTGGAGTAAGAGTCAATGCGTTGAAGGCCGAAATTGTAATAGAAAATGCAATGGTAAGCGCGAATTGACGGAAGAGGATCCCGGTCGTACCGGGGAAGAATGCGACGGGGACAAAAACCGCGACCAGCACCAGCGAAGTCGCGATCACAGCTCCGGTCACTTCCTTCATCGCTGCGGAGGCGGCCCGGGTGGCATCGCGCTCCCCTTCCTGGATGTGGCGTTCAATGTTTTCGATCACGACGATGGCGTCGTCCACCACCAATCCGGTCGCTAGCGTGATACCGAAAAGGGTGAGGGTATTGATTGAAAATCCCAGCAGCTTTACGAAGGCGAAGGTGCCGATCAGCGATACGGGAATGGTTACGGAGGGAATAACGGTGCTGCGCCAATCTTCCAAGAACAGAAATATGACCAGTATCACCAGCCCAATGGCTTCGAGCAGGGTGCTAAGAACGTCGCGTATAGATTCGCCCACCGCATCGGTGGTATCGAAGGCCAGCTGATACTTCAGCCCTGGCGGAAAATGTTTGGAAAGACGCTCCAGTTCGGCAATGGCCCGCCGGTCGACGTCGAGAGCATTGGCGGTAGAAAGCTGGGTCAGGAAAATGCCTACCGCCGGGTAGCCGTTGAATTGAAGTTGCGATCCGTAATCTTCGGCGCCAAGTTCGGCGTGCCCAACGTCGCGGAGCCGGACCAGGGTTCCGTCTGCATTGGACTTGAGGATAATGTTTTCGAACTGTGGCGGTTCGCTGAGGCGGCCAACCGCTCGCACGCTGATCTGATAAGCCTGTCCCATCTTGATGGGAGGCTGGCCAACCTGGCCCGCGGCAATCTCGACATTCTGCTCAGAGAGGGCATTCACGGCGTCGTCGGCCGTCAGCCCGCGCCCGGCCATTCGTACCGGATCCAGCCATAACCTCATCGAGTAGCGGCCGCCTCCGAAGGTCTGGGCATCGGCCACTCCGGGTACGCGCTTGAGCGCGTCGCGCACATAAACATCCAGGTAGTTATCAATGAACAAAGGATCGTATCTGCCATCGGGCGCATAAACCGCAGCGCCAAAGACGAAGTTCTGCGATGACTTGGCAATGGTTACGCCGGTCGCCTTCACCGCATTGGGCAACCTGCCCATGGCCGTGTTCACGCGATTCTGAATGTCAACGGAGGCCAGATCGGGATCACGATTCAAATCAAACGTAACAGTAATGTTGCTGAAGCCCTGATTGGTGCTGCTGGAAGTGATGTACTTCATGCCCTCGGCGCCGTTGATCTGCTGTTCGAGAGGCTGGGTGACGGCGGTTTCGACCGTCTGCGCGCTGGCGCCAATGTAAGCGCTGCTTACGGAAACTTGCGGGGGAGCGAGGCTCGGAAACTGCGCCACCGGCAAGGTCGGAATCACGACCGCGCCCGCCAGGATAATCAGCAGAGCACAAACGGTCGCAAAAACCGGACGCCTTATGAAGAAGTCAACAAACATGAAGAAAGTCGTTAGTCGTTGGTCGTCGGTCGTTAGCCAAACCGGCCCGAAACTTTGCTAGAAGCAACAACCAAGGAACGACCAACGCCCACCACTAACTCTGTGGCGCTACCGGCGCTCCATCGACCAGAAACTGCGTTCCAGAAACTATAATGCGGTCCCCGGGCTTGATGCCGTCGAGCACCGCGTAATCATTGCCCACCATTTGGCCAATCCGCAGCGGTTTCTGGCGCGCCACATAGCCATTCTTGGCTGGTTCAGCCACAAAGGCGAAGTATTGTCCTCCCACTCGAGATACGGCCAAGACCGGCGCCACCGGCATATCGTGCGTTCCCCAGATCAGCCGGGCGCGAATGAACTGCGAGGTGCGCAGGCGATCATTTCTGTTTGCGATTACCGATTTCACGAGAACGGTCTGCGTGGTGTCGTCCACTCGAGGAGAAATGAAGCTCACGCGGCTGTCAGCGACGACGTTGCCTTGCCCGTCCACGATCTGCGCCTGCATGTCCCGTTTAAGCTGGGCTGAGCGTTCAACCGGCACATAGATGTAAGCCTCGAGGCTTCCCGGCTTATCTACCGTGGTGAGCATGGCGGTGGTGGTAACCCGATCGCCGACACGAACCGGGACATCGCCCACGATGCCGTCGCGGGTGGCATTTACCGTGTAATAGTGCAGTTGAACCTGCTGCTCTCGCAGTTGTGCATCGAGCGCTTGCAACTGGGCTTCAGCTGCGTCGAGTGCCGATTTGGACTGGTCCAGTTCCTGTTTGCTGACCACCCCGGCGCTGTATAAGCCGCTGGTCCTCTTATACTGTTCGCGCGCGTAGACGAGATTGGCTTCTTGCGCGGCGCGTGCATTCTGCTGGCTTCGGACCGTGGCCTGTTGTTTGGCGGGATCAATCTGCATAAGGGGAGCGCCTTCGGCGACCGCTTCCCCCGAATGTACATAGATTTCCGTGACCCAGCCCTCAACCTGCGGCATGATCACGGCCGAATCGCGGGATTTCAAGGTAGCCACGTATTCGCTGGCATCGCTTACCGGAACATCTTGCGCGATCTGAATTTTGACCGGGATAGCAGGCGGCCCCTGCGCCTGCGGGTTGGCATTAACTTCCCGGTTGCAGGAGAGCAAGAGGGTAGCCGCCGCGCAGGCCAGCGCCAGGAGTGGAGCACGGGTAAGATTACTGCTCAGAAACCAAGAGTTTGGCATTGCCGCTGCCAAAAAATCGCGAGTAGATTACACCAAAAAGTAAGTCCGCGTCAGTGAGGAATGAACCTCGTGTAGCCATGCCGGTGGTCGGTTCTACGCACCCCAGGTGACGGTTCACCGCGCGCGGCTCCAACTATTGCTCATTAACGACGCTCTGTTACAGTGATTCCTGATGAAACCGGCACGCAGTTTCGCCAGCGACAACAATGCGGGGGTACATCCGCAAGTTCTGGAAGCGATAGCCAGGGCGAATCAAGGCCATGTGGTCGGATACGGCGACGATGCTTACACGTCATCGGCAATCGCGCGGATCGAGGAGCACTTTGGAGCCGGGATCGCGGTTTTTTTCGTATTCAACGGCACCGCGGCGAACGTGCTCAGCCTGAGCGCGCTCACGCAGTCCTACCACGCGGTGATCTGCACCGAGCCTGCTCACATCTACACCGACGAATGTGGCGCTCCGGAGAAATTCACCGGATGCAAACTGATTCCTCTTGCTGCCCCAGAGGGAAAGCTCACTGTCGAGTCTGTTCGCTCCGCCTATCACGGCATAGGCGACCAGCACCATGTTCAGCCGAAGGTGATCGCCATTACCCAGGCCACGGAAATGGGGACCGTATACACGGCTGATGAAATCAAAGCCCTCACGAATTTTGCACACGAGCATGACATGTTTGTTCACATGGACGGCGCCCGCATCGCGAATGCGGCCGTCAGCCTGGGTCAATCTTTACGGGAAGCGACGCGAGATCTCGGGGTGGATGTGCTCTCATTGGGCGGCACCAAGAACGGCCTCATGGCGGCCGAAGCCGTAATCTTTTTCAACCAGCAGCTGGCGAAGGGTTTTTTCTTCATTCGCAAACAGGGGATGCAACTGGCCTCAAAAATGAGGTTCATGGCTGTCCAATTCGAAGCCCTGCTTAGCGACGACTTATGGCGCCGGAGCGCCTGCCATGCGAATCGAATGGCAAAGCTTCTGGAAGAGGAAATCAGAAAGATTCCGCAGCTCCAGGTTGTCTATCCCGTACAAGCCAACGGCGTTTTTGCGCGAATTCCACGGCAGGCGATCGCCCCTATTCAGGAGCGATACTTCTTCTATGTTTGGAACGAAGAACAATCTGTCGTGCGCTGGATGTGCTCTTTTGATACGACCGAAGAAGATATTCGACAGTTTGCAAAATTGGTTCGGGAGACGGTAGAGCGATGCTAAGAATCCGACAGCGGACTCACTGCTCTCCTTGCTTTTTCTTTCTGGTTTTACTAAATTGAACGCCTTCCACCTGAATTGCTGCTGCTTCGCCGGGTTCACGCAGGAGAATTATGAAGAGTTGGTTGCGAGCTGTAACCCTGGGCGCACTCACATTGGCGTCGCTCTTATCGCTAAGTTGCGGGAACAAGCAGGAGCTGATTTCGATTCAGGTCACCCCTGCGCAAGTGAATTTCCAAGGTTTTGGTGCGCAATCGCAGATGACTGCAATGGGCAGTTATATCCATCCGCCTGCCACTAAAGACATAACCCGGGCGGTGACTTGGGGTACAGATGCTCCCGGAGAGGTCTCCGTTTCGCAGACCGGGTTGGTGACAGCTATTAACACTTGTGGCAGCGGCCAAGTCACGGCTACCGCGTACAGCAATCCTGCGAATCCGGCTGCCGGATCTGCAATCCGGGGTACTGCAGATGTCGCCATTCTCCTGAATGGAAGCCCCAACTGCTCGCAACTGGCTAATCTCACCGTGACCATTGGGGGCGGGTTTCCTGGGACGGTGGCCAGCTCGCCGTCGGGTATCACTTGCCCCTCGGTCTGCAGTTCCAATTTTGCTGTTGGCACTACGGTTACGCTGACAGCCTCACCGAGTGGGGGATCTACTTTCTCGACCTGGTCAGGTTGTGATTCTATGTCCGGCAATATCTGCGTGGTGACGATGAGTGCCGCGCGAACGGTCACGGCCAACTTCACCTAAGCGACAAACAGCCCTACTCTTCCAGCAGTTTGCCCAGCGTGGGCTTGTGTTTTTCTTGGGACTTCTTCTTGCGATCCGGGACAATGCGTGTGGGCTGCGGGGAGCCAATGTGCTCCCGAGCCGCGGCCTTTACCGCCTTGCTGGCCCGAAATACCTGACGCTTTTTCTTGGGCATTCCATTCTCCTGGCGGGATCGCAATCGGCTTCAACTGCGTAATTATGCAATAATTCCATGAGAACGAAAGCCGACGGTTGACGGCGGACAGCTAAGCTTATGGAAGAGCGCGATTTTTTTGACGAAAAAACGGAAAAGAAGCCAGCCACGCTGAACTGCCCTTTTTGCCACCAGACGCAGGAATACGAGTTGGTATGGCTGGTGCGCACCAAGAAGCGGCAACTTCCTCCCCGGGCCGACGAGCGCGACCGCGCCCGCTTTGCCAAGGCCAGTTCCTACATGCTGCGCAAAGACGACATGATGATGTGCAAGAACCTCCGCTGCCGCAAGCGCTTCGAGGTTTCCGGTGTGCAGTCGGTGGTCTCGCTCGACTGATTTCCACTCGCTGCCCAGTCCATTTATACTGACCAGTTTGCCCGGTGGACGGCAAAGCAACAGATAGTCACATCACAGCGTGACTAAAACTATGTCCGTCTGCGTCCCGGTGGTTTAAATTGTGCCGCAGGAGTACAGCTTGAAAATTCTGGTTTGCATGAAGCAGGTTCCGCAGAAGGATGCTCCCCTGAAGTTGAACGAGAGCGGCACCTGGATTCGCGAAGACGTCTCTTACGAAGTGAACGAGCCAGATGCGTACGCCCTCGAGGAGGGCCTGCGCCAGAAAGAAAAGCATGGCGGGGAAGTGGTGGTAATCACCTCCGGTCCGGCGCGCGCCGCGCAGGTGCTGCGCGAAGCCCTGGCCAAAGGCGCCGATCGCGCTATTCATCTGGAAGACAATGCTTTCGTGGGCCTGGACGCCTTCAACACGGCACGCGCCATCACGGCGGCGATCAAAGACGAAAAATTCGACCTCATTTTCACCGGCCTGCAATCGGATGATTACGGCTATGCCCAGACTGGCGTCATTCTCGCTGAACTGCTGGGCTGGCCGCACGCCACCATCATCATGCAGATCGAAAAGAGCGACTCCGGTATACGCGTCAAACGTGAGCTCGAAGCCGGCTATTTTCAGTTCGTCGATATGCCGCTCCCGGCGGTGCTGACCATTCAGTCCGGCATCAATAAACTTCGGTATGCCACCCTGATTGGCATCAAGCAGGCAAAAAACAAGCCTTTGCGAAAGGTTGGGCTCGCCGAAGTGCAATCCGCGATTGGCGAGAAGCTGCAGAAGATTGAAAAACTGTATATCCCGCAGAAGACGAAGAACACGGAAGTCCTGGAGGGGCCAGCGGGCGAAGTCGCGAAAAAGCTGGCAGAGAAGCTGCGCAACGAAGTCCGGGTACTCTAAGGAAACTCTGATTAAGCAGGCAAACACCAACATAAGTTCCCCTCGGCTGCGCTCGGGGCAGGCTCTCGACTCCGCAGAATTGCCTGAAAAGCGGCAATTCTGCTGCCCTCGGGATGACAGGAATGAGCTTGATCAGGGGATTCATTCAGAGTTTCCCTAAGTCTTTGGGTGGCATCCTAAAGGTGCCATGCCAAATGTCAGTCCAATAGTTGTTCGGCAAGAGGAGTTGCTGCTTCGCCGGCAGCGCCGCGGCGGCTTGATGAAGACTGCGGGTAAGGTGCTGTTGTGGACGGACCTGATTATCGTCTGCTTCGTGTACGTGGGTTTCGAGTCCGGTTCCCACCTGTTCTGGTGGTGGTTTATCGGTGAATTTATCCTGGGTGCGGGATTGTTGGCTTATGGCACGCATGTGAAGTCGCAAGCCGGACGACAGCTCGCGGCCCTGTCTCCGACGGCCGGCGCCGAAAGCGTTCAGGACGAGGCCGAGCAACAGCGCCGGGCCAGCTAAGCGAACTGTGCCGGGCATCACTGCAACGGGACGATAGTTCGAGCCATAGTGGTTCCTGGGGCTATGCCTCAGGAGGGACCTATGGCGGAGGCAACGGAAAGACGCGAAATGGGTAGTAGCCTGATGTTCATCGGGCTGGCACTCTGGGGGGCGGACTTGCTGGTAGCGTTTTACTTGCCGGCAGCCGCGAAAGTGGGCGGGAACGCGAGCTTTTTGTCGGTGCTCGCAGTCATTGCAGTGCTGGGCTTAGCCCTGATGATTACCGGTTATCTATTGCGCGGGAAAGCTGAATCAAGCTGAGGAGCGAAGCGAACGAGCCTATGTCAGAAACAATCCTCGTGGTGGTAGAGCAGCGCGAAGGGAAACTGAACCGCGTCTCCTGGGAGACTATCACTGCCGCACAGGCCATCGCGGCCGATACCGGCTGGCCTTTGGAAGCCGCAGTGGCCGGCGCCGGCATCGCCGGTATTGCGGGAGAAGTCGCGGGTAAAAAAGTTGGCAAAGTTTATGCCATCGAATCTCCCCAACTGGGGAAGTACACCCCGGACAGCTACGCCGCTGCGCTCAAGCAGTTCCTGACTGCGCGTCAGCCGAAACTGGTGCTGATGCCGCACACTTACCAGGTGCGAGATTTCATCCCGAAGCTCGCCACTTCGATGGGGCGAACCCTGATCAGCGACTGCATCGGCTACAAGCATGAGGGCGGGAAACTGCTATTCACCCGCCAGATGTTCCAGGGGAAACTGTCGGCGGACGTGAGTTTCACGTCGGATGCCCCCTGGTTCGTCACGTTTCAGAACGGCGCATTTCGCGGCGATAAAGTGGAGTCCGGCGCCAGCCCGGCTCCGGTCGAAAGCGTCCAGGTAGATATCCCGGAGAACGCTGTCCGCAACAAACCGCAAGAGGTATTCAAAGAAGCCAAGCAGGCGGTTGATCTGACTCAGGCGGAGATCATCGTTGCTGTCGGACGCGGCATAAAAGAACAAAAAAATATTGAACTGGCCAAGCAGCTAGCGGAGGCTCTGGGCGCCGAACTGGCAGCCTCGCGTCCCATCTGCGACTCTGGTTGGCTGCCCATGGACCGCCAGATCGGTTCCTCCGGCCAGACGGTTGCTCCCAAACTGTACCTGGCGCTCGGCATCAGCGGCGCCATCCAGCACATCGTCGGGATGAAAGGCGCGCGGACGATCATCGCCGTCAACAAAGATTCCGAAGCGCCGATTTTCGAAATCTCCGATTACGCCGTAGTGGGAAATCTCTTCGACGTCGTACCGCCGTTGATTGAAGAGATCAAAAAAGCGAAAGCCGGAGCGTAAAAGCAGGTTTCAAAGCTTCACAGGTTTCAAGGTTTCAAAGACCGCGAAACTTTGAAATCCTGAGACCTAGGAAGACTCTGATTAAGTACGGCAGCAACAAACGCAAGGTCCCGCGACTCCGCAGAATTGCCTTAAGGGGGCAATTCTGCTGCGCTCGGGATGACAGAAATGAACTTAATCAGAGCTTACCTGGAAATTTGGCATGCTAATTTTCCGCAAACCGATGGAAGGCATCGAGCGCCCGCAGATGGAAGCGGACGTGGTCATCGTGGGCGGTGGTCCGGCTGGCATGGCGTGCGCGTTGCGGCTCTCGCAACTGATCGATGCCCACAACGCCAAGAATCCCGATTCCCAGCTCAGCAAAGAAAACATCTACGTTCTCGAGAAATCGCGGGAGATAGGCCAACATTGCCTGTCCGGCGCACTTCTCGATCCGCGCTCTATGCGGGAATTGCTGCCCGGATGGGAAAAAGAAGCGCCTATCGAAGCCGAGGTCAGCAAAGAGTCCGTTTATTTCCTGACCGAGAAGGGGAAGCTCAAGTTTCCGATCACCCCACCGCCGTTGCGCGATCACGGTAATTACGTCATCTCTCTCAATCGGTTCGTGAAATGGCTGGGCAGCAAGGTCGAAGAGACCGGCATCACCATATTCACTGGTTTTGCCGGTTCGGAGTTGCTCTTCGACGGCCACCGCGTCGCCGGGGTGCGCACGGACGACAAAGGAGTCAATAAGCACGGCCAGGCTAAATCCAATTTCGAGCCTGGCTACGATCTCAAGGCGAAAGTCACGGTCCTGGCTGAGGGCCCGCGTGGTTCGCTGACCAAAGAACTCGTTGCCCGTTTCGAACTCGATAAAGATCGCAACCCCCAAACATATGGAGTAGGCGTCAAGGAATTGTGGGAAGTTCCCTCGGGAAGGATTGCGCCGGGCGAAGTCATCTACACCATGGGCTGGCCGCTTACGTCGAAAGAATACGGTGGCGCCTGGATCTACGGTGGGCGGAACAACGTGGTCTCGCTCGGATTCGTAACCGGGTTAGACTATCCGGATCCTCGCCTCGATCCGCAGCGTGTGCTTCAGGATTTCAAAAAGCATCCGTTAGTAACCAAGCTGCTGGAAGGTGGCAAGATGATGCGCTACGGGGCGAAGTCGCTGCCGTACGGCGGATGGTGGGCCATTCCTCCGGTAGCGGGCGATGGCTGGATGATTCTGGGCGACTCGGCCGGCTTTCTGAACTCGCAGCGGCTGAAAGGAATTCACCTTGCCATCAAGAGTGGCATGTTGGCCGCCGAAACTGCGTTTGAGGCGCTAAGAAAATCGGATACATCGGCCTCCGCATTGGGCGATTTTCAAAGGCGTGTCGAATCCAGCTGGATCAAAGAAGAGCTGTGGAAGGTGCGCAACTTCCATCAGGGATTCGAGCATGGTCTGTGGGCCGGTCTGTTCCACGCCGGGCTGCAGCAGTTAACGGGCGGTCGCGGGATTTGGGACCGCTATGCCGGGAAACCCGGATATCAGGCGATGAAGCCGTTGTCGCAACTTCCAAGGGATGGCGGTGCTGAGAAGCACCTGTTAGGCCCCTACAAGGGCGACGGCAAAATTACCTTCGACAAGCTTACCGACCTCTATCATTCCGGAACCAAGCACGAAGAAGATCAGCCCGCGCACCTGATCATCCACGACACCAATGTTTGCGAGCAGCGCTGCATCAAGGAATTCGGGAGTCCGTGCCAGAATTTTTGTCCGGCGAACGTATACGAGATGCTGGACGACAGCTCCGCCCCGAACGGCAAGCGCATCAGCCTGAACCCTTCCAACTGTGTCCACTGCAAAACCTGCGACATTCAGGACCCATACCAGATCATCACCTGGGTTCCACCCGAAGGCGGCGGCGGGCCCAATTACGACGGCATGTAGCGTGGTTGCTGCCCGCTGTTAATTCTGTCATCCCGACCGAGGGCGTCCAGCCCGAGTGGAGGGACCTTGTGTTTTCAGTCTTGTAATCCCAAGCGAAGCAGAGTAGAGGAGGAATCCGAATGAAATCAGGACATTCCATCGGCGCCGGTTTTGTGATGATTTGTGCGACCCTGGCACTCGGTCAACAACCCGCGGTGACCCTCCCATCCAGCGGTTGGCCGGGACTGGATCGCTATCGCGCCTCGCGAGTAGCAATTTATGTGAACGACTACGGCGAACTGACGCGCTATCGCGATGCTGATGCCACGGTAAAACCGCCTGCGCCGGGCGAAAACCGGGTTGTGTTCTTTGGCGATTCCATCACCGATATGTGGAAGCTGGCCGGGTCATTTCCCGGGAAGCCGTACATCAATCGCGGCATAAGCGGACAAACGACCTCGCAGATGCTGGTGCGCTTCCGCCAGGATGTAATCAATCTCCAGCCGAAGGCGGTGGTTATCCTCGCCGGAACCAACGACATCGCCGGAAACACCGGGCCAATCGCTGATGCGGACATCGAAGCCAACTTCGCCTCGCTGGCCGAATTGGCCGGTGCACATGATATCCACGTGATCTTTTCCTCAATCCTGCCCATACACAATTACACGGCCGAGTCGCGGGAATTGTTTGCGCAACGGCCTGTAGATCGAATTTTGATCCTGAACCGGTGGCTTGAAAATTATTGCTCGTCCAACGCTCTGGTCTATCTCGACTACTTCAGCTCCATGGTCGATAGCAAGGGCTTATTAAAACGTGATCTCGCCCAGGATGGGCTGCATCCAAACCAGGCAGGCTACGCGATCATGGCGCCGGTGGCTCAGGCGGGCATCGAGAAGGCGCTCGCGCAGGTGAAGAGTCGCTAAAGTTTGGCTGTAGCAGGCGCCCACGGCGCTATATAATTGAACACAAGTTTCCGACCGCCTCGGCCTGCGGGAGAACCATGGCTGTTGCGGCGAGGCTTGGCAGCCGGAAGATGCCGGCGAACCGAGCCGAGGGTGCAGGTGGAAACGCCGGCGCCTCCCCTGCTTCGCAAGAAGCACTTGGAAAGGAGACACCCGCCAGCGTGCGTGAGCACTCTGCTCGTGCCACTTTCCTAGCACTCAGCAATCAGCCCTCAGCATTCAGCGCTGCTGAGACCGGCTTGTTGACTGAGTGCTGGATGCTGAATGCTGCTTTCTGACAAATTCGGACGCGCCATCACGGATCTGCGAATCTCGATAACAGATCACTGCAACTACAAGTGCGTGTATTGCCGAACCGGCAACGATGGCGCGCTTTACGCCGACCTGCCCTTTTCCGACTACCTGCGCATGGCGCGCATTTTTGCTGGGCTGGGAATTAAGAAGATTCGGCTCACGGGCGGAGAGCCTCTCCTCCGCCGTGGCGTCGTAGATTTTGTTCGCGAACTTTCGAAGTTGCGCAGCGCCGATGGCGAACCCCTCGATCTCGCCATGACCACCAACGGCCACCTTCTCGCCGATCTGGCGCAACCGCTCAAAGAAGCCGGCCTGCACCGGGTCACGGTCAGCATGGATGCCGTCGATCCCGACCGCTTCGCCCGGATCACTCGCGTGGCCAATGGATTCGATTCCGTCTTGGCTGGAATTCGTGCAGCCAAGCGCGCGGGCCTGGCACCGGTTAAAGTTAACTGCGTTCTGATGCGCGGCTTCAATGAGGATCAGATCATTCCATTCGGCATGTTCACCCGAGAAGAAGGCGTGGTGGTGCGTTTCATCGAATTCATGCCCCTCGAGGAAGGGCGCGTGTGGTCCCCGGAGGTGGTGGTCAGGCTTGAGGAAATTCTGCGCCGCATGGCTGAATATCGGCCCCTGGTCGAGATCCCGCACGCGCACAGCGAGACCGCGCGCCGCTATGTCTTTGATGATGGAGTTGGTGAAATTGGAATTATCGCTCCCGTATCGCATCCCTTCTGCGGCCACTGCAGCCGCATCCGTCTCACTTCTGATGGCAAGATCCGGACATGCCTGTTTTCTGCCTGGGATCACGATTTGTATGGAGTGATGCGCCAGGGTGCGTCGGACGAAAAGCTGGCGGCCTTTATCCGCAGCGTAGTCGATGGCAAGGAAGCGCGTCACCACATTGGGGAGCCGGATTTTGTTCCCGCCTCCCGCACCATGGTGCACATTGGGGGTTGATGTGCTCCCAAGTAACACAGCCCTAGTTACTTTTCGGCAGCGGCATGATGCCGAGCCATGATTTACAATAGCTACATACCTCGTATGTCTACACGAACCTTTTCCCTGGAAGAAGCTCAAACCTTGTTGCCCGTTCTTGAGTCGTTGCTTCGCGCTGCCATCACTGGCAAAAAGCTGATCGAAGAAGTCGACGCCGAATTCCAAGATACCGCGCACAAAGTATTTCTAAACGGCGGGACATTGTTGAATATCGTGCATTTGGCGAGGCGCAAAGCCCAGCGCGAGAAGGCAGTTCAGCGGGTGAAGGACGCGGTTGCCGAAATCGATGCGACTGGCGTTCAGGTGAAGGATCTCGACATAGGGCTGCTCGATTTCCCCTGCCGCGTGGAGGGCGAGATCATTCTTCTGTGCTGGAAATTAGGGGAGACTGGCATCACCCATTGGCACGGCACTGAAGAAGGCTTCGCCGGCCGCAAGCCAATCGATGAGCGCATCGCGCGCGCGGGGAAAAAGAAGAGCAGCTAGGCTCTTCTCCAAAGAAACATTCCTGAGCGAATCTGCGAAACCCGGCTTTACCGTGGGATTGAACTCTGTATCCGCCGCCTTTAGGCCCGGTGCCCGCAATCTTATCCGCTCCGCTAGTATTTTCCCATTATTGATCCCCTTACCCCACTGCCTATAATCGCGGCACTCTCGTTGGGGTGAAGTTTCGATTCTCAAATTTCTGTCGCCAACCACCTTGGCATAAAAGGGGACGACATGCGTTGCCGTCATGATGTGTTGTTGCTGCTTACGTTAGTCCTCGTCAGCCTCAGTTTGTATGCACAGCAAATCACCGGCAGCCTGCGCGGGACTGTCACCGATCCCTCGGGCGCGGTGGTGCGAAACGCGACCGTGTCCGCGCAGCAGGTTGAAACGGGCCTAACGCGCGCGGTTACGACCGACCGCATGGGCGCCTACGTTATTGCGGAACTCCCGGTCGGCCACTATCAGGTGCAGGTCGAAGCGCGAGGCTTTCAGAAGTATCTCCGACAGGGAATCTCGCTCGATCTCAACGAGATGGCGGTGGTCAATGTGCAATTGCCGGTGGGTGCGGACCGGGAACGGGTCGAAGTGATAGCGGATGCCCAGCTGATTCAGAACACCGCAACCAGTCTTGGCAGTCCGGTGCTTGAACGTGAGATCGTTGACCTGCCTTTGAATGGCCGCGATTTCTCTCAGCTGGGAGTCCTGCAGACAGGGGTGGTTCCGTTGACCCCCGGTCTCGCCGAGGCGGGCGGTTCCTTACGCGATGGGCAAGGTTACGCGGTCGACGGCCAGCGGCCGGAATCTAATAACTTCCTGATCGATGGCGCTAACAACTTCAACAGCGTAGATGCGGGTTTTGTCTTGCGTCCTCCGGTCGACGCCATCTCGGAATTCCGCATTATCAGCCACAACGGCGACGCCGAATTCGGCCACAGTTCTGGGTCTACAACGAATATTGTCACGCGCTCGGGTTCGAACTCATTCCACGGCTCTGCCTGGGAATTTTTGCGCAACGACATGTTCGATGCCACGAACTACTTTGCCCAGGGCACCGAGCCGCTCAAGCAAAATCAGTTTGGCGGTACCTTTGGCGGGCCTCTTCGCCACGACAAAACATTCTTCTTCGGATATTACGAGGGATTTCGCAATCGCCAGGGCGAGACCCGCACTGCAACTGTGCCTTCACTGCTGGAACGGCAGGGCGATTTCTCAGAGTCAGGCATAACGCTGCTGAACGTGTTCGCCCAACCTCCACAACCTCTCCCCGGTGACAAGGTGCCGTTCATCAACCCAATTTCCGCGAGCCTTCTGCGATTCATTCCTCCGCCCAACCGCGGCACCAATAGTTTCGTGTCTACCCAGACGCTGAGAGACGATAATGACCAATTCGGGATTCGCCTGGATCATTACCTGTCCACGAGCGATGTGCTGAACCTCCGCCACATGTTCAGCAACAGCAATGTTTTCGACCCGCTCTCAGTGTCGGGCGCCAATGTTCCCGGTTTCCCCGTGGGAGAGGATCACCGCGCGCAAAATTTTGTGGCCCAGGAGACGCACACTTTTTCCTCGCACATGATCGGTCTGGCGCGATTTTCTTTCCTGCGTTACAAGTTTCTTTTCGACGAGCACTTGAACCACACTCCGCCCTCAGCCCTCGGATTCCGATATCAGCCCAGTCTGGGCCTGGCAGCCGGGCTGCCCTTCATTCAGATCGCCGGCTATTCGGAATTCGGCGATCCCATTACCGGCCCACGCGATACGTATCAGAATTCCTTCGACTATTCCGGTGCTCTGACCTGGATTCGCGGCCGCCATGAGTTGAAATTCGGAGGCGGCTATCAGCGCGACCAGATCAATGCCTTGCAGGGCATTGCTTCGAACGGCTTCTTTGTCTTCGCTCCCGCTCCCATCAGCGACGGATTCGCCAGCTTCCTGATCGGGCAGCCTGCCTTCTTTCTTCAGGGCGGCGGCGATTTTGCGCGTGAATTGCGCGGCAACAGCCTGAACTGGTACGCGCAGGATACCTTCAAGATCACGTCGCATTTCACGCTTGATTACGGACTTCGTTACGAGCTTCCATTCCCCTACACAGAAAACAAGAACCGACAAAATCTCTTTGTCCCGGGTGTGCAGTCCAAGGTTGTGCCAAATGCCTCCACCGGGCTGCTTTACCCCGGTGATCCCGGAGTGCCCGCCGGTCTGATTCCGACTTTCAAGAAAGGCTTTGCGCCGCGAGTTGGTCTAGCCTGGGATCCCACCGGGAATGGCCAATGGCTGGTGAGTGCTGCGTACGGAATCTTCTTCGAGCCTTATTACACGGGACAGGGTGGTCCGATTCAGGACGCGATCAGTGCGCCACCCTACCTGCAGACGCCGCAGGTGAATTTCCCACAAAATTTCGCGGACCCATTCAATGGGGCCAATCTGTTTGCCGGCGGTTTTTCGACTCCCATGACCTTGCTGGTTCTCAATCCCAAGCTGAGTCTGCCCTATGCTCAGGATTGGCACCTGACGATTCAAAAATCCTTGGGTAGCGATTGGCTGGCGGAGATCGGTTACGTTGGAACGACGGGCACGAAGTTGCCGAGATTCATCGAGGCGAATCCCGCAATTTATTATCCGGGGCAGTCGACCGAGAACAACGTCAACCAGCGCCGGCTGTACTCGGGTTGTACCCTGTCGCAGGAGAACAATTGCAACTTCGCTTCGGTCGGCGAAATAGCCGGGATCGCCAATTCAGCCTATAACGCACTGCAGAGCAGCCTGCGCAAGCGCTTCAGCCATGGCCTATCTTTCCTCGCGTCGTATACATTTTCGAAATCTATCGATGATGTCTCTTCCTTCAACATTACCGGCTCGGCCGCCAGTCCGGTGGCCGGAGAAAACGATCTGGCTCAGAATCCATTCAACCTTGCAGGTGAACGTGGCCGCTCGATGTTTGACGCCCGCCATCGTCTGGTTCTGAGTTATCAGTGGAACCTTCCCTGGTTCCGCAACGCGCACTCCTGGTACCAGCACGCACTTGGCAACTGGCAAGTGAATGGCATCACCACGTTCATGAGCGGTACTCCATTCACGGTGTTCGATTCCACGGACGTGTCATTGCAAGGCGGAGCGCCCGAGATCACAGGATTCTCGGCTAATCGGCCCAACCTGACCGGCGATCCGAATTCCGGCCCGCATACCGTAATCGAATGGTTCAACACCGCCGCGTTTCAGCAACTGGTCCCCAATCCCAATTCCCCCGTTCAGCAATTCGGCAATGAAGGCCGCAATGTGGTGCAGGGCCCGGGCCTCCAGCAATGGGACTTTTCGGCGTTCAAGAATATTCGTGTAGCTGAGGCTAAAGACCTGCAATTCCGCGCGGAGTTCTTCAATCTCTTCAACCATCCCACCTTCCGTTTGCCCGACAGCGACATCAGTTCCCCCAACTTCGGGCAAATCCAGGAAGCCCTGCCGCCACGCTTGATTCAGTTGGCGCTGAAGTTTATGTTCTGAGGAGCAGGTGACCAGTGTCGACGAATCCAGTAACTGCACCGAGAAGCGCAGGCACACGAAAGAGCAAGCTCAAGAGCATCTTGCTCAGAGCCCTGGTTGTGATGTTTGTCTTGTGGGCGATAGCCTCAGCCACCGTCTATGCGGCCATGCGCCGGCCACCGGAACAGTTCGGGCGATTTATGATGCACGTCCCTGGACCGGTTGCGTTTCTGGCGCTGCCATTCGAAACCATGTGGATGCGGGCTCGTGCCGGCTCTCTCCAGGTTGGCGACCCGGCTCCGGATTTCTCGCTCATGAAGCTCGACAAATCGGGCCAGATACAATTGTCGGCCTTGTTGGCCAAGCAGCCTGTTGTTCTTGTCTTCGGCAGTTATACCTGACCGCCTTTCCGGCGGGAGGTTCCCGCCCTCAACAAGCTCTACGATCAGTACGGCAGCCAAGTGGCTTTCCTTGCGGTCTATATCGTCGAGGCGCATCCCAGCGATGTGTGGCAGATGGAGAGTAATATCCGCGACCAGGTCGTTTTCGCGAGTCCCAAGAATGAAGAAGAGCGTGCCTTGGTCGCTGGTGCGTGCGTGCGGAAACTTGGTATCAAATTCCCCGCGGTCCTCGATCAGTTCGATAACACAACGGAGCAGGCATATACCGGCTGGCCGGATCGAATGTATTTACTCGATGCAAACGGCCATATAGCCTACAAAAGCAAGCCCGGGCCTTTTGGGTTCAAGCCGGACGAATTAGCCAAGGCTTTAGCTAATTTACACTTAGCTAACGTAAGTAGAAGCTCATTGTAAGTTGCGATACATAAGTTCGCTTGATGACCTTCCGACTCTGTAAGTGTGACCACAAGTACTCGCGTCGTGCTATACTCCCGAGCACTTTGGAGTGAGGAGAGACAGCATGAAGCGTTTGCTAATTGTGTTTTTTCTTTTGTCCACAGCCACCACGTACTTGAACGGCCAAAGCCCCAACCGCAATCCCAACAAGAACGAACCTCCAATCCTGGGTCCGCATTGGACGCGGCAGGAAGCGAAGACGCACGTCGCCGCTTCCAGCAACGACCTGCTCTATCATGGCGGCCCGATTCTGCCCAGCGCGACCGTAAAAGCAATCTTCTGGGGTCCGAGCTGGGGCACCTACACCGGTGACAAGATCACCGGCATGGATAAATGGTACTCGAATATCGGGACCGTCAGCGGCGGAGCGGGCTCGGCCTATGAGGCTACGGTAAACGAGTACACCGACAGCACTGGCCATCGGGTGTCGACGGCAACCATCTACGGGGGGCACGCGGTCGATGCCTCCAACCTGCCTAAGCACCTGAGTACTTCCGCGGTGTTATCGGAAGTGTGCAAAGTCGTTGGCAGCGGTGCGGTGGCGAACGCTTTCTACCCTGTCTATGTTGACAAGAAACGCGGCGGGGCGAACTACTGCGCCTATCACAGCAATGGCTCGTGCAACGGGACTCCGGTCGAGTTCGGCTTCTTCTTCAATCTTGACGGCGATGCCGGGTGCGATCCGCAGAGCACCGTCAGCGGCGAGTCGCAAGGCTTGGCGGCTCTGGCCAATGTCAGCGGCCACGAGCTCTCGGAGACTCGTTCCGATCCTCTCGGAAATGCGTGGTACGCCTCCAACGGCAATGAAAACGGCGATCAATGCGCGTGGACATTTGGCGGACCGTTCGTGACTTTCCTGGACGGGACTAACTGGAAGATCCAGGGGAACTGGTCCAACCAGGCCGCGGACGGCACCAGCCCGAATGGCCCTGGTTACACTACGTCGCTGGGCACCGGATGTGTGGATGGAACGAACTACAAAGGCCCGTACACGAACTAACCTGACTACTTTTGGTGGGTCGAGCGCTTAGCCGGCCCACCATTCTCCGTATTCCCGTTGTAACTTCCGGCAATCTCCAACACGAGCGTTAACCATCAAGTGGTTATGGTCCCTGTACTACCGTCAACGTGACGTTGGTCGCATTGTAGGCGATCGTGAAGTGTTCGGCAGAATTAATACTAAGTCCCTTTACCGTGGAGAATGTGCCCGTAACTACACTGCCGGTCAAGATTGTGAAGGTGCTTCCGATGGCCGGCACGAAGCCGTTGATTAACTTGATATTCAGAGTTCCATTCAGGCTCGCGCCATTCCCCAGGGCAAGCTGGCTATATTGCGTGCCCGCATTTAGACCGCCAATCGAAACATTGAGAATGCCGGTTGCATTCTGCGTGTAGGCGTTAAGAGAAAATTTGCCGGGTTTGGTTGTCGCGTCTCCCGCGGTTATGCTGGCGCTCGAAGTCACGGCGGCCGCAACCGCACCTTTGCCTACGAGAGATCCCTTTTGCAAGGCGAAGCCGCCCGGGGCTGTAAGATTGCCATCCACCGTGGTTGTTCCCGCAGTTTGCGTATAGCTTCCGCCCACAGTCAAACTGCTGGAGGTTCCTACGGTCAGTTTCCCGGCATTGGTGAGATTAGTTGCCGTTGTCAGTGCTTGTCCCTTTTGCAGTGACAATATCCCCACGCTGGCGTTGGCGGCGAGGGTCGAAAGAGCATTGGAGGAGGTGGCAGAGTTGAAGATTTCCGCGGAAGCCCCCGTCAAGGTGATGTTAGCGGCGTTGGTCACAACCGAGTTCGGGAAATCCAGGATTCCGTTTACCGCGTAAATCCCATTGCTCAGTGTGCCGCCGGCATTCAGGTTGTTGAACGGGGCTTTGATGTTGAGCGTGCTTCCGGTGTTCACCATCAGCTTGCCAGTGTTCGAAAAGCCGCCGGTATCCGGCTGAATAATGAGGGGGCTGGCCTGATTCGCGAATATGGTCCCCTGGTTAGAGATAGGCATTGGATTCGAATCACCGATGCTGCCCGAGCCCTGGATATTGCTGACGTTGGTGAACGACGATCCTGAGCCGAAGATGCAGGTGGTTGACGCCATCATGAGTTTGCCGTCGCCGGTCAAGGTGGACGGATGGTTCAGAATTACGCAACTGTTACCGCTGAGTGTAATGGTGCCTGTGTTGTTGATTGTGCCCTGGAAGAAGAGATCGAAGTTGTGTACGTTCAGCTTTCCCGCATTGGTGGGCACGTTCAGCGTGCCGTCGAGGACTCCGTTTTGGCTCTGAATCGTGCCTGTCCCGCTGGTGGTGAGGGTGCCACCATTGATCGAACCATTGGAGCCGTTGGTGAAGATTACCGTCGAGCCGGAGAACGCCTCGATCTTTCCACCGGTATTGTTGATAAGGCTGTTCAGTTGAAGCGTGCCTCCACCAGTGGCCTCGAGGAGACCGGTGTTGGTAGTGGTACTTCCAGAAAGGGCCAGCGTATTACCGGGGCTGTCGGCTGCAATGGTTCCCGTCGAAGTGTTGGTGAGCAGCAACTGAAAGATCGTCCCCGCGCCATGTATTAGTTGCGCATTCGTCAAGTTATCGTTGGAACTGTTGAACTGTCGGAGACTGCCCGTGCCACTCATGATCAGCGATCCCGTGCCGCTGAGGGTGACACTGCCACTCATGGCCAGCGTGGCCGACGGAACCTGAATGACACCAGTATTCTTGATGGCATTTTCCAGGACTCCATCATTGATAAGAACCGTCCCGGCATTGGCAAGAGCGTTCAGGATGGCGGTATTGTTGAGCTGAATCACGCCGGTGCCGGCCGTGGTCAAGGTTCCGCCAGTATAGACGCCGTTGTCCATCTGTACGGTTCCGCCATCGAGAGCCTGAATCTTTCCTCCCGTGTTGTTGTACTGAGTTGCCACTCCATTGGTGAAAGCCAGGGTACTGCCGCTGGACGCCTCGATGGTGCCCGTATTGGTGGCGGCGTTGGGTTGCATGTTGAGTGTCCCGCCGGTGGCGTTGATCGTACTCTGGTTATTGAGGGTAAGCCCCAGTGAGAACGAACCTTGTCCCTGAACGGGTTGTTTCAGGATGAGCGTCGGACTGCCATTGCCGCCGGTGAAGTTGTTACCGGCCATGGTCACACTTCCGCTGCCGCTCAGTGTAACCGTGGTATTTCCTTCGATTTGCAGTCCGTCTACCCCGGCAAGGCTGATCGAGCCGTTGTTAACCATGCTTGTACCGGTAATAAAAAGAATTCCGGGTTGGCCCGATTGGAAGACGAGGCTGCCGCCGGAACCGATGGTAAGGTTCACAATCGAAGCCGAGGTCGCAGTGACCGGGCCGCCATTAATGACCGCGTCGAAATTGCCGTTCGGCCAACCGAGACCTTTGGGCGGGTCGGGGCAGGTATCCCAAAGCGCGTTTCCACTGGGTGGACAATCTGACCAGTTGCCGGCACCTCCGTTCCAGGTGGAGACCGTCTGTCCCTGCAGGGGCGCGACCGCGCAAAAAAGAACTGCCATCACCAGGAAGATAGAACCCGGCATGGGTATCCGCTTCGAGGTTGTGTCGGAATTGTTTGTCGCCATATCGCCCTCCCGATCCATAGCTCATTCGCCAATGCCGTCAAAGGGAACTCCACAATGGCATCAGCCTGCATCGTGCAGATCCGTTGACCCGGGGTCACAAACTGTCTTACGTACTTCGATATTTATTCCGTCGGGAAGATGAGCCGCATTCTGCTCACATGTAGGAGAAAAAGTAATTCGCAAAAATAAGGTTGCCGTGCGAGGTGAGTTCGTGACCTCACAGCTGGGGAAGTGAAACTATGGGGTGTAAGTAAAGCCCGGAAACGGGCGCGTGTCAACAAAAATCCTCAACCGACGCAGAGCCGGTCGCCTTCACCGGCCGGACATTTTTCCATCCAGCAGGGCTGCCGCCGGAACCGTTCTCACAGCCGGGAAAGCTTTTCGAATAGTTCCTGCTTTTTGAACGCGGAAACTCGCTCGGGAGCGCCTAGTTGATTCAGAGCGGATTCGATGGCGAATCGGCCCAAGGCCCGGTAGCTTTCAAACTGGGATTCGTCGAACCACTGGTCGGCCGTGCCTTGGTGCGGAAAAACGGGGTTCGCAACCTTGTACGCAAGGATGTCCTGGGGTTCATTGCCCGTAAGTCCGCTCTTAACGTAGATTATTTGTCCTGTCTCGCCATCCGGATATTGGATCGTGCCCGCAACCAGGTGCGATTTGCTGAAGCCCTCAGCATTCGGGCGAAGGGGAGTGGGATCGAGCTCAATCCCTGCGCCAAAATCGCTGCGGCACTTGCGTACTGCATTGCCTAGATCCTCGCGGGCAAAGCCGGAGTCGGCCCCGACGTCGCAAATTAATATGTATTTACATTTCCGGCGAACCAGTTCGTATAAACCAAGATTTTCAAAGTGCCAGCCGTCGGAAAGATTCACATAGCGGCTGGTCTCGTCGGTGAGGCCGAATAGTTCACGCAACAGATAAAAAATGCCAAGTCGAGGTGTGGATCTCGTCCAAGTCTCGCGGCGGGGATTGCCCATCCACCAACCCAGGCGCACATTGAAAAGAGTCAACAGGAAGGCCAGCGCCGGGGAAGCATGATAGCCCATGTTGGGATTTACCGCGGCTCCGGAAATCGCCATGGCGGTTCCAAGGTAGGGTCCTACCCCGGGATAGGCGTACCAGAGGCTTTCGCGGTAGGCGCTCTTCCTGGCGCTGTCATTTTCTTCTGCAGCGCACGGATTGTGTGCCGCGCATGGCTGCTTATCGGTCTTGTCTTCCGGTTCCTCGCGTTCTTCCTGGAAATCGAAGCCGCAGTATCGGGGAGTGAGGACGAATGACTCTGCCTTTCGTTCCTGCCATGCCAGTCTCTGGCCGTGAGAAATGTTGAGAGCAGCATTCAGGATGGGATACGGGCCCGAGTAACCCTTATCGCGGGCAACCGCGAAATCCGCCAGCGAAATGTCGTCACTGGGATCGAACCCCGTAAAAGGATGGGGACAACGCTCGGGATTGGTTGCACCCAGGTAACAGCGCACCAGCCGGTTGCGATAAAACAGATGTAAGGAGAACTCGTTGATGTCGACGCGCCAAGCCAGGAGGAAAGCGCCCGCCACCAGAGCGACGAACAACCAGAGCAGGTTCTTGAGCGGCCAACTGTTCCAATAATTGTTGCCAGTAGATTGGTCCGAAGCGGGACTCTGAGAATACGAAAGTTGGAATGCCCCCTGAAACGATCCGCCTGTACTGTTTGTGAATTGGAACTTTCCCGCCGTTGGAGTGGCGACTGCAGATGGCGGAGCAGATGCGGGCGTACTCGAGGACCTCACGACCACGACGTGAATGCCGTAAGAAATCAGAACCAGGGTGCCAACAATAAAAACATAAGGAGCCAGATCAGCGAATAACTCAAATGCCCCGGAACTGCCCTTCTCTCCCGAAGTTTTCGGACTCTTGCCGGCGAGCACGCCGTAGAGGGTGGTTGCTGCCCAGGAAACAAGCAGCGCGGTTTTGGTTTTCAGGTATCCGCTCAGCTTTAGCACGCCCATGGGTGCAAACAGGGCCAGGGCGAAAATAAATGTCCAGCCCAGGGTCCAGATAAGCAGCCAAGCCGCCAGTCGAGCCCACCACTCCTTTTTTTGGTTGGGATAGCGCAGACCACTCAATCCAACATGCAGCACTCCGGTCAGCAGAACTACGCCAATGAGCAACGGCGGTCCCCACGAAGCGATATGGGCGGCTTCGGCTCGGGGCTCCATTTTCATCCAGTAGAGGTACAACGCGCACAGCCAGCGGACTAGGATGCCGCCCAAAGCGCCGGCTAAGGGCGCCGGCAGCAGGATCGCAATCGAGGACTTACGCTCCTTCTCCCAAAATTCTCGCTTAGCGAGACTTTCCTCCGGTTCGGGAATGAGAGGCTTGCCTGTTCTCTTGCGGGTGAAGTGCCAATCCGCTTCCACGAGGATCCATGCAAAACACTGAGAGACGGCACGCGCGAGCAGATAGCTGACGGCACCCAGCCCAATCCACCAGCCCACACCTCGGTAAGCGATAGGAATATTTGTAGGAGCATCTGCCTTGATGAACTGAGCCAGGGCCAAGGCCCCTAGCACCGCAGAGGCAAAAATCGGCATAACTCCCAGCCACAACACCCTGCCCTGCCCGGAGCGCGCAAGGTAATTCTTGTTGGGCTTCTTCCCGTTCGCCGTCTCAGATACAGCCTCACGCAGGGAAAAGTCGGCAACGTTCCAGTCAATGAAGGCAAGCGCAAAGAGAAGCAGGAGTATGGCGATGGTTGCTGGTATCCAGCCAGCACGGGGATGATTGCACAGCACCCACTCGAAGCCCCGCTGGACGAATCTGGGAACCAGAATTACAGCCGCCAGCGAGGCGATGAGAATGGTCTGATTCAGCATCAGGTTGCGAAAATAGGACGATATCGCCGCCCAGGTGTCGGCGCCGAAGAACCCGAGGCGGGGAGTTAGATAATTGCTATAGGAGCGAAGAAAGTTTAGAGCGCCAGGTTCCTGGTAAGGATGGGTTGGGCTCACTTTGACATAGTCTTTCTCGAAGTGCGGCGGCGCCTTTCGCAGGGCTTCTTCGACGGCTTCGATCCCGGTCTTACCTGCTGCGACCTTTCCGGGCCGCTTGATCCAGCTTACTAACCAGGTGGCAATATATCCTCCCCCGGAAACTGAGGAGATGTAATCGAAAGTTCTGAGCAGCCGATAGGTGGCGAGTCCCTGGAGAACTCCGAGGCAAAACGTGGCGCTACGAATGCCCCCACCTGAGAAACAAAGGCCGGTAAGATCTTTCAATCCTTCCGACGCCGGCACCTTCCGCCGATTACGCAGCTCCTGAATCTCTTCGAGTTCGGCTTCTCGGACTTGGTCAAAATTGGCCATTTTGCTGTCCGGGGGGGCATGGTCTTCTTCATTAATGGTCTTGCCCGGGGCTCGCAGTGCGCGAAATGTATTGCTACCAGCCGTCGGCCGGCCCCAAGACGAACTTGGTGAACAGGGCAGGCCCAGCTTTGGAGTCACGAATGTTGCCGACGCGCATTATGCCTTAAAATCATGCCGGTTCTCCATGGAATAGCAAGTTTGTTCTGAAAATGGAACAAAGGGCGGCGAGTCTTCGGCAGATCTGTCTGCTGCTTTGCTTTGACCGTTCTGCGTATAATGCCTGCCATGAAAGTTACGCATGCAGCGCTTTCCCTTGTCGTGCTTTTGCCGGCGTTAGCGGCTTTGGCGCGTACTACAAAAGTCGAACTTCAGAACGCAACCGGCAAAAACGTGGGCAGCGCCACGTTGAAGCGCGCCGGAAGGGGCATCGAAATCAAGTTGAACTTGCATGACCTGCCTGCCGGCGAGCACGCCATCCATATTCATCAGAACGCAAAATGCGACGCCCCGGATTTCAAATCCGCGGGCCCTCATTACAATCCTGAAAACAAAAAGCACGGTCTCGAGAATCCGGACGGGCCGCACGCCGGCGATATGCCCAATTTCATTGTGGACCACAACGGCAAAGCCAGGAATGTGGCCGTCCGGGACCCCAACGTCACCCTGGGCAGTGGGAAGAATTCTGTCTTCAGCAATGGCGGGACGGCGCTGATCATCCATGCCAAGGCGGACGATATGAAGACGGACCCAGCCGGGAACGCCGGTGACCGCATCGCCTGTGGTGTGATCAGCAAGTGATAGGCGAGACCGAACCCCTATAGATTCAGGCTGGTCGTGCTATGCTCGACTGAAACCACCCGCGGAGAGTTGGCCGAGTGGTTGATGGCACCGGTCTTGAAAACCGGCATACCCGGAAGGGTATCGGGGGTTCGAATCCCTCACTCTCCGCCATTACCATCCGATACGGTTGAGCCCATCTAGCGATTCAACTTTTACTAACCGGTTGACCATATTCAGAGCGCAGCAAGGAAAGTAACGCGCTTGAGATCGACAGAAATACGGTGGTTGCTCGCACACGGCAGCAATGAGCGCGGGCGCTGATTTCCACAGTGGCCCATCCGGGCCATTCACAGTGGGTGCTTGTTACGTTAACGTAATTGTTGAGCAGACCTTGGGGGAGGGCTGTTCGACGAACGTCCCGACGAGTCAAATCGTCCGGGGCGTTTTCGTTTTTATAGCAGCATTACAGGAAAATGCTCCTGGGGCGGAAGTGCTGCGCAGAATGCAGGCGTGCCCCTTCGCATGTGCCCGCGACGATTTAGACCTTCTCACCTTTACTCGCTAGCAGGGGCATGATGGCAAACACCGCAAGCATAAGGTAGTAGGCGGTGCCGGAAATAGGGTCTCTCGTCGCGAGATATTGCCGGATGCTGATGCCGCGAAGCCAAAGTACAAGTCCGAACTCCGCAACCAGCATCAGAACCAGGGCGATGCAGCCCACCACAAGTCGTGCGGTCCGGGTCGACGACGTCAGAAACCTTCGGACGGTTACTCGGGCTGCAATGATGATGACCACGAACATGATGGGAGTCTCCATCAGTTCGGCGGCCCTGTTGCCAACTCGGGGAACAATCCACAAAGTGCGAATAGTCCCGAGGACAAATCCGGTGCCGAACACAATTGCGAAATAGAGCAGTGCGGCTTTCAACATTCTCATTGGCGCTGGTCAGACTCGAATGAATTGTAAGTAAATAATTGTGCTCCAGTCTTCGCTGTCTTCGGTCAAAATAGTGGGACGTGAAGGTTACAGAGAGGTCCGCATGGTTCATGCTTCAGAGAATCCGCTTTGCCATGCAGGATGACTTTTCGTTTCTAAACTCGGCGGCTAAGTCGAAGTAGACGAAAACCATTCGCATCACGGAATCAATTTTTTCGTTCTCCATTGAAGTATTTTGTTTCATCCTTCTGTCCTTTTTGGATAAGAGCATATTGGGGATCATCCCACTTTCGGCCTAGAAGATTTACAGTCACAGAAAAGTCAATAGGGGTGCAATCTTTAGCTGACATCCGAATATCGAATTTGAAGGGCCCTGGTCCTAATATCCGACGAATTTTTGAGGGCATTGGCTCCACGGTTGGAACGACTGCGGTTAAACGATTGTCCCACCAGCAGATGTTTAATCTCTGTCCAATTCCCGGCTCAATAGTCAAGGGCTCATAGCCGTAGTAATCCCAACCAAGTTTTAGGGGAGAGTTCATTTGGGTCGGAGCCCAGTTCCTATTCCCGTCTAGCTTCGACACCAACAGTAAGCGTGCACGGCACTCAAAAACCGGAACGTCTGTTAAACACTCCGGCAGTACCTGCAAGAATATTTTACTTGTGCTCGGGTCCTCTGTATCTGTTAACTGGGCTATTATCGTCTCCACTTTGAACTTTGGTTGAAGGCGAACGTACTGCTCCCGCCATAGGTGATATCCAGTCATAAAAACCACTATGAGTAGATAAGTCAGGAACGTAAATATCGTTGGCGACCACCAAAGGGTCACGATGCCGAATATTATGCTCAGCACGGTAGGCCCCCAAAAAATCTCCCACGCACGTTCCTTAAAAATCTCCCAATACGTCCACAACAGATGTTTGCCCCATCCTTCCTTAAAAAGTCTGAAACGGAGCAAGAGAACTGTAAGAATGACAAGTACAGCTCCGAATCCAATCGAGATGTACATTTCTTGCGCTGAAAATTGAGGATGCGGCATAATGCAGGCCATGCTACGCCGCTAGAGTGGGCGAGGCACGTATATTCGTGCTCAAAATAGAGGCATGCAAGCCAAGCCATCCATCCCGGAGCAAGAGTCTCTTTTCGCGTCGCCCCGCGCCCGCTTCCGAGCTGCGATGCTACTGGCCATCGTCGCCGATGGATTTCAGGTTCTAGTGTTCCCATTGTTCGCGGAAGGGGCGTTTTCGCCGGCCGATGACATTCTCGATGTTTTCGTGGCAGCGCTATTGGTTCATCTGCTGGGCTGGCACTGGGAGTTTCTGCCTGCATTCGCCGGTGAACTGGTCCCCGGACTCGATCTCGTTCCCTTCTGGACGATGGCGGTTGCGAATGTCTATCGCAAATGGAAGCTCACGGTCACAGAAGACAGCGTTCGAAAGTCTCCCGCGTTGGAGGCGTGAAAAAAGTCAGTGCGGCGACTGCACAATATCAAATGCCGGTTCCGGTCAGCGCAATTTTTTGCGGGCTAGTGCGGTCAGAGTCGGCAATGCTGATGAACCCGATTTTTCGCATCGGAATTACTCCTTGGTATCGGGTGGAATTAACAAACATACCTGCTTTCGGACAAAGGAGAAGGCCCGGCCCTGAGTAGAGGCCGTCCGGGTAAATGCGATGCCTGCCACCATCAGGAGAGACAAACTAACTGCGCAGACTTCTTCTCTCATGAGACAACTCGTCGTAATTGTTTTGGTCTGGAGCTGGAGCCGCCTGGCTATACATCGCTAGCTTTTTTTCTGAGGAAGAAAGTACTCAGGCAGGGTCTACTAACAGCCGAGGGATGTCAGATCGCAGTTCAATTGTCAAGAATTTTGTGTTTTTTTCTCACGCTGAGTTCTATTACAGGATTCTTCGCTATTTCCGTACCACAGTCGCACCGAACCCACTATTAGCCTGTCCAGTTACTAAGTCGATCAACTCTGTTTCGTCGAAACATCGCCGACCGGCACGCCCGTGAAGGAAAGTGTGGTAACGGGAATCCTCGTGTAGCCACCAAGTTACATCAACCGTTCCATGAGCAGAACCTTATCCGCTTGGTCGATCTCCGATAGCTTGACCTCGATGACTTCATTCAAGGTGGTTTGGACGGTCCTGCCGACGAAGCTCGCATAGACCGGCAGCTCGCGATGACCGCGGTCAATGAGGACACCGAGTTCTACCTGCCGCGGACGCCCGTGTGCAAAGAGCGCATCCAGAGCGGCGCGTGTTGTTCGACCGGTAAATAGGACGTCATCCAGCAGAATGATGCGCTTGTCGTCGACCGTGAATCCAACTTCGCGTTCCTGGACGACCGGTTTTGGGCCGATGGTGGACAGGTCGTCGCGGTAGAAAGTGATGTCCAAGGCGCCGACTGGTATAGGGGTATGCTCGATCTGCTCGATGAGCTTGCTCAGGCGCTCGGCCAGGGGTACGCCGCGGCGCCGGATTCCGACCAGGCCCAAGCCCTCAATGCCGCCGTTTCGCTCCACAATTTCATGAGCCATGCGCACCAAGGTGCGGTCAATCTCGCTTGCGGACATCAGCTGCGCTTTCTGCCGCAGCGCGGGTTTCCGTAGAGTGTTCGTAGCCATAAGTGCCTGCATGATATCCGGCTTTAGGCGGCGCAGCAAGGACTCGCCAGGAGACTTCTGGCCATGGAAGGTTTCTCCTGAAGGCTGATAGCTGACAGCTGACAGCTGAAAGCTTTTAGAGCAACATGCCGGCAATGGAGGCCGACATCAGGTTAGCCATTGTTCCCGCCAGCATGGCCCGGACTCCGAGCCGTGCCAACTCACGCTTCTTATTCGGCGCGAGCGCGCCAATTCCGCCAATCTGGATCCCTATGGAACTCAGATTGGCAAATCCGCAAAGCGCGAAGGTGGCGATCGTGAATGACCTCGGCAAGAGCATCGTCTTCATCGGTCCCAACATCGAGTAAGCGACCAGTTCGTTGAGCACCATTCGAGTGCCGAGAAGATTTCCAATAGCCCGGCAATCCGTCCAAGGTATCCCGATAAGCCACGCAATCGGGGCAAACAGGGTCCCGAAAATGCCTTGCAAGCTGGTAGGAAACCAGCGGAAGCCTACGTGTGCCAAGCCGTTATGAATTCCGCCCAGGATGCCGTTGGTCAGTGCAATCAGTGCGAGGAAGGAAATCAACATGGCGGCAATATTCAATGCCAGATTCAAGCCGTCCGTGGTGCCGCGCGCGACGGCTCCCAGCAGATTTTCTTTCTGCTCGGCCTGGACTTCCTCCTCGGGCATAACCACGCGGCCCGCGGTTTTTGGGTTCTCTGTCTCTGGCACCAGCATTTTCGCCATCAGGATGGTTCCAGGTGCAGTCATGATGACGGCGCTCAGAAGGTGCTTAGGCTCTACTCCAAAGGCAATATAGGCGGCCATGATCCCGCCGGAAACATGGGCCATGCCGCTGGTCATGACGGTCATCAGTTCGGAGCGCGTCAGATCGGGCAGGAATGGCCTGATCGTCAGGGGCGCTTCGGTTTGCCCCATGAAGATACTGGCCGCGACATTCAGCGACTCGGCTCCACTGGCACCCATGAAGCGCGTCATCACCCGTGCGGCTTGGCGGACGATGAACTGCATTATCCCGTAGTGATACAGGATGGCGAAAAACGCGGCGATAAAGATTACGGTCGGCAGAACCTGGAAGGCAAAATAGAATCCAAAACCCTGCTTTCCCAAATTTCCGAAAACAAATTCAGAGCCGACAAAGGAATAGCTGAGCAGCTTGTTAACCAGGTCGCCGGCTTTTTGAAAGATGACGCGGCCGATCTCCGCCTTGAGCACAAATACAGCGAATGCAATCTGCAGCCCTAGTCCCCACGCGACCGTCTTCAGACGAATGGCTCGCCGGTTGGTGGAAAACAAGAAAGCCAACCCCAGCATGGTGAGCAGCCCCAGCACGCCCGTAAAGCGGGCCATCTAGTTCTGCACCCCAGACTGGATGATGCGGTGAATCAATGGTCGCTGGGTGCGAGGGGGAGCATCCGCGATGTGATAGCTATCTTCGAGCAAGAGTTTTGCCTGCGCCAATCGCGAGTCTGAATTGTAATAGATCGTGCAAATCGGCTCACCCAGGGAAACGGCGTCTCCGACCTTTTTATGAAGTTCGAATCCAACCGCAGGATCGACGGCGTCCTCCTTCTTCTCCCGCCCGCCGCCCAGCACGACACATGCCTTACCGGCTTGCTCACACTGGATACTTTCGACGAACCCTGCTTGTCTGCTGGTAACGGTGATCTTCTGTTGCGCCTGAGGCAAGTTCTTAGGGGAATCGATGACCTTTTCGTCTCCTGCCTGCAACCGCACCATGAGCCGGAATCTTTCCAGCGCCGCGCCATTGTCGATGAGTTTCGCCGCTAATTGTTTTCCGCTTCCGATATCGCGAACCGCACTCCCCAGCACCAACATCCACGCGGCCAACTCCAGGCACAACTCGCGCAAATCTTTCGGACCCTCTCCTCGCAGCACTGCAATACACTCTTCCACCTCGAGGGAATTTCCCACCATGTTTCCCAGAGGCTGATCCATATCGGTAATCAGCGCTACCATTTTCTTGCCCATGCGCGCTCCGGTTTCCACCATCAGCTGCGCCAATTGCGCCGCGTCCTCTTCGGTTTTCATGAAAGCGCCGGAGCCGGTCTTGACGTCCAGCACCAAACCATCCAGTCCCTCGGCGAGTTTCTTGCTCATGATAGAGGCGCAGATCAGGTTCTGGCTCTCGACGGTCCCGGTCACGTCGCGCAGTGCGTAGAACTTTCGATCGGCAGGTGCAATGTCGGCGGTTTGCCCAATCATGGCACAGCCGCAGGCGCGTAGAACGTCACGAAATCGTTCCAGCGAGAGATTTACGTTGAACCCAGGAATCGATTCCAGCTTGTCGAGGGTGCCGCCAGTGTGTCCCAGCCCGCGTCCGCTGATCATGGGTACGACCACACCAGCCGCCGCCGCGAGTGGCGCCAGCACCAGCGAAGTCTTGTCGCCAACTCCGCCGGTGGAGTGTTTATCGACCTTCGCGCCGGGCAATGCGCTCAGGTCTAGAACCGACCCTGAATGCAGCATGGCGTCAGTCAAGGCGGCCGTTTCTGCCCGGCTCAGACCTCGCAGCAACGCTGCCATTAACCAGGCAGCCGCCTGATAATCCGGAATTTCACCCGACGTATATCCCTGGACAACAAACTGGATCTCCGCCGCGGACAGTTCCGTGCCGTTCCTCTTTTTGGCAATGACATCCAGCATCCGAATAGGCTGGCTCGAAGGCACGACTCCAGCTTTCACAATTTTGTTCTCCGGCGCGAGATTAGCATGGGCGCGTCACATTGTAATCGGAGCCGGCTGTTGTTGGAATGAGAGATGGAGCGGTGCGGCTTTCCAATTTAGCCAGCATTCCAGGACGAGATAGTCCCGCGCCAAAACGAAAAAGCCGGCGAGCAGAAATCGCCGGCTTGCAAACTTCGAAATTGTGAAACGAGATTTATTGTGAAGTGCCCGGATTTGCCGCGGGCTCGGCAATCCACTCCCAGGCGCGCCGGCCGTTTTCTTTGATTAATGTCCGCGCCTCACCATATTCGACCAGGCGGTTCAGTACCGTGGTGACCGAGGCCAGCGGATCCTTGTGCCGCAGCAGCACCGGCGGAACCTTCTCCTGGATGTGCTCGCACACTTCGCGGGCTCCCAGCGGGCGCCCGGCTTCCATCAATACCATGCGACAGGCCTTGGTGAATCCCGGCTGGCGGCCGCTGGTCTTGCGGTCGATCAGGTCCAGGAGTTCTTCATTAAGAACATCCTCACCGAACATATTGGCCAGACCGACGATTGTTTGTTTCACGGTTCCGATCCGCTTCATGATGTCGGCGCGCTGCTTCAGCAATAGGCGCAGCTCCTGATGGGCCGACTTCAAAACTTCCTGAACATGCGGGTCAGCCGCCGGCATATTCCTCCCAAAACCGCTTAGACTACCTTCTCCATTGGTTCGAACTGCTGCGACTTCCATTGCCATCCTCCGGTGTGCCTCGCCTCGCCTCCGACCCCTCTTGCCTTGGCAGCCAAGCGGTGCATGTACACCACACCTCCCGACTGATACGCGCTGTCGCGCGCGTTTGTTTCAAATAAAAACATCTTCGCGACTCACTATAGGAGTTCAATCTGTACAGAGCGTCATAGACCCCTGGAGATGTGCATCGCGTGTCATCCTAGCTGGATTAGACGTGTCATTGCGAAAAAGGTTTAAATATTTCTGAATCAGTTAGTTGGGTTAACATCAACAGGCTTCGAGAGTCTCGTTGGTGGGGTGTATTTCCGGTAGGGAAGGTGGCGAGGAACGGAGCGAATAGAGGGCGTTGCTCCGTCAGAATCCTGTGTCAATAAGCGAAGCCGTCGGGTTGGGCTACAGCTCCTACCCATACTTTGCTGTCGATGAACTGACGTCCCGCGTCGATCGCCTTGCGATTCGTTTCCAGTAACTCGACGCGGCGAACTTTGCTTTCGATCACCTCGAGAGCAGTCGCGGGCGTCAGTATTTCCGTTTCCTCGAGCAGAGCGCCCATCATAACCACATTCGCTACTCTTGCCGATCCCAGTTTGTCCGCCATTTCCGATGCGGGAATGCACACGACTTGTGCCTTGGGAGTTTCGAAATCGTCGGGCAGGCTCTCGCGGTTGTATAGGATGAGCCCATCGGGTTTCACCTGGCCTGCAAATTTTCGCAGGGATAGCTCATTCATGGCGATCAACACATCCGGCCGAGATACAAGTGGCGATCCGATGCGTTCCTTTGAAAGACATACATGGCAATGAGCGCTGCCACTGCGCATCTCTGGTCCGTAAGACGGTAGCCAGCTGACTTCCAGTCCTTCCCGCATGCCCATCTCAGCCAATAGCTGTCCGAGCAGTAACACGCCCTGCCCGCCGAATCCAGCAATCTTGACTGTAAATTCCTCGAAATGATGCGCATGTGCCGGCCCGCGAAGATCGTTCCGGCATGCGCTGATTTCCAGGGCATCGGCAATGGACCGCCGTGGCGGATTCGCAACTTCGGGCCATTCTGGTTTGCGATCGCGAAAAACGTTGAGTGGAAATACCGGAATCATCTTCTCAGCCACCCAGCGGCGCGCATCCACCGGATCTTTTCCCCAGATGGTGGGGCAGGGAGAAAGTATTTCCACCAGTGAGAATCCGGCTCCGTCACGCTGGTTCTCGAGCGCCTTGCGGACGGCCCGGCGCGCTTTCATGATGTTCTTGTTATCGGAAAGGGCAACACGTTCGATGTACACCGGCGCTTCTAACGATGACAGCAACTCTGAAACGTGCAGCGGAAAGCCTTCGTTGACCGGCCGACGGCCCCATGGAGAAGTCGTGCTCTTTTGGCCGACTAAGGTTGTGGGCGCCATCTGCCCGCCAGTCATCCCGTAAATGGCGTTATTAATAAAGAAGCAAGTGATCTTCTCGCCGCGATTGGCGGCATGCACAATTTCGGCAGTGCCGATCGCCGCCAGATCTCCATCGCCCTGGTAGGCGATCACCATCTTGTCGGGATTCGCCCGCTTGATCGCCGTGGCCGCCGCCGGCGCACGCCCGTGCGCGACCTGCACATTGCCCACGTCGAAATAGTAATAAGCAAACACCGAGCACCCGACCGGACTGACAAAGATGCTCTTATCCTGCAGGCCAAGATCTTGCAGCGCCTCGGCAATCAGTTTGTGGGCGATGCCATGCCCGCAACCGGGGCAGTAGTGCGTCTGGTGCTGAAGGTCGGACTTGCGCTCATACGTGTCGTAGAACACGGGCGACTTGGAATGAATCAGCTCGTAACCGTTTTTCCCGGCTTCGTCTGTCCTGAGGCCAACCTTATTTTCGTCTGCCATGTGTCTTCCTTTGTACTCGGCGTGGTGCCAGCGCCCTCGCCCGCAGGTCGCGGACAAGAGTGTCTGCGCACACTGCTAGGCCAGCGACATCATCTTCGCCAGCTGCCCCTGAATCTCTTCGACCGACGGCACATTGCCGCCGACGCGTCCGTAAAAATCAACCGGCACTTTGCCATCAATCGCCAGGCGCACGTCCTCCAGCATCTGTCCGTTGCTGAGTTCCACCACGAGCACCCGGTGCGCTCGTGCGGCCGCTTCCGCCAGTGCCGACGACGGGAATGGCCACAGCGTGATGGGACGGAAGAGTCCGACTCGCAGTCCTTCTGCCCGTGCCTGCTCGACTGCGGAACGCAGTACCCGGGAAACAATTCCGTATCCAACCAGCAGGATCTCAGCGTCGTCTGCCTGGTATAGTTCGTGCCGCTTTTCCTGCTGCGCAACGCGCCTGTACTTTGCTTCCAGCCGTCGCTGGTGTGCTTCCAAGTCATCGGGCTCGAGATAAATCGAGCAAATCAGGTTTTTGCGCGTCTCCGCCGTGCCCTTCACCGCCCAGGGCTTTTCCGGAATGCAAATTTCGCGCGCTTCCAGTTCCAGGGGCTCCATCATCTGACCGAGGAATCCGTCAGCCAGTACAACCGCAGGATTGCGATATTTGTCCGCGAGTTCAAAAGCCAGAATGGTCAAATCGCACATCTCCTGAACCGATGCCGGCGCCAGAACGATATTGCGATAATTCCCGTGGCCTCCGCCTTTCACCATCGCGAAGTAATCACTCTGCTCGGGAGCGATATTTCCCAACCCCGGACCGCCACGGACGACATCCACAATCACGCAAGGCAGCTCGGAACCGGCCAAATATGACATGCCTTCCTGCATGAGACTCAAGCCCGGGCCCGAAGAAGCGCTCATGACCCGTATTCCGGCAGCGGCTGCCCCGTAGACCATGTTGATGGCGGAAACCTCACTCTCAGCCTGAAGGAATGTCCCCCCAACTTGCGGCAGGTACAAGGCAGCAGCCTCGGCGATTTCGCTGGCGGGAGTGATGGGATATCCGTAATAGGCGCTGCAGCCAGCCTGCACAGCGCCCTTCACCACGGCGACGTTGCCCTTACAAAGCTGCCGCATGTTCGCCTCCTTGCTGCACGGGCACAGGTTTCCGAGGCGGAGCCAGGCGGTAGACCTCGATCGCGCCTGGTTCTGGGCAGCAGTAGAAACAAATCCCGCAGCCGGTGCAAGCCTCTCCGCTGTAGCGCGCCGGATGTACGCCGCCAGCACTAAGCTCAGGGGCTAACTGCAGGCACTTGGGCGGACAGGACTCGACACACAGCCCGCACCCCTTGCATTCGTCAACATTAATCAACACTTTGCCGCGTGCTGCTCCCGCCATACTCACCTCGCCATAGCTGCGGCCGCCGGTTGCGGGCGTTGCAGCCACTTGGTTTTCTCGCAATACGCATACAGCTCATCGCGGAACTTGGGGTGTGCGATCTCAATCAGCGCCTTGGCCCTTTCGCGAATGCATTTCCCGTGCAGGTAGGCCACGCCGTATTCCGTGACCACGTAGCGCACCAGCCCGCGCGAAGTGACAACTCCCGCCCCAGTATCGAGTGTGGGTGCAATTCGCGAAATCGTGCCGTTCTTGGCGGTCGATGAGATCGCGATAATTGGTTTTCCACCTTTCGATCTGGAAGCTCCGCGGAGGAAATCCACCTGTCCGCCAATTCCGCTGTAGAAACGGTTTCCAATTGAGTCGGAGCACACCTGACCAGTCAGGTCAACCTGCAGCGCCGAGTTGATCGCTACCATGTTGTCGTTACGTGCAATGAAGACGGGATCGTTGGTGTAGGCAGTGGGATGAAACTCAAAAATGGGATTATCGTTCACGAAATCGAACATCGTCTTCGTGCCCAGTACGAACCCAGCGATGACCTTGCGCGGCTTGAAATTCTTTCGCGCGCCGGTCAGCACGCCGGCCTCGATAAGCGGCATGACTCCGTCGGAGACCAACTCGCTGTGTGCGCCAAGATCCTTCCGGTCCATGAGGAAGGGAAGGACGGCGTCCGGAATGCCTCCGATCCCGGTCTGCAGTACGGATCCGTCTTCGATCAGGCCGGCAACGTTCTTGGCGATAGCGACCTGCAGGTCGGTGATTTCCGGCTTCTTGATCGCACACAGCGCGCGCGAACACTCCACCACGGCATCGACGTCGCTGACATGGATGAAACTATCGCCATAGGTGCGGGGCATCTGATCATTGACTTGCGCAATTACATAGCGCGCGCATCTGGCCGCGGTGAGCGTAGTATCGATTCCCACTCCGAAGCTGCAGAAACCATGGGCATCTGGCGGCGACACCTGGATCAAAGCCACGTCGATCGGCATAGCGCCGCTTTCAAATAGGCCTTCAATTTCGCTGAGATAGATAGGAGTGTAGTCAGCGCGGCCGTCGTTGATAGCGTCGCGCACATTGGCCCCGATGAACACCGCATTATGACGGAAATGCCCGGCCATCTCCGGCGCCACGTACGGCGCACACCCCATCGTCATCATGTGCACGATCTCCACTTCATGCACAAACGGGCCCCGCTTCATTAGGGCTTCCACCAAGGTCTCGGGTTCAGCGCACCCGGGCTGGATATAGACCCGCATGCCCGACTGCACGCAACGAAGCGCCTCATCCGGTGTCCGCAGCTTCTTCTTGTAGCCGATCTCCCACGACATGAGTACTTGTCTCCCCTTTACCGGGCGTGGCCCGCGACGGCCAATGCATGACTTGCCCGGTACTGCTCGTGACCAATCGCTCCGAAGTAAATGGCTCGATCGAAAAATTGATCGAGCAACTGCAACATCTCCAGCTCTCCGAATACCTCGGTGGGGCGCTCAATCACCGATTCCTTCTTGAGGTACTCCCAAAGGTTTTCCTTGGTCAGAATGATGGTCCAGGTGACTTGGCTCAGCGGAACGTTCTGCGCGGCCCGTCGCGCCCCAATGTCGATGTACCGCCGCTCGATATCCTGCTCGCTCTTGCTGAGAAGCCACTCACCCAGGTGGCGATAGATCTCATAGACGCGTTGCTTGAGTTCATCGGCGGGAACATTGCGATATTCCGGAACGAGCGGCGAGGTGCGGACCTTCTCCAGGAGACTGGCAGCCAGCCCGTCGGAATGTGTCTCGATCAGCCGGACGAGCCTGTACGCCAGCATCATAGATCCTCCTGATCCAACCCCTTACAGCTCAGTGTCGGCTCTGGAGCCGTAAATGGCCGTGACTAGAGGCACAAACGGGGGTGATGCTGATCACATCGGTAAGTCCCTAAGGTGCAGGTACTTGCAAGCGCATCGCGGGTTGCTTCATCACCCGGCACGATCCCATCTATCGTTTTTCCTAATACCCCGATTAGTTGGCGTGGGCCGTCACGGGAGGCGTTTAAAGGAAGAGCCGCAGAGAATTCGCCGAGGCCGGTCAGGCAACAGCGAGTTTTGAGTGGGGTGGCATTTGGCACAAGCCTGTTCGTGGGCGCTTATGAGACGAGTGCTCCAAAATTGGGGCTCCCCTAGGGTTCGGCGCCTCTTTTGTCTTATACAGGCTTGCGTCTCACCCGGTTTTTGGAGTGACGACGGGGGTGGTCTATTCGATAGCCTGTGAGGATCTTTAGTCCGGCCTGTTTGAAACCGGTGCGTATGTTCAGGTCTCGATGCCTGAAATTCCCGAGACTGCTCTCACGCGACCCGGCTCTCTGCAGTTTTCTCGCGTCGTTCCTCGATCAGCTCTGCGATTTTCTTTTCGGCCGCAGCCAGCGCGCTTTTCAAGTCTTTCGCCGTCCCACGAAAAGTCACATCGTTACCTTTCTCGCTATCCATCAGGACGTAAGAATAGTGTTTTAAAACGTATGTTGCCCGGTCATAGACAGGCTCGATATCCGCTCCGAAATTTCCTTGTTGAATGTGCATAATCTCTTTGTAACCTCGGCCTTTAGATGCGTGGGGAAGAGGAAGGTCGCAGGAAGCCGACTGCTGCAAATAGGAAGACTATTCAGGCTTCGGCAGGCGCGTTGCGTTCTTCGGCCCGGCGCTCGATTTCTTCTTCAGAATAGAGAGTGCCGCGACAGGTTTTCGCGCCGCAGACACAGGTGGAGGGATCGTCCTCATCACCATCGTAGAGACCGTAGTCGTAAGTCAATTCCTCGCCGGCGGCAATGTCGCGCAAGGCAAAGATCCATACCCGCCCATGCTCATCCTCGGTGGTCTGGCAATTAGGGTCACAGGAATGGTTGATGAACGCGGCTATGCCATAGCCGTCGATCACCTGCTTGCCGTCTTCAAGACCGAAAAGGTAGGTTTCTTCCTGCTCGGCATAGAGCTCGTCGGCCTCCGCCACGGTGAGTCGAGGTCCGGTGTATTCAATGACGAACGTGCCTTTGGGAATGGGCATGTTGGTATAGCAACCGGTGGAGTGAATTTTTGAAAATGCGAGGGTCAATCCCATGCCCGCAAAATAACTGAGGTCGTCAGAAAAGAAAAGTGTGGAAAAGAAAACCGCAGCCTCGAGGAATTACACCGAGCGCGCAACTTGCCGCGCGATGCCCACGGCCAGAGCTATGGCCAGTGCGTCTTCGACCAGGGCGACAGCGAGGCCGGGATAGTTTCGACTAAAACTTTTCCGTGCGTAGTAACCCCCGAAAGAGCCCGCCAGAGCGCCTGCTCCTCCCAAGAGAGCGCCATCTTTTGCCGAGTCCTTCATCAGCAAGCTCACAGCCGCTCCACAGGCCGCCCCCGAAGCTACGCGCAGCGCCAGAGGGCCGGGGCTGATGCGGCTGGGAGTAAACGGAAGCTTGTCGGCGAGCAACTCACCCGCCGCTAACTTGATCATCTTCTTGGAGGCGGGACCGCTTACCAGGGTAGCTAAAGGAAAAGTTCTGCCGATGAATTTTTTCTGCGCAGTCCAGGCGAGAACGGCGGGAGCCAGAAGGGAACGTAATCCTGCGGCTACTCCAATCCCGAATGCAGCGGCTCTCACCGTACGAGGGCTCATGGCTGGTGAATAGTACCTAGCAAGTCACTGAAAAAACTCATTCATTGCTGGCGCGAATTCCGCTGCTCCGGGGAAAGTGCTGCCCCCAAGCGCCTGCAGGATCAATCGCAGTGTACTCTGATGCTGATACAAGCTGGTAGATTGAAATTTCTTTTTCGACTTGCCGCTGATCAGGACCGTCGCTACGTGCCCTCCGCCATAGGAGACATCCGTCAGATCACCCTCGTCAAAGGTGATGATCAGAAGTCCATCCTGCTGGAAGGCTGCGCTGTTGATCAAGGGAGCGATGTTCTGCTGCAGCCAGCTGTCTGCCTGATTCAGGCTGCCGGTGTGCGCATCGTTCAGGATGTCGGGCACGATGTAAGAAAAATTCGGCAGCTGACCGCTGCTCAGGTCGGTGGCGAATTGCGTAAATGGCACAACCTTGCTGAGTTGACTCGGTTGTTGCAGCACATCGGAGAAATATACGAATGGATTGTGATGCTTCATGTAGGGAAATACATCGCCACCGGTGTAGCCGCTCTGGGGCAGCGATTCCGCATAAGCTTTCCAGCTTTTGCCTGCCGAATTCAGTTCGCGAACCAGATTGTCGCTGGTGACGACTCCTGTATAGGTATCGTCCAGCGTGATCGGTTGTCCTGTCGTCAGCATGAAGTAATCAGAGATCGAGGGGTGAAGGTTGGCATAGTACTGGGTCGCCAAACCGTAATTCGAGGCAAGGCTGTTCAGGTAGGGCATGCTGGCATTGCCAATGACCTCTGCATAACTGTGGTTCTCTTCCACCAGCAGGAACACGTGTCCGAATTGCACGTTCTGAGTTGCGGGTGACGAGGTGCCGATCTGTGCCGCTCCTCCGCATCCGAGCGTACATGCCAAGGCGCCGCACAGAACGAATAAAAGTACTGTAAACGACAGAGTCCGATTCAATACCATTGTTCTGGCTCTCCTTCTTCGGAGCACGGTAGTTTGGTTCGGCTAGTCACGAATAATTCCAAACGGCTTGGATGCGAAGGAATCCGCCTGGCGCGCTCTCTAGGTGGTTTTTCGAGATCGCCTGCCCTCTCGCATCTAGGCAAAAGCAGAGAGGCCCGAATGCGGGCCTCTCTGGTGGCGGTTGTCAGTCTTATGAATGAGTGCCGGATTCCAGGCTAATACGAGCGGTGCCCCTGGGGTGAATTGCCGACCAACGTCTCACCGGGATTTTTTTTGCTCTCGATGAGTTCCTTCTCAGGTTCAAGGTGGAAGAGACGCTGCACGGCGTCAGTCATGTGTTCCTGTTCTACTTTCTCCGGAACTTCTTTCAGCTCGTGTACTAAGGATGCCGCCAGCCTGTGCGTAATGCGGGATGCGAATGCAGTGAGGGTTTGGTCCTGATCTTTGGGGAACGGACCACGCTCTTTGCGCAGCAACTGCAGTTCTACCCGGCAGAGCTGGTCCAGACGTTCGCGCAGGGCCAAAGTCATGGGGACAATGTGCTCTCCTGCCAGGTTGTGAAAGAAATTACGGGCCTCAGCGTCAACGACATATTCCGCAGCCAGTAGCGCAGGTTCACGGGTGCGCGGCGGGTGCGCGACTGCTTTCTGGATATCGTCAAGGGTATACAGGAAAACGTCGGGAATTTGGCGCGTTGTGGGATCCACATTCCGCGGCATACCAAGATCGATAACGCACAAATTCCGGCCCTTGCGCTCGCGAGCCACGTGCGAGATAAGATCCTCGCGCAGTATGGGCTCGTTTGCTGCCGCACAGCTGATCACCACATCTGCGCTGGTTAGCTGGTGCACAAGATCCTCGAAGGGAACGGCAGTCCCGCCAATTTTTTCGGAGAGCTGGAGCGCTCTTTCGAAGGTGCGGTTCAGGATTCTTAAAGATAAGTCTCCCTGGTTGGCGACACAAGACGCAGTCAGTTCGCCCAAGGCTCCTGCCCCGATCACAACGACGGTACGGTGCTCGAGTGAACCAAATTTTTGCTTTGCAGTGTCAACCGCAATCGAGGCAACCGATAAACCGCTTGGCTGGTTGGGAATTCTCTCGGAAACTTCCAAGCTCTTGTGCAGAACTCTGTCCAGGCACTTAGCGCTGCAGCAGTCTTTTTGCGATCTCAGCCACGCTTCTTTGAGTGAGATGGCGCTGCCCCGCGCATCGCCGCTGATCACCGAGTCGAGACCTGACGCTACGCGAAAGAGATGGGCCAGGGCGTCTTCATTCAGCAACCGGTAAAAGTGCTCCCATTGGCACAACTGGAGGCTGTATTCGGAAGAGAGGAGACGAAGAACCGAATTCGCGGCGAGCGCGGCGTCGTTGGCCCAAATCAGGAATTCGGTTCGCTCGCAGCTCACGAGAACGACTGCTTCCTCGATTCCCTCTGCTTCTGCGAGATAGGTCAGCGTTTGCTTTTGTCGGGATTCGCTGATCCAGAAACGTTCCCGCACCGCCGCCGGGGCTGTACGAAAATTTATACCGATGACCATCAAGGTCGGTTCCAACACACGTGCCCCCGGTTTCCCAAATTACAGAAAGCAGATGAACGGCCATCGAGGCATCTTACGGCGGTCGGATCAAAACAATGTTTTCAGGGGTTTACCACAATTGCGCCTGGCAAGGGCGGGTGGAAAACCTGCAGTTGCGGGATATCACCCGCCGCACGGGTTTTTTAACCCCGTGCATGGAGGAGTGTTTCCGCTAACCCTCTGTATTTTCTTGTTCTCACGAAGTATGAATGAAGAGGCCGCGTGGTTGCTTAAATGCGTGTCCTATAGACGAGGGTAGTCTTTTCCCTCACTTACCTAAATACGAGAGGAACCGATGAAGAACTTTGTCCGGGTTACGTGTTTGTTTTTAGCCTTTGCTTTAGTTCTTAGCATTTCTGTTTTTGCCGCCGATGGCGCTGACGTTTTCAAGTCCAAATGTGCTGCTTGTCATGGCGCTACCGGCGCCGGCGACACCGGCATGGGCAAGAGCCTGCATTTGAAAGATTTGGGCTCTGCCGAGGTCCAGTCTAAATCGGATGCGGACCTGGCCGGCATCATCAGTAAGGGGCAGAAGCCGATGCCGGGCTACGAGGGCAAGCTCACCCCCGACCAGATCCAGGATACTGCGAAGTACATTCGTAGCTTGAAAAAGTAAAAACCCTCAGGTCTTCAGGAGGCCGCTAGCACGGCCATGGATCTCACGGAGACACACGGATCGGATTCCGTGCCTGCTCCGTGAAGATCCGTGGCCTGGCATTCTTGTAGGGCACAGTTAATCCTGTTTTCTACTCGATCCCTTCCGAGATGTATACTTTCCTGCTCGACGGACCTCCGGATCCGTCAGGCCACATGTCATCGTAATTGAGCAGCCATCCCGCCTGACCCCAGGCATAGCCCGGTGTAGCCGGCGAGTACCCCAACTCGGAGGGAAGATGCCCGACGACGATCCCAAGAAGATAGAAGACCATGCAGGAGTCTCCCGCCGCGACTTCCTGAAGATTTCCACGATCAGCGCCGCCGTGCCTCTCGTAGCCGGGCCGCAAACCGTCTTGGCCGCGGGCGAGGAGGTCCCCGTCTACGGCCCGGGGAAGGCGCCCATAGCCCTCACAGTGAACGGGAAGAAATACAATCTGCAACTGGAGCCGCGAGTCACGCTACTCGACGCCCTGCGCGACGATCTTGATATTACCGGCGCCAAGCGCGTCTGCGATAAGGGCGAGTGCGGCGCCTGCACCGTTCTCATGGACAACAAGCCCGTTTATGCCTGCTCGGTGCTGGCCATCGAAGCGCAGGGAAAGCAGATCACGACGGTTGAGGCGCTGATGCAGAATGGCAAGCTTCATCCCATCCAGCAGGCCTTCGTCGATCGCGACGCCTCCCAGTGCGGTTTCTGCACTCCGGGATTCGTGGTCGCCTGCAAATCATTCCTCGACAAGCATCCAGATCCAACGGCGGAAGAGATCCGTCGAGGCCTCAGCGGCAATTTCTGTCGTTGCGGAACTTATGCCGGCATCCGCGAAGTGATCGCGCAATCTGCAAGGAAAGGAGCCTAGGTCATGCCTGACTACAAATGGCCCGATGCGGATCACCGCACCCTGATCGGCAAGCGCACCACGCGCGTCGATTCCCCTGACAAGGTTTCCGGGCGAGCCAAGTACACCTACGACGTTAAACGTCCCGGCATGCTCTACGGCAAGATGCTGCGCTCTCCGTATGCCCACTGCAAGGTGGTCTCGGTTGATACCAGCGCCGCCGAGAAGATGCCGGGCGTTAAAGCTGTGCACATCGTGCAGGGACCCGGGGCCCAGATCCACTGGGCTGGGGATGAGGTAGTAGGAATCGCCGCTGTCGACGAGAGCACCGCCGAAGATGCCGCCCGCGCCATCGTCGTGAAATACGAGAAATTGCCATTTCTAGTCAGCGATGCCGAGCCGCGCAAAGGCGCTGCCGAAGAGCAAGGGCCACTCAGCCTTGACGATCTTGGGGACATGTTCGACAACCAGGTTCCCGAGCGCGAGATGATCAAGCAGATCCAGCAGTATGGAATCAGCTTTAAGCCGAGTGAGGACATACTGAAGGAGGCCAAAGACGAAGGCGCTCCGGATTCGATCATTGACGCCGTGCGCAACGCGCAAGTGCATGAGGGCGCCGCTGCTCGTCCCAAGTCGAACTACCAGAAAGCCGCGGCTGTCACCCAGGGCGATCCTGAAAAAGCCTTCTCCGAGGCGGAAGTCACCTCCGAGGGACTCTACGGCATTCCCGTCATTACGCACTGTTGCCTTGAAACTCACGGCTCGACATCGGAGTGGACCGCTCCTGACAAGCTTTTCGTTCACATGTCGACGCAGAACGTGTCCGGCATTCCCGCGCAGATGGCCGAGCCGCTGAAGATTTCCGCCAGCAACATCCGCGTTCATCAGGACCATATCGGTGGCGGTTTCGGGAGCAAGTTCTCTCCCGACCGGTGGGGCATCGTCACGGCCGAGTTGTCCAAGAAAGCCGGTGGAAAACCGGTGCGCATGATGCTGGAGCGCGATTCGGAGCTGAAAGTTGCAGGGGCGCGTCCGTCGGCATACGCTCGCGTCAAAATCGCCGCTAAAAAAGACGGGACGGTAACCGGCTGGCAGTCCGAATCCTGGGGGACTGGCGGTCCCGGTGGCGGCGGCATGCCGCCGATCCCATACGTTTTCAATGTCCCTAACCAGCGTAAAGAACACACCGCCATTCGCAACAACATCGGTCCAGCGCGTGCGTGGCGCGCGCCGAACCATCCTCAGGCTGCCGTGCTCACCATGTGTGCGATGGAGGATCTCGCCGCCAAGCTCAACATGGATCCGCTCGAACTCTTCCAAAAGAACCTGAATATAACCGGCGCGCGCGCTCAAAACTACGCTGAGGAGTTCGGCATTGCTGCCGAACTGATGGGCTGGAAGCAGAAGTGGCATCCGCGACCGGCAACTATTCCCACAGGCCCTGCTCGCGGTGTTGGCCTTTCCATGCACACGTGGGGCGGACGCGGCCACAACAGCGATTGCGATCTGACCATTCACCCCGACGGTTCCGTCGAACTGAAGATGGGCACGCAGGATCTGGGCACGGGTACGCGCACTGCGATTCTGGTTGTGGCCGCCGACGCACTCGGCATTCCCATGAGCGCCATCAATTTGCAGATTGGCGACACGCTTTACCCGCCTTCAGGCGGCTCCGGTGGTTCGACCACGATCGGCGGCGTCAGTTCCTCAACCCGTCGCGCTGCCGTGGACGCGCGCGATGCTCTTTTTGCCAAAGTCGCTCCGCCGCTGAACGCTCAGCCGGACGATCTCGAATCCGTCAACGGTTCTGTTCGAGTCAAGAGCGACACCAGCAAATCGCTGACCTGGAAGCAAGCCTGCGCGAAGATCGGCGCCATGCCGATCACCATCCGCGGCAAGAATCCCGACCGCAACAAGCCGCCCGACCTCACCAATAGCGGAGTGGCTGGGGTGCAGATGGCGGAAGTGGAGGTCGATCCTGAGACCGGCATCGTGCAAGTGAAGAAGATGGTGGCCGTCCAGGACTGCGGACTGGTGATCAACGTCAAGACCGCTGAGAGCCAGTGCCTTGGCGCATTGATTATGGGCATCAGCTACGCTCTCTTCGAAGAGAAGATCATGGACCCGACGACCGGGATCATGCTCAATCCCGATATGGAGTTCTACCGCCTTGCGGGATTAAACGACATCCCCGAACTGGTCGTCCACATGATGACCGGCAAAGGCTATGACGAGCGCGGCGTGATCGGACTTGGCGAGCCGCCCGTGATCTCGCCGGGCGCGGCAATTTCCAATGCCGTCGCCAATGCTCTCGGCGTTCGCGTTCCTTTCCTCCCGCTCACTCCCGACCGCGTGCTCAACGCGATCTCGCAGAAGGCAGGTGCATGATGAGACCTTTTGAATACGTCAGTCCCAAAACTCAAGCCCAGGCGTTCAGCCTGCTAGGCACATCGTGGGGGCAGACCGAAGTCCTCGCCGGCGGCACTGACTTGCTGGCCTTGATGAAAGATGATGTGGCTCGTCCCAAGCGGCTGGTCAATATCAAGAGCATTGAAGGTTTGCACAACAGTTTGATGGCCCGTTCGCAAGGCAGCACGGCAGCGAATGGGGTCACCATCGGGGCGCTCGTCACGCTCGGCGATCTGGCCGAATCACCCAAGCTTCAGAGCGCCTTCATGCAGGACTATCCCGCCCTCGCCGAGGCTGTGGGTGAGGCCGCGAGTCCGCAGATCCGCAGCATAGCTACCTTGGGCGGAAACCTCTGCCAGCGACCGCGCTGCTGGTATTTCCGCAACGGCTTTGGCCTGCTGCCGCAGGATGAGAGCGGAAAAGACCTGGTCGTCGCCGGAGAAAATCGCTTCCATGCCATCCTCGGCAATGACGGTCGAGCGAAATTCGTCAGCCCGTCCACCATCGTCCCGATCCTCATCGCGTACGGCGCCAAAATTCAGATTGTCGGTCCGAAGGGTAAACGGGAGTTGCCCCTCGAGAAGTTTTACCTGATCCCAAAGAGTAATGACGAGCGCGAGCATGACCTGCGTCCTAACGAGATTGTCACTTCGGTAACGCTCCCGTCCTCGCAAGGCGTGAAAGCCGCGCACTACGAGATTCGCCAGAAAGCTGCATTCGACTGGCCGCTGGCCGTCAGCGCTGTCGCCCTCAAGATGGATGGCGATAAGGTAAGTTCGGCGCGGGTGGTGATGGGCTACGTTGCTCCTGTGCCCTGGCCATCGCCCGAAGCCGAGCAGGCGCTGGTCGGCAAAGCAGTGAATGAAGAGACTGCGAAGGCAGCTGCGGAAGCGGCGCTGAAAAACGCAACTCCGCTAAGCCAGAATGCTTACAAAGTCCAACTCGCCAAAGTTTCCCTCAAACGCGCAATTCTGAAAGCCGGAGGTGCCGCATGAAAAGCGAATTCGAGCGCTTCAACACCGATCATCCGGACCTCTGCCCGGCGCTGCGCTGGAAGGGCCAGTTCATTCTTGCCGACCACGATCCGAGCGTCCCGCGCTCGAATGAAGGATTGTTCTGGTGCCTGCATACACAGACGTGTATCGGCCCGGACGGAAAATTGGCTGAACCCGGCAATTGCTCGTCGGCAAGACGGAAGTGTCACGGCACGGGGCAGTGCAGTTGATGAACTCAGTGAATAGCGGCTAGTAATGAGTGGATTGTCTTTGGGAGGCTTGGATGCGTTACATTCGCGTTTTTGCAGCCATTGTGTGTTTGTTGGCGTTCACAGCGACGGCCTTTACCCAGGAAAAAGCCACGCACAAGAAGTCTTCCGCGGGCGGCGCCGTCGATAAGGCTTATCTGCAGAAGATCTGGGACGGCTGGGCAACCTTGAATCCTGACAACACTGCTCAGTTCTACGTCAAGGGGCCGCATGTGTTCTTCGACATCGCGCCGGTCAAGTACAACAGCTGGGACGAATACTACGCGGGGGTGAAGAACGTGCTGGCCGGATTCCAATCGGCCACGTTCAAGGTCAATGACGACGCGCAGATACATCCGGCCGGAAAAGACGTTTGGATCACCGCGACGATTGCTTCCGACATGGTGGAGAAGTCGGGCAAGCACGACATGTCCACCATGCGCTGGACTGCCGTTTTTGAGAAGACTGACGGCAAGTGGCTGATCGTGCATGAGCACGTTTCCGAGCCGGCGGGGCAGTAATACTGTGGCGCGGACATCTGCCCGCGCCATGAGAATCTGGTAAAGCATCGCCGTCGGTCACTCTGGGCGATGTAGGTTGACGCGCTCACCTCCGGCTGCTATTGTTCGCTCCTCTCCCAAAAATCTATTCCTCATTTCGTGTTCGGGCTCCTCAGCGACCGAAAGGAGGTCGCGCCTATGAAAATGAGAGCGTTTACGGCCTGTTTCCTCGTGGCCGTCACAAGTGCAGCAATTGCCCAAGAAGCCCACAAAACCAATCAGCCACCGAAAATCCTGGTGATGTCCCGGGAGTTCGTGAAACCAGGGCGCACCGGCACCATGCACGAGAAGACGGAAGCCGCGTTCATCCAGGCGTTCGCCAGCCAAAACTGGCCAACGCATTATCTGGCTGTCGACTCGCTATCAGGTAAACCGCGTTCCTTGTTCTTCACCGGGTACGACTCGTTCGACGCCTGGGAGAAAGACGCCCTGGCCGTCCAGAAAAATGCGGCACTCAACACCGCGCTGCAACGCGCCGGACTGACCGACGCCGACCTGCTTGCCGACATGGACGGCGCCACCTTCATGTTGCGCGAGGATTTGAGCCTTCGTCCCGGCGCCGACCTCCCGCACATGCGCTACTTCGAAATAACCCGTTTCCAGGTCCGCCCTGGCCACGACAAGGATTTCGAGCGCCTGGCCAAGATGGCCATGGTCGCCTGGGACAAGACCCCGGATGTGCAATGGGCGACGTATGAAATTGCTTATGGCGCAGCGGACGGTACGTTCGCCATCTTCACACCAAGAAAGTCGGGTGCGGAATTAGACCACGCCTTCGCCGAGGGCAAAGACTTTGAAACTGCCATGGGCGAAGAGAACATGAAGCAGTTCCGCGAGTTGTGGGCCAGCACGGTTGAGTCCAGCGAAAGCAACCTGTTCGCCTTCAATCCCCGCATGAGCTATATGGGCGAAGAATTCACCAAAGCCGATCCTGACTTCTGGGGAGTGAAAGCCCTAGCCATGCATGCCAAGAAGAAGGGTGAAGAAGCGAAGAAATAACACAATCCGAACAAACCTGGCCAGCAATGCACCAGCATTGTTGGCCTTTTTGTTTCAGCGGACGAATCACGTCTGGCGCGGTCGGCTTACTCCGCACTGGCCGGCCAAGGGAGTCGACGATGAGACGTAGAACAGCAAGACCGGGAACATCCGCCGGCGCTACTTGAGTAACTCCTCAAGGACGAACGACGACGCGTCTTACAGTAACCCTTGTGGAATTAATGGACGCAGCGATCCCAGTAAATGCTGGCATCCCAGTAGTTCGCGCAGCTATTAAACATCTGATGGTGCAGGCAACCGTCGGCGAACTGGCGGAACATGGGGACCCAGCAGCCGGTGGGCGGACCCCACCACCAGGAGAACGGGCCGGGATGGGGGTTCCAGCATCGTCCCTGAACTCGCAGCAGGCGAGGTGCGTGGTAGGGCTGCATCTTCACACGATCCAGGGTTGCGCGCAGGCGGTCGGGCTCGAAAGAACGCAGACCGGAACTCTGCGCGCTGGAAACCTGGGTGTTCTTAGTCTTATCAGGACTCCAGTCATTGGTCTCGATCGTGCCTTGGTGGCGATGGACCAGAATGCAGCCGTCGGAAGTGTAGTAATTGACGATCAAGGCGTCGCCGTCGTGATCGGATGAATTGGGATTGCGAGGAACGATAAGCGCTTTTCCGTCGCCGAGCACCAAGTGGCGATTCAAGTGTTCCTCTTGCGGCGTGTACTTGGCGGCTTGGCGGGCTCCGGCGGCATTGTCCTTCGCGATGGCGTGGGTGCCGGCTTCTGTTTGGTAGTCGCCAGTGAGGTGTTGAGCCGCGTTGCGCCGCTCGATCAGGTCACTCAACTGCGAAATGGAGACAATGACGGCTACCACCAAGAACAATGCACCTGAGATCAGCCTGACCGCTCGCGGTCCGGCCAGCAGGTCGTCGATCTTTTCCAGAACCCTGTCTTGGAAGCGCTCGCGCGCGACCTCGCTACTTCCGTCATTTTTTGGACCGCCGAGTTGCTGAGCTTCTTGCGGTGACTGCGCAAGCTCAGACGATCTTTGCTCTGATTCTGGATTGTCGATGGGTTGAAGGTTGGGCGCAGACATGGGACCTCCATCTGCCGCAGTCAACCCCTCAGACTTTTCGACGGCTGTCGAAAAGCGGATATGTCAGGCGGGGAAGTTACTCTAACTTTTCGAAATTGTCAACAACCAGGTAAGGATGTGTGTACCAGGTAAGGCTAAAGACATACGATCTCATCAAGAAAACTATTTAGTCCGGACCGCGTCTTCGCCGGCAGCCTCCGCCAAAAAGGGTGTATTTTCCCGCCCCTGTAAGCCGCTGGCCAGCAAGGCCCGGTTCTTTCGGACTCAGCCCTCCTGAAAGGAATACATTTCTTGAGTTCTCGTCAGAGAGAGCGGTTTCCCAGACAGTAGTGAAGGAGATTAATGCGACGGTCCGCCCCCGAGTAGCATAACTGTGCCATTTCATCTGCGGGGATCATCCATACACATCGGATCTCTTGGCATCAATCTGGGAAAGACCAACGTCTTGGCGCCGAGGGTTGGGCTGGCGGCCTGCCGTTTTCGGCTCACGTGTGGCAGTTCGGGTCCCCCGAGCAGGAGTCCAGCTTGATAGCTTTTATAAGCTTGTCAATGGCCACAAATATCAACGCGGGACCGTTAAGTGTCGTCCGCCCCGTCGCCTGGATCCATTTTCCATTAATGGCCCTCCCGCGGATGCCGTCGTATATGACTTTGATACAGCGAATCTCCTCATCAGTAAATCCCAGCTCCTGCAGCATCTGTTGATAATACTGTTCGGCTATTGCAGCAATCTCATCAAATCCGCCAAAGCCGGTAGGATCGATATGATTCACCGGATCGCCGAGAACATACCCGTACAGGTCCGTATCTCCCCCCGCGAATAAAATCGGGTCCTTGATCGTCCACCGCCCAACGGCGGGGTTGTAATCACGCGCACCGAAACGCAGCAGCTTCGTATTCTGGTCGTACAGACCCCCGGCGAATCCGAAGGGTTGAAACCCGGGATTGCTGTCATTAACGACGTTGCCAAATTCGTCATAATCTATTCGCTCTGTAATCGCGCCCGTGGCCACATTCACTACGAGTCGTGGGCTGCCCAGGTGGTCAGGAAAAATCCGATAGTTCACTCCGCTCTGGATCATATAGTCCGGTGTCATCGTATCAGTGCCGTACACGAACCGGCTGACAATTTGTCCAGCGCCATTTAATTGCGCCACAATCCGATCTCGATCGTCATACAGATATCCAAGTTGCTGCACTGCGTTGATCGATACGCCGACACGGTGATTCTGCGCATCAATCAGATAAGTGATTTTCGTGCCGTTGGGCAAGGTTACCGCAGTCAAGTTGCCCAGCACGTCAAAAATATAGGTAGTGGTTTGGGAGCCTATGGTCTGGCTCGCAAGTTCACCGTTGGCTGTGTAGGTATAGGAAGTGCTCGAAGAAGCATTACCGTAGGTAAGCAGCCGGTCCTGTGCATCGTAGGTACCGTTCACCGTTCCGGATGCGGTCGTAAGGCTCAGGCGATTCGAGTTGCTGTCGTACGTGTAAGCGGAAGCGGCAACACCGTTCTTCTTAACACCGATCAGCCGCCCAGTTTTATCATACGTGTAAGCATAAGTCGCCTGCACGCCGCCAATAATCTCGGTTTTGGCACTAACGCGGCCATCGGCGTCCCGGGTGTACTTAGCACTGTACAGCGTCGTTGTCGTTGTGCCCACTTGGTATTTCGCTGCATAGCTGGTCAGTTCGCCAAACGTGTCGTAGCCCCGAGTGTCGAGAGCGCTCCCTGTCAAGGTGCTCCCCAACGCTGCGCCGGTGAGTAGGCCGTTTGAGTTGTGTTTTACGCTCAGCGCTCCAGCTTTGGAAATGAGGCCATCCTTGTCATAGCTATAGTTAACGGTATTCCCACCATTGATGCTCTCCGAGGTTACCCAGAAATTGTTGTTGAAGGTCCGGGAAACCTTGCCGGCTACGATCCCGGCCCAGGTGGAAGAGGTGAGCAGAGGGCCACTGTAGCCGTACGTTAGCCCTTCCCCGCCGGAAATCGATGCACTGTTCAGGTTTCCCGTAGTTGCATCGTAGCTGTAGTCGATCATTGCGGTCGGAGTGGTCGCCGAACTCAGCCGCCCGGCACTGTCATATCCATACTTGATGGTTTGGCCATCCGGCCGCGTGATTGTCGTTATCTCACGGTCCAGATCGTAGCTGTAGCTCGTTGCACCCGTTCCGGATACGGCTGGTGGCGTATAAGACGACGCAAGATCCACGGCGGTATAAGCGAACAGGTGTGCTGATTTTCCCGGCGGAGCCACCGAGGTAAGATTGCCATTGGCGTCGTACGAATAACTGATGATACGACCGTCAGCAAGTGTCGTGCTCGATAAACGTCCGTCGAGATCATACGAAAAGCTCGTTTGCAGCCCCAACGGGTCAGTGATTGCAGAAAGAAAACCGCCGTTGGTATAAGTCAACGTAGTTTTGTGCGTTCCTTGGGTCAGAGCGGTCGGGCGGCCCTGGCTGTCATAGGTGAAGCTTACAGCGCTTAGAGTCCCGAGCTGAACGCTGCTGATTCTCTCCATGGAATCCAGAACAGTTGTCGTTTTTCGGTTTGCGGGTGTTGTATCCACCTTTGTCATGCTGGACGCCGTGAAAGCCGCAGAATACGTCCGGCCATTAATATTGAAGGTGTTCGTTTCGCTGGTCAGGCTGAAGGGATTGCCAGCAGTCGCCAATGTCACGGTACGTGTGCCAGTAGTCGTCATTTTCAAACTGCCCTTGGTAACGGTTCCGCTTAGCGGCACAGGTGCCTGAAGGCCCCATCGCGGGTCGGGACCCAGCGTATCGCTCTTGCTTGTTCCGTTTGGCAGCGTGGTGCTGTTGGCCAACTGCCCAGTTTGAAAGCTACTGCTTGAACTCGCCTGCAGCCCATTAGGCCAGATGTTCGTATGCTGCTCGGAAGATGGCGATGTTCCATCTTGTGCCCAGGGCAGCGTCAATGTATTTTGAAAGCTGCTGGTCTTACCCATCGCGGTTGTTTGACTTACCGTATACCCGAACCCCGATCCGGCCTTCGTGCGACTGGCAGCGACAAAGCCCCCGAGCGGATCCGCGTCTTTGATCAGTCTGCCGTTGCTGTCGTAGGTGTAATTGAAAATGTTTCCATTCGCATCCGTACGGGAAGCCAGCAATCCTGTGCTTGTATTAGTGAAACTCTGGGAAAGGCCAAGCGGATCAGTTATCCGGCTTAAGAAGCCGTTGCTATCTACGGTTAAGGTCGTAGTCTGCCCGAAGGGAGCAACAATGGCTGTCGGACGCTCGAAGGCGTCGCGCTGGATGGTAGTCACATTCCCGCTGGCATCCGTTATCGTGATCAGCTGTCCGGCAGCATCATAGCCAAACTGGTATTCCATGGCTCCCGTCATCGGCCTTAGTCTCGCCAGAGGCTTTCCCCCGGTTGTGACGACGTACACTCTGCTCCCATCGTCAGAGGTTAGTAGTAGGTTGCCGTTATAGCTGACCGGAGTGCCCAGTTGCTGTCCGTTGCGTTGGCTACCGTCGCCCAGAAACAGTGTGTTGGAGCCGGGGTCGTAGGCATGGAACACATCGAGTGTCCAACCGGCTATCATGGAGGCTGCGGCAATGGCGATGGCATTTCCACCGGCTCCGGGTGTACGGTCCGATTGGTAATGGAGACTGAATCCTGTCCCTACAATAGGCACGTCTTCGCCCAAGCTCTGATTCAGGCAACCCACACTTGAGCCCGCGGGAAAACCGGGCCCGCCTTTCCCCTTGCAGTCATCATCGCTCTGATAATTAGGCGTAAGGTCGAAAGAGAATGTCCAGGGCACGCTCAGGTTGAGCCCCCCCTCTGCCTGGAACCCAAAGTTGCTGACGACTAACGGCTGAAGAGAGGTGGGCAGAGTAAAGGTTTGGGGCCAGTTCGTACTTGGGTATAAAGGATAAGGGGCATTTGAAGTCGTGTTAGTACAGCCCTGCATAGTTTCTGTGGCATTCCCGTAAGGGAATGGCTCGAACGAGTAAGTTCCATTTGACAAGTTAATGGTGAGGAAAGTTTGACCGAACGCCGGACCTGCAGCACCACCGCTTCCCACGTCTGTATTTACCTGCTGTATAGGCGGGCTAGTTTGACACTGATATTGCTCCTTGTTGTTCACGGAACCGGACGTTACGGCGCCGCTGTTGGTTGGGCCCCACTGTAAGCTGCTGCACGAGACGGCCGCCATCGTGTAAGCGTCCGCGCCAGTTGCCGCTTCGCTCGTTGAGCATGTGGCCCCACTTTGTCCATCTGCGCACGCACCTGTGCCATTACCACTTAAGCTGTAGTTGACCTGCCAGGATGTAACGGGTGTGTAGCACGTTTGTGCAGAAGCAGGTCTGAGTGTCAGGACAATCGCGAAGATCAGAAACGCAAGATAGAGCTTCATTGGAGAACTCCAACAGAGGCAGAGGCGTGAACTTGACGAGACAGGGAATGCTTTAGTGCCCAATGCGGAAGGCTTGCGCAGGACACAAATGTGCGGTACTGAAGAAAAGCCGCGACCATCATGCCCTCCAAGGGCGTATTTAAGACTGCAGATTATTTGGAGGGTCTAGATCACAGTTTCGCAAAAAGGCGGGGAAGAAAATATCGGGCGCATTTTGCTGCAGTGCCACAGCTTTGTCAACAGAAAAATCTCTGCGTGTCGTTAGCACATGATATGTCCGGTTGAGATAGCGCATGAAATGTCCGCTTTGCAGGCGGCGAGGGTAGGAGACCGGTCGAGCATGGAAGCTTATACGAAGGCCGCGATGGAGCGGGCGATGGGCCGGGGAAGGGGAACGGCCTCCTTCCCCTGCAACCTCATCCCCAAAATCAACCCACCCCATCGGCGCGGGCACAACTTTGAAGGCGGACATTTCACTTGCTACAAAACCGGACATTTTAACTTGCTACGGACATATGAAAGAATCCGTACCAGGTAAGGTTTAGGAGAAAGACTTAGTGCGGCGCACTTATGCCCAGGCTCAGAATCGATATGCGACTTCCAGGAAAGTGAAGCCGCCTTTTTTGCCTCTGCTGCTGCTGGTTTCGACAGCCTTACCGGACATGACGCCGATGTAATAGCTCAGGGCAAACTGGCTGGTCAGCTGATACTTAGCGCTGAAATCCACATAGTTTCCGAGCCCGCGATGGCTGCTGTCGGGCAGGGCGTAGTATCCGAAGCCGGTGTTCTGAAAGGCGCCGCTTCCCAAGTACCACTCGTCGTTAACCTGATGCAATTTGACTTTGTGGATCTCGCTGCGCAGTTCGAGCCTGCGAGTGGGTTGGACGATGACTTGGCCGGTGTAATCCTCGACGTTCTGCAGAGTGTAGAAAGGCAAGCGAGCATAAAGCTGCTCGGTCGGGAGCGGCTGGAAAAAAGATGTATGTTTGTTGTCGTTGGGATTGCCGTCGCCGCTGGCGAAGAAAGCGCCGGCACGAAGCCAGGGATGAAACTTCGGGATAGGAGGGTGCCAGCCCAATTCGAACAAGCCGGAGTTGGCGCGATGAGTAAGCACGCCCCAGTGGCCGATTTGCTGGGCGCCCCAGACCAGCAAGTCCCACTTTCCGACGTAGCGAATAGGAGCGACCAGTGCGTAGTTCAGCCCGAAAGTTCCAATGTTGATGTCGGCGGTGTCGGCCATACGCGCGGCCAAGGGACGGTTATCCACTTTCAGCACGTTGCGGGTGTCGCGATAGCCGAGGCCGAAGACGCGCAGTTCTGAATCGGTGTGCGTCGTGGTGAACTCGCGCGAATAGGCTCCGTAGAACGTCTCGACGTCCAACTCCCCGATACCGTCGGTTTGGAACACGCCCTTGGTAACCCGCGCCGCCAGCAGAGTCACATTGGCGGCGGGCCCAATATCGCTGGAAAAGTGGGCTCCATCGAAACTGCGGGTGATGCCGGTCCAGCCCGAGTCGCCGACAAGACGCTGGGAAATACGTTCGCGTTGCAACCAGGCTAGATCGTCGGACTTGGGAGTCCTCTCCAGGCCATCACTAAATAAGAAGCGGCCTAGCCGTAGCGTGCTGTGGTTGCGGTCAATACCGCGAATGGAGACGAAGGCTTCCTGCACAAAGGCACCGGCAGCATTTCGGTTATTGCCATTGGCGGCAAAGTAAACCGCGCCGAGCCCGAGCGGAGCGCCACTGGCAGGGTCGAAGGCATGGTTGGGCAGGGCGTACAGAGAGGGTTGCACGACCGAGACTTCCCAGCCGTACTTGCTGCGCTGCTGCGCGATACTCAATTTCAGGAGCGATTGCCCGAAGGCATAATGAGTGCGCGCGTTTCCGAGAAACCAGTTCCAGTCTTCGCCCCGGCCCCACACCTCACCGCTAACGGTGATCGACCCCATTTTGATGGGGCGAGGAGCGTTGGCCGAATCGGGGAAGAGTTCGTCAGTATCCTGTGCCAGGGAGGGAGCCGACAGAGCAGTGAAGAGAAGTAAAGCCAGGATTCCGAGCAGGGTGCCTATGCAACGTTGAAGCACACGATTGCTCACTTCGATATGTGTTCGAAGCAGCACTCCCCCGTCCCCCAATGGATAACACGATACGCTATTCAGGAGCAGATTCGGAAGCCGGGCGGGTGGTTGCAGGGAAATGTGTCGGGTACAGAGGGGATCAGTACAAGGTGCGGGTGCCGCTTTTCCGCATGGATTCAGTGGCTTTGGCGGTGATCTGGTTGCGCACATCCCAGAGTTCTTTATAGAAGAGGTGCTCCATGCGCTGATGCAGCACCTCGACTGGCGTTCCCATAGTGCCGACCACTCCGCCGCCGATGATGCGCTGGGCCAGCTTCAGATGATGAAAGCGGAAGATATGCACGCGCTCATCGAAGTCGAGGAGACGCTCGGCAAGGTCGTGCAATGCGAAGAATTCTTCATGGCGGCGATAAAGATCATCGACGCTCAGGTTGGAGTGCTGCAGCTGTTCATGAAAGGCCTGACCGAGGCGCGGGCCGATGTGCAGCAGCGCCAGAAAGCCGGGCGAATCGAGTCCGCTGCCGTGCCCGAGTCCGGCGCGGATGAGATGGTAGTCGTAAGGCGTGATGGTTTCGAGAATATGCAGGAGAGCGATGGGGTAGTCGATCTCCATATTGGCGCGGCGAATCAGGCGGGCGGCATTGGAGAAATCGGCTTCGGCGATGTGAGCGAGGGCGCGGTCTAATTCGAAGGCGGCGCCTTTCAACAGCAACTCGGAGCTCTGATGGACCACCTGGAAGGTGAGCTCATCTTTGTGCAGGAGCTCGGAAGCCTGCTTCTGCAGGGCGAGCAACTCGTCGGTACGCAGATAGCGCTCGTAATCTGAGGCCGCGGTGCCGGGCAGGATGGGTTTGCGAAGATCGTCGCTCGTGGTCATTGTGATGGGTTCGTTCTCAGTGGAATACGGTCACGATTTAGCCCCGGTCCATTGCACATCCAGCTCGGGCGGGACGATCTGACCGTCACGCATATGAATGATGCGATCGCCGTACTGGGCCGCTTCCGGGTTGTGCGTAATCATCATCACAGTCTGGCCCAATTCGCGGTTCGACTGGCGCAACATTTTAAGGACAATTTCCGAATTCTGCGAATCGAGATTGCCGGTGGGCTCGTCGGCCAAGACCAGAGCAGGACGATTGATGAGGGCGCGCGCGAGGGCGACGCGCTGCTGTTCACCTCCGGAAAGTTCGGAGGGGCGATGCTTCAGCCGATTGCCGAGACCGAGCAGGGAGGTGATCCGGTGAAAATATTCGGCGTTCGCAGACCCGTTTCTCCCGGCTATATCTTCAGCGATGATGATATTGGAGCGGGCGTCGAGGGTGGGGAGCAGGTTGAATTTCTGAAAGACGAACCCGATCTTGCGCTTTCGCATTGCGGTGCGCTGCGAATCGGAAAGCTTTGCAAAATCCTCGCCGTCAACAACGATCCGGCCAGTGTCCGGGCGGCTGAGTCCACCCAGAAGGTAAAACAGAGTTGATTTTCCGCTGCCGGAAGGGCCAACGATGGTAACGAACTCTCCCCGTTCCACTTGGAAAGAGACGCCGCGCAGGGCGGGCACCTCGATTTTGCCTACCCGGTAACTCTTGCGGAGGTCATCGGCTTCAATAAACGCGGCCATTTCCAGACATCGATATTACACGAAGGCGGCGGCCGACGTGCTTGGCCGACATAGGAACCAATGGGTCGGTGCGAGCTTGAGATCCCAAGCGCCAGATCTCTTGCTTCGATCTGGCGACGCGCTGGCATTTGACTGATCACAAGCTTGTTCTGAGGCCAGCTTCATGCCCGCTCAGCGTTCTGTTCTATCCTAAGCGCACACTGTTCAGCATCTTCTCGAACGTTGGGCGCAAGCGGCTGAAGTCCGATTCAGGCGCGACGAAGATCAGGTACAGAATTCCGCCTTGAGGGGCGGGTAGTGTGACGAGCCAGTCGCGTTCGGGAGCAGGCTTGCCGTTCACTTGTACGGGCGATTCTCCCCTTAGCTCCACCGACCGGCCCTGCATTCCATTCACAGAAATGCTGCTCACGTCGCCGGAGGGCTGGATCTGGTTCGATTGTTGCAGGTTCTGCACCAAATCGCGCGTGGCCTGATCGAGGTTGCTCGCTCTCTGGTCCTGAGCCGTAGCGATGACGGTTCCATAGGCAATGGCGCCTTGAGACGCGCCCGCGGCTGGGGCGATGGTGATGCCTCCCTCTCCCGAGCCTGTGGTCCAGTTGTCAGGATAAGCAATGCTGAAGCCGTTCTGCTGCAGCTGCTTAAAATTGTCGCTTGGACGCACCTGCTGGAAACTGACGTTGGCCAGCGTTGCCGGCATCGCCGCTGGCGGAGCGCCTGACATATGGGCTCCGGTCTGGGCATTCTGCCGGGCCCAGGTTCCGTCCTTGGCGCCGTTTCCAATTTCCTGCGCGGTGTAGGCTCGGACGTGCGTAGCTTGCTGCTTGGCCTGGAAAAAATTAGCGTCGTTAACCTTGTAGCTCTTGGGTGGCCAATCCTGGATTTCTTTCTCGACAGCTTCCACGCGATTACCCGGATTGGGGTGATCGCTCAAGAACTGCGGCCCCGCGCCGCCCCCCTGCTTCTCTAGTTTCTCGAAAAAATCGGCCATGGCTTTGGGCGGATAACCAGCTTTGTACATGATGATGGCGCCCACGGCGTCAGCTTGCGCCTCATCGGCACGCGAATACTTCATGCTCCATAAACCGCCAACCGCCTGCATACCGGCGCCAGCCAGGGCGCCGCCCACCCCGCCCAACGATCCCACGATCTGCCCCAGACCCGAGAGGATGCTGGGCAGAGTGTTCTTGTGAGCCTGTTTGGCCGAGTGCTGCATGTAGACGTGCGACATCTCGTGCGCCATCACACCGGCCAACTCGGATTCGTTCTCCGCCGAGGTGATGGTGCCCACATTGACGAAGATCGGCCCGCCCGGAAGGGCGAAGGCATTGATTTCCTTCTGCTCGATAACATGAAACTGGTAAGGCCAGGTGTACTGCCGGGGAATCACCGTCTCCAACTTCTTGCCGAGCGCCTGGACATATTGCGTCACAGGGCTGTTATCCGGCAGAACCGGCATTTGCTTGTACACCTCGGCGGCCGCCTGCAGGCCAAGCTGCTCCTGCTGTTGGCGGCTCATACCCACCTCTCCAGGATTAGGCAACTCCGGCCCAGATTTCACTGCCCACAGCGACGGTGGGGCAACCATCAGAATTGCCAATAGAAAGGCGAGTACCCGAGCAGCAAGCGCGCGTTGTGTCATATCACCTCTAGTCACGAATCAGGCCTGGGAGCTTCCACGAGGCTCAGGTGAGATGCAATGCCGATTTGGAAGGGATGTCCCCGCTACTCGCTTAAGGCTTCCCGGTAAAGTATGGGACCAGACACTGGGTGGTAGCAAGAGGCGCAGGAACTTATGGGACCGAAAACCGGCGGCGCGCTCCGAATTCTGAGCGCAAAGGGGCGCGATTTTCCGTAAAGATCTACGAAATGAGGGGAGGAACTCGCGGCCCTTACTGGATGGAACTGGCGACGCTGGAAAACACAGTGTTCGAGTTGCTGCCGATCAGCCGTACCGTTCCTACGACAATGACCAGAATGACGGCCACCATGACCGCGTATTCGGCTATATCCTGACCGGCTTCTTCCGACCACAAGTTGCGAAGATACTCTCTCATATTCCCCCCGTGTGTTGGCGTGTTGCTTACCGGCGCTCTGAGGTCACGCCTCCTCAGGACGCTCGAGATATTTTCTCGCAGGCAGCTGGTTTTTTGGGGGATCGGGGCACTTCTTGGCCATTACCGCAGTAACCATTTATGGGTGACTAGTAGCATCACGCCCGGCAAACGGGGCGAAGTGCCAAGAGTTTCCGTTGTCTGACGCGGCTATTGGGGCGGTTGAGGCGGCTGCACGGGCTGACCCTGCTGCTGTTGTTGCTGCTGCTGGATCTGTTGCTGCCGTTGGAGTTCCTGCAAGAGCTGCTCCGGGGTCTTTACCTGGGGTGCGCTGTTCTCCTGGCCGTCCCCAGCCTGGTTAACCTGCTCGGGAGCTCCCTCATCGGTGCCACTGGGATTTTCCGGCTGTGCGGCCGCGTTATCGTCTTCCTCACTATCCGCTGCGGGAGGCTCTTCGGCGGGAGCAGGGGTTGGGGGTTGCTGGAAAACTGCCTGACCACCCGGGTATGCCTGGGGAGGCATCACCTGGCCGGGATATTGCGGCATGCCTGGGTTCGGCATCTGTCCGGCCTGTTGGTTCGGGGAAACGGTTTCGCCGCCGGTGCGGGGCGTCAGAATGACCTGCGCGACGGAAGTGGGGTTCGCGTCCGATCCGATCATCACGTAATTGAAGTGAGATCCATTGAGCAGGGCAGCTAGCACATCCCGCGCCGGACCTGGCCCGAAGCGGCTGACTACGCGTTCATTGGCGCTGGCGGGAATGTCAATCGAAGCACCCGTCTTGGTTTTCACCGCCTGGAGGATGTCGCTTAACGTGGAATTCGGGGCCACAATACTCAATTGGCCATTCTGATAGCTAACGGTTGGTGGGCGCGCCGGCATCTGTTCCGGAGTGGGCGGAGGCGGAGGAGGAGGCGCTGGGGTCGCGACTTGCTCGGGGGTAGGCTTCTCCGCCGCTTTGGCATGATGCTTTTTGGTTTTTGGAGTAGTTTGCGCCCAGATAGCCAGACTGCTGGCCGAGGCGAGCACAGTAACCAGAGCTAAGTGCCACAGAATTCGGCGCCCTACTGGAATTGTGAAAACGAACATTTGCCGCCACTTCCTAGAGAAATTGTAGCATCGTTCACTTATGCCACCGGGCGTTTCGATGCCGAAATCAGGAACTCACCTTATGGACGTCTCTGCCTTGCCCCGGCATCGTACAATTGGTAGAGCCAAGTGTCCCTGCTACTTATGAACGTGAAAACAGAGTCGTTCTTGCGCAAAATTCCTGTGCTGCAGTCGATGGTTGCGGTTGCAGTTGCCGTTTTCATCCTCCTGGGAGGTTCGCTCGAGGCCCAGACCTGTTCGACTGCCTCCGACATGGATGCGGCTACCCGTTCGGCCCTGGAAAATACCGGAAAGCGCCTGTTCGACATGGCCTCGAAAGGCGACGTATTTAACCTCAAGCAGAGCGCGATTCCCAGTCTGGCCGCCAATTTCAACGGAATTGAAACGGCGGTGATCGAAAATAGAGATGCGTTTTCCGGGGCGACCGCTAGTGTGCGTCCGCCTTTCATGCTCAAGCTGGAGGGGAATGAGGCCGCGGGGCGGGCGGAGTTCCTGTGCGGCGTCTTCGGCCCCCAGGGACAGACCGCCAACAGCGCCGTGTTCGTGATTCCGAATCTTCCTCCCGGAACCTACGCTATCGACATACTGGATGTCACCGGCGGCTCTAAAGGCCCGCACACACTTTCTTTCGTGTTGCAGCAGATTGGTAATGACTGGAAGCTGGGCGGCTTTTATGCCAAGTCAGCGCAAGTGGCCGGGCATGACGCCAAATGGTACATACAGCAGGCGGATCAATATAAGTCGAAGGGCGAGGTCCACAATGCCTGGTTGTACTATCTGGAAGCTCGCGACCTGATCGCGCCCGTCCCTTTCATGAGCACCTTAGAGACGGACCATCTCTATGACACCATCCACAATAACCAGCCCAAAGATATTCCCGCGGATGGAAACACGACTGACCTCATGGCCAGCAATGGGAAAACGTACAAGCTGACTCAGATTTTCCCGGTCGTGGTCGGAAACGAACTCGATCTGGTAGTCAAATATCAGTACCCGGATGTGTCCAATACCGCCCAAACTTTTCAGGACAACATGGCGGTCATGCGAGCCATTGTGGCCAAGTATCCCGAATTTCGCAACGCATTCGCAGCGGCGGTGGCCCGCGCGGTGCAGTCGGATGGGAAAGACTACGGTTCGCTCATGCCGATGAAAGATATCAAGTAGACACCCTTACCGCGCTAGTCTCCAGTTTTCGACAGTTCGAAGAAAATCGCCGATATCACTTAGTGACCGCTGAGGCCCTGCCGGTCAGGCCAGGCTTCTCTGCCGGCAATGATGGTCCACTCCACCTTCACATCTTTGATTTTGTCCGCCGGAATTGTGAACAAATTTTCCGAAATGAGCACCATGTCAGCGTACTTTCCCGGAGTAATGGAGCCCCGATTATTTTCCATGAAGTTCGCATAGGCCCCGTTTATGGTGTAGCCGCGGATCGCGGTCTCCAAATCAATCGTCTGCTCGGGGATCCATCCGTTCTGGGGCCTGCCATCGAGTCCCTTGCGGGTGAGAGCCGTGTAAATTCCAATCAACGGCTCCATTTCCGCCACGTTCCAATCGGAAGCGAACGCCAGCGTCGCCCCTGAATCACGCAAGCTGCGGAATGCCCACGCATACTTCCATCTCTGCGGCCCAACTGCCTTGGCCCACTGACCGGTGATATCGGGCGCGCAGTGCCGCGGCTGCATGCAAGCGATCACGCCCAGTTGTTTGAATCGCGGGATGTCCGCTGCGCTGAGGCATTCGATGTGGATCAGTTCGTGGCGCCGGTCCCGCGGCCCATTCTGCTTTTCGGCGTATTCGATTGCGTCCAGCGCGGTGCGAATGCCGCGGTCGCCGATAGAATGTATGAACACCTGGAACTGCATTTTGTCCAGCCGCTCGACTACTTGCTTGAACTCATCCGGGGGGTAATCCAATTCCCCGCGAGTGTTTGGCCGATCGGCGTAGGGCGCGAGCAAGGCAGCGGTGTGCGGTTCGATGACATCGTCAATATAGAGTTTGACTGCAGCAACCCGCAGCCAGTCGTCGTTGTACCTCTTTCGTGCCTCGTCGAATTTCTGCAGGGCCGCTGGTGTGGTGCCTCTTCGATGGAATAAGGCCACCTGCAGCCTCGCCGGCAGCTTCCCCTGTTTTCTCAAACGACCGTAGATATCCAAGTCCTCGAGATAGGATTGCGGATCAACGATGGTTGTGATTCCGGCTTTCACCGCCTCACTCATGTTCCACTGGATGCCGCGCTCTACCTGTCCTGGCCCATGCGACGGCAGGTGCTTCCGTAATTCGGCCTCCGCATCTTCCGACAGGCCCGTACTGCCAAAACCAGTGACTATGCCTGTCGGCTCGCCATTAGCATCTTTCTCCACCTTTTCCGCAAAGATCACTTTCGTAGTTTTCCGGTTAATGCCGAAATCCCGCATGGCTTCGCGGTTCATCCAGATGGTGTGATAGTCATAGGCCACCAGGAAGGCGGGCCGCCCCCCGGTTAATCCTTCCAGGTCGGCGGCGGTGGGAAGGGTTCCGTTGGGAAAAGCAGAGTAATTCCAGCCTTCGACTTCGATCCACTTCAGTTGCGGGCGTTGGGCCGCGAAGTCCCGAACCTGCTGCTGAATTTGCTGGAGAGAGTCTGCGTTTTGAATGCGCAAAACATGGGGATTACCACCGAGCAGCACGTGAAAATGGCTGTCTATAAATCCGGGGAGCAACATCTTTCCGCCCGCATCGATGACGCGGGTCGAGGGGCCGATCTGTGCTTTGGCTCCTCTCTCATCCCCAACCCATGTAATGCGGTCACCTTGAACAGCCACCGCGTCTGCCCAGGGGCGGCGCGGGTCGACGGTGTACACCTTGGCATTGTGGATTACCAAATCCGATGGTTTGGAGCTTTCTTGCTTTCGGCAGGCGGAGAAGCACAACAGCGTGAAGACAATTAAAATCCATCTTCGGCCGCAGGCAAGAAGAGCGGATGGCAAGGCGACGTCATGCGGTTTCATAGCTGTTCTGACTTGCCGATGAAATATCGCGGCAGTAGTTGCTGACGGATGAGAAGTTCACGAGGCACTACTATACGCGCTGCCGACGCCCTGCTGGGCAAATGTGCACTCCTTCGGAGTTTTATCCTCGCGAATTCCAAGGAATACCGGGGCCCGCAGCTTGAGACCGCCTTCGCTGGTTTCATGGGTCCACTCGGTGAAGCGAACAGCGGCGACTAATTCTGGCTTGATCCAATGCACTTTACGGCCCGCATCCACGGGACCGTAAAAAGGATTAGTCTTGGTTTCCAGACTGGCCAGCAGTTTGTGCACAGAAGCCAGCATCTTGCGGTCGAACCCCGTACCCGCTTGCCCGACGTGAATGAGCTGTCCTTGTTTGTTAAATAAGCCGAGCACCAGAGATCCGAAAAATTCACGGCTACCTTCCGGCTCCGTGTAACCGCCAATTACAGCTTCGATTTCCTTCGTGATCTTAATCTTCAGCCATTCGCGGGTACGCCGTTCCTCATAACAACTGTTGCGGCGCTTGGCCACGATGCCTTCCAATCCACGCTGGGCAGCGACTTGAAACAATGCTCCCCCTTGGCCGATCTGATGATCGGAATAGCGCAGGTTGTCACCGGGAAGGACAATGTCCCGCAGCAAACGCTTGCGATCTTCCAAACTAACTTTGTGGAGGTCGTAGCCGTCCACGTAAATCAGATCGAATGCGTAATAAAGAACAGGCACATCGTGCCTGCCGGGTGCTTTGAAGTGTCCGTGACGGATGCCGGTGCGCTGCTGCATCAGGCTGAAGGACGGGCGACCCTGCTCGTCAATCGCCACTACCTCGCCATCTATTACGGCATTCCGGGCGTGTAAATAGTTCGGGATGTCGCCCAGTTCGGAAAACTGCGCCGTCTGGTCATTCTGATTGCGCGATACCAGGCGCAACTTGCCTTGTTGTATGAAGGCTACTGAGCGGTATCCGTCCCACTTGATTTCATACAGCCACTCCTCGGAGTCAAACGGCTTCTCGATGGACGTGGCGAGCATGGGATTTACTTTGGAGGGCAGGGGTGCGTGGCGTGCTGATCGCAGGGCACTAACCACGGAGATCACAGAAGATGCGGAGGAACTCTTGACGGAACAGGAGTTCCCTTCGGAAGTTGGAGCTAACTGGCTTTTCGCAGGCGGCTGCGCTTTAGGTTTTTTTTTACTTTTTGTTTACCTACGTCCTCAGCGGTGGAGAGCTTGGTTTCCTTTTTCTTTTCGATTTTTGCCAATGTATCCGCCAGCCACGCTGCTTTCGGTTTGGTCCGGGCCGATGCCGGACGACTGCTCTCCCATTCCGCCGACTTGCGATCGCCGCCAATCTCGTCCATGGTGCGATTCGTCAGAATCGAGGTATCGAACTGTTCCGCCTTGAAGCCCGGCTCAGCGGAGTCATCGCGCTTCTTGATCAACAGCCATTCGTTTCCCTTGCTGCCGCCACGCCGCGACTTTATGTGGATCAGCGCGTAATCGCCCGTCAGCCGCTTGCCCTTCAGCCGGAATTTCAAATCGCCATCAGCTAACATCTGGCGCGCTTCCGCAGCTGTGCCGGGAACGTACTTGCCATTCACCGGAACCGGCGACAACGGCTGCCAGGTGCCCACGTCCCATACCATCACTGTGCCGGCACCATAATTACCTTCGGGGATAGTGCCTTCGAAATCGAAATAGGAAACGGGATGATCCTCGACCTGCATGGCCAGGCGCTTGTCCGCCGGGTCCTGCGAGGGACCTTTGGGAACAGCCCACGATTTCAGCACTCCGTCCATTTCCAACCGAAAGTCATAATGGAGGCGCGTGGCGTCGTGCATCTGAACCACGAAACGGTTGCCACTTTTCTTTTCGACTTTTGGGGGCGGCTCAGGCGTTTCTTCGAATCGTCGCTTGCGCTTGTATTCTTCCAGGGCCATAGGCGTCCTATTGTAGATGCTTAGATGAGGGCTGGCGCAAGGCGGGAATACGGGTAGTCCCAGGGAGCGGGGAACTAAACGAACCGGTTTTCCGATTACGTGCAGGGTTGTTGCACACCCGGGAATGCTCGTCTGCCGCTCTCCCAAGCTAAGCTAGGGAAGCCGGTACAGTACACTCTGTACGCCGAATTTTCTGCTAAACCCGCAGAATTTTCACGCGGAGAGGCTTGCGATGCCCAATCTTGCTGCGCAGTCAGGCAGAGGGGGTGGCCCGTGGCGTGCTCATCAAACCTCGTGCACTGGCGACGGCTACTCTCGAAGATCTTCTTTGGAACGGTTGCCGCCTGTCTGACCGGCATTGCCTACGGCCAGGGGACTGGAAATACTTCAGCCAGCTTGGAATTCTCTTCGCTGATTCAACGTCTGGAACAAACGCAGAGGAATGCGCGGATTCAAACCCCCTATCAACTGGTTCGCCAGTATCGTTTGTTCGCGAACAAGAGTCCGCAGGCCAGCTCCAACGTGGTGGTCGAAATACAGTATTTGCCGCCGGATCGCGAGACATACGCGATTCAAGCGCACACCGGCAGCAGTCGGGGCGAGCAGGTAGTCAGGAGAATTTTGGATCACGAATCGGCATTGGCCACAGGCAATCCAGAGTCGCGATCCGCGGCTCTTCTGACCGGCGACAACTACAGCTTCACCAACCTTGGAGAGAGCACGCTTGAGGGGAAAAGTTTTTATCTGATCGGGTTAACACCGAAACGCAAACAAAAGGAATTAGTTGTGGGCCGGGCGTGGATCGATAAGCACACTTTTTCGATTCGACGGATCGAGGGTCATCTGGCGAAGAGCCCATCGTGGTTGCTGAAGGACGTCTATGTGAAGCTTGACTTTTCCCAAGTGTCCAGCCTCTGGGTCCAAACTAGAATGGAAGCCACCGCAGATGTGCGCTTTGTAGGAAGCCAGACGCTGCAGGCCGAAACGCTGGATTACCGAACAACAGGAGTAGTCGCAACCGTTAATCCGCCGAGTGCGCGAGCAGTTCATCGCGGCATACCCGCCGAGTTACTGTTTCCTTCCGGGAAGTAGCATGGCGTGCGGAGCATTTTCCTTCCTATGCGTCGAGTTACTGCGGAACTTTTCAAGAGTGGCGAAGCGCCAATTGCGGCCCTCCTTACAAACCAACGTCTGTGATTCCTGCGCAACGGTAAGTGAATTTACTTGTTTGAGTACTAGTTTCTTCCGTGGACCTGGAGCTTCTGCACAGTGAAAGAGGATCATCTCAACGCACGACACAAATCGGGTTTTGGTTGGAGGTGACGATGCGGGAAGGAGGATTTGGTGGTCGAAGGGACAGAGCCCTTGAACAGATTTCTCTCGTATCCAACGAGGAACAGGCTCGGTTACTCAATAATCCCAACATTCCGTTTGGCAATGCGGATCACCCACCCAAGACGGAGCGGCCGCAGTCTGGAAGCAACGCGAGATAAAGCGCTAGCCGCGCAGCCTTTTAGTACTCCACCTGCAATCAGGACTGCCCCGGCAGCCTGAACCGCCGGGGCTGATGGATCACGCTGCCTTACCAGCAGCGATCCGGTGTGTGGTTGAGCTTTCCACGTTGTAAGTTTCCACTGAGGGGACGGAAGTCAGCAGCGGCTTCAGAATCTCATTAATGTGGCTGAAGTGCTCGCGATGATAACGCTCCGCATCTTCCTTGGTATTCCAGAAGCTGAGCGCAACGATCCTCTCGGGGTCCCTTTCATGCGTGAGGCCAATCATGTCCACGAACCCTGGCTGCTTCTGCAGGATGGGCAGCACTTCGTTGTTGATCTTCGTGGTCGCTTCTTGCCTTTTTCCCGGTTTCACGTGGCATTCCACAATGCGTGTAAACATATTGAATCTCCTTTTCGCAGTTGTTGGAAGGTGAAGGGTCCGGCCCGCCGCAGGCGACTCGAAAAACAGTCCGTTCGGCGGGGAAGGTTACTGAGTTTGCCGAATTCAGAACTTGAGAAGTGAGAAAAATTATACGCCCGCAGGAGAGGCATTTATGCCCAAGATCTTGCTAAACCTTGGGAGGGCCACTAACCTTCGTAGGCTATTGAAAGGATTTGCCTTACAATTCACAGGCGATGGGCTTGCGCTGCACAAACGCTTTTTCCGGGAATTCTGTATGCCGGTGTTGGCGCGCTTTGGCCCTGCTGCTGGCAATTGTGATGCCACTGACTGCTGCTTCTCCAGCTATAACTGCCCAACAGGGTTCGTCGAAGACTTCTGCCGGGCAGCCGATGGCTGCTCCCATATTTGGCGATGACGACGCGCTCACTATCCTCGACAATCTTCAGGCGGCATTGCAAAGCTATAACCGCAAGAAGTTCCTCGGCGCCTTCGATTCCACAAAAATGACCGGCTTTCCTGTTTTTCGAACCGAGATCAACAACTTGTTCGCCAGATATGATTCGTTCAACGTGACCTATCATCTTGCACAAACCGGCGTGGAGAATGGGAAGGGCGTGGCGCTGGCGGATTTCGGACTGGATGCCGCCTCGGATTCGGATGAGATGCTGGACCTGCGGCGGCACACGCAGCTTCGGATCGTGGTCGCATGGAATGGCAGGGAATGGAAGATCGTGGACTTGAGTCCGCGGACAATATTTCAGTAACGCTGTCGTTGGTCCTTGCTCTTTGGCAACACAACCGCATAGAGATGTTCCAGCCGATGACCAACGACCAACAGCAAGCGACAGAGTGTTAAAACGCGAATATCCCGAAGCTCCTCTTATTGGTGTGGGCGCCATCATCATTGAGAATGGGCGCGTGCTGCTGGTCAAGCGCGCACACCCACCACTCGTGGGGGAGTGGTCGATCCCGGGAGGCGTGCTCGAAGTGGGTGAATTGCTGCGCGAAGCTGCGATCCGCGAGGCGAAAGAGGAGACCGGCCTTACCGTCGAACCCGGTGAAATTCTAGGCGTGTTTGATCGCCTCATTCGGACAGGCGATCGCGTTCAGTACCACTACGTGTTGATCGATTTTCTTTGCCGCCGTGTGGGCGGTGAGCTCAAGCCGGGCAGTGATGCCGACGAAGTAGGATGGTTCACAGCGGAAGAAATCGCCGGTCTCAATCTCGCACCCGACACCGCCGAAGTAATCCAAAAAGGGCTGGTTAGTACCGAGCCGCGGAAATAGGGGAATCTGCAGCAACGGGAAGACACAAGGTCTCTCCACTCGGGCCTGCGCCCTCGGTCGAGATGACAGGCGTTGCTTGCTAGAAGCTAGCCGCTCATAGCCAGCAGCCAAAATAAAACGACCCGCAGATTTGTGGTCTGCGGGTCGCCGGTAGACTGTTGGGATTGGCCTGAGGCGGTCACTCTATCGGCGTGACCTCTGCGGCTAACTCCGGGTTCCTGGCGCGACTCACGCCAGGCGGGGTGTTCCCAAACTCACCGAAAGCTATGCGAGGGATTAGAGCAACAGCCCTAAGCCTCAGCCACCTCACCTAGTCGTTTACCACTACAGTCAGAACTTGTCATCAGACCACCTCCTTTCCGGTGTTAAAGCCACCTTAACCGGAAAATTACTTTGGCGTCAACCGCACGGAGGTGGTGTACCCGCGAAATTAACAGTATCTACCGGTTTGCCAGGGTGGAGATTTCGCCCAGGCCGAGAAGATTACGGTCTGCCGTGACGAGCGTCAGGTCGAGTACATAGGCTGTCGCGGCGAGAAAGCGGTCGGCTGGGTCCCGGCTATCAAGGGGAAGTTGCTCTGCCGCAAGTACGATGTCATGGGTCAGCGGAGCTTCGAGGAACCGAGTCCGTGCTTCAGATACCCAGGCCGGGGAATCAGTTTCTAAGTTGATTCTGCCCTTGCGGTGAAGTAACAGGGCTTCCCACGCGCTGATGGGGGAAAGCCACTTCTCATTTTCTGGATTGGTCAATTCCTTCTGCACCCTTTGCCCCAAACGCGACGGTTCCAGAGCAAGCCAAAGCCAGATATGTGTATCCAGGAGAAGCTTCAATCCCGCAGAACCTCCCATTCATCGGGATCCGCGGCAGGGGATACGATATCGCCGAGAATTTTGCCCCGACCCTGCATAAACCCAAGCAAATTACCCTCACCTTGGGGCGTAGTGGGGACGAGTTCCGCAACCGGCTCGCCGCGACGGGTTATCCGTAGAGGCTGCTTGGTCTTCTGCACTTCGTCAATAAGCGCCAGGCACTTAGCCTTGAATTCCGAGATAGCCACTTCTTTCACACATCTATTTGACCATAGTCATCTAATATGGTCAACTCCGCCAGGGCATGGCCTCACGAAATCTGGCCGAATGAGGTCAGTCTTCCTACACTGAAACTCTCCCCATTAGGGACCCAGTGTTCCTAAACCTAAGATCTTTCAGGATTTCCAACGGTATGCATCGGGCTGCGGCAGTCCGATGTGGGCCAGGACTCGATACGCGAATTCCCGTGCCATAACCTCGGCGCTCGCTGGCCGATTGTAAAAGGCAGGGATCAGCGGGAAGACCGTGGCCCCGGCGTCGGCAGCCCGATACATGTTACGGATGTGGATCTTGTTGAGCGGCGTTTCCCGTACGCAGAGAACCAGTGGGCGCTTTTCCTTGAGGCAAACGTCAGCGGCGCGCTCGATGAGGTGGGACGCGATTCCATTGGCGATCCGAGCTAAAGTGCCGACGCTGCAGGGGATCACGATCATGGCATCGGTTGGGTAGGAGCCGCTGGCGACGTTAGCGCCGATGTTGGCATTGGCCTGCTGCTGGATTTTGCCGGAACTGTGACCGAGCAACTGCTCTATGAGCTTGTTCCGGCCCGAGATGCCAAGTTCTTCGGCGAGCACGCGAAGGCCGCTGTCGGAAGCAATGAAGTTGACGGTAGCGACCCGCCGGTCGCGGTCGACCGCGAGCAAGAGCTGCTGCAGAAACAGAGAACCGCTGGCACCGGTGGTGGCGATAGTGAGGTTGCGGCCGCTGCTGATCTCGGAAGTGCGGTTTCGATGTTGTTGCTGGGCCAAGTGTTAGCTCCTGACCAATAGCGGGGAGCCCTTGAGCATAGGGATGCGGGCTCGGGCAAGTCAAGGAGAGAAGGCGGGACGATTGGGTATGTCGTGGCGGGTAACCAGGCGCCCTGCATCGAAATTCTGATGGCATCTACGGCTACATTAAGGTCGCGGCGCAGTGCAGCGCAGTTGCATGCCATCGTAGGCGTTGAACGTGAGATTCGAGCCAGCGACCATAATGGGCGGCGCAAGTACCTGGTCGATTTCAGCCAGGCGTTCCGCTCTTACGATTCCGTTCTGCAGCCAGGGAAATTTGCCGAATTGCTGCTCCAACCCGACATCATTCTGATCGGCGATTACCACGCATTGCCAGCTTCGCAGCGCTACGCCGCATCATTGCTCGAAAATCTGAATGCCCAATCCTTTTCCGAAGGCGAGGGTGGACCGCGGGAGATCGTCGTGGGCGTGGAAACTGTCTTCTCCCGCGATCAACACATCCTCGAAGAATGGATGCGCGGCGAAATCGACGAATCCGAACTGCGCGAGCGCATTCGCTTTGACCTCGATTGGGGCTACCAATGGGAGCCCTTCTATGAGTTCCTGGCTGCGGCGCGCGAGCACGCCAGCGCCGTTTACGGTTTGGATTGCATGCCGCGGGAGGACCTGCGCAAGATCGGCGCACGCGACCGGCATGCCGCGATCAAGATAGCGGAAATGCGCCAGCGCCATCCGGAGGCGCTGATCGTGGTTTTATTCGGAGAATCGCATCTCGCACCCAACCACCTGCCGCGGCTTTTGTACGAGCGCCTCCGTACCGATCATGTCCTGACCATTCTGCAAAATGTGGATGCCCTTTACTGGAAAGCGGCGGGCGAGAATTGCGATCGTGTGGAGGCGGTGCAGGTGAGCGACGATGTGGTCTGCGTGTTCCATACCACGCCGCTGGAGAAGTACGAGAGTTACCGCCTCTGCCTCGATCGCTGGCGCCGCGAGGGCATGGGTAATCCTGATCTTGGTCCCACGATCTACAACCTTATTGACGGCCTGCTACGATTCCTGGGCATGAACGCCTATTCTCCGCACAATACGACTCAGCCGAAATTCCTGGTGGACTCGCTGCCGGAAGTTTACTGCCGTGCTACGGACAGTGTTCTGCGCAAGCTGTTTTCCCGCAAAGGTCTGGACGAAGCGCTCAAGAAATCCCTCAGCCGCCGTTTCGAGGAACAAGGCAGCGTTTATTTGCCCCACGTGAACGCCTTCTACATCTCCGAATTCAACATGGCCCATGCAGCGGAGGAAGCGGCGCGCTTTCTGCATCACGCTTGCCGGGGCTTGCCGCTACGCTCGAATGGAAAGAAGAGCGCAGATCCTTTAGCCCAGGACGTCTTCTACAGCCGCGCACTGGAACACGCGCTCGCGTACTTTGGCTCGCGCGTACTCTACCCGGCGCGTCCCCCGGTACGCGAATCCGATCTGTATGCCTTGTATGACCAGACTCGCGAGGATGTCGAGCAGCAAACTTCCTTCGGATTCAGTGAATTCATCGAAATGCTCGATTTTATGGCCCTGCACCGTGGCTATGAACGCAATCCCAAGCGCTATCTGCAGACGCCGAAGCAGATCGAAGAAGGGATGGTCTATACGGGAGAGAAATTCGACTACGTTACCGCTCACCTCGGCTATATGCTGGGTAGCGATCTTTACGATGCCTATCTCGAAGGCCGTGTCAGTCGCCGCTTCCTCAAGAGCATCTTCCTGGCTCATCTCGATTCTCCCGGTACTCCCGCCCAAGCCTACTTCGGCCTGGTCGCAAAGGTCCGTCACGAAAATAAGCGTTAGTCCTGTTACGAAATCAATCTGTCATCCCGGGAAGCGAAGGACCTGGTTTTGTTCCGCGGACCCGAGCGTCATTCCGGGTGCTAATCTGGTATTGGTTGACGACTGACGGCTTAACGTGAATTCCGATTCGATTCGTAAGCTCTTCCACGAGGTGCGCCAAGGTACGCTCTCGCCCGACGAGGCCGTCGAATGCCTGCGCCATCTCCCGTTTGAAGACTTGGGTTTTGCCAAAGTCGATCACCATCGCGCCCTGCGCAATGGCATGCCGGAAGTCATTTTTGGAAAAGGTAAGACGCCTGAGCAGGTGGCGGGAATTTTCGCTCGTCTGGCCAAACATGGCGGAAACGTTCTGGCGACGCGGGCGACGGAGGATCAATATCGGGCAGTGAAGGAAGAGGTGCCGAAAGCTGAGTATCGGCCTCTCGCCCAGGCTGTCGTTCTGAAACGTGATCGCAAGAAGTACGGCAAGGGGCAGATCACCGTGGTTTCCGCGGGCACCAGCGATATACCGGTTGCCGAAGAAGCGCTGGTAACCGCCGAGCTTATGGGCAACGACGTTCAGCACCTCTACGACGTGGGTGTAGCCGGCATACATCGTCTTCTGGCCAACCGCGCAGCCTTGACCCAGGCGCGGGTATTGATCGTGTGCGCGGGAATGGAGGGTGCTCTGCCCAGTGTTGTGGGTGGACTTGTGGGAGTTCCGGTCATTGCGGTGCCGACCAGCATCGGGTATGGCGCCGCCTTCGATGGTTTAGCCGCGTTACTTGGGATGATGAACTCGTGCGCTTCGAACGTGAGCGTGGTCAATATCGACAACGGCTTCGGCGCCGGCTACGTAGCCTCCCTGATCAACCGGCTGTAGCAACCCACGATATTGTCATCCCGAGCGAAAGCTGCAAGCCCGAGTCGAGGACCTTGCGTTGTTCCGAGTGTCAAGTTCTCAAGCTGGGGAATACAAGGTCCCCCTCTGCTTCGCTCGGGGCAGGCTCTCGGCTCCGCTCGGGACGACGAATTTGGGATGGGATTTACGGGCGGGGCTGGCTAAACTTCAATGCTTTTCAGACTTGGGCTGACGATCAATCTCGCCTCGGTCGCGCGCTGCACATCTTCTGCCGTTAGCCCCGGCGCCACTTCCTCCAATACGAGCCCGCCTGGCGAAATGCGAATGTAGGCCATCTCAGTAACGATGGTATCGACTACCTTCATTCCGGTCAGCGGGAGCGTGCATTGCTTGAGAATCTTCGGCTGGCCTTCGCGGGTAGTGTGCTCCATGGCGACGACCACACGGCGGGCGCCGGCAACCAGGTCCATGGCGCCACCCATGCCCTTAACCATTTTGCCGGGAATCATCCAGTTGGCGAGATTGCCGTGCTCATCGACTTCCATCGCCCCGAGAACGCTCAGATCGATATGGCCTCCGCGAATCATGGCGAAGGAATCGGCACTGGAAAAATATGCGGTCCCGCGCAGTTCGGTGACAGTCTCTTTGCCGGCATTGATCAAATCCGCATCTTCTGTGCCTTCGGCGGGATAGGGCCCGATTCCGAGCATGCCATTCTCGCTTTGCAGGATCACATCCATGCCCGGCGGCACGTGATTTGCGACCAGGGTCGGCATTCCGATGCCCAGATTCACATAAAACCCATCCCGCAACTCGCGCGCAATGCGCCTTACGATCCGTTCGCGCTTCTCGACGTCCTTCCCGATTTTTGCTGTGCTGGACATTTCCATCGGTCCTTGGTCGTTGGTCCTTGGGGTTGGCTTAGAATGGTCTTGCCAACGATCAACGACTAGTTCGCTGATGACTTCTTTACCGTCCTCTTCTCAATTCTCTTCTCATACACTTCGCCCTGGAAGATGCGTTTCACGAAAACGCTCGGCGTATGCACCGTGTCAGGGTCCAGTTCACCCGGCTCGACCAGATGCTCGACTTCTGCAACGGTGACTTTCGCGGCAGTGGCCATCATGGGATTGAAATTGCGCGCAGTCTTGCGATAGACGAGATTGCCCCACTTGTCGCCCTTCCAGGCTTTGACAAACGCGAAATCGGCCGTCAGGGCGCGTTCCATGAGGTAAGTGCGTCCATCGAACTCGCGCGTCTCCTTGTTCTCCGCGACCAGGGTGCCGACCCCGGTGGGGGTATAGAAGGCGGGAATACCCGCTCCGGCTGCGCGCATGCGTTCGGAAAAGGTGCCTTGGGGCACGAGCTCGAGCTCAATCTTGCCCTCCAGGATCATCTTCTCGAGCAGTTTGTTTTCCCCGACATAGGTGCCGATATGTTTGCGAATCTGCCCCGCAGACAGCAACAGTCCCATGCCGAAGCCGTCAACTCCGGCGTTATTGCTGATGGTCGTAAGGTTTTTGACACCTTTTTTGACCAGCGCGCGGATCAGGTTCTCAGGGATGCCGCAGAGACCGAAGCCGCCCACCATGATGGTGGCCCCGTCCAAAACGTCCCGAATGGCCTCCTCAGCAGTGGCGACAACCTTATTCATAAGAGAGCGATTCTACGACTCGCAGAAGAGATGGCGCAAACAGAAGCGCCAAGGCATTCTCTGGGAACGCCTGGCTTATTCCCCGAAGCCGGTGTGTCATCACATCCATATCCAGGCCGACTCTGCTATGTTGCCCATGTCCCGGAGGTGGGCGGTTTGCAAGATCAAGTCCAGGCGATACTCCGCGACCAACTCATCGAAATCATTGCAGGAACAGCGTTCCTGCTCATGGGATTGGCGGCATGCTCGATTGCGGTGCTCCGCCGGCGCAGCGGAGAACGCGTCTTTGTGTGGCTAGGCATCTGGAGCACGGTCCACGGAGTCGGACTGCTGACGCAATCGCCCGCCGTATTCCTGGTTCTGCCGCACTGGGTGCAAATAGCTGTTCCCTACGTGAACACGTCAATCGGATACCTGACGGTAGTGATTGGATTTTCCGCCCTGATGGAGTTGAGCGTAGGCAAAGTCCGGACGCTCATCCAGATACTTGTTTTCGCGGGGTTGGCCGTCGCGATCGCTGGTATTGTCTGGTTCATCTTTGGTGGCGCAGCCGACAAATTTATCCCTTACAACCATGCGGTGACAATCTGCGGGCTTTTAGTCATCGTAACTGTCCTCATGATAAAGAAGTTGTCTGACAAATTTCTGATCCTCCTTAACCGCCGTGTTCTGGCTGTGGGCACATTGCTGTTCACTCTTGAGGCTCTGTGGGTCAATTTGGCGCGGCCTCTGAATCAGGAACCGCCGCCCTTTCTCGGCCATCTGGCTTTTGCGGTGTTCCTGCTTTCGTTCGGGTACGTGGCCGTGCAAATCGCGTTTATGAATGAGCGGCGCTTACTCTCGATTGACAATGAACTCGAGTTAGCCCGGCAGTTGCAGTTCTCAATTCTCCCTACTTGCAGTCCCGAGGTTCGGGACGTGCGCATTGCGGTCGCCTACCAGCCCATGACAGCCGTGGCCGGGGATTTCTATGAATTCATTCCCGTCGATTGCAAGAGGGCCGGGTTTCTGGTGGCCGACGTCACCGGGCATGGCGTGCCAGCCGCACTGATTGCCTCGATGATCAAAGTGGCCATGCAATCGGTCATGCCCTGCGCGCATGATCCGCGAGAAGTATTGCGCGGGCTGAACCGCATCCTCTTCAGGCAACTGCATGATCAACTCGTCTCGGCCGCTTATTTGTGGCTGGATACGGAGAACCATAAGGCGTTGTATTCCGCGGCCGGACATCCGCCTCTGCTGCTGTGGCGGGGAGGTGAACTGCAACGCATCGAGAGCAATGGCCTGTTGTTTGGGGTCGTGCCCGATCCCGACTACCCGGTTCTCGACCTGCCCATCGAATCAGGAGATCGTTTCCTGCTTTACACGGATGGGGTTATTGAGCCCGACAACAACCACGGTGAGTTCTTCGGCGAGCGAAAGCTAGAACAGGTGATACGCACCAACCGCTCGCGTTCGCCATCCGAATTATCGGAGCAAGTGCTGTCCGAGATACATCGTTGGCAACCCGCCTCGCTGGCCCAGCAAGATGACATCACGCTCATCGTTATCGATGTCGTCTAGTTCGAGGACGCACGCGGTTTGGTGCTCATGTTCCGCTCTAACTCTTCTTCAATTCATGGGCACGTTCAAACTCACGAGCCAGTTCTCTGGTATCCAGGTTTTCGCGGATGTGCGCCAACCGTTGCTCCAGCTTGTGTAGCGCCTCCTGAATATTCTTTTTATTAGTAAGGGCGATATCCCGCCACATCGAGTAGGGGCTGGCGGAAATGCGGGTCATCTCGCGAAGAGCGCGGCCGCCCGCCGGCAACACCGGAGCACTTGCGCCGAATTCTTCCACCAGAGAAGCTGCCAGCGCAGTCGAAATCATCTGGGGAAGATGACTCACCCAGGCACAAAGGAAGTCATGTTTGTCGGGCGCGAGGGTCGCCACCTTGGCGCCGATTTTATCTACCCAGCCCAGGAACTCGCCGGATAGGCCTTCGTCAATGTTCTGGCCAGGCAGTGGTGTGACTAACCAGGCAGCGCCCCGAAACAGATTGGCGTCCGCGAACTCCACCCCGCCCTGTTCTTTGCCAGCCATGGGATGTCCGGCGAGAAATCGTCTCCCCGCTGTCCTGCCGAAAACCATCCGGGCGCGCTCGACGATCTGGGCTTTGGTGCTGCCGACATCGGTGAGCAAGACCTGGCGTGACAATCCCGGTCCCAGCATTTCGATGAGGTCGATGATGGCCCCAACCGGCGCGGCCAGCAGTACCACTTGGCTATTCCGAACCGCGTGTACGGGATTGGTTTCTCCCGAGTCGATCGCGGCCTTGTTGCGCGCGCGCTCCAGGACGGAAGCGCGATCGCAGCCCACAATGTGCCCGTGAAAGCCACGCGCCTTCAGAGCCAGAGCAATGGATCCGCCGATCAGCCCGGTTCCGACGATGGTGATTTGCCGGATGGCCATGATTCAGGAACTCAAGATAGCATGAGCCTCCCGCCACCCGTCTCGGCAAAAAAGGGCGCTTACCAAAAGCGAGAGGCAAGGGCTTCGGAATCCGCTGCACCCGGCGCGCATCTAGAATAAGAACCTGCATGCCCACCCGCCGAATATCAGTTTTCTTTACTGTTGTCCTGCTGATCTGGACGGTGATGAATGTTTACGTATTCTGGCGCATTGCCTCCATCCCGGCGATGTCGCAGGCGCCGCACGTGATGCTGGCGCTCGTGGCTGTGTTGCTGTGGATGAGCTATGTGGCAGCGCGCATTCTGGCACGCAAGAAGCTAACGGCTATTGCCGCCCCGCTGGAATGGATTGGAGGGATCTGGCTGGGGATGATCTTCTTCATCCTGGTGTGCTTGCTCACGACCGAAATTGTCACCGGCTTCGGATACTTGCTCCCCCGGCTTGCGCCCACGCTGCGCGGATACGCGCTTGCAGGAGCAGGCGTACTCTCGATTATCGCCCTGGTGCAAGCTCTTCGGGCTCCCGTAATCACAGTTCACGAGCTGAGACTTCCGGGATTGCCAGCGGAGCAGGATGGAACCGTGGTCGCGGTCGCCACCGATCTGCACGTGGGCGAGACGGTTGGTGTGAACTGGTTGTCGCAACGAGTCGATCAGATCCTGGCGCTTAAGCCTGACTTGATCATTCTGGGCGGCGATATTGTTGAGGGCGACAACTATGGGAAGGAGTTGCTGGCGGCTTTTCGCCGCTTATCGGCGCCCATGGGCGTGTTCGCCGTTACTGGGAATCACGAATTCTACGCTGGCGTGGAAGCGAGTGTTCGTTTTCTTGAATCAGCGAATCTACGGGTGCTGCGCGATTCCTGGATCGAGTTGCGGCCGGGGCTGCTGCTGGCGGGAGTCGACGATCTCACGGCACGCCGCCAGTTTGGTAGCGATGGCAACTTCGTGCAGAAGGCATTGTCAGGCCGGCCGAATCCAGCAGCCACAATCTTTCTGTCGCATAGTCCCTGGCAGGTGGAAAAGGCGCGCGAAGCCGGCGCTGGCCTGATGCTGTCTGGCCACACCCACGGGGGCCAGATCTGGCCGTTCGGTTACCTGGTAAAAATGCTGTACCCGTTTCTTTCCGGAAAATACGAGATCGGCGGGATGACCTTGATCGTGTGCCGAGGTTCGGGGACGTGGGGGCCGCGCATGCGTCTGTGGCGGCGCAGCGAGATTTTGCGGATCACGCTTCGCGCCTGAAGAGAAGGTGAAGGAAGAGGAATGGATTCTCAACCTGTCAGATTTTTTACACGCTTGTCACATGCCATCCTATACACTAAACAGAGAAATTCTTTACTGCTCATGGAGGTGTCTGGTGCAAGCCGCCAGTTCTTTTGAGAAAGTGGTCCAGGCGCTCGGCCTTACTCCCGAACAGTACATAAGTTCCATCGCACTAAAAGAATGGGTGCGCAGCAACAAAGATGAGAAATACGTTCCTCCCGATCTGCTCAAAGCGTGGGGGTTCACGGTGGACGAGGCGGCGTAGTTTAAGCTGAGGCCGGGCAGCGCGGTCATATGTGGGTATTCGCATCCGCTCTGCGCAGGACAATTCTGCTCGATGATCCATCCCTGGCATGATGTAACACCTGGCAGCAAACTGCCGGAAGAATTCAATAGCATCATCGAAATTCCGTTCGGCTCCAGCGTTAAATACGAACTGGACAAAGCTAGCGGTCTGATCAAACTTGACCGCGTGCTGTACTCCGCGGTGTATTATCCGGCCAACTATGGATTCATCCCGCAAACCTACGCGGAGGACGATGACCCGCTCGATGTGCTGGTGCTCTGCCAGGAGCCGGTCGTACCCCTCACCATGATCCATGCGCGGGCGATTGGGCTGATGACCATGATCGATTCCGGCAAGAAAGATCACAAGGTCATCGCCGTGGCGACCGAAGATCCCGAGTTCAACAGCTATCGCGAGGCCAGCGAAATGCCACCGCATCGTCTGCTGATGCTGCGCCGATTTTTCCAGGACTACAAACTGCTCGAAGGAAAGGCTGTCGAAGTCGACGAGATCAAGCCTGCAGGGCAAGCCCATCCGGTGATCATGGACGCTCTGCACCGCTACAGCGAACAGCGCCGCCGGGGATTTCAGCACTGACCGCACAAATCTTCATTGCTTTTCCACGATAAAAAGAACCGGCTTGTCGTTCCAGGTTGCGCCACTGGATCGACAAGCCGGTTTGTTCAGGAGGTCCTCGGCGAGTCTGAACGCCTCTGCAGGCCCTCCGAGCCTAGGAGAGGAAGAACTCTTTGGCCATGGTGGCCCAATCCTGATCGGGGATCTGGCCGCCGACGTTGTCAATGGCAACGCCGCCATCCTGCGCGAGCGCTCCCAGGGGCGTGGGCAGACGACGATGCAAACGGCTGGCGGACTCCTCAGTCCACCACCGTGCCAGCGATCCGCCGAGGAGGTTGCGGAAATTGGTCTTCGCGTCCGGGGACTGCACGGTGATGAGCCAGCCTTCACCATAGGGATCGCGCAGCGCCAGTTTCGCGTCCTGGACCACAGCGTCGTTAATATCCGCAACGCTGCCTTCAATGGGCGAAACCATGTCTACGCTTGCGCCATTGCGATGGATCGTGCAGATCTTCTGACCCTGGCGGATCCACTGGCCACGTTGCGGCAGGCTGATGCGCTCGGCCTTGCCAGTCAACTTGGAAGCGAAGTCATCCATGCCGACGCGCACCAGGCTGGGGCTCTCACTCAGCGCCCAAGTGTGGCCTGGATGGTAACGCAAGTTTCCCGGGACCTGAAATCCGCCCACCATACCCGGTTGTGGCCGCGGAGTCGCGGACTTAGCTGGCGTCACTTGCAACATGGGGACTAACGCTGCACGTCGCCGGCTGTAGAAATGATCGATAAGAAGAAAAGTAACAAATGTGAAGAGAACCAGAATGACTGTCATAACTCACCTCGCCCGAGGGGCCTTAGCAGAAGCCGCTCGCCACTGGTGCTAAAGGCAAGCGCGGTGCCGAAGTGAGCAGGAGGTTCAAATGGGGAATGATATTAACGGTAAGTTGCTGAAAACAGAAGATATCAACTTGTGGTGAGTTGGAGAAACGATCTTTGGCTGTTGTTTGTTTCACCAGACCACCGATGAGAAATGCAACGCCTCATTAGTTCTGCAAGCCCCAGGAACAAAACAGTCTGAGACAGAAAGATCGTTGAATCAGGCACTTAGAATCGGCTTGGTCCACTGTTGAAGTCTGCAACAGCGGTGATGCGTTCCTCATCCGCATGAGGAGCTTCACTGCTGCGCCGTGCCTTTCACGATTAATCCAATCGGAATCTGTTCCCCGGTCGTCGAGACTTTAACGCTGAAAATCCAGTGATCCTGGTCATCATGAGAGATCCCTGGAATCGAGGAATCGGCCTGCACCAGGCTGAGTGGGCCGGGATGATTCGTGCCCGTTGCCTTTTTGCTGAGATTGACTAGCTCTTCAAACTTGAATTGTGCGCCCGGATCAGGATCAGCCGAGGCAGGCACCAGCAAAACAAAATCGCGGCTGGGAGCGACTCCGAGATGATTTCCGTCGTTGGGGAGAAGTGCGTAGCGCAGACTATAAAAACCAGCCTTGATCGGCTGTCCTCGGAAATCAGTTGCCGGTTTCGCAAAGGAAATCAGGCCGACCAGAGTAGATGGAGCGATCTCCGGAAAGAGCACGCCCTCGACTTCCTTTGCGCCACTGCTGGGAAGGCTCAGACGCAGCCAGATGTCGCAAGCCGTGCTGCCGTCCTCGAGAGTTAACCGATACCCCTTGGTATCGAGGACGTCCCAGACCGCAGTAGGAACCGGAGAATCGGACGGGCGATCGATACGATCAACTTTCGCCGTACCAGCGATGGCTGAGATTAAAGACGCAGAAACAACAATGCCCAGCAGGATGGACTTGCGCATGAGTCAGACTAACGCACCGTCGAGAGCGAATGTTGTGAACCTTAACTCACTCGAGGGCTTAAGCCTTCTCCCGCGTTATCCGAATCATTTAGAAACTGTCAGCGCACAAATGTGCCGACAAATGCGCTGCGCTTGCCATGCAAATCCCACGACACTCCGAGGCCGGGGCCTTGATATTGGTCGGTAACGGCAACAGCGGGCATCGAATGGGCAAGGTCAGTCAGGGGCGGATAAAACGTGACTTCGTTTCCGCACAGGTGATCCTGATCGCCGAGAGAGCGGGTTTGCACGGTGGCAAATTGTCCAGCGCGCAGCAGGGCGAAGCCGTGGCGCTCATGGTTGACCTCAAGTTGCACGGGAGCGGCAATCACGCGGTCCACATTCTTAAGCAGCTCTCCGCCCATGTGGCGGGCAAAATCCTCGAGCGCCGCGCGCTGGCGAGCGTTCGCCTGGTCGTCGACCAGCAGCACGGCTTGCGCCGGATAAGGATTGCCATAGGGGTCGCCAAGGGTTGCCTTGGCCCGCACCGCCGCGGCAACCGACAATCCGTCCAGAGCAACGCCATTCCAGGAGCCGTTTTGAATGTGCCACCCGAGAATCGCCTCATTGCCGACCAGGTTGACTTCGCCGTTGGCGAAGCATTGGCCGGTGTAAACGTCGGCGCTGCGGCTCTCGATGTAATCACCCCGAATTTGTTCGGCAACAGCACTCAGCGAACACACCAGCACAAGCGCACAGGCAAAAGCAACTACGCGAGATTGCATAAGGGAACTCCTCACCCAAAGCTCTGGTCCTATTTTACGAGAAATCACATCTAAATGTGATAAATCGGCTGAGGTCTGGAACCACTAAGCCGGATGGCGCGTACCTTACTATGGGCGATTCCGTCGCAGGAGCTTGCGTTGACTCTGCCCTGCGCACCGCCTACCATCAGGAGCAAGCCTCCCAGGACTAGCTATGATCGGTCAGACCGTCTCTCATTATCGAATCCTGCACCAACTTGGTGGCGGAGGAATGGGGGTCGTGTACGAGGCCGAGGACTTGAATCTGGGCCGGCACGTGGCGCTGAAGTTCCTGCCTCCTGATCTCGAAAATGACGCCCAGGCGCTGGAAAGATTTCAGCGCGAGGCGCGCTCGGCCTCGGCATTGAATCATCCGAACATCTGCACCATCTACGAGATCGGCCAGGATGGCGCCCGCCATTTCATCGCCATGGAGTTGTTGGAAGGGGAGACGCTTAAAGCTCGCATTGCCCAGCAGCCTCCGCTGGAGATTGAGCAGGTGCTGTCGCTGGCCATCGAAATCGCCGACGCTCTGGACGCGGCGCATGCCAAGGGCATCGTCCATCGCGACATCAAGCCAGCCAATATTTTCATCACGGAACGCCTGCAGGCGAAGGTTCTCGACTTCGGCCTGGCAAAAGTCGCGGCTAAAACCGCAGTCAGTGTAGGACAGACCGCAACCGTGGGATCTTCCGGCGCAGAAGTCACGCTCACCAATCCCGGCAGCACGGTGGGAACCGTCGGCTATATGTCGCCCGAGCAGGCGCGCGGCAAGGATCTGGATACGCGGACCGATCTGTTTTCATTCGGCGCCGTGCTTTATGAAATGGCGACTGGTGCGCTGCCCTTTCGCGGTGAAACCACCGCTGTCATCTTCGATGCGATTCTGAATCGCACCCCTGTTCCTCCGGTGCGCCTGAACCCGGATATACCGCCCAAACTGGAAGAAATCATCGGCAAGCTTCTGGAAAAAGATCGCGACTTGCGCTACCAGAGCGCGGCCGAAGTACGGGCTGATCTCAGGCGTTTGAAGCGGGATACATCGTCGGCACAAATCCCGCTCCCGGTTGCTGAGCCAACCGCGCGAGTACGGCGCCGGACGCTACCTGCGCCGCGGCCGTGGCTGCGATACGCCAGCATTGCCCTGGCCGTCTTGGTGGCTGCCTTTGTGGTCACGTTGGTGTCCGTGCGCCACGGACGAGCCATGACGGAGCGCGACGCGATCCTGGTCACGGATTTCGTCAACACGACTGCAGATCCAGTTTTCGATGGCACTCTCAAGAAAGCGCTGGCCGTTGATTTGGAGCAATCTCCCTATCTCAACGTCTTTCCAGAGCAGAAGGTCCAGCAGACGCTGAAATTCATGGGTCGCTCCCCCGATGAGCGCGTATCCAGCGAGACCGGGCGTGAGATTTGCCAGCGCAACGGCATCAAGGCCCTCATGACGGGATCAATCGCCCCGCTGGGCAATCAATACGTGGTCACGCTGGAGGCCGTTAACGCCAGCAGCGGGGATTCGCTTGCCCACGAACAAGTACAGGCCAAAAGCAAGGAACGGGTGCTCGACGCGGTGCAGGAGGCTGCCACCCACGTGCGCCGCAATTTGGGTGAATCGCTGGCGTCCATCCAGAAATTCGATAAACCTTTGTCGGAGGCAACCACTTCGTCGCTGGAGGCACTGAAAGCGTTAACTCTCGGCGATGCTAAGCACGAAGCCGGGCTCGAACTGGATGCGCTACCGCATTATCTGCATGCCGTCGAACTGGATCCCAACTTCGCCATGGCGTATGCCCGTTTGGGAGCGGTGTACAACAACTTGGGCCAGATGGAACAGTCGGAGCAGAATCGGCAGAAGGCTTTCGAGTTGCGTGACCGCACCAGCGAACGCGAGAAGCTCTACATCATGTCGCACTACTATGGCGACTCAGGCCAACTGGACAAAGGCATTACCGCGCTGGAAATGTATCGGCAGACTTATCCGCGCGATGCAATTCCTTACACTAATTTGGCCAACATTTATCTGGGCCTGGGACAATTCGAGAACGCTCTGGACAACGCGCGCCAAGCCGTGGCTATTGATCCCAGCAGCGTTACTGCCTATGGCAATCTGGCCGCTTCCTACGCCGGGTTAAACCGTCTGGAGGAAGCGAAAGCAACCTTGAACGAAGCTCTGCAGCACAATCTCAAGTCGGACGGCCTGCATATGCAATTGGCAGCTCTGGCCTGGGGCCAGAACGACACCGCCACCATGGAGAAGGAACTGCAGACTGCCGGAGCTACGCCGAATGGGGCTCTTGAGGTTCTCAAGTTCCGGGCTCAACTGGCGGGTGCGCGCGGACAGATTCGGGCGGCCCGCGATTTCACCAATAAGGCAAGGCAGGCCATGGAGCAACTGAACCTCAAGCAAGGTCCCGCCAATGCGCTCACACAACTGGCTGTCCTGGAGTTGCTCACGGGAGATTCTTCGGCGGCGATCACGGACGCCAATGAAGCGTTGAAAATCTCGACGGCTACAGATGTCGAAGGGTCCGCCGCACAAGTGTTTGCTTTCGCCGGGAATCAAGCCAAGGCGCTGGCCCTCGCTGACGACATCAGCCGTCGCCGTCCTAACGACACGGTGGCGCAGTTCATTACCTTGCCGCTGATCAAAGGTCTAGCCGAGCTGCAACGCGGGCGTCCGGACAAGGCTATGGATTTGCTGGACACGGCAGAAGTCTATGCCCGCACCAGCGATGGTCTGCATTACGCGCGCGGCCTCACGTATCTGAAAGCAGGGAAAGGAAGTGAGGCGGCTCAGGAGTTTCAGAAGGTGGTCGACATCCAGGGCTATTACGGCCCCGATGTCATTGTTTCCCTCGCTCACCTGGGGCTTGGCCGCGCCTATGCCCTGCAACCAGACCAGTCGCACGCGCGCATTGCGTATCAGGATTTCCTGGCGCTCTGGAAAGACGCGGATTCTCATGTTCCGGTGCTGAGAGAAGCCAAAGCCGAATACGAAAAGCTAAAGTAGCCCAGCCCGCGCTAGTCCCATCCCTATCCCCGCCGCGACGCCAATATTCACTAGCCATCAGCGCTGTTCACTCCTATCATTAAACTGAGAAGATGCGCACAGTCTCCGAGCGCCGCCAGTATCCTCGCGTACCCGTTGAGCAGATCGTGACCCTCACGTGTCCAACCTGCCCCGCCGACACCGCCGCGGTCACCCGAAATTTGTCGCTCGGGGGAGCATTGCTGAGGACGAGTAACTGCGTGCAAGAGGGCACTGAGGTCGGCCTCACCCTGGTTTTTCCCATCGAGATCACGCGCACCCGTGAGGTTCATATCGTCTGCGTCGGGAGAGTGCTTCGCCGAGGGGAATTCGGCACCCGCTCGGAGATTGCTATCGAATTCAGGCATTACGAACCACTCCCGCAGTTTCAGGACGAAGTAGCCTAAGCTGAGTCGAAAGCGCTGGAACTATCCGACACGGGAGGTTGGTCGTACTCCACTTCCGGCTCCGACCAAGCAAACTCAGGCAGCGCGAGGAGGGATGATCTCGCACACGGGGTGACTGTTAGCAGCATCAATGAACGCGGCAAGTGGCGCATCGGGTGGAACGGAAAGCGTGCGCCGAAGGACAAACCCGCGCATACCATCTATTCGATCCGGTGGTGAAAGTGTTCGTGATTCTCATTGCCGTCACCGGAATGAGAATCAGTGAGGCATTGACGCTGAGTTAGGATGCCATCGATTGGATCGAGGGGAAATCCACATCCGGCACAAGTGGAACAGCAAAGGATATGGCTGTCCGAAATCCCGGATGAGCCGCGCCACAGCAGCAAGGATATGACGATGTATCACATCCATACGACAGCACGGGAGGCGCAGGAGCAATACGTTGCTGAGTTGGGAAATTGTTCCAAACGAGCCGAGCGGGAGCGCCGTGCGAGTGCAGCGAATTGGCAGTAACAAGCAAGTGCTGTAGAATGAAAGAACGAGCGGGAGTAACTCAGCGGTAGAGTGCGACCTTGCCAAGGTCGAAGTCGCGGGTTCAAATCCCGTCTCCCGCTCCAGATCAATTTCATAAGAAATTTGTCGGCCTCAAGCGCTCTAAAAGCCTTGAGGCCGTTCGACTTTCAGCCAAGGATAGTTGGGCAATAGGAGACGCTTCCCGTGGAGACGTGCTCCGAGGGATATTGCCTGAAATGAAAAAGCCCGCCTAAGCGGGCTGGGGAAGTTTAACGGCTGACCGGATTCAGCGCACCGAGCGCTTACGGAAGCCGAGCATGCCTAGTCCAACCAACCCGGTGCCCAGGAGGGCCAAGGTGCCGGGCTCGGGAACCGCCGCGGTTGTCGCCATACCGTCTCTAACTCTTACGGAGGACGAAAATTCCCCGCCATGAGGGATGTCGAAGGTGAAAGCAATGAAGTTGGCCGAGACTTTCTGGCCATTGGCCAGAGTACCGCTGATGCGGCCGGAAAGCTGGTAGGTCCAGTCGCCATGGTGATCGCCAGTCGGATGCCAGACGGCCTTCCAGGTGACCGGGCTCGTAAACGTGCCTTGAAACACGATACCGGAGGTCATCCCGCTACTGCCATTCGCGGTGACCTGGAACGTCCCGCCCGCGGCGAAGGTGCCGCCGTCGTCCAGGCTCCCACTCATGAGCGTGCCGGTGGTAAAACTCACTGATCCTAGGCTGCCGGAGGTAGTTAACCCGTTTATGCTCACAGAACTCAGCGTTGAGCCCGAGAGCGACAAAGTATTTCCGTTGCTGGTGATTCGACCGCCATTGTTTTGAAAAGTGTTGCTGGTAGCTGAGGCAAGCAGGGGGAAAGTAAGGGCGATACTCAACATCAGGGCTGCACTCTTCGACATTTTCGTTCGACTCCGAGACGGTGGCTAAACCCCGTCCGTCAGTTCTGGGGTGCCAACACTCTGACGTAAGCAGCAGGCCGAAACCATACCGCCGTTACTGTAAGAAGAAGGAGTGAATAACGTAACTACCCTTAGGGAAACCGGGCGGCGGCCTCGGCTGGCCGCGCGGGGCCAGGATTGGAGGGCTGTGGACTTTTTCCCCAGCAGCAGCTAACTTAAATAAAGGGCGCGGTACCCAAGTGGTAAGGGAGAGGTCTGCAAAACCTTTATACGTCGGTTCGATTCCGACCCGCGCCTCCACTCCAAAACCCGCATCAAACCTGCCATTGTGATGTACGTCACTGATCTTGGCTTAATTTTGGCTTTATGCTGCCCTCGGAAAGTGAGGGCCTATGCAGAACGTCCCGGATATCGCAATCATTGTCAGGCACTCGGCAGCCTGTAAATACAAGGGTGATGAGACCTGGAAACGGTGCAACTGCCGCAAACATTTCCGCTGGACACAGAACGGCAAGCAATACAGGCAGAAGGCCGGGACGCGCTCTTGGGGGGAAGCTGAACTAAGGAAGCATGAGCTGTTGGACAAACTCATGGGCCGCCCGGTCCTGGAGACTCCAGGCGGACAACTTCTAGACTCCGTAATTGAGACCTTCCAATTGGACAAGAAAAATCAGGGGATCTCAGCAGACGTGCTCGGCAAGTATGAGCGGGAGCTGGACCGGCTCAAGGCATTTGCAGCGGGCAAGGGCGTGTTTACTGTGGCCGGACTCACGCGGGAATTGCTCATTGAGTATCAGAGCGGGTGGGAAGACGCCTACCCGTCTTCCAACACGCGGCAGATGGTCCAGGCCCGGCTAAAAAACTTCCTCCGCTTTTGCTATGACAACAAATGGCTGGACCGCGTGCCCCGGCTGTCCCCGATTAAAGCAGACGAGGCCCCAACACTCCCGCTAACCGCGAAGGAATACAAACATTTACTCAAGACCGTGCCGGTGAGTTTCGCGGATGCACAAAAGGCCGCCCGCGTGCGCGGCTTGGTCCAGACTATGCGATGGTCCGGCCTCGCGATCCGTGACGCCGTGACCCTCCGCCGCGATGAAATTATCCACGATAAAGCAAAAGGGATTTACCGCATTGTGACCGCACGGCAGAAGACCGGCACGCACGTGTCTGTACCACTCCCGCCCGAAGTTGCGGCGGAGATTTTAGCCGTGCTGAATGGGAATGTAACTTACGTGTTTTGGAGCACCGGCAACGGGAAAGAGCAGAGCGCGGTTACAAATTGGCAACACGATTTGCGCCAACTTTTCAAAGACGCGGGCATTAGATCCGTGGGCAACATGCTTTCACACCGGTTGCGGGACACATTCGCGTGTGACTTGCTATCAAAGGGCGTGCCATTAGCCGAAGTCAGCAAGCTGCTCGGGCACGAATCCATTAAAACCACAGAGCGGGCCTATAGTGCGTGGGTCAAGGACCGTCAAGACCGGCTAGACCAATTGGTCATGGGCACGTGGAAAAAGCCCGAGTGAAGGCGTATAGTTCCCGGCAAAGACACTCTTAGGGAAAAGGGCCTCGCTGCATAGTCTCTCTCTCTCGGACCTATGGCGAGGCTCTTTAATTTAATGCCTCCGTCGAATCCCATCTTTCACGCGACAGTACGGCCAAGCCGGTCACGTATTACATTCGCGGGGCGTGTACCCGATTTAGACAGAGCGCAATAGAGCGCAACTTTCGCCATGGATCTTCTGCAAAAGGGCGTGCCCCTGGAGCACGTCAGCAAGTTGCTTGGGCACAAGAGCGTGAAGACCACAGAGAACCACTGTGCGCGATGGGTAAAAGGGCGGCAGGTGCTTTTAGAAAATCTTGTTAGCAGCACGTGGCGAAAACAGGCGGAGCGCAGTTAGCATCCGTGCTCTGATCGGTGGACCTCAAGCTGTCGGCGTGAATTGGCCAACTCGGCCCACGTCCTGTCGGAGTCGGCCTTTGTTGAACGAAATGCCTCGCCATCTTTACCTGCAAAAAGTATCAACCGCGAAGCCAAC
>DASUWH010000065.1:0-73555 GCA_036378535.1 Terriglobales bacterium | reverse complement strand
AGAGATAGGCAGGACTCAGGACTCAGGTCTCAGGTCTCAGGTCTCAGGTCTCAGGTCTCAGGTCTCAGGTCTCAGGTCTCAGGTCTCAGCTGAGGATGCTAGAGGTCGGGTTGCTGTTGCAAAGTGATTAATAAGCCCATTCAGTATCTTGCCCACCTCGGCACATTGCCGTTGCAGCCCGCTAAACTGGATTTCTGAGACATAACCAAGCCGGTACGCCAGCATGACTTGGGTGTCGAGTTCCAAAAGAGAGCCTCTGGCTCGCAACAGAAATTGGACTAATTCTTTGTTCGAAAATCGTCCTTTTCCTTCCGCTATGTTGCTCGGAACCGATACTGCTGCCCGCCTCATTTGTGAGATTAATCCAAACCGTTCGGTCTGTGGCAACTGCTCGGTGCAGCGATAAACTGCAACCACCAGATCCATTGCCTTCTGCCATGCTTGCAAGTTCCGATAGTTTTGAGCTGTCATTTAAAGGATAGTTAAGAGTATCGGGCAAGGCTTTGAAGGCGCGGTGACCGCAATCACGTTACTTAGATTATCTCTTCCCAAGTTGGCACAATAAGCAGATAGAATAAGATGTTCAGGTCACCCCAAAGCTGAGACTGAGACCTGAGACCTGAGATCTGACATGCAGCGCGTCTATTTCGACAATAACGCCACCACTCCCGTCCTCCCGGAGGTTTTCGAGGCGATGCGGCCTTATCTGCTGGAGCAATATGGCAACGCATCGTCGATCCATCGCCAGGGACAGGAAGCCCGGGCGGCGGTGGAGCGGGCACGCGACTCGGTTGCTCAACTACTCGGTTGTGTCTCTTCTGAAGTGGTATTCACGAGCGGTGGCACGGAAGCAGATAACCTGGCGCTGTTCGGAATCGTAAGCGAAGGCGACCATGTCATCATCTCCACTATCGAGCATCATGCTGTTCTTCACGCCTGTGACCGCCTGGAGCAGCTGGGATGCAGCGTGACTTACCTTCCGGTAGATGGGCAGGGGTTGGTCAATCCTGATGACGTACGTCGCGCGCTACGCCCGGCGACCAAGTTGATTGCGGTCATGATGGCCAACAATGAAACCGGCGTCCTGCAGCCGGTCGAGGAAATTGGCTGCGTTGCCGCTGAAGCGGATGTTTACTTCCATACAGACGCCGTGCAGGCAGCCGCAAAGGTCCCCATCGATGTAAACAGACTCGCTTGCGACCTGCTCGCCATCTCGGGCCACAAAATTCATGCGCCCAAGGGAGTGGGCGCACTTTACGTTCGCAAGGGAACTGACCTGAGGCCCATTCTGTATGGCGGCAGTCATGAACGTTCGCGGCGCGCCGGTACGGAGAACGTTCCAGGCATAGTGGCTCTGGGCAAAGCTGCCGAGATCGCATTCGAGGGGCTGCAGAATGGCAGCGTTGCAGAAATCGGGCGATTGCGCGATCGCCTGCAGCAGACCATCGTCAGCCACACCGAGGCGGTTGGAGTCAACGGAGCCGGCGCCCCGCGCGTTCCGAATACCGCGAACATTTATTTCGATGGCATCGAAGGCGAAGCGCTGGTGATAGCGCTGGATCTCAAAGGCCTCGCAGTATCCGCCGGTGCTGCCTGTTCCTCCGGTGCCAGTGAGCCATCGCACGTGCTTACGGCCATGGGCCTGTCTCCCGATCGCGGCCGGGCCAGCGTTCGTTTCAGCCTGGGAAAGCAGAATACGTCGGAAGATGTGGATTATGCTCTCGGGCTCATCCCCGAAACCGTCACCCGCCTGCGCGAGCTGTCGCCGGTTTACAATAGAAAACAAGTTGTCAGCTCTTAGCCTTTAGCTATTAGCTCGCGATTTCCGGGTGGGGAATTGGCTTCTTCTCCTTACGTGTGATCCCGAGCGAAGCGAGGGACCTCGGTCTCCCGGTACGTCTAGAATCAAAGTTGGCGGGAAGAAGAGCAGACGGTTAACCACGTATGGGTGCCCAGACCATTGCCGTTGCCATGTCCGGTGGGGTGGATTCGTCCACCGTGGCGGCCATGCTGCGCGCGGACGGGCACAACATTGTCGGCCTTACGATGCAGCTCTGGAACCAGCGTCGGCTGGCCGGCCATGAGGGCATGCCGGAGGCGGTGCAGGGCCGATGCTGTTCGCTGGACGATGTCTACGATGCCCGCCGCGTGGCCGAGATCATTGGTATCCCTTATTACGTGGTCAATCAGGAGCGGCGTTTTGAGGATGAGGTGGTTCGACCCTTTGTCCGCGACTATCTCTCGGGGCGCACGCCGATTCCTTGCAGCCTTTGCAACAACCACCTGAAATTCGATCAGCTACTGATTACTGCGCGGCAAATTGGCGCGGAAAAGCTGGCAACCGGGCATTACGCCCAGGTCGAATTCGACGAGACCACCGGACGCTGGTTGTTGAAGCGGCCCAGAGATTCTGCCAAGGATCAGACCTACTTTCTTTTCGGTTTGACCCAGGAGCAGCTGAGCCGAACCCTGTTTCCGCTCGGCAAACTGACCAAGCCGGAAGTGCGCGAACTGGCTCGCCAGCATGGTCTGGCGCTGGCTGAGAAACCCGACTCGCAGGAAATCTGTTTTGTTCCGGGCGGTGATTACAAGCGGTTCCTGGAGGCATATCTGGAGGAGCAATCCGAGAGCCTTCCCGATACTGCCGGGGAGTTGGTCACTACCTCGGGTGAGGTCATAGGTGAACATAACGGCATTCACAATTTCACTGTCGGGCAGAGAAAGGGTCTTGGGGTTGCGACCGGTTCTCCGCTCTATGTGATCCAGATCAAGGGCGATGCGCGGCAAGTGGTCGTGGGCAGCGGAGACCACCTTTACGCGAAGACTTTGCGGGCACATCGCGTAAATTTCATTTCGGTTGGGAAAGTGGTTGAACCGCTGCGGGTTTCCGTCAAGATCCGGCATCGTCATGAGCCCGCACCCGCCGTGCTCGAACAGACCGGTCCCGACGAAGTGCTGGTGACTTTCGACACTCCTCAGCGGGCTATCACCCCGGGCCAGGCCTCGGTTTTCTATAACGGGGAAACGGTTGTCGGCGGTGGCTGGATTGCCTAAAGACCGTCTTCAACCGCAACTTTTCTGCTGCGTCTGAGTTAAGTAGCGTAGCCACTCGTGTCGAGAACCGCCTAGGAGGATTCCCCAAGATGTCTGCACACCTGCGCACGCGCCTGCTCGCATTACCGGTGCTGCTTTGGTTCGCGCTTTTAGTGGGCTGCGGCGGGGGTTCAGTAACCGGTCAGGGACCTGGATTAGGAAACTCCAGCAACAATGCCTTGCTGCAGGGGCAGTATGCCTTCGCGCTCTCCGGCCAGGATATTAATGGGCCGTTTTTTGTGGTTGGCAGCTTTACTGCTGACGGTCAAGGACATCTGGGCGGCAACGAGGATGTGAACAGCAAGTCGACTCCCACGAACGGCACGGCGGCGCACTTCGGCGGCACGTACTCGGTGGGGCCGGACGGCAGAGGTAACGCTGTTATTGGTATTCAGCCCGGATGCCCTAACTGGCAGTTCACTATGATCAGCCATGCGCACGCACTGCTGACCTGCCTGAATACGAATATCACCGGCAGCGGCACGATTGATTTGCAGGATCCCACCGCTTTTTCCAACTCGGCTCTGAAAGGGAATTACGTTTTCGGATTCTCGGGAGTGGGATCTTCCGGCGGGCTGGCGGTTATGGCGGGAGACTGGTCCATGGATGGCGCCGGAACCATCAAGAACGGCCAGACCGATGTGAACGACTTCGGGGGGATATCACTGGGCGTCCCACTCAATGGCACCTATTCGGTCGCCAGCACAGGGCGAGGAACGGCAACCTTCTCGAGCAGCTACGCGACTCAGAATTTTGTTTTTTATGTAGTGAACAAGAATGATTTCAAGTTTCTTGAAATCGATCACGCGCCTGCACCCCTGGTTGCGGGCGAGGTCCTGAATCAGGCACCCTCTCCGTTTACCTTGGCATCCTTCAACGGTACTTACGCATTCACGCTGGGAGGGATTGACATCAATAACAATCCGTTTGCGCTGGGTGGTTTACTACCTTCCGACGGCAACGGAAACATCGCGTCCGGGATTCTGGACGCCAATGACGGCGGGACCGTATCACTCGGCAATGCGCTTGCCGGTCCTTACACGATGAGTGCAACTGGCCGAGGGGCAGCCACGCTCAGCTCTTCTGCGATTTCGTTTCCGCTGGCCTTCTACCCGGCCGCAAATGGCACCGTGGAACTGGTAAACACGGGAGGCAATCTGGTGGTCAGTGGCATGGCCAAGGTGCAGACCGGCTCGCCTTTCAACACACATTCGTTCTCCGGTAACTATGCCGTGAATTTCAGCGGCAGCAACCTGGGCAGTGGTGGCGAAGAAGACATCTCCGGACAGCTGTCCGGTGACGGCGCCGGCAATCTCAGCGGTGTTCTGGACATAAACAATTCCGGCTCGATCTTTCAGGGAGTACCGCTGTCTTCGAGCGCTTATACGATGAGCGCGAACGGTAGGGGCACGGCATCTCTAAATACTTTGAGCGGTACGTTCGCCATGCAAAGCTACCAGACCGATCCCAACACCGTATTGTTTCTCGATATCGATGGGAATCGCGTCGTGGTCGGCCTCGGACAGAAACAGACGTTCTAAGATAACTGGCCGGGGCCGGAGCCTCTTCGGATCAATGCGGGAAGGGCTCCGATTGTGATGTAGATCACAGACGCAAGTGACAAACTCGTATTTGAATCGTGCGCATGGGCCGGTCCGGGCACTCGCTCCGCATTGTCGTACAGTACATTCACGCACCGCAGGGTTCCTTCTATCGTCTGGTTGCCTACGGCGATTCCGCCGCTTACAGGCCGGTGGAACTCGCCTCCCGCGCGCAATTGGTCAAGACACTTCGTCAACTGGTCACCGATCTCGACGAAAGCGAATGGCCCGAACATGAGAATCTGAAGGAAACCAGGATTATTTTCAGCGCCGACGTTACGGTTGACGAGTCGCAGCTTAGACTCGCTGGGCTGATCCCGGGTGGATAGGTGAAAAAAAGTAACGGGGCTATTGCATTTTTAGAATTAGTGGAGCCTGCGGAGAACGCAAGGTCCCCCTCGACCTCGCTCGGGGCAGGCTCTCCACGCGTCCATGGATTGGCTTTCGCCAATCCGTGGACTTGGTCGGGATGACAATCCGCAGATACAGTAAATGTGAAATGCCTTAGGGAAACTCTGATTAAGCAGGCAAATACAAACGCAAGGTCCCTCGACTCCGCAGAATTGCCTGAAAAACGGCAATTCTGCTGCGCTCGGGATGACAGAAATGAACTTAATCAGAGTTCCCTTAGTACTCGCCGCCATGCTGCGCAGGTACGCTGGCGGCACCTCGCAGTTGCCGCATGATGGGAACGGCGGCGCTGGTTCCGACCAGGTCCGCGCCCGCTTCCAGTAGTTCTATTACCTGCTCGGCGGTCTTAATGCCACCCGAAGCCTTGACCCGGACCTGGGCCGGGGCTGACTGGCGCAAATAGCGAATCTGTTCCGGTGTGGCGATGCCAACGGCACCGCTGCTCGCGTTCTTCAGGTAGCTCACACCCGCTTCGATACTGAGCGCGATCGCGCGCCTACGCTGAGCCTCGTTCAACAAAGGCAGTTCCAGCATGATCTTCACGGGAGCCCCCTGTGCAGCCTCGACAACCCCGCGGATGTCCTGCCCATACTCTTTTTCCATGCCCGAGAGCAAGAAGCCCACGTTGGGCATCAGATCCACTTCCTGGCCACCATCTTCTACGATGCGTCCGGCCTCGTAGGCCTTGCCGGCGCTGCTCATGGTGCCATAAGGCAAGTCGATAAAAGACGCCACTCGAATTCCTGTTCCGCGCAGGGCCGCCGCCGTTTTCTTTACCCAAGCAGCGGGTATCATGGCAGCGTGGAAGTGATACTCGCGGCACTGCTGAATGTGTCCCTCCCACAGCGCTTCGGTCAGACAATTCGAGATCAGCGTGTGCTGGATTCGTTGCGCCAGCAGGGAAGGGTCGCGCCGAAAAGCTTGTGACTCAATCGCGATCAAGCTTTGCCTCGCGTTCCGATTGCTTTGCAATCCGTGCGGTCGGCCGACTCGGCCGCAAGCCATGTGGGCGGCGTCCAGCCTTGTGCTTGATAGGTTCGCATGACGTCGTCTCTGCGCGGAAGGGCAGGGATGACGCCCTCTTTCGAAACCGCCAATCCCCCGCAGGTCACGGCAAACTGCACCGCCTGGCCGAGACTGTCGCCATAGGCTAGCGCCGTGGCCAATCCTGCATTGAAAGCATCGCCGGCGCCCGTTGTGTCCAATGCGGAAACCCGAATCGCTGCTACTCGCGAGGTCGACGAGGTATCGACGATCATGGCGCCGTTCTCGCCTAGAGTCATCACGACCCTTTTTGCTCCTTTCTGGATCAGAGCGCGGGCGACCGCCTCCAGATCGGTGGTCGCATGGGGAGCGAGGCCGGCGAGCACCTTGGCCTCAACAGCGTTGGGGGTGAGAATATCGATCGCCTGCAACATAGATTCTGTTAGGGGCCGCACCGGCGCAGGGTTCAGAATAGTGATGGCGCCATATCGCCGCCCAAGTAGCAGCGCCGCCTCGGCCGTTTCGCTGGGAATTTCCAGTTGTGTGAGCACTACCGCCGCGCCGTCGAAAGCCGCTTCACAGGCGCGGACATCGTCGGCCCTCAGATGGTCGTTGGCTCCCGGATCGATGGCGATGCAGTTATTCCCGCTGTCGCCCTCGACCAGGATGAAGCCCACGCCGGTGGGAACTTCCGTCGTCCTGGCGACGTGCCGCAGATCGATGCCTTCTTCGCGGTAGAGGTTCAGCGCCATCTCGCCAAAAGCGTCGTTTCCAATCTTGGCGATGAAATCCACGTGAGCCCCGAGTCGAGCACAGCCGACCGCCTGATTCGAGCCCTTGCCGCCATAATCAACGCGGTAGCCTGTTCCCAGCAGAGTTTCACCGGTGCTGGGCAAACGCGGAACTCGCATCGTGAGTCCAGTCGCGTAGCTGCCCACGATAGTAGTTCGAGGAATTCTCACTCCACCTCCGGGTCGGCAAAAACGCGCCCTAGCGTATCACACGCCGCATTCGGCTTACCTCACCTTGACCCACTATCACACGGGTGCTAACTTCGGTTTTCACGCGCTCCCGGAAATCCCTGTGAAACGAGAGAAGAAAACTGATAACCGCGATCTTCTCTCGATCGACCGGAGCCGCCGCGAATTTCTGATCCGGTGCTGCCAGGGCGCGGCTCTGATCCCGAGCGTGACTAGTCCATGCGGATCCGGCCTCTATTTTTTGGATCCGCTCCCCGCATTTGCCCGTCAAAGCACGTTTCACCTGCAGCCGCATTACCGCTCGCCCTTGCCGCTCGACTCGATGTTCGCCAAGCTGCGCGCTGGTTCTGACGCTTTTGTGACGGAAAAATATCACGACCAGCTGGCGGCTGTTCTGGCTCGATGGAGTGCGGAATTGCTGCAATCGCCTCCCGGCTGCAGTTCTGTGGAAAGCATGCTGACATCTGATTTTTCGGGTAGTTCGCCGCTTCCGTCTGGCTCGCGCGTACTGCGCTCAGGTCCTCTGCTGCAAATCCGCCAGCATCAATTCTCAAAAGAAGTAGTGGGAGGCGAGCGCTTTCGGGAGCAACTTCGGTCCTACCTGAGTGCTTTTTCCAAAATCTTTACCGCCGAATTCCAGATCACATTGATCAAAGCGGCACAAACGATATCCGCTACAGTTCCGGAAAGGGTGTCGACGCGCGTTCGTTATGAAATCGTTGGTTCCGGAACCGATTTTTATCGGCAGCAGATGGCGGGTTATTGGCAAATGGAATGGCGCGAGACGCCGCCAGGCGATTTCCGTTTGGCGAAATGGCAAGCGCTCGAAGAAACGCAAAGCCGCGCCCTGGCTCCCGCTTTCTCGGACGTCACGGGCGCTGTCCTCGGCGGCAGTTCTTCCTATATTTCCCAGCTCGCGTTCGGTGTGGATTACTGGCGGAGCGTTCTCGACGGTGCCTCCGGGATCGATATCTATGGGCACAACGGGGTATCGGTGGGCGACATCGACAATGATGGCTTCGACGATCTTTACGTTTGTCAGCCCGCCGGCCTGCCCAATCGCCTTTATCGAAATCGTGGGGGCGGCAGGTTCGAAGATATCACTGAATCGGCCGGTGTGGGGGTGCTGGAAAACACCGCCTGCGCGTTGTTTGCTGACATCGATAATGACGGTCATCAAGATTTGATTGTGGTGCGCGCCGATGGCCCCATGCTCTTCGTGAACCAGGGCGACGGAAAGTTCCGACAGCAACCGCATGCCTTTGGGTTTGCCGATGTTCCCCAAGGCACCTTCACCGGAGCGGCCATCGCCGATTACGACCGCGATGGTTGGCTGGATATTTACTTTTGTCTATATAGCTATTACCAGGGAGCTGACCAATACAAGTATCCGTTGCCCTATTACGATGCCGAGAACGGTCCCCCCAATTTCCTGATGCGCAACAATCGCGACCGCACGTTTCGCGATGTCACCGCGCAATCCGGGCTCGATCAGAACAACACACGCTACAGCTTTTGCTGCGCTTGGAATGATTACAACGGAGACGGCTGGCCTGACTTGTACGTGGTCAATGATTTTGGCCGGAAAAATCTTTATCGCAACAACGGGAACGGAAGCTTCACCGACATTGCCGCCAAGGCCGGTGTGGAAGATGTGGGCGCCGGCATGAGTGCCTGCTGGTGTGATTTCGACAACGACGGTCTCGCGGACCTCTACGTCGGCGATATGTGGACGGCCGCGGGAGAGCGTGTCTCGACTCAGGAAATATTTCAGAAGAACGCGCCTGAACCGATTCGCGCCCAGTTTCGCAAGCACGCCATGGGCAACTCCCTGTTTCGTAACCAGGGCGACGGCAGGTTTACAGATGCGACCGCCCGGGCCGGCGTCGGATTAGGCCGCTGGGCGTGGTCTTGCGATGCCTGGGATTTCGACCATGACGGCTTCGCTGATCTTTACGTCACGAATGGCATGGTGTCGGGCGCGTCGCGCGAGGACCTGAACAGTTTCTTCTGGCGGCAGGTTGTGGCCAATTCGCCTATTCAGGCCACGCCGTCGCACCACTACGAGCAAGCCTGGACGGCTATCAACGAGTTGATCCGCTCCGATGTTTCCTGGAGCGGGTATGAGCGCAACGTTCTTTACGTCAACAACCGCGATGGAACGTTTTCTAACGCCTCCGGCGCGCTGGGTATGGATTTCATCGAGGATGGACGGTCGTTTGCGCTTGCCGACATCGATCATGACGGCCGGCTGGAAGTCTTTCTCAAAAACCGCAACGGGCCGCAAGTGCGCGTATTGAAGAATGTGATCAAGGATCTGAGTCCCTCGATCAGCTTCCGCCTGCGGGGAACTAAAAGTAATCGCGACGCAATTGGCGCGGTGGTGACGGTCGAAACCGAATCAACCCGCCAAACTCGAAGCCTGCAAGCTGGATCTGCCTTCCTGTCCCAGCACAGCAAGGAACTGCTTTTCGGGCTGGGCGGAAGCAAGGGACCGATTCGCGCCTCTATTCACTGGCCGAGTGGTCGCCTGCAGCAATTGGAGAATCTCCCGTTCAACCATCGCATCTGGATCGACGAAGGTTCGGAATCGGTCCGCGTTGAAGCTTTCGAATTGGTCAAGACTGTTGCGGGGACTGAGATTCCGATCCCCTCTCAACTTCCGGCTGCAGCTGAGACCTGGCTGCTTGCCCCGATTGCCGCTCCAGATTTTTCGCTTGGCGATCGCGAGGGTCTGAAGCGAAGCCTTTCGCAATTTCGCGGCAACCCCGCCTTGCTCTATTTTTGGAGTTCTCGCACCGAGGGTTGGGAGAACGATCTTCAGGCACTCAGTGGTCTGGCCGAGGGCTTGTCACCCGCGCGCGTGCTGGGGATGAATGTTGACGATGCAGGCGAACTCGACAACCTTGGCGGGCGTGTGAGCAAGTTGTCGCTGCGCTTTCCAGTTGTTGAGACGTCAGCGGACGTGGCCGCCATTTACAACATCCTCTATCGCCAGCTTTTTGATCGCCACCGCGATCTCGAGCTTCCCACCGCGTTTCTGCTCGACGGCAATGCTGAGATCGTTAAGGTATACCAGGGAGAAATCAACGTCGATCACATACGGCAGGATGTTCGACAGATTCCGTCAACACCAACGGAGCGCGCGGCCAAAGGTTTGCCATTTCCGGCCATCAGCAATGGCTCGGATTTTCGCCGCAACTATCTGTCCTATGGTTCGCTTTACTACCAGCACGGATACTACGGCCAAGCGGAGGAATACTTTGAGCGCGCTCTTCAGGACGATCCTGCGAGTGCCGAGGCGCTTTACGGATTGGGAAGTGTTTACCTTGAGCAGCAGAAGAATTCCCAAGCGGGACACGTGTTTGAGCGGGTCACCAGCTTGCAGCCGAGTTATCCCGACACGCTGCCCAACGCGTGGAATAATCTGGGCCTGCTGGCGGCGCGTGAGGGCCGCACGGAGGAGGCGGTAATCGATTTCCAGAAAGCGCTGCAGGTGAGCCCTGACCATCCCATAGCGCTGGTCAATCTGGGGAATGCGTATCGCCAGCTGAAGCGATGGCAGGACGCGCAGAAAGTACTGCAGCAGGCGGTCAGCATCAGTCCTGAGGATCCCGAGGCCAATTACAGTCTGGGGATGGTCTTTGCGCAGCTCAATGATTCCGATCTTGCCTACCAATATCTTCAGAATGCCCTCAAACTTCGTCCCACCTATCCCGAGGCGCTTAATAATCTCGGGATCCTGTATCTGCGTACTGGGCGGCGCGATGACGCCGTTGCCAGCTTCGAGCAGTGCATTCGAGTGGCGCCCAAATTTGACCAGGCTTATCTGAATCTGGCTCGTGTCTACGCGGTGGAGGCGAATCCGGAAAAGGCCCGCTCTGTCCTGCGGCAACTGTTGCAAGAGCATCCCGATGACGAGCAGGCGCAACGCGCGCTGGCGGAACTTGGACAGTAATCGGGAGGCAACAGCCTGCATTGACGCGGCCCGCCTCAGTTCCGTACTCTGTAAGGTGCGCACAAAAACGATCGAGAGCGCCCGTCTCCGCGTGACCGACGACATCACCCAGCTCGTCGGCGAAACCCCGATCCTGCAACTGAAGAAGGTGGTTCCAGCCGGGGTCGCTGACGTGTTCGCCAAGCTGGAATATTTGAACCCGGGTGGCAGTGTCAAAGACCGTGCCGCCATCGGCATGATCAAGCGGGCGGAAGAAGAGGGCCGCCTTCGTCCCGGTTCAATCATTGTGGAAGCTACCGCGGGCAATACCGGCATCGGCCTTGCCCTGATCGGCGTGAATCGCGGGTATCGCGTCCGGCTTTTCGTGCCGGAGAGATTTTCGGAAGAAAAAGTCATGATCATGCGAGCCCTCGGCGCCGAGGTGATTCGCACCCCGGATTCCGAGGGCATGCAAGGCGCCATCAATCAGGCCAAAGCGTTCACCGCCGCAAATTCCCAGGCCTTCATGGCGGCGCAGTTCGACAATCCCGCCAACCCCGACTATCACTACGAAACCACCGCTCGCGAGATCTTTGATCAGATGGAAGGGCGGATCGACGCTATAGTCATCGGCTCTGGAACCGCAGGCACCTTCACCGGCATTGCGCGCTTCATGAAGGAGCGATTGCCGAAAGTTTTCACAGTCGCGGTCGAGACGCAGGGATCGGTCCTCGGAGGAGGCAAGCCCGGTAAACACAAGGTTGAAGGAATCGGCGCGAGCTTCATTCCCGGAAACTTTGACCGGAGCGTGTGCGACGAAATATTGATGGTCACCGATCCCCAGGCATTCGGCATGGTAAAGGATTTAGCCGCCGGAGAAGGCGTCCTCGCCGGTTCCAGCGGCGGCGCTAACGTCTATGCCGCAATCCAAGTAGCAAGCAGGCTTGGAACAGGGAAGCGCGTGGTCACCATGATTCCCGACTCGGCGGAGAGATATCTGTCGAAGAAAATTTTTGAAGGCGGAATTTAGGAGCGTCGTTGGTCTTTGGTCGTTAGTTGTTGGCAACGCCCCGAAACTCAATTCCAATTCGCCAATGACTCACGACCAATAACCAACGACTGATTTTTCTGGAGCAAGATGCCGAACCAACGCGAATCCGGTTTCGCTACGCGCGCCATTCATGTCGGCCAGGAGGCCGACCCTCTTACTGGCTCGATTGGCGTGCCCATCTATCCGACTTCCACTTATCTTCAGGAAGAGCTCGGGAAAAATAAAGGCTACGAGTATTCCCGCGTCTCCAATCCCACGCGCACGCGTCTGGAGGAGAACCTGGCGGCGCTGGAAGGCGGCACGGCTTCGCGAGTCTTTGCCAGCGGCATGGCGGCCATTAATGCGCTCTGCACGCGTTTCAAATCCGGCGACCACGTGGTCTGCGGCAACGATCTCTATGGGGGCGTGCCGCGCCTGTTCAACCAGGTCCTGACTAATTATGGTCTCGAATTCACGTACGTGAACACGTCGGAGGCGGAGCAGGTGGAGCGCGCAATCCGCAAGAATACGCGCATGGTCTATGTCGAGACGCCCACCAACCCGCTCATGACACTTACGGATCTGCGTGCCGTGTCACAAGTCTGCCGCCGCAAAAGAGTGGAACTGGTCGTCGACAACACTTTTATGTCGCCATATTTTCAGAAGCCCATAGCGCTGGGCGCCGACCTGGTGGTGCATTCCACCACGAAATTCCTGAATGGTCACAGCGACGGGCTGGGCGGGGTCATAGTTTGCACGACGGCGGAGCACGCCGAGCAGTTTGGATTTATCCAGAAGGCCGCAGGCGCGATCCTGTCGCCCTTTGAGTGCTGGCTGGTTCTGCGGGGGGTCAAAACGCTAGCCGTTCGCATGGAGCAGCACGATAAGAACGGCCGAGCGGTCGCCGAGTTCCTGTCAAAACATAAGAAGGTACAGAAGGTCTTTTACCCCGGACTGCCGAGCCATCCGCAACACAAGTTGGCGCAACAACAGATGAGCGGCTTCGGATCGATGATCACCTTCGAGACGGGGTCGCTGGCCAACGCGAAAAAGCTGCTAAAGAATGTACGGGTGTGCGCTCTGGGCGAATCCCTCGGCGGCGTTGAGACTCTTATCTCTCATCCTGCCACGATGACGCATGCCGCATTGGGGGAGAAGGGAAGAGCCGCCATCGGCATCACCGACGGCATGGTGCGCATCTCGGTCGGCATCGAAGACGTGGCCGACATCATCGCCGATCTCGATAAGGCGCTGAAGACTCTCGCACCCGCTCAATGAATTCCGTGCGAGTTCAGGTGTTCCGAGTACAACGTGTCGGTTTGCTTGATGTGCTTGGAGAGCCAATCCTTCAAGAAAGTGAGTACCGAGATGGAATCGCCGGCTACGCCTTTGTCCAGGTTCTCGCGAAACTTCTTCACCTCTCCGACGAATTTCTGATGCTGTAAGCGCTGATCATTCAGTCGCGGGTATTGCGTCTTCTGCAGCAAGGCCTCTTCCGCCAGAAAATGTGTTTGCGTGTACTTTTCGAGTTCACGCACGATCTCGGCGAGGACGGTGCGGCCTTGGCCTGATTTCATCGCATCGTGCAGCTTGTTGATCAGGGAAAAGAGTTTCTGATGTTCGGAATCGCAACTCTGAACTTTGACACTATAGGTTTGATCCCAGGTGACGAGCGCCACAGCATACCTCCAGCCAGGCAAATTGCGGGATTTGCTCCTGCGACGTCTATATCGGCAACTGTGGAGGCAGGCTTTAGCTTCCCTCTGGGTTATTCTGAATAGCAGGACCAACGAATGACTCCATCCAAATCCCGCGAGTGGGATTCCTCCGCATACGACCGCATCTCAGGGCCGCAATTCCGCTGGGGCAAAAAGGTGCTCGACCGGGTGTCCCTGCGTGGCGATGAAAACGTGCTTGATGCCGGCTGCGGCACCGGTAAACTTACCGCCGAGTTGCTCGCCGCATTACCGCGGGGGCGCGTGGTTGGGGTCGACCTCTCGGAGAACATGTTGCGCACTGCGCGCGAGAATCTCGCACCCCGCTTTCAGACGCGCGCCGCCTTCGCCGCTGCCGATCTGCAGCAACTTCCTTTCGATGATACGTTCGACGGCATCTTCAGCACGGCAGCCTTTCACTGGGTTCCGGACCACGACCTCCTGTTTCGTAGTCTTTATCGCGCGCTGCGTTCCGGCGGCTGGCTGGTGGCGCAGTGCGGTGGCGCAGGTAATCTGGATCGCTTCCTCGGGCGCGTGGCTGCGCTGGAAAGAAGCCCCCGGTATGCCCGGCACGTCGGCAATTACAAGCATGCCTGGGTCTATGCCGATCCGCAGACCACTGCCGATCGGCTGCGAGCCGCGGGATTCGCAGAGGTCGAAACCAGCCTTGAGCCCGCACCGACACGTTTCGAAAACGAAACACAGTTCTCGGAATTTGCCAGCAAGGTAATCCTGCACCGCTTTCTGGAGCACCTTGCCGATGAGGGCACGCGGCAGGAATTCATGCACGACCTGACCGGGCAGGCTGCCCAAGACGATCCGCCTTTTGAGCTCGATTACTGGCGTCTGAACCTTTCCGGCCGCAAGCCCGCCTGATTGGCACCGAACTTGCCCAGTTGCCACGTTCTTACTTAACAATTAGTTAAGCTGTCGAATTCCTGTCAATTGCGAGGAAAACCGCTTGGGCAAACAGTGCGCATCCAGTTAGTTAAGACTAAAGTAACTGCCCTAAACCGATGCAACATTTACCCTTTTTCACCGATACTTTGCCGCGAAACTTTCGTGAGAACCTTGTGTTCGTATCTGCGTACAGGGAACCAGCCCTGACAAGCCCTCAGGAGACTGAAAACTATGCGACGAAGCTTTTTGTGCCTTAGCTTGCTTGCTCTGCTCTCGCTGGGAGCGTTCGCCCAGAGCGACGTTTCCCAGGATCGTCAGGATGTTCGAAAAGACACCCGTGACATTCATCATGACCGCCGCGACCTAGCCAAGGACCGCGCCGACCGCAACGCCGATCAGCGCGACATCAACAAGGATCGCCGTGATCTGAATCAGGACCGCGCCGCAATGCGCCATGACATGGCGACGGGCAACAAGGCCGCGGCCGCCCAGGAGCGGGCCGAAATTCGCTCCGAGCGCGCCGACCTTCGCAAGGATCGTGCCGACCGCAACCGCGACCAGCGCGATATCAACAAGGATCGCCGCGACCTGCACAAAGATGTGAGGGATCGCCGCTCCGATCGGCGAGACATTCGCAAGGATCTGCGGAAGTAAGAGGATTTCTGATCAAAGGGCTTTAGCGCCTGTGAATCCAAGGGGCTAAAGCCTATCTTTTGTCGGCAGTTATCGGCATAGCTGAAGCCGCGCTCTTCCACGTATCGCGATGATCACGAATAGCGAGTGTATGTGGGAGCCGCCAATGGTTTGGAAAATTGAAGTGAAACACATGGACGTGAAACGCAAGGTCCCTCCACTCCGCTCGCGTTCGCTTCGCTGCGGTCGGGATGACAGATTTGGGTTACTAGCGAAACTGACGAATCAGCCGACAATTAAGGCTCGACGGATTCGGTGATCCAGTTCAGGTATTCTTCGCTGCCATCGTCGATCCTGATGGCAATGCATTCGGGTAAATCGTAGGAGTGCAACTCGCGGATGGCGGCGCAGATAGCGTCGAAGTTGCCGCGAACTGTTTTGATGAGCAGGGTCCATTCTGGGGCGGTTTCGATCTTACCCTTCCACCAGTAGGTAGATTCCACACCGGGGATGATGTTGACGCAGGCGGCCAGTTTGCGCGCGAGGAGCGTCCGGGCGATCTTGCGGGCTTCTTCCTGGGAGCCGGTGTTGGTTAAGACGATGGTCTTGTCGGTCATATAGAATCAGTCTTCAGTCGTCATCTATCATTCGTCAGCCGGAGCCGTTGCAAGCAACGGCTCTACAGAGTTTATCTTCAGGGCAACGGATTTTCACGGGTCGTTTCGGATCCCCTAGTTCATCAGGAATATTCTTATGACCACACAGATAAAATTTGGGACCTCGGGGTGGCGGGCGGTCATGGCGGAGGAGTTTACCTTTGCCAACGTTCGCCGCGCGGTGAATGGAATTGCACGCTACGTGCGCGGGCAGAAGAACGCTGGGAGCCGGGTGATTGTTGGGCGCGATCCGCGCTTCCTGGGCGAAACCTTCTGCTCAATGGCGGCGGAGATTTTGTCCGGCTATGGCATCACGCCGCTGGTCATAGCCGAGCCTGCGCCCACGCCGGCGATCGCGTATGCGGTGATCCGCGAGAAGGCGGATGGGGCGATCAACTTCACGGCTTCGCACAATCCGCCAGAGTATAACGGCATCAAGTTCTCGACGCCCGACGGGGCGCCGGCCCTGCCGGAAGTCACCAAGAAGATCGAAGCGGAAGTGACGGCGTTCGATACGGATGGCGGCGTTCCCAAGGCACCAAGTGCAGCGGCCGGGTCTCTGGATCCGAAGCCCGCATACCTGTCGCGTCTGAGCGAGATCATCGACGTAAAGGCGATCCAGAAGGCTGGTCTGCGCGTCGTCTTCGATCCGCTGTGGGGTGCGGCGAGAGGTTATTCCGATTCCATCCTGCGCCACGCGGGCGTTGAAGTAGCTACGGTTCACGATTACCGCGACGTCCTCTTCGGCGGGCACGCGCCTGAACCTGACGATCACCTGCTGGATCCGTTGCGCGACAAAATGCGCGAGACCGGCGCGCATATCGGGATCGCTACGGACGGAGACGCTGATCGTTTCGGAATTGTCGATCGCGACGGCACCTTCTTCCAGCCTAATTACATTATTGCTCTGCTGTTCGATTACCTGGTGGAGAGCCGCGAATGGAAGAACGGAGTGGGGAAGTCGGTTGCCACTACGAATCTGATCAACGCGGTGGCTCGGCACCACAAAATCGAGTTACACGAGACGCCGGTCGGGTTCAAATATGTCGGCGAGTTGATTAAGCAGGACAAGATTGCCATCGGCGGGGAGGAGAGCGCCGGGCTCTCGATTCGACATCATGTCCCGGAAAAGGATGGTGTGCTGGCAGGATTGTTGTGCGCGGAGATGGTGGCGGCGCGTGGTAAGTCTCTGGGCGAACAATTGCGCGAGCTATTTGCCAAAGTTGGTTCCTATTATCCCCGGCGAGAGAACTTCCGCTTGACCCCCGACGTCAAAGAGAAGTTCACTGGGAAGTTGCAGTCCAACCCGCAGGACTTTTCCGGCCGCAAGGTGACGGAAGTGGTCCGTAAAGACGGGCTCAAGCTGGTGTTCGAAGACGGATCGTGGATCTGCTATCGCCTGTCGGGCACGGAGCCAGTGGTTCGCGTGTACGCCGAGGCTCGCAGCGAGGAGGGACTGGAAAAGTTGAGCGCAGCAGCCAAGAAATGGATCTTCGAGTAAACGGATTACGCAGAATTCGCTACCTGCCTCGGCCAGAGGACGGCCTTCGTGCCCTCGTGCAGCGGGCGCCTCAGGCTGAGGCCGCGCTCGACCGCTTGCGCGACCGGTTTCGGCCCAGCGGGGAACGTCTGTATAAAGTCCGGCGCCAGCTTGCTACGGCTGCGGTGGGTGTACTTACCGTGTGGCTGTTCCTGCATGTCATGTTCAGCGACAACGGTATGGTCGCGTACAAAGAGAAACGCGCCGAAATCGAGGTTTTGCGAAAAGACGTCGATAGCTTGCAGCACGAGAATGATATTTATACGCAGCAGATCAAGGCGCTGAAAAGCGATCCCAAGGCGATTGAGAAGGAAGCGCGCGAACAGTTGCATTATGCGCGCCCCGGAGAAGTGATTTACGTTTCACCGCCAGCGGTGCCTCCTCCCGCCAAGCCGGTCACCAATTCAGCAAAAAAGAGCAATTAGCATCTAGCCATCCGGACTGACAACTGCACCGTCCGGTTCGTCCCCACAACCAAAGACCAGGAACCAGCAACCAAGGACCAATCACCGTTGTGGTATAGTTTTTGCGCTCCGGTGCCACCTCCGGAGGAACGGCCTGTGTAACCTCGGCCAGGGGTTAGGACTCTAGATAGGTCAGTGAGCCAGTCTGGGCTCACCGGCAAGGTTCAATGATCGTTCCACCGTTTGCGGTCGCAACCGCGGAATAAGAGGAGAAGAAACCGATATGAAGAAATTGTTGTTGATCACTGCTGCTTTATGCCTGGTGTTCTTCTACGTGATGCTGGCTGGCGCTGCCGGCAAGTCGGAAAGCGTCAAGGGCTGGGTGAGCGACACGAAGTGTGGCGCCAAGGGTATGAACGAGAAGCATGCTGCGTGCGCCAAGAAGTGCATCGGCGCGGGCGAGAAGATGGCCCTGGTCACCGACAAAGGGGAGAAGGTCCTGACAGTTACCAATCCCGACGCTCTGGAAGGGCATGAAGGTCACCACGTCGAAGTGAAGGGCGAGGTTTCTGGCGATTCGATTACGGTCGACAAGGATAGCGTGAAGATGCTGGCCGCCAAAGGTGCCAAGGGGGGCGCCATGGAAGACATGCACTGAAGAGAGATGAAATGACTAAGGCGGCCAGAAGGCCGCCTTTTTTATTTATCGAAATATTGAGACGTGTAACTACGAACTGGTCTCCGCTTTCTTCTGTTTGCACTTCGATATAATGGCGGAGCGAAGGCGGGTGCGGAGGTCGTCGGGAAGTTCGTAGAGTTGAGAGTCGCGGTAGATCTCGATGGTTTTCTTGGTGGTGTCGCAGACCACATAGCAGTTGTGGCACCAGGCAAGGTGATCTTCCAGCTCAGCCTTGGTGCGGGCGTCAAGGACGCCGTCTAAATAATTGGTCAGCTCTTGCAGGAAATCAGAGCATTTCACTGGTTGTGGTCTCCACCGTTATGGTCTCCGCCGTTTTTGCGCTTCTGAAAGAAGCGGCTGAGCCGCTCTCGCAATTGCAGGCGCGCCCGCAGCAATCGCGATTTCACCGCAGGAATGCTGAGGCCCAGGGCCTCTGCGGTTTCCTCGGTTGACAATCCTTCCACGTCCCGCAACACAAAAACGGTGCGGAAACTGGGGGGCAACCCCTGAATCGTCCGACTCAGAATGTCATGCAGCTCGGACTGCGAGTACAGCTGCTCGGGATTGGGCGACCAGTCCGCCACTTCCCGCGGCACTGAATCGTCTTCTGTTTTGACATCCTCGTCGAGCGAAACCATGCGCTCGGGGCGGCGACGGCGCAACTTCATCAGCGCCTCGTTGACCACGATACGCACTAGCCAGGTGTAAAACTTCGACTGCCCCTGGAACTGAGCCAGGTTGCCGTAAGCTTTCAGGAACGCGTCCTGCACTACATCTTCCGCATCCTCGCGGTTCTGCGTGATGTGTTGCGCAATCCGGAATACGTTCCGATCGTAACGCCGGACCAGATCTTCAAAGGCACCGACGTCGCCCGCCTTGGCTGCTTGAACCAGCGCCAGCTCATCGCTGACCGGTTCACTCACTTTTGGTTGGATGGTTCCCATTATTCCGCCGATTCAACAATTTTGGGCAGTGCGGGCTCTAAAAGACGTTCAGTCATTGTAACACCCACACTGCCCCTCTCTGTTTGACGCAGGACGGGTGGCGGCGTTTGCAGAAACCTGAGGAAAATGTCCCGGAGTGCCACCGGTAGTAACCGAGGTAACGTAGGGATGTCGCGCAAGTACCCATATAATGAGCACTTGGCGCGGGGGTGAGCGCGCCAGAACGGCAAGGTATTCTTCCGAACTATGTTTGGCAAAGCTGGAATTGAGCAAATCGTCGAGAAGGTCATCTCCAAAGTTCTGGACCGCCACGTGGATTCGTTGCGGGATGAGCTCACGCGCGGCGTGCTGGATGAAGTGAAGCCGCAGTTGGGCAAATCGGCGGACAGTGGTTCGGGAAGCGCGGATGCGCTGCTGAAATCGGTGGCGGCGATCCATTCGGTAACGTCGCAACGAGATGTGCTCCGAGCCTTGCTGGACAATGCGGCTTCCTTTTGCGGACGTACGGCTTTGTTCATAGTCAAAGGCGGATCGGCCACCGGCTGGTCTGGAAGCGGCTTGCCGGAATCGATCAAGGATTTTGCCTTGGACGCCAATAAGGGTGGCTTGGCTGAAGCGGTGAAGTCGCACCAGGCGTTCGCGGGCAGCAGCTCGGAAATGGATGCGAAATTCATTTCCGAATTTGGAGCACCTGCGGATGGTAAATGTGTTGTTGTGCCTCTCCTGCTCAAGGAGAAAGTGGCCGCTGTGTTGTATGCCGACGCCGGGACCGATAAGAAGGGGCACCTGGACGCGGCAGGGGTCCAGTTGCTGGTGCTGACGACCGGAACCTGGCTGGAAGTGGCTTCAGGACGTAAGCCGGCAGAAGCTCCGGTCGCTAAGGCAGCGGCTGCGCACGCCGGCGCCTCGTTTTCCGATCCGTTTGCAGGGCATGCTCCGGCGTTCTCGAGTGCGGCAGCCGCTCCTGTAGAGGTCGACGACGTCCCCTCCACTGCGGGCATGTCGGCTGAGGATGCCGATACCCATAAGAAAGCGCAACGGTTTGCCCGGCTGCTGGTCGACGAGATCAAGCTCTACAACCAGGCCAAGCTTATGGAGGGGCGGAAAAACAAGGATTTGTACGATCGGCTCAAAGAAGACATCGACAAAAGCCGCTCCACGTACCAGAAACGTTACGGGTCAACGGCGGCTGGTCCGGCGGACTATTTCAGCCAGGAGCTGATCCGCAGCCTCGCCGAAGATGATGTTTCTCTTCTAGGCAGCAATTTTCCGCGTTAAACTTACAGAGTGGTCGTGAATTGCCGTCGTTTATTCCTGGTTCTCTCTCTACTCAGTGGAGTGCTGCTGTACGGCTCCGAATTTGGCTTCGGACAGGCCCCCTCTTCGCCTGCGGCTGTTGAGAAAAAAGCCACCGCCCAGGAAGCTCCCAAAAAGCTTGCTGTCAAAAAGAAGAAGAGCGGCGCAACCAAGTACCGCCGCGTAAACAAGCGCCGCAGAAAGTCGATGTCGCCGCGTGTGAAGCGAATTCGGCAGGCCTTTGTTGCTTCGACGAGTCTGCGGCCAATGGCGCGGCAGCTGTTGCAGGATCGGACGCCGGCGGCTTATGCGGGTGTCGAGGCTTACGCTCGGCGCCATGCAAAAGAAGATGCGGGAGCCCTGGCGTGGCTGGTCGCCGGATACGCTCACATTCTCGATCACGACTACTCGAAGGCAGTTGATCCTCTGAACCGGGCCAAGGTGCACGCAGGGGATCTGGGCGAATATGTCACGTATTACCTGGGCACGGCTTACATGCAGGCCGGGCGAACCGCGGAAGCTCTGGGGACACTGAGCAACTTCGAGACGAAATATCCGGACTCATTACTGATACGCGATGCGCACGTCATCTATGCCAACGCGCTGATGCAGGATAACCGTGCGCCGGAAGCAGTGACATTGCTCGAGGAGGACCGAGAACCGGCGCGGGTAGATGTGGAGTGGAACCTGGGGCGGGCTTACGAGGCTGCGGGAGATTCCGCCAAGGCGGCGGCAGTTTTCCGAAATATCTATCTGACCATGCCACTGGCGGGCGAAGCCGATGCGGCGGCGGTGGAATTGAAGAAATTGGGTGCGACCACCTCGGTTCCCCCCATGACCGTCGAAGAGAGAAGGAGTCGCGCCGATCTACTGGCCAAGGGACGACGATACGCGGATGCGGAACGCGAATACCATGATCTGATCAACGATGCAGCGCCCGCGGAACGGCCGGATATCATGATGGCGATGGCCAGCGCGCAGATGAGAAGCGGGCACGGAAAAGACGCGAAACATCTGCTGGAATCGCTCCAGGGTTTGAATGACGATCAGAGCGCGCAGCGCTTGTACCTGCTGGGCGAAGCCGCGCGCAGTGCCGATGACGACGACGCCTTCCTGAACATGGTTGGTCAGCTTCGGCAGCAATCGCCAAACAGCCGGTGGCTGGAACAGGCTCTGCTGACTCAGGGGAATATTTATCTCCTGCGCCGGGATTTCGATCACGCAATCGATGCTTACCGGGAGTTGCAAACAAGATTCCCCAATGGATCACGGGCTTCGTACGCGCATTGGAAAGCCGCGTGGCTCACTCTGCGCCAGGGACGCAAAGACGAGGCCAAGAAGGAATTTGAAGAGCAGATTGCACTCTATCCGGCTTCGAACGAGGTGCCGGCCGCAGTTTACTGGCGTGGACGGCTGGCGGAGGATGACGGGGACAATACCAAGGCGCAGGCTTGTTTTCAAAAGCTTTCAGATCGCTTCCGCAATTATTACTACGCGGACCTGGCGCGCAAGGAATTGAAAAAACTGCCGGGCACGACCGAGACGGTGGACTATGCGCTGCTGGACAAGATTCCCGGCATTGATTTGAACCAAAAGATCGAAGACGACGATGCCCCCGCCGACAACCTGCGCGTGCAGAAAGCGAGCCTGCTCTCCAATGGCGCGCTGGTAGATTTAGCGGCTCGCGAACTGCAGGCAGCCGCGGGGGAAGAAAAGGGGACCTGGGTCACGCCGGAAACGGCGCGCATCTATCAGGAGAACGAGCTTTACAATCGCGGTATCGAAGTAGTCAAGCACGCGGTGCCGAATTACTTTGCCCTGGATTTACCGGCGTTGCCGCGGGCCTATTGGGAAGCTTTGTTTCCGCGGCCTTACTGGAGCGATCTCAAGCGCTTCTCGACGCGGAACGAACTGGACCCCTATCTGGTGGCGTCGCTGATCCGGCAAGAGTCGGAGTTCAACCCGGGGGCGGTTTCGAACAAGAATGCTGTCGGGCTGATGCAACTTCTCCCCAAGACCGGAAAACTCGTGGCCAAGGAAGAAAAGATCCGGCATTTCCGGGCCAACCAGTTGCTTACGCCATCGGTCAACCTGCAGCTGGGGACAAAATACTTCCGCACCATGGTGGACAAGTTCGGATCATTTGAGTATGCGCTGGCGGCGTACAACGCCGGAGATGACCGCGTAAAAGACTGGCTGTCGGCGGGGAATTTCCGCGATCCGCAAGAGTTTGTTGAGTCGATTCCTTTCACCGAGACGCGGGAGTATGTGCAGGCGATTCTGAGGAACGCCAGCGTGTACAGGCAGCTGTACGGTACCCCGTAGCTTCATTCCAATGTGGCCGATCGCGGCGAGTTGTAGCCTGGGTAAGCGGCGCCAGCCGCCAGGCGAAACAGTCACAAACCAGCGTAACGAAGATCACAGACCCGGTGGTCGTTTCCGGTAAAACCTTTTCGCAACGGTTTGGGACACAGCTTGGGGCTACCCAAGATGCGAATTTGTCCCCTCTTCGATCAGGACCGAATGAGGATAACCTATGGCACAGCGATGCAAACGATGCGAACAGTACGAAAGCAAAGAAGCGGCCCTCCGGGAGCGCCGTCTGCTTCTTTGGAGAAGGGGAGCATTGACCGACGTGCTTAGCGAGGAACTCGAGGCGGAGCTGCGCCGGGTTATCGAGGAATTCGAGAAGCACCAGGCGGCCTATCACCAGGAATCAATTTACTGCTGACCAGCTGCGCGCTCGCTTGCAAGCGGGCCTCAGCCAAAGCTCTGAAAGTCCTTCCAAAACTCCGGCCAGGGACGGCGAGGGGCACCGCAGAGATAAATATTGGAATGGTACTCGCTTTCTTCGTTCTTCACTCCCGACGAGTTGCCTTTGTGCCCAACCACGCGGCAGGAGGTAAAGGTCTTTTGCACGTATTCGTCGGAGCGTCCGAGCACAATCAGGGTTGAAGGCGGTGGAACCGGGTATCCGCGGAGCCATGCCGAGTTCGTTCCGCTGATGGGGGCGGGCAGATGAAAGGCGGGCCCAAGGATTTCGATGGCGCCCTGCTCGCCATAATTTCCCACGACAATACCCACGCTATTACGCTGCTCCGGCGGTAGCCCGTCGCGAATGCCGGCCACTGTCGCCACCAGTTCGTTCCAACCGATTTCTTCGCGCAGATCGCCATTGTGCTCCAGCGCGAACTCCTTCAGCGGCCCGGAGGATGCGATGGGCACCACGATGGCGCAGATATAGAGTCCGCACGCGGCTAACGCAGTGAAAAATACGGCTTCGGTAGTGTGTTTCCAACGTGGGGTGAGAGAAGCGAGCCAGCGCTCGACTGCAGTCGCTCCCATGGCCATGAGCATGGGATAGACGGCCGCAGGATAATAACCCCGTCCTTTAGCAACCGCGAAGAGGGCGACCGGGATCAGGGACATCCAGGCCAGCAACCGATATCGCGGGCTGCGCAAAAAGGCGATCAGGCCGGGAATCCATAACAGGGCTGAAACCGGATTGGTGCAGATCAAGAACTGGTCGCCGAAGAAGCCCTCGGCGCGGCCTTCGCCGACGTCGCGCACATGAATATGCTGGAGGAAGTGCAGCGAGATAAAATCGTGACGAATCTGCCAAATGAAGTTTGGCAGAAAGATCAGAAAGGCGAGCGCAGCGCCAGCCCAGAGCCAACCGCTGGCCAGATAGCGCCGGGCCCGCGTCAGCAGGAGACCGCCGAAGATTCCGGCGACAAAAAAGGCAATCGAGTACTTGGTCATCAATCCCACACCTACGGCCGCGCCAATCGCCAGCCACCAGCGCGGGTTTTCCGTCTTCAGGAGGCGAATCGTGAAATACCCGATCAGTACCCACCACAAGTAGTCGAAGCTCGTGTATTGGAACTCGGTTCCTTCAAATAGCGGCAGCGGAGAGAGGGCCATTCCGAGAGCGGCGGCAACCTGAGCCAGCCGGCCGCCACCCAGCTCGTGAGCCATAAGTCCGGTGACAATAATGGCAAGTGCCTGGGCCAAGACCGAGAGGAGTCGAAGGCCCACGAGTGAAGTTCCGAAGAGAGCCAGGCCGATTCGCTCTATGAAGGGAGTAAAAGGGGGATAGGGGACGAAGCCCCAGTCGAGGTGGCGGGCATCGCTCAGCACTTGAAGTTCGTCGCGATGAAAACCATAGTTATTATCGGTGAGCAGGTGAGCCAGCGTCACGGCGCCGGCAATGACCAACAACGCAACGGTGTCGGCACGGGATCTGGTTTCAAACTTGTTGGCGGTTGAAACCGCGATTGTAGACGCCATTTTCTCCCCCTTGCCCAAATACGAATTGAAGGGCACTCCGGTTCCGAGATTAATTACGACATATTACGAGAATCTGCGGCCGCACACGGCCAGGGGATTCGGCGTGGAGATTAGCCCGGGTTGAGCCGGGTTTTAGTGAACTCTTCTCAGAGGTTGTCGACTATTCCGTTGGAACGCCGATCACTATGGCCACGGCGGCCCAGAAGACTTGCGCTGGGTGGTCCCCCGGGGTGAGGTCAAGGATTTAGTAAGTTATAGCGGGCTGTGTAGATGGATTATCCCTCTATCCGTCCACTTCACTCCAGGTTATTCAAACCCACCTCAAGTCAGCCTGTCCACGAGAAGGTGAACGAGATTTCTGCTGATGCAGGCGGATAGACCATCACAACGCGCGATCGTTCGTTCCCACCCGCAAATTCTTTTTGCAGTTATCCACAGCGCCGTCCTCCCAAGTTCTTTTGAGGGGGGTATACTCCCGCACGTGCGAAACCGCACTGGAGGAATTCCGATGACAAGAGCAAGCCAAATCGTCATCACGGCCTTGATGTTAACGGCTCTCTATTCCGCGTTGCCGGGATCGAATCCCACTCCTCAGGTCCGTGACCACGTAATTGCGAATAGCACGGCTGACCAGGTTTTGATGATTGCGGACGGCACTGACCCGATGCCGATTAAGAAACGATAATATTCAAGGCAACTGGGACTAACGAAGGGGTTGCGCTCCTGATCGGGGTGAGGTATGCTCTTCGCTCTCTGAGCGCACCATGACATTGCTGATGTACATCATCTGGTGTCTCGGGCCGTTGCTGGAGACGATTCTCCTCATAGTGATGGTCCGACGACGGCTGCGGAGCACATTCCCGCGTTTTTTCGCGTACATCCTTTTCCAGGTAATCAAGTCGGTTGTTCTATTTGTCGTCTATCACTTTTATTCTGATAACTATTTTTACGCTTACTGGACAGGAAACGCACTGAGCGTTCTGTTATCGGTAACCGTGATTGACGAAATCTGGCGTTGCTTATTCCGGGGATATGAAGGTATCCAGAGCTTAGGCTCGATTCTGTTCCGATGGGCCTGCGCACTCATGGTCCTGATCGCGCTCGTAGGCAGCTTGACATTTCAGCAGAGCGGCGCGGACCGTACGGTAATCGTGGTGCTGGCGGTCGACCGCGGCATGCGCCAGATGCAATGCGGACTATTCTTTCTGGTTCTGCTGCTTTGCCGTTTTTTCAAGAATTTCTGGCGGGACCGTATTTTCGGAATAGCTCTCGGATTCGGCAGTTTTGCCGTGATCGAACTCATTCTGGTCACTATCCTGTCGCGATTCGGGGGTGACCACATCGGTAGTGTGAGCTTGCTGAAGAGCATCGCTTATAACGCCGTTATTTTGGTCTGGATTGGATACCTGCGACAACCCAAAACGGTACCGAATCCGGCGTATGCTGCCCGGGAATTCGGTAACTGGAACACTGCTCTGTTGCCGGAGCCTTCCGGCAATTCGCGTGAGCCATTTCTGACAATGGTAGAGCAAGCTGTAGAACGAGTGCTGTCTCGCACTTCTCCCTGGCCCAAACCCGCTATGGAAGGATCGCGCGTCGTGAGTCGCAAGCCCGAGCCGGAAGACTGCAACTGATCGAGCCCACGGATTCAACTACCAGGTTGGTTTATGAAATCGGCCGTCGACACCCTGAGCACAGGAGCAAGCTGGCCGCCTCCTGCGGGAGAAATGATCAGCTTCAAGACGAATGCCGGCGTACAAAGCGGGATTTTAAAGGAGGTCCGTTGGGGACTGCTGTGGCGAGACTTTATTCTGGAGGACGGTCGCGTCCTGGCAGAACAGAGAGTCATAGGTGCTCCGGCATCGCCGGTCTGGCGAGAACCGACCGATGTCTCGAAAGAGGAACAACAGGCATGGGAAGAGCAGCTGGTTGTGATGGCTACGTCCGGTCTCGATCCGCATGACCGGGAAAGTGAATTCTGGGCGGCCCTCACCCAATACCTGGCCTATACTTATTTACGGTTTCGGCGGGTGACTGCACCACCGTCGTTGTAACTGGAGCACCCGCGGCTTATCGAGTAACGGCGCACCGGAGACTGACAAACAGAATGACCGCCGATCCAATCCGAACAAGAAAAGACGCGGATGTCTGGAAATGGGCGTCTGAAGTTGGGCTGGAGGACTGCATTAATGTACACCAGCTGGTCGAGCATGCCAGGCTAGAGGTAATTCAGCGGCTGGAAACGCTACTGCAGAAAGGCGAAAACACCGCCGAGTGCCAATCTGCAGCCTCCGCGATCGGCACGCTGACCGAGCTCGGCAGAAGAGTGCGCAAGAATATATCGACAAAGCCGAGCCCGGATTCGCCGAAGAGTGATCACCATTCCCGCTGAACGGTTAGACTCCGCATCACCTGTTTAAATACTCTCGGCTCGAACTTACCCAAACAAGGCTCGCCCGCCGATGTTGGAAAAGTTCGCGGAAGGCCGTCTATTTAACAAAGTGACATGCGGTTACAAGACTTTGACGCGCTGGTGACAATCTTCCCGAGAACTCCCGGCTAATTTGTTGCTGGATTTCAAGTGGATCAAAGGAGGTTATGCCTTGACCTGCGGCAAATTTTTGATCGTTGCTTCGGTTGTTTTAATGGTCACGCCTCGTGTGTCTGCGCAGCAAGCCAGCGTCTCGCCATCCGCGTTGAATTTTGCGCCCCAGGTGATCAGCCTTGTGAGTCTGGGCAGCCAGCCGCAAACTGTTACCGTCACCAACACTGGAAACGCCAATCTGGTCATAAGCTCTGTGCAGGTTAGCGGCGGCTTCAAGCAAGCCAACAACTGTTCGACCGTATCTCCGCACGGGAGTTGCACTGTTACGGTCAGCTTCAGCCCAGGCACGGTTGGGAGTTTCAACGGCGCCATCACCATCAATGATAATGCGGCCTCGAGCCCCCAAATCGTAAGCCTCTCCGGCAACGCAATCGCACCCGCGCAGTTATCTCCCGGTACCGTGAGCTTTGGAACGATTGCGGTGGGTACCAGCAGTCCGTCAAAGACACTGACGTTTTCCGCGGCACCCAACTCCAGTTTGTCGATTAATCAGATATCCGCCAGCGGGAACTTTGCGGAATCCAACAATTGTCCAGCGACACTTCAAGGTGGGCAAAGTTGCATAATTAACGTTGTTTTCCACCCAACGGTAAACGCAGCAGTTAACGGAGCACTCGCAGTGAGCACACTGGTTGGGAACTCCCCTCTAGCCTTCTCTGCAGCACTCACGGGAACCGGCTCGGGCAGTGTCGTCTCACACGTTGCCGTGCAACCGGCCACTCTCAAGTTCGGCAACAAGGGACCTGATTTGGTGGACACCGTGAAGCAAGTGACTCTGACGAACACAAGTAGCAACACATCCCTCACTATTCAAAATGTGTCTTTGTCAGGGTCTCCTAACGCAGTCGGCGCCTTTCCGCTGTACAAGATCAATTCCACCACTTGCCAGGGCTTGCTGGCCCCAGGCGCACAATGCAAAATCGTGGTTGCCTTCAGCACCACGTTCTCAAGCCTGTTTCCCCAAAAATATCCGGCTGCGCTCACGATCACTGACAGCGACCCGACCAGCCCACAAGTCGTCGGCCTCTTTGGGAACCAAGTCGAACAACTGACCTTTACCCCCGGCTCGGTTGTTTTTCCTCCGCAAGCCGTGGGCACCACAGTGACGAAGGCGGTTGCTGTAACCGGCCACGATCTCCAAGCTGGACTACTCCTCGACGTTACGACCAGCGGCGATTTTTCCGAAACCGGCGACCTGTCGCCGTGTTTGCTCACTTTCGGGGGGAGGTGCAACCTAACCATTAGTTTCACGCCCGGAAGAACGGGTATGGTCAAGGGTGCGATTACGATCGAAACCTATCCCGAGTGCAACCCGTTCCCACTCCACAAATGCTCCGATCCAGTTGTGCTGAATCTGGCGGGGACAGGGCAGTAGTGGAATTCTCCCCGCGCGAATGTCGGAGCCTGGTCCCGCCGTTTGCGGTAGACGCGGACTATGGCTGGTAAATCTGCACGTTATTGTAAAAATTTCCTCCAGTGGGTGCAGTCGAATCGCCACCTCCGAGGCAGAACAACTGACCATTCCAAGTGGCTGAACCGGGCGCCGTGGTAGCCACTGGCAGAGGTGAAAGAGTTGTCCAGGCCCCACCAGTCGACGATAAGGCATACGACTCGTTCAAGGCGATGGGAGACAAACCACCTCCGGCAATGTACATAAGCCCATTGATTACGCCATAGCAGCTGTCATGACGAGGATTGGGATCAGAAGCGAGCGCCTTCCAAGTATTGGTTGACGCGCTGTAACCTTGGTTGTCGCCGGTATCGCCGGCAGTTGTGTACCCGTCGGCGGCAACGATGGTTGTACTGAGCAGGCCTACCGAAACCTCCGATTTACCTGTGGGCAACGATGCTTCGGTGGTCCACGTGTTGGTAACTGGATTGAAGGCTTCGACTGTACTCAAGCGAGTGACGCCATCGCCAGTAACGCCGCCAATGACGTAAATGATCCCTTTTTCTACTGCCGGACCGATACTGGCGCGGGCTGTAGGCATCGTCGCCTTCGAGGTCCACGTGTTCGTGGCAGGGTTATACGCGTAAACAGTATTCACAACGCTTGTGCCGTTATAACCACCGATCACGTAGAGTATGCCGTTTACGACGGCGCCAGCACCATCGGTAAGGGGGGACGGCAAAGGTGCGGCGGTAGACCACTTGTTGGTCGCGACACTGTATACCTGATTGGTGGCGATGATGCTGCTACCGGTGGTGGTTCCACCGACGACATAAATCTTGCCATTGATCGCGCCGACACCTGCTGGATACCGTACAGGACTGGGCAAGGGTGTTCCCGCTCCCCACGAATCATGCACCGCGAATTTTTCCACGCTCTTCAACGTGGTCTTGCCGGTAGCGACGGTGACATAGCCATCCAGAGTGCCAGGGGGTACGGTCACCAAGAGGGAAGTGGCAGTCTGGGACACGATCGTTGCTTTAATCCCGTTGAACTTCACGACTGAAGAAGCCGTGAATCCCTGGCCAAGAATTCCGATCTGCGAGCCGACATAGCCCGTCCCGGGCACTAGCTGGATAAAAGGTTTCAGACTGGCGTTGTATACATAAAAAACTCCGCAGGTTCCGAGCGTACAGTTGACCTCGGAGCCGGTGCCCCCTTGGTAGGTGTCTCCGTACAGAATGCCATTCGTGTGCTGGACGAGGGTGACCATCGGTTGCGAGCCTGTCGCGCCATCAAAGTTATAGAGGACGGTGAGAACGCCTTTGGAAGTAAGTTTGAAAATCGTGCCGCCATTGTTTGCCCCCCCAAGCTGAGTCGTGCCATAGAAATTCCCATCACTCGCGAGTACGAGGCCACCATACGGATTCTGTCCATCCGTCGCCGGGGTCATGCTATGCAACACGGTCAACGTTCCGCCAGGCGTGATTCTGAATACCTCACCGACGCTGTTAGCTCCGCCGCTTACAGTCGTCCCATAGAAGTTGCCATCGGTTGACTGAATAAGCGGCCCGAAAGGATATTGGCCGTCTGGGCAAGCCGCCTTGGTACAGAAGTTGTGAAGGACAGTGAGGACGCCAGCCGGCGTAATCCTGAAGACAGTGCCACTTCCGAGACCCGCGCCGCTCCCTCCTTCCTGTGTGGTTCCATAAAAATTGCCGTCCGTGCCCTGTACCAAGGGAGCATAGGGATAGAGGCCGTGGGTAATGTCGAACTGATAGGACCATATAAGAGTTCCGGATGGGGTCATCTTGTAGACAACGCCGCAGCCAGTTCCCCCGCAAGCGACAAAGTTGCCTCCCCGTCGTGAGGTTCCATAAAGGTTTCCATCCAAGCCGACAATCGGGGGTGCGTCGACCGTGTAACCATCACTGCCACCAGTAAAACTATGCAACGCGGTTACGCTGCCGCCGGGTGTGATGGTGAAGAGCGTTCCATCGTCGCTGGTGCCCCCACCTTGAGTTGTGCCATAGAAGTTGCCGGTTGATGGATCGAGGGTGAGACCGCTAAAAGGGGAGAAGATGGCCCCACCTGGCGTAGAGAAGTCGTAGATGTCCGTGAGGGTTCCGGCTGGGGTCACCTGAATGGCCGAGCCGCCATCGTTCGCTCCGCAACTGGTTGTGGTCGTGTACAGGTTTCCGTCCTCGCCTTGCGCAATGATCCCCGAGTTCTGCGGCTGGCAGGGGTCCGAGTTGCCGCCGCTTCCAAAGTTGTAGATGACCTTAAACTGACCGTAGGCGGGAATCGCGGCCACGCTCATGGCAATCACAAGAACAACTATGAGCATAACGACAGTTTGTAGGCGCATAGAAGCCTCCTATGAGCCAGTTCGCTCGAATCTGGCTCGATCAACGCAGGCGAGATTTTCTAGTAAAACGTGTTACGAGGCCGGAATGAAATTGTGCTCCACTACAGGAAAGGCCCGGCGATCCGCTACGGATCGCGAGAATAGGAGCAAAGACGGAGCGAATTTTATGACGCGAGTGAACCGCTGTCAATCTGCAAAGGTTTGCGTGTCCGTGGCATATTCTTCCTGGCCTTGCAAGCTTGGTATGCACATAAGCTCAAACCGGAAGAAAAGAAGATCCTCGAAGACCAGTTCACGCGTGCTGTGCTGCCACTGATGCAGACTGCAAGTACACAAATGGTTAGGACTGGCTGGGCAGTAAACGCCCAGCCAGCGGTGCGAGTCGCCCCTATTTATCGAATGGAGTAGTGGCGTCGATCTGGTTGAAGATGGTTGTCCCGGTCGACGATGGGGTTGACTGGGTGACCGTCAGACCGGTAACCGAGTAGAGTTTCGTCGCACTCCCCCCAACATCCGCAATTGGTACCGTGAGCGTGATTATTCCCGGTGCCGCGGCTGTGTAACTGCCCTGAATCGTGTGGGCCGGGGGATAGGTCAGGAGTTTAGCGTGCGTGGTGTTAACCGAAGAGGTCTCGCCGTCGAAGAAGCTGGGGCTGGCGCCGGCGTCAGACTCCATGCCAGCAAAGTAAGTATGACCCGCCCCGGCGGCATCCGGGATCTCCCAGCGCACCAGCCAGACTGCGTCGGTGCCGCCGAGCGTCGCCGGGACCGCAAGCGAAGTGAGATCCTTAACTTCGATGGTGACACGGTAGTGAAGCGGGTCGGGCTGAGTCACCGCCGCACTCTGAATGGCCAAGTTAGTGGTGGCGAGATTGGTCATGCTGTTCGCCGAATAAAAGGCGTCCGGTGAGCCCGGCGCTGATCCGCTGGCCGGCGCGGGACCGGAGACAGTTCCAATATTCGCGTACAAGCTAGAGCCGGCATACTGGCGGTTAAAGGCAATCAGCGCAGCCGAAGTGCCGCCATCAAAATTCTGGTTGACGGCATCCGCCCACACCACGTTGGCCTCTCCTTGCAGACCGACGGTAACGCTGAGGAAGTCTGCCAGGCCGCGATCGCCGCCGGTGGTGCAGCCGATGCCCATGGTGCAGATCGCGCCGAAGTGGTTGGATACTTCGGATACTTTGCTCGCTGTAAAACTGGGAGTCGGGTTGGGCGCTCCATTCACAACGGCATTCAGACTCTGCGCCATCATGACTTGCCAATGGGCCTGGATCGCGCCTGATCCGCAGGGCTGATTGGGACAGGAACCCAGCGTTGGGGTGCCATACCATACGATGTCCACGCGGCCAGAATCTCCGGCAGCAATCCAGGGGAAGAGGTTGGTTTTCAGAGTAGATGTAGCAGCGGTGACGCGTACCGGGTTTCCCCAATGCGAGCCATGGTCGGTGGACACGGCCATATAAATCTGGCTGGAGCCGCTGATATTCCCGGCTGAATCCACTGGAGCTTGAGACCAGACCACATAGAGATTGCCGGCGCGGTCGATGGCGATGGGGGCGAAATCCTGGCCGACGGTGACAGTGCTATTGCCGCTGCCGTTCAGCGGCGCGTGATAGACAATATTCGTGCTGCAGGTAGAGGGCTGTGCCTGGCATAGAGTCTGGCCATTGAGAATGAGCGGCGTGGGGCTGGAGTAGCCATTCGGAAAGCTCACGACGACAATTGCGTTGGGATTACCGTTGCCATCGCCGCCGCTCACCAGATTTCCATTGGCGTCAGTCATGCCGGTGTGGGCAATGTAAACGGCGCCATGGCTGTCGGTAACAATTCCGGAAACGATGCCGTCGGGCTCGATCTGCTGCGCGGGCAGGGGCAGGAACGTGACTCCATCCTGGGAGCGGGTAATCTCGACGATATTATCCCCGGCTTGACCGAGTCCACATTCGCTGGTGCACTGTTCAACCTGGTCTACCGTCTGGTAGAAAGCGCCGCCGTTTTGTGGGTCGCCGAAGGTGGCGATCCAGGGGCGATCTACGCCGGTATCGTTGGCAGCGTTGCAGGTGCTGAGCCAGGTCGTGCCGAAATCGGAGCTGACACTATTGCTGACGTCGGTCAGACTCTGCAAGTCGGCGAAGTAGAGCCGATTCTGCGTATCGATGGCCAAGGCAGTATCGCCGCCGCCGACGCAGCTCATGTTGGGTTTGCCGAGCGGCGGGGCGTTGCCGGGCACAAGATGGAAGCTGCGGCCGTGGTCCGTTGAGCGCCATACGAAGCTGGCGGTGGTGGAGAAGCCGAAGGGAGCGGAAACATAGATCCGGTCCTGCGAGTCGACGGCAACGCTGGGTTCGCCGGCCACGCGTTGCTGGTCTACGATAACTTCGCGTCCGAACTTGGGGGCGGAAGAAGCGGCAGCGGAGGGCACAGCGGCGCACAGCAACCCCGCGAGCAGGGCAAACAGAAAATTTGTTGGATAGTGAGCAGCTGGAAGAGCTGAATTCGAGTTAGTATTCGCGGGGCGTGGTAATCCGATCATCGTCATCTCCTGGCTTGGGTGGAGGGACAGATTTGGCTGAGACGCCTGGCGGCCCTAGCCGATTCCGGTGGACATGGATGCGGGGTTTGGGACCGGCGTTGCCGCGAGCGGAAGGACTTACCAAAGGTCCGCGCCCCATGGCCAAGTGCCGGTTCGCGGAAAGACATAAGCTTCCACACACTTGTGGGTAAACGGTGGAAAAAGATGCGGGTACAATAGTGCGGCGAGGTGGAGTCGGTGGAATTAATGGAAGCAACCAAACAATGCGCTGGGCAGGTTGTCGATAAGTTCCCACTGCGGCAGTACCTGGGCGAAAGCGAGAACAGCAGCGTATTCCTGAGTGACCAGAATGGCGGGCAGAAAGTAGCGCTTAAGTTTGTTCCGGGCGAAGGATACGAGGGAACGAAGCAGCTTTCCTTCTGGAAGAGAGCAGCACAGCTTTCCCATCCGAATCTGCTGAAGATTTTCGAGACTGGCCGCTGCCAGCTTGGTGGACGCAACCAGGTCTACGTGGTAGAGGAATACGCCGACGAGAATCTTTCCGAAATTCTTCCCCACAGGTCGCTGACCGCCGAAGAAGCGCGAGAGATGCTGGAGCCGTTGCTGAATTGCCTAGGGTACCTGCATGGAAGCGGTTTCGTGCATGGACATCTGCGGCCGGGCAACATCATGGCCGTCGATAATCAGCTGAAACTCTCGAGCGACGGCATTCGACAGGCAGGTGAGGCGTATCCAGCGGGAAAGAAGACGAGCCGCTATGATGCTCCCGAAGTGGGTACGGCGACGCTCTCGGCGAGCGCGGACGTGTGGTCGCTGGGTATAGCTCTGGTTGAGGTTTTGACGCAACGCGTGCCGGATTGGGAGACATCGGCAGGCGAGCCGGTGGTGCCGGCGTCACTGCCGGAACCCTTCCGCGAGATTGCGCGCAATTGCCTGAAGCGTGATCCCAATGCGCGCTGGACAGTTCCGCAGATCAAGGCGAGATTGAGCCAGCCGCGGGCAATGGCACCGACACCAGCGCCAGCTCCAGCCCAAGCTGCCGAGCGGGTTGTTCCTAAGAGCGCTTCGACGCGCAGCCTTATGCCGATGGCGGTGGCGGTCCTGATCGTGCTTGCGATTATGGGAGCCAGTCTCTTGTTCCGGCATCGTTCTTCGCCTGCTGCGCCTGCTACTTCGCAGCCAGCCCCGCGAGCGGCGGAGCAGATGAGGGAAGTTCCCGCCAAGCCGCATCCGGCACAACCGATCACATCCAGTCCTGCTCAGCAACCGCGCACAAGCCAAGCCGACGTGGTGCGCCAAGTGCCGCCCAAGTTTGCACCCAGCGCTCAGCGGACCATTCGAGGAAAAATCAAGTTGCGCGTGCGGGTTCACGTGGACCCGACGGGTAATGTCACGCGTGCGGACCTGGTAAGCGCCGGTCCGAGCAAATATTTTGCTCGGCTGGTTATGGATGCCGCGCGGCAGTGGAAATTTGTTCCCGCTTCCGGATCGGGTGAGAGGCGCTGGATGCTGCATTTCGAGCTGACCAGGAAGGGAAACACGGCCCAGGCACAGCCGACGAAGTAGAGAGCTTCGATCTATTCATTAGCTATCCGAGCAGCCGTAATTTTGCCTGATGGCTTACTCGACTTTCAGCTGGGAGATGTCGAACTTCACCTTTGGGTAGCGAAGCTTCAGATTTTTCAAGGTGTCGACTAGTATCTGCGAGATGGCAACATTGCGGTACCACTTCTTATTGGCCGGGATGATGTACCAGGGAGCACGCTTGGTGCTGCAGTAGCGGAAGACATCTTCGTAGGCCTTCACGTAATCGTCCCAGTACTGCCGCTCTTTAATGTCAGCAGGGCTGACTTTCCAGTTTTTGGTGGGCTCCTGCAGACGGGCTTGCAGGCGAGCTTTCTGCTCATCCTTGCTGATATGCAAAAAAAACTTCAGGACTAGTACTCCGTTTTGGGCCAGGTTCTCTTCGAAGGAATTAATTTCATCAAAGCGATGCGCAAGCTCCTTCTTGGAGAGATGCCCGTGCACGCGAACCACTAGCACATCCTCGTAATGGGAACGATTGAAAATGCCGATCATGCCGCGAGCGGGAACTGCACGATGCACGCGCCATAAGAAATCATGGTGGAGCTCTTCGGGCGTGGGCTCCTTGAAACTCGTGACCTGGCATCCCTGCGGATTCACGCCGCTGAAAATATGGCGGATGGTGCCATCTTTGCCGGCGGCATCCAAGCCCTGCAGTATGACTAAGAGCGAATAGCGGGCGTCGGCGTAGAGAAGTTCCTGAAGCTTGGAGAGCTTCGCCTGGTCCTTGCACAGGATTTCCACGGCTTTGGTCTTGTCATCGAATTTGCCAGTGTCGTCGGGATCGTAATCGGAGAGCTTTACCTTGGTATGGGGCGGGACCCGATAAGCGTCCGGTTTGCTCATTTCTCAAATTTGAGATTAATACAGGCGCCGGTGAGTTGGAAGTGATTCATTGGGGCTGGAACCTGAGCTCGACCCGCTCGATGGTTTCGCTGGGCGCGGGCGCCCACTTCCATTTATCCACCGATTCCTGAGCAGCTTTCACCAGTACGGGATTGCCGCCGATTACTTCGATGGACTTGGGCGAGCCGTTGCGTTCGACGATCACCAGCAATTTCACAGCACCGTAGGTATGAGTGTTCTTCGCCAAATCAGGGTAGCGCGCGGGTACCTGGCGAACAATCTTGCGAGTGCCAGAGGGCTCAGGTTGAGTTTGCGCGCGCGAGGGCGAAACTGCTGAGAGGAGAAGGAGAGCCAACAAGGCAGCAGATTTAAACCCTCGGTAGGCGGACATATTCCATGGCGATGATAAGAAAGGATGCGGACCGAGGCGAATAACCGAAGTAACCGGAGGTCGCATGTTCCGAAACCGGTCGTCAATAGGCGCTAGCTTCTGGTTTCCTTAACGATCTCGTAATCTCAATTTTGCGTGCGTGGGCATCGATGTTGACGAGCTTGGGCGCGTCAGTCCGATACCAGACATACCGGAAATTTGCAAGGGTTGGCGCGTATTGGCGCACCATTTGGAACAGGGAGCAGTGCAAGCTAAGACGCATCGAGCTCGTTAGGCCTGTTACTAACCTGCTCTCTCTCAGGGGGTTCCTATGAAGGCCAACAGTGGAGACCGGGCATCCCCGCATTGGCGCGTCCTTTACCGAGCTGCCATTCTGGAAATAGACGTCAACAAACTGGGGCCGCTGATCGTCGAAGCCCAGAATGCAATTATGGATCGTATCGAAGATCTAAATCACTCTTGCGACAGTTCTGAAAGCGGAGCGTTGATGGATGCGCTAAATGTCCTGCGCGACCTTCGCCGAATGGCGGACGCAGACGGCCAAGCCCAAAATTACAAGGAAACCGACCAATCCTCCATTCCTCCTCCGAGCCCGAACAAAACGCCTTTTCCGAAAAAACAATCCTGATTGAGTGGTAAGAGAACGGGCGAAACTAGCGTCTCGCCCCGCCCCTTGTCTCGCCATCAGAAGAGTTCCGCACTGCTGAGTTCGCCGCTGGCGTTATCGCCACCTGCCGCGAGAACGTGACCGTTGTTGAGCATGGTCGCAGTATGGTCTGCGCGGGCGTTCTTCATGGTGCTCGCTGTCGCCCAGGTTCCGGTTGCCGGATTGTAGGTCGCGCAACTAGCTAACACGGTGGTAGTGGTTAAGTTAACGTTGTTGCCTCCCACAACCAGAACCGAGCCGGTGGGCAGCAGCACAGCGCGATGCTCTTGACGGTTCGAGGGCATGTTGCCGGTTGCTGCGTACGTTCCCGCAGCGGGATTGTATAGCTCAGCTTTGGAGATGCTGACGCCATTCACATTCTCTCCGCCGGCCATGAGCACGAACCCACTTGTTAGCAAGGTTGCGGTATGGCCGGAGCGGGGAGTGATTAACCTGCCGGTCAACGAGAAAGTTCCGGTGGCTGGGTTGTAAAGTTCGGAACTGCCAAGGGCATCGCTGGCCGCAGTCTGTCCGCCCGCGATCAGGGCTTTGCCCGTCGCCAGCACCGTGCCCGACATAGCCATTCGCGCCGTTCGCATGGCTCCGGTAGAAGTCCATGTTCCTGTGGCCGGATTGTAGAGTTCGGCTGCGGTAGTTACCGCGAGACAGCCATTCGCGCTATACGAGGTACAACCGCCCGCGACCAAGACCTTCTTGCTGGGCAGAAGCACGGCAATGAACTCGGCGCGTGCTGTCCGCATGGAACCAGTTACGCTCCACGTTCCGCTGGCCGGGTTGTAGATTTCGGCGCTTTTTGTCGTGCTACTCAGGCAGTCGTTGATGACGCAGCCGCCCATGGTGAGCACCATTCCGTTGGGGAGCAGGACGGACTGGGCGCTGACGCGGGCGACGTGCAGGTTCCCAGTAGCACTCCAGGTGCCTGCCGTTGGGTTGAAGAGTTCGCTTGACGCAAGCGCAGCATTGGTGTCGCTGACTCCTCCTGCGACCAGCACAAGGCCAGTTGGCAGAAGAGTAGCGGTGTGACTCGCCCGCGCGGTGTGCAAGCTGCCGGTTGTCGTCCAGGCGGCGAAACTGAGCGTGCTCGCCAGGCCAAGAGCAGTGATGCAGGCGATCCTGGCCGCAAATCGGTAGGAGCATCGAAACTTCATGGAATTCTCCTTTCGAGAATTGTGTTCAGGGGATGTAACCAAATGGTCAGTCCGTGCGGGCCAGACACTCGGGCTCACACGATTTCGCAGAGAAGCAGCGTCTTGAACACCCGCTGGGAGGGTATGTCACCCGGCAGATGTACTGAGGTCTTCAATTCGCGGCACGATCATCGCGTTCTTGGACGATGTCGGAGTCAATGAAAGGAACGGAATCCCCGGAAGTTTTCGGGAAACCGGACTGACTACATCACCGCACTGGGCCAGTTAGCGTACGAGTAACCATGCATACTCATCCATGGAGTCGCTGTCAGTGATGCGAAGCACAGAGGCTTGTGATCGAAAACCATCGGCCCATTGGCGATAGATCGCGCCAGATCCCGGCGAGGGGATTCAGAGTGTAATCGCCTTCTCCCCCCTATCGGATGGGCTTTTTGAGTGAAACGAATGTTGATCAAGTTTTCTGGATAGTTGGCGCCAACTCGGGTAATGGGCTAAGAATCAGCTCACTACCTGACCTGGCACAATCACCAACTCGTACGTTCTCAGCGTTGCCGGGCTTAGTTTCCGCCGACATTTTCGTGGGTGGGAGATTTGATAAAGAGGATCTCGAAGACGAGCAGGCCGGCGCCGATTACGATGGCGCTGTCGGCAACATTGAAGGCGGGCCATTGATATTGGCCGACGTAGAAGAGAAGGAAGTCGACGACATGGCCGCTGAAGACCCGGTCCCAAAGATTTCCGATGGCGCCGCCTAAAATGAGCGAAAGACCAATGCCAGTGGTAGTCATGGAATGGCTGTTTTTCCAGAGCAGGGTTGCCACGATCACCAGGGCAACCAGAGAAAAAAGCACCAGACCGGCAATTTTCCATTCCGAGGGAGAGTCGGCGAAGAGACCGAAGGCGGCGCCGCGGTTTTCGACGTGGGTGAGCCGGAAAAAACCGGGAATCAGGCTGATGCTGTCGTGCAGAGACAAATTCCTCTCGATCGCCAGTTTGGAAAGACGATCGAGCACGACCACGAAGAAGGCGATCAGGAAGTGGTACCGGCGCATTGCGTGTGGGTAAGACATTAAATCAGTCGTTGGTCGTTGGTCCTTGGTCGTTGGCAAATTTAACAAACGTCTTCGGCTGTCAGTCTTCAGTCGTCAGCAAAAGCAACATGCGAACCGAGGACAGGCTGACGACTAACAGCAAACGACTCCTATATAGATTATGGTCGTCAGTCTTCGTCGTCAGCAAAAGCAACACGCGAACCGAACCGAAGACAAGCTGACGACTAACAGCAAACGACCCCTATATAGATTATGGCCGTCACTCTTCAGTCGTCAGCAAAAGCAAAACGCGAACCGAACCGAGGACAAGCTGACGACTAACGACTGACAGCTAACGACTGGTCTCAGTCTTCAGTCGTCAGCAAAAGCAACACGCGAACCGAACCGAGCACAAGCTGACGACCAACGACTGACAGCTAACGACTGGTCTCAGTCTTCAGTCGTCAGCAAAAGCAACATGCGAACCGAACCGAGGACAAGCTGACGAGTAACGACTGACAGCTAACGACTTCCATATAGATTATGCACTGGCCGCTCCGGGTTCCATTTCGTGCAGGACCGAGCTGCAGCGCTCGCAAACTGTCGGATACTCCTTGTCTTCGCCCACATGGGTCGAGTAATTCCAGCAGCGGGTACATTTCTCGCCCGCGGCTTTGCTGACCTGGACCTTCACGCCGCTAGCGCCATCTGGTAAGGTGCCTTGCTCCGGCATCACGGCAGAAACAATAAAGATGTAGCGCAGCTCGTCGCGATAGCGGGCGAGAACAGAGTAGACCGGGTCAGTGGCGGTGACTTGGACCTGGGCTTCCAGGCTGCCGCCGATCATTTTGCTATTTCGAGCCTCTTCCAAAGCTTTCAGCACTTCATCGCGAACGCTGTGCAGAGTGGTCCAATCTTCTTTCTGGTTCTTGTCTTCTGCGGGAGCGCTTCCCAGGATGTCGGCGGTCGCGGGAAAGCGGGTGAGGTGCACGCTAGGCGCGCGATTCGCCATTTTGGGCAAGTATTGCCAGACTTCCTCGCAGGTAAAGCTGGTGATGGGAGCGAGAAGGCCAACCAGGGTCTCGCCGATCAGCCAGACTGCGGTTTGCGCGGAGCGACGCGCTTGCGAATTCGGAGCCGCGGTGTAAAGGCGATCCTTCAACACGTCGAAGTAGAAGGCGCTCAAGTCCACGACGCAGAACTGGTTCACTCGCTGGTAGATTTTGTGAAAGGCGAATTCTTCGTACCAGCGCTGCACTCGCAGGTTGAGTTCGGCGGTTTCACGCAGCATGAACTGATCGATCGAGTGCATTCGTTTGAAAGGCACGCGGTCGCGCTGGGGATCAAAACCATTCAGGTTGCCGAGAATGTAGCGGAAGGTGTTGCGGATCTTGCGGTAGTTTTCGGCGACGGCCTTCATGATCGCCTCGGAGCCGACCACGTCCTCACGGAAGTCTACGGAAGCCACCCACAGGCGGACGATTTCTGCGCCCAGGCGGTCAGCGATATCGACCGGATCAACATCATTGCCGCGGGACTTAGACATGGCATGGCCGTGTTCGTCGAGGGTCCAACCGGGGGTGACCACCAGGCGATAGGGCGCGGTTTCCTTCCATCCCATCGAGCACAGCAGGGAAGAGTGGAACCAGCCGCGGTATTGGTCGGCGCCTTCGAGATACATATCGGCGGGCCACGGTAGATCCGGTTCGCGGCCAAGAACGGCGGCATGGCTGGAGCCAGATTCGAACCAGACATCAATGATATCCATTTCCTTTTCAAATTCGGTGCCCGAGCAGTTGGGACACTTCGTTCCTTTAGGAACCAGGGCATCAGCCGCGGGCGTGTACCAGGCGTCGGCGCCGTTTTTGGCGAAGAACTGGACGACGGTGTTGTTGATCGCGAGATTGTTGAGGGGCTTGCCGCAACCCTTGCAGAGAAACACAGCGATAGGCACGCCCCAGACGCGCTGACGCGAGATGCACCAGTCGGGGCGGGTGGCAATCATGTTGGAGATGCGCTCCTCGCCCCAGGCCGGATCCCATTTCACATGCTTGATTTCTTCCAGGGTGCGGCTGCGCAGGGTGCCGTCCTTCATGGGCGTTTCCATGGAGATAAACCACTGCTCGGTAGCGCGGAAGATGACCGGGTTATGACAGCGCCAGCAATGAGGATAAGCGTGCTCCAGGGTTTCGCTGTGGAGCAGCACCCCACGGCTCCTCAAAAGCTCGACGATCGGTTTGTTCGCGTCAAAAACTCTTTTGCCTTCGTATTCTGGCAGGCCGTTGTGGATGACCCCTGACGCATCGACGTCACAGGTCGGGTCCAACTTGTATTTTTGGCCGGTCTGAAAGTCTTCGGCGCCATGGGCGGGGGCGGTGTGGACCACGCCGGTGCCGGTGTCCATGGTCACGTAATCGGCCACGACACCTAAGATTTTGCGACGCTCCCATGGCAGAAAAGGATGATAGAACCAGGTGTTCTCCATCGCTTTGCCGGGGAAACGGGCGATGGGCCGGGCGTCGGGAAAGCCACACTTTTCGGCAGTCGCCTTCGACAGGCGCTCGGCGACGATGTAGATATCGTTTTCGGTTTCCAGCGCTACGTACTCTTCTTCTGGATGGAATGCGACCGCCATAGAGGCGGGCAGAGTCCAGGGAGTAGTGGTCCAGATGATCGTCGAGACGGGTTTCTGGCCGTGGATACGGCGATCGGCCAAGTCTGGACTGATGGTTCTCGGGTCTGACTGCAACTGGTATTTCACCCAAACCGTGGGGCTGTGGTGATTTTCGTACTCGACTTCGGCCTCGGCCAACGCAGTCTCGTCGTGGATGCACCAGTAGGTAGAACGCAGGCCGTTGTAGACGAATCCGTTCTCGAAAAACTTGAAGAAGATCTCAACGATGACCGATTCATACTCCGGGGTCATCGTAGAATAGGGCCGGTTCCAGCGGCCGAAGACGCCGATGCGCTTGAATTGAGAGCGTTGCAGGTCGAGGTACTTTTCGGCGTACCGGCGGCACTCGAGGCGCACGTCGATGGGTTTCATCTGCAACTTTTTTCCGCCCAGCATTTTGTCGACCTTGATTTCGATCGGCAGTCCGTGGCAGTCCCAGCCGGGTACGTAGGGGGCATCGAAGCCCGCCATGGTTTTCGACTTCACGACAAAATCTTTGAGCGACTTGTTCATCGCCGTACCCAGGTGGATCGGACCATTGGCGTAGGGCGGGCCATCGTGCAGGACATAGCTAGGCGCGCCTTTGCGGGCTTCGCGGATGCGCTCGTAAATGCCCATCTCGTCCCAGCGAGCCAGGGTTTTTGGCTCGTTTTGAGGCAGGTTGGCCTTCATGGGGAAATCGGTTCTGGGCAGGTTGAGGGTGGACTTCGGATCGAGCGGCACGCGCGCGTATTCTCCCAAATTGTTGATTTTTTTCATTATACGGGTCGCAAGAAACGAACGTCCATTGCACCTTCGGGCGAGAACTGGTGATCCAGGGAGTCAGGAAAACTACTCGGGATCACAGAAAAAAGCGTGTACAATTTCCATCAAAGCTGCGGCTGCAGGCATCTAAATTTAACGAACCGCAGGACCGGATTCCCCGCTTACCGCACCTGGTGGCAGCGTTCCGGAACTAAGGGGTTAACGCCGAGATATTTGAGAAGCAACTTGGAAGTAGCTGGGCACATCCCTTAGCGTGCACGGCGAAGTTCCCACGTCTGCGAAGGAAGAGGAAAGAATCGGGTCGAATTTATGGCAACTGAGTTGATTAACCCACCGTCGGAACGCCAGCCCGAAATCCATCTGTTGCTGCCCAAGGAGACCTTGGATCAGCCGCTGTGGAAATCGCTTGTCCAGGGTATTGATGACATTCTTTTTCCCAAGAAGCTCCCGCCATTGCGATTGACATCGAGACCGGAACCGGTTCGCGATATCTGGGGCTTCTATAACTACTCCCGCCGCGGCGCGATGGGCTCGACTGTCGTGCACATGGTGGCGGTGGCCTTGATCATCGGGCTCACGATCATGGGGCGGCGTGTAGTGCAGCAAGTGCAAAAGCATGAGACGGTCACCTTGATTGCGCCGTCGGACGATATCCCAACGCTGCAACCAGCCAAAACGCAATCGGGTGGTGGCGGCGGCGGCGGCGACCGCGACAAGTTCCAGGCCCCAAAAGGACGGCTGCCGAAGCAAGACATGCAGCCGATAACGCCTCCGGCCATGGTGGTGAGAAACGAGAACCCGAAGCTGGTGGCTGAGCCTGCGGTGGCGGTGCCTCCGCAGGTGCACATCGCTTCCAACAATATGCCCAACCTGGGCGATCCGATGTCCCACATTCCTGCCGGACCGCCTTCGAACGGCACTGGTTTCGGCGGTGGCATTGGGTCAGGTTCGGGCGGTGGCGTAGGCGTTGGGGAAGGACCTGGCGTCGGCGCGGGCCGCGGAGGTGGTACGGGCGGTGGCGTGTTCCGCGTGGGCGGTGGCGTGTCGGCGCCGCGGGCAGTCTACTCGCCTGATCCGGAATATTCGGAGGAGGCCCGCAAGGCGAAGTACCAGGGAACGTGCGTTCTATGGCTGATCGTAGGTCCGGATGGCCATCCGCGCGACATCAAGGTTGCGCGCAGCCTGGGTCTCGGACTGGATGAAAAAGCCATCGAGGCCGTAAAGCAGTGGAAATTTGAGCCGGCCATGAAGGACGGAAAGCCGGTGGCGGTGCAGATTAACGTCGAGGTTGATTTCCGGCTGTATTGAACCAGATACAAGCTGGAAAGGGAAACAGGCCGCTCTTTTGAGCGGCCTTTTCTTTTATGGGGAAGGGACACAGACCCACCGCAGCGGAAACAGAGGTTCATGGAGGCTTATTCGTTCAAGTCGACGTGCTGAACTTCTGCGATGGGGTGGGCCAGGAACATGGCTCCCAGACGCCGGAATTTTCCCACTGAGTCCGTGGCAAAGAATTTAAGGCGAGATTGAGCCCGGCGTTCTGCCTGCCCGGATCGGGGTAGAGGTTCAAGGGTCAGCTTCTGAGCAACGGCTTGGGCTGTGGATTCGGCCGAATCAACAATGGTGACATGGGATGGCGAAACCCGGCGCAGAAGAGGCTTCAGCAAAGGATAGTGTGTACAGCCGAGCAGGAGAACATCAGCGGGCTGGGTGCCGTCCCCGAAGGCTTCGCTCAGGTAGATGCCCGCGACTTGTTCGGTCACGGGATGATCGACCCAACCCTCCTCAACCAGAGGGACGAGCAACGGGCACGCCTTTTCTTGAGTCTCCACTCCGCGTGCTCGAAGCGCCTTCTCATAGGCGTGGCTGCTTACGGTGGCTTCGGTCGCAAGCACAACCACTTTTCGAGATCGGCTGGCGGCCGATGCGCATTCTGCTCCGGGTTCGACCACTCCGATTACGGGGACATGGGCTGCTGCCGAGATCTGGGGAAGGGCCAAAGCCGTCGCCGTGTTGCAGGCTATGACCAGAAGTTGTGCTCCGTGCTCCTCCAGGTAACTACAGGCGCCCAGGGCGTAGCGCGCGACGGTTTCGGCTGATTTCGACCCGTAGGGAAGGCGGGCGGTATCGCCGAAGTAGACGTAGTCGGCATCGGGGGCGTGCTGGATCAATTCCTTGAGCACGGTCAGACCGCCGAAACCTGAATCGAAGACGCCGATGCAGGGACGCCGTGTCGCCATAGAGCATTCATCATAGCTGTTCAAAGGCTTAGGAATCAGGGCAATTAAACCGGTATTGCCGGATGCGGTTCCCGCGCCGGTTAACGGTAAATTTATCTGCTTGTAACAGTCCTTTAACACACGGGGGCTAAAACTCGTAACAAACTGGCACAGGAGGTTTTGTTTGATTCGACGACTGGTGTTTCTTCTCTGTCTTGCGCTGGCGCTTCCGGCAGTAAGCCAGACAACGTTGAATGGGGCGGGGGCGACCTTTCCTTATCCTATGTATTCGAAGTGGTTCAGCGATTACCACAAGCTCCATCCTGACGTTGAAATCAACTATCAATCCATTGGTAGCGGCGGCGGCATCCGGCAAGTGCTGGCGGGAACTGTGGATTTTGGCGCCAGCGACGGACCAATGACCGATGAGCAACTAGCGCAGGCCAAGGTCAAAATCCTGCATATTCCCACCGTGCTGGGCGCGGTGGTCCCCGCCTATAACGTGCCGGGGGTTTCGGGTGAACTGAGGTTTTCGCCCGAGGTCATGGCGGATATTTGTCTGGGAAAAATAGCCAACTGGAATGACAAGGCTATTGCCAAAGATAATCCGGGAGTGAAGTTGCCGGACAAACCTATCCTCGTCGTGCACCGGTCGGATGGGAGCGGCACCAACTACATTTTCACCGATTACCTGTCGAAAGTGAGTGCAGAGTGGCAGAGCCGCGTGGGCAAAGGCACCTCGGTAAAGTGGCCGGTCGGCCTCGGAGCCAAGGGCAACGAAGGTGTCGCGGGAATGGTCCGGCAGATGGAGGGCGCATTTGGCTACGTGGAACTGATTTATGCGGTGCAAAACAAGATTCCGTACGGAGCCGTTCGCAACGCTGCCGGGAACTGGTTAAGAGGCAGTCTGGAGGGGGCAACGGCGGCCGCGGCCTCGGTCAAGAACATGCCGGCGGACTTTCGCGTTTCCATCACCAACGCGCCAGGAAAGGACGCCTACCCGATTTCCAGCTTTACGTGGCTACTGATTCCGACTCAGTCGAAAGATGCAGCCAAGGGAAAGATCGTGGTGGATTTTCTGAACTGGATGCTGGCTGACGGTGAAAAAGAAACAACCCAGTTGGATTACGCCCCGTTGCCTGAGAACGTTGCAGCCAAGGTGAAGGAAGCTATCAAGCAGGTGCATTGAGACTCGGCTGGATCGCGAGCAAGATCAGGCGCTGGTTGAATGATTGGCGTCTATTTTGTTGTAATCAAAACCGGTTACTGCGGCGTGGCTGGTGCCGCTCCGGAGCGGGAGCGCTGTTTTATACTGGAAACGCTGCCGTAGTGTGACCATCAGAAATATTCGCATTCTTTAGCGGGCAACTGGCGGGAGGCGGCAACAGCTCCCAACAACCGCTCACGAGCAAGGTATGGCTGCACGCATTTCTCTGGACCGTCCGGAATATTTCATCAACCGTGAGTCCTCCTGGCTGGAGTTCAACCGGCGGGTTCTGGAGGAGGCGCAGGACCCAAACAACCCGCTGCTGGAGCGGCTGAAATTCCTTTCCATCACGGCCAGCAATCTGGACGAATTTTTCGAGGTGCGTGTCGCGGGCCTATTGCAGCAGATCGAAGATGGATATAACGAGGCTGGCTCCGATGGTCTCACCTTGATGGAGGAGCGCGACGTGATTTCGCGCTTTACCCATGAACTCGTGGATGACCAATATCGCTGCTGGAACGAGCAGCTGCGGCCGGAGATGGCCGAGCATGGCATCCGGGTTCTCTCCCTGGCGGAACTCGATTCGGAGGGGCGCTCCTTTATCGAAGAGTACTGCGAGAAGGAACTCGACCCGCTGTTAACACCTATCACGGTCGATCCCGCGCACCCTTTTCCCCGGGTTATCAACAAAGCGCTATGCCTGGCGTTTCTGTTGAGAAGGAGGCGACGCGCCTCCATGACCTATACCGGGGTGGTGACCGTGCCGCGAGCCCTGCCGCGGTTGGTGCGCTTACCGTCCCAGGACACCGCCGATTTCATTTTCCTGGCTGACCTGGTCGCATTTCATGCCTCGCGCATGTACAAAGGCTACGACATCGTTTCCGCCGCCGCGTTTCGGGTCACTCGCAACAGCAATCTCTACATCGAGGAAGAGGAATCGCGCAATTTGCTGGAATCGGTAAGGACCGAACTGCATAACCGGCGCAAAGGCGACGCGGTGCGCATGGAAATCGAATCCGATGCAGATCCGGAAATCATCGAGCGCCTGCGAACCAATTTCGAATTGGAACCGTGGCAGGTGTTCAACACACAGGGGCCAGTCAACTTGTCGCGCCTCTTCAACATCTACGAGCAAGTGGGCTATCCGGAGCTGAAATACAAAACCTTTATTCCGCGCGAGCTGCGGCTCACGGCGAAGTCGCAAGACCTGTTCGAGGAATTGCGGCGACATGACATTCTGCTTCATCACCCTTTCGACTCGTACGACGCGGTGGTGTCGTTTATCGAGAGTGCGGCCGAGGATCCGCGCGTGCTCTCGATGAAGCAGACTTTATACCGCACCAGTGAACACTCGCTCATCGTGCCAGCGTTGATTTCCGCGGCAGAGCGGAAAGAAGTGACCGCGGTCGTCGAACTGAAGGCGCGCTTCGACGAGGCCTCCAATATTCGCTGGGCGCGCGATCTGGAAGATGCCGGGGTGCAGGTTTTTCACGGCTTGGTGGGACTGAAGACTCACTGCAAACTCTCGCTTCTGGTCAGGCGCGATCCCGATGGTGTAACTCGGCGCTACTGCCACATTGGTACCGGTAATTACAATTCAACCACGGCGCGGATCTACACGGACATGAGTCTGTTTACGGCTGATCCGGACATTACCAACGCCGTGCACGATGTTTTCAGCTTTTTGACGGCCTACGCCGAACACCCGAATTACGATCCCTTGCTGGTGGCGCCGGTTGATTTGGCGGAACAGTGTCTGAGCCTGATCGCGCGAGAGACGGAGCATGCTCGGCAAGGGCGCCCCGCACGCATCATTGCCAAAATGAATGCGCTACTGGACAAGAACATCATTGTGGCGCTGTACCAGGCATCGCAGGCGGGAGTGGATATTGATCTCATCGTGCGGGGTATTTGTGCTTTGCGGCCGGGAGTTCGAGGCGTCAGCGACCGCATCCGGGTACGCAGCATCGTGGGGCGATTTCTGGAGCACAGCCGCATTTTTTACTTCCTGAACAGCGGCAACGAAGAGGTCTATACCGGCAGTGCCGACTGGATGCCGCGCAACCTGTATGAGCGCGTCGAAGTTCTGACCCCGATTCGCGACACGCTGCTGCGGGAGAGAATCCGCCGCGAAATTCTGGAAGCTTACCTTGCGGACAACGCGAAAGCGCGCTACCTGCAGAAAGACGGATCTTATGTGCGGGCAGGGGAACTGGGCAGCGGGCGCAAAGGAAAGTTGGTACCGTTCAATTCGCAGGATTTCCTGATTTCCCTGGCGGAAGGAAAAGCGAGCCTGGCGGACATTGCGCAAAGGCCCGAGCCGAAGCCACGCAGAATTCGTCGACGCGTGGAGAAGGAAAGATAACCATCCATGATCGTTTACTTCTTGCGACACGCCAGCGCCGGCCAGCACATGATTGATCCCAAAAAAGATGAGAAACGTCCACTCGATAAAGATGGTATCGAGCAGTGCGGTTACATTGGCCGGGCACTTGCTGCCATGGATACGCAGGTCGACGCGGTCATCGCCAGTCCCCTCAAGCGCGCGACCCAGACGGCATCGCTGGTGGCTAACGAAATCGGCTATGAAGGAAAGTTGCATGTAGAGGACGCTCTCCGACCGGGAGCTACTTTTGCAAGCTTCCAAAAATTACTGATCAAGTATGAGCGTTACGACGCCATCATGGTGGTCGGGCACAATCCGAACCTCAGTGAGTTCTTGGGCAAGACAATTGCCGGGGATCCGGGTAAAAGTGCCGTAGACCTGAAGAAAGGCGCGGTGGCGCGGGTGGAAGCAGGGCGACAGCGAGGAGTCCTGAACTGGTGTCTCACGCCGAAGATGGTGCGCGTGGTTTATGCCACGGCGGCCGAAAGCGTGCGTCCGAAGACTTCGCGGAAATAGTTCTTCTCTTTTTCAAGGGCCCACAATTCCAGCTCAATGCCGGCTCCGCGGGCCGGCCGCAGGATCATTTGCACTTCGGCATCGCGCAGGCGAACGCGCAAATCGCTTACCGAGTGCGTACGGCCGAGGTTGAGCGCGCGGGCCAGACGCAGAAGCTGCGAAGCCTTGGGAACATGCTGGCGCTCCTGGGGCGGCAGTGTTTTGATCGGGCCATCGGCGGCACTGGGGCGGGATTTTCCGAGATAACGCGCGACTGCGGCAATGACTCGCCGTTGCTCGGGAGTGTAGCCGAGTATTTCCGAATGAGAAATGATGTAGTGAGTATGCCGGTGGCGGCCGCTGCGGTTGACGTAGTCACCCACTTCGTAGAGCATGGCGGCCGCGGAGAGCCATTCGCGATACTCCGGCGGCAAGCTGTGCACGGATTTCAGGCCGTCGAATAATTTCATCGCTGATTCCCGCACCTGTAAGGCGTGGTGAGTGTCCACGCGGTAGTGGGCGAGAGCGGCTTGCAAGGAATCCCAACGTTCGGACTCGATCTGCTTTCTGGACCGGATTCCCCGATCGTGTTCGGCCGCCATTTGCGCCAATAATCCGTCCCGCAACCCCAGCGGGGAATAACGGAAGCCGCGCAGACGGCATTGCTCGAGCAGTTCGGAGTAGACGATGGCGCCGGCCACAATGATCTCGGCGCGGCGCGGCCCAATCCCGTTCAAGTGGCGGCGTTGTTCCAGGCTTGATTTGGAGATGAGTTTCGCGATGCGTTTCATCTGCGCTCGCGTGACGCTGGAGGCTCGATTCCTGGATAACGCCTGGCACACGGCAGCCAGAGAAGCCGCCGTTCCGGAAGTTGCAATTACAGTATTAATGCTCAGCTTGATGATGCGCGCGGAAACGCGGCGGAGTTCGCGAGTAATGAATCCGCGCAAGCTCTGGAGCTCGGCTTTGCGTGGCGGATCATGGTGAAGGAATTCATTCGTCAGGCGGACGGCGCCCAAGGGCAGGCTGACGGTCTCGCGGATGTGGCCTGCGACCGAGGTCGTCAATTCGCAACTGCCGCCGCCCAGATCGATCATCAGCGCAGGAGCCGCGCCCATCTTGAGCGAGGAGACGAGTCCCAAATGGATGAGACGCGCTTCTTCCAGACCGGAAATAATTTCCACCGTCCAACCAGTTGCGGACCTCACCCACTCCAAAAATGCGCGCGAATTGCGAGCATCGCGCAAGGCGCTGGTGCCTACCACGCGTACCGTGTCAGTGCCCAGGCGTTGGCAAGCGCGGTGAAAGCGGCGCAAAACCTTTACGGTGTTGGCAATGGCCTCAGGAGAGAGAAAACCCGTCCGGAAGACCGACTCGCCGAGGCGGGTAACTTCGCGGTCCTCATGAATAGACTCAAGGCGACGGCGGTTGAGCTGCGCGATCTTCAAGCGCACCGAGTTGGAACCGATGTCAACGGCAGCAAAGATGGGCATGAAAGGACCGCAGAAACGTGAGTTTCCCTGGCATCAGTGTAGAACAAGCGGGGCTTTGCATTAGAAGTCTGTGGTCCAGCATCGAGGTGATCGCGGAAGATTCTGACATCACCTGTGGAAGATTCGTCGCGAGGTGTGATATTCGCGGTCACACCCGCGCCGGCAGCACAGGACAACTCAAGCCACAGCTCGGGCTGCCTCCACGGTGCCAACACTTCGCCTGCCATTACTTGCCATCTGCGCGGGTTCGGTCGGCTTTTTGAGCAGTTGTGTCTTGGCGAAATTTACCGCCTGCACGGCATCTCGATATTTGGCTCGCATGATATTACTGACCGCGGACCGCAAAGGCGAATTGGTGCCATCGGGTATCAACTTGGCGACGGTGGAGTTCAGTGTCAACCAGTCGTGCCACTCGCCTAAGGCATCCTGCATACGCTTCAATTGCTCAACCATGCGCTGCGCCCTGGCATCATCCGGCACCAGTTCAGCGATGTAGCGAATTTTTTTGCCTTGAACTCGATAGCTGTGCAACAGCTTTTCGGTGATCGCCCCATTGTGATTCGCAAATCCCGCCAGCATGCTTTGTGCGACTGCAGATGGATCCGGGGCCGGATCCGGGAAGCGTTCCTGGGCGCGCTTGAGACGGCGTCGAAGTTGGCGAACGGTAGCTTTATCCACCATGTCGAGAAAACGTTTTTCCCGCCTGGCTCGCTTCTCGGACAGGGCTTGAAGTATCTGGGTTTTCAGACCCGGCTGCTCGGAAACCTTGAGGTTGCGCAAGGCCGCGATCTGGACATCCAGGTCACGAACTCTGCCCGCGCGGCGCCGTAGGCGGCTGACCAGCTTCAGGAGCTTACGGCCCTTGCGGTCCTGGTCGGGAATCAGCTCTCCCAGAACCGTTTCTACGCGTCGTGCGGCGGTGCGGAACTGGTGGATGTTTTTGGGCTGAGGCTTGACGGAGAGCTTGGTGGCTTGCCGGTCCAGTTTTTCAAAAAGCTGTGCCACGCGATCGTGATCGAACGCCATAAGTTCTAACCGGGGATGCAAAAATACAAGTTTCGGGGCGGAAAAGCAATGCTTGGTCGCGTCGGGCAGCCCGAAGCACCAGCGGCAATACCCATTTTAACATTGCTGTAACACGGTGCTGTTAAGGTGATTTTATGGCGAATCGCGCCTTGGGAGCGCCGCAACTGTCTGGCCCGGAGCTCATCTCCAGACGGGAAATTACAAGCGAAACGGTGACGCAACCGGCTCTCCTGATTCCCGAAAAAAGTTCGGCCTGGGCCGATCGTACTTTCCACGCCGCCATGCTGGCTTGCGGAGCCGCAGTCCTGGTCATAGTCGGCCTGATTGTTTACGAATTGGTTACCAAGGGCCAGCTGGCGTGGCACGCGTTCGGATGGAGATTTTTTGTCACGCACGATTGGGATCCGGTCAACGATCAGTTTGGGGCCCTGCCGTTCGTCTACGGCACTCTCGTTTCATCCATTCTGGCCCTGATCATTTCTGTTCCGCTTGCGATTGGAGTGGCGGTGTTCATTACGGAAATGAGCCCGCGCTGGTTGCGCAGCGGCCTGGCCTTTACAACGGAACTCTTGGCAGCGATTCCCAGCGTTATCTATGGGCTGTGGGCGATCTTCGTGCTGGTGCCGCTGCTGCGGGAATATGTCGAGCCATTTCTGGGGAAGTATTTTGGTTGGACCGGTTTGTTTGAAGGCGCCCCTTATGGAATCGGGATGCTGGCGGCAGGAGTGATTCTTGCCATCATGATTATTCCCATTGTCTCGGCAATTACACGCGAGGTCATGACGGCAGTTCCGCAGCAACAGCGCGAAGCAGTTCTGGCACTGGGAGCGACCCGCTGGGAGATGATCCGCATGGGCGTTCTGCGGAATGCGCGCGCGGGAATCGTGGGCGGAATCATTCTCGGCCTGGGCCGCGCGCTCGGTGAAACCATGGCCGTGACCATGGTGATCGGAAATCGCGCTGAGGTTGCGAAATCTCTGTTCGCTCCCGGCTATACCATGGCCAGCGTCATTGCTAACGAGTTTAGCGAAGCTACCGGCGATCTGTATTTGAGTTCGCTGGTACAGATCGGGCTGGCTCTGTTTCTGGTGACCATCGTCGTGAATATTCTGGCCCAGCTGCTGGTGTGGACCGTGACCAGGGGAACTCCGGCGAGGGGCAATGTCTGATTCGAATTCCAAATCGGGCATTCCGGTAGTGGGGCTGCGGCGACGAATCGTCGATGTGCTGGCGACGATCGCGGCTGGGGGTGCTGTCCTGCTCGTCTTAGTGCCCCTTATCGCGATCTTTGGCTACCTGGTTTACAAGGGCTTTGGAGCACTGAACTGGGCGTTTCTGACGCAAACGCCGAAGCCGGTCGGCGAGGCCGGCGGTGGCATGGCCAATGCCATCGGTGGGTCGATTTTGATCCTGGGGATTGCGAGTCTTATCGGAGTTCCACTAGGAATTGGTGCCGGCATCTACCTGGCGGAGTATGGGCGCGGGCGCTTCGGTGATCTGATCCGATTCACTGCCGACGTTCTGAACGGCGTGCCGTCAATCGTGATCGGTATCGTGGGCTACAGCATTGTGGTACTGACGCAAAAGCATTTTTCCGCGCTAGCGGGCGGGACGGCTTTGGCCATCATGATGGTCCCAACCATCACTCGCACGACTGAAGAGATGCTGCTGCTGGTACCGATCCAGGTGAGGGAAGCCGCTTATGGTTTGGGGGTGTCGCGCTGGCGAACGACGATTTCGATAACTCTTCGCACCGCGACCTCAGGTGTAATCACCGGAGTCATGCTGGCATTTGCGCGCATCGCCGGAGAGACGGCGCCTTTGCTGTTTACGGCTTTTGGAAATCAGTTCTGGAACTGGAAGGTGAATCAGCCGACCGCCGCTCTGCCCTTACAGATTTTCACCTACGCGATCTCACCCTTCGATGAGTGGCACCGGCAGGCGTGGGCCGGGGCCCTCATTCTGATTGTTCTGATCGTGCTGGCCGTGACCGCTGTCCGCATCGCGGCGGGGCGGGGCATGCTTAAGGGAGTGACCTAAATGGGTGTGGACATCCAGGTCGAAAATCTGAACGCCTGGTTTGGAAGCACGCAGGCTCTCAAAAACATAACCATGGCGGTCGCGGCCAATCACGCCACCGCGATCATCGGCCCCTCTGGCTGCGGCAAGTCCACTTATGTGCGCTGCTTGAACCGCATGCACGAAACGGTTCCGGGCGCGCGTGCGGAGGGCCGGGTTCGCATTGGGGAATTGAATATTTACAACGGGACATCGGCTACCCAGGTGCGGAGGCGGGTGGGCATGGTGTTTCAGAAGCCTAACCCGTTTCCAACCATGACGATTTATGACAATGTCGCGGCGGGTCTCAAGCTGAATGGCTTCCATGATCGGAGGCGGCTGGATGAAATCGTGGAACGGTCACTGCAACAGGCGGCGTTGTGGGATGAAGTCAAAGATCATCTTCGCAAGAAATCGGGCGCCAGTCTTTCGGGAGGACAGCAGCAACGGCTGTGCATTGCGCGGGCGTTGGCGGTACAGCCGGAAGTCCTGCTGATGGACGAGCCCGCCTCGGCGCTCGACCCTATTTCTACAGGAAAGATCGAAGAACTTATCTTTCAGCTGAAAGAAAAATACACGATCGTTATAGTGACTCATAATATGCAACAGGCGTCGCGGGTGGCAGAGTTCACGGGTTTTTTTCTTCTGGGGGAACTGATCGAATTCGATCGAACGGAAAAGATATTTACGAATCCTTCCGACAAGCGGACGGAAGATTACATAACGGGCAGGTTTGGATAATGCGCACTCGCTTTCAGCAAGGATTGGATGAACTGAGGAGCAAACTGCTGGCCATGGGCGGACTGGCGGAGCAGGCCGTAGATCGCGCCTGCCAGGCTTACATCGAGCGCGACCTGACGCGCTGCCACATGGTGCTGGAAAACGAATCGCTCATCAACTCGGCGGAACGGGAGATCGATGAGCTTGCCTTCGATCTTCTCGCCCTGCAGCAGCCCATGGCCGTAGACCTGCGATTTATCCTGGCCGTCACAAAGATCAACTCTGACCTGGAGCGGGTGGGCGATCAGGCGGTCAACATCGTCGAACGGGTGATGGATATGATCGAGTTGCCGGCGGCTGATTTGCCCATTGATATTCCGCGCATGGCGACCGCGTCATCGGCGATGGTGCGGCGCGCGCTGGAATCGTTCATCGAGGGCAAGGCTGAACTGGCCCAGGCCGTGCTGGAGATGGATAACGTTGTGGATCGCATGCGCGATGAAGCTTTCATCAACTTAACCCGCAAAATGAATGACAGCCCGGAAATCACGCGGCAGGCCCTGGACGCGCTGCTGGTGGCACGCAACCTGGAGCGGGTAGCGGATCACGCTACCAACATCGCCGAGGATGTCATTTTCTGGGTCCGTGGAGCTGACGTGCGGCACAATGTTGCCGTCGCGGACAGTAGCGGGCGCCAGCCCATCATAGACAGAAGCTGAAAGAATGCGGCGCTAGTCGTTGGTCTTTGGTCGTTGGCAAAGACTATAGTGCGCATCTAGTACCTACCGCCTTACCTTCGAGATTTCGTGCGCACGCGGATACGCGGTCGCGATAACATGTTTCGGCATTTCATCAAAGCTGATCGGAGACGCTCGTGAAAGCTTTGCGCTTGGGCGTGGCCCTGGGTTTCGTTTTCCTGTTTCTGGCGCAAGCGCCACCCTCTTCGAAACGTGTCGACCTGCCAACCAGCAAGCTTCTGAGTACGCCGGCGCCTGGACTCATCGGTCCGTTGAATAGTTTTCCGGCTACGATTGCCGTCAGTCCTGACGGGCGTTATGCGGCCTTGTTGAACGATGGGTACGGAACGCAACAGACGCGAGCACACCAGTCCATTGCGGTACTCGACCTGAGCACGAATGAGCTCACTGACTTCCCGGATGAACGGCTCGGAGAGGATGCTCATCAGAGCTACTTTCTGGGATTGGAGTTCAGTTCCGACGGGAAGCACCTGTACGCATCGGTCGGTTCGATCACTGATCCCACGGGGGAAAAACCTGGCGATACGGGAAATGGAATTGCGGTGTACAGCTGGCAGAATGGGAAGCTTGCGCCCGAGCGGTTCCTGAAAATTCCGCCGCAAGAGGTGGCGGGGGGCAAGCAGATTTCCAGCGGGCTATTCAAATTGCGTGCTGGCGCGGCAATTCCTTACCCAGCGGGACTGGCGGTTGTTCGCGGTAGCCGCGGCGATCAACTCCTGGTGGCCAATAATTTTTCGGATAATGTTGTGTTGCTTGAGCCCGGCAGCGGACGCATTCTCAAGCGCTTCGATCTCAGTACCAACCACCTGGTTCCATCTTCATTTCCTTACACGATAGTGGCCAGCCGCGACGGGCGGCGCGCCTGGTGCAGTCTATGGAATGCATCACAGGTTGCTGAGTTGGACCTGGAGGCGGGCAAAGTAATTCGCCGGATTCCCCTGCTACGGCCCGGTGATGCTACCGCCCCGGGCTCGCATCCGACCGCGATGGCGTTAGCGCCCGACGAGAAACTTCTTTATGTAGCCTTGTCGAATAGCGACTCAGTGGCTGCCATTTCTACCGCCAGCGGTGAACTGATTCACGTGAGTTCGACGAGAGTTCCGGGACAGGAGTATGCAGGGGCAATTCCTAATGCGCTGGCGATTTCGGCGGACGGAGATAGATTGTACGTGGCAGATGCGGGAATCAACGCCATCGCGGTCTTCGATTTGGCCAAACGTTCGGTGAACAAGAAAAGCAGCGCTGTTGAGGCGCTTGGTTTTATTCCCACCGATTGGTACCCCAGTGCACTGGCTGTGCATGGAGATGATCTGCTGGTCGCGACCGCGAAGGGTACCGGGACAGGACCGAATAATGGCAAGGACGAAGTGGGGTCGACGACCTGGCGCAGGGATCATCCTTACATTGCGACGCTCTTGCGCGGCTCGCTTGCGCGCCTCAACTATCGAAGAGCGGAACAGAATCTCGCTGATTTGACGGGCCAGGTGGAAGAGGAAAACCTGCTCCACTCCGATCCGGGCAAGATCGTGTTTCGCAATGAAAGCAATCGTATTCGGCACGTAATTTATGTGATCAAGGAAAACCGCACTTATGATCAGATTCTCGGGGATTTGAAAGTGGGCGACGGGGACCGGTCGTTAACGATGTATGGCGAGGATGTCACTCCCAACGAACACAAGCTGGCCTTGCAGTTTGGCGTGCTCGACAATTTTTATGACAGCGGGGAAGTTTCCGGGGACGGGCACAACTGGTCAACGGCGGCGATTACCTCCGATTACAACGAGAAGACCTGGCAAATTACTTACCGCGGCAAAGAGCGGACGTATGATTTTCAGGGCGTGGTCGCGGATGAGTATGCTTTCGATCATGACGAGGCCGATATCAACGATCCGCAGACCGGCTTTGTCTGGGACAATCTCGTCCATCACGGCGTGAGCTTCCGGGATTACGGGGAGTTCATCAATGGCGAGTGGTGTAGCGAGAAAGCAGGGAAAAGCAAATCCCCCAAGCAGGGAACGCCACACGGAGTTGTCCACCAATGTCCTCGCGATGCGGTGGCCCAGGGCGAGCCCCTGCCTGCAAACGTGGGAATGCCCCATGGAGGGCCTAGTCCGTGGCCCTGGAAAGTTCCGCTGGTGCAGCGACTGGTTGCCACCAAAAGCGCCTTGCGCGATCACTTCGATCCGCTTTACGTGGACTTCAACACCTCGTATCCGGACCAGCTTCGGGCGGATGAGTTTCTGAACGAATTTCAGCAATTCGTCGACGCACGAAAGAATGGCAAGGGAAGCGAGTTGCCGCAGTTCGTGCTTTTATATCTGCCCGATGACCATACGGCGGGTACAAGGCCGGGCTCGCCGCGTCCAGCCGCTTCCGTTGCGGATAACGATCTCGCGTTGGGGCGAGTGGTCGAGGCGGTCTCGCATAGCCCTTACTGGGATGACACCGCGATTTTTGTGGTCGAGGATGACGCGCAAAATGGAGCCGACCACGTGGATGCGCATCGCTCGACAGCGTTCGTGATCAGCAGATATTCCCCCGCGTCGGCCGAGCAGCCCTACGTTGCCCACCAGTTTTACACCACCGTCAACCTGATCCACAGCATGGAGGAACTGCTCGGACTGCCGCCGATGAATCAGAACGATGCGCATGCGCCAGTGATGGCGCCGCTGTTTGCGGGAGATGGAAATCAACAGCCCTTCAATGCCGATTGGCGCAACCGCAACAATGGCCTGATTTACGAGATGAACCCGCCGCACGGACCAGGCGCAAAAGAATCGAGCCAAATGGATTTTTCGCGCCCGGATGCCGCCAATGCAGCCGCTTTGAATGCCATTCTGTGGCGGGATCGGAAGGGCGATCAGCCCATGCCTGCGCCGCGAAATTCCAATCAGCTGCGCGACCGCTAACGTTTTTCAGTAGGCAGGGTTTTCGATATAATCGAAGAGCGGTATTTCTACCCACCCTCATCGCGCCCTTAGCTCAGTTGGATAGAGCGTCTGGCTACGAACCAGAAGGTCGGGAGTTCGAATCTCTCAGGGCGCGCCATCTTTCCCCAGTGTTTATGCGGCTTTGAACGATATTGCATTTTCTCGCGTATAGGGTACAAATCCGCTTTTAGGGTACAAAACCCGCCGTGTGCTGCCGTTTTTGCTGATGACGTGAATCGAATGGAAGGGCTGGGGCGGACCTTCATCCGCCCCGCCGATGCGTGACGCTAGTTTTTGACCCCCAGTCTTGCAGTAACCGTGCGCGTCAGCCCGCCAGTTGTCGGATTGCCGCTCAGGTAGACACCGTTAATGGTCACGGTGTAGACGGCCTTCTGTCCACCGTTGACGCTGATGGAAGTCGGGGTAATTGTGAGGGTGAAGTTGATCACGTTCTGCTTACGGTGTCGGCCCGGATGTTACGCCAACAATTCTCAAGGACAGCCCACTCCCGTCACAATCGATTTCACTCAGAACCCGCGGCTCGGGGGATTTGAGTGAAATCGATTCATTTACAATCGACGCATGCCCCTGCTCCGCAACCTGCAGATGACGCTGGAAATGATCAAATGGGAGCACTCCGTCTTTGCTTTGCCCTTCGCGCTGTGCGGCGCCATGCTGGCTGCCGGAGGATGGCCCAGCGGGCATGACCTTACATGGATCATTGTCGCCATGGTGTCCGCGCGCTCGGCCGCTATGGCGTTTAATCGCCTGGCGGATGCAACCATAGATGCCGCCAACCCGCGCACCCAGACCCGCGCTCTGCCCGCGGGTCTTTTGAGCCCGACCTTCGTAGCCACATTCGTGATCGCATCTTGTGGTGTGTTTGTGTTTGCGGCCTCGCGCTTGAATCGGTTGGCGTTGGTACTATCGCCAGTTGTATTGGGCGTGCTTCTGCTCTATTCCTACACCAAACGGTTCACACGCTGGTCGCATCTGGTGCTTGGATTTGCGCTGGGCATCGCGCCGGCGGGTGCCTGGATTGCAATTCGTGGATCACTCGATCCGCGGATCTTGCTTCTGACCGCCGCGGTGACTTTCTGGGTCGGCGGTTTCGACGTTCTCTATAGCTGCCAGGACTGCGAATTCGACCAGAGCTACGGCCTGCATTCGATTCCACGCTACCTCGGCATACCCGCCGCATTGTGGGTGGCGCGCGTCTTCCATCTGATCATGCTGGTGCTGCTGGTAACTTTCGTGCTGGTGTTTTCTTTGGGAAAGCTGGCTTTCACGGGCGTAGCCGTGGTGTTCCTGCTGCTTGCCTACGAGCACTCCCTGGTATCGGCACATGATTTGCGCAAACTGAATGCCGCGTTTTTTACTATGAACGGCGTGATCTCAGTGGTGTTCTTTTTCTTTGTTGCCGGAGATCTGCTTTTCCGCCGCCCCTGATCGCGAAAGAAAAATATTTGCAGAAAACAGAAAGGAGCACGGAACGTTTCCGTGCTCCTGAGGGTCTGCTGGCGTTGGGTTAACGGTTAGCTATGACCAATTCTCCGCAAGCGCACTCTCCCAGCGTTTCACAGATTTCCCGAAACTCGGCGGACGGCGAGACTTCAAGAACAGAGTCAAGATTGGTTAACTCCAGCAGTTCGCGCACGTGCGGACTGGGATTCTGAATACGCAGGCGTAAACCATTGCCGCCAACTCGTCCTTGCAGGAACGCCAGCATGCCGATGCCGGCCCCGTCCAGGGTGGACACGTTGGCCAAATCCAGGACAATCTCTTTACGGTCGCTGTGGGCCAGGGCTACACTGCGCAAAATGTTGACTTCTTCTCCCGCGACGATCCGGCCCGTGCAGCGGAGAAGCACGCCGTTGTCCAGGTTATGAATATTGACTACCAACATAAGCCACCCCGATTTCCTACTTCTGCCACTAGATACGTGGCCGCTGATCGATTAGTTTCAACAATTTTATAGACGAGTGAAGGCGGTGACGGTGAGCAAGCATCAACAACAGTATCTTCCTTCCAATCGAAGAAATTAAGTTACCAGGGTCCATGGTCGAGAACTCGAATGGACACGCCGCGGATCGTGTTTGGCAAGTCCTTCGAGCCGCTTTTGTTACCATTCTGCTCTCTGAATGTTTCAATTTCGTAAATTTTCAAAATAGAACTACCTGAGGATTTTAAGATGAGAATTATTTTTCTCATGCTCTCGTTGCTTGTCTTGGATGCAGAGTCCTTGTCGGCTCAGCAGGCGCCGCTCAACCTGATGCCGCTGCCTGCGGAGTACAGGCTGGGAAGCGGCGTGTTGGTATTCGATGAATCGTTCTCGATCGCCTTGACCGGGTACACAGAGGATCGGCTGGTCCGGGGAGCGCAGCGCTTTGTCACTAATGCTGCCAAGCGGACAGGCATGCCGTTGAACGGCCAGCTGCGCATTGCGGGCAAGGCGACGCTGGTAATTCATACCGATCATGCCAGCAAGCCTGTGCAGGAACCGGGCGAGGACGAATCCTACTCACTCGAAGTTACTTCCACAGGCGCCAGGCTTTCCGCGGCGACTCCGTTGGGAACCCTGCATGGGTTGCAAACGTTTCTGCAGTTGATCGAGGCAGGGCCAAGTGGATTCGTGGTGCCTGCCATCACCGTTCATGACACGCCGCGATTTGTCTGGCGCGGCCTGATGATCGATGTGGGACGTCATTTCATGCCGCTCGATGTTCTCCGCCGCAACCTCGATGGCATGGAAGCGGTCAAGATGAATGTCTTCCATTGGCACCTTTCGGAAAACCAGGGCTTCCGGGTTCAGAGTCACAAGTTTCCCAAGCTGACGGAGATGGGATCGGATGGCCTCTACTACACGCAGGAGGAAGTGCGCGAACTGATTGCCTACGCGCGCGACCGGGGAATTCGTGTCGTCCCGGAATTCGACATGCCGGGTCACGCCACGGCCTGGTTTGTCGGGTATCCCGAGATTGCCAGCGGGCCTGGCCCTTATCAAATCGAGCGCCACTGGGGCGTTTTCGATCCGGCCATGGATCCTACGCTCGATCATGTTTACAAGTTTCTCGACGAGTTCATTGGCGAGATGGCCCGGCTCTTTCCTGATCCTTATTTCCACATTGGTGGCGACGAGGTGAACGGAAAGCAGTGGGACGCCAATCCACAGATCCAGGCTTTCATGCGGGAACATGGCATCAAGAGCAATCCGGAGTTGCAGACTTACTTTACCGAGCGGGTGCAGAAACTGGTGAGCAAGCACCATAAAATCATGCTGGGGTGGGACGAAATTCTTTCTCCAAATATTGCTAAGGACATCGTGATTCAATCCTGGCGCGGGCCTGAGTCGCTTGCTGCGGCGGCCAAGCAGGGGTATCGCGGACTGTTGTCGAACGGGTACTACATTGATCTGAACTGGCCGGCGGCGCGCCACTATCAGACTGATCCGATGTCAGGGGCAGCGGCTAATCTAACTGCGGAGGAGAAGCAGAAAATTCTCGGTGGCGAGGCCACGATGTGGTCGGAGTATGTCGATCCTGAGAATGTCGACTCGCGCATCTGGCCGCGCACAGCCGTGATTGCAGAGCGTTTATGGTCTCCGCAAAATGTGACCGACGTTAACTCGATGTACGCGCGCATGTATCAACTCAGTTGGCGGCTGGACTTCCTCGGCCTCACGCACAATACGAACTACATCCCCATGCTCCAACGAGTTGCTGGAAGACAGGATGCGACGGCAATACGCGTGCTCGCCGACGTGGTGGAACCGGTCAAGGATTACAATCGCGAACAATTGGCCGCAACCCCTGCGACGCAACAAACGCCGCTGAACCGCCTCGTGGATGCGGCCCGGCCGGAGAGTGAAACCGCCAGACTGTTTTCCTTCTTGGTGGATAATTTTGTCTCCGGGCAGTGCCAGGACGCAGCCGCGAGTACCCAGATTCGCGTCCTCCTGGAGAATTGGCGTAAGAACGACAGCGTACTGCAGCCCCCTGCCAGTGATTCGCTTCTGCTCCGGGAAGCGGCGCCAATCTCGCAGAATCTCGCTGCCGTCGCGGGCGCCGGGTTGGGGGCGCTCGACTACATCGGCCGGCGGGAACGTCCACTCAATCCGTGGATCAACGAACAGAATGCGGTGATCCAAGCGGCGCTGAAGCCGGCTTCAGCCCAGCTGTTGCTCGCAGTGGCGACGCCGATCCAGAAGCTGGTTCAGGCGAGCGCGACCACATGTTCTGCAAAATAATGCAGGGTAAAATCAGACAGCAATGCCCAACGCACTTTCCAAATCCGCGGTCGTCATTCGCGATTTCGAGTCGATTGAGGAATTGCGCCAGGTCCCCGAAGTTGAGAAGAAAGTGTGGGGAGGCGATGATCGCGACACCGTACCCGTGCTTCTTCTGATCGCTGCAAAGGAAGCTGGATCGATTCTGCTGGGCGCGTTCGAAGGCACGCAGCTGATTGGATTCACCTTCGGCTTTCCCGGCCTCGAGAACGGGAAGGTATCGATTCATTCCCACATGGCGGCGGTGCTGCCGCAATACCGAGACCTTAATCTCGGGTACCAGCTCAAGCTGGCACAGCGGGAGCGCGCACTGGCCATGGGGATCCGCGAAATTACGTGGACATTCGATCCCCTGCAGGCGCGCAATGCCCACTTCAATTTCGCCAAGCTGGGGGTGATCTCGGATCGTTACAAGATCGATTTTTATGGGCGCGAGAGTACCAGCATTTTGCACCAGAACGGCACCGACCGGCTTTGGGTGAGCTGGAAGCTGGATAGTGAGCGAGTGTCTACTCGATTGCAGCGCGCTTCCGGTTTCGCCTACGGTTCGATCCCCGAGTTCCTTCTTGTTCAATCCGACGAAAACTTGCGGCCAACACGCGGTCAGCTAAGTGCTGTATTGTCGGCTGCAGCCGTTGGGATTCAAGTTCCTGCTGATATTTTGTCCGTCGAAGAGAACGATCCCGCTCTCGCGTCGGAATGGCGTATAGCCACACGCTGGGCATTTATCGAGACTCTGAAGTCGGGTTTCTACGTGGCCGAGTTTCTGCGCGGCTCGTCTCCGGATTCTCCTGGCACTTACCTGTTGCAAAGAGGAAAAATTCCCGAATCATAAGCTTTTTAGTAAGTGCCCGCCTGCGGCCACCCTATTGCGGTTCGGCTGTCAGTTGCGGATCGGGGGCCTCGCCGCTCAGCTCTTTACCTCTTTTCTCACGAGCTGCGTTCATCATGCGCGTGTAGGTTTCGAACTCGGCCTTCGCCTTCTCGCGCTGTCCTATTCGTTGCAATACCTGTCCGCGCAGGTTGTGGATGGTGTAATCGGTGGGCGAGAGTTTCTCGGCCGCGTCCAACTGGCTCAGCGCCTGCGGATACTTGGCCTGTTTCGTATAGATCTTCGCCAAGCCGATATGCGAGCTGACGAGTTTCGGGTCCAGTTCTAGCGCCCTGTGAAAATTTTTCTGCGCAAGGTCGTCCTGCTCCTGCAGGGAGTTGACCGTAGCCAATTTGTCATAGCTGAAACCCGCCTCCGGATCGAGGGCGATATCCTGCTCGAATTCGGCGCGCGCGTGCTCGTAATCCTGCTTGTTCAAATACGCTAGCCCCAGGTTGTAATGAACGAAGGGCAGCTTGGGATCGGAAGCGGCAGCTTTCTGCAGCTCGGCGAGGGCATGGTCATTATCTTCGTTATTGAGATAGGCCTTGCCCATGAGGAGATGGAATTCGGGAGTGTTCTGGCCGACTTCGGCGAGACGCGAGAGCGCGCGCTCGTCGAGTTCCTTGCGTCCAGCCTTGTGGGCGGCGATCCCCAGCACGTAGAGATAATTCATATTCAACGACTGCTCGCCCCACAGCGGTTGCAACGCGGCCACCGCATCGTCGTATCGCTGGGTGAAAAAGTAGCAAAGCCCAAGCAGGTAGCGCGCCTGGGAAGAAGAGGGTTGATCGCGAATGACCGATTCGAAGGGCGCGATGGCGGCATCGAACTGGTTCTGGCGGTAGTAGGCGAGTCCGATATTCAGGCGCACGCCGGTCATGGCGGGCGCCAAGCGCTCCGCTTTACGCAGCATGCGCACGGCGTTATCCCACTGCTGCCGGCGCATGTAAATCACGCCCAGATTGGCGTAGGCGGCGGCAGATTGCGGATCAATGGCCAACACTCTGCGGAATTCGCGTTCCGCCTTCGCCAGATCGCCCTGCTGCAGGGCATTTTGCCCGGAAAGAAAAATGGTTTGTGGATTTGGCGCAGGCGCGAGTTTTGCGTTACCCGCCCCGGCCGCCGATTGCCTGGCTGCACCGTCGCTGGCATGCCCTTGACCGGGCAATGACAGCAGGCATATGCAGATAATTAACAGCAGATTGCAACGCAAGCAGCAGGACCTCGGTTGACGCGGCTTTCGCGATATTGTAGTGTCCGCCTGCAGCGAGCGGAATTCAAGCAGCCCTGGGCCGCATTCCGCGAACTGCGTCTTACAGTCGCCGCCTTTGCCCCGGCGGAGAGGAGTCCGGGTGCTAGAGTCCAAGGATGACCGCCAGTTCTGCGATACACTGAGCTCTGAATCCGACGACACTATGGCACCCCCAGTCCGCTTGAATACGTCGACTGCCACCACCATCCGGGATGTTGCCAAGACCAGCGGCTTTTCTTCCACCACGGTTTCGATCGTTCTCAACAACGCCCCTCTGGCGCGCTACATCCCGGAGACGACCAAGAAAAAGATTGAAGTCGCGGCCAAGAAACTAGGCTATCGTCCGAACCTCTTCGCGCGATCATTGCGCAGTAAGCGCAGCCACACGGTCGGAGTCATGGTCTTGGACATGACCGACCCTTACTGCACGCTGATCCTGCGGGGGATCGAGAATTCGCTGTTCCAGTCGGGCTACCTGCCCATCCTTACCGATGTCCACAATGAACGGGTACGTTTTGAACGTTATCTGGAGATGATGCTGGATCGCCGTATTGAAGGCCTCATCGTGCTGGCGAACTGGCTATTTCTGGATATTGACCTTCTGGCAGATTTGGAAAAAAGCAGCATACCGACAGCCATCATTGGCTGCGAGTTGCGCACGGACAACGTCAGTTCGGTGATCGTGGACAACGAAGTCGGCGGCCAGATCGCGATTCAGCATCTCCATTCGCTGGGCCACCGCAAGATCGCATTTATCCGCGGGCCTAAATCGCTCTCCGACAGCTCGCCGCGGTGGAAAGGGGTACGGGCTTTCGCTCATGCCAAGGATCTGGAAATCGATTCGCGCTCAGTCATGGAGTTGCCGGAATCGCGCGATCCTATCTCCAGCTTCGAGGCTGGACAAAAGCTGACCGAGGAGTTGATCCGGCGGCGGCGTACGTTCACTGCGTTGATGGCATTCGATGACATGACCGCCTTCGGCGCGATCCGCGCCCTGGATCGTGCCGGCATTAATGTTCCCCAGCAGTGCTCGGTGATCGGATTCGACGATGTCGCTCCCGCCTCCTTATGTACGCCGTCCCTGACCACAGTTCGGCAGCCCATGGAAGCCATGGGTTCGTTGGCGGTCAGCCTGGTGGCGGACGGAATCAACTCGGTGCAGGAGAAGAGGGAAGTGACCGCCGTGCATCGAAAACTGGCGCCCGAGTTAGTGGTGCGCGACTCGACCCAGGCGCTGAGCTAAGTACCGGGATGCGAACGCCTATGCCTTCTTTTTCGCTTGACACTGGAGCCGGAGAGTAGCACTATTCATACGTTTTAATAAAGCATTTGTGCCCGTTTCTCCGCCGTCAGGAGACGGTCACAGAAGTCTGTTTGTCGGCCATTAATTTTTCCATCCGCAACCACCTATGCGGGTTACTCAGCAACCTGTGGAGTCCAAGTTGATCATCCGCGGGCAAACCGCTTTAGGTCTCCGAGACGAGGCCGGGAGTCTTCCCTATGAAATCGCATCTCCTGCGTTCATTGGTATGCATGTTTCTGCTGATCTCATCTGCGGCCCTGTGGGCCCAGACCACCGGACAAATCACCGGAACTGTTCGTGACAATACCGGCGCGGTGGTCAATGGCGCCAAGATTACGATCACCGACGCAGGCAAAGGCGTCAGCCGCGAGACCGCCAGCAATAGTGCGGGCGAGTACCTGGTCTCCGGCTTGGGCGCGGCTACCTACGACCTGAATGTCACTTCGCCAGGATTTAAGACCTTCCAGGCTCGGGGCGTTGTGCTCCAGGTTGGGCAAAAGGCGCGCGTCGATGTTGACCTGCAGGTCGGAGCGGTGAGTACCGAAGTCGTGGTGCAAGGCTCGCAGGTTGCCCAGGTGGAGACGCAATCGTCTGACCTCAGCGGCGTCGTCAATGGCAAGGAAATTACGCAATTGCAGTTGAACGGACGCAATTTCACGCAATTGGTCACCCTGGTGCCGGGCGTGAGCAATCAAACCGGGCAGGATGAAGGAACCGTAGGCGTCTACGGCAACGTCAGCTTCAGCATGAACGGCGGCCGCGTCGAATATAACAACTGGGAACTGGATGGCGGCGACAACATGGATAACGGCAGCAACAGCACGCTGAACGTTTATCCCAGCCTCGATGCCATTGCCGAGTTCCGGGTCCTGACTTCCAATTACGGAGCACAGTACGGACGAAATGGCTCAGGTACCGTCGAAGTCGAAACCAAGTCGGGCACCAACACGTTCCACGGTGACGTGTACGAATTCAATCGTAATGACAAGTTCAACGCTCGCAACTATTTCAATCGTCCACCCGACTCGAAAGCGGGCTACAAGAAGAATGATTACGGGTACACGATAGGCGGGCCTATCTACATTCCCGGTGTGTACAACACCGACAAACAGAAGACGTTCTTCTTCTGGTCGCAGGAGTGGCGGAAGGAAAGCGTCCCCGGGCAGACCTTCAACTTGGCGGTGCCGTCCGTGGCGAACCGCAATGGCAATTTTAGCGACTTGTGTCCGGGAGTGGATTGCCCAGTGCATCCCCTCTCCATTAACGGTGTAACCGATCCCCTGGCGGGCCAACCGTTCGCAGGTAATCAGGTACCATTCAACCCCAACGACCCGAACGTGCAGGCGCTGCTCTTGATGATTCCTTCGCCCAATGCGGTTGGACCGGACGGTGTAACCCCGTTCTTCAATTCGTCGCCATCCCAGCCGACAAACTGGCGCGAAGAGTTGGTTCGGATTGACCACAACATTAGCTCGAAACACCGAGCCACTTTCCGCTACATTCATGACTCGTGGGATACAATTACGGCGACGCCGTTGTGGACGAATGCCGGGAGCTTTCCCACTATAGGGACGAACTTCAAAGGGCCGGGCGTCAGCATCGTCGCCAGGTTGACTTCCACCTTTACTCCGACTCTGCTCAACGAGTTTGTCGCCAGCTACACGACCGACCACATCATCTTGAACAATACCGGCGCGTGGAAGCGGCCTTCTAACGCAACCTTTGGCACCCTGTTTCCGGGACTCACCACCGATATAATGCCCGGCATTAACCTGACCTCGATTGGCCCGGCGTACGGAGGCAATTTCGGGCAGGATCCCGGTTACGTCCCCAACGGTCCCTATAACGCGAACCCAACCTTCACGTTCCGCGACAACGTCAGCAAGATAGTCGGAAAACACAACTTGCAATTTGGCGCCTATGTGGTGGCAGCTCGTAAGAATGAATTAGGTGGAGAACTTTCGCAGGGCTCGATTCCGGGCTATTTGACATTTGATGCTACCCTGAACCCCAACACCACAGGCAATCCCTTTGCCGACCTGCTTCTGGGCAACATCTACAGCTTCGGCCAGCAGGACAAGCGCATCAAGTATTACAACCGTTACAAGATCGTCGAGCCTTATTTCCAGGACGATTGGCACATCACCAGCCGGCTGACGCTCAACTTGGGATTGCGCCTGAGCTTGTTTGGCACGTATTTTGAGAACCTTCGTCAGGCCTTTAACTTCGATCCCGCGCACTACAATCCGGCCCTTGGAACGAGTATTGACCCAGCGACTGGCGAAGTTCTCAACTTCACGCCGAATGGTGGTCAACCGTCAGTGTCCAACCTGCCAAACGGAATGGTGCAGTGCGGTGTCACCCCGGGCGTGCCCAGAAGTTGCATGCAGGGCCACCTCTTCAACCCGGCGCCTCGAATCGGTTTTGCTTTCGATCCCAAGGGTGATGGCAAGACAGCTATTCGAGGTGGATATGGCGTGTTCTTCGAACATGCTAATGGGAATGAAGGAAATACCGAATCTCTGGAGAACTCTCCGCCTCTAGCTACGACCGAGCAGCAGATCTCCTCCTCAGGTAGTTTCATTAATGGGTACACCGGCATCGGCGTGGGCGCGAACCCCAATACCCAGCCGATCTTCCCCTACGGAGTAGTTTCAATTCCCAACAAGATCCTCTGGCCCTACATGCAGCAGTGGCACCTGGATGTCCAGCATGAGATCTTGAGGAATACGGTCGTTACTGCTTCCTATGTCGGCAGCAAGGGTACCAACCTAACCCGCATTCTGGATCTGAACCAATTGCAGCCCGTGGCGGCAACTCCATTTGCCCCCGGCGAACCGTTATCTGACAGCACGTGCGGCCTGGTCGACAGCTTCGGCGTACCGACCCAAGCAACGACAGGCTTAGGGGTGCCTATATCGTACGGCGGATCGGGAATCATGAGCCCGGCGGTGAATTACGGAGTGGCGAATTGCGGCACCAACGCTGACTTGTTCCGAAAATATCGGGGCTACACCAGCATCACTCGCATCGAGAACCGCGCCTCCTCGATTTATCACGCTTTCGAATTTTCCGCCCGCCGCCAGATGGGTGGATTGCAGCTGGCCCTGGCTTATACTTACAGCCATTCCATCGACGATTCCTCCAGCCGGCTGGATGGAACCTTGTTGAATTCCTACGATCCGGCTTCCAACCGCGCCAGTTCCAATTTCGATCAGCGGCACGTGCTGAACTTCAGTTACGTGTGGGACCTCCCATTCTTCAAGAATCCGGGGTTGACCAACAAAGTCCTAGGCGGATGGCAATATTCCGGGATCTTGGGATTCAGCACCGGCAGTCCATTTACAGTGACCTACGCCGGCGACAATGCCGGGGTGGGCAACGGAGTTGCTGCTTTCACGGCTTACGCCAATCAAGTCAGCGACCCCAATGCTAATATCCCGTCCGCCCCGGGTGTACTGCAGCTGTACAACCCCAACGCCTATGCGGCTCCGACGGGATTAACTTTCGGGAACGCGGGCCGGAATTCTCTGCTCAATCCGAACCGCACCAACATCGATATGTCGATATACAAACGTTTCGCCATCACCGAACGTGCGGGCTTCGAGTTCCGCGTGGAAGCCTTTAATGTGTTCAATCACACCCAGTTCGGATACGTTAACGGGGATGGTGGCTCAGCGGCTTACAACAGCGGAAATTTGACCTCGTACACGAACGACTTGACGGGCAGCAACTTCTTGCAGGTCTTAACCGCGCACAACCCCCGTATCCTGCAACTGGGCTTGAAATTCCTTTTCTAGGATCGCCTAAGCCTTTCCCAACATTCCCGGCCGCAACGGCCGGGATTTTTTTATTTTCGGAAATTATGATTTGGGAACCTTGACCCAGCGCCGCTCGCGCGCGCTCAAGGCGATGGCGTCGCAAAGCACCATCTCGATGTGACCAGCCTCAAAGGTGGGAAAGTGCCGGGGCGCTTTCCAATCTCCGGCCGCGACGTATCCGTAGAATTCCTTGAATAGCTGAACGAATGTATCCGGATATCCCTCCGCATGTCCGCCGGGGTAGGCCGTAAAGCTGCGCGCCTCGGGGCTGAGCAATCCGGGATCTTTCGGGAGGAGTTGGTTCGCATCATTGCGTTTGCCTATCCATAGCGTCTCCTGCGATTCGGAGTTCCATGCCAGCGAAGCCTCCGAGCCGTCGATCTCAAACCACAGCCGCACCTTGCGGCCGGCGCTCACTTGGGAGACGGTCATCACTCCGCGCACATCATCTTCAAACCGGAGCAGCACGGAGGCATAATCATCGGTCTGGATGGGAATGCTGTCCGTTCCGCTGGCACTCGCTTTTTGAAAGGTCTCGACTCTTCCACGCGGGCGCTGACGAACCGGTACAACCGTCGCCAGATCGGCACAGACCTCGGTGATGGGTTGTCCGGTGATCCACGTGACCAGGTCAAGCCAGTGCGTGCCGATGTCGGACACGGCCCGCAATTCGCCCCCAAGTTCGGTTTCCAGGCGCCAGTTCCAGTCGGTCGGATAGAGCAGCCAGTCCTGCAGAAAACTTCCATGCACGAGGCGTGGCACGCCGATGGCGCCACGCTGAACCTGCGCACGCGCTTCCTGGCACATTGGATAATAGCGGAGGTTATAAGTCACGCCGCCAACACGATTATGCTGGCCGGCAAGATCCACCAACGCCTCCGATTCCCGGCTGTTCATGGCGAGAGGCTTTTCGCACATGACATGTTTGCCCGCGGCGAGAAGAATCTGTGCTAAGGGAAAATGCAGGTGATTCGGCGTGCAGATGTGCACCACGTGCACGCTCGGGTCGGCGGCCAGTTCCTCCACCGAACGGTAAGCGCGATCGAGTTTCAATGCCCGGGCGGTTTCGCTGCTGCGTTCCTGAGAACTACCCAGCACGCCCGCAATCGGGATGGCGAGCCGCCGCAGCGCTTCGAGATGCGCCCGGCCAACAAAGCCGGCGCCAATGATTGCCGCGCGTAGTGTGTGCATCCCTTATCTCCCGGGAACGGAATGATAAATGATGAACGGGAGCCGCCGGCATCGGCCGCAAAGCTAGGCTCCCGGCGCTACGGAATCATCCCCTCGCCATTTCCGCCTGGGGAGCGGACACAAGGATCGACAGGCCTTGCTCCAGATCGGTGATCAAGTCATCGGCGTTCTCGATGCCGACGGACAGGCGAATCAACTGTTCCGTCACCTCCATTTTCTGCCGGTCGGCGGCAGAGATCATCGCGTGCGAGGTGAGCACCGGGATAGTCACCAGCGAGTCGACGCCGCCCAGGCTGGGAGCGAGCGTGAACAGCCGGAGCGACTCGACCACGCGCCGCGCATCGGCGCCCGATCCCTCAACTTCGAAACTGAGCAAACCGCCGCCTCCGGCCATTTGCGCCTTAGCGAGGTCATGCTGCGGGTGCTCCTCCAAAAACGGATAGTTCACGCGCCGGACCTTGGGATGGCCGTCGAGAAATCGGGCCACCCGTAGCGCATTTTCGTTTTGTCGCTGAACTCGCACGGCGAGTGTCTTGATGCCGCGCAGTAAGAGCCAGGCGGCATGCGGGTCCATGCACCCGCCGAGTGTGGTGCGGGTTTCGTGAATTTGATCGATCAGGTCCTGCCTGCCGGCGACGACCCCGGCAATGAGGTCGGAATGCCCGCCAAAATATTTCGTTCCCGAGTGCATGATCAGGTCAATGCCGAACTCGGCTGGCCGCAGATTGATCGGCGTAGCGAAGGTGCTGTCGATCATCGAGATCAGATGGTGCTTGCGCGCAATTGCCGCCACCTTGTTCAGATCCACGACTCGCAGGGTCGGATTGGTGGGCGACTCCAAATACAGCAGCCGGGTATTGTGCCGGATCGCCTTCTCGTGCTGTTCGTAGTCGGTAGTATCGACCAGGGTAGTTTCAATTCCCAGCTTAGGCAGCCATTGCGTCAGGAATTTGTTGACGCCGCCGTAAATGTCGCGCTGGGCTACTACGTGGTCGCCGGTCTTGAGCAAAGCCAGGATCGTCGTCGTAACCGCGTTCATGCCGGAGGCAAACAGAAGGGCGGCGTCGGTGCCTTCAAGTTCGGCGATCGAATTCTCCGCCACGGTGTGCGTGGGATTACCGTAGCGGGTGTAGAACATGTCGGTGTGCGTGGCCCGCAATTGCTGGTCGTTATCGACCACTTCGAACGTTGAGGTTTGATATATGGGCGTGGACAGCGGGCCGTTTTTCTTGCTGAGGTCGCCGCCGCCGCGAACAGCCTCGGTTTCCTGGCGATATTGATGTGATTGCATTGTGATTCCCCTCGATACTGTCATCCCGACCGGAGCGAAGCGAAGTGGAGGGACCTTGCGTTTTAGGTGTTTCGCCTCACATCGCGTAATTGCCAGTCGCTTCCTTCGGCGATGATCTATGCCTTCACGCTCGCGGTCAGCGCCGGAACGTATGACAGCCACTTCTCCGCGCGCGGATGTTGGCCGCTGGTGAGCTTCTCAAATTCATGCTGCAGGGCACGCGTGACCGGGCCCGCTTTGCCGTTGCCGATGGTGCGGAAGTCGATCTCGCGAATGGCAACCACCTCAGCGGCGGTACCGCTGACGAAGACCTCGTCAGAGATGTAAAGCTGGTCGCGCGAGATTGGTTCCTCGTTCACCGCGTAGCCGAGATCCTTGGCAAGCGTGATGATGCTGTCACGCGTAATGCCCTCCAGAATGGAACTCCTGGGCACGGTGTAGATCGTGCCCTCGCGTACGACGAACAAATTCTCGCCCGTGCACTCGGCCACGTAGCCGGCCGGATCGAGCATGATGGCCTCATCGAAGCCCATGCGCACCGACTCGGTCTTCGCCATCACCGACCCAACATAGTTGCCCGAAATCTTCGCCTTAGTCATAGACACGTTGGGGTGCAGGCGCGTTAGCGACGAAATATTGGCGCGGATGCCGCGGTCCTTGGCCTCTTCAGAGAAGAACGTCTTCCACTCCCACACCGCGACCACGAGCCGTGGCTTGCCCGCATCGATCACCATGCTCATGCCGCCGTCGAGAAAAATCAGCGGGCGGATGTAGCAGGCTGCAAAGCCATTGGCGGCGACGGTTTGCCGAATGGCGTCGAGCAGCTGCGCACGACCGAAGGGCAGCTCGCGGAAACCTAGAATGTGAGCGGAGTTCAGCAGCCGATCTACGTGCTCTTCCAGGCGGAAAATGGCAGCGCCACGCCCGGTAGCGTAGGAACGAATTCCTTCAAAGACGCTGATGCCGTAATGCAAGCCTGCATTGATGAACGGGATAGTCGCATTTTTGGAGTCTTGCAGCTGGTCGTCAATCCAGGTATAGCCAGGGTTCGCCATGGTTCCTCGTAGGTCGCAGTAAAAGAGTATCGTCCAAACCGCTCGTCCGGCAAGCCTGTGGGTGTGGCGCGGACATTCCTGTCCGCGAAGGCG
>DASUWH010000064.1:0-40868 GCA_036378535.1 Terriglobales bacterium | reverse complement strand
TTTTGCAGCCTCCTCCGCCAATTGTCATTTTTCAAAATGGCGCGATAGGTGGCGGGAAGAAAATTTCCGTGCTGCCCAATGTCTTCCGCCGCGTCATAGCAAACGACCTGCGCAGCTCCGATGCTTACCTGATGCGCGAGTAGATGCTTCTGTGCATACTCGAGATTGCGCGCGCACAATTCACGCCGTAGGGCGGCAGCATAATAAAAAGCAGGCATCGGGGTGCCCCATCCTTCCGCTTCAGCGGAGGATGGGGAAGTTTAGCTTGGATAGAAACACGAACCAAATTTCGTAACCTGATCTCCCACCCTCCGCTGGATCGGAATGGCGGGGCACCGCGATAGGCCCTCTACTTGTCGGAATCGGAGGTCACGGTTTTTATCAGCTCGACAAATCCCGCTGCAATTCCCAGCAACAATCCCGCCAGGTAAAGCCAGGTGGTATGCAGCCATTTATCCAGCCCCAGCCCAATCAGCCAGCCCGCCGCGGTCGCCGCCGGCAGGATGAAAGCCAGCTGGCTGTAACGCGCAAATTGCACCCAGAAATTGTCTTTGTCAGGCGAGTTTGGATCGGAAGGCAAAGCGTTGTTGGTCTTTGCTTGTCGGTCGGGGGGCACTCGGCCGATTTGTTGTTTTGCCAGCGACCAGGGACTAACGACCAGCGACTATCTCACAAGATTCGCAATGGCCGGATTATTCGAAACGTTCAGCGACCAGTTGACTAATCGTATGAACGGCTCCGGATAGACGCCGATTACGAGCGTGGCCGCCAGGCTCACCCACAATGCGCCCCACATGGCGCCGCCCGCCCGGATGCGCTCCGTATCGAGCGCCTGCCGCATGAACATCGCGCTGGCGATGCGCATGTAGTAATACAGACCAAACACGGCATAGAGCACCGCGACCGCGGCCAGTACGTAATGACCAGTCTCAATCAGGCTCAGGAAGATGAAATACTTTCCCCAGAATCCCGCCAAAGGCGGAATGCCGGCCAGCGACAGCAGGAAGACCAGCATCAGCACCGCTTCCGTGGGAGCCCGGGAGAACAATCCCGCTATGTCATCGATCTCATCGCCGATCACATCGCGCCTCCGCAGCGAAGTGATCACCGCGAAAGCCCCGAGATTCATGAACGTATAGACGAGGAGGTACAGCAGGATTCCTTTAACCCCATCGGTCATCGCAGCGGTCTCGGTCGCCGAACCATAGGCAACCGCGCCCAGCAGCATGTACCCGACATGAGCGATCGAAGAGTAAGCGAGCAGCCGCTTGAGATTATTCTGCGTCAAGGCCGCCAGATTTGCCGCCGTCATGGTTGCCAGCGACACAAATATCAGCAGCGGTACCCAAACGGTACGCAGCGGATACAGCCCCATGCCCAGAACCCGGATCAGCATGGCCCAGGCCGCTGCCTTGACGGCTACCGACATGAACCCGGTAATGCTCGTCGGCGCCCCTTCATAAGCGTCCGGCGCCCATTGATGAAACGGAACCGCCGCCACTTTGAACAGAAGCCCTGTAGCTACCGTAATCAAAGCCAGAATTGCTACCGGGTCGGCATGATTCTGTGTCAGGGCCATGTCTCTGGTCAGACGGTCGCGGATGATCGCCAGATTGGTGCTGCCGGTCAGGCCATAAAGCAACGAGAGCCCATAGGCAAAAATTCCCGACGAAAATGCCCCCAGCAGCAGGTACTTCAGCGCAGCTTCATTCGATCGCCGGTCGCGGCGTAGGAACCCCACCAGCACGTAGGTGGAGATCGCCATCAACTCCAGCCCGATGAAGATCAGCACAATGTCGAATCCAGCCGCCATGCACATCATGCCCACTACCGAGAACAACATCAGGGCATAGAACTCCCCATGCTGTTCGCGTTCCTGATCCATGTAGTGCACGGACATCAGAATGGCTACCGCCGTCCCCGCCAGGAACAGGTACCAAAAATAGAGCGTGAAGTGATCGATCACCATCGATCCGACAAACGCGGGCATCCACACCCGCCGCGAGTTGTCGAGCGCCCACTGAATGCGAAGTACGCCCGCCGTGGCAAAAACCACGCCCATAAACGCAGTCACCGCGTTGACCCACTTCATCTCCGTGGGCAGGATCAGGTCCATCATCAGAATGCCGAGCGCAAAAATGGTCAGCAGCAGGATGGGAAGCGACATCAGGTAGTCGCTGCGCTCGAACATCTGGGCAACCGTAACCACTAGTTCTTCCCTTTCGCCGGCACCATCGCCGCTTCTTTAGCCGGACTTGCAGCCGCCGCCTGCGCGCTCGCATTCACCGAATTCGTGCCTGGATATCCCGGCCGCACCGTCGCTACCAACTGATTCACCGGCTGCTCAAGGATCTGGAAGAACGGCTTGGGATAGAGTCCGATCCATAATGCCATCACGATCAGCGGCGCAAAGGTCAGAATCTCCCGCGGATTCAGATCGAGCAGCTTCTCATTTTTTGGATTCGTAACCGTCCCGAAGAACACCCGCTGATAAAGCCACAAGAGATACGCGGCAGCCAGAATTACGCCCAGCACCGCCAGCGCCGCCCAGACCTTATTCTCCATGAACGTGCCCTGCAGGATAGTGAACTCGCCGACGAACCCATTCAGCAGCGGCAGCCCCATGGAAGACAGGAACATGATCATGGTGATGGTGGCGTAAACCGGCATCACATTCGAGATGCCGCCATATTCTGCGATCTCACGCGTGTGGCGACGCTCGTACAAAATGCCTACGATCAAGAACAGCGCCCCCGTCGAAATGCCGTGATTGACCTGCTGCAGTACCGAACCGCTGATGGCCGCCGGATTCAACGCAAAAATACCCAACGTGCAGAAGCCCAGGTGACTGACCGACGAATACGCCACCAGCTTTTTCATGTCCTTCTGCATCAGCGAGACCAGAGCCCCGTAAATGATTCCTATGAGTGACAGCGCAATCATCCAAGCGCGCACCTTGGGATGCATGACCACATCCGGGAAGAACGGCAAGGCGAAGCGGATGAAGCCATACGTTCCCATCTTCAGCAGGACGCCGGCCAGGATGACCGAGCCTGCCGTTGGCGCCTCCACGTGCGCATCCGGCAACCAGGTGTGGAACGGGAACATCGGCACCTTGATGGCGAACGCCAGGAAGAACGCAAAGAACAGCAAGATGGCATAGCCAGAGCCGTAGGCCGTGTCGTGGAAAATCTTGGGCGCCGTCTGATACAGCGCCGGAATGCTGAATGTGTATGTCCCGGTCTGATGGAAGTTATAGAAGTACAGGAACAACACGGCCAGCAGCATTGCCACCGAACCAAGCAGCGTGTAAAGGAAGAACTTGATGGCGGCGTACAGTTTTCGCGGCCCGCCCCAGATTCCGATCAGCAGGTACATCGGCACCAGCATCGCTTCCCAGAAAACAAAGAAGAGGAAGAAATCCAGCGCCATAAAGACGCCCAGCATGCCCGTCTGCAGCACCAGGAACCAGATGTAGTATTCCTTCACCCTGGTTTCGATCGCCGTCCACGAGGACAGAATCGAAATCCATCCCAACAGCGTGGTGAGCATGATCAGCAGGAAGGAAATACCGTCGATGCCCAGCACGTAGCCAGCGCCGATCGAAGGAATCCAGTTGTTCGCGGTGCCTTCGATGAACTTGAACCCGGGCGAGAAGCGCTCCGCCCAGAACCACGGCACCAGCGGCAGGGATACCAGCAGTCCCGCTAGCGCAAACATGTTCGCAATCCAGCGGATCGCGTTTTTGTTCTCCTTAGGAACGAACAGGAGCAGGATCGCGCCCAGCAGCGGCGTGAACAGAATGATTGAAAGTATATGACTCTGCATAGAAACTCAGTTCTCAGTTCTCAAGAAAACATCAAATACATTGTCATCCTGACGCCGAGCGAGGCGAGGAGGAAGGACCCCTTGCCCATCTGCACCGGCAAAGGCCTGTAAAGGCATTCTCACGTACTGTCCTGGCCGCCGGATCGTCTGTGGAACGCTGGTCAATCTCCCGCTCCCGCCGTTGCACTGGCGCCGCGGTTCTTTTCCGCCCGTCGCCCGATCAGCCGCACGATGAAATACGCCACAATGGCCGCCAGCACTCCGACCGCAATCCACCCGAACCAAACCAGGATCCCCATTTCAGCGGCCATAAAACCCAACAAGCCGAAGACCATGATCAGCGCATACCACTGCACCAGGCCCCACTGGATGAGCTTCACCGGATATGACAACATGCGCGCCACGATAGCCGGCCCGTTGACCAGCAGGCCGTCGATAATCCACTTGTCCCACCACATCGAGAGCGTGCTGAACGCGCGCGTCATCCACCCGGCGCCGTTTACCGTGCCGTCGATGATGCGGGAATCAAACCATGACGAAGCTTCGCCCAATCCCATCGCCCCCAGCCGCACCTGGCCGAGCTTCCGCCGCCCGGTGAAGACGTAGTCGTAGCCCTCGTCCACGTAATACTTGTTGAGCATTGTGTTATAGAGAGGTGGGGCCTTCGCGGCTAACGGCTCCACGTATCCCTTATCAGCGTGACGATAGACCTTCCACGCCAATCCCCATCCAGCGACCGCCAATCCCAGCGAAAGCCCCATCAGCGCGTATTCGGTGGGATTCGTGTGCTCTTCTTCTTTCTCTCCAGCCGCTAACTGTGCTGGCTTCTCAGCGTGTAACAGCTGAGCTTCACTGGCAAAGACCGGGTCAAGGTATTTCTCGAAACGATTGGAGCCGCCCAGGCTGTGCGGAACTCCCAGCCAGCCCGCAAAAACCGAGCATACCGCCAACAACACCAAAGGCATCGTCATCGACCCGGGAGATTCATGAATATGGTGTTCCACTTCATGACTCATGCGCGGCTTGCCGTGAAAAGTCAGGAACATGAGGCGGAACATGTAGAACGCCGTCATGAACGCCGTGACCACTCCAATGAGCCACAGCAATCGGTAAGCTCCGCCTTCTGACGACCACGCCTGCCACAAGATTTCATCTTTGGAGAAGAACCCGGCGAATGGAAAAATACCGGCAATCGCCAGGGTGGCAATAAACATCGTCCAATGCGTGATGGGAGTCCGCCGGTGCAGGTCGCCCATATTGCGCATGTCCTGTTCCCCGCTCATGGCGTGAATGACCGAACCAGACCCAAGGAACAGCAGCGCCTTGAAAAACGCATGCGTGAATACGTGAAAGACTCCGGCAGCAAACGCACCCACGCCCAGCGCCAGGAACATGTATCCCAGCTGAGACACGGTCGAGTACGCGAGCACGCGTTTGATGTCGTTCTGGACCAGGCCAATCGATGCCGCGAAAATTGCCGTCAGCGCGCCCACGATGGCCACCGTCTTCATCGCATTCGGCGCCAGCACGAATATCGCATTCGAGCGCGCCACCATGTACACGCCCGCCGTCACCATGGTTGCTGCATGGATCAGGGCCGAAACTGGCGTCGGGCCTTCCATCGCATCCGGCAACCACACATAAAGAGGAAGCTGCGCCGACTTCCCGCAGGCGCCCACGAACAGCAGCAGCGCCGCCGCCGTCAGTACAGGATCGCCGATCTGGAATTGCCCGCTCCGTGCCAGGTGGTTGATCTCCGTAAACCGGAATGATCCGAAATACCACGCCAGCGTGAACATTCCCAGAAGGAATCCCGCGTCCCCGATCCGGTTCACGATGAATGCCTTGTTCGCCGCGTCGCTCGCCGACTTGCGATGGAAATAAAACCCGATCAGCAAGTATGAGCACAACCCCACACCTTCCCACCCGACGAACAAAACCACGTAGTTGTTCCCCAGGATCAGAGTGAGCATGGAGAACATGAACAGATTCAAATACCCGAAGAACCGGTAATAGCCGCCCTCATGGGCCATGTAGCCGGTCGAGTAAATGTGAATCAGCATGCCGACGCCGGTCACGAAGAGCAACCAGATAGCGGAGAGCGGATCAAGCAGAAACCCGGCATCGGCCTGGAACGGAGCCGGGGTGCCGTCGTGAGTCACATAGGTCAGGTGCCCGGTATCAGTTCCGAGCCAGGTATAGAGGATCTTTTGAAAAGGCTGATGATAGTGCTCGGGAGTGCCCTGCCACGCGTTGTACTGCAGAACCGCCCCGCAGGCCCAAAGGAACGCGATCACCACCACGCCCACGCAAATCGCGCTGACCGCGGCCTTCTGCATCTTGCGGCCAAAGAAAAACATCATCGCCGCCCCAAACGCCGGCAGCAGCGGGATAAGCCAGATGTATTCTAGAAACATTGTTAGTCGTCAGTCTTCAGTCGTCAGCAAGCCTTCAGCACTCAGCCTTCAGCACTCAGCTATTTCAGTTCTCAACTCTGTCATCCCGAGCGCAGTCGAGGGACCTTGAGTTTCGTAGTGGTGCCTCAACTCTTAGCTCCTGGATGCTGACTGCTACCACTTCAGCAAATCCACCTCATCCACATTCACCGTCTCGCGATTGCGGAAGAACGCAATCAGAATGCCCAGCCCCACCGCCGCTTCCGCCGCCGCATCGGTGATCACGAAAATCGCGAATACCTGTCCGTTGAGCCCCCACATGCGAGAGAACGCCACCAGGTTCAGGTTCACCGCATTCAGGATCAGCTCAATCGACATCAGCACGATCACCACATTGCGCCGCGTGAGCACGCCAATGGTCCCCAGTGCAAACAGCGCCGCCGCCAGAATCAGATAATGAATTGGTGTAATCGGTACCATCTGGTTCTCAGTTCTCACTAGCACTCAGCATTTAGCATTTAGCATTTAGCATTCAGCACTCAGCACTCAGCATCCAGATCCTCAACCCTGTCATCCCGAGCGGAGCGAAGCGGAGTCGAGGGACCTTGTGTCTTCTTGTACCGACCGCAAATCCTCACGTTCTGAATGCTGTGCGCTAATTGCCGAATACTCGTAACTACTAACCACCAACTACTAGATCTTCTTCTTCGCCATGACCACCGCCCCCACGATCGCCACCAGCAGCAGCAGCGAGGCAATTTCGAAGGCGAGCATGTAATTCCCATAGAGCGCGACGCCGACTTGCTGCGTGTTGCTGGTCTCGGCCAACTCCGCGACCGGCTTCTGCATTAAGTGCGCCAGGGCTTTGCTCTCGGCGAAGACCTTCACGAACAGCAATCCCAGCGCGCCTGCCGATACGATCGCGATCAGCCACTGCTTGTTGAACTGTTTTTCTTTCTCGGCTTGTTCCAGGTTCACCAGCATGATGACGAACAGGAACAGCACCATGATGCCGCCGGCATAGAGGATGATCTGCACGCCAGCCACAAACGGGGCGTACAGCATCAGGTAAATTCCTGCCAGTGAAAGCAGGGTCACGATCAAGGCCAGCGCCGAGTGCACCGCGTTACGCCGTGTAATCACCAGAATGCCGCTGATCAGCGCCAATCCCGAAAGGAAATAAAAGAAAAAGGGAGTCGCCACTGGCTGCATCAGAGCACCCCCACGACGGCGGTCCCGATCAGCACCGCCAGGCCGATGGGCAGCAGAATCTTCCAACCCACTTTCATCAGCTGGTCAAAGCGGTAACGCGGGAAGGTTCCGCGATACCAGATATAGAGGTACATGAATACGGCGACCTTGGCGACAAACCAGTAGATATCCTGAATGCGGTCGCGCACCGGCGGTATAAAGAGGATTAAGCCAATCATGCCGAGCACGGCGCCGAATCCCGCCAAACCCAGCGTCTGAATTCGGAAGAACCGGTGCTTCGGCATTCGCATGGCGCTGAACAACGCCATTGCCGCCAACCCAAGAAACGTCAGCCCCGGGAACAACGAGAACACCAGATCCCAGGTCGAGCCGGTCAGGGCATTGGGAAACGGCCGCAGCCAGCCGCCGAACCACAATGTCACCGCGATCGAGGACACAGCCAGCATCGCCGAATATTCCGCCAGGAAGAATAGCGACCAGCGAAACCCGCTGTACTCAGTATGGAATCCGGCGGTCAGCTCCGATTCCGCTTCCGGCAGGTCGAAAGGCGCGCGGTTGGTCTCCGCCACCATGGCGACCGCAAAAACAAACATCGCAATCAGGCCCAGGGGAAAGAACTTGAACGCAAACCAGGTCTGCTGCTCCATCTGCGCGTTCACGATCCCGATCATGCTCAGCGTGCCCAGCCCCGCGCCCGCCGTTCCCGTCCCGTAAATACCCAATCCATGCAGGCTGGTCATCAATACCGCCGAAATGACCGCCAACCCCATGGCAATTTCGTAAGACACCATCTGCGCGCTGGAACGCAGCGACCCGATCAGCGGATAGTGCGAGTTCGAAGCCCAGCCTGCGGTTACGATCCCTAGTACGCCCAGTGATGACACGCCCAGCATGAACAGAATGCCGATGTTCATGTCGGTAACCGCGTGAGTCGGTCCGAACGGCACGACGATGAAGGTCGTGAACGCCGCCAGCACTGTGATGAATGGGGCCACCCAGAACACCAACTGGTCGGCCTCGGCCGGCATGATGTCTTCTTTAATGAGCAGCTTGAGTGCGTCGGCAATCGGCTGCAGCAGTCCATGCGGTCCCACGCGCATTGGGCCTAGCCGCACCTGCATATGAGCCAGGATCTTGCGTTCCAGCCAGTTCATGGCAATGACCGCGATCGACAGCCCGACAAAAATCGCCAGAATGTAAACCAGGGCCCAGAACATATTGCCGGCGCCGCCCGGCGTTTCGTTGCTCTGCAGGTAGGAGGTGATGTAATCGAGCATCAGCGGTCCACCTCGCCCAGCACGATGTCCAGTGTGCCGATCACGGCTATCACGTCGGCCACTAATTGCCCCCGCACCATTAAATCCAGTGCCTGCAGGTTCACAAACGAGGGCGGCCGGACTCGCAGCCGGTAGGGCTGCGTCGATCCATCACTGACGATGAAATATCCCAACTCGCCTTTGGGCGCCTCAATCGAGTGATAGATCTCCCCCACTGGCGGCTTGATGACCTTGGGCACCTTGGCCATGATCGGCCCTTCCGGAATCCTCTCCACCGCCTGCCGAATGATCCGCAGCGACTGCCGCATTTCCGCCATGCGCACCATGTACCGGTCGTAAGTGTCGCCGGTTTCACGCGTGGGAATCTCGAAATCAAACTCCGAGTAATTGGCATACGGCAGGGCCTTGCGAATGTCCCATTTCACTCCGCTGGCCCGCAGCACCGGTCCGGTAACTCCGAGCGCCTTGCAATCCGCCGCCGAGATCACGCCCACGCCCTTCGTCCGCTCCACCCAGATGCGGTTGGTGGTCAGCAGCTCTTCGTACTCATCTATCTTCGGATCAACAAAATCGCAGAACTTCTTAACCTCGCGCTCGAAACCCTCATAGGTCTCATAGAGACACCCGCCAATGCGGAAAGCATGAGTCGTTAAGCGCGCACCGCAATACTTCTCGAAGATCTTCAGAATCTCTTCTCGGTCGCGGAAAGTATAGAAAAGCGGAGTAATGGCGCCGATATCGAGGGCATGCGTACCCAGCCACAACTGATGGCTGGCGATACGGTTCAACTCGGTCAGGATGACGCGAATGTAGTTCGCCCGGGGCGGCGCCTGGATGTTGAGCAGCTTCTCGACCGCCTCGCAATAACCCAATCCGTTGGAGACCGCCGCCACGTAGTCCATGCGGTCCACGTACGGATTGAACATCGGGTAAGTGCGGTTCTCGGCAATCTTCTCCACGCCCCGGTGCAGATACCCAATCACGCACTCGGTCCCGAGAACCTTCTCCCCATCCAGCTTCAGGATGACGCGCAGCACTCCGTGGGTCGCCGGATGTTGCGGCCCCATATTAATGATGAGTTCATTGGAATCAAGAAAGGTCTCGTCGCGTTCCCCCAGCTCCAGGTGCGACAAGTATTTCGTGGCTTCAGTCATTGCCCGCTTTCAATCCCCAGGTTGATCTGCACCCACTCTTTATCCTGCTGGATGATTCCGTAGTCCTTGCGCAGCGGGTGCCCGTTCCACCCGTCCGGCAGCAAAATGCGTTTCATGTCGGGATGTCCTTCGAATTTGATCCCGAACATGTCGAAGACTTCCCGCTCCAGCCAGTTGCACGTAGGCCAGATGCTCACCGCGCTGGGCAGGGATTCGCCCTCCCCGATCATCGTCTTCACCCGGACGCGCTCATTTTTGGCGAACGAATAAAGGATCCAGACCACGTCGAACTGCTTTTCCCGCTTGGGATAATGGACGGCGGTCACGTCCACGCAGTAATCGAATTTTTCGTCGTCCCGCAGTTGCATCAGCAGGTTGGGCAGAAGCGACCGGTCCACCACCATATAGTTCTGCCCGAGATAGCTCAGCGCCTCGATTCCCGACCCGTACTGCCGCTTGAAGCGCGCCACCATAGGCGAATCCCACGGAACCGGGACCGGCCCGGTCGGCTTCGCAGGAGCCGCCGGCGCTGCTGGCGGCGTCCCTGCCGCTGTTTTCGGCGGTGTAGGTGTCGCGGGTTTTTGCTCGTCTGCCATTTTGCTGACTACCGACTCCTGACTACTGACTCCTGCTTCCTACACCCACTCCAGCGCGCCCTTCTTCCAAATCCACACGTATCCCACAATCAAGATCCCCAGGAAGATGAACATCTCCAGCAGCCCAAACATTCCCAGCGCCTTGAACTGCACCGCCCAGGGAAACAGAAAGATAGTCTCCACGTCGAAGATGACAAACAGGATAGCCACGATGAAGAAGCGAATCGTGTACCGCCCCCGGGCGCTGCCGATGGGATCGATGCCGCACTCGTAGGGCATCAGCTTGATCTTGTTGGGATTTTCCGGCCGCACCAGCTTGGCTGCCAAAAGGGTAACGGGAAGGGCGATGGCTATGATGCCAATAAAGATAAAAATCGGTACGTAGTTTTGCGGCATTCGACCCCAGCACGCCTTTATTTATGAAGAAGTACGAAGCTGCCTATACTACCGCCTATTGCTCATACCAGCAAGGAGCACTGACCACATTCTCCTGTGACGCGTTGCACACCCAAATACCTCGGCCGCCGTCATCCCGAGCGAAGCGCAGCGGAGTCGAGGGACCTTGTGTTTTCTCTTGGGCTGCCTCTATGCCTCTATGCCTCTGTGTCTCTGTGGTGGAAGTCTTTTCGTCTTCGCTCGACCGCCCGGAGAGGAACTCACCTCCTACATTTATAATGTCCCTTCCTCAAGGACGCCCTTTGGCACTCGACGACAAAATCTACGACCTTCGCCGCGACAAGCTCAAGCAGATCGAAGCCCTCGGCCAGCCCGCCTACCCCAATAAGTACGACGTGCACCAGACCATCGAGAAAGTCTGGGCCGACTACGAGAACTGGACCAAGGAGCAGCTCGATTCCGAGAAGCCCCGCGTCCAGCTGGCTGGCCGCATCATGACCATCCGCCTCATGGGCAAAGCCGGATTCGCGCACCTGCAATCGGCCGCACGCTCCGACGGCGCCGCCTCCCGCCGCCTGCAAATCTACGTGCGCCAGGACGCTGTCGGCGACAAGGGCTTCCAGCTCTACAAGCTCCTCGACATCGGCGACATCGTCGGCGTCCACGGCTACCTTTTCCGCACCAAGACCGGCGAACTCACCGTCCACGTCGAGGACCTGACCTTCCTCTCGAAGGCCCTGCTGCCTTTGCCAGAAAAATGGCACGGCCTCACCGACGTCGAGCTGCGCTACCGCCAGCGCTATCTCGACCTGATCGTCAATCCCGAGGTCCGCGACGTCTTCCTCGCCCGCAACCGCTTGGTGCGCTCGTTCCGCACCTTCCTCGACAAGCACCACTTCGTCGAGGTCGAAACCCCGATGATGCAGCCCATCGCGGGCGGCGCCGTGGCGCGTCCTTTCATCACGCACCACAACACACTCGACATGGACCTCTACCTGCGCATCGCCCCCGAGCTTTACCTGAAGCGCCTCATCGTCGGCGGCTTCGACCGCGTCTACGAGATCAATCGCAACTTCCGCAACGAGGGCCTGGGCTGGCGCTGGAACCCCGAGTTCACCATGCTCGAGTTCTACCAGGCCTACGCCAACTTCCGCGACATCATGGAGCTCACCAAGGGCCTGCTCATCAAGGCTGCCATCGACGTCACTGGCGGCACCAAGGTGAAGTTCGGCGAGCACGAAATCGACTGGGCCGCCGACAAGTGGAACGTCCTCACCATGCGCGAGGCCATCATCAAATATTGGCCCGAAAAAGCCGGAGCCAAGCCCGAGATGTCTGACTTCGCCACGCACGACAGCGTTCGCGCCCTGGTCGGGCGTTTCAACCAGGCGCACTCGCACATGGCCTACGATCCCAACGAGCCCGCGGGAAAGACGATTGCGACCCTCTTCGAAACCGTCGCCGAAGAGCACCTGATTCAGCCGACGATCATTTACGAGTTCCCCTCCGCCGTCTCGCCGCTCTCCAAGAACAAGCCCGACGAGCCCGAGTGGACCGAGCGCTTCGAAATCTTTGCCGCCCAGATGGAAATTTCCAACGGCTTCAGCGAACTCAACGACCCCGAAGAGCAGCGCCGCCGCTTCGAGCAGCAGCTAAAAGAACGCGAGCGCGGCGACGAAGAAGCTCACCAGATGGACGAAGACTACATCCGCGCCCTGTCATTTGCTATGCCACCGACCGGAGGTTGCGGCGTCGGCGTCGACCGCGTCGCCATGCTCCTGACCAACTCGCAGACCATCCGCGACGTGATCCTGTTCCCGCTGCTGCGGCCAGAAAAACAGTCCCCCGCCGAGGAATAGAAAGCAACCTACCCCACTCTGTCATTCCGAGCGAAGTCGAGAGCCTGCCCTGAGCGAAGTCGAAGGGGACCTTGCGTCTCTTTTTCCTCTTCCTATACTCCTCGTGAGTTTTTGAGTTTAATCACTTGACGCGTTAACCTTGCCCATCCTCACGCGGGCAAGAGTGCCCGCGCCACATGTTTGGAGACATCGTGACCACTACTCCCCTAAACCTGGCTAACATCGAGAAAGCCGCGCACTCAATCGATCCCGTCTTCCTCCACTCCCCCCAATATGAAGACGAGGCTCTCAACGCCGCCCTCGGTCGGCGCGTGCTGGTGAAGGTCGAGACCGCCAATCCTATCCGCAGTTTCAAAGGCCGTGGCGCCGACTTCCTCGCGCGTTCGCTCGACCCCAAACAGACGATCGTCTGCGCCTCCGCCGGCAATACCGGACAAGCCCTGGCCTACGCCGGCCGCAGCCGCGGTATCGCCGTCGAAGTCTTCGCGGCCACTGACGCCAACCCGGCCAAGGTGGACCGCATGCGCTCCCTCGGAGCCAGGGTCACACTCGCAGGCGCAGATTTCGACGCCGCCAAGCAGCTTGCGCGTCGCCACGCCGCCGACCACCCCAACTGCGTCTTCGTCGAGGATGGCGCCGACGACGCCATCACCGAAGGCGCGGGCACGATCGCGGTCGAACTGCTCGCCGCCGGCACCATCGACGCGGTGGTCGTCCCGCTCGGAGACGGCGCCCTGATCACCGGCATCGCCGCCTGGATCAAAGACCGTTCGCCGCGCACCCAGATCATCGGTGTCTGCGCCGAGGGCTCTCCCGCCATGCTGCATGCATGGACAGAAGCTCGAAGAGTGCCCCATGTCTCCGGGGTGCCCCATGTCTCGCCGCCTTTGCGAGACATGGGTGAAATCAACATGGGCGAAATCAATAGGTCGAACGTACCCGAACCCGCCCGCACCATCGCCGATGGCATCGCCGTGACCGCGCCCGTCCCCAAGGCGGTAGTGAGAATGAAGGATCTGGTGGACGACATCGTCCTGGTACCCGACGACGCCCTCATCGAAGCCATGCGCCTCTCCGCGTCCACGCTGGGCCTCCTGCTGGAACCCGCCGGCGCCGCCGGCCTAGCCGCGATTCAGCGTCATAACCTTCCCGGCGAGCGGCTCGCTACCATATTGACGGGCAGCAATGTGCATCCCGGAATGTTAGCCAGGACAGTGTAGCCCGTGTGGCGCGGACATTCCTGTCCGCGGCCTTTGTCCTGTTTCGGCACAGACGCGGGCAGGAATGCCCGCGCCACACACAACAGATTGTGGTTTTCCGCGCTTTTGAGAGTAAACACAATATGTGGTATGGGTTCGGCGAAGTGCTTTGTTTCCGGGATTTTGCGTTTTTGGGTTTTAAGTGGGGGGCTGGCCCACCTTACCTCTACCACAAATCGGCTGCCCACCCTTCGCGGTTTTCGAAGGGTGGGCATTCGGGATCTCAGCACTACGTCGGGCTCTTCCGCTGACGACTGGCGACCAAAAGTTGACGACTAAGACTTTTTGTCAAGTCCCCCAACCTACCCCAATTCCCTCCAACTTAGTCACACCCAATGACACATAGTTCCACCCCAAATGTCTCATTTCCCCCACCCCATCCGTCATACTGGAATTAGGGGGAGTGTACCTACTCCTCGCCCCAACCGGGTGCCCCGCCCTTCCGCTTCAGCGGTGGGTGGGCCATGCTCTTTGACAACCACCATCTTTGTGTGGCGCGCACACTCCTGTGCGCGCTCTGCTCGTTTGTGTGGCGCGAACATTCCTGTGCGCGCTCTAGGGGAACTACTCCTCCGCGTCCGCGGCGGAGTAGAAGCTGAGAGCTGAGAGCTGAAAGCTATAAGCTAAACCCTTTCTTTCCAAGATTTTGCTTACAACCCCTTCTAACTCAAAGATCTACACCGCCTCTCCCTCTCAAGTCCCTGATTCCAAAAGACCGCCGGGGGCAATAATATAGTTGACGAATCAATCTGAATCGTTAACCATACGATTGCCCCGGCAATCCGGTAGTTCCACTAGACCGGAGAGAAAAAACGGGGACCGGATTTGGAAATCTTGGGACGCGTCCACCACATGCTGCTTAGTGTGTGGGGTGAACGATGGCGAGACGTTAACGTGACTTTTTGTACTGCGTATATTGATGACAGCGGAACTGCTCCTGACCAAAAGATAGCTAATTGCACCGCGTTCATCATTCCAGCGAAACGAATATTGGCGCTGGAAAAGGAGTGGAAGCAGTTCAAGATTAAGGAACAGTTTTGCGACTTCCATACATCTGAGTTCGTCGCTCGGAATGCGAAATCATTCTTTGCGAACTGGGATAATGCCAAGCACGAGAGAGTATTCACGAGAGTCAGGCAGATCACGAAAAAATACGGAGTGAAGGTGTGGTCTTTTTCGGCACGCAAAGACGAATATGATGCTGTTGTGCCTGACGAGATGCGTAGGTATTCAGGCAAGAATCACTACACGTGGACGGTTCTCCATGTGCTTACATTCCTTGATGCATGGCGACGATTCCATAAAACGCAGCCAATTCAATTCATTTTTGACTGGATAGAGAAACACGAGGAGTGCCGCAAAGAGATCGAAGAGACGATGTCATATGCCGAGAGAGAATCTGTTGATCGCGGAAATGCTCCAGGTCTTTACACGAACTATGGCTTCGCGCGTCGTGCTGACGTAGCGGGATTGCAGTGCGCTGATCTCCTCGCATGGACATGCTACCGATACAGTCTCTTAGGTTTCTTGAAAACTCCTATGAGTCGCTTCGCTCAGATTGCATGGGGCGATTTCGTCCCACAGGGAACTACTGCTGGGCCAGATGATTGGCTGACTGCAATGGTTTTAAAAAAGAAAGCCTTAGAAGACTGGGTCGCACGTGAATTAGCTTCAGGGGAGTCTCTAAGGCGCTTTCAGAAGTGGGAAAGGGAAGATGCAGCACGTAAAGCTGCCAAAGGCAATACATGAAACAAGCGAAAGAATTCGAGAATTTTGACCGGACAATGGGTCAACTTCTGAAGATTAAGCATAGCGACATAAAAGCCAAGCTGGATGCAGAGAAAGTAGCAAAAAAGAAAAAGCGGAAGGCTAAGCCTTCCGCTTCGGACCGCGCTTCCCGCGCAGAGGATTAGTGAATGCTCGTTTCGCCAGTCTTTCCGGTGAGTTCGGCAAAGGTAAGGCGCTTGCCGATTATGCCGATCATTACAGCGTCAAAGCGGTCTGCATCGGTAAGTTTATTGTCTTTGGTCGCACGGTTGTTGTAGCGGAATACTTGCTCATCAACGTAGCGCCCGAGGTGAAAAGGTTCAACGGCTACATAAGTTCCATGCAAAGTACGTTTCAGCAACGACCAGAAGTTCTCAAGGCCGTTGGTGTGTACGCGGCCCTTCACGTACTCCATCGCATGATTCACAACGTCATGTGCATAGATGCTGGCGAGTTCGTTATAGGCAACAGCATCATCGGTGTAAAGCTTGGAGCCGAAGTGGACGTTGTTCAGAATCTCATTCTGCAAGGTCTCGCGCTTTACATTGGGAATCACTTTGGCGCGAATCTGACGTGCATCACGGTCAAGAATTCCTTGGACAGCGGTCTTATTCGGATTCTTGTTGCCAGCTTTCCAGTTAGGAGTATTGCTGCGCTCTCGGTACATGCGAAGTTTACGGCTCTTGTGCATATTGCTGGTAGTTCCGCCAACGAAAGTCTCATCGGCTTCGACTTCGCTGTTATTGCCGCCGAGCTTGCCAGCGGTTTCAACGTTCAATTCCATTCCAACACGAACGCGATGCAGCATGAACCATGCCGACTTTTGAGTAACGCCAATAGTCCGCGAGAGTTCATAACTGCTGACTCCGTTCTTGCAGTTGGACAACATCCACACGGCAACGCACCACTTCTCAAGCGGGATCGGCGAATCCTCGAAAATAGTTCCAACCTTGGCGGAGAACTGACGGTGATCGTGAGTGCTCTTGCACTGCCACTTACGCTGATTCTTGAGGAATACAACGTCGGTGCGACCGCACTTCGGGCAGGTCACTACACCATCGGGCCAGCGTTTCGAGACCATGTAGGCCAGAGAGTTGTCAGGATCGGAGAAGTAAACAATGGCTGCTTGCAGAGTTTTGGGCTGTTTCATGGCTTTTGCTTTTCATCCTTCGCTCGCCGCTCTCTTTGCTCTCTGATGTCCCTGAGGAGCGATTGCGATTCTTTGATGACCTTCTTGCTATCCTCAATGCTGCGCTTGAGGCGCTCTATAAGCTTTTGTAATTCTTGGTCTTGGATAGCCATAAACGGAGCATAGCAAAGTAATAATGATTCGTCAAGTATATTATTGCCCCGCCGGGGGGAGGGGGTACGAGAGTATCTCTACTTAGCACGGAGTATTTCTACTTATGGAACTTCGCCGATGTCATCACGTCAAGGTCAACGGCACGCAGTGCGGCTCTCCCGCCTTGCGCGGCAAATGCTATTGCTACTTTCACAACAACTTTCGCCATCTCGGCACCTACGGCGCTCCGCAGCGCCCGTCGCGTGATTCTTTTCACGGCCGCTTCCCCGTCCTCGAAGACGCCAACTCTGTCCAGGCCGCTGTTATGCAAGTGATCCGCCTGATTCTCCCCGGCAGATCGATCGCAAAGAAGCCGGCCTTCTGCTGTACGCGCTCCAGCTCGCCAGCTGCAATCTGCGCCACCTGCAACTGCGCCCGCTCCGCGACGAGATCGTTGTAGACCCGCTCCTGGTCAGCCATTCGACCCTCGGCGGAAATCCCGCCCGCCAGGAGCACTTAACTCCCGAAACCGATGAGGAACAAAAAACGCTGAACCAGCACGCAGAGCAACTGCAGAAGTCGCAGCAGCAGGCCGAAGCTCAGTGGGAGCAGGAGACCCGTCGCGAGTTCGAAGCCATCCCCGAAACCGCAGACGCCAGCAACGCTACAACATCACATCCGCGTTTCGTCACACCCACTCCCGAGCAGGTGCGGAAACTCCAGCAGGCAGTTCACGACATTGTACGACCATCCCGACGACCCGGAGCTGGCCCGCGCCTACGCCGAGGCTTGGGAAAATCTTGGTGATCCCGCCGAGGAGGCGAGTGAAACATGACCTGAACAATGGGGGGAAACGTCTGATCCCTCGCCTTCGGCTCGGGATTACGACTTGAACTGCTGGCAGTAGACATGCCCGAAGACGCGGACAGGAGTGTCCGCGCCACACAGTTAACACAAGGTCTCTCGCCTCGCTCGAGATGACAGCTCTGCTGCAGAGCCACTCTGCTGCATGGCGCGCTACATTTGCCTACAGCACTCTTTCATTGGCGTAGCCGGCAACGTCGAGGGCGGCCAGCAATTCGGCGATGTGATCGGAGCCCTTGGTTTCCATGGTGATGTCGATGGCGGTGTCGCCGAGGTTCACGCCGTAGTAGGCGCGGTCGTAAGAGGTCTCGACGATGTTGGCGCGATGCTGGGCCAGGATGCCGGTGAGGCGATGCAGGGCTCCGGGATAATCCGGCAGATGGACTCGGAGACGCACCAGGCGGCCGTCTTTGACCAAGCCGCGTTCGATGATGCGGGAGAGCAGGGTGACGTCGATGTTGCCGCCGCACACGAGCACCGCCACTTTTTTGTTGGCCAGAGGCAGCTTGTGATTCAGAAGCGCGGCCAGGGCGGCCGCTCCCGCGCCTTCGGCCAGAGTTTTCTCGCGTTCGAGAAGAATCAGAATGGCGTTGGCGATCTCTTCTTCATCAACGGTGGCGATGTCGTCCACATACTTCTGAACCAGAGGGAGCGTGCGGTCGCCGGCGCGGCGCACGGCGATGCCGTCGGCGATGGTGGCGGCGGCTTTGATGGTGACCGGCTTGCCCTCAGCCACCGCGACCTTCATGGAAGGCAAGCGCGAGGGCTGCACGCCGAAGACCTGAATGCGGGAATTGGTCTGCTTGATGGCGCAGGAAATTCCGCCGATCAGGCCGCCACCGCCGATGGGGACGATCACGGCTTCGAGATCGGGCTGCTGCTGCAGCAATTCCAGGCCAAGCGTGCCCTGACCGGCAATGATGGCGTCGTCATCGAAGGCATGCACGAAGGTCAGGCGCTGGTCGTGAGCCCGCAGCAGCGCCTGTTCGAAAGCCTCGTCATAGTTGGCGCCAACCAGGGCCACGTCGGCGCCATAGCTTTTGGTTGCCGACACCTTGATGAGGGGTGTGGTCAGAGGCATGCAAATCTGGGCGCGTATGCCATGACGCCCGGCGTGGTAAGCGACGCCCTGGGCGTGGTTTCCGGCGGAGGCCGCGATCACGCCGCGGGCACGCTCCTCCGCGCTCAAGCTCAGAAGCTTGTTGAGGGCGCCGCGTTCTTTGAAGGCTCCGGTTCTTTGCAGGTTATCGAGCTTCAGGTAAACGCTGTTTCCGCTGGCGTTCGAAAGCGTTTCCGAACGCGCGCAGGGCGAAAGATAAATATCGTCGCGAACCCGCCCGAGGGCGGCGTGTATGTCGGACAGTTGAATCATGGTGGATGGAACATCTTACCTGAAGGAGCAGGCATTGCCGCATTCGGCGGAGGTGGTTACCGAAGGAATCAGACGATACATTCCCCCGGGGACCTTGGTAAGGTATGTTGCTAGGATCATTGGGGACCGGAAGCAAGCAAGGATCGACCATCCTAGTTCCGCCGCGTCGACTCCAAGCGAAAACGCTTTGCCTCCTAAGGGTCGCTCTGGAGATGCGCACATGGACTGCTTCGTTTGCATTCATTGCCACTTCTATCAGCCGCCGCGGGAAAACGCCTGGCTCGAAGCTGTGGAATCGCAGGACTCGGCCAGTCCTTATCACGATTGGAACGAGCGCATCACGGCGGAATGCTACTTGCCGAATGGCGCCTCGCGAATTCTCGATGGCGAGCGGCGGATTTCGAAAATTGTTAACAATTACGCTCGCATCAGCTTCAATTTCGGGCCCACGCTGCTTTCCTGGATGGAAGAGCGCGCGCCGCAAGCATACGAGCAGATCCTGCAGGCCGATCGGGACAGCCAGCAGCGATTCTCGGGACACGGGTCAGCGCTAGCGCAAGCTTACAACCACATCATCCTTCCGCTGGCGAACAGGCGCGACAAGCAGACACAGATTGTTTGGGGGATGCGAGATTTTCAGCATCGTTTCGGGCGTGATCCCGAGGGCATGTGGCTTCCCGAAACCGCGGTGGATGTTGAAACCCTGGAGGCGCTGAGTTCGTCAGGAATCAAGTTCACGATCCTGGCGCCACATCAGGCAGGAAAATTGCGCCGCGACGCCGGCGACTCCTGGACCAATCTATACGGGCAGGGGATCGATTCGCGGCGATCTTACATTTGCAATTTGCCGTCCGGCCGCAGCATCGGGTTGTTCTTTTACGACGGAGCGGTGTCGCGGGCGGTCGCGTTTGAAAAGCTGCTGTTCGATGGCAAGAACTTCGCGCATCGGTTGCTGGGAAGATTCGATCCCGATGGAGATCCCGCGCAATTAATCCATATCGCCACCGACGGCGAGAGCTATGGACATCATCATTCCCATGGGGACATGGCGCTGGCGTTTGCGCTCGACTACATCGAGGACAATCGCCTGGCGCGGCTGACCAACTACGGCGAATATTTTGCCCAGCATCCGCCGACGCATGAGGTGGAAATTCTGGAGCGCACATCGTGGAGCTGCATGCACGGTGTCTTGCGATGGGAGTCCAATTGCGGATGCAATGGCGGCGCGAACGGCCATTGGAACCAGGAGTGGCGACATCCTCTGCGGAGCGCGCTCGATTGGCTGCGCGACGAACTCGCGCCGGAGTACGAGACGGCGGCGAAGGAATTGCTGCGCGAGCCGTGGCATGCGCGCGATGAATATATTCAGGCCGTCAGCGATCGCTCGAGGGCTCAGCGTTTTCTTTCCGAACATGCGTTGAGGACATTGTCGGCGGATGAGCAGGAACGGGCGCTGCGACTGCTGGAAATGCAACGCCACCTCATGCTCATGTACACCAGCTGCGGGTGGTTTTTCGATGAGCCTACGGGGCCGGAAACGGTACAGATTCTTCAGTACGCGGCCCGAGCCGTGCAGCTGGCCGAGGGCCTATTCGAGGCGGGCCGCGAAGAACAGTTTCTGCAACGCCTGGAGAATGTACACAGCAATCTGGGCGAGTACGGAAACGGGCGCAACATCTATGAGCGCTTTGTGCGGCCTGCCATGCTCGACCTGGTGGGCGTAGCCGCTCATTATGTGATCAGCTCCTTCTTCGACGGCTATCACCGGCGGAGCTCCGTCTACTGTTATGACGCTCGCTTGCAGGATGCGCGATCATTCGAGCGCGGGGGAGCGAAGCTCGCCCTCGGGCACGCGACTATTGTGTCGCGCATTACGCGCGCGGAGCTGAAGTTTGCCTTTGCGGCGCTGCACTTTGGCGAGCATCAGCTGACAGCGGGGATTCGGCCCTGGGATGTCGCGCACGGCTGCCTTCCGTTCCTGGAGCCGGTCAGCCAATGCTTTTCCGATGGCGACCTCTCGGAGTGCTCGCGGCTGATCTCTCAATTTTTCCGCGGGTCGGTGTATTCGCTGAAATCGCTGTTCCGCGATGAACGCCAGCGAATCGTGTCGCAGATCGTCAATTCGACACTGGCGGACATTGACGGAATCTACGGCGAGGTTTACGAGCAACGGGCGCCGTTGATCGCGTTTCTCTCCGAAGTTCACGTACCGCTGCCGCCGATTCTGCGGGTTTCAGCTGAGTTTGTGCTGGGCAACGCCATTCGCCGCAATCTGGAAACGGAAGAACCGGATTTCGACTACATACAGCTGCTGGTGGATACGGCGCAGCGAGCGGGCATCACGCTGCCGGCGGCTAATATTCAGCCGGCGTTGCGGCAGGCTTTGGAGGCGAACCTGGATCGCTGGCCGGAGCGGCCGCGCGACATCGAAACACTGCTGCGGCTGGAAACCCTGGTGCGGGTCGCGCAAATGCCGTCGTTCCACATCGATCTGTGGCGGGCGCAGACGCAGTATTTCGAATTTCTGCGTGAGTCTCATCAGGGAGTACCGCCCACGCGGGTATGGCTTGAGCATTTCCGAACGCTGGGAGAGTGCCTGGGAATCAACGTGGCTTCCCTGGCAGCGCCCGCTGCTATTTATAGCGACGTGCCAGAAGTGCCGCTTATGGGAAGCTCGCCGGTGATCGAGCAGATGGGGACTGGGGCTGATTAAGTTTCAGGCGGAGAAAACAGGCGGGAAAAATTGAAAGGGCCGTGACATTGGTTACGCTCTAGCCGCCAGCTCCTGCGAGGGAGCCTACAGCGTGGATACGTGCACCGTCACAGCCCTTGATGTGACCACTGCTTTCGCAGTTCCTGACCCCAACTGCTCCTCGCAGAGTCAGTCGGTTTTTTCGGGTCCGGCTCTTCCTCGAGTTGCCTCGCTGAAGCAGATCACCCAGCTTACTTCGGACTGGCCTAATTTTTAATTTTGCCAGCCCTTTCAGCCGTCGACGCTGCTCACCTTAAACGCTAAGGGGATAAGTGTCAATGCCGCATATCGGTGCAATCGCATTTTTTATTGGCACGGATGATGTCTACAGGTGAAAGCCTTGAGTGCACAATGTTTAGGGCAATGGCGAGAAATTTTTCCTTTCTATTTCCACCGGTAATCCACAGCAGTGCTACGACTAGTGTTGCAACGGAACCAGATAAATCTCTTGACGCCATCTACATTCCTGCCTCATGGTGGAAGAAGAGCGGTGGCATGCTGAATCTGGTGGCTTACGTAGACGGTGGATCGCTGGGGAATCCGGGGCCATCGGGTATTGGGGTGGTAATCGATCGCGGCGACGGCACCATCATTCAGATCGCGCGCTGGATTGGCCGCCAGGACAATAACGTCGCCGAATACATCGCGCTGCTGGAAGCGTTGCAGTGCGCCATAGCGCTCAAAGCCCGCACCCTGCACGTTTATTCCGACTCGGAAGTTGTGGTTCGGCAGATGAAGGGTGAGTACAACTGCCGGAGCCCTCGGCTGTATTCCTTGAACTGGATCTGCCGCAAGCTGGCACGCTCGTTCCGCTTCTCGATCTCCCACATCCCGCGTTGCGATAACGCGGAGGCCAACCGGTTGGCAAACTCGGCCGCGCACAGCCGCCGCTAAGCATCCTCGACGACTGAGCGATTGCTCGGCTACGCTTATGCAGGTTTGCGCAAAAACTCGAGCGTGCATCCAAAAGCGACCCTCAGGCGCTGAAGCGCTCCCTCATTTTCAACGGCTTCACGGCACGACTGAAGTCGTGCCCTTCCCAAAACCCAGCCCGAACCGGAGTTTTTCCGCAAGCCTCTATGGCCTGACTTAACGGCACGACGGAAGAGGCCGCTGAAAAAGTCCCTCGACGGCAAAAGAAGGCCCTCAGGCGCTGAAGCGCGGACGTATTCTCAACGGCGTAGCGGCACCCTTCGACTACGCTCAGGGCAGGCTCGTAAACTCGTGCCCTGCCCGATTTTACTTACCTGGTTTTTTTCGCGGCCTCTGAAGTCTTGCCCGTCCCAAAACCCAGCCCGAGCCGGAGTTTTTCCGCAAGCCTCTATGGCCTGCAACTCCTTTCTATTTGGCTTTGTCAATCAAGCCATCGGCGCTATTATCTCTGCTGTACGGGTCAGATCACGGCGCCGCTTGCGAGTGGCTTCGACTATCTTCGGCCCTTTCGCTCGCTTCACCTAACGAGAGCCGATCCTTGCCGAGACTCCCGGCGGCGCACGGGAGGCAGTGGTATGGAATTTTTCCGTGTCACAATGCTCGGCGCAATTCTGCTTGCCGGTTTCGGGTGCAGTTCAGCTCCGCAAAAATCCGCAGACAATCAACAACCCAAGATGGTGAATGCTTCGGCAACACAGAAGAAGGAGCCTTTCCCCTATACCGCTAAACCTTGCTTCACGCGCATGTCGGACATGGCGCAACGGTGGTCGCCGGACGCACTTCCCTTCCATCTGGAATCGACGCTCACGACCGAGGCGAATGGGCAGGACGGCAAATCCACAGTGTGGCGCGCGTTGTACGCATCGCCCAGCCGCGGTACGTTCAAGACCTTCACCTGTTCAGGAAGCCGTTTACCGGACCAGCCGCCGGAGGGAGTAACGTCAACGGTCGAATCCACGTCGAGCCCGGTTGTGGCTTCGCTGGAATTCGTTCCCGCTTATCTCCAGTTAGATTCCGATAAAGCCTTTGCCCTGGCGCAGCAACACGGGGGAGCGAACCTGACCAAGAAAGATCCACAACAGCCGGTGCTCTTTATCCTGGAGCGGGACGCCAAACAGAAAGCGGTGTTCTGGTACGTGATCTACGGGAAGAGTCAATCCGATAACAAGGGAATTGGCGTGATCAACGCGAGCACGGGTACGTTTGTGCGCGCGGGCAAATAATCAGACAGGGTCAGCATGGCGCGCGATTCGGCTCTAGCCAGGGTGCTGCTATGGCTCGTGGCGCGCATAGTAGCCCGGATCGACTGCTAACTTCTTGCCTTGGGTGCTGAACCTGGGCAAGCGAAGCAGGCCGCGCTTTTGCAGGACGAACTGCAGCGAGGTGCCGATTACTCCCAGGCCGTATTGGACGCTGCGGCGGAAGTTTATCGAGGAGGCTTCTTCAAAATATTTAGTGGGACAAGAGACCTCACCGATGCGGAAGCCGAAGTAGACGCATTGGGCCAACATCTGGTTGTCAAAAACGAAGTCGTCGGAATTCTCCAGCAGCGGCAACTCGCTGAGCACCCTGCTGCTGAAGGCGCGATAACCGGTGTGATACTCGGAGAGCTTCGCTGCCAGGCAAAGGTTTTCGAAGGCGGTCAGAAAACGATTGGCAATGTATTTATAGACAGGCATTCCGCCCTGGCGGGCGCGGCCACCGAGAATGCGCGATCCCAGCACCACATCATAAACGTCATAAGCCACCATGCTGGCCATGGCGGTTATCAGAAGCGGAGTGTACTGATAGTCGGGGTGAACCATGATGATGACGTCGGCGCCCGCCTCCACAGCTTCGCGATAGCAGGTCTGCTGATTGCGCCCGTAGCCGTAATTTTTGTCGTGCACGAAGGTGTGGAGGCCGAGGCGTTGCGCTACTTCCACGGTGCGATCGGAGCTGCTGTCGTCGACCAGGATTTTGATGTCAACTAATTCCGGGATTTCGCCGACGGTAGCCTCAAGCGTCTTTTCCGCATTGTAGGCGGGCATGACCACCGCGACGCGCTTGCCATTGATCATTGTGAATAACTTAGCACAGGACTATAGGCCGTCGAGATAGTGAACATGGCTGACTGCGCGCAGGTGTTCGGCCGCCACTTCGGGAGTCATATCGCGTTGCGGTTCCGCCAGCATTTCGTAGCCGACCATAAACTTTCGAATGGTGGCCGAGCGCAACAAGGGGGGATAGAAATGAGCGTGCAGGTGCCACTCGGGATGAGGACTGCCATCGGTCGGAGCCTGGTGAAATCCCATCGAATAAGGGAACGAAGTGGCAAACAAATTATCGTACCGGACAGTTAACTCTTTGAGGATCTCGGCCAAAGCGGTTCGAGCGGAGTGATCCAACCCGGTGATGTCGCGCAGGTGTTGTTTTGCGATCAGCATAGTCTCGAATGGCCACACGGCCCAGAAGGGCACGATGGCGACAAAATGAGGGTTCTCGCAGACGATCCGTTGCTTCTGCTGATGCTCTAAGCCCAGGTAATCGCACAAGAGACAGGAGCCATTTTTCTCGTGATACGCGATTTGCGCTTGTTGTTCCTTGCGGGGCTCATCGGGAATCTTCTGACTTGCCCAGATTTGGCCGTGAGGATGGGGGTTGCTGCATCCCATGAGCTCGCCGCGATTTTCGAAGATCTGGACATAGTTGATGTCGGGCCGCGTGCCGAGCTCATTCCACTGTGCTGCCCACAAATCGACTACGGCAACGATGCCGGGAACCTGCATGCGGGAAAGGGCCAGATCATGGCGCGGCGAAAAACAGACCACACGGCATATTCCGGATTCGCCTTCGGCCACCAACAGGCCCCGTCCTGCTTCATCGCATCTCGTAGGTGAAGCATCAGGAACCAAGGCCGAAAAATCATTGGTGAAAGCGTGGGTCGAGGTGTAATTGGGATTGCGTTGTCCAGCGGCCCGCGCGTTGCCCGGACAGAGATAACAATCGGGGTCATAGTCAGCAGCGGGCGGAGTGACAGGTGTTTCGACCTGCCCCTGCCAGGGGCGTTCGAGCCGCTGCGGCGACACCAGCACCCATGCACCGGTAAGCGGATTGAATCGGCGATGCGGTTTTTCGATCAGTTTCATCAGCGGTCACGTGATTGCGATCGATCGGGTCTTGCTTTCCTTGCCCTTCGCGCCAGGATGATCATGGCCAGACCAAAGAACAGCAGAACCACACCCCAAATCACATCGATATTGATTCCAGAAGAGCGGATATGAGGCGCCGCTGGGCTCGAGGAGATGGCGTCGGAGCCGAAGATCCCGAACGAGGTCAGCAACAGACCCAGGGCACTGAAGAACAATCCAATCGGCAGACGGATGTCGAGTCCCATGTGATTACCAGAAAACAACGTTAAGCGCGATGGCCAGGAGCAATACGCCAATTCCTAACCAGAGCGGCTCGCGGTACCAGGCGCTGTGATCTTGCTGCAGCGGTTTGGTTAGCGAATAGACTAATCCCGCCAGTTCCTCTTCCCTGCGCGGGGCAGTGAAGAAACTCACCATGACGGTAACCGCAAAACAGATCAGCCATGCCCAAATGGCAGTCCAGAAGTTCTGCGCCATTTCGCTGGGGTAGACATGCCGGATGGCAAGCCATCCGCCTTTTATTCCCACGCTGGCGCCGGCGGGGAGGGTCAGGCCATGATGTAAGTTGGCGGCCATTGTCCCTGAGAGGAGCCCTGCAAAGGCAGCGTGGCCGCTCGCCCTCTTCCAGAACATGCCCAGCAGAAAGGTCGCGAATAAGGGAGCGTTCACGAAGGCGAATACTAGCTGGAGAAAATCCATGATGTTGTTGAAGCGGGTAGCGGCGTAGGCAGTTGCAACCGACAGCGCCACCCCGAACACGGTTGCCATTTTTCCCATCCACAGGTTGTGCGCTTCGGAGGCATTGGGGCGAATGTAGGCATGATAAATGTCGTAAGTCCACACGGTGTTGAAGGCAGTAACATTGCCCGCCATTCCCGACATGAAGCTGGCGAGCAATGCTGTCAATCCGAGGCCAAGTAAACCGCTGGGAAAGTAGTGCAGCAGCATATTGGGAACGGCGAGATCGTAATCCAGAACCGGCTTTCCGCTGTTATCCAGAACCGGGGCGCCGGTAGATTCATTCACTTTAACGGGGATAAGTCCCCTGCCGGCGGGACGAATCAGGGTAGCGGTGGAAGTGGTGGCCACGTGCTGGACGACGGCGGGCAGGGCGATGGCGATCAGCCCGGGAAAAACAACGAGAAATGGAAAAAACATTTTGGGAAGAGAGGCGATGATGGGAGTTCGCCGTGCTGCGCTCATGGATTCGGCGGCCATGGCGCGCTGTACGACCAGAAAATCGGTGCACCAGTAGCCAAATGACAGCACAAAGCCGAGGCCGGCGACCAACCCGAACCATTGCACACCCATGAGATTGGTGTGCGCGCTTCCCATTCCGCGCCACGAATGCGTGTATAGGGCTGGAAGCTGGGAGCGGATTCCCTGCCAGCCCCCAACGTCTCTCAAACCTAGCCAGACCAGCGGGAGGAAACCAGCAACGATGAGAAAGAATTGCAGCACTTCGTTGTAGATTGCGCTGGTGAGGCCGCCCAGAAAAATGTAGGCAAGAACAATGACGGCTGAGACCACGATGCTCACATGAAAAGTCAGAGAGGCCGGCATGCCGAGACTCTTCAGAGGAGCGTCGAAGAGGTGCAGCATCTCCAGCAGCTTGGCCATGGCATACATGGAAATACCCGAGGAGAAGACCGTCATGACGGCGAACGAGATGGCATTGAAGGCTCTGGTCTTTTCGTCGAAGCGCAGCCGCAGATACTCAGGAACCGAATGGGCACGCGAGCCGTAGTAGAACGGCATCATGAACACGCCCACGAATACCATGGCTGGAATGGCGCCGATCCAGTAGAAGTGACTGGTGGCGATTCCATATTTGGCGCCAGAGGCGGCCATGCCAATCACCTCCTGGGCGCCCAAATTGGCGGAGATGAAAGCGAGTCCGCAGACCCAGGCGGGCAGGGCGCGCCCGGCCAGGAAGAAATCGGTACTGGTTCTGGTGTAACGCTTGACGGCGACGCCGATGCCGAGCACGAAGACGAAGTACAGCAGCATGATCGTCCAGTCGATGGCGGTAAGCTGCAAACGAAGCTCCTATTCGATTCTGTTATTCCGCATCTTTGTCCAGGCCGGCAAGCGCGCCATCGGCAGCGGCAGACAGATAAATTTCCGGCTTTATTCCTGTGTCCTGTTGGTAGCGCTCGGCAATCCGGGTGGCGAAGTCCGTAGCGTGCGCGGCCTCGACCAGATTCACTGTGCAGCCGCCAAAGCCGCCGCCCGTCATACGGCCCCCGAGGTGTCCGGGCAGGCCTTCCGCGAGTTGCACCATGATATCGAGTTCACGGCAACTAACTTCATAAAGATCGCGGAGGCTGCGATGGGATGCCCGGAGCAGTTCTTTAAAACGGGTCACGTCGTCGGCGAGGCAGCAAGCGGCGTCCAACACCCGCTGGTTCTCTTGCACCACGTGCATGCATCTTTTGAAGATGGCTGCCGGGATCTCGTTCGAATGCGCCTGCAGTTGTTCGAGCGACAGGTCGCGCAAAGCGCGGATGCCCGGATGCCACCGCGACAATATCTTCACCCCGGCTTCGCATTCGGCGCGCCGCTGATTGTATTCGCCACTGGCGTGTTCGTGCTTGACCATGGTGTTGCAAATGACCAGGCGGACGTTTTGGGGTAGCTCGATCAGTTTGAAATCCAGAGAACGGCAGTCGAGCAGCAGGGCGTGACCTGCTTTTGCAAAACAAGCGGCAAACTGATCCATGATGCCAACGCGGGCGCCCACGAAGAGGTTCTCGGCGCGTTGACACAATTTTGGGAGGTCATGCGCCGGATAGGTGCCTGCAGTCAGGCTGAGCAGCGCCCGGGCGCTTGCCACCTCCAGGGCCGCGGAAGAACTGAGCCCGGAGCCGATGGGCACATCGCTGTCGATGAGCACGTCTGCGCCTGCGAGCGGGTACCCAGCCTGGGTCAACATGGCAGCCACACCGAGAACGTAATCGGGCCAAGCGCCGATCCGGGTCTCCGGCATGCGGTCCAAATCGAATACAAATGGCTGCGGGAATTGCAGGGAGCGGATATGCAGCCGGCGGTCATGCCGGCGAGCGATTGCGACCTTTGTCGAAAAGTCGAGCGCACACGGCATCACGAAACCATCGTTGTAATCAGTATGTTCTCCGATCAGATTTACGCGGCCAGGAGCGGAGAAGATGCAGGGGCGACTGCCAAAGGTAGTTTCGAACTGCTGCGCCAGCCGGGCAGCAGAGGCCGTGCGACTCTCAATTCTGGGGTCAACCATGAATGAACCGAGCCCTGCCGAGCAGGCCAGGCGACTACATCATAAGCGGAAAGGGAGATCTGCCGGTGCTACAATTCGCGGCGGAAATAACGTTATGAAAACCGTAGCTTGGTTAGCAGCAGGAATTTTCGTTTTGACATTTTTCGTTCCAGCCATGCCGCAAGGTTCGACGGAGAGCGGGGCGTCCGCAGCACTGGCCAGAACTCCCCCCATGGGTTGGAATAGTTGGAACAAGTTTGCGTGCAACGTCAGCGAGCAACTGATTCGCGAGACCGCAGACGCTATGGTGAGCAGCGGCATGCGTGACGTAGGCTATCAGTACGTCAACATCGACGATTGCTGGCAAGTAAGCCGCGATGCCAATGGCACCATTGTTGCGGATCCAGGACATTTTCCGAGTGGAATCAGAGCACTCGCTGACTACGTACACAGGAAGGGATTGAAGCTGGGCATCTATACCGACGTGGGCACGCAAACGTGCGAGGGGCGGCCCGGCAGTCTGAATCACGAGGTGCAGGATGCCAAGACGTATGCCGAGTGGGGTGTGGATTACGTCAAGGTGGACTGGTGCCATGCCGAGGGTCTCGATCCCGAGGCGCAGTATGCCAAGTTTCGCGACGCGCTGGCGCAGGCCGGACGCCCGATGGTTTTCAGCATCTGCAACTGGGGCGTGAAAGCGCCGTGGCGCTGGGGGCCGAAGACGGGAAACCTTTGGCGCACGACGGGGGACATCAGCGACAGTTACGATCGCATGTCGGTGATCGGATTCTCGCAGAATGGGCTGGAGAAATTCGCCGGGGCGGGGCACTGGAATGATCCCGACATGCTGGAGGTCGGCAATGGCGGCATGAATGGTGACGAATACCGCACGCACATGGCGCTCTGGAGCTTACTGGCTGCTCCCCTGCTGGCAGGAAATGATCTTCGCAGCATGGCGCCGGAGACGACGGAAATGCTGACCAATCGGGAAGTCATCGCCGTAGACCAGGACCCGAAAGGAGTGCAGGGACACCGTGTCTGGCAGGAGGGTCCGCTGGAGATATGGGTCAGAGCACTTGCTGATGGCAATCACGCCGTCGGACTTTTCAATCGCAGCGAATCCGGCCTGAACATCACCCTGGAACTAGGCGCGATCGGTACCCGGCGCACTGCGAAGATTCGCGATCTCTGGGAGCACAAGGATCTGGGCAGCGTCAGCGATTCCTATACCGCGAATGTGCCTAAACACGGAGTCGTGATGGTGAAAGTGTCCTACTGATCCAGGTGAGACTCGTTCATCAGTCCACCGAAAACTTGAAAACCGTCCGTGAATGGAAGGCTTTTCCCGGCCGAAGAATCGTGGACGGGAAGCTTGGGTGGTTGGGGGAATCCGGGAAATGTTGGGTTTCCAGGCAGAATGCCTCCCGCTGCTTGTAGGCGTAGCCGTGCTTGCCAACAATGGTTCCATCCAGAAAATTGGCGGAGTAAAGCTGGATGCCCGGTTCGGTCGTGTACACCTCGAGGACGCGTCCTGATTTGGGTTCATGGACGCGGGCTGCTTTTTCGAGACTGTCGTCCTTGCGATTGACCACGAAATTGTGATCGTAGCCGTGGGCGATGACGAGTTGCTCATAGGGATCGTTGATGCGCGCGCCAATAGCGAAGGGCTGGGTGAAGTCCAGAGGCGTGCCTTTAACTGCGCGTAGTTCTCCGGTGGGTATCAGATTGTTGTCGACGGGCGTGAAGCGGTCAGCATTCAGCTGCACCTCGTGCCCCAACACGTCTCCATTACCCTCGCCCGCAAGATTGAAATACGTGTGCTGGGTGAGATTGAGGGGTGTCGCTTTATCGGTCGTTGCCTCATAGTTGATGATTAGTTCGTTCTTATCGGTCAAAGTATAGGAGACCTTCACGTGCAGGTTTCCCGGATAACCTTCCTCGCCATCTTTACTCGTGTAGGAAAGGTTTACGCCAGTTCCCTGCTGGTTGCGGAAAGGCTCCGCCAGCCAAACTACCTTGTTAAATCCCTTCAAGCCACCGTGGAGGGAGTTGGGACCGTTGTTTTTGGCCAGCGTATATTCGTGGCCATCGAGAGTGAACTTCCCGTTCGCAATGCGATTGGCATAACGGCCGATGATGGCCCCGAAATAAGGCTTGTTTTCGAGGTATCCGTCCAGGTTATCGAAACCGAGAACGATGTCCGCCAGCTTGCCATTTTTGTCGGGCACACGCAGAGACGTAACGATGCCGCCGAAATTGGTGACCCGCACTTCGATGCCGTGCGAGTTCGTGAGCGTGTATAGATCGACTGGAGTGCCGCCGGCAGTTTTTCCGTAGCTTTCCTTTTTGACGTCGTGCTGGTCTTTTCCTGACGCCTGGGAGAGCGTGGTCAGGAGTACCGCGAAGCTGGCGATCATGGCGATTCCTAGCGCTTTAAAGCCTGTCATGAAATTTGTCCGATGAAAGTATACACAGACCCCGGCGCATGTTTTCGACGAACGCTATCAGCAGCCGACGTTACGGACCAGTTTGAGGTGCAGCCGCAGGGGTACTCTCCGCGGCGGCAGCAAATCTGGCGGGCAGAGGGCGATAGCCGTTGCGGGTGCGGATGTGGTACTTCTTCAGGTGCTCACCCACCAATTTGACCTGAATGGTGCGCCAGCCACGATTGGGGTTGGCTTGTGGATAGTAGCTGAGCGCATACAGATGCTCGAGATCATCGCGTATGGAAGCGAAGGCGCGTTTCTCGTCGCGCCAGTTTTTCGCAAAGTAGGCTTTGCCGCCGGTGGCAGCGGTCATGCGTTCGAAGACGACGCTGGAGATGGGCTCGATCTTGGCTTCGCGGGTGCTGATCATGTACACCGGGATACCGGTGGACTGGGCCAGCTCCGCGACATCCTCGGGCGGCACCATGCTGGCATTATCCGGGCCATTCGAGAATACGACGATGACCTTTCTACCGGTGAACTGGGTGGCGTCTTTGACCGTGAGCAGCAGGGTGTTGTACAGGGCAGCGTCATCACCGGCCACGGTGGTGCGAACGGCGCGAATCACCTGAGAACGATCGGCGGTCAGACGCGAGGAGCGCGACAGATCGCGGCTGTAGGAATAGAAGGCAATCTTATCGGCGGTATCGAGCGAACGCACGAACTCGGCAATCGCGTCCTGGGCAAAAACAAATCCGCGATACATGTAGTTGCTGGTATCGAACAAAATGAAGACGTTGGCGCCAGCGACCATCGAGCCCAGCGTTTGTGGGGGATCGTTCGGGAGCAGTGATTGCCTGGAGGCGGCAGGAACCACCGGGCCATCCTTCGGAGGATCATTCTCGGCCAGGTTCACCAACCTGCGGGTGGCTTCGTTGCCTTCGGAAAAGGTAGCCAGCTTCTGCTGAATTCCATCTTCCGAGATGGCGAAGTCCTGCGGGCGCAGTCCGGTGACGTAATTCCCATTGTTATCGGTCACCGCTACGTTCAATTGCACCATGTCGACAAACACGTGAATATGGGTTTCGTCCTTTTGGCCCCACGAACAGGTAATCGAGACCACGAACACGGCGAACACAATTGCAATACCTTGAACCCATCGATTTCGCATAGCTACCCTTCCGAATTCCACCTTGTTGCCGATCTTCCGACCAAAGCCGCTGCCATTCATGAAAGTTACTGATGCTGCGTTGTTGACTGCGCCGTTTGTATGGACGTGATTTTCCCCTGGCGAAATTCGTTCCCGGTTTCATGGAGCGCGCGCAGGATGGCAGGCCAATCCTCGAACTCGGTAGCGAATATTTTCTCCACCATGCGGCGCGTCAATTCCGGAACCAGGCGGTTGAGCGCGGCCGGCGAATAACCGGTTTCGTCCGCCAATCGCGCCCAATACAGATTGCTGGAATCCCAAGACTCGGCGAGAAGGCGGCTGGAGTAGCCTTGAAAGGCGGGGAAGGGTTTGATGTTCAGCAACTCGCGGCGATAACTCTGGGCGAGAATGGGGTGGGGCACTCCGAAGTCGCGCGAGAGGCGCTCCCACGTGAGTTCGTCGCGATGCTGGTTGTAAAGGTTGTCGAGCTCACGCCCGGCAGGACCGACGGAAGCAATCGCCTCGTGATATTTCCGGCGATATTCGGCCGACAAATAGAAAGTATCAGCCGGCGTTACCCGGGGAACGATTTCCTGCGCTTTCTTGGCTGTCAGATTCTGTTGTAGCCGCTCGAATGCCTGCGGAACCATGCGTTCCGAAAGGATCGGCAAAACCCTGGCGCGCAGCTCCGGGTCATCCTGGGCTGCCATCAGCAACTCCTCACCGGCTTTCTGATGCAGGGCGACGGCATGAAGTTCGCTTCGACTCACGTTCCACCACCGGGGCACGGTGGCGCTCACCAGAAATTGCGGCACCAATTCTCGCCAGATGAGCGCTTGCACGCTTTCCGGAGAGATGAAGTCCTGTTCCATTTCGGCCAGCACATAGGGCAGCTCGGCGAGCGAGCCCACGAAGTGCGCGCCGCCGCCGGCCGGCGAACCTTCGCCGATCAGATCGGGGGACATCCACACCCGCTTCTCTACCCCGGCCAGAGTATCTCCGGCGAAATCATGGGAGCGCACCAGCAAGGGGTTGCTGTGCAAGGCCTGCGATCCCGGCGGCTCGTAATAGGCATAGTTCAACCCCACCAAAGTGTCGCGGAGAAAAGGCACGAGCTGTCCACGGGCGGCTTCGAGTTGAGCCTTGGAACGCGGAGACTTGATGATCTTCGTCAAGTCGGTCCGCATCTGGATCTCGGTGTGGTTGTTGTTGTAGGTAGCGCCTGACCACTCGGTGCGCTCGCCGGGCGTGAAGATGGGGCGCGGCATTTCGAACTCCCGCAACTCGCCCGCCGCCGAAATCAGGGAATCGCCGTTCATTTTACCGAGCGCCATTTCCTGCAAGCCATCGCCGAGCGCAAAAACCGTGTCCAGGGACACGAGGCGCTGGCCGTCGAGAACGGCGCGCATGCGGTCAGCCAACTCCTGGCGGATGCGCTCTGCGTCGGCGTCGTCCTGGCGCGGACCGGCCAGCAGATCGATGATTTCATCCTGCGAGAGAGCAGGTTTCCCGGTTGCCGCCCTGAGCGCCTGGTGAAACGAATTCTGGCCGGCATCGAAGAGCTGGGAGGGAGTTGCGATGCCGGTGAAAGCCCGCGTGATGTGCTGCCAGGAAGGATTTTGCTCAGATAGCGGGATCTGCCCTTGCCGCGCCAGAATTTGCCAGATTCCGACCTCCGCCTGGAACATTCCCATGGCGTTGCCGCGCAGGACGTGATCGGAAATTCTGTCGAGGGCTTCGGCCGAGTTCAGAAACTGGGTGATGGAGGAGTCGTTCAACTCCGGAAATTCGCAGAAGATCAGGTATTGATCGCTGAACCGTGCCATCCGGCGCGCCAGCAAGCGTACGGTTTCCGGGCTCAAGCGGCGATCCGCGGGGCGGCCGCTGTCCAGTTCGCTGAGCAGGAGATACGTCTCGAGGGGAGTATCCCTGGCATCGATGCGCGCCAAGGCAAACAGCCCTTCCAGCAACTGTTCCGAGTTATTCCAATGACTGGCGCGCTTACCCCAATCGCGAACCACCTTGGAATCGGAAGGCTGGCGGAAGATGTCTTTCCAAGTGGCCAGACTTCCTGGAATAAGGGGCTGATCATTCTCGTCCCACTGCAGGCGGGTCAACAGCAATAAGAGACCCGGGGCGGGCCGAAATACAGCGCGGGCAGCGTCGGAGGAAGCATCAGGCCCGCGAAACGCTTCATAGAGATGGCGAAGGCGTTGTGGTTCGACGATGTGCGCCTGCTGGGACTCGTTGATTCGGCAAACGGCGTCGAAGTATGCGGCCATCCAGCCCTTGTCCCTGGTTAGCAAGCGTTGCAGAAAATCTGCCGGATCGGAGGGGCTGGCCCCGACCAGGCTTTTCCAGGCGGGCTCGGCGCCGGCGCCACCAGGTACAACCACGCGACCTGACACCACTCGGAACTGCGTGCCATAAAAATCGAGACTGGCGGCCAAAGGAGCCAGCTTGCGCGCACCGACAGACTTCCTCAGGACTGCAGTGGCTTCAGGGTCTAGGCGGGAGAGAGCCCAATAAAGACGAGCCACATCGGGATCCGAAAGGATGACATCGAGCACATCGCGGGTGTTGGATTTATCGGCCGTGTTGGCCGAAAGCCATTCCTTCTCAGTAAAGAAAATCGGGACCTGCGCTCCGGTGTAGTCATACTCAAAAGACTTTTTCCCTCGCAGCGCTTCTTCCAGATCAGGAAGCGGAAATCCGGAATCGGTGGTAAGGAAGGCGCGCTCCGGCTCGCTGGTCTCGAGATAGGTCGAGTCTTTTCCGCAATCCGGCTTGATGCGATAGCCCAGTACCTTGAGGAGCGGCTTAGCTTGTTGGCAATCGGTGACGCGAAGAATGCCATGACGGTCGGTGAGGCTGGAAAGTTCGCGTCCCTGTTGCACATAGCGACGCAGAAGAACGAGAAACTCGGTAGGACGGCGCCCGCTTTGGTAACCTTCATATCCTTCAATAAAAACATTACGAGCCAGCAGCGGCAGTACCTCATCGGGTGAAGCTTTCTGGCTGATAGCCGCCATGCGCATGAAGGAGCGCAAGGGACCAGGAATATTGACGGTCGAGCCGGAAGCGGGGGCTCCTTGAGGTCCGGTAGCCAGGTCTGAGGATTGCTGAGAGAAAACAGGGCTGGAGCTGATAAGAGCCGCGATTACAACGAGGAACACCGGAAGAGGAGCTTTCATGGGCTGGGTCCCCTTATTCGATATCTAGAGCCCGAACAGCCGGGGTCGGGAGGCGCGGCGAAATCGTGGATTTCACCCCGAAACCTTGGTGGCCCGAGCGGCAAACATCTTCAGATGATGCACCCAATATGGCAACCCCACCTGCCGGGGTCAGCCTTCTTCGTGTCCGACACGATACGCCATTCGGGTCCGTAATCCAAGAGGGACTTTGCCGTAGGCGGAAGGAAAAACTAACCCCTTGAGATGGTTGACGCGGCCATTTTCGTATAACCCCCCCAAGGGCGGGGGTTAGCGCGGCTACGGGATAGTGAACGTAATGGCGATCTTGCAACATCTTCAAGATCAGTGGGCGATGGGGATGGGTTGAGAGGGCAGTCAGCGTTTTGGGTAATTTAAGAAACACCTGTACCTGGCTGCTGCCCTCGACAGCTCAGTCATGAACGATCTGCCGCCGGTTGCGATTTTTCCAGGATGAAAGACGCCACAATTGCGACATGTAGGCGAACACAACTCGTTGAGTAAGCTTGGTTTTGCCAGCCGCACGATTGCGAAACGTGTAGGGAACCTCGCAAATATGTGAGCAGCGCATCCGGGCGGCGATTTCGAGCAGTATCTTGAAGCCTTGGCCGTTAAGGCCATCCCGGACGCGCAGGAAATCGGCACGGCGGACCAGGAAGTAACCCGACATGGGATCGCAGATTCGGATTCCGACAATCCACTGTGCCAGCTTGGTTGCCAGCCAGGACTCGAATCTCCGCGGCCATCGCCAGCCGGCGACGCTGCCGCCAGAGACATAACGGCTTCCCACGACCAGGTCCGATCGGTTGTTCAGTTCTTGCAGCATCTTCGGCAGGATTACCGGATCATGCTGCAGATCAGCATCCATGCAGGCGAGCACGTCTCCTTTAGCCATGGTAAAACCGTCAATCACGCTCCATCCCAGACTGCGAGAGCCCCGCCTGCGTAGGACGCGAATGCGAGCATCTTGCCGCGCGAGTTCTTCAGCGACCGCCCAGGTGCGATCGGGGGAGTCATCGTCAACGATGACGATCTCGTAATCGATTCCCTCCAGAACTGCTTCCAACTCCTGGATCAAGCGAGGCACGTTTTCTGATTCATTCAAGGTGGGGCAAACAACGCTGATCTTCATCGTAAGGATTCTATGGTCTCTTTTGTGCTAGCAACTGCCAAATTGTTCCTGCTGCTCGTTCGAGAGCGATCGGGGAACATATTGCAATTTGTTTTCGTTTCTCACGCTCCGGCTGCAATTATCACCTGCTTCGCTTCCTATGCGAGTTGCATCTCAAGTTTGGTGCCACGCTTCGGCCTGAACTTGGGGTTATGGCTTGAAACCGGACTTCATTGCGCCTGGATTTTACTGATCTCATCCTCCTTGGGAGGCGCCGTCTTGGGTACCCGCTCGTTTCCCTGCGGCTCGGCTGGTCGTGGTGTAGAAACGGCCCTCGAAGGGAAGCAATTGATCTCACATTCTGCTTTTTCAAACAGCCCTTTCCCGGGCCGCCGAATCGACAGCGCCGGCATCGTTGCCGTACGATCGATTAACATTTCAATGTATGACCAATGCCATCTGCCATACTGGTCAACAGCTGAAAGCCGGACATCGTATAGCTCGCCATGCAGGAAATATTTTGGAATCGAATCAAACACACTGTAGGCCAGCAGCAGCCCTTCCCAGCTTTCACCCGGGTTTAGCCTAAACCGCTCTCGAACGCGGTGATTAAGCACCTCGACGGGGGAAAATGTGCGTCCGCTTTCAAACCTATAAACGGGGCGCTCCCGAGTGCTGTCGCCGGGAACGCCTGGCCAGTACAGTCGCCTCCGCCACGGAACTCTAGCGTTGAAGTATTGCACTTGGAGACGGCCGTATGAGCGGTTCGTAATGCGCACGGCGAAAACGTATTCAACCCCGGCCTGCCGGTCGTAAGCCCGTGTGAGTTCCGGTTGTGTGACCTCGAACGTGAGGTCCGGTTCGCAGCTTTGCTCGTCGCCATTATCACGTGGTATCGGGCAACCAGGATAAATCCAGGTGTCGCCCAACAACTGGTTAGGATCGTGCAGACCTCCGAAGAGCATCAAGGCGTGGCTCGGGGGGCTTGAGCACCAGCACACTATGGCGTCGGCTGGGCGTGAAGTTGGTGGTTGCAGACAGGCGAGAGAATGAGGACATCGCGAAGCTGAATACGTCGGTCGTATTCACGTCGATGTTGTCGTCGTGATCGCCACCCGCGAGGAAAAGAACACCGCAATTGCTGTCGGTCGCCGAGGCGAAGTGTGCGTCGGCGCCAGGAGTGATGACTGCGTCCAAGCATTGGAGGCGAAGTCATACCGCCAAGTTCCGGGAGTAAGTCCGGTCGCACCATGGAGAAACCAGAACTCTTGTTCGTGCTCTCAGTTTCGATTTGCCTTTGCAACCCTATCCAGTCTTCCCCATCTATTTGTACTCTGAAACACTCGCCCGACTCGCAGTTCACTCCTGTGTTGAGATTTCAAGATGATCAAAATAATTACTACGGGTTCGCTAGGCAAGCTACCGCCGGTGAGTGGCTATTCCATAACGCAATGACCGCCGAGAAGCATGGAAATGTGTTGTTCAATCTTGAGTGGCTACTCATGGGCAAGCTGTCCAGTTTCCTCGGCCTGCCCCTGGAAGCAGCGATGCACGTAGAGCGGATAGCATCGATTATAGTGCTATGTCTCGCTGTTTATTGGCTATCGGCATCCTTGGACAGTAGTAGTACCGGCACCGCAGGCGACTCCTTGATCGAGTACTTCGCGAGGCACCACAGCGCCCGCACCCCATCCCTCCACCCAATCTTCTTCCCCTCTTGGTAGGTACGTCCCGCATAGCTGATTCCGACCTCGTAAACGCGGAGGCCACGTTTCGCAATTTTCACCGTGACCTCCGGTTCGAATCCGAACCGGTCTTCCTCCAATGGAATGGACTGCAGCACTTCCCTCCTGAATACTTTGTAACAGGTCTCCATGTCGGATAGGTTCAGATTGGTCACTGCATTCGACAGCAGAGTGAGCAACCAGTTGCCAACCCTGTGCCAAAAATAGAGCACACGATGCGGTCTGCCTCCCATAAAGCGGGAGCCATACACGACATCTGCCTTGCCATCGAGCAGGGGCTGCAGAAGTATCGGATATTCAAAAGGGTCATATTCGAGGTCGGCGTCCTGAATCAGTACAAAGTCTCCGCCGGCCTCCTGGATTCCACGCCGCAGGGCCGCGCCTTTGCCCATGTTATGCGGCTGCAACAAAACCCGGAGAGCCTGATGTTTGGCTCGCAGTTCTTCCAGAATCTCGCGGGAGCCGTCAGTCGAACCATCGTCGACACAGAGAACTTCCATCCCGAGAGGAACAGAAAGAACGCGTTCAACGACCTGCCGCAGGGTGCGGCACTCATTGTAGATAGGTATGACGACGGAAAGCTTCATGGACGCTTAAGTATACAGTCACGGTTCGCCCACTTTTGTCGAATTTCAGCGTACACGAAAGCTGATATTGATCGTTGGGGTTTCACCGCCACAAAGTGGCCGTGTTGGAACAAGCTCCGCGCTGGCGGCTCCGTTCAGTTCACTTGTGGTTGGGTTTGGCCTTGTACTGCTCTGGTACGTGCCAGCCGCCACAGTTGTGAGATATAGCTGAAGACAACTCGCCGGGAAAACTTTGTTTTCCCGGTAAGCCGGCTTCTAAACGTGTACGGAATCTCGCACACGCGAGCGTTGGGCAGATTGGCGGCGAATATTTTGAACCCTCGCCCGTTAACCGAATCACGCACACGTAGAAAATCAGCACGACGCAGCAGAAAGTAACCCGACATCGGATCGTATATCTGAATGCCAATTATCCAGTGTGCCAGCTTTGTTGCCAGCCAGGACTCGAATCGCCGGATCCATGACCACCTCGCAGGCTGCCGCCCGGCACATATCGGCTGCCGACGACCAGATCACACCCGCGCTTGAACTCCTACAGCATGCGAGGCAGGATTGCAGGATCGTGCTGCAGATCAGCGTCGATGCAGGCCAAGGATCTCGGTGCGCAATCTCTTCCGCCACCGCCCAGGTGCGGTCCGGAGAGCTGTCATCCGCGATGATGATTTCGTGGTCGCTATCCCCCGAGAACCTCCTTCAACCTTTGCACAAGCCGCGAAACATTTTCGGATTCGTTGAAGGTGGGGGAAACAATGGTGAGCTTCATTGGCAGTCCTGCCGAAATCCCCCGTACCGGCAGAACCGCATCCTAGCAAAAGTTCAGGCGTGGCTAATTCAAAGGATGACCGTGCATACTGTGTTCTCTTCCAGAATGTCCGGATTCATCTGACGTTTGCATCTATTCACGGCAGCAAGGTACTGTCCAGCTTTCAACGTTCGGCAACTCAGCAGAGAAGCTAGACAAACTAAAGCAGCAGTATGCGCCGTCTAACCGCAGATGGAGCATTATTCGTGCGGCATCGCCTCCCGACCATTAGGACGGAAGTTTACTTGATCTCTTTGTGCTGCTTGGCCCACGCTTTGCCTTTCTCTACCTCGGCAATGGCTTCATCAACGTGCTTGATAGCCAAGTAGCGGTGACCGCCCCATTCATGACCGGCACTATTCAGTTCTGTCTTAGCAGTCTGAAGAGCTTGTTCAGCTCGCTGCATCTCCGCCGGAACGTCTATATCGCTCCGATTTTGCTGTGGTACTGCAAAACTGCTGATACCAAGTAACAAAACCATGCTGAAGAACATCCGCATATTGCCTCCGAATTTGAACAGAT
>DASUWH010000063.1:0-10098 GCA_036378535.1 Terriglobales bacterium | reverse complement strand
CAGGACACATTATTCATCGCAGGCCAGGAATCGAAGCCGCGGCGCCAGCAGTTGCTGCTGCGCACGCATACTTCACCGGTGCAGATTCGCACCATGGAAAAGCTGAGGCCGCCGCTGCGCATTTTGATTCCGGGAAAAGTGCATCGCAACGATCCCCCCGACGCCAGCCACTCGCCCATGTTCCATCAGGTGGAAGGCCTGGCCGTCGACACCAATATTACGTTCGGTGATCTGAAGGGCACGCTCGACCATGCCATGAAAGCGCTGTTCGGGTCAGATGTGAAAACCAGTTTCCGTCCGTCGTTTTTTCCGTTCACCGAACCCAGCGCGGAAATGTTCGTCTCCTGCTTCGTCTGCGGCGGCAGCGGCAAGCGCGGTGCAGACAACGCCCCGTGCCGCCCCTGCAAGCAGACAGGATGGATCGAGATCCTAGGCTGCGGCATGGTCGATCCGAACGTTTTCGAATTCGTAAAGGACAATGGCTACGATCCGAAAAAAGTGAGCGGCTTCGCCTTCGGCATGGGCGCGGATCGGCTCGCTATTTTGAAGTACGGGGTCGATGACATTCAGTTGTTTTTCCAGGGGGATGTGAGGTTTTTGGAGCAGTTTGCATAAGAGCTTCTAGCCACTAGCTGCTAGCTTCTAGCAATCAAGGCGTGAATGAAGTCGTTTGCTAGCAGCTAGAAGCTAGTAGCTCATAGCTAAAATGAAATTTTCTCCCACATGGCTACGCGACTTCGTCGACATTCCCGTTGACAACGCTCGTCTTGCCGACGACCTCACCTCCGTGGGCGCAGGCGTCGAGGGCGTTCTTGGGCAGGATGATTCCACAGTCTTCGACATGGAGATCACCACCAACCGCCCTGACGAGATGAATCACTACGGCCTGGCGCGCGAGGCTGCCGCGATCTACGACCGGCCGTTGAAGCCGATTGAGCCCAAACTCTCAGCAGACATAGCGGGTAAACCGTTTCCGATCAAGATCGAGGAACCCGATCTTTGCCCTCGCTTCACCGCGCGTGCCATTCGTAATGTCAGCATCAGGCAGTCGCCGAAGCATGTGGTCGAGCGCCTTGCCCTGCTCGATCAGCGGCCCATCAGCAACGCCGTCGATGCCACCAATTACGTGCTCTGGGAGATTGGCAAGCCCACGCACGTCTTTGACCAGGACCTGCTCGAGGGCGGCCGCATCATCGTTCGCCGCGCCCGCGCCGGCGAAACTCTGAAAACTCTGGATGGTGTCGAGCGCAAGCTCACCAGCGAAGACCTGGTCGTCGCCGATGCCCGCAAGCCCGTGGGATTGGCCGGGGTCATGGGCGGCTTCGACACCATGATCACGGAAAAGACCAAGAACGTCCTCATCGAGTCCGCGTGGTGGGATCCGATTACCATCCGCAAAATGGCCAAGCGCCACGGCATCCACACCGATGCTTCGCACCGCTTCGAGCGTGGCGCAGACTTCGAATCCACCGTGCTCTCTGCCAATCGCGTGGCCGAACTGATTCTTGAATCCGGCGGCGGCGATCTCGTCGGCGACGTGGTGGATGTTGTTGCCAAGCAAATTGACCAGGCTCCGGTCGCGTTACATCTTTCCGAAGTGCGCCGCATTCTTGGCGACCTGCCCAGCGTCCCCGAGATTCTCCGCATTCTGCGCAAGCTCGGTTTTAGGATTGTCGCCGAAACTACCGACGCTTCCGAGTGGACGGTGCAGATACCCTCCTGGCGTCTGGACGTCGAGCGTGAAATCGATTTGATCGAAGAGATCGCCCGCCTTTATGGCTACGACCGGTTTCCCAACACGCTGCCCGCGTATGCGGGTGCTGTTATCGAGCAGCCCGAAGCCCGCAAGCACGCGATGACGCGTTCGCGCCTGCTCGCTCTGGGCTATGACGAGGCCGTCTCGCTGACGTTCATCTCGCATGAAGATGCCGCCAAATTCTCGCCCGGCGCTGCGATTGAACTGGCAAATCCGCTCAGCGAAGAGGCATCAGTTATGCGCACCTCGATGGTGCCCGGCATGCTGGACATGCTCGCCTACAACTTGAATCGCGGCACCGATGATGCCCGCCTGTTCGAGATAGGCAGTGTTTATGAATTCGACGGCGACCAGCGACTCGAAAGCAAACGCGGTTCATTGGCAGCGACGGGCCATGCTCTATTGCCCTCAGTCCATGAATCCGGACGCGCCTATTCGTTTTTCGACATGAAGGGCGACATCCAGACCCTGCTGAACAATTTCGAGCACCAGTCGTTGTGCTTCGACGCGCAGACTGCGGGGTACTATCATCCCGGCCGTTCTGCTCGCGCCATTATGGACGGCGCGACGGTCGCGCAGTTCGGCCAGATCCATCCGCAGATTGCTGCCGCGCGCAAGCTCCGCCAGGATGTTTTCGTGGGCGAGTTATACCTCGACCAGTTATACCGCCACGACCTGCGCCAGGTGCGCTACCAGGCCTTGCCGCGCTATCCCGCCGTTGAGCGCGACTTCTCGTTTACTTTTCCTGATTTGCTGACCTTCGAGCAGATCGCAGGAGCGGTGGCGAATCTTGGCATTACAGAACTACGCAGGTTGATTCCAGTTGAGATCTTTCGTGGCGGCGCCATTCCGAGCGGGAAGTATTCCCTGCTCCTGCGGATCACTTTCCAGTCCACGGAGCGTACACTACGGGATGATGAAGTGGGACAGTTTTCCGCCCAAATCATCCGCGCCCTGGAGCAACTCGGTGGCTCATTGCGGTCGTAAGACACCGGGCAGACATATGCGCTCTGACTCCATACTGCGCACGCTGACAGTTTGCATCCTTCTGCTGCTGAGCGTTGTCCTGGCTGCTTGCCACTCTAACGAAAACGAACAACACACACTTATCATTTCAGGTGCTGTTCATGTGTACCCGACCGATACGCCGCCCGCCGTTTATCCTGGCCCTAATTTCATCGAAGTCCTCGGTCCCAAAGACCACGTGAGAGTGCGCGAAATCGTCTACAAGAACGGCTATATGGCGGTGAAGGTCAGGCTGGACGATGGCCGCGAGGGCTGGGTCTTTTCCGGCGAGAGCATCGAGGTCAAGTAAGGGATTGATCCTTCACTGCGCATCGCTTCGTGAATCTGTTATCGTCTTTCCCAAGCAATAGGAGGGAAACATGTCTCCGAGGAACGCTGCCCATGCCTGAATCCCTGCGCCCCGAGCCATCGCGGTTTTACCGCTGGATCGTTCTGATATTCGTCAGCCTGGCGATGTTCGGGAATTACTACTTCTATGACGCGCTCAGCCCGCTGGCGGACGTGCTGCAGAAACAACTCCATTTCTCGGACCAGAACATCGGCCTGTTGAATTCCTTCTACAGCATCGCGCCGATTGCGACGGTCTTGATCGGTGGATTCATTATCGATCGCATTGGCGCCAGGAAGGCCCTTCTGCTCTTCGGGGTAATCTGCCTGATCGGCGCCATCGTCACCGCAGCCACCCCATTGTTCTGGGTCATGGCGATGGGCCGGCTGATTTTCGGGATGGGCGCCGAGTCGCTGATCGTCGCGGTAACCACCGCTATCGCGAAATGGTTCAAAGGCAAAGAACTGAGTTTTGCCTTCGGCATCAATCTAACCATCACGCGAATGGGCACATGGCTGGCGCAAAACTCCCCCAGCTGGGCAAGATCCGCCTACAACAATTGGCAGACGCCATGGATCATTGGCGTAGGCTTTGTCACATTGTGCGTGATTGGCCCAATTCTGTATTGGATCCTGGAAGTGCGCGCCGAACGCCGGTACGAACTGGGCCAGGCAGGCCATACCGACAAGATCGTGCTCAGCGACATCTTCAAATTTGGCACCTCCTATTGGTACCTGGTCGCATTGTGTACGATCTTTTACGCGGCGATTTTCCCCTTCGAAACCTTTGCCGTGAAGTTCTTCATGGACGCCCGCCACACCAGCCGGGAGTTTGGGGGGTTCGTCCTCAGTATCCTGACCTTCTTTACCATGTTCGGCACTCCAGCTTTCGGCCTGCTCACTGACAAGATTGGCAAACGGGCACTGCTAATGACAGTTGGCGCCCTGCTGCTGATTCCGGCGTTTTTGACCATGGCTTATACGGATGTCACCCCCTACCTGCCGATGTCGATGATGGGGTTGGCTTTCTCCCTGGTGCCGGCCATCATTTGGCCGTCGGTGGCCTACATCGTGGATCAGAAGACGCTGGGAACTGCTTACGGGCTGATGACCATGATCCAGAACATTGGCATGGCCAGTTTCAATTGGATTCTGGGCTGGGCGAACGACCGCTCTGGCGCCGGTCCCAGCAATCCTGCCGGGTACCATCTCATGCTGCAAATCCTGACTGGACTGGGGTTCTTGGCGATGGTTTTCGCCTACCTGCTGCGGCGGCGGGAAACCGGGCCCAACGGCCATGGTTTAGAAACTATCACCACCGCCTCCGCCGCTGCCACGGCGGCCGTTTGACGGGGGCTGGACCGAGCTTTTAGGCTGAAAACCGGGTTGACAGGAAGAGAGTTTGCGGGGTCCCGGCGTGGACTTCAGGCATCCTGATGGTTGAACGCACAGCTTACGAAAAACCATAGGGCCATGTCCCCAAGGGGCCGCGCAACCCGTACAACAAAAAGCCACTTAGCCGCATCCGATTAAGTGCGGCGGAAAAGGCGACTTGACCGGCGCAAGAAAAAGACAGGGCGACAAGCTTTCCGAAGCAGAGGCAATTGAGCGGGCCAAGCACGGCGACGCGGAGGCGTTCGAAGTTCTATATGACCTCCATAAGCGCCGCGTCTACTCGCTGTGTCTGCGCATGACCGCCAACGCCGCGGAAGCCGAGGACCTGACGCAGGAAGCGTTCATGCAATTGTTTCGCAAGATTGCAACCTTCCGCGGAGAGTCAGCGTTCTCGACCTGGCTGCATCGCATGGCCGTGAACGTGGTCCTGATGCAGCTTCGTAAAAAAGGTCTTCCCGTCGTTCCTCTCGAGGACGACATCGAGACCGAAGAAGAAACGCCGAAGAAAGATTTTGGAACACAGGATTTAACCCTTGAGGGCTCGATTGATCGCTTACGATTGCAGAATGCGATCGGCAAACTTCCTCCTGGCTATCGAACGATCTTCGTGCTCCACGACGTGCAAGGTTACGAACACAACGAAATTGCCGACCTGGTCGGTTGTTCGATCGGCAATAGCAAGTCGCAGTTGCACAAAGCGCGCATGAAATTGCGTGAGCTTCTTCGCACGAGCAGAGCCGAAAAGGCCATCAAGCCGTGAGAAGGAGCGGGAAAGAGCGGTATCGGGGAGAGAGGATTTATGACGTGCATCGAATTTCAGGACGTTCTGGCTGACATGGTTGATGGGGAAACAGATGCGCAGCACGAAGCTCACCTGAAATCTTGTTCCAGTTGCTCGGAGCTGCTCGCCGATTTGCGAGCCATCGCTTCGGGGGCAAAATTACTGTGCGCCGACAGCGAACCCAGCCCGCGGGTTTGGGCTAACATTCAGCGGACTCTGGAAGCGGAAGGCATCATACGCCCGGCAGCACAGCCGGGCGCAGCTTTGTTCCCGCGCACCCGTCACTGGTCTCCGGCGTGGTTGATCTCAGGAGCCGCGGTGGTGCTGCTCGCGATCGGCGCCTTCCTCTACACCAGCCATTACGGTCTGAACCAGCAGCTTGCCGAGACACAAGTTACAGCCCCTGCGGGTACCGACGCGTCAGGAGCCACCCCGGACGACGTTGAATTGCTGTCGCACGTCTCCCCCGCCGCACGCGCGACGTATGCGGATAATCTGCAGACAGTCAACGCTTTCATTCGCGATGCTGAAGACAACGTGGCCCAGAACCCGCATGACGACGAGGCGCGGCACTACCTGATGCAGGCCTATCAGGAGCGTGCCATGGTTTATGCATCGGCCATGGACCGTTCAATGCCATAATGGATGCCAGCGGACAGGATTGACGCGATGTCGGGGAGAGGGTTTATGGTCACCAGGGAGCGGGTGGGGCAATTCGTAGTCGTGCTGGCGGCGTGTGCTGCGGTCTTCGCCGCAGACCAGGCCAAAAAAGAGTTCAAGTACTCCGCTGGTCCTAAGGCCAGCGTCGCCGTTCTCAACGAGTACGGTCCCATCACCGTTAAGCCTTCCAGCACGAACCAAGTCGTAGTTATCGCTACTGCTCATTCGGATAAGGTTCAGATTGACGGTACGCAAAATGGCGACCGCATTGTGATCAAGTCACGACTGCTGGAGGGCGCCACGGCCAGCACGGGTCGCGTGGACTACGAGGTCGAGGTTCCTTCCGACAGCGCCATCACCTTGCATTCCTTTGACGGCCCCATCCATGCCGAGCAACTCGAAGGCGACGTAACCGTCGAATGTGACACCGCGGTGGTCGATCTGCGCGATCTGGCCGGCGGCCATGTGCATGTCAACACGCTCACCGGGCCAGTCACGCTTACCAATATCAATAACGGCCACATTGAGATCAGCTCGGTCGGCGGCGATGTCACCATGAACTCGGTCACGGGACCATTTGTGGAAGTGACCTCGGCCAAGGGCAGGATCAACTACAGCGGTGACTTCGGCTATACCGGGAACTACAAGTTGACGAGCCATACCGGCGATATCGAAGCCGTGGTGCCCGCCTACGCTTCTTTCGATGTCAGCGCCAGGTCCGTACGCGGTGACGTGGTCAACGACTTTCCCTTGACGGACCGCGCTCAAGCCAGCCCCAGCACTTTCCAGCGTGGACGTTCCTTCGTGGGCACTGCGGGCAAGGCTGCCTCCTCGGTCATTATCCGCACCTTCAGTGGTAAAATTCGCCTCAAAAAACGCTGACTTCTTTAGACAATCTTGGAACCCATTGGGGAATGGTGTATTCCTGTCCTGAACCCTCGATGATCCAACTCCCAACATCGCGGAACTCTAGCCTTTATAGGGGCGTATTCCTGGTTGGCTTCATGGGGTGCGGGAAAACCACGGTGGGCGAGATCCTGAGCCGCCTTCTGGGCTGGCGGTTCGAGGACCTGGATAGCCGTATCCACGCCCGCGAAGGTCGCACCATCCCGGAAATCTTTGGTAACCACGGCGAAGCGCGTTTTCGCCAGATTGAGCGTGAGTCGCTGCTAGAGTTAGTAGGCGAGATGGCTTCCCGTCCGACGGTAGCCGCTCTCGGCGGCGGCACCTTCGTGCAACCGGAAAATCGCCGTATTCTGCAGGATTCCGGCGTGCCGGCAATTTTTCTCGACGCGCCGGTTGAAGATCTTTGGGAACGCTGCCGATCAACAGAACCAGAGCGTCCCCTGGCGAAGGACAAGAACCAGTTTCGGCAATTGTACGAAGGCCGACGAAGCCTCTATATGGAAGCAGCGGCCACCATCGACACCAGCGGAAAGCATGCCGAATGGGTAGCCGCAGAAATCGCCTCATGGTTACAAACAAATCTCTCAAAGGAGAGATAGCGTGAAACTCAGAATTCCAGCAGCTTGCGCCCTGATTCTGCTCGCCACGGGAATCGTCTCGGTGGGCGCGGCCAAGCAATCGGGTCAGACTGTGGATCTCGGGTCCTTCGGCATCTATGTGAATGGCCAGCGCGTGGCCACCGAGCGTTTCACCATTCAACAAACGCCCGCTGGCAGCACCATCGATTCTCAACTGCGGGAAGAGGGAGCGAGCGACAAAGCCAGCCAGAATTCCCAAATGCAGTTGACTTCGAAGGGGGAACTGGTGCGCTATGAGTGGCACGAGCTGAGTCCCGACAAGATGGATCTGGAACTGCTGCCCAATGACCAGTTTCTGATCGAGCGCCTCACGGTGAAAGCGGGAGAAAAGCCGATCGAACAGCCCTTCCTGCTGCCCTCGTCCACCGTGGTGCTCGACAATAACTTCTTTGTGCATCGCGAACTGCTGGCCTGGCGCTATCTGGCACAGAATTGCAAGCAGGATGCGGGCAAGTTCCAATGTGTTTCCGGACCAATTTCCTTTGGAGTAGTTGTGCCTCAGGATCGAGCTTCGCTGCGCGTAACCTTGGAACCGGTCGGCCGGGAGAAAATTCAATTCGCCGGGAAAGAACGGGAATTGTCGCGCTTCGACCTTAAATTCGAAGACAATAAATGGAGTCTCTGGTTGGATGACCAGGACCATTTCAAAGTAATAAAAATCGCCATTGGAAACGATAAGACCGAAGTGGTGAGGGATTAGGGTCAGTAGTCAGAAGTCAGAAGTCAATCGTCAGTAGTCGAAGCTGTGTCATAAATCATTTTGGGAAACGCACGGCTTCACAGGCCGCGTAAGAACCAAGTAAGTAAAATCGGGAAAGGCACGAGTTTACTAGCCTGCCCTGAGCGTAGTCGAAGGGTGCCGCTAAGCCGTTGAGAATACTTCCGCGCTTTGGCGCCTGAGGGACCTTACTTCTTTGATACATTGCGAGTCTTTGATGCATTGCGAGTCGCCTTTTTTAGGGCCATATGAGCGGTTAGAGAGGAAACGGGGCTTTCGCCCTCGAGCAGCCAGGATGCGATCTTGTTAGCCTTCATCGACTCACGAACGGCTCGCGTGGTATTCACGCTGCTGCTGTTTGCGCTGGGGCTCGGGTTTCTTTACGTCGCCCGCGAAACCCTGATGGCGTTTCTCTTCGCCATCTTCTTCGCCTACCTGATTGATCCCCTGGTGTCGCACTTGGAGCGGCTCGTCAAAGGCCGGGGACGTGCCATCGCCATTATCTACGCCCTCCTGGTCGTGCTCATCGCAGTCTTCTTGTTCTCCGTGGGACCACGTGTGACCCGGGAAGGCGGGAAACTGAGCGCTTCCTTGCCGCAGCTGTTATCGCGAGTCAGCTCCGGGGAGATTGCCAATCAGATCGGGATGGATCGCGGATGGAGCAAAACCACCCAGGACATGTTGCGCAATTTCCTGGTAACCCACAGCGAGGAAATCAACAAGCTGGCGCAAAGGGCCGGAATCCGCATCGCCGAAGCGGCACAAAAAATCTGGCTATTCATTCTGGTTCCAATTCTGGCCGCATTTTTCCTGAAAGACGGCCGCTCCTTCACTGGTGTATTCGTTTCTTTTGTTCGCAGCAAGCCACAGCGGGAGTTCATGGAGGGCGTCATCGCCGACATGAATTACATGCTCGCCCACTTTATCCGCGCGCAGATTATTCTGGCGGCGCTGTCGCTGGTCGTATATCTGAGCGTGCTGGGATTGCTGCGGGTACCCTATGCGCTGGTGCTAGGCACAGCCGGCGGCATCATGGAATTTGTTCCCGTAGTCGGCCCGCTCATGGCCGGATTGGTCATGGTCGGCGTTGCCGTGCTGATGAGTTACTCCCATTGGGTGATCCTGGTGCTCTTTCTGGGAATCTGGAGACTGATACAGGATTACGTAGTCTCGCCACGGGTTATGGGCGAGAAAATGGAACTTCACCCGCTGGCAGCGATTTTCGGGGTTCTCGCCGGAGGAGAAATCGCCGGCGTGCTGGGTGTCTATCTTTCGATTCCCGTCATGGCAAGCCTGCGCATCGTCTGGCGGCGCTGGCAACTCTATTCCGAAAAAAAGCGCTTCGGCCCGCTCAACGAGTATGTGTTTGGTACTGCCGAAATGCCGCCCAGATTTTAACTGAGTAGTCAGAAGTCGGTAGTCAGGAGTCAGCAGAGCTAAGACTCTTACTTATCAAAGTCTCTGCGCCAGCCCCCAAATTGAAGGATTTTGAGCGTTATCAGGATGTTACACCAATTACGGCAATGGGCAGTCAGGCTTGAGGTCCCGCGGTGATGTACGCAGCCCGCATGGCGAGTGTGATGTAAGACCAAACGAAAAAACAGGCGTGATTTCCCATGCGTTCTCTACTGCCGCGAGGACACCCGCTACTCCCCAAACACTGGCGAAGATTACGCCGATTGCGCCGATGATTTTGGTGTGCGCGGCGATCTCGTTGTTGGACGATGACAGGGGAACGCTTCCGGGATATCGCCTCAGCAGCCACCACCAAGTGAAATTGAGGGGCACAAGTAGCGCGATCACCCACATTGTTATTCCCATAATTGGAAGCCCGATTGAATCAGCTTCCATCGGGTATGCCCCACGTTGGAGTTGGCGATAGAAGTACAGA
>DASUWH010000062.1:0-6460 GCA_036378535.1 Terriglobales bacterium | reverse complement strand
GGATATTCGTGAAGAGTGACTTTCTGGACGATTTTGTAGACGCGCTGCATGCGCTCCGAGACGCCGATCAACCCGCCGAAGCCCGGCCGGGTGCGCAACTGCTCGCGCAAGAGCTGATTTTCCTGCTGCAACTCGACGGCGCGCGCCGCGCGTTCCAGCCGCGAACGCAATTCCTCGATGCGAAACGGTTTGGTCACATAGTCGACAGCACCCAAGCGAGTCGCGGCGACGGCCGAATCGATCGTTCCATATTGGGTCAAAACGATCACCGGCAGCAGCGGGCTGGTATCATGAACACGCTTTAGAAGCTCCAACCCGCTGCTTTGCTGCAGAATCAAGTCGGTCAGGACAATATCCACGGCCGAGTTTTCCAATACGTCCAGGGCCTCCTCGGCGCTGGCCACCGTAATTGCTTTCATACCACTCTGCCTGGCGACCTCGGCGCAGGTCTCCCGAATGGTAGGTTCGTCGTCCACGATGAGGATATTCATCGTGACCGCTTGTCGTAGAGCGACCGCTTCGTCAGTCATTGAGTTGGCTCAGAAAGATTGCTTGAGCTGAATTCGTAGCATTCCCATTACCAATTTAGGAATCTGCGAATTTGTTCACAACTCAGTATATACATCAAGTGAGACAGAAAGGAAAGTATCAGTTCGGGAATATTGGAGGGAGGGCACGGTAGCGAGGACCAAAATGGGAGCGGTCGCGTACCGCTGTTCGTGCCTTCTCGCACCGCTAATGAATCAGGAAAGGCTCCAGGAGAACAAGAGCCTATTTATCGCCTAAAGTTCTCGAACGGTGGAACGTCGCTTCCATGCGTGGTGCGGGGCGGCGGACGTTGCTTTGCGCAATGGCGATGTTGCACTCCCCGCTCACGGTAAGGCGGGAACTGAGAGACACCTGCGCCCTCTGCGGGTGGGCGCAGGCTGGTCGACAATAGATGTACGGGTCGCTTTTACTGAGCGGAGCCAGGGGTCTGCGCCGCGGCGCCTTGGCTGCTGTCCGCGCTGAAGATGGTTACTTCAACGCGACGGTTCTTTTGCCGGTCATCTCGCGTCTTCTCATCGTTCACCGGCTTTTCCTTGCCGAGTCCCACGATCTGGACGCGGTACACGGGCACATTGTGCTGCGCCACCAGATAGGTTTGAACGGCTTGGGCGCGGCGACGGCTGAGGTCGAGATTGTATTCAGGGGTGCCGGTCTTGTCGGTGAAGCCTTGAATGGCTACGAAGTAGCGCTTCATGGATCCGACTTTCGAGCTGCTAAGTTGGTCCAGCTGCTGCTTGGCGTCATCGGTTAGTTTGGCGGAATTGAACTTAAAGAGCACCACGACATCGCCCGCGGGCTTGTAATCATCAATGTTGGCGATGCGCTCATTCAGCTCGTTGTGAAATTGATTGGTGAGATCGGACTTGACCTGATCGGTCTTCTTGGACGCTGCGTCCGCACGCCCGAGGGCATCACCAGCGCGGGCATCGGCAGAGTCCGCTTTTTCGGCGGCTGCGCTAATCTTTGGCTCGTCGCTCTCCAACTGCTTCTGGGTGTTCTGCGCCTGCTTTTCCACTTCGGCGACCTTCGCGGTGATGGGATCGGTCTGCTTGGCGACATACTTCTTTGTCGCGCAGCCTCCCAAGAACAACACCACGCTGGCCACGATCGTTATTTCGATAACCCGCTTCATGGGGTATTCCTCCATTCGAATTTGAGCTGAGTTCCTGTTGGCACGTTCATTTACATTGGGCCGGGCAGAAGCGGGCTGGACACTTCGCGGAATTACCTGGCGCGGCAGCGGGGCTACCGGAACCATTGCCCAAATCTTACTGTAAACGCAAGAAAGTTACCACTACCCACTCGTGAATCCGGCTCGAATGCAGGGTCTACTGTACGCCAAAGTAGGGTTTCCTACCAATTTTTTCTAGGGTTTTTCATTGACAGGGAAGGGCGGCGCGGGAAACACTGGACTTCTCCGGCCTTAGTTCTTCCCAGCCAGCATCGCAAAGTCCAATCCAAAGGGGCTAAACACAAATGAAGTTGTATCGCGATTCGCGCATGCGCATTTTTGTTGCGCTTGCATTTGCAACTTTTCTGGCGGGATCACAGAAGTTTTTAACAATGGCGGCTCAGAATGAATCTCCGGCGACGCAGGAAGCGGTCGAGTCCCTACAAATCACCGCCAATGACGAGATCGCCGCGGAAGATATAGCGGCGCACAATGTACATCTCCATCCGCTGCGCTCGCGAGCTGCTTTGCGCGGACGTTACGAAGATGCGGAAGTGAATCGGGGGAGTGTGCCGGAGCAGTCGCCGGAAAACCTGCCGACTTCACTGAGTTCAACGTTCACTACCGTGCCGGGAGTGCCTTCCCCGGGATTCTATCCCGCGGATCTGAGCAACCCAAATCATGGAACGGTATTAACAACGGTGCAGTCCAATAATGTTTATGTAAACTGCGCCGCGAGTTGCTGGGCGACTCCGGCGAACTTCCTTACGCGCCTGGCGACCAGCACCTTCATTCACCTGGTGGACCAGTATGTGGGAAACACCGGCACCAATCGCTATACGGTGGGCACCGCAACTTCGATCACTGCGGCGCTTCCCGCGAAATTGACGTCCTCCAATATCCTGCAGCTGGTACACACCGCGGCCCATGCGCACGGCTCAGGTTATGGACACGTTTACCATATCTTCTTGCCCAGCGGCGTGGACGTTTGCACCTCCACAAGCATCTGCTATTCACCGGACAACAATGCAACGTTCAAGTTTTGCGCTTACCACGGGGGCGTAAACTTTAAGGATATTGGGCGCGTCCTTTATACGGTCGAGCCATATCAGAATGTGCCAGGATGCTCGGTAGCGCAGACCAGTCCCAACGGCCCGCTGGTGGATTCGACCAGCAGTACGTTGTCGCACGAATTGATTGAGACAATCACAGACCCGGACGGCGACGCATGGTTCGGCCGGAATTCGCTGCCGGAATACGGCGCCGAGATCGGGGATATCTGCGAAAATCCATTTGGGAGCTACGCCGCTTTTTCGATCTCGGGCAAGTCGTATGCAATTCAGCCCGAGTATTCGAATCATTACCACGCGTGCAGCACGGCTCCGTGAACGCGGAAGATTAAAGTTCGCAGAAATGATCGACAGGAAAGACCGGCTTCTCACCGTGAGGCGGGAAGCCGGTTCGCTTTGCTTCCGGAGCGTTTGCTCCGCCGCTACTGGACGCTTGGAGTGGCTCCGATGATGCGGAATTTGTACCAGGACGTTCCGGCTGGATAGAGCACATCACGAATCTGGGCGTTGCGCTCTTCCCCGGGCGCAAGGTTGAAGGGAATCGTTCCTTTATTCACCAGCAACGCGGCATTGTCGGGACCAACATAGGTGGTTTCGTATTGAATGCTGCTGTAAGTGTAGGCCGTGGATTTATTGTCCATATCCACGAGCCAGACGGCCGTTGTGCCGGAACGATCTTTTTCCATCCTGGCGCTCAGAATCTTGAGATCGTGGACGGGGTCTGCCTTGCCCGCTGCGGAAGGCGCGGCAGCCTCAGCGCGGACCGGGGGGACAGGCTTGCTGCCGCCTTTCGACATTGTATAGAGCACGCCGCCGACGGCGGCCGCCGCGACAATAACAAAAATCGCCACCAACATCCGGTTGGAGCTCGATTGCTTCTGCTCTTGCGCTGCTTCAAACATCGCGCCTCCTTCTACATGCCGGGTCTGCGCGCGGGGCTGCTTGGCCGCATGTAATTTTTGTTGATAACTTTTTGTTGATAACAAGGGGCTTCGAGAGTTGGAGAAGGGTCAGGAAGCCCCTCGATGGCTACGCTTATACTCCATAGTTCGCCGGTCAGCAAGCGATGGGAATTCCGCCTAGTTCCCACCGCGGGAGCATGTAGCCTGCGTTCATATTCGCGCCTCCCGCATCCTATTTGCACCTGCCTGCCGCTGCCCTGCCCGCCCCGCGTCCCTCGAACGTGTCCGGCTAGAGATGAGTGCGGGCAAACGCAAACTCTGGAGGCTAAACAAAATGAAACGGTTGATAAGCACCACAACCCTGTCTTTGCTTCTCGGGACCTCCGCTTTCGCGATGCAAAGCCAGGATGATCGGGACAAGGACAAACCGGCTCCGAAGGAAGAGCCACGGAAACAGGATCAGCCGAACAGGCAGGACAAGCCTGACCGGGAAAAAGACAAGGATCGAGATCGCCAGCAACCCGACAATCGCCAACCCGATCGGGGACGGCCGGAGGATCCCAAGCAGCAGGGGAGAGACCGCGACCAACAAGATCGCGATCGAGCGCAGCGGCAAGATCAAGAGCGCCGGGATCAGGATCATGACCGTGCGCGAGAGCAAGATCGGGACCGGCAGGATCCCGATCGCGGACGGCGTGAAGAACGCAATCAGCAACAACAAGATGACCGCAACCGTGTGCAAACCCAAGAGCGCGGTCAGCGGTCCAGCCGAGGCGGGCGCGGGGGGCATATTCCCGATGATCGATTCAGGACCAGCTTCGGCCGTGAACACACGTTCCATGTGCAGCGCGGCGGGGGCGGAGGGGGCGGCGGAGATCAGCGGTTCCAGTATGGCGGCTATTGGTTTGAATACACCGAAGCCTGGCCCAGCGACTGGGGCTACGACGACGACTTTTACATCGACTATATGGATGACGGCTATTATCTATACGACTTGCGCTATCCCAGCGTCCGCATCCTGGTGATTGTCGTGGATTAGGCAGCGCCACCGTCAACTCCCCGGAGCCGCCCCACGGCATCGCTGGCTCAGCTGCGAAGCGGCGAGGCTAGTAATCAGTCGAGCACTTATCCGACGGTAATCACTTTTCCAAGTGGAATGCACCAACTAGACTTCCTGGTGGATATCCCAGTGGAAGAAATTGCCGCAGCGCCGCCTACACAAACAGCCGACCAGCGTCGTGGCAGCCGGTTTCCCGTAATCGTTCCAGTACAGGCGAAATGGCAAGATGCCAGCGGTCGAATTGTCACTGAGAATGCGCAAGCTCGCGAGGTGAATGCTCAGGGCGGCCTTCTCGATATGCCGAACTTCCCCGGTGTGGGAAGCCAGCTCGAATTGACCAACCTGATTTCCGGGGAAAACTGTCGCGCCCGCGTAGTGGCCATCCGCCGGAAAGACGGCCGCGTGGCCGGGGTAGCCGTCGAACTGCTAACTCCGAGCGAGACTTTCTGGGGCGTTAATTTCCAGCTTAAAAAGACCAGCGCGGAGCTTCTGCGCCTCGAGCATGCCATCCGCACGGGAGGGATAGACCAACGAATCCTGATGGATTTCCGCGATGCGGTCGATCATGTGCGCAAAACGGCCTGGGCGGTCCAGGAATGGCAGGAGCGCCAAATCGCCCATCATGATCCCCAGACACTGCTTCCCCTGCTGACCACCGAGCGTATTCGCCGGGCGGCGCAGCTAGGAAACGCTATCGTGTCCGATCTCATGACGCAAGAAGTCACGCGAGAGACACCGGGCGTGGACAAACTGTTTGATGCCGTGCAGCGCATGCACCAGCTTTTACACGACCTCTTAAAACAGCGCTGAGCGTCGTCGACCCCTACGCAGATTCCATTTGATTCACGGAGGGTAGCACCGACGTATCCGGAAGAGCCTATTTTGTCGGAGTTGGCGGCGGGTCGACTGAGGGCGCTGTCGAGGCGGTGGACGGGAGTCCTTCAGGATTAGGCACCGCTTTCGGCTCGAGCAGGTTCTTGACGCACTCGAGAAGCTTGCTTATTCCGTCAGCCTTGGAGATGACGGCCTTGGCACCGACGGCCGATGCGAGCGATAACCCCAGCATTTCGTTGTACATAGTGTAAAGGACGATGGGCATTTGGGGCAGGGAGCCAGCCAACACCGAGGCCACCTCCACACCATTTAGCATAGGCATAGCAACATCAAGGAGCAGCAGGTCCGGTTTCAGTTCCAATGCCTTCTCGACTGCCTCTGCACCGTTGGATGCCTCACCGCAGATCTGATACTCCGTACGAGCTTCAAAAACGGCCCGCATCACCTGTCGGACCTCTTCGCCATCGTCCGCTATCATGATGCGCTTGGGCACGCTATCTCCCGGGGTTCCCGCGGAGGAAGGTAGCATCACCCACTTGCCGGGGACATACCACCCACGTTGTAGGGTAAACAACGGAGCCAAAATATGTCCTAATTCCGGTCCGGGTCTGGATTTGGGTACGTGGAAGTACCAACAGCGTATTCTCGCTCGAAGGACAGCTTCACCAGCCTGCGGTCAGCCACATTACGCTCGGCAAAGACGATGCGCCTGCGAGTCGAGTGAGGTATGATAGAGTCTTCGGAAACCGCTCATTAGGATGATGATGCAGACAGACAATGGCAAAGTTTTGCTGAGAGTACGCCCCCGGGGCTTCTGTGCCGGGGTGGTGCGAGCGGTCGACATCGTCGAACTCGCCCTGGAAGCCTATGGCGC
>DASUWH010000061.1:0-2038 GCA_036378535.1 Terriglobales bacterium | reverse complement strand
CTGGTGTCGGCTGCTGGAGGTTTGTCAGATCTTTGGAACGCTTATCGCTGACGAGCAACAGGTCTACGATTTGAATTATCTCGACGATCAATTGGTGCTGGGCATCAAAGGAACGCTCAGCGTCGTGGAACTCAAGGTCATACGCCAGCGATTGCTGGCGGGGCAGGAGTCTAAAGCGCGCCGCGGCGAACTGTTCAAACGACTCCCGATTGGGTATGCCCGAGACCCCGTGGGTAAGATTGCGTTTCATCCCGACCGACGGGTCTGCGAAGCGATTCAACTCGTGTTCGCCAAGTTTCGAGAACTGTGGAGCGTGCGTCAGACATTCCAATGGTTCTGTGATCACGACGTGGAGCTGCCGGCCAACCCCATTCAGGGAACACGGCTGGTCTGGAAGATTCCGTCGCAGAGCCTGATCCGCGATATTTTGCGCAATCCCTTCTATGCTGGTGCCTACGTTTGGGGACGGCGTCCGGTAACCACCTTGTTGGTGGACGGTCGGCTTGAGAAACGTCAGAGCGCGATGCGCCCCGCCGAAGAGTGCCGCGTCTTCATCCGCGATCATCATGTAGGTTATATTGAGTGGGCCACATACGAAGAGAACCGACGAATGATGCGGCGTAATTCCGTAAACTGGGAGGGGGACGAATCGGTGGCGGCGATTCGCGCCGGCCAGGGTCTTCTGGTCGGGCTCCTCCGCTGCGGACATTGTGGGCGCAAGCTGCATGTACGGTATTGGGGTGGTCGCGGCACCAATGCACGCTACCTTTGTAAGGGCGACTATGATGGTGGCGGGCAGTATTGCATCGGTTTTGGCGGCAGCTCGGTAGACCGCCGGGTAGGACAAGAACTACTAAAGGTGATCGCGCCTTTGGGGGTGGAAGCCAGTCTGCGAGCGCTGGAAGAACTGAGCGCCGGCGGCGCCGCTCAACGTGCCGCCCTGTCCCGCAAGCTCGAGCAACTGGTGTATGAGGCAAAGAAGGCCTTCGAACAGTACGACGCGGCGGATGCCCGGAATCGACTTGCAGCCAGCGAGTTGGAACGGCGGTGGAACGAAAAGCTGGAAGAAATCGGGGCAGTCAAGCAACGGCTTTCCAGTCTTGATGCCCAGCGCTACTCGTTATCGCCTGAAGAGGAAATCAGAATACGTTCGATGGGCGATCACTTTGCTGGAGTCTGGCAGACTGACCACTGTCCTCCGACACTCAAGAAGAGGATCTTCCGCACAGCCATCGAAGATATCATCGTGCGCACTGACCCGGACAAAAAGACCCTTGAGTTGGTAATTCATTGGAAGGGAGGTGCTCATACGCAACTCGCGATGGGGCGCCCGCGTTCCGCAACGGAAACTGGCACGCCTATGGAGGCGCTGGAGATCATTCGTCGTATGGCTGTTCGCTACGGTGATGACCAGATTGCCTCGGTGTTGAACCGACGCGGCTATTCTACGGGCAAAGCGAAGCGATGGAATCAGACTCGCGTGGCGACGGCCAGGCGCAACCATTCCATTGCCGGTCAAAGACGAGCTCTGCCTGATCCGGAGAGAGTTAGTTTGAGCCAAGCTGCGCGAATATCTGGCGTTAGTCACCGCACGATCGAACGGCTGGTGGAGGCCGGTCTGTTAAAGTGCGAACAAGTAACTTCTCGTGCACCTTGGGAAATTCGCCGCAGTGATTTGGATGCCGAACCCATTCGCTGGATTATTGACCGCCTTCACCGCACTGGCAAGCTAATTTTGCAGTGGGGTTGTGCGGAGGACCAGCTTGCCTTGTTCACTGAAAATCAAGGAGATGATAATGCCAGGCATCATGAGTGAGGGTTCTGCGTGAGGGCGGAGCCCCAGGTGTGCAGCACTGCCGTGATGCCGATGCGGGCACCCAGATGCCGGGGATCGGCGGCGATCGTGAGCGTGGTCTCGGCCGCGGCCTTCATGAGCAGATCGTAGATCGCCCGTTTGTTCTGGTAGGCGATATCGGCGATCGGCGCCGGCACCGTGTAGACGACATGGAAGTAGCCAACGGGCAGCAGCTCGGCCTCG
>DASUWH010000060.1:0-5308 GCA_036378535.1 Terriglobales bacterium | reverse complement strand
CGATCGATATCTTAAAACCTGTTAGCCGTTCTCGTGGCATTTACAGAAACCCGCCAACTCGCCCCGGTTTCCCCGCATTTGCCCGGTGGTCTAGCGTTTTTCGCCGTTGAGATCTAATCGAGAAAACGAAAGCCAGTTTGGAAGACAGCGTCCAAACTGGCTTTTTTTGCCGTACGTAAGCTCGGCGGTCAGCTGGTCGAGCTGGCCTTCTGGCCCTTGACTTCGAGTTCGTTGACCACTTGTTTTACGTTGGGCACCGAGGCGACTAGTTTTTCGACCTGCTCGCGTTTGGTCTGCGAGGGGACGTCCCCCGTGAGAGTGACCACGCCATTCTTTACGTCGTACTTCACGTTCTTCTTAAGGCGGTGCTTGACCAGCGTGGCGTCGAGGTTCTTTTCGATGGCTTTATCGAGGTCGGAATCGACCGCCTTGGCCTCGCTTTCATTTCCCGGCGGACGTACCGAGATTTGGTCCGCGACAACGATACTGCCGGCGTTTGACTTGGCAATGGACTCTGCTTGTTGTTTGTCGGAGTCGGTGGGAACGTTGCCGGTGAGGGTCACGACTCCTTTTTCGCGGTCTTCGCTGACGCTCACATCCTTAAATCCGGCCTGGTCCAGGGACTTGCGGATGTTATCGGTGACGTCTGGGGACTGATTGGCGGAGCATCCTGACAGCATTCCGGCGACGAGCAGCGGGAACACCAAACTATGCAATCTTCTCGCTTTCATGTCTCTCCTTTGCCTCCCCTTGCAAACAACCGGGGCACTAGCCTGTGGCGAGCCCGGGGACACCAGAGTGTGCCGACAGCGGGGTTTGCTCAATCAGGCGTAGCCCTGAGCGGGCAGGAGAACGTGCGGTAAGACTGCCTGCCGTTCCATTGACCGAGGAGGAGGCCCGGTCATAACTCGCCGCGTCTACCGGGTCTTGCTGATTCCTCGGTGCCGCGATATCGACAACGCTGAAACGGAAAGGAACGCGCTACAGCCGCGTGTGCCGGTAATTAATGCCAACTAGCGAAATTCCAAACCCCTCACCGACGCCTCCAAAGCCGGAGGCACCAGTTCCCCAACCCCCGCAGCCCGAAATTCCGCCGCGCGATCCAAATGCACCGAACGCGCCGCGCCCCAACCCGGATTTGCCACCAATGCCGCCGGATCCACCGCCGATGCGATTAATTGGCCCGCGTTAGTCGAGGCGGGCAGCGACGGAATCGAGGGCATTCTTGCTAGTCCGAAGGACCTTTCGCACGCGATCTTCGCTGTGATCAAGAACATCTTGCGCCTGGTACACCCAGCGGCGTCCTTGCCGGCGAATGCGCTTGAGGCGGTTTTCCGCGGTGTCCAGAAGCCACTCGCGGGTCTCCTGGCCCGAACGAGGCGCAAAGAGGAGCGCCACCGCAATGCCAATCCCGAGCCCGGCTACGAATGTCGTGATGGTGCCGCGTCCATTGCTCACAGAGGGTTGCCTCCTGTTAGAATTTTCTTGCCGGGCCCCGGCGTCGAGCCATAGGGAATCGGCTGTACGAAAGCGGGCAAATAGAGGTACGCGGATGCAGCCGGGGCTCACATTTGAAGGCGCGACTCTTCCAGGATGGCCTGCTTGGCCAGGTGCTGATCGATGCCCGGGCTCACATAGGTGCCGTCGCCGGCCAAGACGTTCAGCGCGCGCACCAATTCGTTTTCGGCATCGGACTTCAATACGTAACCGCGGGCACCGGCTCGGAAAGCACTGCGCACCAACTCCGACGAGCAATGTAATGTGAGCAGCAGGACCTTGGTGTCCGGGAGAATGTTGCGAATAATGCGGGTGGCTTCCAACCCATTCAATCCGGGCATGGAAACGTCCATGATGATAATTTCCGGCTTTACCGACTCCGCGAGCCTGACGGCTTCCTGACCGTTTTCTGCTTCTCCGCAGAGCTCCCATTCAGGATAGGCGCGAAGTATTCCTTGAACGCCGCGACGGATAACCGCGTGATCATCTACAACAATTATCTTTGGCATGCACCCTTCCTGGAAAGTCGATGGGAAGGGGGAACGACCGGGGGATAATTTGTTAACGCCGGATCAAAAAGGTACTGACGAGATGAACCGAACCCATCCATCAAGCCTCGATGATCTGATTTCGTACTGCGTAACGGACCAATTCGCTGACAGAGTGCAATTCCAGCTTGCGCATGATATTGGCGCGATGCGTTTCCGCTGTCTTTACGCTAATGCCAAGAGCCACGGCGACTTCCTTGCTGCTCTTCCCTTCCGCGAGTAGCTGGACGATTTCGCGCTCGCGCGAAGTAAGCCGGCTGCGCAGGATGGCCATGTGATCCGGAACCGTATTTTGTTTGCAGAACCCGTCGAGCAACATGTCCGCCGCACGTGAAGTGAAGAATGACCGGTGGTTGCCCAGAGCTTCCACCGCGGCCACCAAGTCGCGGTCGGCATCTGATTTCATGATGTAGGCGCGCACTCCGGCCTCGACAATATCCCGAACGAGTTGATCGGAGAAGTGCAAGGTCAAGATAACGATTTCCGTTTTAGGAAGGCTCTTGCGGATGCGCCGTGCAGCCTCAAGACCGTTGAGCTCCGGCATACTAATGTCCATCACCACCACGTCGGGCTTTAGCTGCTCGGCCAAGGTTACGGCTTCCCGCCCAGTCTTGGCCTCGGCTACCACATCCCAGCCATGGTGCGCGGTGAGGAGTTGTTTGAGCCCCCGTCGGATAATATCGTGATCATCAGCAACTAATATACGCAGGGTAGTTACCTCGTCAGAAGATTTGCGGACGCCAAGGAGCCCGCAAGTGCTTGCAAGTAATTGATATTAGGTCACACCTTAGATTGACATACCATTTTCTCTGTATTTTAAATGACGTAAAACCTAATGAACCGTGACAAAACCACTGAAGGGGCGGTCGACGTCGTGTGGACCATTGTTCCCGTCCCTGCGCTACACGATTGAACGGATTGCTACTTGCGACCCGGAAGCGCCCAATGACCGACTAGAGGAAGCACTACTTCTCGACGGATGGCGCTAACTTATGTTGACAATCTTGGTGGTTATTCTGCTTCTCGTAGCCCTTGGCGCATTGCCGACTTGGCCTTATAGCCGAGGCTGGGGGTACTACCCTAGCGGCGGTTTGGGGCTGGTCGTGCTGATCCTGGTCATTCTGCTTCTGATGGGCCAGATTTAGCCCGCAATAGTCCTAACGCCGGGTTGGGCAAATCAAATGAACAACCACAACGGGGATGACGGCTCCCGCGAGCGACTGCTGGGCCGTATCACAGCTCTGCTGTGGGTCGTGGTCATCGCCTTGGCGGTGACCTTTTTTTTCTACGCCAGCTCGTTTTGGATCACCCTGCTTTTGTCGGGCTTTCTGGCGATTCTTGTGGAGCCCCTGGTCGTGCGTCTTGAGAGGATGCACATACCCCGCTCGATCTCGGCCACGCTGGTCATTGTTTTCGGCGTGGTGCTAGTGAGCGCCGCGCTGTGGATGTTCTACAACAAGGCGGCGTCATTCATGGAGGCGCTGCCCGAATACACGGGCAAGATCCGGCAGACAATTGAACCTGTAACCAAGCGGATACAACGAATCCAAGAGAATGCAGGAAAGCTAAATCCTGCCCCGGCGGCGAAGAGGGTTCCTGAGGTGCGAGTCAGTCAGCCGCCCAGTTGGCCCTCTTATTTGGCTCGAGGTGTGGGGTCAGTGGGCGGCGCGATGGTAATCGCCGGCGTGGTCCCATTCCTGATGTTTTTTATGTTGATTCGCAGGGACCACATTTACGAGTGGCTGTGCAGCACGTTTGGCAGCGCTACAGACGTACCGAACTTTGTAACGCGCGTCACTCGCATGGTGCGCGGATTTACCGGCGGCAACCTGATCGTTGGCTCGACAATGGCGGCGGTCATGATAGGAGTTCTGGCGGCGCTGCGCATGGACGGAGCGACCGCATTGGGAATTGCCAGCGGCTTCCTTAACCTGATTCCGTTTTTGGGGGTAGTGCTGGCTAGTGGCGTTCCTCTTCTTGCGGCCACACTACAATTCGGCAGCGCGGGCCCGTTCTTACTCATCGCGCTCACTGTAATCGCGCTGCACCTCTTGTCCGCCAATCTGCTGACACCTAAATTTATCGGTTCGCGCGTGAATATTGGCCCAGTGGCGGCCACCGTAGGAATGCTGTTTTGGAGCTGGCTGTGGGGAGGAATTGGATTGCTGCTGGCGGTGCCGCTGACTGCATTCGTTAAACTGATCGCGGACTGTCACCCCGCGCTGCTGCCCATATCCAACCTATTGGCGGAAAGGCCGCGCACACTGCCGCGATGGGCTCAGGCAGCAAGCGGCGCGACGGTAACGCGCGCCCTTCCCTACCTTCGCGGCCGTTTTCGGGTGCGGCAGAAATAGTGGCGGAAAGGTTATATTTTTCTGCGTGGATATTCGATTTTCTTTCCTCGTAGCCAACTGCGCGCACGCCCGGCAATCCTTACACAAGTATTACAAAGCATCGCAAGAGCCCATGCTACGGTAATTCGTGAGGACCCTGGGACCATGAGTATTCTTCGAGAAGATCGAACATTTCAGCAACCCTTGAATTGGACCACTACTCTTTTCATGCTGGCGTTTCACGTCGGCGCGGTAGCGGCCCTATTCATGTTTAGCTGGAAAAATCTGGCGGTGGCGATCTTTCTGTGGTGGCTCACCGGAAGCATGGGGATCGGCATGTGTTACCACCGGCTGCTAACCCATCGCGGATACAAGACTCCGAGATGGCTGGAGTATTGGATGGCCATCTGCGGAACGATGGCGCTGGAGGGCGGACCCATTGCGTGGGTCGCGACGCACCGAATCCATCATCAGAATACCGACAAAGAGGGTGATCCTCACTCTCCAAATGACGGCGGTTTGTGGGCGCACATGGGCTGGATTATCACCGGCAAGGCCATGCACCAAAACACGGCCGAGTTGCTGCCTTATGTTCCTGACCTCCGGAAGCAAAAGTTTTATATGTGGATCAGCAAGTACCACTGGGTGCCGCTGGCGGGACTGGGCGCCGTTCTCTACGGTGTCGGCGGGTGGTCCTGCGTATTGTGGGGAGTATTTTTGCGGACGGTTGTAGGCCTGCACGCTACCTGGCTGGTCAATTCCGCGACACATATGTGGGGTTCCCGCCGTTTTCTTACCGGGGACACTTCCACGAACAGCTTCTGGGTAGCGATCCTGACGTTCGGCGAAGGCTGGCACAACAATCATCATGCTGCGCCGCAAGCGGCCAGGCACGGCCTTACGTGGTATGAAATTGATGTGAACTGGTAT
>DASUWH010000059.1:0-185407 GCA_036378535.1 Terriglobales bacterium | reverse complement strand
TGAGCCCGCAAGGCCAGAACGGACAGCCGGTAGCTAATAACGCCTGCATTTTGTTTTTCTCCTCTCGTCAGTTGCGTAGCCGGTCCTGCTAGGTTCCACGTTCCCTGCTCGACTTCAGCAGCTGCAATTCATCACTCGCCTCTTTCTTAATCGTTAAGGAGTCGCTTTTGGACCAGATCTCCAAAAACTCCCGATAGTACTTTTCTGCTGATACGGAATCGTTAGTCTTGGAGTAAGCGCGTGCTATAGCAAAGTGGGCCAAGACCCAGTCGGCGGGTGAGTGGTCCTGGAGAATCTCGCCTCGTAAATCCAGTACCCGCTGCCACTCTTCTATCGCTTTGCCCCAGTCTCCTTGAAACTGATGAAGACGTGCCAAGCTTTCATGCACAGGAGCCATAGAGTATTCCTGATTCGCCAATGCTAGCAACTTCGCGGCTGCGGTCATCCGCCCTTGCATAATGTTTATTTCTCCCGAAACCATATGGGTGCAAGCATCGCGAAAGGACACCGGCTCCGTAGTCTGCGGTGTTTCCAATATGTGAAGTACGGCTCTTGCTGAGTCAATGTCTCCCATACGCGCGTAGAGAATACCAAGTCGCATCAAATCGCCGGCTTGCGCCACGCCCTTTTGACTGGCTACTCGGATCAGCCCGAGCTCCGAACGCGCCAAGTCTCGTTTATCTTGGTTAAGGTAAATTGACGCTAAAAGATAGTGATCGATCAGTTCCGGATATGTGTTTCCCGACGCTTGATCCGCGACCTTACTTGCCGTTAGCTGCTGAATAGCGGTATCGAACTTTCCTTCATAAATATAACTCCGAGCGACATACAGGCGGCCAAGGCTCTGGTATGCCCCCGCCTGTTGGACACGCAAAAACTCTTGTCTCGCCTCCTCGACCTTTCCTTCGCCCAACAGTGCCAGACCTACTCCCCAATGTAAGCCGGGAATATCCAGTCCATGGCGCAGAGCGTCTTGATAAACGGAGATCGCTTCTCTATTCTGATTTTCGCGCGCCAAAAAAAGCACGAGGTCAACATAGCCGCGTGCCGAAAAAGGGTCTAGACGGACTACTTCACGCAGTTGCTCGATGCCTCGGGGTACATCTCCAGTATTCCGATAAGCTAGTGCCAAATCGTCATGGGCTTGAACATCGTCAGGATACAAGCTCACCAGCACCTTTAGGCTCTCTACCTCCTGCTCATAAAGTCCCATGTCACTGTAGTATGTTCCCTCAATGAGGCGACGTTCCCTGTCGCTTACTTCGGCGCGAAGATCATATGCAAGTTGCAGATGTTTGATCTCCTGTTCGCGATTACCAATCAGACCGTTTACGTCACCGAGTAACAGGTGAGCCATAGCAAAGTTGTTGTCGAGTTGAAGCGCCCCCTGCAGCAACGTCGGAGCTGGGTCTAGCTTACCTCGTGCTATTAAATCTGAAGCCTCCGAATACAATTGCAACGCATCCAGTGAACTGGTGGTCACGTTGGCAAGTGGACGACTGGTGTTTGCAATTCTCGCCATAGACTCACCAAGATCTCGGCGCACATCCCGCGCCAATCTATCCACGCCATCGAAGAACTGCTCTTTACGATTGAAGTGCTGTTTTTCGGCGAACAGCAGGTTTCCAGTATCCGGGTTTTCCCCGCGCACCGTGATCTGGAACGCCTGTCCCAGGTGCTCGATGCTGCCCGTCAGCAGCACCTGCAGATTCTCACGTTTGCAGATTTCCCGGCCCAGGGTCTCGTCGATTCGGCCAACATCCGTGCGCTTCATGCGCTGCAGCGCCTCGTAGATTCGGGCTCTGGGGTAGACATTCACATAGGGTGACTGTTGCAGGGCGATGGTGAGGCCTTCTCGTACGCCCTTGTCTGGGATGGGATCTTCACCGGTGCTGTCGAAATCGGTTATCAGCGCCCAGCCGCGCTCCTGGAAGGGTGGGGGGCGGTGTTTCCACCAATAGAACCCATAAGAACCGGCCAATGCGATAACTACCACCACCACGGCCACAATCCACGCGCGGCTGCGACGTCGGCGCCATACCAGCGGCCTTGGCAGCAATTTGCTCGGTGTCACTCCGGCCTGTACGGCCAGCAGATCGTCCAGTAACTCTTGGGCGTGGGCATAACGTTCCCCGGGATCTTTAGCCATCGCCTGGGCGACAATCCGGTCCAACTCCTCGGGAACACTGGAATTGAAGACCCGGATGGGCGTCGCTTTCTCGTGCAGAATCCGGTGCGTGGTGGCCACGTAGCTGTCCGACAGGAACGGATGATGACCGGCCAGCGCCTCGTAAAGCACCAGGCCCAGCGAAAAGATATCGGAACGTCCGTCCGCGCCTTTCTCCAGAAGCACTTCGGGAGACATGTACGCCGGTGTTCCGCCAATGGTTCCGGAGCGATCTACCGTCGAACTCTGGTCGGAGCGGGGCAGGAACTTGGCGACGCCGAAATCCAGGATTTTCACGTTTCCGGAAGTGCTGAGCATGATGTTTTCCGGCTTGATGTCGCAGTGGACGATGCCGACACGGTCGGCGGCAACCAGGGCCTCGGCGCACTGAATGGCGATCTTCAGAAACTCGTCGAGGCTCATGGGCTCTTTCAGACGCCGGCGCAGGGTCGTCCCCTCCACGTATTCCATGACCAGCAGGGTCTCTTCCTTCTCATCAAGGACGTCGTGAATTGCGGCGACATGGGAATCGGCAAAGCGGGAGGCGCGCTCGGCTTCTTCCTGGAAACGGTGGCGGTAGACAGGATCGGAGCGCAGGGATGGCGCCAGTCGTTTCAGCGCGACGGTGCGCTTCAGGCGCGTATCTTCGGCGCGGTACACTTCCCCCATTCCGCCTTTTCCGAGACGCTCTCCGATTACGAACCGTCCTACGATTCGGCCGGTGAGAGAACTCGACGTAACTGAACCTGTAGCTGCCGTACCCTGCTCGGTCATGGGGAAGCCAGGCGACACTGCGGGCACGGGGCCGATGTGCGACCACGCCCCAGCGCCTGTAGCCACGCATCTTACCCCCAATGCCAGAGAGGGGCAATGGAGTCGCCTCAGGTTGCGGGGAGTATCGGGAAGAACGGTTCGCGCCGTCGGTTGGAAACCTTACAGAAAGTTCTTCATGCAGAAGGGTCCGCCGCCGGATTTCTCGAACTCTGATACATCGACCACGACCGGGGTGAGTCCTTCCTGCTGCAGCGCTTGAGCGAGGTCCTTGGTCAGGTGGGGAGCGATATAGCAACTGCCAGCTACGATTCCGTTACACAGAAACCTGGTCGTATCCTCGCGGCTTAGCTCGTACAGCCGTTTCCAGCCCTGGCGCAACTGCTCGCGGGCCACAGGCGCGAAGGCTCCCGGATAGTAGATCGCCGCCTCCGCATTGAGCGGAGAAAGAGCGGCATCGAGGTGATAGCAATATTCGTCAACCAACTGGAGAGGAGTGACCGGAATGGCAAGTTCCTTCATGGCGGCAGAAAACTTTTCGATCCCACCCCGGGTTGAGCGAAAACCGTATCCCGCCCAAATCCTGGAACCATCCGGATGCCAGAGCAGGTCGCCGTGGCCTTCCAGGCACTCTCCGCGAAGATCCAGCGCCATGATCTTGTAGTTCCGTTTACGAAACCAATCAACGTAGTGCGGAACTTCACGCTGGCGCGAGGGATGCTTCATCTCACCGGGCACAATGAATTTCGTGCTCCGCGCCGGATGGCCAACAAAGACAGGGTTCGCGGAAAACACCATGTCTTCCAGATCGCGAACAGGCTCGATAGTTTCCACCTGCAGTCCGGCCTCTTCCAGGGCCAGGCGCAACTCCTCCCACTGGCGCTGGGCTTTTTCGCGATCGATCGGAGCCCGCATGTACGGATTCTTCCGGTCGCGGACCTCAAAATAGGTCGGGGGACAGAGAAGAACGGCATTGCGGGACATGTAGACAATGCTACTCGTTCCCAAGGATGAGCTGCCACCGGCGAAATACCCGGGCGAAGGAGTGTCGCCCCCTTTGGGGCTTGAACGCTGTTCCCTGGCGTATCCCAGCGCTTACGCGCTGGGCTAATGGATTCCGCCCGCTTCGCGGGCTACATTCCTGATAATTCTATTCACTTCGCCCCGGCAGAGCGCGCTGCGGGGAGCACCTGTTCACTTCCACATGCTCGAGCTACCTGCCCACAACTTCGGCCACCAGATTGGCGAAGCAGTAGTGGCCAAGTGCCGTGTTCACACCGGCAGCTCTTCCTGCTGCCAGCCTGCTATTTCTGGTTTGGGCTCGGAGGTGAGGTCGAGCACCAGCTTTTCCAGGACCATGCGCTTGCTGGGAGGATTGGAACGCAGCGCGAGGTCGGTTTTGGCAATCAGACGGATGGCTCGGGTCAGCTCGCGCTTGGATTTGTAGCGTCGCGCCTGCTTGATGATGTCTTCCGCGGCAAAGGGCGGAACGCGGAATCCCTGCCAGAGCGCAGCCCACAACATCCGCGTATCGCGCACGTTTCGCTCGCTGATGATGAGCATCTGGCGAAACGTTTTGGCCAGCATGTACAGGTGACCGATGGCGGCCTCGTCGCCCTCTCCGGTAGAAAGAATGGCATCCAGCATTTCGAGCGCGCGGACCCGGTCTTTGGCTGAGATAGCATCTGTCAGCTCATAGAGGCTGCGCTGCTTCGCCGCCAGAACCATGGTCTCGACATCGCCGAGTGTGATCCGTTTCTTCTCCGCAACGTACAGAATCAGCTTCTCCAATTCGTTGGAGATCATCATCATGTCGCCGCCTAGTGCGTCCACAAGCTCGCGGGCAGCGTCAGCATCGATTCTTACCGCGCGCGTATTGCAGTAATCCGACAACCAGCGCACTGCCTCGCCTTCCTCCACCCGGGACAGCTCGACAATCCCGCAATACTGGCCCATGGTTTCCCGAATGCGCTGGTAGCGCTCTTTGTCAGTCATCTCCATCCTGCGGACGTCGGCGGGAATGCTGATGTGGTCGGCGACAAAAATCAGGAGCGCGTCTGGATTGGGATCTTTGCAGTACTGCTCAATAGCCGCCAGCTTGTCTTCATTCGAACCGCGCCCGAACAGCGCCTTGACGCCGCGGACAAAGAACACTTGAAAGGGGGCCATCAACGAAGGCGTGCGGGCGCGATCGAGTACTTCGGCCAGCTCCGTCTCGCCCAGTTCAAATTCAAAAACGCTGAAATCACGCAGTTCGGCGGGAACGAGGTGTTCCAGAATGGCCTCCCGGCAGCGTCTGCGGAAGAAGCTTTCATCTCCAACAAAAACGTAGGCCGGACGCAGCTTGCGCGCCTGCACATCAGACAAGAAGCGATCCGCCTGGGCAAAGGCGCGCATCAGTATCCCTCCAGGACGTTGCTCACCAGGCCGCGGGCAAACTCCCGCGATAGACGCCGAAGGGCTGGAGTATCTTCCTGAAAAAAGCTGTTCAGATCCTGCGAAACCTCATAGTTGTCGCGGAACGCATAAGACGGGTTCTGATACAGAACTTTCCCTGCCGTGTCGGTGAGCGTGACGCTCATGCTGACCGCGATTTGAACGCTCGAAGCGCGACCGGTCTGGGAATCGTAAGTCGAGGGAAATACGCTAGTACTCGTTACCGTGCCCTGCAAAACAGCATCCGCTCCCTCGGCGGGATCATAGACGATGTGATATCGGGTACGCAGGTTGAATTCGTGAATCACAGCCGCCGTTAACATCTGCTCGATACGATAGGTCGGGGATAGATTGATAAAGGCAGGGATGGCAATCGTGTGCACCGTGTCAGGTACGGTGACAACGTGCCCGGCCGTGTGATAGCCGCATCCGCTCGCAGCGAGACAAAGCGCCATCACCAGAGGCACAATTAACGCCCTCATTGAATTTTGCCCCGCGGCCGGGAACCAAACATGGTTTCTGCCGTCTCCACCGCAGTCAGGGCGGCAATGCGCAAATTATCCGAAGCCGCCCAGATCCAGTAGCCGTTCTCGTGATTGGCGTCGCGCCCCACCGAGAGCAGAATCTCACCCTGCCCGGCCGCATTTACATTGCTGGGCGCGTCGGAAGCCAAACGCGTTACGCTCACGTGCTCCCCGGTCAGAGCCTGCGCAAGGTCGCCCAGCGCCACACTTTTTTCCATCTCCACATAGATGGAGAAGGCGTGCCCGTGGAAGATGGGGGCCTGCATCAGCAGCAATGAGGGGCTCGTCGAATCCGAGCCGGCGATGTGCTCGAAATGCTTGAGCACGCGGCGTTCAATCGATTCCAGGCTGGGACTGGACGCTTCCCCATAGCGGGTCAGCATGTTAAAGGCAATCTGCACGTCAAAGACGGCCTTGGGCAGTTCCTGAAAGGAAAGCAGGTTCACCGTTTGCTGGTGCAGCTCGTCCATGCCGCGCTGGCCGTGTTCGGAAGCAGGTTCATAAACCGTAGCGACGAAGCGCTCGACAGTACCGGCCTTCTTCGCTCGGATCAGCAATAATGCCAAAACCACGGCTGCGGGATGAGCAACCACCGCCGGACCGGGCTGCAATTCCGACGGCACTGCTTGTCCCAGTTCCCGCTCGATCCAGGGGGCGCGGATACGCGCCGTGGGCTCGTCTTCCAGGGCGTACGACAAGTCGATGATCGCTCCCCCATTGTGTTGCGCTGTAATCCAGTTCTTGCGCGTACACTCCGGATCAGAAGCGAAAAAAGTAAAGTCCACATTCTCAAACTGCTCGGCCCGAACGCTCTGGATGAAGGTGACCTCATCTCCCATACTTTCCAGTTGGCCGAGCGACTCGTCATCGTCCAGCAGTTTGATGTCGGCGGCGGGAAAGTTGCGGTCATTGAGCAACTCGGCGACTTCTTTGCCTTTCAGCGTCGTGCCGCCCACAATCGCCACCTTGTAAAGACCTGCGGTGAGGGTGCCAGAGTGCGGATTAGGATTCGATTTGGGCGGCGTACTCATGAGGGTTGGGAGACTTCCTTATATGCCGGAGGCGCAGGTGGGACTTCCCGGCGCCGGAAAATCCACTGCAGCCGCCAGAACACGCCCGAGGCCATGTACAGCAATGCCAGAGAGAACAGCAGCGGCCCGGAGAAGAACCAGATTCCCGCAAACAAAGCCGCAATCAGAATGATCAGCCGGAAGGGCTGTCGGGTCACCAGATTCGGATCTTTGAAGCTGTAGAAGCGCCAGGTGCTGACCATCAAGTAAGCGATGGCAATCACCATCAAGACCCAACTCAGAGCGATCCACGGGGAGGCGACCGGCTCGCCGTCAGTGAAATGAACCACGGCCGCTATCACGCCGGCGCCGGCGGGTATGGGCATGCCCACGAAATACTTCTTACCGGGTCTTCCCGGATTGGAAGGCTGCGGATTCACCTGAATATTGAAACGGGCCAGGCGTGATGCCCCTGCCATGAGGAACAGAAAACTGGCAATGGCGCCAAATTGAATGATCTTCGTATGCAACTGCGGCATGCCGTTCTGCGGAAGCAGGTGAAACCCCCACATCCAGGCCAGCAGCGCAGGAGCAAGACCGAAGGTGATCACATCGGCAAGCGAGTCCAACTCGCGCCCAAAATCGCTGCTGGTGTGCGTCATGCGCGCGATGCGGCCATCGAGGCCGTCAAACAATACAGCGAATCCGATCGCCTTGGCGGCATTGTCCAAATACCAGTACTCCGCCGGCGTGGCGTGCAGAACCTGCAATATGGCGTAGTATCCGGCAGCAATATTCGCGGTCGTGAACAGCGACGGCAGGATGTACATGCCTTTGCGCTGGCGCCGGGGCTGCTGGTCCTCTTTCCTTCTTCGCGGAACTGGGGGAGCTATCCGGCCATTTTCGTCCATCAGCGTGCCTCCCTGGCATCACTGGCTGAAACCATGACATCGTCCGGCACCGGCAGCAAGTAAGCCAGCACTGTGGAACCACCTTTTACGCGGTCACCTTTTTTCACATCAATGCGAGCCGCGGGATCCATCACCACGTCTGTCCGCGATCCGAACTTGATCATCCCCACCCGCTCGCCACGCTGTACAACGTCGCCCATCTTCTTGGTGAATACTATTCTGCGCGCCAGCAACCCGGCAATTTGCTTGAAGATAACCGTTTGCCCTTCCCCCGCGAGCGTAACGATATTTTGCTCGTTCTGATCGGCGCTGAGCTCGTTCATCGCATTCAAGTATTTTCCGCGTTGATAGCGCACGTTGCGGATGGTTCCCGCGATGGGAGAGCGGTTCACATGCACGTCGAAAACACTCAAAAAGATAGTGATGCGTGTACGCGGCCTGCCATCCACGCGGACCGCAGAAATGTCGGTGATTTTGCCATCAGCAGGAGAAACGACGGCTCCCGGCGTGTCAGGAATAATCCGCTCGGGATCACGAAAGAACCAGAGAAAGAACGCCGCCAGCAGCATGCATGGGACTGACCATGCCGGCGTTGTCAACCAACCGATCAGGATGGCTGCCAGCAGCAGCACCGCAGCGTAGTAGTAGCCATCACGCACCATGGGAGTTCTATAGATTATAGTTCAGAGCCAAAAAATCAGGGTTTACGGCGTAAGTAGCAAAGAAAAAAGGCGCTTACGCGCGCCTCGTGAAAAGCAGAAATCCCCTGAAGCGGCTACAGCCGCGAACCAATTGGCAGATGATTAAGCGACCTGATGCTGGACGCTATGGCGATACTGCCGCTCGATAGCCTCCATCTGGTCCTTCAAGCGAAGTTTCAGCTTCTTCAGCCGCACTTCTTCCAGCTTCTCGTCTTCGGTTAGATAGCGTTTTTGGGTGAGTGAATCGAGGCGTTGCGCGTACTGCGTGTGTTCCTGAGCCAGACGGCGGAACTCGTCGTGACTGGCCAGGAGCTGGTCTCGAGAAATGAGCATCCAGCCGACCTCCTACCCGGGATATTAAATTGTGGTCACAGCCCCTAAAACGTACCACACGTCCTGAACTGCTTCAATCCAATTTTCCATATCTTGTATCGGCAAAAGCCGGCGTTTTGCACTAAATCTGATGCAAATTGCACCCGTGAACTACTCGCCCGAGCTGACTTCGAAGCCGTAGCAGATTGCGTTCTCCTCCGGATCTTGATAGTAGCGGCTTCTGTAGCCCCGCTGGATAAAGCCCGCTTTCTCGTACAGAGCGCGGGCTGCCCAATTCGATTCCCGCACTTCCAGCAGAAGCAGTTCCGCATGTTCCGCGCGAGCCCTGTCCTGCAAATCACGAATCAGGGTTGAGCCAATTCCCTGCCGGCGCAGGCCGGAGTCCACAACAATATTCTCGATTTCCCAGTCGGAACCCACGATTCTGACCACGAGGAAAGCTACAGCGGCACCGTCTGTTTCCATCACGACAATCAGCCTGCGCGGATTAGAAGCGTTGAAAATGCTGTTGTACTTTTCATCGCTCCAGTGCGCAGCGCCATCGGATTGCCTTTCTAGAGCGACTATGGCGGGAATGTCTGCAGACGTTGCGATGCGAAGCTTCAAGACCTTCCTTATGGCTTGGAGAAGATTTCAGCGTCAGAGCGGCGGATGTAGTTCGCCTCGAGCTGTTCTGGCGTTACGGTTTCTCCCGCCTGAATTTTCCGCCAGCCCAGGCGCGCAATGGCATCGCTGCGGGGACGCGTGACGATCTGTATCGTGACCCCGTTCTGGCCCAGTTGATTACCCAGGTCCTCGTCGGGAGTGAGAACACGCCGGCCGTGCACTCTGCTCGACAACTCGTCGAGGCGAACCAGTTCCTCACCGGTCACACGGATCTTGGAATGGGAGGCGTCCACCTCGCAGTCGCCAGCAAATACCTCCTTGCGGCCCGCATCCATCACCGCCAGAACGCGCCCCACCTCGGAACCGGCCCCCGCGACCGCCTCCAGCAACGAGACCGCCGCAATCGGCTTACCCAGAACTTCGGCTAGGGCCTTAATGGCTGCCAACCCCACACGCAGCCCGGTGAAAGAGCCAGGCCCGGTCGCTACGGCAAAGCCGTCGATGTCCTGTTTAGAGAAACCGTGCTTGGCGAGCAAGGCAGCGATCTGGGGCACCAACTCTGCCGAAAATGTACCTCCAACCAACGGCACCACTTCGATCGCATCGCACCTGCCATCGCTGTTACACAGCGACAGCGCAATGCTGCCGTATTTGCCGGACGTATCAATGGAAAGAAGAAGCATTGAATGGGGAACAAATTCGTTTAAATGTGCGGCCACTAATCAATGCGCTTCGACCAGTTCAAGCAAGACACCGCCCGTGCTCGAGGGATGAACGAAAACATAGCGATGTCCGCCCGCGCCGACCTTGATTTCTTCCGATACCAGTCGCACGCCCTCTCTTTTCAGTCTTGCGACTGCGCCTGGCAGGTCAGGCACGCGCAGGCAAACGTGGTGCAGCCCCTCGCCGCGCTTGGCAATAAATTTCGCAATCGTAGATGTCTCTGAAGTTGGCTCCAGAAGTTCCAGCCGGCTTTCGCCGACGGGCACCATGACGAGCCGCACCTGCTGGGCCGGTACAGTTTCCTCAGCCGAAGTCTGCAGGCCCAACTTCTCGTAAATTGCCGCTGCAGCCGAGAGCGACTTCACTGCTATGCCGATATGATCAATCATGAACATGTTCCGACTACGCAGTCGGCCACCCGCCCCTACGCACGTCCGCTAACTCTGGCAACGATCTCTTCGACAACCGTGTAGGGGTCGCGCTTGTGTTCGGCCACTTCTGCCGCCAAGCGGTCGGCCTCGCCATCCGATAATTCTGCGCGCGCTCGGTCCAGCATCGCGTCTCTCAGCATTTCCAGCAAGCGATCGCGCCAGTTCTGAACATTCCGATTCAATAACAGATTCCCTTTTTTCAAAAACGTCTCGTAACCGGCGATTGCGGCGGCCAGGTCGGCGATTCCCTTGCCCTCGCTGGCGACCGTCTTCACGATGGGCGGCGTCCAGTTGTCGCTTCGGGTCGCCAGCGACTGCATCGCCCGAATCTCGCGTTCCACACGCTCCGCACCCTCCCGGTCGCTCTTGTTAATGACGAAGATATCGGCGATTTCCATGATGCCAGCCTTGATGGTTTGCACATCATCACCCATCCCAGGAACCAATATAACTACCGTGATCTCGGCGAGACGAACAATCTCCACCTCGTCCTGCCCCACGCCCACGGTCTCGATCATGATCAGATCGCGGCCCGAGGCGTCCAGCACGGTGGCCACATCCGCCGTGGTTGCCGCCAATCCTCCGAGCGACCCTCGCGTTGCCATGCTGCGAATGTAAATCCCGGCGTCGGAGAAATGATCCTGCATGCGGATGCGGTCGCCCAGGATTGCGCCGCCGCTGTACGGACTGGTGGGATCAACCGCAATGATGCCAACCGTGTGCTTCTGAGCACGGTAATGCCGCGCCAACTGGTCGACCAGAGTGCTCTTGCCCGCGCCAGGCGCGCCCGTGAGCCCCAGAATACGCGCCCGTCCGCTATGCCGGAATAGCGCTTTCAGCAGGTCCATGGAACCGTGCTCGCGATTCTCGACCATGCTGATGGCTCGGGCAAGCGCACGGGGATCCCCGTTGCGTACGCCCGCGATCCATTGCTCCAGTCCCGTTGCCAAACTGTCAGTGTAAAGCAGCGCAACCATTCGTGGAAATCAGCGCCGCCAGGACGCGCTAAGGCACCGCTTTCAGGTCGCACAATCCGCTCGTGTTCTGAGCAGGCGGTCGGGGCGGGGTCTTCCAGGGCGGATTTTTGAAATCGAAAAACTCCGTCATATCCATCTGCGCCGCATCGCGTTTGGTGAGGCTGGGCAATTGGAAACGAGTCTCGATTAATTTGAGCATGGCGGTAGAATCGGCCACCGTGTGGGAAACATAGTTCTTCTTTGTAAACGGTGATATGACGATGAGCGGCACCCGAAATCCGGTGTGGTTGAAATCACAATCTGGCCCCTGTGCAACTGTGCAGACATCGCCGGGGTTTAAGTCCATCGGGAGAATGCCATCGGGACTCACTGCCGGTTGCGGCGGCACATGGTCGTAAAAGCCTCCCGCTTCATCAAACGTCAAAATGAAGACCGTGTCTTTCCAGTACGCACTCTGCATGAGCGCGCTGATCACCTCTTCGACGTGCGCTTCTCCCATCTGAATATTGGTTTCCGGGTGTTCATCCAACTGCGATACGTATCCAGGTTCGATCATCGCTACCGCCGGCAAGGTGCCGCCGGAAAGATCAGAATAATACTGCGACAGCGGTTGGATCTGTGCGAGGTGCTGATCGGCGAAGGGTTGGAAATTTCCCAGGAAAGCAGTCCCCGGATCGGTTTCGTAGACTTTCCAGGAAATGCCGGCTGTTTGCAGCAGCCCGAATATCGTGTTGTTGGCGAGCGGGGCGGTTGGTGGATTGGCGTGTCCAGCTGAGGTTCCCGCCAGTAGATACAGGCGGTTGACTTGCGTGCGGTCCATGACCGGGGAAAACCATTGATCCGAAGTGGCGAAGTTCGAAGCCATGAAGTAGTAGTAATTCAGATCACTGCCGTCGTAATAACCCATGGTGCGGTAACCGGGCAGGTCAAAAATCGGCGGCTGCCCGGGACCTGGATTCTTGGAAAAAATCTCCGTGCTCACTACAAACCCATCCATCGTCGCCGTGTCCGAGGTTGGGTCCATAAGATTGAAGTCCAGGTGGCTGTCATTCCAGCCAGGAGGCGTATTTTCTGTGCATACCGTCCGCAAGTGAAAGCTTGAGATCGTCCCCGTCCCATTCTCCATGGGGTTGGAAGCGCCCGCCGAGAGCCCTTCCAACGCCTGGTTCGGTAATCCGTTCGCCTTCCAATATGCGGAAAGATTTCCGAAGTAGCTATCGAAGGACCGGTTCTCCTGAACCATGATGACGATGTGGTTAATCGAGGATTTAAGCGTCGCTGGATCACTCGCTGGAGGGGGCGACGGAGGAGCAGAAGGAGTGTCTTGCACCGGAGTCACCGGCTGTCCGCCGCATCCAGCCAGAAAGAGCAATCCCAGGCTGAAAGCAATCAGCAAGGAAATCCACAGATGGATTTGTCCGGGCTTACGAGAGGACACTTGCTGAGGCTCCGTACTTGCGCATGATTCGTGGCTTTCGATGGGAAAGACATCGCGGAGAGTTGGCCTGAAAAGAAGGCCACAGGAAATAATTGGTACGTGCCGCTGCCAGAAAGCGTTTAAAAGTCAGGTACTCACGGTCACACTCCGGGAAACCTGCTTTAACGTACACACCGCCATGGGCGCGGGGTTCCCGCTAATCTTTGATTAACTGGCGTGCGATGACGAGTCTCTGGATTTCACTTGTGCCTTCGCCGATCGTGCAGAGCTTTACATCGCGGTAGAACTTCTCCGCGGGATAATCCTTGATAAATCCGTAGCCGCCATGGATCTGCACGCCTTCATTGGCACATCGGACGGCCACCTCGCTGGCATAGAGCTTGGCCATCGAGGATTCCAGGGTAGTTTTCAACCCCGCGTCTTTCATCGAGGCAGCGCGAAAAGTGAGCAATCGCGCCGCGTCGATCTCGGTGGCCATATCCGCCAGTTTCCACTGAATAGCCTGAAATTCGCTGATCGCCTTGCCGAACTGTTTGCGCTCTTTCGAGTAGTTCAGAGCTGCTTCATACGCTCCCTGGGCCATACCCAGGGAAAGCGCCGCAATCGAGATGCGGCCCCCGTCCAGCACCTGCATGGCATCGATAAAACCGTCTCCCTGCTTTCCCAGGAGGTTCTCGGCGGGAATTACGCAGTCTTCGAAGATCAATTCCGCGGTGTCGCTGGCACGCAGTCCCAGCTTGTTTTCTTTTTTGCCGGCCCGGAAGCCTTTCGTGCCCTTCTCCACGATAAACGCGGAGAGACCATGCGTATGGGCGGCGCGGTCGGTAACGGCGATGACTACCAGCACGTCGGCATAGTGGCCGTTCGTGCAAAAAGTCTTGGTGCCATTCAGCACCCAGCTATTGCCACGTCGCACCGCCATCATGCGGGCGCTGCCGGCATCGGACCCGGACGAGGGCTCCGTCAATCCCCAGGCTCCGATGTACTCTCCCGTCGCAAGTTTGGAAACATATTTCTTTTTCTGCTCTTCATTTCCGGCCAGGAAAATGTGATTCGAGCACAATGAGGTGTGGGCGGCGACAATGATTCCAACCGAGCCATCGACGCGCGAGAGTTCCTCGATAGCGGTTACATACTCGACGTAGCCCATCCCCGCGCCCCCATACTCCGGCGGGAAAATAATCCCCATCAGCCCCAGATGCCCCAACTGCTTCATGGTGTCCAAAGGAAAGGTGCCCGCCTCATCCCATTCCATGACATGAGGCGCAATTTCGCGCTCGGCAAATTCGCGCACGCTTTTCTTCAGCTGCAACTGCTCATCGTTCAATTGAAAGTCCAAGCATCCTCCGGGCCTGCGTCCTTCGAAATACCGATAATGGGACCCTTCAGGCGGCCCCGACTCGAGAAGCGGAACCTTTGATTACATCACAGCAACTGAATTTGGAAGAAATGCGCAAACCGACCGGTTGGTAGTAGAAAGGAAACTGCGGTTCAACGCCGATGATTCCTGTGCTCGTGGCGCGAATGGATGGCGTTCCGCTGCGAACGCTAAGCCGTTTTCCTGGTCCGGCTTCCGAAAACTTTTCGCGCCATCCAAACCGGAGCCACAAAGACGTGGGCCGGATTCGTCATGAATGCGGGCTTGTTGCCCTCGATCAGGTGTCCCAGCCAGGCCAGCGCAAAAGCGGTCGGGATCAGCAGCAGGCCGATGATCCAGTGGAACCAGATCACCACAATCGACGAGAATCCCACAGGAATGGCAATCATGTGGAGGGCGCGGTTGACGGGATGGTTGTGCGCGCCGTCGTAATGCGAATACAAGCCCATACCTGACCCCCTGAGCGTCGAGGATTATACCTCGCGTCTACGTCATTCTCGATAGTTAATCCTTGAGCCCGGCAGGAGCCGAGAGGAATCGCTGGAAAATTTCGTTGGAGAGCAGCCTTCCCCGGCCCGTCAGCCGAATAACGTCGCCCTCTCGCAGCATCAGTCTGGTCGCGACTAAGTCGTCGATTTCAGGCGCAAAGGCTGCGACGGAATCTGCTCCGTATTCACGTGCCAGGCGGCTCAAGTCAATTCCTTTTGTCAGGCGCAAGCCAAGAAAAAATTCCTCTTCTAACGCCGCATTGGGCGATACCGCAGTGCGGGTCAAGGGCGCGCCCGCAATGTAATGCTCCAGCGAATCGGAAAAGGCGAATCGCACGGCGTTCAAATCGTTCACTGCAGAAGCGCGAAGCATGGAGTGAGCATCTACCCCGAATCCCAGATACGGCTGTCGTGTCCAATACTTCAGGTTGTGGCGCGACTCGAATCCGGTTTTCGCAAAATTTGAAATCTCGTATTCGGCGATTTGCGCTGCCCCGAGCCGTTCACACGCCTGCACGTAAAAGTCGGCAGTCTGCTCCTCATCCGGAACGAAATGCGCATGATAACGAGTGCCCCCGGCGATCAGTTCACGACCGAGACGCGAATCCTCGTCGACTTCCAGCATGTAGACGCTGACATGCGGGACACCGGCATCAATGACTTCATTGATAGATAATTCCCAACTGTGGGCCGTCTGATGCGGTAACCCAGCGATCAGGTCGATATTCATATTACTCATCCCAGCCGCACGCAATCGAACCATGTCATCCAGAATCGTGGCTCGCTTGTGCAGCCGGCCCACGGAGGCCGATTCTTGATCTATAAACGACTGTACCCCCAGGCTGACGCGGTTCACGCCGCATCGCCCCAACGCCTCCAAAACCACCTCCGTCAGCGTTCCTGGAGCGCACTCCACCGTTATTTCACTGTCGTTCTGTAGACAGAAATTTTGCTTAATCGTGACAAATAGCCGCTCCAACTGATGAGAATCTAGGATGCTGGGAGTGCCGCCGCCAAGGTAGATGGAATCGATCGGGTGTTCGAGTTCGCCGCCCATACGTTCCGCGCGATCGGCAGCCAGCTCGATATCGGCGACCACCCGGTTTACGTATCTTTCGAAAACCGCCCCGGAGAACACATCCGAAGCGAAATTACAGTAGCTGCATTTGGAGCGGCAGAACGGGACGGACACATAGATACCGAGCGCCATGGCTACACGATTATCCCATTTTGTCACGCGTGTAGTAGCATGCGCATCTGACTAGCCGCCAGCTTTCAGTTTTGGTTCGTTAGCCCGGACCCGGCGACTTGAGTCTGCTTAAGATCGCGACTGGAAACGAGGCACTGACAACTGTACATGGCAAGCTAATGAACAATAAAGAAACCGCAACCACCAGGGTAGTCATTACCGGCATGGGCGTGGTAAGTCCCAATGGATTCGGGCGCCAAGCTTTTTGCCGCGCCATTCTCGATGGCAAGAGTGGGGTCAAGCGGATCTCACGTTATGACGTAAGCCAGCTCCCGGTACGGATCGCCGGCGAAATTCCCGACTTTGACGAGCTCGCCTGGATCGACGCCAAGGAGCGTAAACACGTCTCGCGAGTTGTTCCGCTATGCCTGGCGGCCTCCAGCGAAGCGCTCCAGGATGCCGGTTTGGATCCTGCCAAAATGTCGCTGGAAGAAAAACGCAAGATAGGAATCATCCTAGGCAGCGGCGGCGGAGCTCAGGAATATTCCGAGCACAACTACCGGCTGTGGCACACAGGAAACGTCAAGCAGGTAAGCCTGTTCTGCATTCCCAGCGGCACGCCGGGAACCATTTCGAGCGAAGTCCAGATGCGCTTCGGTTTCCGCGGCTATAGCCACGTCGTCAGCACCGGGTGCACATCATCGACTGACGCTATCGGCTACGCGCTGCAGCATATCCAGGCCGGGATGCAGCCGATGTTCCTGGTGGGCGGAGTGGATTCGACGATCACCCCAGGAATCATCAAAGGTTACACGCTGCTGCGGGCCTTGACTCCTTCCTGGAACGAAGAGCCGGAGCGCGCTTCCCGGCCCTTCTCGGCCGATCGCGACGGATTCGTGCTGGCCGAGGGTTCCTGGATGTTCGTGCTTGAGGATTACGAACAGGCTCGCGCCCGTGGCGCCCGCATTTACGCCGAAATTGCCGGCTATGCCTCCACCTGCGAGGCCTTCCACCGCGTGCGTTTGAGCGAATCCGCAGAAGAGCCCGCCCGCGCCGTCACCGAAGCCATGGCGGAAGGCGGTGTCACGCCCCATGACATTGATTACGTCAATCTCCACGGCACCTCGACCGAACTCAACGACCAGGTAGAGACGCGGGCCTTGAAACTCGCCCTGGGCGAGCGGGCCAGGCAGATTCCCATGTCGGCCCTGAAATCCCAGATCGGCCATTCCCAGGGCGCGTGCGGCGCGGCCAGCGTAGCCGCAACCTTGGTGGCCATGGAGCATAGCCAGATCCCACCCACCATCAACCTGGAATCGCCCGATCCCAATTGCGACCTGGATTATGTCCCTGATATCGGCAGGAAAGCAGAAATAAGAAATGCAATTTGTAATTGCGTGGGATTCGGATCCAAGAACTCTGCCCTATTGTTGAGAAAAATAGCGTAGGCCCAGACGCCCTCGTGTGGGCTGGCGAGCAAAGCTCGCCCAGGGACTCTGCCGATTGTTGAGTCCAAGGCGCCGAGCTTCGCTCGGTCGCACAGGTGAGGGCACCTGTCGCTACGTGTGATTACCCGAGACTACGTAGGCCCAGACGCCCCGTCTGGGCTGGCGAGCAAAGCTCGCCACCGGACGTAGCTTCGAGCAACGACCTAGCGGTAAACCCGAACCTTTTCCATCCTCCCCCCTTCCATTCCCATCGATATGAGGTACCCTTAGATAACCCACGATGGCGATGCAGGAAGAAGAGGTATTAGGTAAAGCTTACGACAGCCGCCTGATGAAGCGGCTGCTCAAGTACTTACGGCCCTACACCTGGCAGGTGGCTCTCGCCCTGGCCGCGATCATCCTCAAAGCCGGGGCCGATGTTCTGGGCCCTTACCTGACCAAAGTTGCCATCGACAAATACCTGGAGAGGGTACCGGGAAGTCACTCGCCTTTCGACCGTTGGCTGAACCCCCAGCCCTGGACCGGTATAGCGCAGATCGCATTCCTGTATGTCGGCCTGCTCGCGTTCTCTTTTTTCCTCGAGTTCCTGCAGACCTACTTCATGCAGTGGACTGGGCAGAAGGTAATGTTTGACCTGCGCAGCCAGATCTTCCGCCATCTGCAGCGCATGCATATCGGCTTTTTCGATAAGAATCCGGTAGGCCGCCTCGTAACCCGCGTGACCACCGACGTTGACGCCCTTAATGAGATGTTTACCGCCGGGGTGGTTTCGATTTTCGAAGACGTGTTCGTCCTGGTCTTCATTCTCGCCATCATGCTGAACATGAACTGGAAGCTGGCGCTGATCACCTTCGCCGTGCTGCCCCTGATCTTCTGGGCGACGATGATCTTCAGGACCGCGGTTCGTGATTCTTATCGCCGGATTCGCGTCGCCATTGCCAGAATCAACTCCTATCTGCAGGAACATGTCTCGGGAATGATCGTGCTGCAGCTGTTCAACCGCGAGAAGCGCGCCTACCGCCGCTTTTCCGAGATCAACGCCAGCCACATGGAGGCGTTCAAAGACGCGATTCTGGCCTACTCGCTTTATTACCCCGTGGTGGAAATCCTGTCGTCCGTAGCCGTGGCTTCCATCCTCTGGTTTGGCGGAGGAGAGATTTTTCGGCACAGCGCCGTTGGCAGCTGGGCCATCAACTTTTCCCCGAAAAGCCTCTTCACGGCCCATACCTTTCGAAACACGATGACTTTGGGCGTACTCGTAGCTTTTATGCAGTACGCCCAGCGTTTCTTTCGCCCGATCCAGGACTTGAGCGAAAAATACAACATCCTGCAGTCGGCCATGGCCGCCGGTGAGCGGGTATTCAAGCTGCTCGACACCCCGGTCGACATCACCTCCCCTGCTGTGACCAGGACGCCAAGCGGGCCTGGCCGAATCGAATTCGACCACGTCTGGTTTGCCTATCGCCATATACCGGTCGCTGACGAGGCCAAACGATTGGCTGCGGTTACGACGGATCGTGTCGGGACCACCGCCCCCACCCATACGGAAGAGCGGGCCTCAGCCCCAGGCGAGCCCGATTGGGTGCTCCGCGATGTCTCCTTCACCCTCGAACCCGGCGAAACCGTCGCCGTGGTCGGCCATACCGGCGCGGGGAAGACCACCCTTATATCGCTGCTGATGCGCCTCTACGACATCCAGAAGGGCGCGATCCGCATTGATGGTGTGGACATCAAGGAGATAGACCTAGCCGATCTCCGCCGTCGTTTTGGCGTCGTACTGCAAGACCCTTTCCTCTTTACCGGAACGGTAGAAGGGAATATCCGCCTGGGCACGGAATGGATACAAGACGAGGATGTGGAGCGGGCTGCGGAAGAGGTCAACATTGCCGATTTCATCCGCACCCTGCCCAACGGCTTCAAAGAACCAGTCCACGAGCGCGGCAGCACCCTCTCCACCGGGCAGAAACAATTAATTTCGTTCGCCCGCGCGCTGGCCCACAACCCTAAAATCCTGATTCTTGACGAAGCCACTTCCAGCGTCGATACCGAGACCGAATTCCGCGTGCGCGATGCGCTCACGCGCATGGTCGAAGGCCGCACTTCGCTCATCATCGCTCATCGACTCTCCACCATTCAGCGCGCCGATAAGATCATTGTCATGCACAAAGGCCAGGTGCGCGAGATCGGCACGCACCAGCAACTGCTCGCCAACCGCGGCATTTACTACAAGCTTTACCAGTTGCAGTACAAAGATCAGGAAATTCCGCCCGCAGCGGCCCCATCCGCCCCTGAAGTTACGGCCAGCGCCGACGACTAGTTAAACTCGGCAGGCACCCTCGACAGTTCAAGAGATAGCTGGTCCGGGTAGCATCTGGACAACTAATCAGAGGCGGCCGGTCCTGTGTGGACTGGCCTTACAATGATTGGGTGCGGATTCTCATCTCGGCGGGCGAAGCCTCCGGCGAAATGTACGGAGCGCAACTGGTGGAAGTGCTGCGCCGTCACCTGCCCTCTGTCGAGATCTTCGGCGTCGGCGGCTCGCGCATGCGGGCGGCTGGATGCGACACCTTAATCGACACCAGCGCCTTGGCGGTCGTTGGCATCACCGAGATCCTCAGCCATCTGCCAAAAATTTATCGGCTCTTTCACCAGCTGATTAGTGAGGCTGACCGGCGCAAGCCCGAGTTGGCCATTGTGATTGACTCGCCGGCATTCAACTGGCGAGTGGCCCGCCAGATGTACCATCGCGGCATTCCGACCGTCTATTACGTCTGCCCGCAGTTCTGGGCGTGGCGGCAAGGGCGAGTGCGCCTGCTGCGGAAATACATCAAGAAAGCCCTGGTGATCTTTCCTTTTGAAGAAAAGTTCTATCGTGATCGCGGTGTGGATGCGATCTTTGTGGGCCATCCGCTGGCCGAGCTGGAGCCTCCAACGATAGAGCGGCAGGAATACGCGGCCCGGCACGGCCTTGACCCACAGAAGCACTGGATCACGATCATGCCCGGCAGCCGGCAAAAGGAAGTGCGTATGAACCTGCCGACCATGCTTGAGGCAGCGGCACAATTTGGAAGCGCCTGCGAGTTCCTGTTACCGGTCGCCCCGACTCTGGAGCGAGGTTTTCTGGAAAGCCTTCTCTCCGGCCGTAGTGTCCGGCTGGTGCCCGAATCCTTGCCGGCACTCTGGCATTCGCGCGCTGGGATCATCGCGAGCGGAACCGCCACCGTGGAAGCCGCCATGATGTCCTTGCCTTTCGTTATGGTTTATAGGGTGACTGGACTGACCTATGCCTTGGGGCGCTGGCGTATCAAAGTGCCCCATCTGGCCATGGTGAACCTCATCGCGGGAGAGCGAATCGTGCCCGAACTCGTACAGGCCGACTTCACTGCCTCCAAAGTCGTAGCGGAAATGCAGCAGATCATCCCAGACGGCCCGCGGAGGGATGCGATGCTAAAAGGGTTAGCTCGAGTCAAGTCACGGCTGAGAGTGCCGCAGGAAAATGGGGACGCACGCCAACCGGCCGAGCGCACCGCGGAGATTATCTTTTCGCTGCTGGGAGAGGGCAACCCCGCTAGTGTCATGCGATAGCGCTGAGACTTTCCCTAAAGGCCATCTCCCTCGATTCGGGCTGAAAACCAGGTCGCAAACGGCAGCGCGGAGGGTGCAACAAAACAACCGGCGAGGGTACATGGGCACAGCGAACAAACTCTAAGCCCTTGTGCCAACAGCATCTTTTACGCGAAAATCTTCATCATACAGAGAGTACTTGCTCTGAAGAGTAGTCTGTCCGAGGAGAACACACTTAACATGCCTTTTTGTTCTGGGCGCCGATCGCCGGCCCTGCTTTCCACCCTTCTATTCGTCCTATTCTCAATTTCTTCGGTGCGGGCGGCCGAAAAGGTGCGCCTGCGGGTGGACAACTACGTCATTGACGCGGAATTGGCACCGCAAACGCACCGCCTGGTAGCGCACGCAAAAGTGACATTTACGGCGCTCGACAACCTTAACGCTGTCGCCTTCGAACTGCACAATGACCTGAGGCCCAGCAAGGTGACCGATGAAGACGGAAAGCCCTGCTCGGTGGAGCGCTTTACGCAGGATTCGACCGTCCGCGTAAGCCTTAATAAGGATCTTCCGAAAGATGCCTCCACGACTCTGACTTTTGATTATGACGGTGTCCTGCAGAACGCCGACGACAGTCCGGTGCAAGGCCTCAAACTCGCGTATGTAGGCGACGATACCAGCTACTTGCTGTACGCGGGACGCTGGTTTCCGATGGTCAATTACGGACTGAACCGGTTTACCTCTACCATCCATATCACCGTTCCGGCGCATTTCACCGTGATCGGTAGCGGCACCCAGTCGGTTTCTAACGAACGTCCGTCGCGCCTTGAGGCCAAAGAGGAAGAACCCGCGAAACTGAAGACCCGCAAGACGAAACGCTCCGAGGCGGCTGAATCGGCGCCCGCTGCGAGCCTGACTGGTCCAACGAAAACTTTCACGTTTGTGTCCGACAAGGCCAGTTTTCCCGGAACCATCATCGCTGGTACTTTCAATGAGTCCAAATACAACGAGGGCGGCGTCGATATAACAGCGTATTTCAAGCCGCTGCACCAGGCGCTGGCCGCGCAGTATGCGACTACGGCGGCCAAGGAATACACCTTCTTCACAACTCTGTACAGCCCATTCGCCAGTCCAACGCTGCGCATCGTTGAAATCCCCGACGATACCGTTCCCTCAGCCTGGGCGCCCCAGATGGCAGCGATCGCCGGCCGCTCCATCAACGAGAAAATCAATTACCGCTTACTGGCCAATACCATCGCCCACCAATGGTGGGGCGCATCGGTCAGTCCTGCCTCAAAAGACGACTGGTGGCTGAATGACGGCTTCGCGCGGTACTCGGAGGCCCGTTACGTCGAGCAGGCAGCGGGAGTAGCGGCTTTGAATGAAGCCGTCAAGGACATGTCTGTCGGGGCGCTCGCCTACGACACCGTGCCCCTTTCCAGCGCCGGAAAACTCGACATGTTCTCGCCGGAATTCCAATCGCTCACCACGGATAAGGGAGCAATGATTCTGCACATGTTGCGCTGGGTCGAGGGCGAAGCCAAGTTTGATCAGACCATGCGCACATTCGCCTCTCAGTTCGCGGGAAAATCAGCGTCCCTCGACGACTTCCGCGGCATCGCTGAAAAGGACTATGGCGACAAGCTGACCTGGTTCTTTTCCCAGTGGCTCGATTCCACCGGCGCGCCTGAATTCAAGACCAAATACACGGTTTACCGCTTGGGCGAGAACAATAAAGGCTTCCGCATCGTCGGGCAAATTGCCCAGGATCTCGATTTGTTCCGCATGCCGGTGGAACTAAAAATCGATACCGACGGCAAAACCGAAGACAAACGGGTCGAAGTCGAGGGGATCAACTCGGCCTTCACGGTGGAAACCTTCGGCAAACCGCGACGGATCGTGGTTGATCCTGACGATCATGTCTTAAAGAACTCGTCCGACATCAAGCTGCGTGCTTCCATTCTGCGCGGACAGGCGCTGGTGCAGCAGGATGATCTCGCCGGAGCGCTGTCTGAATTCAAGAAGGCCCTCGACAGCAATCAAAATAGCTCCCTGGCGCACTACCGCATTGCGGAGGTGTTCTTCCTGCAGCGCAACTATCAGGCCGCGGCCAACGCCTATCGCGAAGCCCTCAATGGCGACGGCGATCCCCGCTGGACCGAGGTTTGGAGCCATATCCAGCTAGGCAAGATTTTCGATATTACCGGCCAGCGCGAGCGCGCCACCAATGAATACCGGCAGGCTATCCAAACCAACGATAATACTCAGGGCGCCCTCGACGAAGCGCGCCGCTATCTGCAGAAAGCCTACGAGCAGCAAAAAGAGAAGAATGGGTAGTTAAAAGGAAATCTCTCTCATCTGCGGCACGGGCTGTTCAATCGACGCCAATCGCGCCGTGAAATGCCGCAGGAACGGCGCTTCGTAGATAAGCTGCAGTCCACGTATCCGTTCGCGGTTTTTCCAAACTTCCAGGATTACTTCCACCACGTAATCGATGTGACTTTGGGTGTAAACGCGGCGTGGAATGGCCAGGCGCACCAGGTCCATGCTGGCAGTTGAGCCGAACATCAGCGTGCCGATTTCAACCGATCGGATCCCGCCTTCCAGGTAAAGCTCGGCCGCTAGCGCTACCCCCGGAAACTGCTCCGGCGGAATGTGCGGCAGGAATGCCCGCGCATCGATGTAGATTGCGTGCCCTCCCGGCGGCTGCACGATCGGGACACCATGCTCGGATATGTGGTTTCCGAGATAGGCCGTCGACGCGATGCGATAGCGGAGATAATCCTCTTCCAGAGCTTCCTGCACCCCGACAGCGATTGCTTCCAGATCGCGTCCTGCAAGGCCGCCGTAGGTCGGGTAGCCCTCGGTCAGGATCAGCAGGTTTTTCTCCTGTTGGGCCAGGCTGTCATCATTGGTGCAAAGAAATCCGCCAATATTTCCCAGACCGTCCTTTTTTGCAGACATGGTGCAGCCGTCGCCGTAGCGGAAAATCTGCTGCGCGATTTGTTTAGGCGATTTTGATTCAAAACCCGTCTCCCGCAGCTTGATGAAGAACGCGTTCTCAGCAAAGCGGCAAGCGTCGAAATACAGCGGCACCCGGTTCTTGCGGCAGATCGCGCTCACCTGGCGAATGTTTTCCATCGAGACCGGCTGGCCGCCTCCGGAATTGTTGGTAATGGTCAGCATGACCAAGGGCACTCGCTCACGTCCCGCTCGGCCGAGCAGCGCCTCCAGTGCCTCGATGTCCATATTTCCTTTGAACGGATGCTGCATGCTGGGCTGTTTGCCTTCCGGAATAAGCAGGTCTACGGCATTGGCGCCGCAGAACTCCACATTCGCGCGGGTCGTGTCGAAGTGCGTATTGTTGGGAACCAGATCGCCCTTCTTGCACATCACGCTGAAGAGAATGCGCTCCGCAGCCCGCCCCTGATGGGTAGGAATCACGTGACGATAGCCAAAAATCTGCTGGACCGAGTCGCGGAAATGATCAAAGCTGCGGCTGCCGGCGTAGCTCTCATCGCCCTCCACCAGCGCAGCCCATTGATGGGTCGACATGGCGCCGGTGCCGGAATCGGTCAGTAGATCGATGAGAACTTCATCCGCCGGAAGAAGAAAGAGATTGTAATCCGCTGCCGCCAGCAGGCGTTCGCGCTCCGGGCGCGTGGTCCACCGGATCGGCTCCACGCTCTTGATTCGGAAAGGCTCAATGATCGTTCTGGCGGGCATAAGTCTTCCCCGCCATCAGCACACACCAGATCAGCACAGCCGTCAGTGATCACGGTCCTATTCGGGTGTGATCTGTGACCGCATCGGACACGAACGAAGACTTAAGGACTCAGGGCACATGGACGGAATCTTCGTTGGTGACGGGCTGGTAGCGGACAGCGGCGGTGCGCTCCAGTTTGTCCCAGGCAAACGGACGGCCTTCGATGGCCCGTTTCAATGTCTTGAGCAGCACTACCGAGAACAGCTGGCGGTACGCGAAACGCTGCAGCCATACCTGGCTGAGCAGCCACAGGTCTTCGCGATGTTCCGGACGGCGGCGCTCCAGTGCGAAGGCTATAGTGGAAGCAATGAAGTCGATTACCAGGAAAGCGAAGAAAAACACCACCAAACGCTGGAAACTGGCCGGGTCCGTCGATTCTGGATGGAAATATTTCTGCAAGAAGTACCAGATCGTGCCCACAGCGAACATGAGGTCAATCAGTGGCGACACAATCGGCAGAATAATCTGGAAAATCCAAATATTCGGCAGCGCGATCCAGCCCAGCGGGCCCTTGCGCGCGAATGCTCCCCGATGTTTCCACACCGCCTGCAGAATGCCGAAGGACCAGCGGAAGCGCTGGCGCATGAGGCCGTTCGCATTGGTCGGCGCCTCGGTGAAGGCCAGCGCCAGGTCTTCATACTTCACCTGGTAACCGCGTTCCAGCAGCGCCATGGTAAGATCCGCATCCTCTGCCACCGTATCGGTGTGATATCCGCCAAGCTCGCGGACCGCAGCGGTACGCCAGGCCCCAATCGCGCCGGGCACGACACTCACGGCTCCGAGGGTATTGAGCGCACGACGCTCGAAGTTCTGGCTGGTGATGTATTCCAGCGCCTGCCAGCGCGTCCACAAGTTCACCCGGTTGCCGACTTTCGCATTACCCGCAACCGCTCCTATCTTGGGATCGGTAAATCGCGGAACCAGGTATGAAATTGCGTCGCGAGCAATTACCGTATCCGCGTCGATGCCGACAAAGAGTTCCTCGTCATCGCGCATATGCTGGAGCCCGAAGTTTAGAGCTTCCGCTTTTCCCGAGTTCGCTTTAGTCAGAATCAGAACCCGGCCCGCCTGCGCTTCCTTCTCAAATGCCTTGCGCGCAACCTCGAGAGTCGCGTCCTTGGAGCCGTCGTCAATGACAATGACACGCAGATTCTTATACGTCGAATCAAGAACCGAGCGGATCGTGCGCTCGATCACCTTCTCCTCGTTGTAGGCAGGTATGAGCACCGCAACCTTGGGGCGGTAAGCGGTGGCCGTGGAAACAGCGGGACCTTGTCTTCGCAAACGGTCGTAAATCGCAAAAATGCCGACCCACAGCAGGCGGCCGCTCATGAGTAAATCGCCAAGGAAAAATATCCACGTAATCGCCTTGATCCCGACATCGAACATCCAGAAGCCCAGGAAATTCAGGTGCGCAGCCCAGCGCTCATCGGTGGGCAACGGCGGCATGACATCGGCCTTGGTTTTCCCCAGGAGTTCGTAAACGGGGACTATCTGAAATCCCCGTGAACGCACCCCATCAATGATCATGGGGAGCGCGCGCACCGTCTCCGCGCGGTTGCCGCCGCCGTCGTGTAGCAGCAGAATGTTGCCGCAGCGTTGATCATTGAGCGCGCAAGGCGGCAGGTGCGACAGCACGTCCTCGGAAATCTGGTCCGCGCTGCGCCGTGGATTGTCACGCCAATCGTTAGGATCGATTTTGTCGCCTATGGTGATGTAACCAAAATCCTGGACCAGTTCGAGCGGGCGCACCTGATCTTCTGTGTCGGGCTCCTGGTCAATCGAATAAGGCGGGCGGAATAGAATCGTGCGCATGCCCAGGCGGCTGGCGAACAGCTGCTCTGTCAGATTCAATTCCAGCTTCATGAATCCGCGCGAGATGTTGGCAATGTCGGGATGCGTAAAAGTATGATTGCCGATCTCGTGGCCTTCGTCATAAACCCGTTTAGTAATGCTTCCGAATTTATCTGCCTGAATACCAATCAGAAAAAATGTGGCTGGAGCGTGCTCGCGCTTTAAGACATCAAGAATTTTCGGAGTCCACTGCGGATCAGGGCCGTCGTCGAAGGTGATAGCTATCTGATTTCGATTGGCTCCATAACGCCCGACCCGGTAGGGATTCGGGAGAGCGGTAAAGGTTTCGTCTTCGATCTGCCCGGTATTGTCGACCTTGATAGTGCGCTGGCCATTTTCGGGGCGGCTCTCGATCTTCAGAATTTCGCCCTGGCCCTCCATGTCAACATCCTGACCGGGAGGAACATCTTTGAGCTTGTCTGGCGCAGTGGCCTCGCCGGGCACGTCCCATACCCTCCATAGCGAGCGGTCCTCCGAGCCCAATCGCCACAATGCGAAGGTTTTGATGCCCAACTCCTGCGCCGCTCGCATTTCGTTCAGAGCGGTTACGGCGTCGAGAAACCAGATATCGTGCTTCTGGTTTTGCTCGTCCATGTACTCAAGGTGCGGATTGGAGCTGTCCCCGTCGAAATCGATATCCTCTTCCGAGTCGCGCGATGCCAGCCAGGCATCCTGCACGGACACATTCACCGCGTGAATTCCCACCGGCCGCTTTGGCTTCTTCCTGACAGGCTGATCGGTCCAGTCATAGCCGTAGTTGCCGATAGCAGAAATTAGTTTGTTCTTGGGAATATTCTTCAATGCCAGCGTAAGGTTCTCGACATACCAATCTTGCGACGCCACGGGACCGGGTGAACCATCGGGGTAGTGCTCGTCATAGTTCATCAAAACCACGCCGTCGGCTCGGGCCGCAATGCTGGCATAGTCCCAATCCTCGTTGCGAGCGTATGCACTCACGTAGAGCGACATGCCTTTCGCATGAAGTTCGGAAGAGAGCTCCTGGAGCAGCGCCAGATATCCTGGCTGCGCATTCTTGGGAAAATCCTCGAAATCAATCATCAGCCCGCGATAGCGGTCGGTGGCGAGAAAGGCCATGGTCTGCTGCTCGAAGAGAGCGCGCGCGTCGGGATCATTTAAAAAGCCGGTTATATTGACCCAATCCGTTCCGTTGAAGTTGTTGACCATGGGGAAGACTTCCATTTCGGTGTCTTCCGCCTTTAGGAACGGCATGACCTTGTCGTCAACCGGTCGCACGGTTTTGCCTTGAATGACATCGAAGTGCTGGTTGGTTTCATTGGCCACGCCCTGCAGGTGGCCATCCGGCGTCAGCACATGGAGCCAATCGGGAAAGAGCAAATCGATCTGCCGCGCATATTCGCGCAAGGATGAGAAGCTGGCCGCGTCCCAATCCACGTAGAAAGCGGCGCGGATGCCTTCCTCCGCGTTCAGCTTGACTTGCGAGGGCGCAAGCTTTGACTTACGGTGACCCCGCTTCGCGGCCAGGCGGCGCCGTTCTTTCTCCTTTTCGCGCTCTTTTTCCTTCAGGGCATGGTAGGGACGTTTCTGATTCTGCAGGAGGAGCTCGGGAAGATGTACCCCGCTCATCGCGCTGTAGACGAAGAAGACGATGAGAACAGTGACAAAGAGGCCCAGAGAGTTCGAGAAAATACGCACGCGTTTCCAACGGGAACGGCGCGGATCGTAAAAAACCGGTTTGGGCATGAGAACTGTACTTCTATTCTATCTTAGGCTGTGAACACGGCAGCGCGCGCCCGTTATCGGACTGGAGCGTAGCTTGTCCGGTATCGCGCCCGACGCCCCTGCAGCCAAGTCGTCATCGCCATCGTTTTGCCAAACGCGCTATAGTCGCAGCGTGCGCGATCTGGTGCGCAAATCCCCAAAGTTCTTCGGCGTGGTGCTCCTGGCGGGTTTGGGCCTGCGGCTTCTGTTCCTTTTCGTCTTCGCCCAGGTCACCGACGATTCGCGCATCTACGCCGACATCGCCCAGAACTGGCTGCACCACGGCATTTATGGAATCACCGCTCCCGGCGGAATCGCGCCCACCTATATTCGCCTGCCCGGATATCCAGCATTCCTGGCCCTGATATTCGCTTTATTCGGCGACAATAACTTTCGTGCGGTGATGCTGTGCCAGATCGCTTTCGATCTGGGCACGTGCTTCCTGATTGCCGACCTGGCGCTGCGGATGGCGGGCTCGCGCGCCGCGAAAATCTCCTTCCTGCTAGCTGCCCTGTGCCCGTTCTTGGCAAATTATTCTGCCGCAGTTTTGACGGAGACGTTGGAAATCTTCTTTACGGCGTTGGCGCTCGATCTGGCAGTGCTTGGGTTGGAAGGCCTGCCGGCACGGCGTTTTCGTGCCTGGGCCGGTTGCGGTCTTGCCATTGCCGCCTGCATCTACATCCGTCCAGATGGGGGATTGCTGCTTCCGGCTATCGCCCTCTATCTTCTCCTGCAACTGGTCCGACATCGTGCCTGTGCGAGCAAAGACGTTGCCAGCAACGTCTCTACCGGATCTTTAATCTGGGCTGGTTTGATTCTTCTGATCTGCTCACTAGGGCCACTCGCGCCTTGGACTCTGCGCAACCTGCGCACAATGCATAGGTTTGAGCCACTCACTCCACGTTACGCGAACGAGCCCGGTGAATTCGTGCCAGCGGGATTTAACCGCTGGGTGAAGACGTGGATCGCCGATTACACCTCGGTCGAGGAGGTCTATTGGCAGGAACCCGGCGCCAAGATTGATCCGAGTCGTCTTCCCGAACGCGCCTTCGATTCGCCGGATCAGAAGCTGTGCACCGAACAGGTGATCGCCAAATACAACCAAACGACGGATATCAATCCGGAGTTAGATCAAGAGTTCGAATCCCTGGCTGAACAACGCATTCTTGGCCATCGCTTGCGATACTACCTGTGGCTGCCTGCTCTTCGCATCGCCGATATGTGGCTTCGTCCTCGAACCGAGTTGCTGCCCGCGGATTCGCGCTGGTGGGAATTTAATGAGGATCCCAAATGGATCGCGGTAACGGTCGGATTCGGAGTCATCAATCTCGCCTATGTCATCCTTGCGATTATCGGATTGTTGCGCGACAGGGGAGCGCCCTGGATATACATGCTCCTACTGTTCTTGTTGGTACGTTCAGTATTCCTGGGAACGCTGGAAAACCCTGAACCGCGCTACACACTGGAGTGTTATCCAGCTGTTGTTGTACTGACAGCCGTTGCATTCACACGCAAGCAACGCTACCAGAACCCGAATCGCACCTACCAAACTTAATATCCTTGTTCCGGAAATGGAATTACCCGCACTTCCTCAAAGCAGATTCGTGCGATTCACAAAATCGTTTGAATAGTGCTTGTCAAAGCTGCTTCCGCAGTGCAGAATACCGGGCCATCACTTCTTCTTTAGAGCAGCGCGTGCAGTCAAATCAGAGCCACCTGAAAAGAGGAGCTTCCCCATGCGTTCTTTCAGCCTGATTTCAGCAATCCCTTTTACTAAGGTCTGTTCGCGATCCGGTTGGGTCTTGATCGCCATTTGTATACTCCTGACGGCGATCAGCGGCAGACCAGCCTACGCCCAGCAGGCCACTGCTTCGGTAAATGGGACGGTGAACGATCCTTCCGGCGCATTAGTGGCGGGCGCGAAGGTCACGCTCAAGAACTTCAACACCAATGTTGCCCGCGTCATGAAGACGAACAAGGACGGCGAGTACCTCTTCACCTCCATACCGATTGGCACGTATGAACTCACCGTAGAGCAACCCGGATTTGCTAAGTACGTTCAGACTGGGATTACACTCCAGATCAACGAGAACGCTCGTCAGAACGTCTCACTGAAGGTTGGCTCCGCCACTGAGACGGTGGAAGTTCAGGGCAACGTGACTCAGGTCGATACCGTCAGCGCCACCATAGGCAAAGTGGAGACTACCACGCGGATCGAGCAGTTGCCGTTAGTCGAACGCGACACCATGCAACTTGGATTGTTGCAAGCGGGAATCGTGGCCCCCGAAGGGGAGGATGGATCGAACAATCCCTTTGCCGTGGCTGGCCAGCGCTCCGAATCGATGAGCTTCCTCATCGACGGCGCCGATAATAACGATTTCCTTGGCAACAACATGATCGTTAACCCGAACCCTGACGCGGTTTCCGAATTCAAGGTTCTTACCAACAACTACGAAGCCGAATACGGGCGTACCTCGGGTGGCATCGTAAATCAGGTCATCAAGTCAGGAACCAATAGTGTTCATGGGAGCTTATTCGAGTTCTTCCGCAATCCTGCACTGGATGCCTCCGACTGGTTTACGCAGAGTGTTCCCAACTACAAGCGAAACCTTTTCGGGGGATCGATTGGTCTTCCCATTAAGAAAGACAAGTCGTTTTTCTTTGCCTCTTATCAGGGAGCCCGGCGGCGCGAAGGGCAAGTTGCGCCACCGTTTGAGACATTAAGTGCGGCCGAGAGGCACGGAGATTTCAGCGAACTGTTGCCGGGCACACAGCTGGTAGATCCAACGACGCAGAATCCTTACGTCAACAACCAGGTGCCTGTAGATCCTGTCATCGCGAATTACATCGCTAAGTACGTGCCCCTGCCGAACCGGCCTGGCAACCAGTTTATTTCTTCGCCAACTGCCGCGCTGCGGGACGACCAATTCGTGTTCCGTTTCGATCACAACCTTTCCAGTAAAGACATTTTGTCCGCGTTTTACATCTTCGACGATCAACCGCAAATCTTCCCCTTCCAAATCCTGCATGGGGCGTCGACTGGCGGCGACGTACCGGTCGGATCTGGCTTCAGCAACGCGCAACGCTGGCAGGAGGGATCGCTGAGCTGGACGCGGACCATCTCACCGACCATGCTCAACGAGCTCAGGTTCTCGACTAACCGTAGCGCAATCTTTCAGGCGGATCCTACCGACCGGACGCCGCCTTCGGCCTTAGGCTTCACCACTGTGCATCCCGATGACCCGGCGGGAGCGGCGCCCCCATTGATGGCCGTGAATGGCGCCTTTACCTTGGGGCCGTCGCCGCAAGGTCCAACGAAACTGCATGACACTACCTTCCAGTACCAGGACACCTTCTCCTGGACGCGCGGTCGGCATGCTCTGAAATTTGGCGCGGACCTGCGCTGGGTCGAAAACAACTTCAATTTCGACTTCTACAATAACGGCAGTTTCTTCTTCGGCGATTTCGGCTCTTTCACGGGCAACAACCTGGCGGATTTCGTGGGCGGGTTCTTTGACAACTACTTTCAGTTCTCCACTGCGCGTTATGGTATTCGGACGCATTCGCTTTACTTCTTTGGCCAGGATGCCTGGAAGCTCACCAAGAATCTCACTTTGGACTACGGCCTGCGTTATGAATACAACTCGCCGCAGGTAGATCCACACAACAATATTATGGGTTGGTTCCCCGGCCAGCATTCCACCGTGTTCCCAGGCGCGCCACCAAACTTCCTATACCCCGGCGACCCTGGAACTCCAAATCGTGGCTTGGTTTATCCAGATCGCAACAACTTTGCTCCGCGCTTCGGTTTTTCGTGGGATATGTTGGGAAACGCCAAGCTGGTTATGCGCGGCGGCGCCGGCGTGTTCTATGACATCGAAGACGGCGCTTTAAACCTGCAGTTTGGCGGCCAGCCTCCGTTCGGATATGTGGCCAACAATTTTCCGTCGTTCTGCACCGTCGCGGGCCCGGGCTGTCTTGCAGCCGTGAATGGCTCTTATGTCGCAGACCCATTCCAAACCGCAGCAGGAACTGGTTATCCCGATCCATACCCGTTTGCTATCCAGGGAAAGACAGGAACATTCTTCAGCCCGGCCATTCCATTCGCGTATGTTGTCACGCCGCATTTCCGTACGCCGTACGCTTATAACTACAACTATGGCTTTCAGTACCAGCTGACCAGAACGACCATGGTTGAAGCTGTGTACGTCGGCAGCGGGAGCCGTAAAGCGATCGGCACGAACGAAACTAACTTCGCCAGCCTCAACGGGCCAAACGGACTGCTTGCGCAATACAACTACGATGTCGCCAACGGGCTGGATCCCGTCTTTAACATCAATGTGGACTGTGCACGGCCTCTAGCCGCCTGCACTGGGGCGAGCCCGGCTTTCCTCGGCAGCCCGACTGGCGCAACCCAGATCTATACCAACCTGAGTAATGCGAATTCTTCCAGCAATCAATTGCAGCTCACTGTGGATAAGCAAGCGAGCCACGGTCTGCAGTTCCGTGCTGCCTATACCCTGTCGAAGACGATCGATGTGAATTCTGGATTCCGGGCGCGCTCATCGACCTATACCGACCCCACCAATCCCGCCCTCGATCGCGGATTGGCTGACTTCGACGCACGCCATCGCCTGGTAGTCAGTCCCATCTGGCAGCTCCCGTGGGGGAACCGGAGCACGTCGTGGCTGGGCAAGATAGCAGGCGGGTGGTCTCTGGCCACAATCGCCAGCTTCCAGTCGGGTAACCCGTTCTCCATTTTGCAGAACGACAATTCCAGCATGCTGAACAATTTTCTGGATCGCGCGGATGTGATCGGGCCAGTTCAAATTTTCAGCGATCCGCGAACCATCCGCACCTTCACTCCCAGTCCCGACGGCATACACGGAAGTTGTCTAAGCGGCACAGAAACCGGACCATTCTGGTTCGATCCCACCAACCTGGTGTGTTCCGTCGGACCCCCCGTCGGACAACCCGTGCCTGCTGGCTCCAGTCTCATTCAGGGAGGTGTGCCGCTCTTCACGCACGGAAATATGGGCCGCAACACCTTGCATGGTCCTGGAATCAATAACTGGGATATCTCCGTACTTAAAGATTTCAAATTCACGGAGAGCAAGTACCTGCAGTTCCAGGCAAATTTCTTCAACGCGTTCAACCATGTTCAGTTTTTTGGGCCCAGTTCGACCGAAGGTGCATCCGGGTTCAGCGGCAACTTCGGCATGGTCACCTCGGACACAAGCCCATCGACAACCACGGCCTATTACCGAGGGCCTCGACTCATTCAGTTTGCTATAAAACTCTATTTCTAGAGGATGCAGAGCAAACTTGTAGGTACCTTAACGGCATGCCAGACGGGGCGGAGTCTTCCGCCCCCTTCTTTTTCAGAGCAGCCTCTCGTACTTTACTTCTGCTGTGACGATTCCTGCAGCCGGTAAGCTTCAGCGTGCTGCGTCTTGGCATCGGCCTGCCGACCGAGTTGAGCATACGCGTCGGCTAGAAATAAGTGAGCTTCCACCGATGCTGGTTGCACCTTAACGGCTTTCTCCAGATTCGGCAGCGCTTCTTGGGCATTGTTCTGCAAGGAAAGGATACGGCCACGCAGCAGGTTGGCGCGGTAATGATCGGGGTCCGAACTCAAGGTTATGGCAAGTTCTTTCATGGCGTCCGGTACCCGGTCAATTCGAGCATAGACCGCAGCCAGTGAAAAGTGAGCGTCGGTCCAGCGCGGCGCCTTCGCCACCGCAGCTTCGAATTCCGGAGCGGCCGCTTTCCAGTCACCGGTCTCGAACAGCGCCAGCCCTAGTTCGTAATGCCCCATGCCGTTGTCCGGTACCAGTTTGACCGCTTTCTCAAGCGGTCCGAGCGCTTCGGAATAGTTGCCCAGCCGCGCCTGCGCCATGCCGTACTGCATGTTGGCAACGGGCATGTCGCGCTCTTCCTGCAGCACGCGCTGGAGACGCGGAATCGCTTCCTGGTAGCGGGCGTCTTCGACGTCGAACATGGCATCGTGCAACAGGTTCGAAATCTCGACCTTGCTCTTGGGATCGGGTCCTATCAAAAGCTTGTCATCATGGGCAGTGCCAGAATCGGCGGAGGCCACGTAGCCCAGCGCGGCCAGCTTTTCCGCCTGCTCGGCATCAGGCTTCGCCAAATCGACCAGCGTCTGGCTGGTTCGCTTTCGAAATTCAGCAAGCTTCGATGCCAGCGTATCGGCAACCGCTTTGCTGTCGGCTGCAAGGTTGCGAGCCTCTGCCGGATCGGAACTCTGATTGTAAAGCTCGCGCTCGGGAGCCTGGATGTAGAGATACTTGCCCGTCCTGATGGCCCGCAGGGCGCTCCAATTGAAAGCACGGTGGGGATAATCCGTCTCCGCGTAGGCAGGACGATCTTCAGCGGTAATTGCTGCCGCATTTCCTCCCGCAGCTGTCTTAGTGAACATGGGTTGCAGCGGTTCCCCCTGCATCTGCGCGGGAACGCCGATGCCAGCCTCGCGGAGAATACTGGGCGCAACATCAACCAGGCCAACCCGCGTTTCTACTCGCCGGCCCGCTGCCCTGTTTCCCGGAAGCTTAATCAGCAGCGGCACGTGCAGAGTTTCGTCATAAAGAAACACGCCGTGCGTGTTTTCACCGTGCGCTCCCAGCGATTCGCCATGATCCGCCATCACCGCGATCAAAGTGCGGTCGTAAAGGCCGTGTGCGCGCAAGGTGCTCAGCAGCTTGCCTACAGCTGAATCGGCATAGGCAATCTCTCCATCGTAAGGCTGCGAAGAATAGCGCTGGTTGTAGGGCGGCGGCGGATCGTAGGGATCATGCGCGTCGTAAAGATGAACCCAGAGAAAAAAAGGGCCAGTGTGATTCTGGCTTAACCACCCTAGGGCGCGATCGACCACCACTCCCGCGCGGCGTTCGACCGACTTGTATCGATCCATCCCGTGGCGCCGCAAATGAAAACCAGCGTCGTATACGTCAAAGCCGCGATCAAAGCCGGGAGCCGTGCCATCGAGCGGATCAAGTATTAATGAGCCGACGAATGCCCCCGTGTGATAGCCCTGCTGGCGCAACAGATCCGGCAGGTAAGGCAGGTTTGCATTCAGCGGGATCCCGAAATCAACCACGTGGTTGAACTGCGGATAGGTGCCGGTAAGGATGGTCGTGTGCGAAGCCGTGGTCAGCGGCACATGCGAATAGGCATGCAAGAACACCACCGCCTGCTTGGCCACAGCATCCAGGTTCGGTGTCAGTCCGCGCGTGGAGCCCAGGAATCCCATGCGGTCGGCACGCGTCGTGTCCAGCGTGATCAGGACGATGTTCGGATGAGCCGCATGCGCGGTTCGGCTCTGAGCAGAAACCGGCCTGCGCGCCTGAGCAGAGGCAAGACAACTCAGTAAGAAGAAGAGTGGAGCCAGGTACCGGGGGAACCGCATAGAGCAAATAAAAAGGGAGTCTACCATAGGGCAGACTCCCTGAAAGTCGCTCGCAGGCCAATCTCAGAATACGAATTTCAGACTGAAATTCATGTTCCTGGGGCCGCCCTGCGCGATGACCGGGTTGCCCGCGGCCACGTCTGGCGTTTGCGTAAGGCTGCCGAACGTGCTGCTGTTGGCCGTATTGTCGATTGACGAAAGCGCAAAATTGGCCCGGTTCAGGATGTTGTAGACTTCCCAACGAAGCTGGAAGCTGACCCTCTCATTGATCTTCGTGGTCTTCATGAGGGTCATATCCCACTGGGCCAGCCCCGGCCCAATGAGCATGTTGCGTCGGGAATCGCCGACCGTCCCGGCAGCAGGTACGGTGAATTGATTCGGCACAATCTGAACGTATTGATCGGGATTGCGGGGGTGATAAATGATTGCACCTCCGTTGTAATCAGCCCGAATCGCGCTTCCGGTAAGACCTTGGCCGGAGGGGTCACTTCCGCCGTTCTTAAATACACTGAACGGTCGTCCACTGATGGCCGTGAAAATCGTACTCAGCTGCCACCCATCTCCCCCTCTCCTGCCCAGCGGACGAATACTTGGGAAACTATAGACGCCGCCCACATTGAAGTTCAAACGGACATCGTGGTCGCAAAGGCCTCGATTGCTCTCGTAATTAGGCGTCGCAGCAGCGCTACTCCCAACCAAATTATTGTTATTAACTTGCGGATAGTCGCCCTGTCCGCCACGATTGACCGAGTTCAGATCGAAGCACTTGCTCCAGGTAAAGTTGTACTGCGTATCGAGCCCGTGCCAGGCTCTCTGGTTGTACGAGACCTGCATGCTGTCGTACTGCGAATTGCCGTCGTTCGTTGCTTGAATTACATGCTGCAGAGTCGGAAACAGGCTTGCGTAGGGCCTGTAGGGATTACATCCGTCGGGGGAGCTGCAGGGGCTACCGATCGGAGATGCGTTCAGATCGTGGTAGACGACCAGATTCTGACCGCGCTGTCCAGAATAGGCCACGGTGAGCACATTGTCCTTAAACAACTCGCTCTGTATGCTCAGGTTGAAGTTGTTATAACGCGGGGTCTTGAAGTTCCTGGTCACCGAGAATGCATTGACTTGAGGCGGGTTGATAGCAAACAGCGATCCATTCACTGCTGAGTCGAAGCAGATGTAGTCTCCAACGCGCGTATTCGGATCGTAGCAGGTGGCCGCTGGATCGGTTGGCAGAGGCGCATTTGTATCAATGCCGCTGGCTACGTCGGCTAGGTTCGCCACCGACACGTTGCCCAAGTTGGGTTGAGTAAAGATGCCCGCATGAGCGTGGGCGAAGCTATAGGGAGACGCCAGGGTGCCGAAATTGGCCACGTCATAGCTGAGCGAGTACCCCCCGCGTAAGGCCATTTTGCCGTTGCCAAAGATGTCCCAGGCGAAGCCGAGGTGCGGGCCGAAATCGTGCAAATCAAGATTGTGAACGCCGCTAATGCCTTGACCAACCTTCACCAAACCCGGGCCCGGTGGCGGGAGGAAGTTGGCTTCAAGATTGTTGGTGTCGCGAATCGTGCCATTGAGATCCCACCGTAGCCCGTAGTTGATGGTTAAACGCGGTTTGATCTTCCAGTCGTCCTGAGCATAAAGCCCAAACGAATTTTGGGTTATATGACGGTGGGTATCGCCGAATTCCCGGTCGGTATTGTCTGCCTTACCTAACAGCAATTGCTCGACGTCGTCGCTGACGTGAGTGGGGTCATTTGGATTGATGTATCCAGTGTAGTAGGAGAAGTATCCGACGGTTAGGCCAGTCCGCGCATTGTTGCGAATACTATTGGTGTAGGCACGCTGAAAGTTGCCGCCAATTTTGATGTTGTGATTGCCCTTGACCCAGGAGAAATGTTCTGACCAGTCCCAGGTAGCATCGGGACGCGTTACCAGCGGATACCCTTGAACTCCACCAATATAGCCGCCATAGCCCAGGTGATACATGTAAACGTAAGGCACGCCGAAATCGGCGGGGCTGAGCGGACCGGTATCGATACCCAGACTTTTCGGATTGATTTTATTGTTCACATCGATAAGCTGAGCAAACCGCGTGTAGCCCAGTCGGCTCTCAAGGATCTTATTGTTACCCAGATTGGTGGTCCAACTGATGCCTGCCATCTGGGCTCGGGAAGGGGCTATCGAATTGAACATGTCCTGACGAAATGCGGGGTTGGGAGGCAAGCCGGCAAACGGAGGTCCGCTCTGGAAGCTGTCCCCGAAAATGTAGCGTACGGCGATTGAATTTTTTGCGCCCAGGTGATAATCGAATTTCACACCGAATTCATTGTTGCTCGCCGTGCTCGGTGTCTGCTGGGTAACAAAGCCGCTGGGGGATGTCGGAAAGTAATTGAGCAGTGTCTGCCCCACAGGGTCAATGGTTAGACCGTTAGCTGCGATATCTGCTTTGGCGAAGGCAATGTTATCGGGGGTAGGTACCTGCCGACTCTTGATGGCGACTGATTTGTTCCTTTGGCCTTCATAGAAAAGGAAGAAGAACGCCTTGTCTTTGACAATGGGGCCGCCCACATTTGCGTTGAACTGGTTGTTGTGAATGGGAGTTGGCTTGCATTCGCCGGGGGATGCGCAATTATCACTATTGTGGTTGGCGAAGTAATTATCGGCATCGCCGAAACCGCTGTGGTTTACCCAGGTTGTACCACCGTGCCAGCTATTCGTACCACTCTTCATATTAAGCAGAATGGGTGCCCCGCCTTTTACTCCGAATTCGGAGGAAGGCGTCTCCTGGACACTTAGTTCTTCAATCGCGTCGGGAGGAAAAGTGACGGCCGGAATACCAAGTATGCCGGTCTGGTTGATAGCAGAATCCCCGTAGTAGCGATCATTGTTGTACAAGCCGTCGATGAAGTAATTATTCGAGGTGGTTCGCGCCCCGTTGATGCTGATGGCAAGGAAGCCCCCACCCGGTGCTCGCTGCACTCCTGGCGTGATGGCCAGGAGAGAATTGAAATCGCGTCCGTTGAGAGGGACATTCTCGATTTTTTGGCTGTCTACGTAGTTGTTCTCGTTCGGGGAAAGGTCGATCAGCGGAGCAGCCCCCTGCACCTCGACGATCTCCGTACGTTGCCCCACCTGCAACCTGAAATCTGCATGCGTAACCCCGCCAACGGCCACCTGGGCATTAATGATCGACGATTTGAAGCCCGGCGCCGAAACCGAGATCTTGTAGTTTCCTATTGGAAGTTCCGGAATCCGATAACTGCCGCTGCCGGAAGTGGTGATCGATCGGGAGAAGTTCGTGTCCACGTTCTGCGCCGTGACATTCGCGTTCGGCACCACCGCGCCCGAACTATCGGTTACGTCCCCTGAAATATCACCGGTAATCTTTTGTGCGAAAAGCGGCAGAGAAGCTAACAGAGCCAGGAAGAGCAGACCAGCAACCAGCCGGGGAAGACGGCACAGCAACATGGGGGTACCCTCGCGCGCCTGCGTGTGATCTACGTCACATTGGCGTGTGACTTTAGCGCACAAGTGTAGTACCAATCGCCGCAGTGTCAATAGCTAAGTGCCCAACTTCTCAATGACCTACGGTCAGAAAGAGAGAATTCTTCGCTGCACAAATGTAGCCGCCGCTACACAGGCTGTGTCTCGCCGATGTCAGTTGGGCAGGAACCTACGCCAGCGGTGAGTCGGTCATGCGGAATCGCGTGCGCACGTGTTCCGAGATCAACTCAATGGCGGAGCGATTGGTCACCGGATCGGACTGGGTCAGATACCTCATGGCTTCGACGAGCAGGCGCTGGCCCTCGACATAGCGCGGATCCGAGGTGCGTTCGCGGCGTTTCCGGTTAACGTTGGGAGGGACCGGGATCGTAAAAACCTTGGCCATTAAACTTCAGCTCGCTTTCGTCACCGGAACCACAGTTCTGGTATCCGGAACTTCGTCGAAGGGATTTTTGCAGTATATCCTCTGCCGCTCAGTTTTTCAGCTCTTAATCTTTTGCCGGCGATTTACGCCTGTGGCGACACCGTTTTTGTTCTGCTATCGGTCTTGAGCTTGAAAATATTATCCGGAAGCTTCTGATTCAGGCGGATGTCGGAATATTTGGTCAACCGGTAATCACCTTCGGGTTGGAAAAATTTCTGCTGGATGGCGACTCCCAGCTTCGGATCAACCCACATGTCAAGACGTTCGAACATCCCGCGCAGACGCTCCGATTTTGGAACCAATTCCAGCTTTTCGGTGGATACGCCGTTCAGGTCTTCCGTTCCCGCATATTTCACGTCGAAGGTCTTGAGTAGATCGTGGCCGCCCCCGCCAAAGCCCAGGACAACGAAGCTCTCGACGTCCGCGCGGCTCTTGCCGGGTGAGTAGACGGTCACGCGATCAACCTTTGGCTCAAAAAGCTGTACTTTACCGTTGCTGTAAAGAATCTGCCTGGCCGCTGGTTTGCTGATGTCGGCCATCATTTGGATGTCTTTGCCGCCGCGGCGAAAGTAGACTTTGCCCTCTTCGACATCCGAGTCGTTGATGACCTTCTGATACTGCTCCCAGCTGAGATTCGCTTCAGCACTGCGAAATTGCGCAGCGGTGGCATCCATCCTGATCAGAACTTTTTCGAGTTTGCCGTCCGCGTTCGTTGCCGGCGACGCAGACTGCCACGCCTGCGCCAGGCCAAAGGACAGCAGGCAGATAAGCAAGAAGAGCGCGGCTCGCCAGTAGCCTTTCACGTTCTTTAGAGACCTCGTTGTTATCGCTGGACCCAAACCTTGTAGCTTTGCACGCGTCCTTTGGAATCGCGCACGGGCTGGTACTGGGTGATGGTCACCCCCCCGCCCGCAATCGGCTCGATGATCCCGAGCAGCTGATCCCTGATGTCCGCATCCTCTTTCGCGCTAATGGCAGCGCCTTCTATTTGATACAGGAATCCGCCCTCAGTATCAGGCAACACTGAGACGCCTGTAGGATGCGGGTTACGCTCAATCGGTTTGTCCTTGTAATTGATCCAGTACGGCGTGAAAAACACAAATAGCAGGATCAAAGTGACCATTACATCATAATGAAAACTTCCGCGCTCATACGACCACAAGATATAGCTACGAATCGTGCGCCAGACGGCGCTCGCACCCAGAGCGGGCGCTTGCGGAATCGGTGTACTGGCCTCGGTTTGGTTCACGTCTACGGTTTAGTCTACTGCCGGAATAGGCAACGTGCCAAATCAGATTCTTATACCCCGTTTATGTGGCTAGAGCTTGCGTGGAGTGATTCGCTCCGCCCCGATGTAGGGGCGCAGAATTTCCGGAATAACAACGCTGCCGTCGGCCTGCTGAAAATTCTCCACAATAGCTACCCACGTGCGTCCCACGGCCAATCCGCTGCCGTTCAAAGTATGCACGTATTCGCTTTTGTTCTTCCCCTCCGGCCGGTAACGAATATTTGCCCGGCGCGCCTGGTAAGCCTCGAAATTCGAGCACGACGAGATTTCCCGGAATACCTGTTGACCCGGAAGCCAGACCTCAATGTCATAGGTCTTGGCGGACGCGGCCCCCATATCTCCCGTGCACAGCGCCACCACCCGGTAATGGATGCCAAGCTTCTGCAGAACCGACTCGGCATTGCGCGTGAGTTTCTCCAGTTCGTCGTAGGAGGTCTCAGGCCTGGCGAACTTCACCAGTTCCACTTTTTGGAACTGGTGTTGGCGGATGATGCCGCGAACATCCTTTCCATAGGATCCAGCTTCGCTGCGAAAACAGGGAGTATAAGCCGTGAGCAAAATGGGCAAACGCGCACAATCCAGGGTCTCATCCCTATAAAGATTTGTGACCGGTACTTCTGCGGTCGGAATCAACCAAAGATCTTTGTCGCCGAAAGGCACTCGAAACGAGTCGGCAGCAAACTTGGGAAGTTGCCCGGTACCGTACATGGAATCGGAATTGACCAGGTACGGCGGCAGCACCTCGGTATAGCCATGCTCACGGGTGTGCAGATCGAGCATAAAATTCGCAATGGCTCGCTCCAGTTTTGCTCCCAGATCCCAGTAGACTGCGAAACGGGCGCCCGTCAGCTTTACCGCGCGCTCCAGATCGAGCACGCCTAGCTGCTCCCCCAATTCCCAATGCGGTTTTGGCGTGAAGTCAAATTTCGGCGGATTACCCCAGCGCCGCACTTCGACGTTATCGTCTGCCGATTGTCCAACCGGAACGCTGGCATGAGGAAGATTCGGAATTCCCGCCAGCAACTGCCGCAGGCGCGCGTCGAATTCTTCCGAGGATTTCTCCTTCTCCTGGATCTTCTCGCGCAGTTCCTTGGTTTCATTGATCAGCGCCGTCGCATCCTGGCCGCTTTTCTTTAGCTTGGCGATCTGCTCGGACTTCGCGTTGCGACTGGCTTTGAGGGTCTCAGTCTCGGTGATCGCGTGCCGGCGCTGGCGGTCAATTTCGCGAAAATCCTTCAGCACCTCGGCAGGATTCATGCCGCGGTCGCGAAGCTTCTGCTCCACGAGGCTCAAGTTATCTCGTACAAATGCGAGGTCGAGCATAGAAACTATTAATGTACCGGAAAGGCGGCTCTCGGCGCGACCACACGTTGGCTGTTAGCGCCTCTCACCTGTAAACTACAGCGCAATGAGAACTTCCCCGATTCGCACAGCTGTTGCTCTGCTGCTGGGTGCGCTTCTCACGACCTTCTGCTTTGGGTCCGCCTATAACGCTCATCCCAAGCTGATTGTGGTCGTCGTGATTGACCAGTTTCGCGGCGACTACCTGGAGCGCTACCGCGATCAGTTCAGGGACGGCGGATTCCGGCTGTTGCTGGAACGTGGCGCCTATTTCCCCAATTGTGACTACGAATATGCCAATACCCGCACCGCTCCCGGCCATGCGACTCTATTTACCGGAACCTATACGAGCGGCCACGGCATCATTTCAAACGAATGGTGGGATCCTCAGAAAAAGCACCAGGTCACTTCCGTCGAGGATGACTCAACGAAACTGCTCGGCACCAGCGACACCGGGCCCGGCGCCTCGCCCCACAACCTCTTGGCAAGCACCCTCGGTGACGAGATGAAACTTGCGACCCAAGGCAAGGCCCGGGTGTTTGCCATTTCGCTGAAGGACCGCGCCGCCATCCTGCCCGGGGGCTTTGCAGCCGATGGCGCTTATTGGATCGACAAAGATAGCGGCGCCTGGATCACTTCCACGTACTACCGGAATAAGCTGCCAACCTGGGTACAGCAATTCAATGAGAACAAGCGCGGTGACAAGTATCTGAACCAGGAGTGGAAGGACGACAAAGGAAACGTGCTCGGAACAACGGCGGCCAACGCCTCGAAGGGATATTACGGCGTAGTGGGTGCGACCCCATTCGCCAACGATTATGAACTGGAGTTTGCGCGTGAATTGGTCGTCTACGAGCACCTGGGTTCAGGACCAGCTACCGACCTGTTATCGATAAGCCTTTCGGCGAATGACATCCTGGGGCACGCGGTTGGGCCCGATGCCCCGCAGATGCAGGCGATGGCACTCGCCCTCGATCGGCAACTGGCCGATTTCTTCACTTTTCTCGGAAAACAGCTCGGACTGGCAAATGTATGGATTGCGCTCTCAGCGGATCACGGAGTTGCTCCTCTTCCCGCCCAGGCTTCGAAGCTGCACATTCCCGCCGCAGGGGTGAACCCCCGCAAGTTGCGCGACCAGATCAACGATCGCCTCAGCGACAAAATTTCCCCCGGCCATAAGGCCGAGTATCTGAAAGAGTTCGATTATCCGCTCGCCTGGCTCGATCAGGATGCCTTCTCTGCCCTCCATATATCCGAAGAAGACGCGGAGCATGCCGTGGGAGAAGCGCTGCAAGCTGCCGGCCTGCGCGACTACTACACGCGCAGCCAGTTAGCCGCGGGGAAGGTTCCGCACACAGCGTTTGGCCGCAAGTTCCTCAACAGCTATTCGCCGGAAGGTGGATGGTATGTGATCGGAGTGCCGGTTCCCTATGTCGTCGGAAGCATATCCGGGACCGATCACGCGTCACCCTACTCGTACGACACCCACGTTCCACTCGCCTTTTATGGGCTGGTATTTCAACCCGGGACCTACCGAACTCATGTCGAACCGGTGGATCTTGCTGTTACTCTGGCATCGCTTCTCGGCATCAATGCGCCCAGCCATGCTGTTGGCCGGGTTTTGACCGAAGGCCTCACTGCCGCCGCCACGGAGAATCCCCCGCGTTCGCAAGCAGAGAACACTGAGGGTCGCGGCACACACCCGGCCGCCCACCGTATCGGAGAGGGAAACAAATAAATGGCTGATTTACCCGTTAACAAGCCTGATCTGCGTGTGAGTTTTGTTGGCATGGAGTTGAAGAATCCGGTTATCGCCGCCAGCGGCACCTTTGGCTACGGCGTCGAATTTGAGGATGTGGTCGAACTCAGCAAGCTTGGCGGCTTCGTAGTCAAAGGCCTTTCGAAGGAGCCGATGATCGGCAATCCTCCACCTCGCTTGTTTGAAACCCCGGCAGGCATGCTGAACGCGATCGGGTTGCAGAATATCGGCGCCAAGGCATTCATTGAAGAGAAGCTTCCCCTATTGCGGGAGCTGAAGAATATTGTCGTTATCGCGAACGTCTTCGGCTACACCCGCGAAGATTATGAGCGCACTATTCATATTCTCAATGAAGGCGAAGGCATAGCCGCCTACGAACTGAATGTTTCCTGCCCCAATACCGCGCATGGCGGAATCGTGTTCGGAACCGCGCCGCTCATGCTGGAAGATGTAGTCCTAACCGCCAAACGCGCTTCGACCCGGCCGCTGATCGTGAAGCTCTCCCCAAATGTCACCAGCATCGCGCAAATGGCTCAGATCGCCGAGTCAGCCGGCGCCGATGCCATCTCACTGGTGAATACCTTTGTGGCCATGGCCATCGATGTGGAGACACGTAAACCGCGCATTTCCAACGTCACCGCCGGCCTGTCTGGCCCTGCCATCCGTCCCATTGCCGTGCGCATGGTTTATGAAGCTGCTCATGCGGTCAGAATTCCGGTTATAGGTATGGGCGGGATCAGCACCGCCGCCGATGTAATTGAATTCATGCTGGCGGGCGCAGCCGCTGTGCAGGTTGGCACGGCCAGCTACTGGGATCCCTGCGCAACCGAGAAAATCGTGAACGCATTGGAGCAATGGTGTATCGAGCACCGGGTCAGCCGGATCGCAGACCTGACTGGCGCGATGCTGTCCGGTCAAGGCTGAAGACTTCCTCGGTTCTGGGGTCACGATCGTGTTGCACTCGCAAAAGACACTAAGACGGATGGACCCGTCCAACCAACTGGCTCTCCTTGCGCCAGCTTGCCACTTCTGGCTACCTCCAGCATCTAATGCACTCGGGAGTACGACATGGCAAAAGCTACATTTGCAGCAGGATGCTTCTGGGGTGTTGAGGCCACTTTTCGGCAGCTCCCCGGCGTGATTTCGACCCGGGTGGGCTACATCGGCGGGCAAACGGCGGATCCCACGTACGAAGATGTTTGCACCGATCAGACCGGTCACGCCGAAGCTGTCGAGGTGGAATACGATCCTGCCAGGATTTCCTACGACCAGCTCTTAAACGTTTTCTGGGAAAATCACGACCCCACCACACTAAACCGGCAAGGCCCGGATTGGGGCACCCAGTACCGCTCCGCAATTTTCTTCCACACTCCGGAACAGCAGAAACTGGCTCAGGCCTCCAAAGAGGCTTGGGATCAATCCGGTAAGTTTCGCAATAAGATTGTTACCCAGATTGTCCCCGCGCCGGCGTTCTATCCAGCCGAGGATTATCACCAGCAGTATCTCGAAAAGCGCGGATTGGCCAGCTGTCACATCAAAACCTAAGGCTCTACGCCGCAGTCAGCAGGAGCGGCCGTCCTTTGGTGATTACCAGGGTGTGCTCGTAATGGGCTGACGGTTGGCCGTCCTTTGTCCGGACCGTCCAGCCATCCCGATCAAGGAAGACCTCGCCGCTGCCTGCGGAGATAATCGGCTCAACCGTGATAACCATGCCTTCGGCAAGAACCTGGCTGGCGCTGCGGTCCAGGTAATTGGGAACGTGTGGCGCTTCGTGAATTGTGCGGCCAATGCCATGACCGCCGAGTTCGCGAATAATTGAAAAACCCTCACGACGTACCGTGCGCTCCACCGCGCGCCCAATCTCGAAGACGCGAAAACCGGCTCGCGCCACCAGCATCGCGGCATCAAATGCGCGCTCGGCGCAATGCAGCAGCCGCAGGCGCTCGTCGGAAACTTTGCCGACCGGCACTGTGACTGCCGCGTCGGCCATGTAACCGTCTTTCTCGACGGTAACGTCCAGCTTCACCAGATCCCCGGATTCGAGGACTCGATCCGCAGGAATTCCGTGCACCGCTTCATCGTTGAGGCTGATGCAATTGTTTCCCGGAAAGGAATAGACCATAGCTGGAGCAGAATTAGCGTCTGCGGCCCGCATAACACGCGTGCCGATCTCATCCAACTCGCGCGTGCTTACTCCCGGCCGGACCTGGGCTTTCATGCTGTCGAGCACTCGCCGCACTACCGCTCCGGCAGCCTGCATGGCTTTCAATTCTTCTTCGGTTGTTATAGACAAGTTCCCCCCTCAGGGAGGTGCAGGAATCAGGAATGTCCGGTGATTTTCAAGCGTAATTCTTCCGGCAGGCGTTCGCGGATTTCCGCCGGCAGACGGTCATGAACGCGCCGGGCGCCCACCCGGGCCACATCTACCACCGTCAGCGGCGCCGGCGTAGCCACGGCCACAATCAGCCAGATGATCGCGGACAAAGCAAATCCGCCCAGCGCTCCTACTTCCAGCCAAAATGCGTGCCGTGGTCCATAGTGATGAATGACTACGAAGGCCAGAAAAAATAAGCCAGCTGAGAGTGAAGCGAGCCCAATCAACCCGAGATCAATGCCCCGATGCAGACGCTGGCGCGAGCGGCAATAGGCACAATCGGTGAAGTGCTGTTCGTAATCGCCACGCATCTCGGGCGCAAGACCGGAGATGTCATAGCGCCAGCCGGCTAAAATCTTCCCCACCAGGGGATCAACGCACTGGCTCATACGGAACCGCCAGAACCCCGCTTACCCGCGCGCAAAAGCCGGCGTTCCCCAAAGATCGATTTCATCTGCGAAGTTCGCACTGTTGCCTGTCTAGAGATGTTCTGAGCACAACCATTTTCGGCCGCCACCGTTCAGAATGCAAATAGCGCGGTGACGACCGCGGTGGATTTGTCCGAAACCTCTCTTGCGTTGGCCGTCAGAACAGGTCGCCACCGGTGGGCTCGAAAACCTAGACACCGATTGCGGCAGCGAGTGGGGTAATAGCCTTCAGCTTGCGGGCAAGATGACGTTTGGCGCGGTCGATATCGTATGCAGCCTGGAGATTCAGCCAGAACTGTTCTGTGGTGCTGAAAAATCGAGCGAGCAGTACGGCCGTTTCGGGTGTGATGCCGCGCTTCTGGAGCACGATGTCGTTGATTCGTGGCGCAGGCACGTCCAGTCTCTTCGCCAGTTCGTACGTAGAAAGGTTCAGCGGCACCAGAAATTCTTCTTTCAGAATCTCACCGGGATGCACCTTCCAATTCGGATTCCCACTTCTTTCAGGGCTCATAACCTTACCCCCCATTTCGGATATATCAGTGCTCGTCCGCCAAACGGACGTTGTATGCATTGCCATCCTGCCAAGTGAAAAAGAGTCGGTATTTCTGATTCACTCGGATACTGTATTGACCTTTGCGGTGATCTTGGTACTTCTCGAAATTATTACCCGGTACGCGGGCCAGGTCACCTAACGTGGTTGCGCTATCCAAGACCGCAAATTTTCGCCTCAACGCTGCCGCTGGAGGGTCTTGCGATTTCCCCGTTTCAAAAGCCCTCTTCGTATCGGCATCTGCGAAGGTCTTTATCACCTTGTTTTATATTAACTGATCCCGTTAATAACGTCAACCGTTACTATGTTGCGGCAAATTTGCTGAGCTTTGTTTTCTATCAGTTACGGATTCTGTGCAGGTGCCGTCCCGTTACCAGTTGCACTACAGGCGGATGGGCTCCAGTGGCTGGTCTTGACTGGCCAGCAACACGCGGTTGTGGAGCAGGGTCCGGCGGGTTCCCAGGGCGTGCTCCGCCGCCCGCCGCGCTACTTCTGGATGGTTATTGTGCTCGGAAAGATGGGCGAGCACCACATAGCCTGCCTGTCCGTCATAGTCGCTGCTGAAGAAATCTGCCAGCGCTTCATTCGATAAGTGACCAACACGGCTCATGACCCGCTGCTTCACCGACCACGGATAAGGCCCGCCACGCAACATTTCCAGGTCGTGATTCGATTCAATCACCAGCGCCTCGCAGCCGCGCAGGTGATCGATGACGCTGATTGGCAAGTAGCCAAGATCGGTGGCAATCGCCACTTTCACGCCTTCCGCGCGGAAAGTGAAACCGACCGGATCGACGGCGTCGTGCGGAATCGTGAATGGTGTAACTTCGATATCACCCACGTGGAACTTGTGCCCCGATGCGAACACTTCGAGCTTTTCGATTTTGGGCGCATCCCCATTCTCATCGCGTAAAGCTTTCGACCAGGCACGATGCGTGGCACCAGTCATGAAAACCGGCACCTTCATTTTTTTTGCCAGAACCCGCAACCCGGAGATGTGGTCCACGTGTTCGTGGGTGATCAGGATCGCCGACAAAGTATGGGGATCCAGACCAAGGCTTTTTAATCTTTTCGAAATCTCGCGGCAAGACAGACCCGCATCCACGAGGATGTGCGTCTTCGAACTCGACAGCAGCGTGCTATTGCCCCGGCTGCCACTCGCCAGGACCGCAACCGACACTCCCATGTCTGGCAGAATAGCCGGATTGCTTGTGGAAAGGGAGTGACTTGCTGGTTAAGGAGAGCCTTTTGTGCCGGTCATCTCCTGCAGGCAGAGGCCAGCAAGGCACTTCTTTACCGGTTTCTTCCTCGTTCTTGCGCCCATCTACAATGTCGCTGTGGATTTCTTCTTACGCGATTTTGACAAACGTGATTTCGAAACCCTGTGGCGGATTGATCAGGCATGCTTTGCACCCGGTATTTCCTACTCCCAGCCCGAGCTTGCGGCCTATATTCGCCTGCTCGGGTCCTTTACCCTGGTTGCCGAAAACGCAACCGCTGCGGAACCGCGCCTGCTCGGATTCGTGGTGGCTAAAGCCAGGCGCGGCCGCCAGGGTCATATCATCACCATTGACGTGCTGCCCATCGCTCGCCGCCTCGGCCTGGGGTCCAAACTGCTCTCCGCTGCTGAAGATCGCTTGCGCACCGCGCAATGCACAACCGTAAGATTGGAAACCGCCGTAAACAATGCGAGCGCCCTGGCTTTTTATAAGCATCACGGATATTTTGTCACCGAAACCATTCCTCGTTACTACCCGGACGGCATAGACGCTTTTGTTCTGGAAAAAAATTTGCTTTCCGCCCCGCCCGGCAAGTAACTTGCCTGCATGAAAGTTGCGATCCAGGGAGAACTCGGAGCCTTCAGCCACGAAGCCGCCCGCCACATGGTGCCGGGCTGCAGCATCGTCCCTTGTGCCCGCTCCGCCGATGTATTCGACAAGGTGGAGAACAAGACCGTCCCGGCAGCCGTCATTCCCATCGAAAACTCGCTTGCCGGCTCAGTTGCCGAACACCTCGACCTGCTGGTGTCGCGTGACGTTTCGATCTATAAGGAATTTCATCTGCGCATCGTGCACAACCTGATTGCCGCTCCCGGCGTGAAGCTGGGGCAAATACGCCGCGTGCTCTCCCATCCGGTCGCGCTCGAACAGTGCCGGGATTTCTTCCGCCAGCATCGCGGTCTTGAGCCCATCCCTTTCTACGACACTGCGGGAAGCGTGAAGCACGTGATCGAGAACCAGCTTCGCGATTCTGCCGGGATCGCCGGTCGCCAGGCTGCTGCTGTGTACCGCGGTCGCATCCTCAAGGCGGGCATCGAAGATGACAAGCGCAATTTCACTCGCTTTTTCCTTATCCAGAAGACGCGTCGCACTCTATCCAAAGGCAACAAGACCTCCATCGCCTTTAAAGTTAAGAACATACCCGGCTCCTTGTTTAAAGCACTGAGTGTATTTGCGCTGCGCGACATCAGTTTGAGCAAGATCGAATCCCGCCCCCTGCGCGGACGCCCATGGGAGTATGTGTTCTATGTGGATTTCCTTCGCGGCAATGACGAGGCCGCTCATAACGCCCTTCGCCACCTCGCCGAGGTGGCTGACTTTGTGAAGGTTCTGGGCATTTATCCCGCGGCCTAGCCCCGCTCCCCACTCAGTCCGCGAGAAATCCGGCCACCGCCCTGTTGAATTCCTGCGGAGCCTCTTCGTAGGGAAGATGGCCGACGCCCGGAAACTGCACCAGTTCGCAGTTCCGGAGGTGGCGCGCCAGAATCTGAGCAGAGCCGGGGTCCACCGCGGCGTCCCGCTCGCCCCAAATGAGCAGAACCGGCAGATCGGCAATTGCGGGAAGCGAGCGTTCCAAATCCTCGAGATCACGATTCCAGGTTCGCAGGATGGAAAAAAAATAATCGAAGCTGCCGTCGGCTCGCAGCGGTCGGGAGTAACCCTCGACCGTTCCCGGTGAAATGCGCCGCCGATCGCCATAAAGCCGTCGCACCACGACACCGTTGGCGAAGCTCAAGTGCGGAAGGCACCTGCCCAGTATGCCGGAGATAACAGGCCCGCTTAAAAACGGGGCCAGCTCACTGCCATGCTCCGACCAGGGGTTTACGGGCGCGACCAGGATTAGCCGCCGAACTCGGTCTTCATTTCTCTGCTTGGTAATGGCTGCGGCCAACATGGCCACTGCCCCGCCGTGGGAGGTGCCCAGCAGATCGAAGGCCCCTAGTCCAAGATTGTCGGCGAAGCGAAGCAGGCGAAGGGCAGAGCCGCGAAGCGTGCAATCCAAATCCGGACGCCGTTCAGAAAATCCTGTGCCCGGCATGTCGACGGCATATACGGTTCGCTGCCCCGCCAGATCCGCGATGTTAAAGCGCCACGAGAAGGAATAGCCGAGAAGCCCATGTAACAGAATCAGAGGGGGGCCGGATCCGGCGCGGAGATAGCGCGTCCGTATGCCGTCTACCGCGGTCCAACATTCTTCCGCATGCACGGGGACAAGCGCGGCTGTCCGGCTTTCTGGCATTTGTTCACTGAGCTTGGCAACCAAATGTAATCGGGAACGAGTCTTACTGATTGATATCGCCTCTGTCGCTTCTGTGCGGAGGGGAGCCTCGGTTCCCCTCCCCTTTTTTTTTATGATGCCGCCGTAGCCGGATTCGCGCGCCCTCGCTTCTTTCCCAATAGCTTCTTCAGGATGCGTATACCTTTGTCGACGTGTTTTTCCTCGAGGAGAAACGGAGGCAGAAACCGGATGACCGTGTCCTGGGTGCTGTTGATGAGAATGCCCTCGGCGAGCGCTTGCTCGACGATTGGGCGAGCGGCAATTTCGAGCTGCAATCCTTGAATGAAGCCCCTGCCGCGAACGCCGACCACGTCCCCACGCTTGTGCGCGAGCTCACTCAGCTCTTGCTGGAGATAGCCGCCCACCTGTAGCACGTTTTCCAGCAACTTCTCTTCCTCCACAATTGCCAGGTATTCCAGTGCTACGCGGCAGGCGAGTGGACCTCCGCCGAACGTAGTGCCATGCTGCCCGGCGGAAATCGCCGAAGCAAATTCTTCCCGGGCGAGGAACGCGCCGAGCGGCAATCCGGCGGCAATGGGCTTGGCCACGGCGACAATGTCCGGGGTAACTCCAAAGCTTTGAAAAGCAAAGATTGTTCCGGTGCGGCCAAGACCACATTGAATCTCGTCGAAGATCAAGGCGGCGCCATTCTGATCTGCGACCGCGCGGCACTCACGCAAGAACCCAGGTGAGCATTCGTGGATCCCGCCTTCGCCAAAGATCGGCTCCAGGATGATGGCGGCTGTGTTCCGGTTGACGCTGGCGCGCAGAGCATCCACATCGTCACGCGGGACAAACTTCACATTCTCCAGCAGCGGCTCGAACCCCTTCCTATATTTGTCCTGACCCGTCAGCGACATAGCTCCGAAGGTGCGGCCATGGTAGGAACCCTGCAGGGCTACCAGTTCGCACTTCGCGTCACCACCGGCGCGGTGTCCGGCAAGGCGCGCTAGCTTGATCGCCCCCTCAATGGCCTCTGTGCCGCTGTTCGAGAAAAATGCGCGTTGCAAACCGGAGAGGCCGCACAGCTTCTCGGCCAACAAGCCTTGATATTCGTTGTAGTACAGGTTGGAGAGGTGAATCACCTTTGCCGCCTGCTCGCGGATGGTCTTCACTATGCGTGGGTGAGCGTGGCCAAGGGCGTTGACACCCAATCCGGCTACCAAGTCCAGATAGCGCCGCCCTTCCAGGTCGAAAAGAAATACCCCTTTACCCCGTGCGAAGGCCACGGGGTAGCGGTTGTAGGTTGCCAGAAGATAGCGACGTTCGCGCTCAGCGATCTGTTCGAATGCATCCATAGAAAATTGAATTTTAGCTTATAGCCCGGACGCTATACACAAGGCCTTACGACTCAAGCGTTTCCTTCGGCCCAAATAAAAATCCGTGCTGTGGCTTGAGGCTAAAAGGATGTACATAGCTCCGCTAACCTGCTGTATCGGCGATACATATTGTTTATCGAATGGAAGATTCCAAAAATCATATACCACCTCCATTCTCTCCTCTATAATTCTGGAAGTGCCACTGATATGGGCACTTAGCAGGTTCTGGTATGGGCATCAAGGTGGCACCTGAGTTGCTTGGCTCAGAAGCGATTGCCGAACCGCAGTCGCCGCTGCGTGTACCACCACCTTTGTCTCGGCCCATGAACAAGGACTTACAAATCCGTTTCACCGCGATCGTGCTGGTGATCCTGACCGTGGGAGCCGTAACTCTCGCCTGGATCAATTTCCAGAAAGAGCGCGATTTTCAGGTTCCCTATGACGGCGTGTGGTGGATCGAGAAAGGCGGCCGCCTGGTAGCCGACCGCGTAGAAGCCGATGGACCCGGCGCCAGGGCTGGAATCAAGCAAGGGGACGAACTCCGCGCTGTTGACAAGCAGGAAGTCACGAAATTTGCCAGCCTGGTGGAAGCGCAGTATCGGGACGGAATCTATTCGCGGGCTACCTATTCACTGGTACGGCGAGCAATTCCTCTCGACGCCCAAGTGGTGCTGGTTCCGGCAGATCGGTCGTTGTACACGCCACTTCGTCTGATTGGGCTGGTCTACCTGGGGATCGGGCTATACGTCTTGCTACGGCGCTGGACAGCCCCTAAATCGACGCACTTTTACTTATTTTGCCTGGTCTCGTTCGTCTTCTACTCCTTCCATTTCACCGGAAAGCTTAACGAATTCGACTGGGCTATTTACTGGGGCAATGTCGCGGCGTGGCTGCTGCAGCCGGCCCTGTTCCTGCATTTCGTACTCACATTTCCTGAAAAAAAGCATTTCGTACGCAAGCACCAGTGGGTTGTACCCGGGATCTATGCGGCCCCGAGCGGCCTGTTTCTGCTGCATATAGCGGCTCTCACCTGGATGGTTCCAACGGAGCGGCTGCGCCGCGCTTTGGATCGCATCGAGATGGTTTACCTGGCCGCCTTTTTCATTGCCGCCACCTGGCTGCTCTGGCGTAGCTACCGCCGGGCGAACACTCCCGTTCTAAGACAGCAACTCAAGTGGGTCACGCGAGGAACAATCCTCGCCATCGCACCCTTCACGCTCTTCTATGTCGTGCCCTTCCTGTTCGGGTCTGTGCCCAATGGCGTGATGCGGGTTTCGGTGCTTTCGTTGGTGTTTCTGCCGCTGACCTTCGGCTACGCCATCTTCCGCTATCGGCTGATGGACGTTGACCTGATCTTCAAGCGTGGCATGGTGTACACGCTGGCAGCGGCGGCGATTGCCGGCGTTTACTTCGCGATAGTCGCCGGGGTAGCCGAAGTTGTTCATTTGCGTGTGCCCAGCAGCGGACCGATCGGCATGGTTCTGGTAGTTGCGGTAACAGCCATCCTCTTCGACCCGGTTCGGAAATGGATTCAGGAGAAGGTTGACCAGTTCTTCTATCGCACTCGTTACGACTATCGCAGGACCCTGATTGATTTTGGCCGGGATCTCAGTTCGGAAACCGATTTAGACAAGATGCTCAGTTCCGCCGTCGATCGCTTGTCGCGGACCTTGCTGGTCGATCGTATGGCGATTTTCCTGGCCGGCCCCGACGACGAGAAACCCGAATTCCTGTTGGGTAAATCCTTTGGCATGACCCAAACCTCGGGTCTGGACCTCAGCTTCTTGAGCAAACCGCGGCCCGAGATGGAAGAAGGGCACCTGTTTTTCGACAACACCCACCAGGTCCCCAGAGAAACACCGAGTGCTCAAGCGACCATCGCCAAGTTGGATCTGAACTATTACATCCCCTGCCACGCGCAGCAACGGGCCATCGCCTTCCTTGGCTTGGGCAAAACCATCGAGGGCGATTTCCTCTCCAGCGAAGATGTCGAACTCTTGCAGACCGTCGCCGGCTACGTGGGCATCGCCATTCAAAATGCCCGCCTCTATGCCTCTCTGGAGCAGAAGATCAGCGAGTACGAGCGCCTGAAGGACTTCAACGAGAACATCGTGGAGTCAATCAGCGTAGGCGTACTTGCGGTCGACTTGGAAGACCGTATCGAGTCCTGGAATTCGCAGATGGAAGTCATGTACGCGCTGCCGCGTTCCCTGGCTTTGCGACGACCGATCAGTGAAGTCCTACCCGCGCTCTTCGTGGAAGAGTTCTATCGTGTGCGGCAAACACCCGGCATTCACAATCTCTACAAATTCCGGCTCGGTACGCCCACGGGCGAGACGCGCACCGTGAATGTGGCCATTGCTCCGCTGGTCACCAAGCGCTTCAACGTGATCGGGCGACTCATCATTGTGGACGACATAACCGAGCGCATCCAACTGGAGTCGCAACTGTCCCAGGCCGACAAGCTCTCCTCCATCGGGTTACTGGCGGCCGGCGTAGCGCACGAAGTGAATACTCCCCTGGCCGTGATCTCCTCCTATGCGCAAATGCTTTCCAAGCAACTGCAAGGAGATTCCAAGCGAGCTGAACTGCTGGAAAAGATCACACGATCCACGTTCCGCGCCTCCGAGATCGTCAACAACCTCCTTAACTTCTCACGCACCAGCAGCAGCGAGTTTACTGACGTAGACGTCAACAAGGTTATTTCCGACACCCTGGCTTTGCTCGAGCACCAGTTCAAGTCCGGGCGAGTAACCGTGCAGCGAGAATTTGCGGCCCACCTGCCGCCTATCAACGGGAACGCCGGACGCCTGCAGCAAGTTTTCCTGAATCTGTTTCTCAACGCCAAGGATGCCATGCCTGGCGGAGGTACGTTGCGGGTCGCGACCTCGAACGGAACTGGGGTAAGCGTGTCGGTATCCGATACCGGCAGCGGGATCGCGCAAGAGCACATTAGCCGGATCTACGATCCTTTCTTTACTACAAAAACCACTCCACGCAATGGACAGAACCGAGGTACCGGCCTCGGGCTAAGCGTGACCTACGGGATTATCCAGGAGCACGCCGGCAAGATTCACGTCGAGAGCCGGCCCGGCGCGGGCACGACGTTTTTCCTGGATTTTCCGCTAACGAGGAAGGCTGTCAATGTCTGAAGCCACTTTGATTTCCCCACCAAACTTGCGGGACATGATTCCCTCTCCCGCCGGTTCTGTGCTCATCATCGACGACGAGGCCGAGATTCGCGAGTCGCTGCGCACCCTTCTGGAAATCGAAGGTTACGAGGTGGAGGCTGCGGGCACAGGTGAAGAAGGTCTCACGCGCCTGGGCGATCGCGCTTTTGACCTGGTGTTGCTGGACCTGGCGCTTCCCGACCGCAACGGTCTGGATTTGCTGGCCGAGTTGCGGGCTGAGGACCGCTCCCTGTCTATCATCATGATCACCGCATATGGCACCGTAGAAAATGCGGTGCGCGCCATGCAGTCGGGCGCGGCCAACTTCATTCAAAAGCCGTGGGACAACGAGAAGCTGCTGGCCGACGTTCGCGCTGCCGTGGCCCGGCATCGCGCCGAAGAAGAGAACGTCCAACTCAAACGCGCTCTTAAGCAGCGCTACAACTTCGAGAATATTGTCGGCAAGAGCGAGCCCATGCTGAAGATTTTCGACCTGGTGGCGCAGGTAGCCCCCAGCCGCTCGACCATTCTGCTGCAGGGCGAAAGCGGAACCGGAAAAGAGCTGATCGCCAAAGCCCTGCACCTGAATTCGCCGCGACGCGACCGTTCGTTCGTGCCCGTGAATACCGGCTCCATGCCCGCCGACCTGCTGGAATCAACCCTTTTCGGGCACGTCAAGGGCGCATTCACTAGCGCTATCGCCTCCAAGAAGGGCTTGTTTGAGATCGCCGACCGGGGCACATTGTTTCTCGACGAAATCGGGACCATGAGCCTCGACACCCAGAGCAAGATTCTGCGCGTGCTGCAGGATCGCAAGTTCATGCATCTGGGCGGCGTGCAAGAGGTGCAGGTGGATGTCAGGATCATCGCCGCCACAAATGTCGATCTGCGGCAACAGGTGCGCGAGGGCAAGTTCCGCGAGGATCTCTTTTACCGCCTGAATGTGATCACCATCGACTTGCCGCCACTGCGAGAGCGCAAGGAAGACATCCCGCTGCTGGTTGACCATTTCGTGCGCAAATACTCGGAAGAGAATGAAAAGCCGATGCGGCGAGTTAGCCCCGAGGCGTTGCGCCTGCTCGTGAACTATTCCTGGCCCGGGAACGTGCGCGAGTTGGAGAACGTGGTTGAGCGCGCGGTTGTGCTTTCTTCCGATAACGAGATCGTTCCCGACCTGCTTCCCGATCACATTGCCGGTCGCGGCAGCGCGTTTCCAGTGCTGGAACACCGGCCCGATGCCTCGCTGTTTGAAATTGTCGAAAACTGCGAGCGGCGCATCATCATTGACATGCTCGAGAAGTGCAACTGGAACCAGACCGAAGCGGCAGAACGGTTCCGGGTTCCTCTGTCGACTCTCAATCAGAAGATCAAGCGGCTGAATATCGAGATTAAAAGGAAGAACGGCATCAAGTAGGCCGCTGCCGTCAGAACCCGGCATCCTCGTTCCAAAGGGTTGATCTCGAATTGCACACGAATCCAGAGCGTGTCTAGAGGCTGGTCTTGACCTCTGCTATATTGCGAAGTGACCCGGACATCCGCTGTCCGGGCTTTGCATGGAACTGATCTCACCTGGGGAATACGCGAAACAAAAGGTGCAGTCGGTGCAGGACTACGTCCTGTTGGCGGCGCGTTCGGTTGCCAATCTGTTTCGTGCACCCCGATACCTGGCCGACACCATGCAGCAAGCCGATATGATCGGCGTTGGCTCTCTGCCCATCGTACTGGCTGCCTGCTTCTTCACCGGCGCTGCTCTGGCTCTCAACAGTGCGACTACCCTGGGACGTTTTGGAGCCCTTACCCTGATTGGACAATTGGTTTCGATCGGCATTGTTCGCGAGCTTGGACCGGTGCTGGCGGGACTGGTGGTCGCGGGACGCAATGCTTCCGGCATGGCCAGCGAACTGGGTTCCATGGTGGTGACCGAGCAGATCGACGCCATGCGGGCTCTGGGGACCGATCCCACAAAGAAACTGGTCACCCCGCGTGTCATCTCGACTGTGATCATGATGTTCTTTCTGACCATCCTCGGGGATTTTCTCGGTTTGATCGGAGGCTGGGTTGTCTCTACGATTGTGATGGGGTTGGACTCGCGCCAGTATTGGAGCAATGCCTGGCAAGCCCTGGAGTACTCCGACGTATTCATGGGGCTCACTAAGCCGCTGGTTTTCGGTTTCATCATCGCTACCATCGGCTGCTACTACGGACTATCTACCAAAGGTGGAACCCAGGGCGTGGGACGATCAACGACCGAGGCAGTGGTAGCAGCGATGATCCTGATTATCGCCGTGGATGTGTTTGTCACTCGCTTGTTGATGATGATTCTGGGATCGTGACCCTACACTGTTCCCCATGAGCGCGCCTCCCACTCTCGTTGAAAGATCGGCGGTCGCTGAGAGGCCGCCGGCGCGGGAAGCCGTCGTCTTCGAGAATGTGTCCATCGCCTTTGAAGAAAACCGGGTGCTGAACGGCATCTCGTTTCAGCTCCCGCGAGGAGAAACAAAGGCCATTTTCGGAGTTGCCGGATCGGGAAAGAGTACGATCTTGAAACTCGCCATCGGCTTGATACGTCCCGACAGCGGCCGCATCTACACCTTGGGAGAGGAAGTCACCGCCCTCAAAGAAGAAGAGCTCTTTGAGCTGCGGCGACGCGTCGGCATTGTCTTCCAGGAGAGCGCCCTCTTTGATTCGCTCACAGTCCGGGAAAATGTCGGTTTTCGCTTGTATGAGGAAGGCGGCACGCCGGATTCCGAGATCGAGGAGCGCATCCGTGAGGTGCTGCGATTCGTTGAACTGGAGCACACGCTCGATATGTTTCCCGCGGAACTATCGGGCGGAATGCGCCGCCGAGTAGCCATTGCGCGAGCCATCATTACCAGGCCGGAAGTGCTGCTCTATGACTCGCCGACGGGCGGCTTGGACCCCGTCACTTCCACCACTATCGTCGAACTCATCATCAAACAACGGGACGTTTATAAGACCAGTTCCCTGCTGGTCACGCATCGATTGCAGGATGCATTCGTGATGGCCACCCACTATTTCGATCAGCGCGAGAATAAGATGAAGCTTCTGCCTCGCGGCCAACGGGGCGAGGTGCCATTAAGTTTTCTGATTCTCCGCGACGGCAAGCCGATTTTCGATGGCGACGCGCAGGAATTGGCGCACACCCGGGACGAGTACATTCGGGAATATATTTCCTGAAGCCTTCGTCGTAAAAAGACCAAACGCAAGGTCCCTCCGCTCGCGCTGGCGCGCTCGGTCGGGATGACAGGGTGAACTTGCGACCGACATCCGGATGAACCCCATAGCTGAAAGCAGAAACGCCGGCATGGTCACATGCCGGCGCACTCACCTCTCGAGTCTGGGCTTGACTAAGCGGCAGCTTCCTTTTTGGATTTCTCCTCTTTCATGGCCTTGCGGCGGGCGGCGATGCGCTCTTCGAAGAGTTTCTGCGTGTTTCGGCTTTTTTCGCTGCGGTTAATCAGCTTCTCGACATTACCCATCATGGTCGGACTATTCATTTTCTCTCGAAGTTCCGCGAGAAATGGACGCACCTTGGTGTAGATGAAGAACATCTCGCCGGAAAAGGAAGTCTCCATGAACAGGTCCTCATTCAAGGCGCCGTGCAGAACCAGCGACGCAGCCATTTCCCAATAGCCCCCAACCTGGCGAAGCCAGTTGTTTTCCTGGGTACCCAGCGCCATCGCAACCTTGGTAAAGTCTTCCACACTCTCGGGCCAGAAGGTGACCAACCACCAATTACGGGCTTTGCGCATTTCCGCCTCGCGGCGCAGATCGTAGAGTTTGAGGATCAGTTCAGCATCAGTAGCGGTAGCTTGGGTCGTCGACATTCAGTTCTCCTCGATTTTGCAATTGTGTAATTTGGTAATTTTGTAATTTAGGGAAGCTCTGATTAAGTTCATTTCTGTCATCCCGAGCGCAGCCGCGTAAGTAGATGCGGCGCGCCATTTGGGCGATTCTTAAATTACTCAATTACCAAATTACACAATTACCAAATTACCCGATGGTTTCGACGGCTTCCACCGGCCGCTCGTAGTCGCACTCCTTGTTCGGACAGGCGATCACCGGGCCAGCTTTCAGCGTCTTCTCGACCAGGTATTCGTTGCCACAGGTCGGGCACTTCTCCGCGATCGGTTTATTGGCCGAGGTGAACTTGCACTTCGGATAATTGGAGCAACCGTAGAATGTATTCCCCTTGCGGCGCGCGCGTTTCTCGACCAGGTCGCCGTCCTTGCAATCCGGGCATTTCACGCCAATGAAGTTCTGCTTCACGTACTTGCAGTCCGGGTAGCCGCTGCAGGAAGTAAACTCGCCGTAGCGCCCATGGCGAATGACCATGTTGCGCCCGCACTTGGGGCAGATTTCGTCCAATGGAATATCGGGAACTTTCTTCCCTTGATCCAGCCGGCGAGTTGTTTTGCAATCCGGATATCCGGTGCACGCCATGAACTGGCCAAAGCGCCCGCGCTTCAGCACCATGACCCGGCCGCAGTTCTCGCAGTATTCCTCCTGCGTAGTCTCCTGCATATCGGCAGAGTCGAGGTCGGGCAGGTTGATGGGATTTTCTTTGGTGAAGGTGCAGCTGTTGGGATCGTCTTTGTCGTAAGAGCTGCAAGCGTAGAAGGAACCGTGCTTGCCCCACTTGATCACCAGTGGTGAACCGCAGCGCTCGCACTTTTCGTCCGTCGGCTTCTCCATACGCTTGATGTTTTCCATGTGCTTCTCGGCGTATTTGAGGTCCTTGGCGAAACGCTTGTAGAACTCAGCCAGCGCGTCGGTCCACTTCTCTTTGCCTTCTTCGATTTCGTCCAGTTCTTCTTCCAGGCGGGCGGTGTACTGCACATCGAAGATGTCGCGGAAATTTTCGACCAGCAGATCGGTTACCACCAGCCCAATTTCGGTAGGCGAGAACTTGCCACCCAATTTCTGCACGTACTGCCGTTCCTGGATGGTGCTCAGGATGGCCGAGTAAGTCGACGGCCTCCCAATACCGCGCTCTTCCAGTTCCTTCACCAGCGAAGCTTCGTTGTAACGCGGAGGCGGCTCCGTGAAATGCTGCTCGGGCTTGAGCGCTTTCAGAGTAAGCTTCTGGCCAACCTCCAGCGCCGGAAGCTTGTGCTTGAGTTCCTCGTCTTCCTCGTCCTTCCCCTCTTTCGACTCCTCGTAAACTTTCAGGAAGCCTTCAAACTTCAGCACCGATCCGGTCACACGGAACCAGAAGGTCTCGTTGCCGGATTTGGCATCAATGTCGACGGTCGTCTGATCGAACACAGCAGGATTCATCTGCGAGGCCACGAACCGCTGCCAGATGAGCTTGTAAACCTTGTACTCATCTTCTTTTAAGTACTGCTTGATCTGGTCGGGATGGCGCAAAGCCGAAGTCGGGCGGATCGCCTCATGGGCAGCCTGCGCTTCTTTCTTTTCCTTGTAGGTGTTCGGTGCTTCTGGCAGAAACTCTGTGCCGTATTCTTTTCCGATATATTCCCGGACTTCCGTCAGCGCTTCATTGGAGACGCGGGTCGAATCGGTACGCATATAAGTAATGAGGCCGACCAGGCCTTCCTCGCCCAATTCGATTCCTTCATACAGGCGCTGCGCGATCATCATGGTGCGCTTCACGCTGAAGCGGAGCTTGCGCGACGAATCCTGCTGCAGCTTGCTGGTCGTGAAGGGAGCGGTGGCATTGCGGCGGCGCTCCTTTTTGTCGACCGTGCGCACCCGCCAGTCGGCCTTCTCCAGCGCCGCGCGAATTTTCTCCGCATCCTCGCCATTGCCGATTTCGATCTTCTCTTCGCCCTTGCCCACGAAACGCGCGTCAAAGGCCGGCGGTTTTGCAGCGGCCAGGTTCGCGTCCATGGTCCAGTATTCTTTCGGCTCGAAGGCCTTGATTTCGCGCTCGCGCTCCACGATCAGGCGCAGAGCTACGGTTTGAACTCGCCCGGCGGAGAGGCCGCGACGTACCTTGTCCCATAACAAAGGAGAAACCTGGTATCCGACTAAGCGGTCGAGAACGCGGCGGGCCTGCTGTGCGTCCACCAGGTTGCGGTCGATCTGGCGAGGATGCTCGAAAGCGGCACGCACGGCGCGCTGCGTGATTTCGTTGAAGGTTACACGCTGGATGCGCAGGCCGTTGTCGCTCTTCTTCTTTTTCTTCTTGGAGCCGTCCCCCAGTTCTTCGGCCAGATGTGCGGCGATAGCCTCGCCCTCGCGATCCGGGTCAGGCGCAAGATAGATCGACTCGGCAGACTGCGCCAGCTTCTTCAGCTTGACGAGGACCTTTTCCTTACCCGGAATGACGATATATTCGGTATCGAAATCCTTGTCGATATCCACACCCAGCGTGCTCTTGGGTAGATCCTTGACGTGGCCGAGCGAGGCCTCGACGGTGTATCCCTTGCCCAGATATTTCTGGATGGTTTTCGCCTTAGCCGGCGATTCAACGATGACTAAACCTTTGGACAATGTTTCCCCTGTAGTCTGTATTTGGCTTCGAAGCTAGCACGAATTGCAGCAGGACAACAAGTTTCGAGAGAAGCGTCTAGCTACTGGCTGCTAGCTGCTAGCAACCAACTGCCGGCCCGCAGCGGTCCTCTTTTCACGGCTAAGCGGCTGAATTCGCTGCACAAGTGCCGTAAGCATGCGCTCGACTTCCACTACTTCCTTTTCCAGCCCATCGTAGAACGGGCCTGCGATGAAACCCAAATCCCGGGCCAACAGCAGCTCGAATTCCAATTCACTTGCTGATCCGCGTGCAATTTGCAAAAAGCGCGTAAACTCACCGTCCGATCTCCTGCCGCATCCTTCTGCTACGTTCGCGCCAATGGAAGTCGCCGAACGACGGAGTTGACTCGTCAAGCCGTACAGTTCTTCCCGCGGGAAGCTTCGTGTCGCGCGGTACACCTCCACCGCGAGATGATGCGCCTTCATCCAGACCTTTAGATCCTTCAAATCCTTCACAGAAACTCTCGATCTTCACCCCATGCATTTTTCATGGTTGCTAGAAGCTAGTAGCTAGCAGCTAAAAGCTTCTTACAAAATTCTTCCCCGGCAGTTGTTTGACCTTGCCGGCTAGCTCCAGCTCGAAGAGGGCGGCAAATATCTCAGAAGACGAGACTTCCGGCTCCAGCCGTTCCACGATCTCGTCGATGTGAAGGGCCTCGTCAGCCTTCAGGAGGGCGAAAATCCTTTTCTCGTGAGGTCCGAGTTCCGTGTCTTCCCCAAAAAGAGATGCCGTCGCGGCAGGTTGCGATTCATTCACGGAGGGCGCCAGCGACAGCCGCAAATCCGTCGGTAGCTCTTCCCAGACATCCTCCCAGGTCGCAACCAGCTTGGCGCCTTGCTTAATTAAGGTGTTAGGACCCCAGGAATTCTTGTTCGTCACATTACCGGGAACCGCGAAAACATCCCGATTCTGCTCCAAAGCGCACCGGGCAGTTACCCTCGTCCCGCTATACTCGGCGGCTTCCACCACCAGGACCCCTACGGAAAGACCGCTGATGATGCGGTTGCGAATAGGAAAATTCTGAGGAGCGGCGAACGTCCCTATGGGAAACTCGGAGATCAAGGCCCCGCCGCTGTTTAGAATCTGGTCCGCCAGCCGGTTGTTCTCCTTCGGGTAAACGACATCTACGCTGGTGCCAAATACAGCGATGGTCTTGCCCTGGGCCGCCAATGCCCCGCGGTGGGCGGCGCTATCGACGCCGCGAGCTAAACCGCTGATAATGCAGAGCCCCTGCCGGGCCAAGTCCCCGGCCAGACGCTCAGCCATCCCCGTGCCGTATGGAGTCGGGTGACGTGTGCCCACCACGGCAATGCCCGGCTCCGTCAGCAACTCCTTGTCCCCCCGCACATAAAGCACTACCGGGGGATCATAGATTTGGCGTAATCGCTGGGGGAAAGCGGAATTATCCAGTGCAATTACTTGAGCGCCCGCAGATGCCGCGCGTAGACATTCTTCCTGCGCCAGTTCGAAGGACTTCCCGGTTGCCAAGGACTGTGCGGACACTGCCTGGATTCCGGTAGCTTCCAGTTCGGTGAGAGATGCCTGGAAAAGGGCTTCGATACCGCCGAAATGTTCGACGATCCGGCGCGTCCGGGTTGCGCCCAGTCCGGGGGTAAGAGCCAAGGCAAGCCAGAGCAACGTCGCACGATCGTCAGTAAGTTGTTGCGCTGGTTTAGCCACGGCCGTGCTTTGCCGCATATGACCGGAATGTGACAGCGGCACCCGAGGGTGTCAAGGTCGAGGGACACACAGGTTTGTTAGAATTACGGGTTTCCGCTGCCTGATTATGAGTCGCCGACTTCGAATTTCCGCCATTTCCTACCTGAACACCGCTCCCCTGATGTGGGATTTCGAGCACGGTGCTTCGAGGGCGCCGTTTGATATCCAATACACCATTCCCTCAGGGTGCGCGGCGGCCTTGCAGCGGGGAGAGGCAGACATTGGTATTATTCCGGCGGCCGCTTACGCCAGCATTCCTGGACTTGTCATACTTCCGGACATTTCCATTGCAGCCCGGCGGGCAGTACGTTCCATTCTCCTGGTGAGTAAGGTTGCTCTGGACCGGATCAGGACGGTGGCGCTGGATACCTCATCCTTGACCTCGGTGGCCCTGACCAGGGTGATTTTCTCAAAATGGCTGGGAGGCGGCCGAATATTCACCCCCATGGCGCCGGATCTCGACCGCATGCTCGTCGAGCATGACGCGGCGCTGGTGATCGGTGATCCCGCCCTGCAGGTTGATCGACAGCGTTATCTGACGTTTGATCTCGCCGAAGAATGGATTCGGTTCACAGGCAAGCCTTTCGTTTTCGCCTTTTGGGCGGTGCGAGAACAGGCGCTGGAGAATGCCGAGGGACTGGATCTGGCAGCCATCTTTCAGCAGTCTCGGGACAATGGCTTACAACCTGTCAATCTTGATGCCATTGCCCGCTCCTGGGGCCCTCGACTGGGAATGTCCGAGAGCGATGTGAGAACCTACCTCACTCACAACATTGACTATCGCCTCGATTCCCAGACCCTGGAGGGTCTCCTCCTCTTTTATAAGTATGCTTTTGACTGTGGCGCACTCCTGAGCGCGCCTCCTCTCCGTTTTCACGAGATAGCCCGGCCGGTCAGCCGCTGATCGGGATACTACCGTGACCCCCTGAAAGTGCTTCTAAGCACTCTTATGGGTTTCCAAGCCATAGCTGCGCTGTCGCTGGTGCAATGGGTGCGCAGCCTGGGCGGTCTCGGTCTGATCGCCGTAGGCATAGCGGACAATTCCGTTGTACCCCTGCCGGGCAGCATGGACGTGTTCACCATCTGGCTGGCGGCCAGCAATCGCGACCTGTGGTTCTATTACGCCCTTATGGCCACCGTCGGAGCGCTGATTGGTGGATACATTACCTACGCAATCGCCAGGAAGGGCGGAAAAGAAGCGTTCGAGCACCGATTTGCCAAGAAAAAAGCGGAAAAACTCTTTCAGAAGTTCGAAAAAAAAGGGTTCTGGACTGTGGCCATTGCTTGCATGCTGCCACCGCCGTTCCCGACGGTTCCCGTTCTGGTAGCGGCGGGCGCGCTCCAGTACGATCGCAAGAAGTTTCTCGGGGCAATCGCTTTCGGCCGTGGGATTCGCTTCACTGTGGTGGCCGGCATGGGAGCGATTTATGGAGACGCGATCGTCGGCTTCTTCCGCCAGTACTACAAACCTGCGCTCTATACTCTGATAGCGCTGGCAGTGATTGGCGGCATTCTTGCACTCTATCAATACTTCAAATACCGGCACCGGAAGCAGGAAACCACCCTCCGACGTACACCCAGCGAAAAGGCGGCCTGAGCAGCCGGTTGCGGCTTGCGCACACACTTCCGCCGCCATCTGCGTTTTGTTCTCTGTGCCTCTGCGCCTCGAGTGGTGGGTGTTGCTTTTTCCTGAATTTGGAGGACAGATCGGAAGTCCGCTAGAATTGTCACTGGTGCCGGTGACTATGTCGCTCAGCAAAGAACAGGCGCTCCAGATGTTTCGCTCCGATGACCTGATCGGCATTGGCATGGAGGCGGACGCGCTCCGCCGCAAGCTCCATCCCGATGGGGTGGTCTCCTACATCATTGACCGCAATATTAATTACACGAACTACTGCACGGAATACTGCACCTTCTGCGCCTTTTACCGGCCACTGAAGGGCCCCCAGGCCAAGCAAGGCTACATCCTGGATTTCGACACCATCTACGAAAAAATTCGGGAGACTGTCGAATTGGGCGGAACCGGCGTGCTGATGCAGGGCGGGTTGCATCCCGATCTGAAGATCGAGTGGCATGAAGAAATGTTGCGCGGGATCAAGCAGCGGTTCAAGGTTCACCTGCACTGCTACTCGGCATCGGAAATTATTGCCATTGCGGAATACAGCGGATTGAGCATTCGCGACACGATTCTACGGTTGCGCGATGCCGGACTGGACTCGATCCCCGGGGGCGGGGCGGAGATCCTCGATGACGAGGTGCGCTACAAAATCGCGCGCCTGAAATGTCTGACCGAGGACTGGCTCAACGTGCATCGCACCGCCCATCAGATCGGCATGCGCACCACTGCGACCATGATGTTCGGAGTGGGCGAAAAATTCGAGCATCGCGTCAATCATTTCCAGCGGCTTTATGATTTGCAGGAGGAGACGGGCGGCTTCACTGCTTTTATCCCCTGGACGTTTCAGCCGGCCAATACGGCCTTGGGCGGGCGCCATTGGGACGAGGCCACCGCGGTGGAGTATCTCAAAACCCTGGCGATTTCGCGCCTGTATTTGTCCAATTTCCAGAATGTCCAATCCAGTTGGGTTACGCAGGGTTTAAAAGTGTGCCAACTGGGATTGCGTTTCGGCGGAAATGATGTCGGATCGGTAATGCTTGAGGAGAATGTCGTCAAGGCGGCCGGCGTAAGCAACTGCACTACCGAGGAAGAGCTCAGAAGGATTATCCGCGATGCCGGGTTCCGGCCCGCACAGAGGGACACGCTGTACCGCACGTATTTCCTGAATTAACACACAGGCTTATTCGGCCCACTCCTTCGCGGCGCTCAGCCTTCTGTATTCAAAGTAGGGATGGTCGAACCGCTTCGGGTAGAATATTGTCTGCTTTGTTGCGGAAGTAGGAAGAGGAGTAAATCCGCTGACCGCTGCTCCGTTTTTCACATTTCTTGCGCTCTCGAGCCCTCGCGGCCTTCCGCACTATATCCGTTCGCATTTCTTCGACCCCACCTTCCGCGGCTTGTATCACGCCAACGCGTTCGATCTCTGTCTGCTGATTCCCTATTTCTTCGTCTTGATTCTCCTCGCCTCGTATGGCGTGCATCGCTATATCCTGGTCTATCTGTATTACAAACACAAAGATAAACACACGAGCGACCCAGTTCAGCACTTCACGGATCTTCCGCGGGTAACCGTTCAGTTGCCCATCTTTAATGAGCAATATGTTGTAGGAAGGCTCATCGAAGCCGTATGTCACCTGGAGTATCCCAAGGACAAGCTGGACATCCAGGTGCTCGACGACTCAACCGATGAAACCGTCGATGTAGCTCGCAACTTAGTTGAGCAGTACGCCGAGGCCGGATATCCCATAACCTATCACCACCGCGCCAATCGGGAAGGGTTCAAGGCGGGAGCCTTGGCCGCAGGACTGAAAACGGCACGAGGAGAATTTGTCGCCATTTTCGATGCTGATTTCACTCCCCCGTGTGATTTTTTGCTGCGCACAATCAACCACTTCACCGATCCCACGGTGGCGATGGTGCAGACCCGCTGGACGCATATTAACCGGCACTATTCATTCCTGACGGAAGTTGAGGCCATTCTCCTCGACGGACATTTTGTTCTCGAGCACTCGGGACGCGCGCGCAGCGGTGTCTTTTTCAATTTCAATGGTACCGCCGGACTATGGCGGCGAACCGCGATCGACGACGCCGGCGGGTGGCAGCATGACACCCTGACCGAAGACACTGACCTGTCCTATCGCGCGCAGTTGAAAGGGTGGAAGTTTGTTTACCTGCAAGACGTAGAGTGCCCGGCCGAGCTTCCCGTGGAAATGACCGCGTTCAAGACACAGCAGGCGCGCTGGGCCAAGGGCCTGATCCAGACGGCCAAAAAGATTCTGCCGCAGGTGCTGAAGAGCGATGCGCCTTTTCATACCAAGCTGGAAGCCTGGTATCACTTGACTTCCAATCTCAGTTACCCGCTGATGGTGGTCCTGTCGGTTCTTCTCCTCCCGGCCATGATCATCCGCTTCTACCAGGGCTGGTTCCAGATGCTCTATATCGACCTGCCGCTTTTTGTGGCGTCGACGTTTTCGGTCTCAAGCTTCTACCTGGTTTCGCAGAAAGAACTGTTTCCCGGAAAGTGGTATCGCAGCCTTGTGCACCTTCCATTTCTGATGGCTTTGGGAATTGGGCTCACAGTTACGAACACGCGCGCGGTCCTGGAGGCACTGATCGGAAAGCAATCAGCCTTTGCAAGGACGCCGAAATATCGGGTCGAATCCAAAAAGGATCGTGTCCGCGCCGGCAAATACCGCCGCGGCCTGGGCTGGGTGCCATGGATCGAGTTACTGATCGGCTCTTATTTCGCGGTCACCGTTTATTACGCCATTGACAACGAAAATTATATAACCGTGCCTTTCCTCATCTTGTTTGTGGTCGGGTACTGGTATACGGGATTGATGTCTTTGATACAGGGCCGCCTGGCCGGCTTGTCGCTGAGAACCGATACGCAGAACGCCAAACCTTATGCCGTGGGTGTTTGATAAGGCAGGATTCTTTTTCGCGCTCATCTGATTTAGAATCTCGTACCGCAAGCCAGCGAACCGAGTGCAGCATGGTCGTTAGCTACTGCTGTTCAGTCGTTTGCCCGTTTTTGCCGGGGCGGCGACCAAACCAACGACCCGGGGACCGCTTCACAGCCAGGAGGCTCCTATGCGCACCACCAGGGCTCTCGCCTTCGTAGTCCTTTTCGCACTGTCTTTGTCAGGTTGTGGAACAGGTCACAGTGCCGATGAGAAATATTTTCTTATCACCGCCAACATTCAAGTGCCCTATTGGCAAACCGCCAAAGCGGGCTTCTTGCAAGCCGCATCCGAACTGAAAGTGCGCGCCGAGGTCGCCGGCCCGGACAACTATGATCTCAAAGCCGAGCAGCAGGCTTTCGAAAGTGCGCTGTCTCAAAAACCGACCGGCATTCTGATCTCCGCTGCTGACCCGCAGTTGCTGAAAGACGATATCGATAAAGCTGTGGGCATGGGCATTGCCGTGCTAACCGTTGACTCCGACGCGCCTGCCAGCAAGCGGTTATTCCTTATTGGTACCAATAATTACCAGGCCGGCCTTTCCGGCGGCCAGCGCCTCGCCAAAGAACTGCACGGCAAGGGCAGCGTGGTGGTTTTCACCATGCCGGATCAGGTCAACCTCAAGCAGCGGTTGCAAGGCTACCAGGACGCATTACAGAGCTCACCCGGCATCAAGATCACTCGCATCGTCGATATCAAGGGTGATCCTCGCATCGCCTTTGACACTGCCTCCGAAATCCTGGGCAAAGAACGCAGCAAGGTTGACGGGTTCATCTGCCTGGAAGCGCTGGGCGGAAAGGAAGTCGCCACCGTGCTCAGCAATAACGGAGTAAAAGACAAAGTGCTGATGGCCATGGATACCGATCCCGATACCCTGGACTGGATTCGCAAGGGGGTCATCGCCGCCACCATTTCGCAGAAGCCCTATTCCATGGCTTACGTGGGTTTGATGATGCTCGACCACCTCTACCATCACAAGCCCGCATCTCTGGATCACGACTGGGCTAAGGATAGCTTCGCACCGATTCCTGCGTTCGTAGATACCGGCTCAGCCCTGATCGATAAAAGCAACGTGGATGCCTATGCCGAAGCCAAGAAATCGGCTGAGAGCCAAAAATAATACAAGAATTAATGAAGAGCGCTTGGCTGGAGCTTGGGGTTGATTCCATCTGCAACCGATCTGACCGGCATCCATTCAATTCGCCTTCTGTTATCCTGAATCTGCCGTGACCATGACGTGGCTGATCTTTGTTCTAATCCTTAGTACGCTGGCGGTAGCGTGCGTCGGATTCGCGGTCTACTTGCGAGTGCGACGGCACATGAAATCTCGTATGGGTGAAAAGAATCACCTTGAGAGCGGCCATCCGGCCGGAGAAGCTTAGCAGGAGGCAATCATGGAAATATCCGGTGCTGACAGTATCGTTCAGGGACGAGTGCGGAGTGCGGACTGGGCGAAGCAGGCGGCCATCGTTGTGGGCGCGAGCCTGTTTGTGGCCCTCTGCGCACGTGTAACTGTTCCTCTCCCCTTCACGCCAGTGCCGCTCACCATGCAGGATTTTGGCGTGCTGCTGGTTGGACTCACACTGGGTAGTAGGCGTGGGTTTGCTGCCCTGGCTTTGTATCTAGCCGAAGGTGCGGCAGGGTTACCGGTCTTCAACCCCCTTGGACCCGGGGGCATCGCTCAACTGCTGGGACCGACCGGCGGATTTCTTATGATGTACCCGCTAGTAGCCGGATTGGCCGGCTGGATCGTGGAGCGTGGCCGGGCGACGTTTGCCCGCGTTGCGGCGGCGGGGGTTTTAGCGGAAATAGTTTTGTTCGCAGGCGGCATTGGCCGGCTTGCCATACTGACGCATTCTTTCGCTCAAGCCATTCGATTTGGGCTGTACTGGTTCGTATTTGCTCAAGTGATCAAGGTAATGTTCGCAGCCGCCCTTGCAGTTCGGGTACGGCGCACTGCCAAGGCTCAATCATGACTGCAAGCAGTCTTTCATCGCCGAGCGTTTCGGCGCCATCGGGACTTCGCGAAATTACCATCGCCCATAGCCCCGATTCAGACGACGCTTTTATGTTTTATGGGCTGGCGACCAACAAAGTACGCTCGGCAGGCATTCGCTATACGCACACTCTGTGTGACATTCAGGCTCTGAATCAGAAGGCGCGCGAGGGCGACGGATTCTACGACGTAACCGCTATTTCATTCCACGCCTATCCCTACATTCAAGAGAAGTACGCTCTTCTGCCGAGTGGCGGAAGTGTGGGCGAGGGCTATGGGCCTATGATCGTTGCCAGGCGCTCGTATTCTGTTGATGAAATCAGGGGTAAACGCATTGCCGTGCCCGGCACTCTCACCACCGCATACCTCGCGTTAAAGCTATTTGCTCCCGAAGTCGAAACCGAAGTGGTTCCTTTCGACCAGATCATCCCGCAGGTTCTGGAAGGGAAATACGAGGCTGGGTTGATCATCCACGAAGGGCAGTTGACCTTTGATAAAAGCGGTCTGCATCGAATCGTAGACATGGGCGCCTGGTGGCGCAACCTGACTGGCCTTCCTCTGCCCCTGGGCGGCAATGCCATTCGACGGAGCCTGGGCCCGGAACTGATCTCTACGGTCGCACGCGCCTTGCGCGAGAGCATCCAATATGCGCTCGATCACCGCGAAGAAGCTCTGGCCTACGCCATGCAGTTTGCGCGCGACCTGGAGCCACAATTAGCCGATCGCTTTGTCGGTATGTACGTGAATGAGCGAACCCTCGACTACGGACCGGATGGCCGCGAGGCCGTGCGCCGATTGCTCGATATGGGATTTGAAAAGGGCGTGATTCCTCACCGAGCGCAAGTCGATTTCGTGGAGTAAGCGCGTTCCCGTTCAGAGTGCCTCGATAACGGATCTGAAGCATTCCTCGATACCTCGCTACATTTTTTCTTCCTCCCTTGGCTGACGGGCTCCTGAGATCTCGCACCTGAGGCTTACTGCTGCGCTATCATCAACCCATGGGGATGGACGGCACCATCGACAGCCCGCAGCATCTGCTCATCGACGCAGACGATACGCTCTGGGAAAACAACATTTACTTCGAGCGGGCCATCGCCAACTTTATATCGTTTCTCAACCACCATGAATACTCTCCCGAGCAGGTACGCGGGGTGCTCAACGAAGTCGAACGAGAGTGCATCGTCAAGCATGGATATGGGCTGCACAGTTTCGCTCATGCGCTGGTAGACACATTCGAACGGCTGTCTCTGGAACCCCTGACGCCCTCGTTACACGAGACTATTCGCGGATTTGCGCACACCATCGCCGAGCATCCGGTCGAAATCATGCCCGCCGTTCCCGAGACTCTCCAGTATTTGTCGGAGCGGCACAATCTGATCCTTCTGACTAAGGGACATCTTGCCGAGCAGACCGGGAAAATCGAGCGCTCCGGACTCAAGCATTATTTTGCCGCCGTCCAAATTGTCTCCGAGAAAGACGTGAGCACCTACCGGGAGATGATTTCGCGCTATGATCTGCCCTCCGAGTACAGCTGGATGATCGGGAACAGTCCCAAGTCCGACATTAACCCCGCCCTGGCCGTGGGTTTGAACGCCGTTTTCGTCCCCCATGGAAATACCTGGGTCCTGGAACATGAAGAGGTCGCCCAAGCGCGCGCGCCAGCACGCCTGCTGGTGGTGGAGCGATTTGCGGATTTGCAGCGGGTATTTTGAAAAATGAGTGACAGCCGCCCTTCTGCCATCACGCCTTGCCGATCTGAAGACAAGTGTTGATGCCGATGTTTCGGCACCAAACTAACCAATACAGCCTACTTACCCTCGAAAACAGCGGCGTGCTACTCTCGACTTGCTCTGGGTTTCGCCACGCACGCGTGGCAATACAGAACAACAATTTTCGTCGCCTGCTGCGAACAGTCGAGGCGCTTTCCGATCTCGGTCCGGAAATGACCGCGGAACGCGACTTCCCACAGACTGCGCGCACCATGATTTCCGCGCTTCGCGCCTCGGCTGGCGCCCGCGAAGCTGCTCTATTCGTTTTCAGCGATAAGCCTTCGCTCCTCACCTCCATTGCGGCGGAAGGGTTCACCATGTTGCCGGAGCCGGCCATCGTGCCGCTCCTCCCCAAACACATTCACGCGCTCAGTTCATTGCAACGGCCGGTTGTCTTGACGCTGGATACCTACGACACTTTTTTCAGTTCTAGCGGAAATGTGGCACCGGAGATGTTTCGCAGCCTCGTGCCCTTGAAGGTAGGCAACCGCCTCGTAGGCCTGGTCGCCTTAGGACGCCGCGACGCAGACGTGGATTATGACGAGGAAGAATTGGAGTCGCTTGCCATCCTTTCTCACTATGTCGCCTTGGCCGTTCACAACCACGTGCTGACGCAATCGCTGGCCCAGCGAGTGGCCGAAAACCTTCGTCTCATGGCTTCGTTGCACGGGTTCTACGACAACGCTCTGGAAGCGTTCGCGGCAGCGATTGATGTAAAACACGTGAATATCCATGGACACTCCTTGCGTGTAGGCAAATATGCAGCCGCCATCGGAGAGGCCATGGGCATGGATCCCAATGAAGTGGCAGGGCTGCGTTCGGCAGGTTATCTGCACGACATCGGCAAAGTGGCAGTCGATAAACATATTTTTGGAAAGCCGGGCGCCCTGGATCCGACTGAATTTCGTGAAATGGCGGATCATACCGTGGTTGGGCACCAGATCGTCACTGGCGTTGAGTTCCCTTGGCCGCAGATTCCAGAGATCGTGCGCTGGCATCACGAGCGCGGGGACGGCTCGGGATACCCGGATGGCCTTCTGATGCAGGACGTGCCGATGACCGTCCGCATCATCGGTTTGGCAGATACTTTCGATGCCATGACCAGTGCGCGACCCTACCGTGAACCGCTCTCGGTCGGCGGTACACTGAGCGAAATCGTGCGTATGACGCCGCAGAAGTACGACCCTAATGCCGTACAAGGATTGCTGGTGCAGACTCGCCGCGACGCGGTGGGGAGCAATCGCACCCCGTTCCTCGACAACCCCACTGGGTTGAATATCGCCCCCGGCGACATCGACCACCTCGCCGCCACCGTGCAGCACAAGGTCAGCAATGGCCGAAAGTATCTGACCTAGCCTGTCACCCATCAGCCCAGCGGCGCGGCTGAATGCTGAGAAGCTATCGCATATCGGTTTTGAAAGAGCGCGGCTTCAGCGCAGCGTCCCGAGCCACATAAAGATTGGGTTTTAGCCGGAGTCGGAGGACCGCACGTCTCCCAAATCAGGCACAGGCCTCGAAGGGAATTCTCACCGTTGCTGTCGCCGCAGCTTGGCGACGATGTACACCCAATGCTTATGCTCCAGAATGCCTTTCGGAGCCTCTGCCCGTGCAAGCGGCCAAGCGGCGCGGCTGCGCCCGCTTTTAACACGAGGGTCACAGTTACCTTCAGGCCAACCACCAATGGGCTATTGCCTCAAGCGCGCAAGTGGATAAAACTCTCAGGATGGCTGGTACGCGCCATTTCTGGCGGAATTCGGACAAGAGCGAAAAACTGCCTCTGCTCGTGCTCTGCCTCTGCCTGGTCGTCCTGATCGCGTTGCTGTTGCTTCGCCCTATCTAAGCCTTCTCTGATTTCGAATTCACAGCTTAATTAGCACATCCCCATGCTCAATCTTTACAGGGTAGACGGCAACCTTGGCCGCAGGGTTGTGGACGGCCTCGCCAGTACTCGTATTCCATTCCCATCCGTGCCAGGGGCAAATCAATTTTCCGCGATCGATCACGCCCTGCCCCAGGGGCCCGCCGCGATGCAGGCAGACATTATCCATCGCAGTAATCGTGCCGTCGACATTGGCAACGCAGATGGTCTTATCGCCAAGCGTGAATTCCCGCGCTTCGTTGATGGGAGGCAGTTCGGATTCGGTGGTGAGTTTGAGGTAGTCGGACATAAGAGCACTCAACCTTCAGCACTCAGAACTATCTCATAAATCGGCTTGATAGGGCGCGGCTTCAGCGGTTGCTAAAAAACTCGACTTCGAGTGCGTTTTGAAAGGGCACGGCTTCACAGGCTGCGGAAAAAAACCAAGTAAGTAATATCGGGAAGGGCACGAGTTCACTAGCCTGCCCTGAGCGCAGTCGAAGGGTGCCGCTAAGCCGTTGAGAATACGTCCGCGCTTTAGCGCCTGAGGGGCCCGTTTCCTAGCGGCAAAGTACTTTTTCCGGAACCTGTTCAGCCGCGCCGTCCCCAGCGAGAGCGATGGATGTAGTTGTGACCCGGCATGAACCCTTAGGTGCTGAGTGCTGACGGCTGAACACTGACGGATTACTTCGGTTGCAACGTCTGCGCAATCATGACCTGGCGCTTGAAATTTTCCACCATGCTCTGGTCCAGACGCACTTCCGTGGGCCGCTTCGCCAGAGACATCTGGTCGATCTTATCCTGCAGCTTGAGTAATGCGTAAAACAGGTTCTCGGGGCGCGGGGGACAACCAATCACGTAAACGTCGGTGGGCACAATCCGATCGACTCCCTGCAGCACAGCATAGGTATTGAAGGGACCGCCCACCGAAGAGCATGCGCCCATGGAAATAACCCACTTGGGATCGGGCATTTGGTCGTAGATTCGCTTCACTACCGGAGCCATCTTCAGAGTGACAGTCCCGGCGACAATCATCAGGTCGCTCTGGCGCGGACTGGGCCGAAAGACCTCCGAGCCGAAGCGCGCGATATCGAAGCGCGCAGTCGAGGAAGCGATCATCTCGATCGCGCAGCAGGCCAGTCCAAAGGTCATCGGCCAGAGTGCCGATTTCCGTGCCCAGTTGAAAACATAATCCACCGTCGTAATCAGGAAGTTCTTTTCGAACTTATTCTGTAGCCAGCCCATGAGACCTCGATGAGAGTGCAGATCCTTAGGATACCGCAAGTTCCAGACTTTTGAAGACCCCTGTGGCCCGGGGTGTACTTAGATCAAGCCCGACCCTCTCTCCCAGCCGACACGAATATAACAATCTCTTGACAAAACGGAGACAGTCCACTGGAAACCTATCCCTTCGGTTTCACTCTCTCAAGTGGCAACAAAATCTCCTCTGTAATCCGACCACCGTGGCGAGCGAGAACGTCCGCCCGTGCACCGAATCAGAGAAAGACCTGAAGAAACTCGATGAAGGACGCAAAAGGCTGGCGCTCGTGCTGCTCGCGATCACCACCTGCCCTTTAACTCAGGCGCTCATTCTCGTTTCCCTCCAACCCGCCCAGCGGTTTAACCCCGCCGGGTCGAGGGAGAAGTCTACCCATCGCTCACCGCTGCCTCCCCGAGGCATGGAGGTTTACATGTCAAGAGCAAGAGTTCACCCAGGTTTCGTAATTGGCGCGCTAGTTGTGCTGATGGTTGCTGTGGCCGGCGTTATCCGTTCGGCCCCCCTGCATGCGGCCGCAGACGGCCCCGAAATCAAAAACACGGCGGTTCAAAACGCCATAAACAAGGTTCAGGAAGGTGAACAGATTTTTCGCTTCGACACCTTCGCTGACCAGGCCTTCTGGGGAGACACCCTTCATCTACAAAAGGCGATCGAGGGCGCTGCCTTGGGCGGAGTCGGCCCCGGAGTGAGTCCGAAGACTGCCTTGGCAGTAGGTCTGAAGGTCGATGTCGATGCCCTGCCAAAGAGTTTGGTAGAGCAGATCGAGAAGGGCAGGGTCAATCTCAATGATCCGGCGGTCACAGTTGCACTGCTGCAATTGAATGCAGTAGTCGGCGTCACCGGCATATTCGATTCTGCCGGAAAACTCCAATCGATGGGTATCCAATGCGCGCTCTGCCATTCCACGGTGGACAATTCGATCCCCGCCCTCTGTGCCGGGCAAATCACCCCCAATCCGGGCACCGGCTGCATCGGGCATCGCCTCGATGGCTGGCCGAATCGTGATCTGAATGTCGGCGCTATCGTGGCTCTGGCCCCAAATCTTCGCCCTGTCGCCAAGTTGCTCAACACAGATCAGGCTACCGTCCGCAGTGTGTTGAACAGCTGGGGACCGGGAAAATTCGACGCCGAGTTACTCCTCGATGGCAAAGCCTTCAACCCTGAACAAATCACCGACGGCGTCGTAACCGGTACACATGTTTCGGGTGCTTCCCTGATTCCGCCAGCCTTTGGCCTGGGCGGAGTGAACCTGCATACCTGGATCGGTTGGGGCTCCGTGCCGCACTGGAATGCTTTTGTAGCCAATCTGGAAATGCACGGCAGAGGTCGCTTTTTCGACCCCAGGCTGGATAACTCCGAACAATTTCCCATCGCCGCGGCCAATGGTTTTGCTGATCTGCCCCATATCAATCCCGATGATGATCAGATCACTCCTAAGCTTGCCGCTCTGCAGATGTATCAGTTGGCGATTCCCGCACCTAAGCCCACAGTTCCCTTCAACAAAGATGCGGCGGAACGGGGTGATGCTCTATTCAGCGGAAAAGCGGGTTGCAACGGTTGTCATGTCGAGCCCCTTTGGAGCGAGCCGGGATGGAATCTGCATACACCGACAGACGTGTGCATCGACAGCTTCCAGGCCAACCGCGGCCCTGACCACCGTTACCGCACCTCGCCCATTGGAGCCTTGTCCACCCATTTCAAAGGCGGGTTCTATCACGATGGTCGCTTCCCTGACCTGAATGCCGTGGTTGACCACTACAACACCTGCATGAACTTGGGTCTCACCACCAACGAGAAGAGTGACCTGATTCAGTACCTGCTCAGCCTCAGGTTCTGACCGTTTTTCGGTGCAGATTTTTATTCTTTAGCTTCGCAAACATAGCGTCCGTTTAAGCCGCCTGCCACCACGAAAGACCGAACGCATGGCCACGCCCAATCGTGGCCGGCCATGCGCTTTGTTCAATTTGATCGAAAAAGGAGAAACATGATGATCACCCGTTGGTTCAATTTCCAACAAATTTCGAGATGGCAGCCTCGCCCCTTCTTTGCCGCACTTGCCGTTTTCGCGTCTCTACTATTAGCCGCTGGCAGCGGACGGGCCCAGCTCGCTCCTGACCAGACCCACGGCTTTGGCGCCAACCGGCTGGTTACCTTCACTTACCTTGAGAACTTCGACTGTGTCGACATGCCCAAGCTGGATCTTGACTTCAATAAAGTTCTCGCGCAATCCGACCCCAATGAAATGCAAACGCCTATTTGCCAGGTGGTGACCGAAACTGAGGACGATCCCACTGGCGGCAAGACCAAGAACACCGCGCACCTATACGTGTTGGTTCCGATGTTCTCCGTGGACAACGATCAAAACCCCAATGACGCTATGCCTTGCCCCAATGGCGGCAGACCTCATGAACTCTGCGGCCCAGCTTTGGGGCGGGCCCTTATCAAGTTTTTTGGCGCAGTCCCCGAAGCTTGGAAGGGAATGGTGAATTCGGCGATCACCACCCAATGTCCGGACCCAAACCATCCCGTGCCTGGCACTTGTACCATGCACGCTTCATCGGTAGATCTGTCGGTTGCCCTGGCGGCGCTGGGCAAGACCGGGCCTCCCACGGCTCCGGTTTTTGTTCCCACTCCGAACCACAGCCACGTCGTCGACGACAACTTCATCAACACAAAACCGATCTGGTGGGAGGTCAGGCCGATTCTGGTCATGGATCAAAGCGACTGGCCAACCCCGGATGGGAGCAGTGGAATCACTTCCTCTGAAAAGATGGATGCGGTGGAGGCCGCCGGCCGAGCGATCGAGGTTGGCTCCAACTTCTTCCTCTTTTTCACTTCCAAAGTGACTTCCATGAACGGCATGCACTGACCCACACGATTCGGAAACCAAAAACCCGGGCGCTCGGGGGTACTCCCCGGGCGCTTCCCTTTTTTGCGCCACAAGTGGACGCTCGTGTTCGCAATGGGCTACAAATAAACTGTTCCGCTAATGCGGGCGGGTCTCATGGTCGACGTCGCAAGCCAGGCGCAACAATCCGCGAAAGCACCGAGCACGGCCTTCCAACTTTGGTGGGCCGGGGCGCGGACCTCTTTCGCGTGGATGTTCGTGGTCGGATTCGCTCTGCGCGCCGCCTACATTCTTCTTGCTCACACCTATAGGTTCCGCACCGCAGACGATCACTTTGGCTTTGGATGGGAGATGGGGCGCGTCGGCCGCGCGATCGCCTCCGGCTACGGATTCAGCAATCCCTTCGACGGATTGACCGGTCCGACCGCATGGGAGCCACCTCTTTACCCTTACGTAATCGCGGGCGTATTCAAGCTGTTCGGTATCTACAGCAACCTGTCGGCAATCGTACTGCTTCTGATCAACAGCGTTTTTTCAGCGCTCACTTCCATTCCCATTTTTCTCATCGGGCGGCGATGCTTTGGGGAAAAGGTGGCCGTCTGGGCAGCGTGGTTCTGGACCCTGTTTCCCTACGTGATGTATTGGTGCACCCGCTGGGTTTGGGAGACAAGCCTGTCAGCACTGCTGCTGACCGTCATCTTCTGGCTGGCCCTGGACTTTGAAAACCGGGACGGGATCGAACCATGGGCGCAGTTCGGTCTGCTGTGGGGAATTGCAGCATTGAACAGCCCGGTGCTGGTCTCATTCCTGCCCATCTCGGGATTATGGGCCTGGTATCACCGAAGCAAAAAGGGCAAGCGATCGCTCGGCGGAGTCGCGCTCGCGGCGCTCATCTTTCTTGCATGCTTGACGCCCTGGACGATTCGCAACGATCACGTGTTTGGCAGATTTTTCTTCGTTCGCGACAATTTTGGCGTGGAACTGAGATTGGGGAACGGTCCGGGAGCGGATGGCACGTGGATGGCCTACTTGCACCCGTCCGCCAGCATTTTCGCTCTCCGCCAGTATCAAACCTTGGGCGAGGGCGCTTACATCAGAATGCGCCGGCAACAGGCGCTGGAATTCATTCAGCAAGACATCCCGCGATTCGCGTGGCTGTGCACCAAGCGCTTCATCTATTACTGGTCCAGTTCACCGCGACCCGGGGTGTGGTGGAGCGTCCATGGGCGTCGCTCGCTCTTTCTGACTTCTTCCATTTTGCTTTTCTGGGGCCTGGGACGCGCCGTGCGAAAACGGAAGCCGGGTGCGGGATTGCTCCTGCTTCTCTTTCTAACGTTTCCCGTTGTCTATTACATAGTCTTCCCGCACCCGCGCTATCGCCATCCGCTCGAGCCTTTAATTTTTCTGGTGGGCATCTTTCTGATTTCTGAAGCAGAAATTCATGGAAGGCCGATCGGCGCACAAGCAGGCGAGCTACTCTAATCGTCGATGCAGGCGCTATTGTTCTGACTCGATTTTCAGGGCATGGATGGTCCTCGTCTTGGGATCAAGTGTCCCGGTCACTTTCACTTTCTCCCCGGCAAAATTCTGGGCCGAGGGATTATCCAGGTAATAGACTTCACTCTTCATAGCCAGTACAAACTCGCCTCCCATATAGCGAATGCAGTAAAGCGTGCAGGACGCGGGGTTGCCGCCCATCGACTTGGATTTCAGCATTTCCTCGTGCGAACGCGTTAAGGAATGAACGTTCATCGAGCATTGGCTGTCTGCAACTTCGCCATGAAAGGTGCGAATCGCATCATCCGCGGCGAATCCAAAAATTGTCGAGACTAGAACCAGCGCGATCGCAATTGCCGGCATTCGCTTCATAAGCAGACTCCTAGGGCGTAACGATAACTTTCATGTGCATGCCTTCATGATCGTCACTACAGATCACCGTGCATAAGGCTTCGTAATCGCCCGGTTCGGCGGGAGCCGTCAAAGTGAACTCCTGAGTGCCGGGCTGCAGCAGCAGATTCCATCCGGGAACCTTGCTGCGGTCGCTGGCGCGTAAGAGCGCGAAACCGTGAATTGACCCGTCGCGGTTCCAGCTTTTGGCCCGCACAGCGGTGAATCTGAGAACGATCTCCTCTCCGGCCTTGACTACAATGACGGGTGTGCGCTGCCCGGCGATCTTGTAACGGCTATCTTTATCGGCCAGGATCTCGATGGTGCGGTCTTGAGCCAAGCTCGGTAAACACACGCAGACCAGGGCCCCGGCAACTATGACCCTCTGAATTCCATACAAGAGCTCGCTTCGCATGCATGGCCTCATTGCTGCGTCAGGAAATAGAGGATGTAGCGCATGTCCTCTTCTGTGATGGTGGCCCGTACACGCATATGCCTCACCGCGGTTGCCATGACCCGGGGCGAATATTTGTGAGGCGCCATGTGGCAACGGCCGCAATTGGCACGAAAGCGTTTCTCGCCTTCCAGGCGCATCGTGTCGGCTTGCTCAGGCGTGACCACAGCGGCAGCGGGCGTTGCCGAAGATCCATTTTTCCCCGGAGGTTCAGCGCAAGCCAGCACAGCCGAAACAATGATCGCTCCCAGCAGTGCGGAAAGTTGAAGATATTCGCTTCTCACTGGTCTCCTATTCTGCCCAGAGGCATTACGAATCGGTACGCAACCCCGAAACTCCACAAGTTGGCGTTCCCCAGTGAACTAAACTGCCGCCCGTAGCTGGCCGTCGCTTTTAGACCATCGCGAAGATAGTAGTTAAGACCGAAATCGCCCTGCCGGGTGTTGGCCAGGGGCAGTCCATATTCTTCGGCGTCACTTGGCTGCAGATTGCCAGGCAAGTACTGCTGCGCCCGACCAACGAGTTCCAGACGCCGCATAGCATGCTGCCAGTGCGAAATCTGGCTGAGGCCGTATGCGCCTTCCACCCAGTACCCGCTGCCCTTCGATCCCGACCAGGCATACTCGGAGCGCAGGTTCAGCGGCACACGGTTTGGTTGCCAGCCAAAATGAAAGCCTACAGAACGCACACGATCCTCTTGCAGCAGTTGCTGAAACGAGGTCCCGACCTCGATGCGAGGTCCAGGCAGGAAAATACCAACGCGTCCGCCAGTCAGGCGATCCGAGTCAAGCTTGTTGATGTTGCTGAGGGTTGAGAAATAGGTCGCGTAGTTCAGATTCGCGTTGCGGTTAAGTGCGAGTCCACCCCGCAGCATCAGACCATCGCTGGAACCGGTGCCAATGGGAAAAATTATTGGTACGTTTTCCAGTTTGCGAATCCAGATGGGATAAAGCCGTTCATTGTAAATTCCAAATGGGGTCAGGAAGCGCCCGGCGGTCACGGTCAGATAGCGGTTCGCAATGTAATCAATCTGCGCGTAGTCAACTTCCTTCTCCAACTGGCCGGAGAGTGTGCCCTTTTGTGGCAAGAATTCTCCGCTGAATTCGGCGCGCGACTCGATCAACCAGCGGTTCCCTAGCGGGGCCAGCAGCACGGGCGCGAATACTGGAATAAGCTGCGTCCGGCCGGCTTCCTCATTGGTGAAGAAACCTACACTACCGGTCAGGAGAGGAATGGGTTTTTCTTCCTGCGCCTGGACCCTGGCAGCGCCACACAACCATGCGGTCACGCAAACCGCAATCATGGTCCACGCGTGTTTGTGCGGCCACCGAACGGACGTACAGAACTGCATCAGACACTTCCCTTCCAGCGTATGTGGCTGTTCGGAGGATGGCCTCAACCACGCGGGCCACGGTGGAATTCCCCACAATTGAAAAGAGTTTAGGAGTGGCCACAGTCAGCGGAAAGATAACGGAAGTAACCGCAACCAACTGCTCGCGGCCGGCCCGTTGGTTCGCGTCAATAGATCGTGTATCCCGGCGCCGGAGTGCGCAGATCGGGTTTGGATGCGATCAGCAGTAAGGCGCCGGTTCGCTTGAAGGCCCGCAGGTCGTCGAGGCTGCGGAACGAGGTCGTCTTGTAATCGTCGGGAGTGGGCGTGTCATCGGGGATCTGCCGAGCTTCGACATTTTCGAACGCGTGCTTCTGAAGTAATTCCACATACTCGGCTTTCGAGCGGACGTGAACCGGAACTTTGAGTTTGTCCACCCACTGCAGCGAGTAGGCGTTGTCTTTATAAAGGTTAATCAAAATAAATAGCCGCCCATGCGGTGCCATGACGCGGAACAACTCTGCGAGCGCGCGATCCTGATCGGCGTAATAGTAGAACGACTCCACCGAGAGAACTTTGTCGAAAAAATTCTCCTCCCACGGAATCTGCTGGGCTGAACCGGCCACATAAAGGATATTGTCGAAGTCCTTGGAAGCCGCACGAGCCTGGCGAATCATTTCGTCGGATACGTCCAACCCCACAACCTGGCCGAAACCCTCCGGCCCCTCGCCAACCAGGCGCGCCAACAGGCGAGTGGCCCAGCCCGAACCGCAACCGAGATCAAGGACGCGTTCGCCGGGACGAAGATCCATCAGCCGAATGGTCTTCTCGGTGATATCCAGATGGTGCCGCTCCATCTTGGGCCCTTCTCCCGCCTCGGCCCAGCGGTTGAATTCCTGCTTCAGACGATCATCGGGATTGGGAGAGACAGCCATCATTCGCCCTGGCACGAATTTTAGCATTCAGCAGTCAGCCGTCAGCATTCAGCATTCAGGAGTCAGCACTCAGCCCCAATAGTTCGATTGTCATCCCGAGCAACGCGAGGGATCTGCAGTTGTTCTCACCACAAACTTACCCACATGATTGCTGAGTGCTTGATCCGCGGCCGCACGCCAATTGTGCTACATTGGGCATCCTGATGCCGCCCTCGGAACCGCAAAAACCAGAGCGCAAGCCCGCCCTGTTCTACTGTCCCAACTGTGCGGAAGAGGTCAATGATCCGCTCACCTGCGGCGATTGCTCCGCCGTCATTTGCCGCCGCTGCGGAACTCCGCTGGAATCTCCCGACGAACTGGGAATCGGATGACCCCATGAGCATCCCGGCGGTAACGCAGCCAAGCACAAGCCCACCAACGGAAGCGCGGCCGTCCCTGGTGCGCGGATTAAGCCTGCTGGATTCGGTGCTGCTGCTGGTCAGCGGGATCATCGGATCCTCGATTTTTCTTACCGCCAAGGACATTGCCGCTCCCCTGCCGCATCCTGTTTCGTTCCTGGCGGTTTGGGCACTCGGCGGATTGGTGTCCTTGTTTGCCTGCTTCGCTTTCGCGGAGTTGGGATCGATGTTCGCCGACTCCGGCGGCCAGTACGTTTACCTTCGTGAGGCGTACGGCGACCTGGTGGCTTTCCTGTATGGATGGATGTTGTTCAGCGTTGCCAATGGCGGCTCCATCGCCGCGCTAGCGGTGGGGTCGGCCGCATATTTCGGACAGATGGTGCCGCTCGTGTCCAGCCAGCACGTCATGTTTTCCGTGCTGGGCATGGGCTTCACGCGCGCACACCTGCTGGCCCTGGTCTTGATCGCGATCATGACCTGGATCAACGTGATCGGCTTGCGCCAGGGTGCCATTCTGCAGAATGTGGCCACGTGGGCCAAGTTCGCCGCCATGGCAGCATTCGTGACCCTGGGACTCGCCATCGGAAAGGGAGATTGGTCTCACTTCACCGCGAAAAGCTGGGGCGCCACTTCAGGGTTAACGATGGGAATGAGTCCAGGCCAGCTGATTTCGGCGCTGGGAGTTGGCCTGATTGCGGTGTTCTGGGCCTACGACGGCTGGGTCTACATCACCTGGGTCGCGGGCGAGGTGAAAGAACCAAAGCGCAATGTGCCGCTCGCGATGGTGTTGGGCGTAATTGTCGTCGGCATAATTTATCTGTCTATGAACGTGGCCTATGTATATGCGCTGCCGGGGACGGAGATCGCCAGGCATGAAACCATTGCGCATGCGGCGGCAGCAGCGTTGTTCTCGCCAGCAGCCGCAGTCTGGCTCTCGGCCATGATTGCATTGTCCTGCTTCGGAGCCGCGGCAACCTGCACGCTCTCCGGAGCCCGCGTCTATTACGCCATGGCGTGCGACGGCGTGTTCTTCAGTAAGATGGCTGAGGTACATCCCAAATGGCGGACGCCGGCGTTCAGCTTGATTGGTCAGGGCCTGTGGGCTGGCGTGCTCACCCTGAGTGGGCGCTACGATCAGCTGTACACGTATGTAATGTTCGGAATGGTGCTGTCGTACACGCTGACGGTAATTGGACTCTTTGTGCTGCGCAAGAAGCGTCCGGATGCCCCACGGCCCTACCGCTGCACCGGCTATCCGTGGCTGCCGGCGATCTATGTTTTGATCGCCGGGGCATGGACACTGAACACAATCTTTACCCGCCCCATTCAGTCGCTGGCGGGAACGCTGATCGTGCTGGCGGGCGTGCCGGGATTCATCTATTGGCGGCGGAGCCGCCGGAAAATCCCAGCTTGAGCTTCACCACAAAGGCCACAACGGTGCACGAAGGAAAAACTTCTCTCTCCTCTGTGGTCAATTATTTCATGGCGTCGCGTCCCGTAAATTCGAGACATGAGTTGCAGTACTTTGAAGGGGCGCGGCTTCACAGGCTGGAAAAAACAACCAGGTAAGTAAGATCGGGAAGGGCACGAGTTTACTCGTGCCGCTTAGCCGTTGAGAATACGTCCGCGCTTTAGCGCCTGAGGGCCCGTTTCCTGCCAGTAAAGTACTTTTTCCGCGGCCTGTTCAGCCGTGCCGGCACGACGAGCCCCTGAGGGCTTGGTGCCTTGTCGAACCCGAACTTTGTTCGCGTATTTCCGCGATGCGATATTAAACCGGTACCGCGGTTTTCCTCGCCGGGTTGAAGAATGGCGTCTTCACCACAGTTGCACCGACTTTCAAACGAATGCCCTCAATCGTGATCTCCATCTGCAACTGGTTGCCGATGCGGGAATGCTCCGTCTCTACACTGGTCAACGCGATCATCTTCTTCAGTAGAGGCGACCACGTCGTCGAGGTGGCTTTGCCGACCTGCTTGCTGCCCGCATATACGGGTACGTGCACGCGCGAAGCCTGGCTGGGCGCCTGCGGGGCGAGGCCGAATTTATCGTAGAGTTTCTCGACTTCCGGCCAGTGCACTTCCAAACCAACTAATTGCCGGGCTACTCCATTCTTACTGTCTTTCTCGAGCGCCGAGCGGCCGATGAAGTTTTCTTTCTCCAGGTGCACCATCTTGGCGAATCCCAACTCGTACGGCGAATATTTCTGTGCTGGGATCAGGGCTTTCTTACTGCTGCTGTAATCCACTTCAATCAGCAGCAGGCCCGCCTCAACCCGGGCCACATCGAGGGCCAACATTCCGGCCGCGTGCAGATCGAAAGCCTTACCTTTTTCCATCAAAGCGTCCCAGACCTTAACCGCGTCATTCCACGGCATCCAGATTTCATATCCGAGATCGCCGGTATAGCCAGTTCGTGAAATGTCGACGGGAATGCCGGCAATCTTTCCGCTGGTCATGCGGAAATACTTCAAGTTGGTGATGTCGGCCTCAGCGACAGCTTTAAGCAGCTTGGCCGAGGTTGGCCCTTGCAGCGCCAGCGCGGCGGTCTTTTCGGAAATGTCTTCTACCTCGACATCCATGTTGAGACCGTTCTGACGAAACCACCGCAGGCTCGGGTCGGCAGCCGTCCAGCGGTATTTATTCTCTGCGAGTCGGGTAATGGTTCCATCATCAATGACTTTGCCGTGCTCGTCGCACCAGCAGCAGTAGATCACCTGCCCAACCGCCACCTTGTTGATGTCGCGCGTGATAATGCGGTTCACCAGTTTGGTCGCATCCCGCCCGGTGATCAGATACTTATACAGGGGCGAGATATCGATGAGCGCAGTGGCATTGCGAATAGCGTTGTACTCGTGCTCGTGGTGTACCTCGTACACGCTCACGGTGTAATATCCGGACCACTCCCGGTAATTCAAGCTGTGGCACAGGGCGAAAGTGCGTTCGTGAAATGCGGTTCCAACCGGCAAAGAAATTCCTCGCGCTTGGTTTGCAGTCGGCGGATATATTAACTGTTCTATGTAGTGAAGAACAAACTAAAACGCATATGACTATTGGTCAAACGTGGGCACTAACTCTCGACAGATCAGTAAATCCAAAATAGAATGTGGAGTCATTTTTCGAGGTCGTCCCCGTCCCAATGCGATTCGACAACTGAGAGCTGACAGCTGAGAGCTGAAAGCTGTTCTTGAGAGGATTATGGCCGTAGGAAACGGATTACGATCGAAATACGACGTTATCGTCATAGGCGGCGGCCATAACGGCCTGGTCAACGCGGCCTACCTGGCACGCGCCGGCAAAAAAGTTCTGGTGCTCGAACGGCGGCATGTGCTCGGCGGCGCCGCCGTCACCGAAGAGATTTTTCCCGGATTTAAGTTTTCTGTATGTTCCTACGTCGTATCGCTGCTGCGTCCGGAGATCATTCGCGATCTCGATCTTCCGCGTCACGGGCTTGAGATTCTCCCTCTCGATGGAACCTTCACCCCCATGCCCAGCGGCGATTATCTCTGGCGCGTGAATGACCATGGCAGAACTCACCGCGAGATTGCCCGTCATTCCAAGCTCGACGCCGAGGCCTACGACGAATTCGGCAAGGCCATGCAGGCCATGTGCCGCTTCGTAAAGCCCATTCTCAGCATGGTACCGCCGGATCCGACCACGCTCAATCCTCGCGAACTGATGAAACTGCTGTTCCTCGGAAGGCGCTTCCAGGGCATGACCAGCGAGGACAAGTACAACCAGGTGCAACTGATGACCATGAGCGCGGTCGACTTCCTCGACCAGTGGTTTGAGACCGACGTGCTCAAGGCCACCATGTCGGCCTCCGGCATCATCGGCACTTTCCTGGGCGTGCGCTCACCGGGTACAGCTTACGTGCTGCTCCACCACTATATGGGCGAAATTGACGGCGCATTCCGCTCCTGGGGATTCGCCCGGGGCGGCACCGGCGCAATTTCCAATTCCATTGGCGACGCCGCCAAAGAAGCAGGCGCCGAGATTCGTACCAAGGCGCCCATCGCCAAAATCATCGTGAAGGATGGGCGAGCGAAGGGCGTGGTTCTGCAGACTGGCGACGAGATCTATGCGGACGTTATTTCTTCCAGCGTGGACCCGCGGCTCACGTTCATAAAACTCATGGAGCCCGGCAATCTGCCCGACGAATTCGTCGAAGAAGTAAACCGGTATAAGTTCCGCGGATCTTCGGGCAAAGTGAACATGGCTCTCGATGCCCTGCCCGATTTCAAGTGCATGCCCGGACCGGGAGCGCACTTGCGCGGAGCCATTTCGATTTCTCCCTCGGTCGAATACATGGAGCGCGCTTACGACGACGCCAAGTACGGAAACTTCTCGCGCCGGCCATACATTGATATGGTGATCCCCTCGCTGACCGATCCCTCCGTCGCGCCTCCCGGAAAACATGTGCTGTCGTGCTTCGTGCAATACGCACCGTACAAGCTGAAACCGGGTTTGAATTGGGACGAGCAACGCGAGGCTTTCGGCAACAATGTCATCGATACGATCTCGGAGTATGCCCCCAACTTGAAGAACATCATCATCGGCAAGCAGGTGCTTACGCCGCTGGATCTCGAGCGCGAGTTCGGATTGAGCGAAGGCAACATCTTCCAGGGCGAGCTTTCGCTGGAGCAGCTGTTCTTTCTCCGCCCAGTGCCGGGATGGGCGCAATACCGCACTCCGATCAAGAATTTATATATGTGCGGATCGGCAACGCATCCAGGCGGGGGCATCATGGGCGCCAATGGGCGGCTCGCGGCCCTGGAAATTCTGAAGGACGTCAAGGGGGCCGCTTAATATGCCGGAGCGGCGCGAGGTTGTCATTATTGGCGGCGGGCACAACGGGCTCGTCACCGCGTTCTATCTCGCCAAGGCAGGTTTCAAGCCCCTGGTCCTGGAACGACGCCAGCAAACCGGCGGAGCCGCCATCACAGAAGAATTTTCTCCCGGATTCCGCTGCTCCACGCTGGCCCACACTGCCGGTCCAATTCGGCCTGACATTATCCGTGACATGGACCTGGAGCGGCACGGGCTAAAGCTGATTACGCCCGAGGTTGCCGCGGTCGCGCTCACCCCTGATGGACGCGCACTTACCCTCTACAACGACGCGCAAAGATCGGCCGCCGAGATCGCGAAGTTTTCGCAAAAAGATGCGAATAGGTATGCGGAATTCCAGCAATCGCTCGAGAAAGTCGGCAAGGTAATCGGCGACGCGCTGCGGCTCCTTCCTCCCGATATTGATAATCCCTCGGGTGGCGATCTCTGGGGCATGCTGCAAACCGGCCGCGCCATCCGCAAGCTGGGCAAGAAAGATATGTACCGCCTGCTGCGCTGGGGACCGATGGCCGTGGCCGATCTCGTCGCCGAATTCTTCGAGACGGAACTGCTGCGTGCGACCATCGCCGCGCGCGGTATCTTCGGAACCTTTCTGGGTCCCTGGTCCGCGGGAAGCAGCATGGTTCTACTGATTCGCGCAGCTGCAGACAGTCATCCCGCAGGCTCCGCGTTCTATGCCGGCGGCGGCATGGGCGCGCTGACGCAGGCGATGACATCGGCCGCCAAGCAGGCCGGAGCGGACATTCGCACCGGCGCCGAGGTGAAGGAAGTCCGCATTAAGAACGGCGTCGCAAACGGCATCGTCTTGTCCAGCGGCGACGAGATCGAGGCCAGGATTGTGATCTCGAATGCCGATCCTAAGCGAACCTTCCTCAAGCTCGTCGATCCCACTCACTTGACCCCGGATTTCGTACAGAAGGTGAAGAATTATCGCGCGCCAGGCACCGTGGCCAAGCTCAATCTCGCCCTTTCCGCGTTGCCTGAATTCACCGCGTTGAAGGGCAGCAATGGAGCCATGAAAGGGCGCATTCATATTGGCCCTGAAATTGACTACCTGGAACGCGCCTTCGATGAATCCAAATATGGCAAATTTTCGCGCCAGCCGTATCTGGAAATCACGATCCCATCCCTCTCGGATCCCTCGCTCGCACCGCCCGGCAAGCATGTCATGTCGGTTTACATGCAGTATGCACCCTTCAAGCTGAAGGAAGGCGATTGGAACAGCCAGCGCAGCGCTTTGGGAGATACCGTCGCCAATACCCTTGCGCAATATGCGCCCAGTCTGCCGGGACTCGTCGTTGATGGGCAAATCATCACGCCCAAAGATCTGGAAGAAACCTACGGCTTGACGGGCGGACATATCTTCCACGGGGAACTGGCGCTCGATCAGTTCTTTACCATGCGTCCCCTGCTCGATTGGGCCCGCTATCGCACTCCGATCACGAACTTGTACTTGTGTGGATCGGGCACCCATCCGGGAGACGGCTTGACCGGGGGCTCGGGAGCCAACGCCGCGCGGGAAATAGTTAAGGACCTGAAAAGAAGCGGTTAGTGTTAGTGGACAGCGGTTAGTGGATAGTTAACAGTTGATCCTTTACGATTCACGTGTCCGAAACTATCAACTAATCACTATCCACTAGCCACTCGCTTATGAAGAACACCAGCATCCTTCTGCTTAGTTGCCCAGACACCAAAGGAGTCGTGGCAGGCGTTGCGGATTTCATTTATCGCCACAACGGGAACATCCTGCACGCAGATGAGCATGCCGATGAAGGTTCCAACTTATTCCTCATGCGGGTGGAATTCGATCCGGCCGACTTCGATATTGCGCCCGAAGAATTTGGGAAAGCTTTTGCTCCAGTTGCGGAACGCTTCCAGATTCGCTGGCGTCTTGCGCAATCCAGCTATCGGCCCAGGATGGTCATTATGGTTTCCCGTTATGACCACTGCCTTGTGGATCTGCTCTACCGGCACCGCAGCGGAGAGTTGGCCTGCGACATACCTCTGATCATCTCCAATCACCCCGACAACCGGGCCATTGCGGAGTTCGATGGTATTCGCTACGAAATGATCGAAGTCACCCACAGTTCCAAGCACGAAGCGGAAGCAAGGATTCAGAGCATCGTGGCTCAGAGCGCCGCGGATTTCCTCGTATTAGCTCGCTACATGCAGATCCTCTCGGATGACTTTGTACAGAAATATCCGCAACGCATCATCAACATCCATCATTCTTTTCTGCCCGCGTTTGTGGGGGCCAAGCCCTATCACCAGGCCTTTCAGCGCGGGGTGAAGTTGATCGGCGCCACCAGCCACTACGTCACCGAAGTGCTCGACGACGGTCCCATTATCGAACAGGACGTGGTCCGCATTTCTCATCGCGATACCCTGGAGGATCTTCTACAGAAAGGGCGCGATCTGGAAAAGGTAGTACTCTCGCGCGCCGTCCGCTGGCATATCCAGAACCGCATTCTGCTCTACGGAAACAAAACCGTGGTCTTCGACTGATACCTGAAACCTGCTCTTATGGGGCTGGTTCGGCATCTTTCAACGCATCATCCATGCTCTGATTGCTTTTTACAGGCGCGCCCTCCAGCAATCGCCAGCCGTCATCGTAGTGCCTGAGAGCAACAGTGGACTTGTACACCAGGCTACCTTCGACTAGAGCGGCCCCAATCTCGTTAACCGGCAGCCATTTCCAGGTGAAATCGACGTCGGCAGAATTCCCGGCGCGGCTGATTCCAGTCACACCGACCAGCTGGCGCTGGGCGGTGGTCACCGGAAAATACTGAGAATTTGCCGCGTCTTTGGGCATTAATGGCTGGACAGTCTCCACTCCGATAGGAGTCAGTGCCACGTCCCAACACGGAGGGGGCGCCGTTTGCGGAGGACACGGCGTGTTCGCGCCCGTGATCCATCCGCGGCGTTGCAGAACGAGATATTCCGGAGACAGATACTCTTTGTTGGTGATGACGCCGAGGTGAAAAAAGAACTGCTGCGGTGTTTTAAAGCTGGGTGAGCCCGCAATCAAATCGGAGGCGAGGCGGCGCGTAAGAAAATCGCGCGGCGAGCAGGCCACCGCTCCCAAACACAAAACCGCAATCGTTGCGAACTTTGCTGTGCGCATCCCGGCGTTGAAGATTAACGATTGATTGTAAACAGGCGGGAGCTTCTTCGCGGCAAAAAAGGAACGGAGGCGATCTGGCCGTCGAACTCAGTAGCCCACCGGCCCGGCACCTTGGTGCCGCAATGGGGGCAAGCACCTTCTGGAGTGAGCCGGTAATCCTGCACCAGGTAGCTGTAGCGCTTGACCAGCACAGCGCTGCAGTTGGGACAATGGGTGTCCTCCAGGTCACCAACCTTGCCAGCCAGGTTGCCGGCATACACGAAACGCAAGCCTGACCGGCGCCCAATGTCGACCGCCTGCAGCAGGTCCTCGGGTCGCGTATCGCTGGGGTCGGTCATTTTGTAATCCTTGTGGAATGCGGTCACATGCCAGGGAATATCCCTTGAGACGCTCACTAGAAACTCGGTCAATCCTTTGAGTTCGTCATCCGAGTCGTTAAAGCCGGGGATAAGCAGGGTTACGATCTCAACCCATATTCCCATGGCGTGCAGTCGCCGGATCGTTTCGAGAATCGGCGCCAGACGTCCCCCCAGAGAACGATAATGGCGGTCATCAAAGCTCTTCAAATCGACTTTGTACAGGTCGATCCACGGACGCAGATACTCCAGCACCTGCGGCGTGCCATTGCCGTTGGAGACGAAGGCAGTCAGCAAACCCGCTGCTTTGGCTTGCTTGAAAATTTCTACTGCCCACTCGCTGGTGATCAGGGGTTCGTTGTAAGTGCTGACCAGGACTTTCGCGCCTTGACGCAAGGCATCGGAAACTAACTCCTCGGGCCTGGCTTCCAAGGGTGGCGAGACGGCGCTGGGATCGCGAAGCGCTTGCGACGTTACCCAATTCTGGCAGTAGGCACAATGCAGGTCGCATCCGAGCATGCCGAAGCTGTAGGCCAGGGCGCCGGGATAGGCATGGAAGAAAGGCTTCTTCTCGATGGGATCACACTGCACGCCGCCTACGTACCCCCAGGGCACGTACAGCGTCCCCCCTTTGTTGTAGCGGACTTTGCAGACGCCGGGTTGGCCCTCCGGAATCGGGCAGCAGTGTCCGCAGGAGAAGCAGCGGATACGGTTCCGATCGAGTTTCTCGACCAGTTCCGGAGCGGCTTCCCGCACCCGCTGGTCAACAATCTCGCGCAGGGAAGGCATAATACCTACGTCCATTTTAGCGCGAAAGGAAACTCTGATTACATTTGTGTCATCCCGAGCGCAGCAGAATTGCCGCTTTTAAGGCAATTCTGCGGAGTCGAGAGCCTGCCCCGAGCGGAGCCGAGGGGGACCTTGTGTTTGTGTTTGCCTGCTTAATCAGAGTTTCCCTAAAGGAGAGCAGAGGTCTCAGGTCTCAGGTCTCAGGTCTCAGGTCTCAGGTCTCCGTCGCGTGGTTCCGGCTGCCAAGGGATGGTGTGCGCCATTATGAACAGCGATGGCGGCTCCCGTTTCAAAGAACAGGTTTGCGAGGCCCAAGACCTGAGACGTGAGACCTGACACCTGAGACCAGTCGCCTCAACGTAGATGTGCGTCCGCGGTTCCCTGGTGCTGGCGCAGCCAGTCATTAGCTTGTTGCTCGGCTTGGGTTACCTGGATCTTGCTCATGCGAGAACTCAGGGCGGCCACTCGGTATTTGCTGGCCTCATCTCCGCCCGCGCGTGCCAGCACAGACCAGAAATATGCCTTGGTGAGATCTTCGGGGACGCCCCGCCCTGCCCAATAATAAGCGCCCAGGGTTGCCTGGGCGACCACATGACCCTGATTCGCCGCTTTCTCGAACCAGTGAACAGCCTCGGCATAATCCTGCTTTACCTCGTCTCCTTGCGCATAGCGCGCGCCAAGAGCGAATTGCGCGACCGGATCACCCATGTCGGCAAAGTGACGAAGGTCAGCCAAGGTTGCGGGTTGAGGTTGGGGCTGAGGCTGTTCCTGCACGGCAGGCGCTACAACGGCTGGAGACTTGTGGCCGCGCATTAGCAGAGTGACGGAAGCACCGACTGCTACGACGATCAGCACAATCGCCGCCACCAGCAGAATGGTCTCCCGAGGGAAGGACTTTTCCTGTGCTGGCTGTTTCTCTGGCGACACCACAGCGGGTTGAGAAGCCGGGGTTGCGGGCACGCTCTTGGCAATAATTTCCGCTAAGCGGCCCAGCGCAATCGCATCGCTCTCTTCAAATGCATACGGGTGCGGAGAGAAAACTTCGAGCAACCCGATCACGCTTCCCGAGCTAAGGACGGGAGCCGCAATCATCGCCCGAATCCCTAAGGCCCGGCATGATTCGCGATCAACCAGAGGATTCGTCTCTGCATCGTCGCAGCGCTGCAACTTGGCCGTACGAACGCATTCCCCGGAAAAACCGGATCCGATATGGAAGCGCGCACCTATGCCCGGCGCCTCTCCCGAAGAAGCCTGGCAGGCCATGTCTTCGCCATCGCGGAGAGCGATAGCTGCTCCCGAGGCGCGCGTCAACAGACGCGCCCGATCTGCCAGGAACTCCAATGCGGCCGCCGGTTGATCGCGTAGCGCGTCTACCTGGCTGCGGATGGCGTTCAAGGTTGGCGCATCGGCCACAAAATGAGGGCTCTCAGCCTCGGCCGGAGGTGCTTCCACCGGTTGTGAATCCGGCGCAGCACTCGATTCATTCGACTTTGTGAGGGCAGTCAGAGTATTGAACAGCAGCCACGAACTGAGCTGCCGTCGCGCCGCTTCGGACATGCTTCCGAAGCGCAAACCGCACCGGCCCGAGGCGTCCGTCCAAATGACCGTCCCGGTCGTGTTGATGTAGGTCTTGGTCTCGGACAGGTCCAGGACAATGTTCAAGTTGCGATTGACCTCGAGGGGCGAATCGACCTGCAAACACATGCCCTCGGTACTGATATCGCGCACTTCGCTAAGGTCAAGCACCATGCCGCCACCCATCCCGCTAAAGCTGGCGTAGGCAGGACTGTGGACTTTGTGGCGGACGGAACGGCGGCGGTCGCCGGGTTTCGGTACATCCTGAAAAATCGACAGGGGGGAAGTCGCCATATTCGGGATGGCTACATATTACCCCGGATGCCGATCATCACAAAAAGGTGAATTGCGGGCGGCCCGGGAACCAGCACTTTTTATTCCCAGGCTGTTGGCTGTTCGCGAGCGAACCTAAGAGGCTTGCCGGACCCCCGAGGAGGATTCGGCATGGCTGGCGCGGCGTGAAATGGCGGCTACCGTCATCCCGGCAAGTAGCTGCATCGTAGCCACATCCTGATGGTCGAAGGCATGCGCATGCGACGAGAGTACCTCGAATAAGCCCAGGGTACGCTTGAAGTAGCGCAGTGGGGCTACCAGGATGCTCCGCACCCCTAAGCGACGGCAAGTAGCCCGGTCAACGTGAGCATCGGATTCGGCATCGCCGCAGACCAGCACTTCCCCCGTGCGCACACATTCGGCGGAAATGCCGGTATCAGTTTGCAGACGAACGCCCAAGTCGGGCGCGGTACGCCCAGCGCGAGCACGACAAACAATCTCCTTGCCACGGCGCAACGCCAGTGCCGCTCCGGTAGCGGAGGTGATGGCCTGAGCGCGCTCCGCAATCAAACTGATCGTGGGATCCAAATCTAATCCCGCTAGATCCAGATCCGGCTGTTGCAGGATGCGATGAGCGGGATCCGAACTGGACGGCCGCAAATGGTGCGAGTGGCGAGGGTGAAGGCCGGCGGCAGAATGTTGCGCGTCCTGCACCGCCGGCGGCACCGTGCTGATCAACTCACGGACTAATTTATCTAGCTCGGCATCAGCAATCAGGCGCGCGGTGTTCTGTCCATGCAGTGAACCTCCCAGAACACGCGACAGGCTGAGCAAAGCCTGGCTGCCGCACGCCAGGCAATAGGGCGTGTTGTTCTGGCTAATGACTTCACATTGCGCGCAGAATACGGCCGATTGCAAACACACGAAACTTACGTCCGCTGATCTGAACCAACCTACCTTGTGCAAGAGTTCCTCGCAGGGGTGGAGATGAAGGAAGAACATTAAATTCCAGAGTTGCTGGAGAGAAGTGTCGGGTGAGATTCCGGCTGTGGAAAAAGTAGTGGCAATTATGCCGAGGCAGCCATCGCTTGACCCAGCAGGACATCGGCAATGCGAGCCGCTGCCTGCCCATCCCAGAGTGGCACCGCCCCGGCTGGCTTGCGGTGGCCATTCAGAATTCTTTCAATCTCGGTGCGCAATCGCAAGAGATCGCGGCCGACCAGAGTGTTCGTGCCCTTTGCAATCGTAATTGGGCGTTCCGTGTTTTCCCGAACCGTCAGACAGGGAATATTCAAAAAGGTTGTTTCTTCTTGAATTCCGCCTGAGTCCGTGATCACCAGCGCGGCTCTTTTTTGCAGCGCAAGAAATTCCAGATAGGGAAGAGGCTGCAGAAAACGCAGGCTGTCACTGTCTCCCTCCAGCCCCATCTTCTCGATTTGCTTCCGCGTGCGAGGGTGAACAGGAAATAGGATCGGTATACGAACATGGCGGAGGGTCAACAGAAGTCGAGACAGCCAGGAACAATCGTCGACATTCGCAGGGCGATGCACGGTCAACAGAGCATACCGATCCGGTAGCTCGGGCAGCGTCAACCTTTCCGCCCGCGGCAACAGGCGAATTAAGGTGTCGATCATCACGTTGCCCACGTGGTGAATCTTCTTCTCCGAGATACCTTCGCCCAGCAGATTGGAGACGGCATCTTCCGAAGGCGTAAACAGAAAATCGGAGATTTGGTCAGTGAGAATGCGATTGATCTCCTCGGGCATGGTGCGATCGTGGGAACGCAAACCGGCTTCTACATGCGCTACTGCAATTCCGAGCTTGGAACTAACCAGTGCCGCAGCTAACGTGGAGTTGATATCGCCATAGACAACGACCAGGTCCGGCTGGTGTTGCGTCAGGACAGGCTCGAAACGAAGCATGACTTCCGCAGTCTGCTGCGCATGGCTTCCCGAGCCCACCGCCAGATTGATCTCCGGTGCGGGAAGATCCAATTGCTCGAAAAAGACGTCCGACATGCCGGCATCGTAGTGCTGCCCGGTATGAACCAGGATCTGCACCGCTCCGCGGCCGGCAAGCGCGCGCATCACCGCCGCCGCTTTCATGAAGTTGGGCCTGGCGCCCACTACGTGCACGATGCTCATGAAAAATTATCAGCTCGCATGTGCGGCTGCCATTTGGCGGGCTGGGGCCGGATCGGGAGCGATTTCGTAGACTGGTTTCAGGACGCGCTCCAGCGCATCCGCCAAGGCTACCGGGAAGATTGAGGTCAGGAGATTGATGTCGAGCAACAGCGGACGATCGCTGTACAAGCGATAGACGCTCAGCCAACCACGCGCTCGATTCGCGCTCGTGACCAACTCCAGATCAATGTGCCACGTTGACCATTGATCCGCCAGTTTGGCGCACCCAGGCTTGGTCCAACGAAGAACTCTCTCCTCAGGCAGAAAATCTCTTATTTCCGCCTGCGCTGGCGAAACGTGGAGAAGTTCAAATCGGTCGAAGTCATTGGTGGAGAATGCCGCCTCCAGGATTCTGCAAACCTGCGAATAATCCCTCGCGACTTTCAGTTCCTCGGTGGCGCGACGGATGGCGAGATTGTTGATGAAGATACTTCTCTGCTCCAGGGTCCGGTGGGCCACCCGCGCCAGTTCACCGAACTCCAGGTATCCCAGGTGTTGTACCCCAAACCAGATTCCCGTGCCCAGCACTGCCAGAACCAGGCCCAGGGTGCTGCCGGAAGGCCACAACAGAAACAAGCTCAAGAGAGCAAACAAGGCAGACACGGCGTAAAGAACAATCACCACCTGCCGATGGGAGAGTCCGCGCTGCAGCAACTTGTGATGGATGTGCTCACGATCGGCGGTAAATATCGGACGGCCGCTGATCAGCCGGCGCATGACCGAAAGCGCAGTTTCCAGGATCGGCAAGCCGAACGAGACCACGGGAATGGCGACCGCGATTACCGTGGGCGCCTTCTGCGCCCCTTCGATAGCCAGCGCGCTGAGCATAAACCCGATAAACAGGCTTCCGCAGTCACCCAGGAAAATCGTTGCCGGATTGAAATTGAAACGCAGGAAGCCAAGAATCGCGCCTGCCAGAGAGATGGTCAGCAGCGAAACCAAGGGAGAGTGGCTAAACACAGCGACTACAAAAACCACGAGCGTTGAAAAAAGTCCGGACCCGGCAGCCAGGCCGTCTAGACCATCAATGAGATTGAAAGCGTTCGTGATGCCGATGACCCAGAAAATGGTTATGGCTAAACTGAGCGCCCATCCAAATTGCCGTGCCCCAAACATTACGGGGATATCTAAAATGCGCAGTCCTCCGGCGAACAGCGCACAGCCTGCCACGGCCTGAATCGCGAACTTGGTATACGGACCGGCCGAGCGTAGGTCGTCGTACACGCCCAGGAGGAAAATCAATGTGGCGGGTACCAAAATTGCCGCTAAGGTCGAGAACGAAACTGTACTGCCGAGTCGGGGAAACGCAAGAGTCGCCAGAAATGCCAATGCGACGCTGGCCACGAATGCCGCGTAGATGGCCATACCACCCAATCGCGGCAATGGCTGGCGATGCACGTGGCGATCATCCTGAGCCACCGATACCCATCCGCGGCTAATGGCAAGGCTACGAACCTGTCTGGTGAGCAGGAAAGAGAGCAGCAGCGATATGGCGAAGGTACCGAGGTACAACGCTGTCAAATAGCGTCTCCGTGACTACCGGACAACAGCGCTTTCATTCAGGCCGTATATCGCATCCAGTACACGCTTCCCGACATCGAGCAAGTTTCGGAATGCATAACGTGACTATACCGTGACGTTGGAACGGCGCTATTTCCTTGTCGGATTCTCTCGCCTGCAAAGACGAGCCGAACCTTCATGTGCAATCGTGGGATTCGCCAGCAAATGCTAAATTGACGCTGAGGATGTCTGACCTCGAGGCGAGCCGCACTTTCGTCAATGAGGGTATTCAGGATGAGCGCAATTCGAGCAACGAGCAGCAAGCGTGGCGGACGTTCGCTCTCCTGCCACCGGCCCTTATCGTGGTGGTTCTCGTTTGCGATATTGCTCTTAACAGGGTTTGCATCGAGCGTGCATGCTGGTGCACAAGAGAAGCCAGCTTCGGCACTTTCCTCACCCGGCCCTGGCGTGCGCATTGGGGTCGGGGATCTGATCGAGATCGGGGTGTATGGCGTGCCTGAACTGGGCACCAAGGCGCGAGTCGGCAGCAATGGAGATATTTATCTTCCCCTGATCGATTACGTACACGTGGATGGACTTACGCCCGAAGAGGCCCAAAAGTTGATTGAGAAACGACTGGGCGATGGCGGTTTTGTCAACAATCCCCATGTCACGCTGCTCATCGACGAATACGCTTCGCAAACGGCAAGCGTGTTGGGTCAGGTGGTGCGCCCGGGGGCGTACCCGGTACTCGGCGAGAGGCACCTCTTAGACCTGATCTCGGCGGCGGGAGGTCTGACCGATCGCGCCGGCAGGACCGTAGTGATTACCCATCGCGAGAAACCTGAGCAGCCCATCAAGGTAAGCCTCGGCGATGGTCTGGCAAATACGACCGAGAGCAATGTGCTCGTTCAACCCGGAGACACAATCGTGGTGCAGCGCGCCGGCGTGGTTTATATCGTCGGAGATGTGGTCCACCCTACCGGCGTGGTAATGGACAATGATCGATTAACCGTCCTGCAGGCCATAGCACTAGCTGGCGGAACCAATAAGACCGCCAAGCTCAACGGCAGCAAAATACTTCGTCACACCAGCTCCGGGGTTGTGGAAACTCCCATTCAGCTGAAGAAAATCCTGCAAGCAAAGAAAACCGATGAGGCGCTATACGCGGATGACATCCTCTTCGTCCCTGGCAGCGCCGGTAAGACAGCAGCCTATCGTGCCGCGGACGTCCTGGTGCAGGCAGGCAGCCTAAGCCTGGTCGCCCTGCGCCCCTGAATTCCTAAGGAAGCTCAGACTAAGTTCATTTTTGTCATCCCGAGCGAAGCGAAGCGGAGTCGAGGGACCTTGCGTTTGTGTTTGCCTGCTTAATCAGAGTTTCCCTAAGCAACTCTCAGGCAACCGCTCTCGATCGCGACCTTCCCAGAATCGTCTCCAGCAAGGAGATGTAGGCAGTCGCTGTTTGCCTGCGGGAATAATGCGCCAGGATATGACGGCGTCCATTGTGGCCGAGGTACTCCCGCATTTCAGGGTTGTTTTGCAGACGGCGGATAGCGTCGACCAGCGCACATGCGTTCTCCGGTTCAACAAAAACCCCGGCATTCGCCTGCTCGACAATGGTTCTGGCCTGACCGTCAACAGCCACCAGAACAGGCCGGGAACAGGACATGAATTCCAGCATCTTGGTGGGTATGACCGTTTGGAAAAGATCGGTTTTGCGCAGAAGAACCAGGCAGGCGTCACATGCGCTGATGAATTGGGGGATCTGATCTCTCGACTGTTGATCGACAAAAACGATGTTGTTTAGACCCTGATTGACCGCGAGAGCTCTGATCTTCCCTTTCTCCGCTCCCTCGCCGACTATCAGGAATACAACCTCGGGCGCAATCAACTGGAGCTCGCTTGCGGCTGTGATGAGCATCTCGAGACCATGCGCCATACCGATGGTTCCGATATAACCGACCACAAACTTACCCTCAATACCCAGACGCTGTTTCAATCCCGTACTCGAAGCTATAGGCCGGAACAGTCCGGTTTCTACCCCATTTTCTATGACGGCAATCTTTGCAGGATCGACCTGACGGTGCTCTTTCAGGTGCTGCCGAAACGCGGGACTGACGACGACTACGCGCTGCGCTCGTGCGTAAAGAAAATCTGCAATAGCGCCAAGCGCGCGATTCATTAGCGAGTTCGTACTGCCCAACCCGACGGCCATCAGCGACTCTGGCCACAAATCGCGCACTTCGAAGACAAAGGGCACACGCTTCCTTGCCGCCAGCCAATATCCGGCCAGACCCACCAGCAACTGGGGCGAGGTTGCAATCACAACATCAGGCTGCGGAAGAAACATCCCGGTTGCGGCGGCCGAGAGAGAAAACGAACTGTAGTTCAGAATTCTTTCGTAAGGCTTGCGATTGGGCAACGGCAGCAACCAGCTGCGCACGACCCTTACCCCGTTTATCTCCTCGTCACAAACCAGGCGGCGCCACTTGTGCCGGTATGCGGGATGCAGAACTCCGGTTGGGTGATTCGGAAAGCCGGTGAGAACCGTCACCTCATGGCCGTCTTCCGCCCAATGCTGCGCCAGTTCCGAGACGCGGGCAGCGGGTGCGCCCATTTCCGGCGGAAAATATTGCGAAACATACAGGATTTTCACGTCAGTAGTAGCACAGCTTGAATGCGCTCTTGTAGCAGAGGGCGCGGGCTACGTTGGCGCGGTTGCGGCCGTAATTTTCCCAGCGATCGGCCGTGTGCGCCAATCGAGACACTCCCGTCAGACGACTCGTCACTCGCAGTTGAACCGCATGCAAGCGATGATAGAAAGGACTCGCGACCATTTTCAGGCGTGTTCTGGACAGTTCATAGAGAGACCAATACCCCAGGTCATAGCGGTCCAGGTTCCTTACCAGAGTCTGCGCGCAACGGTAGAAAAGCTCGTGGGCTTGAACATCTGCCGTCGCCAGGTAGTAGTCATAGACGCCCCAAAGCGACCACATGAAACCGTTTAAGATATGAGTCGGCTCCGCGGTTATGTACTCTTCGAGCCACAGATCCCCTTCACGGTCGACGTACTGAACTCCGCCCTGGCCAACTGGCAATAAGAAACTGGTGAATGCGCGCTGAGCGGCGTCGAGATAATCGCCATTGCGGGTGGCGCGATATGCCCGCACCAGCAGCGAGATACCTTGCCCTTGCGCCAGGGCTGAGTACCAGGGTGCCTTCAACTTTTCCCGGTAATCCCAGTCGAAGTGGTGATGCCAAACCCACACACCGAGGCCATTCAACTCGAGATTGCGGCAAAGCCAATCGGCCGCTTGGATGAAATTCCCATAATGATTGGGCGCGGCATTGCGACAAGAAAGGTTGTAGTTGCCTAACCCCCATTGCGCGATAGCAATGGGGTTGTATTGCAAACCAATCGCGCCCTTGTAATCCAGCAGCGGTATGCCAGTTCGGTCAAAGGGTCCGGAATAAGCCGCTTTAGCCTCAAACCCCATGTAGTACTCGCCCAGTTCGTGAAGCGAGGCATTGAGATTCCCGGCGGGAGTGTCGTGCCAGAATTTCAGCTGGCTGCTGGAGGGCGCCAGATAGGCCGCGAAGATTCGTCGATAGTACTGGATTCGACTGGCGATCGGCATGCTTACGTTTCGATTCGTCCGCACTATAGCATGCGTCGAAACCAGTAGACATTAAGCACTCAGATGCGCCACAAGGTGGTTTTCAAGTCGGCTCCGGAAACTGCCACTGTGCTTGTGGCCAAAAGATCGGTCGTGTTTTGCCCGTCCGGAAGAAAGGCATTACCGTACTGAAAGAGCCGCATAGACCAGACATCTTTGCGCCAATGCAGGAACTCTTCCCACCGCTCCCCATCATGACTCCGATACAACTTGACGGTTCGACTGGAATTCACGCGACTCGGTTCCGCCATAATCGAAAAGAAAATCGATGTGCCCGCCCGGCAACCGCAAATCGAAGAACTGTCGATATCGGCGACCTTCACCAGCGAACCGTTTCGTCCCAGGCGATAAATATGGTTCTGCTCCAGCGGCGTGTCGGTGGCAAAGTAGATAGCGTCGCGCAACGGGACCAATGCCACGGCACGCGCCTGCTGTCCCCCGGCAAGCACCACATTCACGGCACGGAAATCGGTTGATGCGCGCAGAATCCGGCATTCTGCGCCTTCGTCCCCGGTCAGGATCCACAAGCAGTCTTCCCATTCGTCGTAGACGATATTGTGTACATGACGGACCCCACCTTTGGGAAAAGTGTACCCCACCTCCCAGGTCAGGCCGCGATCCGGAGACACATAGATATGAACTTCATCGCGATCACGATTATCGAAATACTCCCCCCAAAAAACTTTCCCGTCGGGAGTCGCCGTAATATGCAGCGGGCGCGTGCCGCGTTGGATGGAGTGCGAGACGCGAAATTCGGTCTCGCCAGGCATCAGCGAAACAATTGCCCCCGGTGCTGCGGCAATGAAATGGCCGGAGGCAAGGGCGGCTAGTGCGTGGAAGCCGTCGCGAAACAGGCGACTGCTCAAGCCCGCGCTCGCCGTCAGGTTCCGCCACCAGGCTGGACGAAAGAAGCCTACCGTTTGCCACTCCGGAACCTCGCATGACATGTTGGCGCACAGCAGCGTATACGCATGGGAAGCGAACAGGAGGTCCTGCTGCCACGCCAACGCCCGCAGACCCGGAAATTCATGAACGGGTTTCGGCGCAGGCCGAATCGCCAAAGCCGGGCTGGCAGCGATCCTCGAAGACGTGCTCATTTAATTATCGGATTTGCGAGCCAGAAATGGGCCGATGGCCAGGGCATCCATGCGGGTACGCGCGAAACAATCAATGGCTTCTTCCGGCGCGCACACAATGGGCTCATTTTCATTGAAGCTGGTATTGAGCACCACTGGAATCCCGGCCTTTCTTCGAAACGTTTCTATGAGATCGTAGTAAAGCGGGTTCTCCTCGCGGGTCACGCTCTGCAAACGCCCGGTGTCGTCCACGTGATTGACGGCACAAAGCTGAGCCCGTTTGGCCGCTCGAATTTTATACACATGGAGCATAAAAGGGGAAGGATGTTCGTGCTCAAAATATTCGTTCTGGCGTTCGGCCAGGATCGACGGGGCAAAGGGACGAAACCACTCCCGGTGCTTAATGCGCGCATTCAAAACCTCTTTCATCTGCGGCAGGCCTGGATGAGCGACAATAGAGCGGTTGCCGAGCGCGCGCGGCCCCCATTCCATCCGCCCCTGGAACCAGCCGGTGACATTACCGGCGGCGATCTGCCCGGCCACGGCTTCGAGCAGCGGTTCGCGCTCCAGTTTGCGATAGCTGATGCGGGCCGCCTTCAGCGCCTGCTCCATCCTCGATTCCGAGAATTCCGGGCCGAGAAAAGCGTGATTCATGTGCCGGCGGCGTGGCTGTTTGAGAACGGAGTGATAGGTATGCAGCGCGGCACCAATGGCTAGGCCCTCATCGCCAGCCGCGGGCTGGATCCAGGTATGCCGAAAGGGCGTGCGCGCGAACAGCTTTCCGTTGGCGACGCTATTCAGGGCGCATCCGCCTGCCATGACCAGATTTTCTGAGGGGATGCGCCGGTGCAGCTCTTTCAGGAGGTGAAAAAAGACCTCCTCAAAGCAATACTGCATGGCATAGGCGAGGTCCATATCGCGCTGCGTTATTTCGCTGTGCGGATCGCGGGGCTCGCCGAATAACTCGATCATGCGGCTGGAAAAATGGCGGGCCAGTTTAACCGTCCCGTCGCCAAGGACCTGCATGCCTTCATTGCTGCCCAGTGGCTGAAAATATTTGAGATTTAAGTCGAAGCCTCCGCTCTTCAAGTGGATTAGGCTGCGCAACTGCTCGCAGTACGTATCTCTGCCATAGGGCGCAAGGCCCATCACCTTGCCTTCATCGCCATACTTGCCGTATCCGATGAATTCACAAATCATGGTGTAGAAACTGCCCAGCGAGTTTGGCAGGAAAATGCGGTCCAGCACTTCGATCTGATTCCCGCGACAACGCGCCATCATGGTCGAAACAAAATCGCCGGAACCGTCATAGCTGAAGCCCGCTCCCTCTTCCCAAGGCGAACAGTAGTAAGCGCTGGCGATGTGCGCAATGTGGTGTTCGAGATGATGTTCCTGAAAATTCAGTGTGCTCGGATCCACATCCAGTGAGTCGGAAATCAGGCTGCGCAGGTCCCGAACCGCCTGCTTACGTTGCCGCAGCCGGATGAAATTCAGAAGCTTTGCCGGGTTTCCCAGAGCGTACCGGACTTTCTCCGTCAGATTCGCTTTGGTATCTTGCCCGATGGCCACATGATCCACGTCGGAAATCTTTGTGCCAGCCGCGTCTAAACAGGCTTGTATGGCAAGCGCCGGGAAGCCGGCAAAATGCTTGATCCGGTTCAGGCGCTCCTCCGCAATCGCAAACAGCACCTCGCCGTCCTCGACGATCGCAGCCGAAGCATCAGCATGAAAAGCGTTGAGACCTAGAATCAGCATCGTTTGCCTTTATGCCGGAACCGCGCCGGCAGAGATTGATTTGAGCGCAGAACTGAGAAATTCGCTTAAGTTGACGGCAATTGCCTCGCCGCAGGCGAGCGAGTCCTGAATGCGAAAAGTTGTCAGCGTAGTGGCGGCGATTTCCTGCAGCGATATGGGCGCTGCACTTCCATCGAGAGCGGCTTGAACGAATGCGCGCAGTTCCGCGCGATGCCCTTTATCTTGGCGCCAGCGAGAGCGGACGACGGTCCTGCGACTATGGCGAACCATTTCCAGGCGTCGAAAATCATCGAGAACGGCGGCTGAGCCGCCTCCGAAAATCTCTAACCGCTCCTTCGATAAGGCGCGATCGCCATTCGCAAGATAACTGACTGTGGCTTGCGAGCCGTTCGCATAGTCCAACAACATCGCTGCCGTGTCGCTACCGCAACTACCGCTTCCGGCCAGTGAACGTGCGTAGACTTTCGTGGGCAGTGTGCCCGCGATAAAACTGAGCAGGTCAACAAAATGGCATAACTCTCCCAAAATACGGCCTCCGCCTTGCTCCGGATCGTTGATCCAGTGATCCGGCGGCAAGGGCCCGGCATTGATGCGATAGTGCATGGACAAGGGCTCGCGCACGCCCGAAAAGAACGACTTGAGACGCAATGCCATGGGAGCGAAGCGCCGATTGAAACCAACCATCAGCATCGGAGCGCTGGCGGAAGCCGCGCAGGCCTGAACAATATCGAATAATTCGTCTTCCCGGAGGCATAGCGGTTTCTCGCAGAAGACGTGCTTCCCCGCCGCCAGTGCGGCTAATACTTGAGCAGCATGCAGATGGTGACGCGTCGCAATCACTACAGCGTCACACTGAGGGTCCGCGAGGATCTGCTCCTCGTTGGCAGCGCAGTGCTCAAAATCGAATTTGTCCGCGGCATGCCGCGCATGAATGCCGGTAGCACTGGCTATCCCTCGCAGTTCGACCGTGTTCAGCCGCTTTATCGCAGGCAACAGCATGCTGGTGGCAAAGTTGCCGGCTCCCATCACGCTCAAGCCCAGCTTGGACTGGGTCGTGCGCTTTGGGATCTGCTTCCGTTCGAATTTCTGGTGTACTTCCTGATCGCCGGAATACTTCAGCAAGACGCCGAGATAGGCTTCGCCGCTCCTGCCGGTGATCAAGTCATATGCGTTGCGCGCAGAATCAATTGGGAACCGATGTGTGATCAGCGGCTCCAACTTCAGTTTCTCTTCGGCAAGCAGCCGAAGAAAAGCTTCCATGTTGCGGGTCTCCGTCCAGCGCACGTACCCGATTGGATAGTCTCGCCCCTTCTGCTCGTAGGCGGTATCGTAGCGTCCCGGGCCATAAGAACGGGAGACGCGGAAGTCGATTTCTTTTGCGTAAAACAGCTTGCGGTCAATGTCCATCCCGACCGTGCCTACCGCGACCACGGTGGCGCGATCGCGGGCAATTTCGGCGGCCAGGTTAATGGGATCGCTGCTCGGGGTTTCTGCCGTGATGAGCACCGAGTCGACGCCCATCCCGCCGCTATGTTGCCGGCACAAGTCGTGGAAAGTCTCGCGCGACGTGCTGGTGGCATCGCTGCCGAGACGCAGTGCAATATCGGCTCGTTCTTGCGCCAGATCGAGACCCAGCACCCGGCATCCGGCCGCTTTCAGCAATTGGGCCGTGAGTTGGCCCACCAGGCCCAGCCCGATAACTGCTACCACATCTCCGAGTTTTACGTCGGCACACCGTATCCCATGCAGGGCCACTGCGCCGAGCGTTGTGAACGCGGCCTCGTCGAAGCTGACATTCGACGGTTCCGGAATTCTTGCCAGCAGCAGGCGTGGCACGCAGGCCCAGTCGGCGTGCACAGCGTGACCTGCACCTGCGCAGGCAACACGATCACCGGGGCGGATGTCGGTAACACCGGGAGCGACCGCAATCACTGTCCCCGCGCTGCTGTAGCCGAGTGCCATAGGTTGATTGAGACGGCTGCGCGCGACCTGTATCGCGGAAAGAAGCCCATCACGCCGAACTTTGGCCAGCAGTCCGCGAACCAGGTCCGGACGCGCCACCGCTTTTTGCAGCAGGCCCTTACTGGCAAATTCCGACACTGCCCGTTCAGTCCCGGCCGAAACTAACGATGTGGCAACGCGAACCAGAACGCATCCGGGCAACACACGTGGCGCCGGTACTTCGGCGACCCGGATCTCGCCATGGCGTGCGTCCTGTATCAACTGCTTCATGCGGTCGCTGCCTGCATCATGGGTATCGCACCCAGTTGATCGACGCCGCGGTCAAGAAAGGTTTGCATCCACAGTTCCAGCGTCAAGAATTGCCAGATCTGCATGGACCAGTCCTGCTCGCCCTTTCGGTGCTGATCGATCAGCGACCTCACCGCGTCGGGCTGGAAGATGGCGCGTTTCCTGATTTGCGCCTCCCCGAGAACCTCATCAACCAGTTCCTTCATCTCGTTGGCCAGCCAGTAATCGATCGGCGCGGCGAAGCCTGCTTTCGGTTGGCGCAGAACTTCGTCAGGCAAGAGCGACCTCATTGCCTTGCGAAAAATGTGTTTCGTGGATGGACGGAAAAAGCCTTTGATCTTCAGGCTGGGTGGAACCTGTTGAGCAACGAACTCCGCCAGCTGGCGATCCAGGAAAGGAACACGCACTTCCACGGAGGAGGCCATACTCATTTTGTCGTTGTAGGTCAGGTTCAAGCTCGGCATGAAGATTTTGCTGTCTGCATACAGCATCTGGTTCAGAAAATCGGCGTGACGCACGCGCTCGAACGTGACATGGTGCTCAAGCGCAGGGTCATAGCTGCCTAGCGCCCGCGCGAAGGAAGGCAAGTACAACGAGACCTTGTGCGCGTCGTCAAGATAGGTGCAGTTCATCACAAAGGCATCGCGAGGAGACAACGATGCGCTACGCGCCATTTTCTTGGCTAGCCGCACCACGCCCTTGAGCCCATGCCCGCGAAACCCGGGCAAATGGAGCAAAGTTGAATTGATGACACCCTGCACAGTCCCTGGTATGTGGCCGTAAGCCTGAGCCCAATAGTAGGCGTAATGCTTTCGGTATCCAGCGAAGAGTTCGTCGCCCCCAACGCCCGAAAGGAGAACGGTTGCGCTCCTGCCGGCTTGTTCGCATACCAGGTAAGCAGGAATGATCGCGGGATCTGCGACCGGCTCGTCCATGTGCCAGATCAGCTTCGGTAACAGAGTGGTGACGTCTGGCTCCACAAAAATCTGTTGATTTTCGCAGCCAAGATGCCGAGCCAAGCGAGCCGGAACCGCGGGGTTATCCAGCGCATTCTCACCGATACGATATTTTTCCGGGTAGGTGATGGTGTAGGTCCGTACCCGACGCTTGGCCGCCATGACCGCAACGATGCTGGAGGAATCCAGTCCTGCGCTCAGAAATGCGCCGACCGGAACATCGCTGATCATCTGCGCTTCCACTGAAGCTTGAAAACGGTCGCGAACTTCCACCACGAGATCTTCTTCCGAGCGCGGAAACGTCGCGCCCGCGCCAGGAAATTCAAGGTCCCAGTAGCGGGTTACGTCCAAACGTCCGTCGCGGAATACGGCCACATGGCCCGGCGGGAGTTTGAAAATTCCCGAGAACATTGTCTTCGGATCTGGAACCCACAAAAACGTGAGGTACTGATGAAGAGCTTCGCAGTCGAGTTCGGCTTCAATACCAGGTACCTGCAGGAGTGCCTTGATTTCCGAGGCGAAGGCAATGCTTCGCCCCTGGTGGAGATAATAGAAAGGTTTGATGCCGAAATGATCACGCGCCATGAAGACGCAAGGAGTGCCGCCGCGAAGATCACAGATCCCGAAGGCAAACATTCCGTTGAGCCGCTGCACGCAGGCTGGTCCTTCTTCTTCGTAGAGGTGAAGAACCACTTCCGTGTCGGTATTGGACGAAAAGCGATGGCCTTTGCTCTGCAATTCCTGGCGCAGTGCCTGGAAATTGTAGATTTCCCCGTTGTAAGTAATCCACACCGAGCCGTCTTCGTTGCTCATCGGCATGTGCCCGCCGGGTGAAAGGTCCAGGATAGCCAAGCGCCGGCTGGCCAGCCCGATGTACTGGCCATCCGGAAATCTACGTTCCCAGATGCCACGATCATCCGGCCCCCGATGCGCCTGCACCGAATTCATGCGCTCGAGGGTCCTTCGATCTCCACAGTTCACTACGCCGGCGATTCCGCACATGCGCGCGACTTAGCCTCAGCTTTCCTCAGTTCGTAGAACTTGGCCTTAATGTGAAAGAACTGAATCGCTTGCAAGCAGCAATAGATCAGGCCGGGAACGCCATCGAGAAATCCCAGCCGCAAAAAATATTTGTAGAAGAAAAAATACATGGGGGAGCCCGGGAAACCCAGAAACCGTTTTCGCAACCAGCGCCGCCTCTGGGCTTGCCTGCCGAAGAACTTGGCCTGCAATTCTTCTGCCGACTTCGGCTTGTGCAACACGCGAGCTTCCCAATTGGAATATTCGTTGTGCTTGTGGATGTAATCGGAAAGCGAATTCACGTTGTGGTGAATCACCCGGTTTTTCAGCTTGCCGATGCGCCCATTCACGATGACATGTTCGTGCACTTCCATGTCGCCCATGGACGCGTTCTGATCCTGTAAACGGCATTCAAAGCGCCCATGACCACGACGGAAAAGCGACAGCTTCTGGAAGCTGGCGTCGCTGTGCCGCAAGGGCCGGCCAAGAAAATGCATTTCCAGGGCGATGTAATAACCTTCCTGGTTGCCCGACTGGATGGCTCGACGAATTTCGTCAACGAGCTCGGCGGTGAGCACCTCATCAGCGTCCAGAAGCAGAACCCATTCGGCGGCCAAGGGAAGTGTATCGAGAGCCCACTGCCGCTTCTTCGGCCAACCGCCGTGATAATAAAACTGGACCACCTTGGCGCCCGATTGACGCGCGATTTCAGGTGTAGCGTCGGTGCTTTGCGAGTCGACGACGTACACCTCTGCCACGTCGCGTAGCGAATCGAGGCAGCGGGGCAGGTTTCGTGCTTCATTGCGTGTCGGAATGATCACGCTCACGGGCAGCAAGTTCCGAATCTCGGGAACCTGCACGGACTCGAGTTCCTGCACTGGTTGCATGTGACGTGCGCTGATTGAAGCTGAGTTGGCAACATCTTACCTGCGGAAACAGCGATTGGCATCGCCTCTGCGTGTGGTAGTATCCGCTTCGTACACCCCCTCAAATGCCGATCGCGGAAACAATTCCCGGCCTAAAAAATCCCGTCCGCGACTTTTGGAACGCTGAGCCCTGCGGAACGCGCTATCTGGACGCTGACGACGCGTACGCGGCTCACGCCCGGGCACGCTACTCTCTCGAACCCCATATCCAGGAATTTGCCGATTTTTCTTCGGCGCGCGGCCGACGCGTGCTCGAAATCGGGGTCGGCATGGGAGCGGACTACCTGCAATGGCTAAGGGCTGGCGCTCTGGCCACGGGCTTAGACATTTCCCAGACCTCCCTCGAGCAAGCTCGCAGGCGTTGCGCCTTGGCGGGCTTAACCCCGGACCTGCAGGTTGGCGACGCTGAGAAGCTCGCCTTTGTGGATAATACTTTCGACCTGGTTTACTCGTACGGCGTGCTGCACCACAGCCCCGACACTCAGCAATGTATCCGTGAGGCTCTCCGCGTGCTCAAGCCCGGTGGCCAGCTGAAAATCATGCTTTATCATCACCCCTCCCTTACCGGTTTGCTGCTGTGGTTACGATTCGGGATTTTTCGAGGCAAATCCCTCCGCGATAGTGTTTACCATCATCTTGAAAGTCCGGGCACGAAGTCCTTCACCCACGAAGAAGTGGCGCAAATGCTGAATGGCTTTGAGGACATTCGTATGCGGCAAGTTTTCAGTCCGGGAGATTTGCTGCTGCACCGGCCGTCTAAGCGTTTTCGAGGCCTCATTTACCGCCTGGCCTGGAAGCTTTATCCCAGACCCCTGGTGCGATTCTTCTGCCGGAGATACGCGCTATTTCTGCTGGTCTCGGCTCGAAAAATATAGAAACTTAAAGATGCAGGTCACACCATTGGCTGAGCACATGCAGTGACCACGGCCGCGACCACGACGTCTTTCCCTCCAGGAAATTTCTCCAGACTTCGTGTACGGCCGCGAGCTCCAGCACCGAGCTCAACGAACTCTTCCCCTTCGCCAGCAGACTGCCTTCCATAGGTCGGCGCAACTCGTTCCTGAGCCAATGTTCAAAAGGCAGCGTGAAACCTTGCTTCCGCCGATATACGACTGAGTCCGGCAGCTTGTTTTCGAGTGCGCCCACCAGCAGCGGCTTGGGAGTCTTCCCGTTCATCTTCCATTTACCGGGAATTCTCATCAACCGCCCAGCCAGATGCTCATCGACAAACGGAACCCGCAGCTCAAGACCATGCGCCATGCTCATGACGTCGGAATCCCGCAGCAGAGTGTTGACCATATACCCGCGGGCTTCCAGATAGGCGACTCGATTGATGGGATCCAGTTGCCGCGAGCGCTCCAGCATTTCGATGTTGGTGCGGCTGGCTCGCTCCATCGCCGCGTCGTCCATGGTCGGCAACAATGATTTCACCTGCTCCGGGGTGAATAACATCCGGGAAAGAAACAATGGATGGATGACCTGCCTGGGGTCACGCACCAGCGCGGCTAATTTATGGGTTTGATCGCTGTCGCCGGTGAGCGAATAGGCCAATGCAGCCGACGATCGAAGCATCTTCGGTAAATGCATCCAGGGCCTCGCGAAGCGCTCCATTCCCGGTACCGTACGAAAGCTGGAATATCCCGCAAACATCTCGTCGCCCCCCAGCCCGGAGAGCGCAACCTTAAGTCCAGCCTCGTGGGTGTGGCGGGACACGATGTATGTGTTAACGCCATCGATCGTGGGTTGATCCATCGCAGCCAGCGCTCCGGGAATTTCCTTGAGAGCATCTTCTGCAGTAATGCAGATTTCCCGGTGCTCGGTGCGGAACTGGCTCGCGACCTCGCGCGAGTACTCAGCCTCGCTGTATTTCGCTTCGCGAAATACCAGGGAAAAAGTTTTGGGACGTACCCCGATTTCGCTTAACAAAGCCACCAGGCTGCTGGAGTCAATGCCCCCCGAGAGGAATACCCCGACAGGAACATCGCTGACTAGGTGCAGGTTCACCGATTCCAGCAAAAGATCGCGTATCATCGCGACTTTGGAATTTCTGGAGGCTTCGCTGTCCTCGAGGACATCCTGTGTTCTGTTCGGGATGGGATCCCAATAGCACCTGGTCTCAATGGCGCCCTTTTCCCAAGTCAGATAATGGCCTGGCAAAAGTGAAGAGATGCCTTCGATCAAGGTGTTCGGATCGCAGGCAGAACCAAAATTGAGGTAATTAAATAACCCGGCATGGTCGAGCCGGCGCGAAATCAGCCCCGTGCCCAGCATGCTGCGCACTTCTGACGCAAACAGAAAATATCTCTCAGACCAGTAGTAGTACAGCGGCTTGATTCCCATTGGGTCGCGAGCCACAAACAACCTCTGGCGGCCCGCATCCCATAGGGCAAAAGCAAACATCCCGCGCAGATGATCCAGGCATCGCTCGCCCCAGCGATGGTAGGCCTTCAGGAGTACCTCGGTATCGCAGTCACTTAGAAAGGAGGCGCCTTCCTTCTCGAGTATTGTGCGCAGATGGCGATAGTTATAAATCTCGCCATTGAACACGATGCAGTTGCCGGTGGTGGCATCTTGCATGGGCTGGTGGCCGCGCGCCGAAAGATCGAGGATCGCCAAGCGGCGGTTGCCCAAGCCGATTTCGATCGGTTCAGAAGTGGCGGCCCGAAGAATCAGGGTTCCAGAATCGTCAGGACCGCGGTGCGCGAGCGAACGTGTAGCTGCCTCCAGGATTTCTGGAGGGACCGGTACTCCGCGAGCCAGGATGCCTACGATTCCGCACACAAGGAGGTATAAGAGCCTTAATCTTTCCTACCAGACGCGACAGGCATTCGCACTGACCATTGGCTGCCCCGCCTTGCACGTGAAGGCACGTGCGAAGTCTTCGTCATTCTGTAACGCTCCGTTCACGCGGTACCGTCCCGGCGAGTGCGGGTCGATAGTGGCCAACATGCGAGAACTCTCCGGGCTGCGGTTCTCGCACCAGATCTGGGCATACCCGAGGAAGAAGCGCTGCTCCGGCGTGAACCCTTCGATAACCTGATTCTCTTTCGCATCTGGTTTCGCAGCGCGTTGCGTGTTGAGCGCGGAAAGCGCGATTCGAACTCCGCCATTGTCGGCCGTGTTTTCCCCGAGGGTGAGCCGGCCATTCAGGTGAACATCGTCCACCGCGACGAACGAGCTGTACTCGTTGGCGACACAGCCGGTTCTGCTATCGAATTCTTGACGATCCTGATCGGTCCACCAGTTGCTGAGATTACCCTGCCCGTCAAACTTACTACCCTGGTCGTCGAAGCCATGGGTCAACTCATGGCCTATGACAACCCCGATGCCGCCATAATTCACGGCATCATCTACGCTTTGATCAAAAAACGGCGGCTGCAGGATTCCCGCCGGAAAATTGATATCGTTCTGCGGTGGCTGATAGTAGGCATTCACGGTAGGGGGACTCATCGTCCATTCCGACTTATCGACCGGCTTGCCGATTTTGTTACGCTCGCGATGCACCTCGAAGACGCGCGCACGCTCGGTGTTCCCGACCAGATCATCGCGAACAATATTGACGCTGCTGTAATCGCGCCAGTGATCCGGATACCCGATCTTATTGGTAATCTCTTTCAGCTTGTTCGCGGCCTGTTTCTTCGTGGCCGGCGTCATCCAGGAAAGATCCTGGATATCGGTGCCGAGCGCCTTTTCCAGCGAGTTCACCATCTGCAGCATCCGTTCTTTGCCTTGGCTGCCAAAGGTTTCATCCACGTAGGGCTGGCCCAGCGCTTCGCCCAGCAGGTCGTCGGTTAAGCGCACGCAGCGTTTCCAGCGCGGCTGTAATTCCTGCTGCCCGGAGAGATAACGGCCAAAGAATTCGAAGTCCTCGCGAACAAATGGATCAGAAAGAACCGCTGCGGACGCATGCACCGCTTGCCAGCGTAAATAGGATTTCCAATCCTGGATGGGAACTGACGCCAGAGCAGAATTAACCTGCTGAAAAAAATCGGGCGGCACTACGTTGATTTCGGTAAACGACGGGGAATTAGAACTTGCCACGAAGCGCTGAATGTCCAGATTCGGCGCCAGAGCCGCCAATTCCGACACTTTCATCTTGTGATCGCGATTCTTGGGATCGCGCATTTTGACGCGCTCCAGCGAAGCCTGCGCCAGCTTGCTTTCGATGATCATCACGCTGTTCGCTTCCTGCTTCGCGGTGGCTTCGTCATCCCCCAGCAGCGCAAACATGCGGGTAACATGGGCTGAATACTTCTCGCGAGTCTCTTTCGATTTTGGATCTTCCTTCGTGTAGTAATCGCGATCGGGCAGACCGAGCCCGCCCTGGCGAAGACCCGCAATCTCCATGCTGGCATCGTGCAGATCGGGTTGCGAACTGAATATGAAGACGGCATTGACGTCTTTCGACTGCAGGTAGCTCACCGTATCGATCAATTGTGACGGCTTCTCGATGGCGGCGATGCGAGCCAGATCGGGCTTGATGGGATTGAAACCGAGCGCGTTCACGGCTTGCTCGTCCATGCAGGAGTGGTAGTAGTCGCCGATCTTTTGCATGACCGGAGGACGACTGTCATTTTCAGCGGCAGCTTTCTCCAGAATCTCGTGCAGTACCTGGCGGTTGTACTCGGTCAGTTGATTGAAACGTCCCCAGCGGGACTGGTCGGCGGGGATGGGATTACTCTTGCGCCACTGGCCGCACGCGTATTCGTAGAAGTCCGCACAGGGATCCACTTTTTTGTTGATCGCATCTAGATCGAAGGACCTGGGGCGCTCGACCGATTTCGAATCTGGAGCCGGATTTTGAGCAGCGGAAGAGGCCTTCCCCTGGGGTCTGTCAGTCTGCGCCACCGCCGCGCTAATCAAGAGTAAAGTTATGAAAATTTTTCGGAACATCAGACTCTTCCTCGACATGAAATGATCGTGGGCGTACGCATAATACACCACGAGATGATATTGAGTCCGAAATCAAAAGCCCGCTGCAGTTATCTGAATACCTCCGGTTAATTGTTCCGGCTTAGGCAGGACGTTATGATTCCGCGCAGTGACCGTTCTCGTGCAAAAAGCTGCGGAATTGAGGCCGGCATGTCCGCGACCTATTACGCCGAATTGGACGCTAAACGTCGCGAATAGTAGCCCGAGGCTTCGTGAGATTCTGCTGCTATGTGTCACCACTTGGCTTGTTTTTTTTGTAATCGTTGTCCCGCTAAAAGGATTTCTTCCCGCTGTCGATAGTTTTGGCGACAACCCAGGCTACATCTCCGCCGCCGACGCCATTCAGCACTGGGATTTTCGCAATGCAGATACAAAGCACTTCTGGGGTTTGCCATACATCACCGCCGCGCTCTCGACAGTTCTTCCCATAAGCACCCGTACGGCGCTGCTTTTGATTTGCTGGAGCGGGAATCTCGCCACCGTGGCGCTTGCCTATTGGCTGTGGGGTCCGTGGATAGCGGGTTTCTTTGCTGTTTTGAATTTCACCTGGCTGCAATTCTCGTTTTTGGGCGGTGCGGAGCCGCTATTCATGGCGCTCCTGCTGGGATCGTTTGTTTGCTCTCGTCATGAGCGTTGGCTGCCGTCAGCGCTCCTCGCCTCTCTGGCCACCACGGTTCGACCATTGGGATTCTTTGTGTTGCTGGGGATTGGCGTTGCCTTGCTTTGGCGACGGGAGTGGAGCCGAGCGATTCTGGCAACTGCGATCGGACTCGGAGTAGGGGCAGCCTACGTACTCCCGTTTACATTACATTTTGGCAACGCATTCCTTAACGTACAGCGTTACCAGAAGTCCGATTGGTCGGGCGGTAGGCTGCTGGATTGGCCATTCCATGCGATCTTCCTGGGAATCACGGCAGCGGTTCCGTGGACCAACCTGGTTCTGAGTTTTGTATGGATTGCCTTCGTCTTCGCCGCAGGGATCCTGGTGTTGCGCCTTCGCGTCTACCGGGCCTGGTGGCGCGAGACTCCGGTAGAAACCGTTTTTGCCGCTGCCTATTTCGTTTTTCTTTACACTTATAATTCCCCGGAATGGGTACGAACTACATTTCCCCGTTTTGCCATTCCGCTGTTGCCGTTCGTGCTGCTCGCCTTTGAGCGCTGGATTCCGAAAGATCGCCGCGTGCTCTGGCTAGTGGGCGCCGGTTCCTCGATTCTGGCCGCAGCTTCGGCTATCGGCATCCGTAACCTGTACGCGATGCTCGAGAAATCGCTGCAATAGCGACTCCTCATCCCTCCGCTTTTCAGGAAGCAACTTCTACTCGCTCCTGCGCCCGTGACGGGTTGGTAGACTGTTCCAGGCAAGAACCCGTCAGCGTTTTGGCCACCTCAATGATTTGTTGCACGTGCCGCGACCAGGAGAAGTCCCGGGCGCGCCGGCGGCCATAGTCGGCCAGGCGCTTGCGAAGAGCGGGTGATTTTGCCAGTTCCACTACTCGTTGAGCCAAAATCTCCGGGGAAAACACGGGCGGATAAACCGCCGCATTTTGACAAATTTCCCGGTGTACCGGTAGATCCGCGGCGATAATCGGCAGGCCCGACGCCATGGCTTCGATGAGCGGATGAGCGAACGATTCTGAATATGCCGGCGTCACATACAAATCACAGGCTTGGTAAACATGGTGCAGGAACTGATGTGGCACCGCCCCGAGTTCGATGACCTCGTCGCGAATTTGCAGTTCACGCACCAGCGCAGAGGCTGAACTGGAGCGATAAGATCCGGGATTCGCCTCCCCGCTAAGTTCGCATGTGAGAAACAGGCGTAGCGGGAGCGGGCTCAATTGTTTCTTTATGATGGGCACGGCTCGCAGGAGCGTCTCAAAGTTGCGGTAGTAGTTGTAATGGCTCACAAAGAGCAGGCGCAGACATCCATCGGCAGCCTGCATCTTGGCTTGCAAAAGTTGTGGCATTGCAGGGCCTGCGAAAAAAGCGTCGCCATCGAAGCCATGATGAACCGCCAGGACGTCTCGGCCGGTCCACGACTGCAACTCCCCCGCAAAAGTCGCGCTCGGAGCAATTGTGCAATCCGCCCACGCGATAGAACGCTTCGCCAGAACCCGTTTACAGTGCTCCGCAAGATAGAGCGAATAATGGCCGCGCTCGCGAAGATCATGGAAGAAATGTTTCGAGGTATAGAGAGCATTGCGGGACAGCAGTATCTGGGGAACGGGCGAATTTTTCAGGGCAATATTTCCTGTCGAAAGCAGCACGTCAGCGCCCCGGGAGACAATGAGGCGCGGCAGTTCGATTTGTTCCCACCAAAACCGCGATACCGGTCCGCGTTCCTTAGATTCGATAAATTGCATTCGAGGACAACTAGCAACGCGAACATCCGCGAACAAGCCCTCCTTCGCCTCTGGAGAGAGCAAGATTGTGGCTCGAATGTCGTCGCGCTGGGATAGCTGCGCGACAAAATTTCTGATGTACGTGAGTCCCCCACCGGCACTGGCCGCGACGGCATTAACGAACAGGTGCATCATGACTGCACCCGGGAAGGGATGCCGGGCACGCGATCGAAAACGGCGGGATGCAGGAATTCCGGCATTCTGTTGCTTTTGGGCGCGTGCACTGGCACGACATCAAAGAGCGCGAAGGCTAACGTCCAGAAGAAAACGGCGAAGTAGTAGCCGACGGCGAATAGCCAGTCTTCGAATGCCGCATGAATGAAACCTCCCAGCAGCACCAGGACAATCGGGACCAGGGGATGGTCGGCGCAGCGAGTTCGAGACATCCAGGCCAGGGCTTGCCCGATTTTCCAAACAAGCAGGAGCAGCAAGGCGGCAAATGGTACGATGCCGACAAGACCCACCCACTCAATTATTGCCAGATAACTGCTGCCGTGTTCCCGGCTGTTATCGGTATTGGATGAATACATTCCCTCGCTATTGTCCTCGCGTCCGGAAGGGCTCGTGCCAAAACCGCTCCCGAACCAGGGATGCTGCGAGATGACGTTTACCGTCTGCTGCCAGGGTGATTTGCGTGAGCCCACAATACCGCTTTCGCGATGATCCTTATATAGGACCTTGGAAGTGGATACGTCTGTGAAGCTTGCCAGCTTATCGGGTGCAAGAATCGCGGTCACAGCCACGCAAAAGAGCGCGAGCATCGCGCCCTTGAGCAGCAATTTATGCTTACGGAGAGCGACGCAGACCATCGCGATGGCGCAAATTCCCCCCATGATGCTGGCGCGCGAAACGCTGTAGAACAGCAGAATCATGCTTACGTAAAACGCGGCCGACCGGCGCAATCGTAAAGGCCGAGTTTCAGCAACCATGCTTCCCCAAAAAAGAAGCGGGGCGATGCCAATGCCCATCACCAACCCTAGTGAGTTCGGATTGCCCCAGAACTGTGCATGGAAGATGAAATACGAAACCGCCGTGAAAGCCGTGACCATTTCGCAAGCCACTAGTAGGCCGCGGAAGAAGCTTGCCTCGCGCCCATGAATGGCCAGGCGCCCACCCGCTCCGGCCCAAAGAAAGAGCATGAACAGGCTGATGGCTTTCAGCACCGCCGTTTTGGGATAGGTACTCACGAGCGCGGAAACAAATGCGGCCGCTACGGAAAAAAACGCCACCAGATGAAAAGCGTGGAAACGACGGCTGCGGTCGTGAATGAACAACACGTATCCAACGACGGCGCCCACCAGCAGCACACCCCAGCGCGCCGAGGTCCACGCCTCTGCCATGGGCAGATCCACACCTGCCCAAACGAAAGTAGTCATCAGAAAAGCGAAGAATACGTTGCGAAATTTCCATACGGCAGCGATCAGCAACTGCAGCAGAATAAGACCACCCAAATAAATTTCATTATTGAAGTACCCGGGACTCACATGCGCCAGCAGGAGAGCGAAAATCACCAGCACGACCAGCCCGGCGGCCATCGCCAATTGACGGCTCGGGTTATCCATGAGCCGCCTTTCTGGCAACGGAGGCAGCTTCGGCCAAACCCTGCGCGCACGCTTCGGGAGAATTCTTCCTGATCTTCTCCCTGCTGTAGGACCCAAACCGTTTTCTCAATTCAGGACTGCACGCCAGCAGGCTCATGGCCGCCTCCAGTTTCTTCCTATCGCCAGGCGGAATGACCAGGCCATTTCGATTATTGCTCACCAAGTCCGCTGCGCAGCCCGCCGCAGTGGTCGTAATCACGGGCAATCCGGCAGCCATGCCTTCGTTCACAACCAGGCCCCAGGGATCGCTATGGGTGGGAAAAACCAGCATATCGGCCAGCGCGTAAACCGGCGCCAGATCCTCGCGTTGCAGGAATCCCGCAAAGTGCACGCGCCCGGGAACTATCTTCCTCGCCCTTCGCTCCAACTCGATGCGGGAACGGCCATCTCCGGCAAAAACCAGCCCAATCTCGGAACGCAGTTCCGGTGACAGCGCCGCATAGGCATCGAGTAGGTCAAAAACGCCTTTGGCCGGGATCAGGCGACCAACATACAGGAAATATCTTTCGGGAAGCTTGTAGATAGCGCGATAGCGAGCAGCTTCACTGCGCACCAGTTCGGATCGTCGCGTGAAATAATCGTTATCGACAGCGTCGGGCGCAGTAACGATGGCGTGCTCTGGCACTCCCAGTGACACGAGGTATTCAAACGTAGATTGGCCGGCGGCAACGCAGCCATCGCAGCGGGTCAAGAAATACCTTTTCAGAAATTCGACCGGGGCATAACCCCGGCGATTATCCCGGTCGGTACTTTCAGCCCATAGCACAAGCGGCACCCCGTTGTTAGTGCACCATCGCGCTGCTTGCCACGAGCCAACGTAGTTGTAGCCTCCGCAAATCAGAATATCCGGAGAAATTCTCCGCAACTGCCGCTCCAGGCCCCAGTTCAAGAGAAAGTTGTATCCGGCCACCCGGCGTCTCCAGCTCGGCAGCACATTGTAGGAAAAACGGATTTCCTCGGTACAGACTCTCCAATCGCGCAGGCTCGGATCGTTTTCCGAAAGAAAAATGACATAGGGATCGACGGTGGAACTTCGTGCCAACGCGTTGAAGACCGGTACCCGGTAAGGCGCAATAATTTCAGTGATAATCGCGACTCGGCGCTTCACTGGGCGCACTCCCGGTAAATGCGGTCCAAATGCTCGGCCTGGTGCGCGAGTGTAAAGTTCTCCACCACAGTGCGGCGAGCAGCCATTCCCATCCGCGAGCACAGATCAGCATCTCTCAAAAGCGAGCGCAGGGCCTCGGCCATCGCGCATGGGTCATCCGGTTTCATAAGAATGCCATTCACACCGTTCTCGATAACCTCACCGATTCCCTGGCCGTGGCAAGCAATCGTAGGCTTGGCCGTAGCCATTGCTTCCAGGTACACGCAGCCCAGCGCTTCATAGGAACTGGCCAGCGCAAACACTGTGCCCGCGCGCAATGCATTAGCCACACTCTCGCGCGTTTGACGCCCCATGAATTCCACGCGATGTCGAATGCCAAGCTCTTCCGCGAGCTTAACCAAACGACCATGCTCTGGACCGCTGCCGATGATTTTGCAGCGAACCCGGGGATGCGCATCCTGGACCTTCGCAAAGGCACGCAGCAGTACGTCATGTCCCTTGGTGGGAATTAGATTGCCGATACTTAGGACAATAGGATCTCCGCCCCGGCTGTCCGCCGCAGGAAAAAAGTTATTTGTGTTCACACCGTTGTACACAACCGAAGTACGGCATTCGACGCCGGCAATAATCTCCTCCCGAACTTTCCGGCTGACGCAGATAACGTTCTGGGCGGAGCGGTAGACCTCGCGCGAAATGCGCCTGCACCACTGGCCGGCAAGACCGGCGACCTGGCGTGACGAAAACGCGTCTCGCCCATGCACCGAGACGACATAGGGAATGCCCAGCTCCCCGGCCAGGAGAAGCGCTGCATGACCACAGGGCAGCGCTGCATGTGCATGAATCAGGTGTAGACGTTCGCGCGCATGCCTTTGGAGCACAGCTCTGCGTACTCTCGCATATAAGAAACGGCCTGATGTGGGCAAGCCCATACCACTTGGCACGGCGAGGTAGCGCATCCACGCCGCCGGATAAACATCCGGGTTCCTTTGCGCTCTTCCGCGATAAACGGGACGGACCGCCAACACGGAACTCCGAATACCGTGTGGCTCCAGCCATTGCAAGGGCTCAGCGATAAAACATCCCTCCCCATCATCCTGTAGCGACGGATAGAACGGCGTCAGCGTAAGCACATGTAAGGGTTTGCTGCTGGAAAAGCTCTCCCGCAACCAAGTGCCACATGAAACTTCTTGCGCCGCTGCAACCACCGATGCGTCTGCCTGGGTATCAATCATTTCAATCTTGCCGGCCTCGACTCCGAACAGTCCCTGGTGCGGGCTTCACAGGTTGCGAAAGACCTCAACTCCGAACGCGTTTTGAAAGCGCACGGCTTCCCAGGCTGCGGGAAAAAGATCAAAGATAAGTAAAATCGGGAAGGGCACGAGTTTACTCGTGCCGCTAAGCCGTTGAAAATTGGTCCGCACTTTAGCGCCTGGGGGCCTTTTTTGCCAGCAAAGAGACTTTTTCCGCAACCTGTGTAGCCGCTGAGCAATGCTTTCCTCAGAATCCCGACCTCCATCCCGAACGCCTAAGCATCGCGACTCCCTCGAAAACTTCAGCCCATTGGGCAGCAATATGCTCCCAGTCGAACTGGCGCATGTGGGCAACCGCGGCCGCCGACATAGCAGTGCGCAGGTTCGGAGAAGTCAGCAGACGGCGCAAGTTTTCCGCCAGCTCGCGGTCGGAGTTTGCGAGAAGGCCAGTTTCACCATCGCGCACGAACTCCGGGCGATAGTAGTTCATGGCCACGCACGGCAGGCCGCACGCCGCGGCTTGCGCCAGCACCTGCGGGTGTCCCTCCATGGTTGAAGGGAAAAGGAAAACGTCGGCACGCCGCATCTCTTCGCCTAGTTGCGACTGCGGCAGGTGTCCGAGGAAACTAACGTTCTTGCATCCCAAGTCTTGCGCCAGCTGACGGCACCTGGCCTCGTCCTGTCCCTTGCCAGCAATACGGAACTGCACCGCAGGCCACAGCCCCGCCTGCTCCACCACCACGTGCACACGCTTCCACGGCCAGAATGAACCCGCATAGAGCACTACCGTTGCGTCGCCTGATTTCCGCCTGGCAGGCGGATAATAATGGCGGCGATCGACACCATCGTAGATTGTGCTCACCACTGCGCCGGTGCAGCGTTCTACTACTTCCGATACACATTGGCTGTTGCCGATGACAGTGTCCGCTTCCGTGATGTTCCGCAGCATGCTGGGACGAATCGAGCCCGGACCGAGACCACCGCTGACGATGTACGTAACTACCGCGGTCGGCAGCTTGCCGTGCTTCCTGACCTTCAACAAGGCGGTATCCAGCGGCCCCTCGCGCGGAAAAAAATAGATGTCGGGCACGTTGGACAGAAATCGCGCCAGGGTTGCGATCGTATTGCCATGGCTGCGCCACTTAAGCACTCCGGTATTGGGGCGAGCGGCAATCCGCTCATCGAGCGCCCCCTCGGCAAACATCATGACTCGGAACTTTTCCGGAGACAGCCTGGCTACAACCTCTTTAACCGTAAGGTTCTGGGCATTGGTATTTGCTTCGTCGGCAAACGACGGAGTAAAAACCGTGATCATTTGTCAGCAGTTTATCTTGCTTCGGCGACAAAACCTGCGGGAACCGCGCACTCGAGTGTTATCTACATGGGAACCGCATGCGCGGCCTGAAGTCCTGCAGAAAACGCTTGCAACTGCATATCCCGAATCAGGCCCGAAAGGCGTCGCTCCATGCGCCCTTGGTCATGACTCTGCCGCAGGTGCGCAAGCGCCGCCTTCAGCAACCGCCGACGCACGCCCATGGCAGCGTTTTCCGGCAACGGCTGGAGTTCAGCAGGATCTTCCTGCAGATCGAATAACTCTTCCGCACGCGGATCGAAGCGAAGCACGAGCTTGTATCGCTTCTCCCGAATTGCCAGTATCCGGCTGCGTAGCCGGCTGTCGCGGTGAAAAGGATTGCTGCACCCGTCCCCGCATTCGACTACCGCAGGGTCGTTCCAATCCTCGTGGTGCTGGATATGGCGCCAATGGCTGCGTCCCTGAAACTCAGCGGGAATGGCGACATTCATCGCGTCCAGCAAAGTCGGAGCCAAGTGCAGCAAGCTGAAAGGCGAAGAGGTGAGCCGCGAGGGGGGCGTGCCGGGAACGCGTAGCAGCATCGGCACGTGAATCAGTTCTTCGATGAGCTTGCGGGGCTGGTGATAACGCCCGCCATGCTCCAGAAATTCTTCCCCATGATCGGCCGTAAACGACAGTAAGCAATTATCCCAGCGGCGGAAGCGGCGAAGTGTTTCTACGAGGCGCGCGGTTTGCGTATCTACCCAGCGAATTGTGGCGTCATACAGGCCCATGACCTCTTCGCGATAACGCGAAAAGTTTTCTCTGCTTTTATCGCCTCGATTCCAATACGAATTGAGATATCGGGCCCGAAATGGAGTGAGATTTTCCCTCTTCATCGTCCCTAACGCCTCTGCCACGGGATAGTAGGGAGAATGCGGATCCATAAAGTGGAGCCATAGGAAAAAAGGACGATCTCCGATCGAAGATATCCAGGCGCGCGCCTGGTCTACGAGAATATCGGCAGATGGAAACCGGCGTAACTCGTCAAAGGAACTTGGCCGCTTCGTGCCCCATCGCTGGCAATACTGAAAGTACAACTCATTGTAGGAGGCCTTGAGAAGAGCACCGCGGGAGGACAGTTGCTCGATTTTGCGGTTTACTCGCCGGCGAAGACTATTAGCTGCGGGCGCGGACTCTCGGGAGGGCGGCACCTCCGCGAGAAAATCACAGAAATGATCAAAACCCTGATCATACCCAAATCGCGGTGATATATAAGGATTGCCGCCTGCGAAGGCTGCGGTCGCATAGCCAGCCTGCCCAAGAATCGAAGCCAGGGTAGGCTCTCCCGGAGCCAATCCAATAAGGTCGCGCCCCAAGTTGAAGGGCGAACGTGACGCGAGAATGGACGGCAGCGAATAGTAGGTAGGCGCACCCCCAACAATCGCGGTAGGAATGACCAGTGATTCCGAGGCCAGAGAATCCAGGAATGGTGTTGTCGGCCGCGCATAACCCATAAATCCGACGTGATCGGCGCGAAGGCAGTCTACGGTAATGAACAGCAGTGACGGTTTTGTGCTCATGCCGTCGCCGTGGGAGCAAGCTGGCTCTTGATAGTCACATTTTGATCATGCCCATGGAACGCCCCGCCAGTGACCATTTCAAAGAGTTCCGCGTCATGCGCATAAAGCAAATCGGGATAGGCGTTCTCCAATGCCGTCAGAAACCTGTCAAGGCAGTTAAGTGTCGATGCCCGATAGTTTTTCAAAGTTGAATGCAGGTTGATGGAATGCATAGAGACAATGGCCGGCACGCCCCGCTCAAAGCATTGTCCTGCGGCTCTTAGTGCGCCTTCGACTGTGAACTTTTTATCTGTGGCCGGCTCGAAATCGATGTTGCGGTATATGTTCAGAACTCCCTCCTCCGAGAAGGATGGCAGTCGTAATCGTCCCGGGCCGTTTTGGGCAACGTTAATGCCAACTTCCCGCCATGCCCTGCGCGTGTTTCGGTCGGAACGATAGCCGGGAGCACAGCCCGAAGCTGGTGCTGAACCAAACAGTTGGACGAAATTTTCGTAACCCATTCCGATCAATTCCATCTGCTTGGCCGCATCCAGTTGCCGATCATCGGGAGGGAGTTCCCCATCCCAGTATTCGTATCCAATCCACGGCATCAGGTGAAAAATGTAAGGCGTCTCTGCGCGCCACAGCGTCTTTAACAACTCCGCGCGTTCGCCATTGTCAGCCAAGGCCCTGTTCACGGCAGAAGGACAAAAATGGGTGGTGCCGTGGAGACCGGGATGGAATACTCCGAGCGCAATTCCGGAAAGATAACTTTCCATCAGGCCGGGACGCTTCCATCCACCCGGAAGGCCGTCCTGCAAGGATCGCAAAAACACCTGTCGGAAGTTAGCCTCAGCCATGCGGGGAAAATCCAGATTTGCAGTGACGAAATTCATGACTACGCGCGGAGACCGCCCCGCTGAGTCCCGGTGGCCGACTAACAATTCCTGAAGCGCGCCGACATCTTCGGCGGTTTCGAGTGAATAGAAATCGTAAGGATCGTTGCCCAGCGGAAGCCCGGCGGCGCACAACTGATCGAAAACCTCCCAGTCGCGCACACCGACGCGCCCCCAGTCATCGCTATGGATCAACAGGAGCGGGCGGTCGAAGCTGTAACCCTGGTACGAATGGCGCTTTCGAAACCATGAACCGTAATTCAATCTCAAGATGGCCGCCGTGCATGCGCCTTCGACATGGAACTCTGCATCACTTTTGCGCTAAGACGCTGTAATTTACCGAAAACTGATGGTTTGCGCTGGCTGACAGCTTTTCCGCCAATAGGCCCATCGCATTCAGAAGAGGAGTCGCCGTAAAGGAAAGCGTCTTACGCAAAACTCTAAACTTAGCGAACATATTAAGGTAGACGTTCGCGCTGCGAAAGAATCCGATTACGCTGTTCCCTTCCGGAGCTACCTCGACTGCGGAAAAATCCTGCAGCAGCCAGTTCAAACTGGCGGGAGTGAACCGCCAGAAATCGATATCGCCAGCCAGCGGCTCGGCCGCTGAAGTGCTGAGCAACAGATGCCCGCCTGGTCTCAGCACGCGATGGACTTCCCTCAGCAGCTCTAAAGGCTTGCCAATATATTGCAAGACCTGTGTGCAGATCACCACATCGAAGGACTCTCCCGCCAAGGGAAGCATTTCGCCGCGGGCAATAACGTTCACGAGCGGTGTTTTGCGCACATCGACCGCAATGTAACGGGCCACTCGCCCTTGCATCAGCGCGCGATAAGGCTGCAGGCGGCCTCCCACATCCAGCACCTGAAGGGCCGGCTGCTCAATCCTTGCCAACCAGTTGCGGAACAGGCGCCGACGCTTGCTTAATACCAGGTAGTTGGGGTCACGAAATGAAGGGAACAGACGATCCTTACTCTGGCGCAACACGTTTTGTAGGTCATCTCTCAAATGCTTCGCTCACTGCCTGGGTCAGATATACCCAAGTTCCCTCAATCGCTCCTCGACCAGGTTTTCCTCAGCAATGTCCATCTGCAGTGCGCGATCGCATAACAATTCTTTGAGTACAAAAGTCAGCAAGTCAGATACATTCGTGAATTGTTGTCCGAATTTGCGTTCCGCCTGCGCGCACAAATCCGCCGGCAATTCGAGAACTCGGGTTCTCGCATTACATGACAAAACCGGATTGCGTAACGCTTCGCCCATCCCGATATCCTTAAACCAGAGATTGCAATCGGCGCTTGGCCATATCCACTACCAGGCGATCATCCCGCGTCAGTCCTGAACCCACGAACGTCACCAGAAAAATTACGGACGCTGCCATGAATCCGAAAAGCACTGTCGTAATCGGACGGCACAACATCGCAACCTGCCCGCGTATCAGCCACAGTACCCCCGCGGCTGCGGCCGCTGCAGGCAGAAGCTTCCAATAGCTGCGCTCGTAGGGGAATAATCGCAAGCTTCGGCGCACCATCACAAGGTATGTACTGTTGCCTAGAATTGTTCCCACGGCGGAAACAGCAGCGGCGCCAGCCACTCCGCATCGCGGTATAAGCACGATATTCGTCACGGTCATGAGAACCGCCATGATCAGCGTGACCCGCACAACCCGATTTTGATTTCCTGACATCTGCAGCAGGTAGCCGACCGATCCCGTTCCGCAGTTGACGATCTGTCCCACCGTAATGACGCATAACACCAGCCAGCCGGACTGGAAATCAGATCCAAACAGCCCCATGATGCTGCGAGGCAAGAAAAGGAACGTCAGGACTACCGGCAGCGTGACTGCCAGAATCCATTTTGTGAGTGTCTGGTAGAGCCGCAGCAACAAGGCGTGCTCCGACTGCTCATGCAACAGCGCGATGGTCGGGGCAAAAATGGAATTCAGGGCCTGCAGGAAGATCGCGCACAGGCCTCCCGCGGAAGCGGCTACGGAGTAAATGCCGACCTGCTTCGCAGGAAGATAGTAGCCAAGGACAAGCCGATCAGCTTGTCCTGCCAGGAACCCCAGAACGCCCATGCCCGTCATGGCAAGTGCATACCAGCGCACGTCGCTGGACAAAGCCGAGCCCCGTAGCTCGTCCCATTGCAACGGCACCGGCGCTGCACGCCAGATGCTGCAACCGGCGAGGATAAAGATCAGGACTTCTCCAGCGATTTGTGCAACAACAAAGCCCCACAACGAAAGTCCAAGCGCCAGGGCCACGATGCTGGCAACTATCATGAAAGGAAACGATATGAATTTAACGATCGCCGTGCTGCGGGCAATCATTTTGAACCCACCCAGAGTCTGGGTAAGAAAACTGCTCGCCGCACCGATGGGAATTAAAATGGCATAAAGGGGAAGAAAGCGGATAAGAGCCGCGTCGTGGAAAACTCGGGTTGCGATCCATCCCCGTCCCAGCAGAACCAGGGCACAGAAGAGCGAGGTGCCGAACAGAGTCCAGAACAGCGCTCTCCAGAAGAACGCAGTTAGATTGGCGCGCCCCGACCCGGCCTTGTAGATTCCGGCAAATCGCAAAGCCGAGGCCGGCATGCCGAACTCTCCCAGCAGCTTGCATATGCCATAGAGGCCCATGCCAATGGCATTCCAGCCCAGCAGGCGCGCTCCCAATTGCCGGGCCAGATAGACCCTGAAGGCATATCCCAGCACGAGCGTGAAGACTGTGCCCGCAAAGGCGATGGAGGACTGGCGCCCAATCTCGGACAGGTGCGTCCGAAACTTCCCTTCGTGAGCAGCTTCGACCGCTTCGACTTGCGCCGGAAGTAGGATGGTCTCGGCAGCGCTCAAGGGGTTTGCACCATAGGTTGGCGACTCACGGCAACGAGCGACTTCCGAGTATTAAGACGCGAATTTCGCAGCGGCTCGCGACGGCCCAGCCCCGGTGATGATCGCCTCCAATTGTCCAGGCGCCGCGTTGTGCCAAAGTCGCGCATTGATTCCATGATCAAGCCGGTACCCAGACACCTGTTCCGGGATTCGTTGCAGATCGTCCGGCGACTGCAGCAGGATCCCGGCGCCGTAGCACGCAAACTGCTGCATGTAACCAGCGCCTCCAAAATCCAACCACTGGCACAGGAAAAAGGGAATACCCTTCAGGGTACATTCGACCGCGACGCTGGAATCAATTCCAATCCCGCACCAGGCCTGATCCAGCAGCGCGGGCTGAGCTCCGCTCAAGATCTCAACCCAATCCCGATCCCCCTTTTGCGGCAAAGCGGCGGCGAGCAGGCGCGCCCGTGCCCGTGCAGACTCGAAGGGGTGCAGTTTGATAACGAGGCGCTTCCCCACCGCGCGCGCCACGGAGCAGAGCCGCGGCATCAGTTCGCGATAGATCTCGATCGTGCGGCCTCCCTGCAGTTCATAAGGCTGAGAAAAAAGCACGATTTTGTCGCCAACCATGGACGTCTGCGTTTGTAATGCCTCGTCCGCGAGCGGTGGCGCCGCCACTACTACCTGCCTCGTTGCTACTGCTCCGCTTCGCAGGGCATAGTCTTTCTCCATCTCGCCTTTAACGAGATGAATATTGGCATAAGACTGCTTGAACAGCAGACCCGAGTCCAGCGCCCCGTGCGCGCAGTAAACCGCATTCAGATTCATGCGCGCGGCGAGGGCAAGCGGCAGGCGCGTGTAGTGATTCAGATCGTCCCCGCAGAGAACGCCGGTTATTGGCTCATGCTGCAGCAATGCATGCCAGGCATCTCGGATGCAGAGCCCAATTCGTAACTGCTCAGAGAAGTAATCGAAGGTGCCCGCGTCGCGCGCGATCCGCAGATCCTCCGATTCTGCGAGCCTCGTACGCTGGAATTCATGCCAGGCCCGCTTTAGTTCCGCAAACTCCCGCCGTGTTTGCTGATCGCTGTCAGCGTACGCCGCTAATGAAACTGCCTCTACGTTTTCAGGCAAGCTGGCGGGCATAGCATTGCTGCGAGTAGTGGCCAACAAAAAGCGGCAACGGGGCAGGGCTGCGGCGTAAGAGAGTACTGTGCGGGTCACATTGCTGTAGGCCGACGGCAGCAGCACGACGGGTTCCGTCACGTTGGCACGGCGCTTTACCAGGTGGCGGCGGAATTGGTAAGTCGAATCCCATTTGTCGAAGGCAATCTCCGCGATCTGTCTCGCGCGGAATTGCCGCAAGGAAACAGCGATCCTGCCAAAGCGCCCTGGCCCTGCTCCTGTTTGAAAATACTGGATTGGCCTCGACAGCACATGGGCAAAGAGCGAAGCGAAGCGGTGTGGACGCGTAGCGAACAGCTCAACCTGGGCAGCGTAAATTTCGCCGCTGAGTTGTCGCGCCAGATATAACGCTTCAAGATCCTGGTATCGCCACACGGCAAGCAGTTCCCACCAGTCCAGCCCCATGCGGTCCAGCATGCGGCCTCGACCCTGGGCCAGCACCCGCCCGATCCAACGGTGACTCTCATCCCCTGCCGTAAATTGCCGCAGGCTGATAACTCGGGTCGCCAACTCACGGCTCCATTCCGCGTACAAAGTCGGCCCGGCATATCCGAGGTCCACGATCAGATCCCACCGGGTATCTGCCCATTTGCCTCTCGCTGCGTGGTCTTCGGGATGGAGCAGCAGAATCTTCATGCTGTTATCGAAGTAGTCTCACTGCTTCGAAAGCCTCTGCCGCCTGGCAACCCGATACGCTTCCCCATCGCTGCGCGATCGCTGTAAGTGCTTCGGTGGAACGCGGATGAGGAAAGGGGCGCGCTTCAGTTTCATAGAGGCGCATGCCCTTGAGCTTAAGGGGCAATGTTTCAGCAATGTCGACGAACACATTAGGCCTGAACACGGGAGAGAGCTGCTGAAAGGCCCACTCCGTGGAAGAGGCAATCTCGAACATGTATAGCTCGCGCACGCTCTGCCCCTGCATGGGGCGAGTGGCGGTCAGAACGGCGCGCCCCACCACCTCATGATCTATGTTCAGGTCACCGCAATGATGGGTGTAGATCGCGGTCGGACGCCAGCGCTCGATCAGTTCCTCGACAATCTTGATTACCTCAAGCAGAGGCAGAGAATCGAACTGATTATCGGGCAGGCCGTGCAAGGAAAGGTCTTTTGCTCCCAACAAATCAGCGACCCGGCGGCTGGCGTCGTGCAATGATTTGAGCTTTTCGGCCTCCGCACTTTCACGCGTTCGGTGACGGGACGTTATTCCCTCTCCCAGGATGGCGATGTAGACCGCGTGGCCTTCGCGCGCGAGACGCGCTACCGTGGCTCCGCAGCCCAGTAGTTCATCATCCGGATGCGCCGCTACGACCAGCACATTCATCGCGCTATCAGCTCCCGGCTCGGCGACAGGGTTTCCAGGCTACGCTTCCCCATATTAAAGAGCAGATCTACCGCGGCCATGTATGGTTCGAAGCCGGGATAGGTTTGCGGGTACGTCGGATGACTATAATCGTGATAGCGAATCGCAATACCCGCGTCTTGAAACATTTCCTCGCGGAGATAATTTCTTCCCATGGGTCCGGACAAGTAAACCTTCGCTCCTAATTGGCGGCAAATATTTAACACCAACTCGTCTTTCTTGCCACCGACGTTAAGCTCTGAAGAAAAATAGCGCGGGGTTGTAATGCGGAACGCCTCCACAACGTAGTCCGTGATCTCCCTGGTCAGATCGACCAGCTTGTTCCAACGGCGCTCGTAGATGGTCCGAAAAAAATCGGCATGCTCCGGGAAAAAAGGAGATTTGCCGTAATTCATTCGCAACGCAGTCCAGTGTTTGGAAGCCCACGGCGTCTCGTTGGCGATCTCGACCTGATTGATCGGCAAGTCGCCGAATCGTCCTGCGGTCCGGATGGGCAAGGTCAGCCAACCCCAGCCCTGGCGCGTGCGAATTTTGTTGCGATTGATGAAACTGTTCTTCTCAAACTGCACGTGGTCGAGCACAACGTGCGCATCGGAAGCCACCAGGCGGTCGAAATAGCCAAGCCAGGGCAGGTATGCCGGTTGGTGAATCGACACAATCATGCGGTCATTCCTTGGGCACAATCCGCTCGCCGCAAAAACATCCCAAAATGCTTGGGCGGGCACGCAGTCGCGTCCCCGGCATCGTGAAAGCCTGCTTTTCGAAAGGCCGATTGCGAAGGAGGATTGTCTTGGCGAACGAAAGCCACGATGCTTGTTACACCCCAGTGCTCGAACAGGAATTCGCAGGCCTCGCGAATCGCAATCACCCCTAAACCACGTCCAGTGTAAGGTTCCAAAAGGTAGGCTGAGATGACACACGCGGCGCCGTCAGCGCGGTCGAAGCGGACTTGACCCGCAGGCTCGCCGTCCACGAGAACGATGAGCATTTTGCGGCTACTCCCACAAAGCGTCTCCTGGAACCAGCGCACATGCTCTTCCCAGGTCACACATTTTGCGGAGGACGCGCGCGCTACCAGAAAAGGATCGTTGCGCCAGCGGAATACCATGGGCGCATCTTCCTCCACCGCTGGACGCAGGGTGACATGCTCTCGCTCGCTGCTCAAGCGAAATCCTCGGGCGCGAAAACGTGCCCTGTCGGAATTTCTTTGTTTAATTGGCGATTGAGTAACATCCCGAAGTTCTTGGGCGGAAACCCATAACCCGGGCGGCAGAACGCGATATCTGAGGTCGCAACAGAATGTCCCGCAGGCAGGTCGTGGGCGGCCACACAAGATAGGCGATATTCGCGGCGGCCCGATTCCTCCGACTTAACCGGCTTCAACTCCGGAGAGCCCAGGTTCTTTTCCATGGTACGCACCGCTTCCACCAACCCGCGAAATTCGCCCGGATCTGCCGAGAAGCGATGATCGGGACCGGGCAGATTCATATCTAATGTGAAATGCTTCTCGATCATGCAGGCGCCCAGCGCGACGGCGCCAATCGCCGCCACGTTGCCACAGGAATGATCACTCAGGCCGGCTGGACAACCGAAGGCGTCGGCTAACGCAGGCAGCTTGCGCAGGTGAACGTCCTCTGGCGGTGTGGGATAAGCAGAGGTGCAATGCAACAGCACCAAATCTTTCCCCCCGGCCTGGCGAAAAGCATTCACTGCGTCTTCGATGTCGGCGTAAACGGCCATGCCGGTCGAAAGCACCGTCGGAATTCTGGTTCGCGCCATTGCCTGGATCAGCGGTAGATGCACCAGATAGTCCGAACCATTCTTGAGCAGCGGCACCCCAAGCTCGGCCAAGTCCTGCAGTCCCTGTTCGGAGCTCGGTGTGCTGAAAAAGATCACATTTCGCCGGTCGCAATGTTCGCGCAGCTCGCGCAGGCTGCCGGGCGGCAGTTCGCATCTCTTGAACATGTCATATTGCGATTCGCTCAGCGTTCGCCCTTGCGATACATACTCGTACATCAACGAGCGGCTGGAAAGAAAATCTTCGGTGCGATAGTTCTGGAACTTGACAGCATCCGCCCCCGCTTCCGCCGCGGCGTCGATACAACGATGCGCCAGGTTGAGATCTCCGTTGTGATTGATCCCGATTTCTGCAGCCAGAAAGCAGGGCCAACCCTCGCCCACGAAGCGCTGCCCAACCCGGATCGCACTCAAGCTGTAGCCCCCCGGAGCACATTGATCACGCGCTTGGCGCCCAGCCCGTCGACCAGATTGCGCGCGGCCTGACTCATGGCGCGACGCCGAACGACGTCTCCCGCGAGTTGTCCGATTGAATTAGAAATTTCCGTTAAGGACGCGTTCTCATGCCATCCTAAGTTGATGGCGGCTCCGCGCTCCGCAAGCGCCTGGGCATTTTTCTCCTGATTCTTGGCAATTGCAGTGACAATCATCGGCACGCCCAAATACGCCAGCTCCCAACAGGTGCTCCCGGCGGCCGAAACCGCCAGATCCGCTTCGCACATGAGTTCCGCCATATTGGCCGGATTATGCTGAATTCGCACTCCAGGCAGTCTCGCGGCTAAACCGCGGAGTTGCTCTTGATGGGGATTGCCTGACCCGACCACAACCGTCGTCTGCATCTTTCCCCCAACCTGGGCCGCGGCCTGTATTGCCTTTTCTGTGACATTCTCAGCATCGCTGCCCCCCATGCACACCAGCAGTCGATTAGTGGCCGGGACTGGTTCATGGAACCTGTCAATGCTCAGGAACTCCGGACGCAACAGAGCATAATCGGTGCCTAACATTAATTTTGTGCACTCACTGCGCTGCAAGTACATCTCTTCGCTGGCGCCAAGGTTCTGGTTCAACACCACGTCCGAGCAGTATTCCCCAAAACAGCCATCGTCGTCGAACAGCAATACTCGATTTCCCGCATCTCGTAAGTGGCGCACGTAGGCGGGTTCAAAATGATAACCATCCACAACCGTCCAGCGTGCGCCGATGCGCAACCCGAGAGCACCCGTCTGCTTCGCATCTTCTTTACTTCCCCCCTCCAAAAAGCTTACGTGTTCGACCCGTATACCTTCATTTCGGAATCGCTCTTGCATGCCGGGAAGCGCCTCAGACATGGCAATGGTCACCCGCCCCCCGCTCTTCTGCCATGCTTTCGCCAACGCGAAACAGCGCATGGCATGTCCGGCGCCCAGTTGCGTGCTAGCGTCCGCGCGGATCAGCAAGCCTTCGTGATCCGCTTGTGCATGATCCGGCATTATCATCGCGTGAATACGTAGTTGTGCCTGAATGGAGATTCGATCAAATTTCCCCGCCTGTCTTTGCGGACATATTTGAAGTGGGCCTTCGGCTGCATTCCACACTTCTGCGCCAGTCCCATAAATTTTTCAGGAGTCTCGTAATAAATCTCGCCGGCGCTCAGTACCAGTGTCTCTTTCCCCAGGAGGCTCCGGCAAACTTGCTTGCCGGTACTGAGAAATGTGTAGAACCCTCGATTGGTCAACTGGTGCCAGAGCAGCCCCATGACAGAGGTGCCACGATAGTTTTTGAAGTAAGGATATTCATCCACGCTGGGGATTTCGCCCAGCCATATCTTGGCTCCGGGTCTTGCCACCCGAACGATCTCGCTTAACGCAGCCAATACGTTTTCTTCTGATTTCAGAAGCAACAACACCGAGTTGCACACAATAAGCGACGCGCTGTCTGAATCCACCGGCAACTTCTGCGCCAGCCCAACCAGTACCGTCAGACTCGGGTACGAGGCCAGAAGCTTGGACTTCTCCTCTACGGTGGGAACGACTCCAACACTACGTCCCACGCGGCCTTCCGCCATTCTCAGCAGACAACCATCTCCGCAGCCTATGTCCAGCAGCACGTCAGACTGCGTCGGTTCGAGGGCCTCCAGAATCCGGGCGTTCGCGAATTCGGTGCTGACATCGTCTCCTCCGCGCCCAGCCAGCATCCGAACATGCGCGCTCAGTGCGGCCTGCCGATAGCATTCAACCGAGTCTGTGACCTTGAGTACGCTCATCCTGCCCGCTCCACCTCCATGACCTTCGGCGAAACAGTGCGGTTGATCTCCATCCACTTCGGATGACTCGCCAGCACCGCCAGCGCTTCCTGCCATGAAAAGAAATCATGCCCAAAATGTTCGAAGATGAGCCGCACGAATTCCAAATCTTCCTTCGTGTCAACCGTCCAGCGCATGTGCGACAGATCCACTGGATGCAGAACATGCTCAATGCGAAACCAGTCCGGCTCGGCATACGCGAGCGTAGTGACGTGCTCGCAGAGTTCAGGCGTAGTCGACATTCTTTTCATGCGCGCCAGAACGTCGATGGGGAGGGCCTCGACGGCCAGCCCCAATGGATAAGTCTGCCGGGCCATGTTGGTGACGAAGTCCACTTCAGCCCAGCCCTCTTCCATCCGGCTTACGTGCTGATCGATGATTTCCGGATCGATCAAGGGACAATCCGAGGTGACACGGACCACAAGCTGGGCGCCAAACTCCAGCGCTGCCCGGTAATAGCGATCGAGTACGTCGTATTCGCTACCTCGAAAACAGGACCATCCCCGTTCCTGGCAAAGGTGCGCAATGACGTCGTCGCGGGCCTGGTCCGTGGTGGCCACGACTACATCGTTTAGCCTTTGCGCCCTGCTCATTCGCTCAATTACCCGCGCCAACATTGGACGACCCGCAAGATCCTGAAGAACTTTTCCCGGCAGGCGCGAACTTCCCATGCGTGCCTGGACAATAGCGACCACTCTATGAGTTCCTGTCGTCATGGGTTCACGATCATCGGTTGTACTCAATGAACTCTCACATTCATGAGGTCGCAAATACCCTCCTCAGCACTTTGCTCACGCCTCGCTCCTCAATCAGCTTTTTCAGGCGTTTCGCACGTCTCCAGGTAAGTGAACCTGGGAGTTCGGGAAAGCTGCCCACCTTATGCGCTTTACGGCGGCCTATGAGCCGGCCCACCAGCTTCTGCTCATAGACCTCCCCGGCCACATAGACTCGCGGCCGTTGGCTTGCATTCAGGACATTGGCTGCCTGGTTGAGGTGATCGGGCACAAGTTGGAAATCCACATGGCCGTGCAGGATCTTGACCGCCTTATTGACATAGCCCTGGCCGCGGAACTTGCAGTTGTACTCGCGCATCAGCGTCGCCATGCGGACCTCGCTGTAGTAGGACGCCGCGCGAAAGAAAGGCTGATCGTTTATCGGGTGCTCGGGTTTTTCCCGCAGGTACGCCTCATAAAGCTCTGCCCATCGTTGCAGAAGCTCTTGCGTTCGTTGCGAGCGCTTCACCAGCAAAATGCCGGTGTTGAATTCCGGGTAACTCGCAGGAATATCCGCGCGCGGGTAGCTCCCGACCCAATCCGTGCTGAGATATTCTTCGTGGGTCGCCGCGCAATCGAAATGATCCAGCACCGAAAACAGTTCGGGAACCGGTTCAAGCACAAACGTGTCGGCATCGATAAACATCGTCCGCTCATACGGAGAATCGGCGATTAGCCTGGCTTTGTCGTAAAAGCCATCCTTCGCGGGCGCGACGATAACGACATTGTCGAGGTGCGGACTTTTGGCCGGAAACTGCGAGAATACGGTGACGGGCAAATCCGGCATCGCCCGTTTCAAACTTTCCGCCGAGACCAGAACCATGTCGATGTATCGCGGATCCTGCGTGACGATGTAGAGTGCGCCATTTCGCATTGTTTTATTTCAACCCTACCGTGGCTTAGTTGACATCCTTTCCTTCCCCTGGCCTTGTCATTCCGAGCCGTCCGTAGCCGCAGGCGAGGACGAGCGTTGAATCTGCATTTCCGGCCGAAAACTGCAGATCCCTCGCTCCGCTCGGGATGACAAAACGTGGGTTAATCGAGGATGTCAACAGAGCCCCCTACCGTCTAGACTTCCTCAACCCGCGTAGTGCTCGACAACTTTGCTGACAGCGCTGATCACGTCCTCAATATCACCATCCGTCATGCCATGAAACATCGGCAGGCTGATGGATTGTTCATAGGCTGCTTCCGTTATCGGAAACTCTCCGCCCCTGTACCCGAATTTTTCTCGATAGTAAGGGTGCCAGTGAACCGGTATGTAATGAACATTCACGCCAATGTTCTCGGCCCGCAGAGCCCGGAAGATTTCGCTTCGAGTCGCTTTCACGCAGGCGCTGTCGATTCGAATTGGATACAGATGCCAGGCCGGATCCACATCGCACCGTACATCAGGGACCCTAATCCCCGGCAAGCTGCGAAATGCACGGTCGTAACGGGCGGCGATCTGCCGGCGTCGAAGCACGTTTGCTTCAATCCTCTTCAACTGTTCGAGGCCCAATGCCGACGCGATGTCCGTCAAGCGATAGTTGAAGCCGAGCAGAACCATTTCGTAGTGCCACTCGCCCGCAGCCTGGCGCTGGCGCGCGTCGCTGGAAATTCCGTGATTACGGAACCGGCGCAGGCTTTCCGCGAAATCGGCCCGATCGGTTGTGACCATGCCTCCTTCTCCCGTCGCCAGGTGCTTCACGGGGTGAAAGCTGAAGGTGGTCATGTGGGCAATCGAACCAACGCGGCGGCCGCGATAACTCGCGCCAAGTGCGTGCGAGGCATCTTCGATGACCGTTAATCCGTGCCCATCGGCCAGGCTCAAGATCTCCTCGAGATCGGCCGGGTGGCCAGCAAAATCCACCGCAATGATGGCTCGGGTTTTGCCGCTTAGCTTCGGAACGATCTGTTCGGGATCGATATTCAGAGTGTCGCAGCTCACATCGGCAAAGAGCGGACGCGCCTGCTGGTACAGGATGCAGTTTGCCGTTGCCGCGAAGGTCATTGGTGTCGTGACGACTTCATCGCCCGCCTTTACACCAGCAGCAAAAGCGGCGCCATGTAAGGCCGCAGTCCCGGAACTGAAGCTCACGGCATATTTGGCGCCCACATAGGCGGCGAATGCTGCTTCGAATTCTCCTACTTTGGGACCTGTGGTGAGCCAATCCGAGCGCAGCACCTCGACGACTGCCTGAATATCCTCTTCCGAGATCGACTGCCGGCCGTAAGGCAAGAAGGTGCTTCGGACGGGAGCGCCTCCTTCCATTGCCAGCATGGTCGGTTTTGCTACAGCCGGCATTCTCCTCCTACATGGTCGCGCGCGGAGCCAAAGTCGACGGCGCAGGGAGAATGAACTCCTGCAAATCCGCCGCCGTCAGCCATCGCTCGTTCGCGTCGCTGGTATAGCGAAATCCTTCAGGAACTGGCATGGCATTGGTCCAATTGTCCGCCGACCACCAGGGATGGTTTGGCCGGATCACGTACATTTCCTTGGTTTCCACCGTCTGCCGCGCTTCATCTTCCGACACTAAAGCTTCATGCAACTTTTCTCCCGGACGGATGCCAATGAAATCGATATCGCATTCCGGCGCAATGGCGGTGGCCATGTCCACCAGCTTCATGCTGGGAATCTTAGGAACAAAGATTTCGCCGCCGTGCATCGTCTCCATGCAGTGAATGACGAAATCAACTCCCTGTTTTAGCGTGATCCAGAAGCGGGTCATGCGGGGATCCGTCACGGTTACTCGTCCACGCTTGCGCTGCTCCTGGAAGATGGGAATCACGCTTCCACGACTGCCGACAACATTGCCGTAACGCGCGCAACTGAAGCGGGTGTCCTGGGCTCCGGCATACGCGTTGGCTTGTACGAACATTTTCTCGGCGCACAGCTTCGTCGCGCCATAAAGATTTATCGGACTGACGGCTTTATCGGTACTGAGCGCCAGGATCCGGCGTACGCCTTGATTGATGGCAGCTTCGATGACGTGGCGTCCGCCCATGATGTTGGTCTGAATCGCTTCAAAGGGGTTGTACTCGCACGCCGGCACCTGCTTCAGAGCGGCCGCGTGGACAACCACGGTAACCCCCGCAAGCGCCCGCTCCAGCCTGGCAGGATCGCGCACGTCCCCGATGAAGTACCGCAAGCTGGCGTGGTCCAGACCCGAGGACCGCATCTCATGCTGCTTAAGTTCGTCGCGGCTGAAGACTACCAGCCTTTTAGGGTGATAATCGTTCAGCATGGTTTCGACAAATTTCCTGCCGAACGATCCCGTACCGCCGGTTACCAGCACTACCTGTTCTGACCAGTTCATCAAGCTCTTGCCTCAGCCCCCAAATTCCCGCTCCTGCCCTTCCTGAACTTTATTGCCGACACGGTTGCAAGATTTCGCTTTGTTCAGAATTCAAATTCTCTTCCCTGACCATTGCGTCGTTCAGGCACTTTGTGTTGGACGTAATCACCCGGCCCTGCATACCCGAAAGCGATGCCATGCCATATGAGTGCATAAGGGTCGGCGCGACATCCAGCAGGCTCAAGCCGGCGAGAGACTTATCCAACCGGTTATTTCCGAGGTCCCGGCCCTCAGCAGAAACGAATATGCCGTCCCAATTGTGGTTCGCCCCGTCCGGTCCAGTGTCGTTATGAAGGGTGTGAATCTGCCCTGCGCCTACGCTTCCGCTCGCTCGCCAGTACAGGTCGCCGAAGAAAACACTCAGGTCGGGAGCGATGTTCCGGGTCTGGCGATAGACCTCGTCGGAGAGAACAGCCCGCGTGCCCATTGGCCGCCCTTCCAGATCGCTAAGATCTTCAAGTTCATGTTTTAGCCGGCGGCGCGTTCTTTCGTAATCCGCGGCAGGAATTATGCCTTGCGGTTCGCGGCCCGCAACATTCAGGAATACGCGTCCGTAATATCCGCCTTCACCCCAGGCACGTGTCCGCGACCAGTCAACCTCCAGTTTTTCGAAGCGCGTGGCCTCAGTAGGATATTTTTTTAAAACTAAGTAGCCGTTCTGAATCAGCCACTCATTCAGGCAGATGGCGCCATCCATGCGCTTGGCGCCGTGGTCGGAAACGATCATTACCCGGGTGTTGTCGTCGGCAAAATCAAGCAACTCTCCGACCAGGGAATCCAGGTACTGATAGTACTCATGGATAGCCTTTTCGAATGTATTCGCGCCGGGATACAAGACGTGTTGCGCATCCATGAATTGCCAGAACCCATGGTGGATACGATCGGTGCCCATCTCCACCATCATGAAAAAATCCCACGCGCGCGTTCTCAGGAGATGTTTCGCCACGGTAAAGCGCTTCGTGGTCATTTCATAAATCTGGGCCAGCAGCCAGTCTTTCCGGTCGGTGCGGAAGCCCTTCACGTCCACCATGTAGTCGCCTACAACCCTTCGTACTTCGGCACCAAGACTATCCGGGTAGGTGAATTGGCTGTGAGCGCTGGGTGTGAGGAAACAACTGACCAGATTCCCACGCAACGGTTTCACCGGATAGGTGGGAGGAACCCCGATCACAATCGATTCCTTGCCGTCGCGGCCGAGCAAATCCCAAACGGTCTCAGCTCGAAAACTCGCGGAATCGGCGATTGCCAGCCTGTCATAACTGTAATCGCTTCGGTTGCGGAATCCGTAGACGCCTAGTTCCCCGGGATCGCGCCCAGTCATCATGCACATCCAGGCGGGCACCGTGATGGGCGGGGTGACGCTGCGCACGCGCCCATGAACACCCGACTCCATCACACGATTCAGATTGGGGAGATCTTTACGCCAGCGATGAAAGACGAGCTCGGGGTCGGCGCAATCCAGGCCGATGACCATCACTTTGCGTTTCGGCGTACGCCGAAAAAACATTCGTCCTATCCTTGTTATCCGAAATGTGCCGCCAGTATAGCCGGGCTGAGCTCGATCAAAACCAGGGGGGAATCCAGATAGTTCTCAATTCCGGAGCGCTCAGCGATTTGGGTCACCGTTGTTGAAATGGATCTGCGAAGCTTCGCCTGCAGCCACGGCCAAACACTGCTATTGCTTAACAAGGCTCATGAACCTCGTATCGCAGCTGCGTCTTGTCCGGCCGATGCTACGATCTGCATATCGTTTGGAGAGCAGCGCAAACCCACGCGCGGCCATTTCCGCCGCATGCGGGTCATTGTGCTGGTAGCCGGTTTGTGCGCATCGCAGTGCGCGGTGAGGAGCCTGGATGGAAGACAGCGGCCTGGTTGCCACAGGGCAGGTTACCCGCGAACTGCGGCCGGTGTTGCCCACTGACCTCAGTCAAATATCACCCGGCCTCTATCCCCCCTTGCCCGCGCAGGATTCGGTTCTACGAGAATACCTGCGGGTTCTCATCAAGCGGAAATTGGTTGTGCTTTCCTGCGTCGTCATCATTTTTCTGTTAGTGCTGATCGCCACCCTGCGCACCACGCCTATTTACGAAGCCGCCGGCAGCATCGCCATCAATAAACTGGATCCCGGGCTGATTAATTTCAAGGACTCCGGCAACGGCAACGATTACTACGATCCGGCTGACCTCGACACCGAGGTGAAGATCCTGCGCAGCGATCTTCTCGCCCTGCAAGTGATCAAGCAGCTGAACCTGGACAAGCGGCCCGAATTTGGCGGTAGCGGCGAAATCACCTCCCCCAATTCGCTCGGCCTTACCAGCAATTTGCTGGACCTGAACTCAGCCCGCATGTCAGGTCTGCTGGGCTCGCTTCGCGGCAACCTGCGCGTCACCTTGCAGCCCAATACGCGCGTCATCGACATCCGCTTTACCAGCCCCAACAAAGAACTCGCGGCCACCGTCGTCAACACGCTGGTCAACACTTATATCGAGCAAAACTTCAAAACTAAATTCGAATCCACCATGCAGGCTTCCGATTGGTTGTCCAAGCAACTCGTCGACCTGCAGATGAAAGTGGAGACCTCCCAGGAAAAGCTGGTGCGCTACCAGAAAGAACATTCCATCCTGGGTATTGACGAGAAGCAGAACATCATTACCGAAAAACTGGATGAGCTTAATAAAGAGCTGACGGTCGCCGAATCGGACCGCATGCAGAAAGAATCGCTTTACCGCTTGACTGACCGCGGCGATGCGGACGTCATCGCCTCGGCAACCAGCGGCGCGGAAGCGGGAGACGCATCCAGCCCGTCAGCGTTACTGGAGAAGCTGCGGACGCAAAAGGCTGACCTGAAAATTCAGGTCGCTGACTTAGGAACGCAATTCGGGCCTTCCTATCCCAAGGTCGCTCAACTCGACAATCAGATCAAGGAAGTTGACGTTCAAATCCAGGCCGAGACCCGCAAGCTGGCCTTGCGGGTTCACGACCAGTATATGGCTGCTTTGCAGCGCGAAGGAATGCTACGGGATGCCCTGGAGAAGCAGAAACAACAGGCAAACCAACTGAATGAAAGCGCGATCGAATACAGCTTGCTGAAACGCGATGTCGAAACCAATCGCGCCTTGTACGAAGGCTTGCTGGAAAAGTTAAAGGAAGCTGGAGTCACGGCCGGTCTGCGCTCCAACAACATCAAGGTAGTCGACGTGGCCCGCATCCCCATGTCTCCCTCGGAGCCGAACATTCCCAGGAATCTCGGTTTCGCGCTGCTGCTGGGACTGACCTCCGGCATCGGTCTCGCCTTCCTGCTGGAGAACCTGGACAACAGCGTGCGCACTCCGGAGCAGGCGCAGATGATCTCTGCTCTGCCCCCACTGGGAATGATCCCGCTTGGTTCGAAAAGGACCGATGAGAGCAAGAGCCGCCTGGCCTTGGCCTCATCGCGGGAAGCCGTAGAACTCGTAACCCAATCGCGTCCGCAGTCGCAAATGGCCGAGTCCTACCGCGCGTTACGTACTTCCCTGCTGTTGTCGTCGCTTGGCTCGCCGCCCAAGGTCATCCTGGTCACCAGCGCCATGCCCCAGGAAGGCAAAACTACCACCAGCATCAATACCGCGGTGGTCTTGGCACAGAAAGGCGTGCGCGTCCTGTTGATCGATGCTGACCTGCGCCGTCCCGGCATTCACAAGGCGCTGGGCATGGGACCGCGCAGCGGTCTCAGCAATGTCTTGACCGGTAGCGCGGATATACAGAACGCGATCACTCGATGGCCGATGGTTCCGTCGCTCTCCATTCTGCCGGCGGGAACACCTCCTCCCAATCCGGCAGAACTGCTGGCATCGGCCAACACACGCGACTTGATAGACGGGCTCCGCCGCGACTTCGATCACATCGTGATCGATACCCCGCCCACTCTCTCTGTAACCGATGCTGTGGTGCTCTCCACCAGAGCCGATGCCGTGGTGCTGGTAATCCGGTCAGGAAAGACTACCAAGCAGGCGCTGCGGCGGGCCCGCGAGTTATTGTTCCGCGTCAATGCCCGCGTGACCGGCGTTCTTCTGAACGCGGTCGATCTAAATTCGCCCGACTATTACTACTATTACGAATATCAAGGTAAGTACGGCGGCGGCTATTACCAGGAGGACGCCAAGGTGGCGACCGCCGGCGACTGAGCGGCATCGGCCGGGGTTGGGGGCACTGAACAGAATCTTCGCGCTGCAAATCACATGCAGATCTCTCTCGCATCGCGCGCCACCAGAATATTCTTCATGGGAAGTGCCTTTCTGGCAGCCGCAATTTTTCTAACCGCGTCTACCTTGCGATTCCTGGCCGATTGCCTTTCAACTTCGGTCAACAGCCTGCCCCTCGCAGTAAGGCTGGCCCCCGGGAATGCCGTGTATCACGAACTCCTCGGCCAACGCTTGCTCCAGGCACACGCCGGGCTTACCGCCGCAAGAGAACAATACCGGCTTGCTGCGGCGCTCAATCCTCACAATGCAAGCTACTGGCTTGCGATAGCTGACACCGCACAGATTCTGAACGACTCGGCCGGCCAGCGCTACGCCTTGGAAAGGGCCATCACAGCTGATCCCACCACCCCCGATCTTGCCTGGGCCGCTGGAAATTTTTTCCTGGCTCAGGGGGACACGGCGATGGCGCTCCGCGAATTCAAAGTGGTGGTCGAGAACGAGCCGCAATTCGCGGGCGCCATCTTTTCTCTCTCTTCCCATTTCGCGAGCGTACAAGATATTGTCGGTAAAGTTCTGTCCTCCTCGCCGGACGCCTACCTCGCGTATATCGATTTCCTGACCTCCCAGAACAACACGGCCGCAGCCGTGCAAGTGTGGAATACGCTGGCACAACTCGCGCAGCCTTTTCAGGCCAAGTACGCGCTGGCTTATATTGACTACCTCATCTCCCAGCGCGACGTGGCGGACGCCCGCGTCGCCTGGAGGCAGACTGCACAACTCTGTGGTTTATCGGCTTACCTGGCATCGCGCGGGAATCTGATCGTCAACTCGCATTTCGACTCGGACATTCTCAACAGCGGGTTCGACTGGCGTTACCGGCGGCAAGCTAACGTTGAAGTGGCTCTTGACCCGGCTGAATTCCACGGCGGCCGTCGGTCTCTTGCCATCGTCTTCGATGGTCCCGGCGTCGACGAGGCTGGTATTTCGCAATATGTGCCGGTAGAGCCAAACTCAACATACAGCTTCAGCGCCTTCTACAAGGCGGACGGAATGGATGGCGCCGGCGGACCGCGGCTCAGCATTCAAGATGCTTATACCGGACTCGAATATTTTTCGAGTGACGATCTGCGCGATTCTGGCGTCTGGCGCGAGTCGCATGGAGGGTTCACAACTGGAACCGACGCACAACTGGTGGTGGTTCGGCTCTTGCGGATTCCCATGGGAAGCCCCATTCGCGGCCACTTATGGCTGGACGATTTTCGTCTGAGTGAAAACGATTCGGGATTATAGAGGAATCCTTGGCATCGGCTGAACTACGTACGCCTGCAAACGAGATTCTGGCTCCCACTATCGTGGCAGGAGGTCGTTTTCGCGTCCTTGATTCCATTCTCCTCTACGGAACCTTTTCGCTTTTGTTAGTCGGACCGCTCGCTTTCGGAGCGGTCGAATCGTGGGCCATATTCGCGCTCTCCTTGGGGGCAGTATCGCTATTTCTGGTCTGGATCTCACGGCAACTTATCTCGGGCTGCTTGCGCGTCGTCCCGAATGCGCTGTTCCCCCCATTGCTGGCCTTTGCCCTGGTGTTGGGCCTTCAACTTACTTTCCGAACCTCGGCCTATGCTTACGCGACTCAATCGGGCGTCCTGCTGTACTGCGTTTATGCGGTGTTTGCATTCCTGGCCGCGCAGTTCCTGCAACGGACAGCACAGGTTAAAGTACTGACCGCCATCCTGATCGCTTACGGTTCTTTGGTTGCCCTGTTCGCGATCGTGCAAAGCCTCTCCTCCAATGGCAAGCTCTACTGGGTTCGTTCTTCCGCTTCCGGAGGCTGGATTTACGGACCTTACGTCAGCCACAATCATTATGCCGGACTGATGGAAATGCTCGTTCCAATTGCCCTGATCGCGGCACTGAACCGGAACCTTCGCGGCAATTGGAAGTGGGCTCCCGCTTCCGCCGCGGTGCTGATGGCCAGCACAATTTTCCTTTCCGGATCGCGTGGCGGCATGATCGCCTTTCTGGTCCAGATGGTTTTTTTCGCCATCATGCTAAGCGCCGAGAAGAACCGGCAGAACACCTGGATCGCGGCGGCCATCCTGGTAGTGATTGCTGCCCTCATTTTGTGGGTTGGTGGTCTCGACGTTGTCAGCCGCATCGGCAGTATTCATTCCGAGACCCGCAGCGAACTCGATAATGGATTGCGTTTGAGAATTGACCGCGATGGCCTGCGTATGATCTCCCAGCGTCCGATCCTCGGTTGGGGGCTCGGAACTTTTCCCGAAGTCTATCCCCAATTTCGTAGCTTCTACACCAACAAGTTCGTAAACCGGGCGCACGACGACTATCTGCAGCTGGCTGTAGAAACCGGGCTGCTCGGCTTCGCGATCGCCGTGTGGTTCGTAGTTGTGCTGTATCTTGCCGCGCTGAAGAAACTTAAAGATTGGCAATGGGACCTGAACGGAGCTGTTGCCTTAGCCGCCCTGCTCGGGTGTACTGGCATTCTGGTCCACAGTTTTCTCGATTCCAATCTGCAGATTCCCGCTAATGCAGCCCTCTTCTATGTCTTGGCCAGTGTCGCGACTGCGAAGACCAGCTTCGGCAGCCATCGCCGGGTCCGGCATCATAGAAAAACTGAATTGCCGCCAGAGCAGCCGCTTTCGCTTTGATTCGCCTTCGCTCTAGTGTGATTCCACGACCTGATCCAGATCGTTCGCCGCTTTTTGAATTGATTCCGCGATATGTTGCATGACGGCTGCGGCCATCGGGATTTGGCTGTCCGCTTCCGTCCATTTCTTCGCGTCCATATACTCGCGTACCGCGGCAATCGGCTTAGCTCCGTAGCCGGTGTACGCCCCGGGAGCATAGATCTGATTCTTGAACCAGGATCGTTCCGGGAGGCCTCGTTCGGTAAGAAACGCGCGTTGTACCTGCATAAGATCAAGATTTAAGCGGGTAACGGATGGCGCCGTCCCCGGCGATCCAGCTGCCTGCCATCTCCCAAACGCTGCCTGGTAACGCTGCGCGCTGGCTTTGATCAACTCGACTCCGTTCTTCAAGGGCGCAAAATTCATGAAAGGAGGAACCGTTTCTGACGGCGGAGGCGTTGAAGGTTTGTGCGGGTCCGAGATGGCGGTGAAAACTCCTTCTTTTAACTCAAGATTTCGTTCGCTGATCTCGTCCTGCTTGTCTTTGAGCAGCTTCTCGAGATCACTGACATACTTGCTGATGGTTTCCGCTTCGTCGGCATATTCGAAAGGGATCACCTTGCAATCGGCAAGCCGCATGATCGCTGTCCCGCCCGTCTGGGCCAGCGCCCGCTCATAAGCAAAATCAGGATCCATAAAACGCGAGTACCAGTAGAAATCGTCATAGATCGAATGATATTGATCCCCATCTTCCTCGCCATCGAAACCGATGTTCAACGCGGAAATCCCGGCATGATCCAGAAATGCGGTGTAGTCAGATCCATCTCCCAGAGCGCCAATGTGCAAATCAATTCGCTTGCGGATTTCCGTTCGTTCCTCAAGATTTTTGGCTTTCGCGATCTTCAGCAGGTGCGCCCGTTGCCATACCGACATGTCCTTTTCGGGGTCGTGAATGTCGCGAATCACGTCGTTGATGAACCTTTCCAGGTCATGCGATCCCGACGCGTGAAAAAAACCGCGCTCGTTACTATCCGAGTTGATGTATGCCACCGCATGCTTCTGCAGTTCGTCAATATGGGTTTCCACCCACTCAACGGAGCCGAGAAGCCCCGGCTCTTCGCCGTCCCAGGCGCAATAGATAATGGTCCGCTTCGGATTCCAGCCTTGTTTATGCAGTTCCCCCAGCATGCGTGCTTCTTCCAGCACGGCAACCATGCCGGAGACCGGATCGTCAGCGCCATTCACCCAGGCATCATGGTGATTGCCCCGCAACACCCACTGGTCGGGAAAATCACTTCCTGTCATCTTTGCTATTACGTCATACACGGGTTTCAGGTCCCAGTTCGACGTAATCTTCAAATGAACTCTCGCCGGACCTGGGCCAAGTTTGTAGGTAATCGGCAAGCTGCCTCGCCAGCCTTCCGGCGCAACCGGGCCGCCTAAAGCGGAAAGTAAAGGCAAGGCATCGCTATAGGAAATCGGAAGCACGGGGATCTTGGTGATGGTCTTGGCTTCTTTGATCGTAAGCCGCTTCGCCTCAGCAGTTGCGCCCACCCCCGGGGTCAGTGGATCACCGGGGTAATCCGTATCCATGACGCTGCCGCGTTGCACCCCCAGTTTCGGCCGCCATCCCCCCTCGGGAAAATCGCTGCCCTTGAAATAACCGTCCTGATGCGGATCGGAGTAGATGATGCACCCCACCGCGCCATGTTCGGCGGCCACCTTGGGTTTGATGCCCCGCCACGCGTCACCATAGCGAGCAATGACGATTGCCCCCTTCACCGAAATTCCATGGCGGTCGAGTTGCTCGTAATCCTCACGATTGCCGAAGTTCACATAGACCAGCGGCGCGGTAACGTCACCGTCAATTGAGTAGGCATTGTACGTAGGTAGCTGCTCGGCAGTCTGGTTAGACGTAGGATCAACCGAAACAACCGGTTCCTGCAGTTTCGCCCGGAAGGATGTGGGCGCGACCATTTCTACCAGGCGTTCTTTGGGCGTAGGAAACAGCACTTGAAACGTTTCGATGTGCGCGTCGAATCCCGACTTCTGGAATTGAGCGAGAATCCAGTCGGCATTGTCTTTGTCGTAAGGCGAACCAACGTGATGAGGCCTGGCGCTCAGCCGGCGCATGGATTCGCGCAGGTTGTCGGCAACGATGCCATCCTGGAACTTCTTATCCCAATTGCGTTCCGCGGATGAATCCTGCGCAGTAAAGCCTGAAATTGGTCCTGGAGAACCCGCTGACGTCTGATCGTTTTGAGCCGCATTAAGTCGAACCAGAGCGAATATCAGAAGAGTACAAAGCAAAGCTCTGAACAAGGTCAAGACGCCTCCCGGGCAGTTCATCGTTTACGAGCGCGCACGTGATTCAAGGAATTATAGAACCAGCTTGCGATCTCAGAGGTAAGGCCGGATAAGCTGGGTGAAAGATGGTGGGGATGCGGTCTTTTACAGCTGAGCACCGGCGGAAATGCGCGCCAACACACTCGCGACCACGCGATCGCAGCGAGGCGCTTCGAATGCAAATGCACACAGCGCCTGTTCACCGGTGCGGCCCACGATCATCTTTCGCAGGGCGCGGCGCGCGCGATGCAATCGGACTTTCACCGTACTCTCCGTGAGGTCGAGCACGCTGCATACCTCTTCAATACTCATCTGTTCGACATCGCGCAGCATGTACACGCAGCGGTATGGGTCCGGAAGCGCGAGAATGGACTGCTCCAGCAGGTGGCGCAATTCCGCGTCGGCTACCTGCCGTTCGGGATTGCGCTGGGACGAAGCGAACAGGTCCATAGAATCTCCTCCTATTGCGTCCACAGCGGAATGCTCAAACCGCTTCCCTCGCCGTACTCTAGCCAGCGCTTCATGAACCGCAATCCGGGTCAGCCAGGTGCGGAATTCTGATTTACCCGCGAACTGGCCCAGGTGCTCGTAGGCGCGAACATAGGCATCCTGCATGACGTCCTCGGCCTCCCCATCATTGCGCAGAATGCTGCGGCTAACCCGGTAAAGCAGCTGGTTGTAGCGCCGCATAATGATTTCGAACAGACCCGTATCCCCCGCCAGCACGCGTGAAACCAGTTCTTCATCGGAAACCTTGGCGAAGTTGGCGATCGGCACCGGGGCAGCAGTCACGGGGCATTCCTCCTGAACAACTAACAGAGCATCTGCAGGGGCAAAGGTTACAACGATTTTCGCACGGCAGCGCGAGCCGTAGGAGGTTCCCCTTAATCCGGCGCACTCGCAGTTACTTTCGACATCTCGGGTGACAACTCCGGATTGGTTTTCCATTGCATAAGGTAAGTACCCGGATTAATGTGAAACTCAGTTCGCGTCGAGTGTCGGTTCTCGTTTTGTGAAGCGTTTTTCTGGTAAGAAGAAGTCGACTCATCTCCGGGTCTTGGCTCAGACTCGCCGCTGCTGGCCCCATCTGGCAGCCATTAGCACTTTGGGTTTGTTGTCCCTGCCCCTAACCCTGCTTTATCCAATACCCCTCAAAATTGCGGTAGATAGCGCGCTCGGACAGCGGCCATTGCCCCTCTTGCTCCATCACCTCTTACCCCCCAGTAACCCCCGCATGGAAGCGCTGAGCATCGCCATCGGGCTGCTGCTCGGAATCGCCATTGTGGCGAACCTGCAAGGGCTGGCTAGCTGGTGGCTGCAAACCTATACCGGCGAGAAGCTAGTCTGGGATTTTCGCGCCGAGTTGCTCAATCATGTGCAACGTCTTCCTTTGGCCTTTCACGACCGCTATGGCGCGACCGATTCGGTTTACCGCATCCAGCATGATGCTCCAGCCATACAGTACGTCGCCATCCAAGGCATCATCCCGCTGGTCACGTCCATCATCATGCTCGTAGGAATGATCTACGTCACCGCGCAGATTGATTTCCCGCTCGCGCTCATCGCGCTGGCGATCACCCCGGTGCTCTTCCTGCTATCGCTCGCTTCCTCCCGCCTGGTGCGAAAACGCTCCCGTGAGGTCAAGGAGTTGGACACCTCTGCCATGTCGGTCATCCAGGAAGTACTGGGATCGATCCGCGTCATCAAGGCATTCGGACAGGAGAACCGCGAGCACGAGCGCTTCGTGCGCCATTCGAGCAAGCGCATGTCCGGCCAGGTAAGACTCTCGATGATGCAGGCAACCTACAACATGCTCGTCGGGCTGACCATCGCATGCGGAACCGGTGCCGCCCTCTATGTAGGCGTCCGACATGTGCGCGCGGGGATGCTCACCGTCGGGTCGTTGCTGGTGGTGATGGCTTACATCGGCCAGATCTACCAGCCGTTGCAACTGCTCAGCACCAAGGTTACCGACGTCCAGATCTGGTTCGCCAGCCTGGAACGTGCTTTCATGCTGTTCGACCTGCAGACCGAGATTGCAGAGAGTCCCAACGCCGCACCGCTGGCGCGCGCCCAAGGCCATTTCCAATTTCGCGACGTGTCATTCCAATACGACGAGAGCGGGCGCGGCTTGCAGCAGGTTTCCTTCGACATTCCAGCCGGCGCGCGCGTCGGCATCGTCGGCGGGACCGGCGCCGGTAAGACCACGCTGCTCAACCTGCTCATGCGTTTCTATGATCCCAGCCAGGGCCAGGTTCTGCTCGACGGCCGCGACGTCCGCGAATATCGCATCGCTGATTTGCGTCGCCAATATTCCGTCGTGCTGCAGGAGCCGGTCCTGTTCGGCGCCAGCATCGCGGAAAACATTGCTTACGGCAAACCTGACGCCACCGATCAGGAAATCGTCGCCGCCGCCCAAGGCGCAGCCTCCCACGACTTCATCAGCCAATTGCCCGATGGATACGATACCCGTCCCGGTGAGCGCGGCACCTTGCTCTCTGGCGGTGAGCGTCAAAGAATCTCCCTCGCCCGCGCCTTTCTTCGCAACAGCCCGATTCTGATTCTGGATGAGCCCACCAGTTCCGTGGACATGCAGACCGAGACCTCCATTATGAGCGCCATTGAAAATTTGATGCGTGGCAAGACCACTTTCATGATCGCCCACCGCCTGCACACCCTCAAAGCCTGCGACGTCATTCTTGTGCTCGAACACGGGAGGCTGGTGGAAGTCAGAAAAGATTTGCCCGAACAGTTGTCGGCTGCCGCAGGTTAAACTGCCCGAGCTCATCGCAAGCGATGGATCCTAACCTGCAAGTTGCTCAATAAAATTCTCAAGATAGCTGGCCGTTGGAGTCTTTTCCTTTGGTCGCAATCATCGAGAAGCCATATCGCTGATAGGCGAAAGAAATTATTAGCAAAAGAATTCCCAGACCGATGAAGCTAAGCGTCCGATATCCGAGGCCAAGTTGCCAGACATCATAGAGAAATGCTTTTGCCACTGCGGCGCTTAACAACAACAGCGCACCCCAGCGCAGCCAGGATAAATCTAGCCAAAACCCAACGGCCATCACCGCCGTCGCGTCCAGAAACCATCCCAACGAAACCCAGTCGCTGGGCAAAAGAATGGTGATAGCGACAGCCGTGAAAGCGATTCCTATTCCCCCGTAAACAGCCAGGAGATAACCGTCGCTCAAGGCCACTTGTTGCTCTCGGTTCCATGCCAATCCAAAATAAAGTACGCTGAGACTTATGGCTGGTATCGCAAGCGAATTGTGGAAGCCATGGTTCATTAGCAGATACAAAGACGAAAAATAGACAAGCGGATTTGCCAGCTCGATCCACTTCAACAGGCGCGGTTCTGGCGTAGCCGATAATCGTGCTCGAACCCGGATCGGAGTGACGCAGTAGATCAGGAAGAAGATCGTTGCCGTTATGGCAGCGGGTATCAATTCAGTTCGCCTGTACTGATTGAGGTACCACGTCGAGCTCAGCAGAATGGTTCCCACAAAGCCGAGCGGGAGCAAACTCCACCAGCATCGTTTGAGAAGAACGGCCACGCTGGCACAATCGAGCAGAACAATGTACAAGAACAGCGGCCCTTCCCCTGCCGGAATTGAGATCAGCAGCGGAGTCAAGAACCCGCCCACCAGCGCCAGCGCAGCCAGCACCTCGGCGGATTCCCGCAGGGCCAAGGCAACGCTGACAACGTTCAATATGAGCAGACCGAGAAACGTTTCCGTGCCGGAAAGCAGCTTGTAAAGTTCCATCCCCGCCCACAACGACAGGAAACACACGCCAACGCCGGTGGCTTTCAGTGAAATCGAAAGCACGCGGTAACCGAGACGCCGAAACCACTCGCTGGCCGCGATGATCGCGAGGCCGGCGCCAACGCCAAGCCAAATCCAGGCAGCAGCCGAGATCCATTCGTTCACGAAGGCGTATCGCAGCAGGTAAGCAACCCCGAACAGGACTGCAATCACTCCAATTCTGTTGAGCCACTGCGAGCCTATTCGTGACTCGAGGCGGCTACCGGAGGAAAAGATGGAAAGATTGGCGCGGGACTCCCGATCCTTGGGGAGTTCACGATCGAGCCGACGCTCCAACTGCTGCACGCGCGCGTTTAGGTCGCGCACCGCGCGAACCAGTTCTTTCAAAACGCGATCGTTATTTTGCTGTGAGTCGTCGGGCAAGCGGCTCCCACCGAACTATTCTAATCTGCCGCCGTGCTGGAGCGCTCCATAATACGCATGCAGGCCTGGGCGATGACCCAATCCTCCTGCGCGCGTATGACAAAGACACGGACTTTAGATTTGGCCGTTGCGATTTCCTCGTCGACGGGCCTTCGCGCATTTTTATCCGGGTCAATCTCGATTCCCAGAAAGCGTAAGTTGGCGCACGACGACGAGCGCACCCGGGACGAGTTTTCGCCGATTCCGGCGGTAAAGATGAGAACATCAACGCCGGCGAGAGATGAGGCCATGGCGGCGATGCCCGCCTGCAAGCGGTGCACGAACATGTCGAAAGCAAGCCCGGCCCTCTCATTACCCTGGCTCATGGCAGACTCAATTTCACGCATGTCGGAAGAAAGGCCCGAGATTCCCAGCAGGCCCGAGCGCCGGTTCAGAACCCAGTCGAGATCTTCACCGCTCATCGAACTCTCGCGCACAAAATAAGTGAGAATGCCAGGATCGATCGATCCCGAGCGCGTTCCCATCATGAGGCCTTCCAGTGGCGTGAATCCCATAGTCGTATCGACGCTTTCACCGCCACGAATGGCCGCCAGCGAGCAGCCATTGCCCAGGTGACAACTGATGATTCGCAGCGACTCCAGCGGCCGTCCAAGGAGTTGCGCCGCGCGCCCCGAGCAGTATTGATGATTGATGCCGTGAAACCCGTAGCGGCGAATGCCTTCCTCGAACCACTCATATGGCCCCGGATACTGTGCAACCGGCCGGGGTAGCGTGCGATGAAAACCGGTGTCGAAAACGGCGACTTGCGGAACCCCCGGAAGCAGATCCTCGACGATGCCGATGCCTTCCACTTCAGAACGGCTATGCAGTGGCGCAAACGGCGCCACCGAGGAGATGGCCGACTTCACCTCGGGCGTAATGTGCACTGGCTCGGTTAACGTTGGGCCGCCGTGCACGATTCGATGCCCTACAACGTCTATCTCGCGCCGGTCTGATAAAACGCGCGCGCCTCCGTCCCATAGGGTCTCCAGCATCCGATCGATGGCGCCGCGGCGATCGCCAATATTCACTTTGTCCCGAATCGTGCTTCCCTTCGAGGTGCGCGCCACCAACTCGGTCCCGGGTCCACCCCACTCGATCTTCGCCTCCCACAAAGAATCGGCGGGCGCGCCCGAGGATTTCCTTTCCATCTCGAACAGCGCACTCTTCTGGCTGCTGGAGCCGGAATTAAGCACCAGGATTTTCATAATTGGGGGAGCAACATTGTAGTCAGTGGGCCCACACCTTCAATCCCTGGACCACCATTTTCATATTCCGTGAAGAGCGGCCCTTCTGGCCGCCGTTTTGAAGCCTGCCTCCCACACACCGGCCTCGCCTCGAAAACTTGGACGACTCAACCACGCTCCGATCTAGTACGGCCACGTCCAGTCGCGAATCTCCGGCATATCTTCGCCCTGGTCCCGAATGTACTGTTTGTGCTCGACCAGGCGATTGCGTAGCCACTGCTTGAAATGCGCGCCGACCTTTTGCAGTCGGGGCACTCGGTCCACCACGTCGCCGGCCAGGTGGAAACGATCGAGATCGTTCAGCACCGTCATATCGAACGGAGTCGTCGTCGTGCCTTCTTCTTTGTAGCCGCGAACGTGGAAATTATTGTGGTTGCGCCGCCGATACGTTAAGCGGTGGATCAGCCAGGGATAACCGTGGTAAGCGAAAATTACCGGCTTGTCCACCGTGAACATGGAATCAAAATCGGCGTCGGAGAGCCCATGCGGGTGCTCGCTCGAGGGTTGGATGGTCATCAGGTCAACCACATTGATGACCCGAATCTTGACGTCGGGAAAGGGCTGCCGCAGCAGGTCAACCGCGGCCAGGGTTTCCAGCGTGGGAATATCTCCGGCACAGGCCATGACTACATCCGGTTCGCTCTGGGTGTCGGTGCTCGCCCAATCCCAGATGCCGATGCCGTTGGTGCAATGCTCGATGGCGCTCTCCATGTTCAGCCACTGCAGCGCAGGCTGCTTTCCCGCCACGATCACGTTCACGTAATGGCGGCTGCGCAAGCAATGATCGGTGACCGAAAGCAGGCAATTGGCATCGGGCGGTAGATACACGCGCACCACATCGGCTTTCTTGTTGACCACGTGGTCGATGAATCCCGGATCCTGGTGCGTAAATCCGTTGTGGTCCTGCCGCCAGACATGCGAAGTCAGCAGGTAATTGAGCGAGGCGATGGGCCGCCGCCATTCAATATCCCGCGTCACCTTCAGCCATTTCGCGTGTTGATTGAACATCGAGTCCACAATGTGAATGAACGCTTCGTAGCAGGAGAAGAAGCCATGACGTCCGGTGAGCAGGTAGCCTTCGAGCAGCCCCTGGCACATGTGCTCGCTGAGCACCTCGATTACCCGCCCATCGGGCGAGAGATTCTCGTCCACCGCCAAGATGGCCTCCATCCATTCTTTTGTCGTGACCTCGAAGAGTTTGTCCAGCCGGTTGGAGGCGGTCTCGTCCGGGCCTACCACGCGGAAGTTCCTGGCCTCCGCATTCATTTTCATGACGTCGCGCAGTAGAGTACCCATCACCCGGGTGGCCTCTGCGTATTCTGTGCCCGGACGCGTCACCGGAACCGCATACGTGCGGAAGTCCGGCATGATCAGATCGCGCAGCAGAATACCGCCATTGGTGTGAGGATTTGCGCCCATCCGGCGATTGCCCTTGGGAGCAAGCTCAGCCAATTCAGGGATAAGCCGCCCGTTTTTATCGAACAACTGATCCGGGCGGTAACTCTTCATCCAGTCTTCCAGAATTTTGATGTGTTCGGGCTTGGCCTGCAGGTCTGCCACCGGAACCTGGTGCGCGCGCCAGGTACCCTCAACCGGCTTGCCATCTACTTCCTTGGGACCCGTCCAACCTTTTGGAGTGCGCAACACAATCATGGGCCACGCCGGAAGCTTCGCCCGGCCACTCCGGCGCGCTGCTTCCTGAATCCCGTGAATCTCTTCTATGATCCGCTCCAGAGTCCCCGCCATCGCCTGGTGCATCCGTTCCGGGTCGTGCCCTTCGAGGAAGTACGGTTTCCATCCATAACCGGTAAACAGCTTCGTGAGGTCCTCATCGTTCAGCCGCGCCAGCAACGTTGGATTGGCGATTTTGTAGCCGTTCAGGTGAAGAATGGGAAGCACTACGCCGTCGCGCGCGGGATTGATAAATTTGTTGATGTGCCAACTGGTCGCCAGTGGACCGGTCTCCGCCTCGCCATCGCCGACAACGCAGCAGGCCACCAGGTCAGGGTTATCGAATATCGCCCCGCAGGCGTGTACCAGCGAATATCCCAATTCCCCACCTTCGTGGATTGAGCCCGGTGTTTCGGGCGCGACGTGGCTGGGAATTCCCCCGGGAAACGAGAACTGCTTGAACAGCTTCCGCATCCCGTCTTCATCTTGCGTTATGTTGGGATAGAACTCAGTGTAAGAGCCTTCGAGATAGGTATTGGCAACGACCCCCGGTCCGCCATGACCCGGTCCTGCGATGTAGATCGCATTCAGATCGTACTTCTTGATCAAACGATTGAAATGTACATAGATGAAGTTCAACCCCGGTGTCGTGCCCCAGTGACCCAGTAGCCGAGGCTTGATGTGCTTCAATCGGAGCGGGTCGCGCAAGAGCGGATTGTCATACAAATAAATCTGCCCCACCGATAAGTAATTGGCCGCGCGCCAGTAGGCGTCCAGTTTGCGCAGCTCTTCCGGAGTTAAATTGGATTCAGAAGCCGAAATGCCGGAGAGGGTAGCTGCTTCGGTGGTCATAATCGCTGTCCTTTCGTGTGAGTGCGTTAATGATCGATGCCTTAAGGATGAGTCTAGTCTTTCCCGTGGTGCAATTTGCTTGCATTAGAGACTTTTAATATGCTGCACATTTCCACAACCGCCTTCATCCCCCTTCATGACGTGGTCTTCGCCCGAAAACTCCCGCTCACTCCAACCTCAGCTAGCCCGTGCACTGGCTGTCCCCTTCGGTAGCGAACAAAACACAGAATAGATATGATTTCGGGTGTCGACTTCGACGCAATCGCATCTTAGGTTTCTGACTTCACCCATACATGGAGGAGACTTTATGACAGACAAGCTGGCATGGTTCCTGGCCGGAATCGGCTGCGGCGCGGTAATTGGAATTCTTTATGCACCTCGTTCAGGAGATGAGACTCGCGAAGCTCTCCGGGCCCGCGCCCAGGAAGGCCGCCAATATATGCACGACCGCACGCAGCGCGTTCGCGAGCAGGCTGGTCAGTGGGCGGACCGTGGTCGCGAAGTAGTAAATCAGCAAAAGGAAAACCTGCGCGGTGCTGTCGAGACCGGGCGGCAGGCCTACCATGAGGCCACCACCCCCAAGACCGGCACCAACTCGTAAATTCTCCACCCACCCTTTATCCCACACTGCCTATATGTGCAAAAGGCCGCCCTCCACGCGGCCTTTGCAATTTATCTCGCATCCATAACTCTGGACCCTATGCATTGGTTGAGGTCTCGTGAATCCCCGCCTGGGCGGATGTCTTCGCCAGACGGTGGGTCTTAACCGCCCCTCCTTAGCTGGTAAACATCTTCGACCCGCTTTTTGGCATCTTCTACACTGCATTTCTCTCAGGTCCATAACGCCATGGGCACTGGGCGGTCGCGACGGTTTGGGTACTGGCACTGGGCGCTTACTTAACCGAGGGGGAATTGGCTCGCTTCTGACCTACGTTACTGCGCTAAAGCCTGGGTCGCAGAGGCGTGCTGCGATTGGGCATCCGGCGCCATGGTGGCGCTGCACAAACGCGCCCCAACCAGCCATCTTTCGATTGCTGCTTGGCGTCTCAGCTTGACAGCGTGCCATGAGAATGGAAGCCGATTCCAAAAACGACCTTTGGGCTTTTAGGGAGGGCCGCCGGGACGCTGCCACTTGCGGCCTGTATCGCGAACTTGCGGACGCCGCCAATCGTCTCTGCGAGCATCCCGCCGACGCCGGTCTCGCAATCTCAGCACTGATGCGCGCCGGCGAATTTGAGTCGGGGTTGGCGGATGCCAATTCCGGTGCTCAGATCCCGGCCCAGCAGCTCACCGACCGTCTGGCGGAGGCATTTCTGGGCGAATCGGCAGGGCTTGCAGCAGTACCTGATTTATTGAACAGAATCAGCCGCTTCGACCTGCCGCCAGCGATTAGCATCTCTCCCCCCGAAGGATTCGCCTACTATGCCTTGCACCCGCATGACTTCGCTCGCCTGGTGGAGCGGATGCCCCGGCAAAGCGCCTCCGCTCTCGTAGTCGGGATCCGGAGCATCGGTACGACCCTAAGTGCCATCGTTCGCGCTGCACTGAAGCAGGAAGGCAAGTCTACCGAAAGGTTAACCGTCCGCCCCACCGGCCACCCCTATGACCGCGCCCTCCATTTCACGCGCGAGCAGAAGAAAGAAATCGACAAATGGTATGCCGCCGGCTCCGATTTGCTGGTTGTGGATGAAGGCCCGGGCCGCAGCGGATCTTCCTTTCTCTCCGTCGCCGAGGCCCTCATGCAGGCCGGCGTCTCCTCCGACAGGATTACTCTCCTTGGTAGCCGGCAAGCCGACGCCAGTCACTTATGCGCAGCTAACGCGCGGCAACGTTGGAGCAAGTTTCGCTTCATCTGGCCGGAACCCTCGGTGTATACCAGGTTCAGCAATCACACTTACATCGGCGCCGGAAGCTGGCGAGACCTTCTCCTGAACGACCGCTCTAGCTGGCCGGCCTGCTGGCCCCAGATGGAACGCCTCAAGTTTCTCGCGCCCGATCGTCGATTCTTATTCAAGTTCGAAGGCTTTGGACGCTTTGGAGAGGAGGTTGTGTTACGGGCCAAGATACTGGCCAAGGCAGGGTTCGGATGCACTGCCGATGACGCCGGCGATGGCATGGTTTGCTATCCGGTAATACGCGGTCACTCGCTCCAAGCTCGTGAACTCTCGACGCGATTGATCGGGCATCTCGCTCGTTATTGTGCTTTCCGCGCAGCTGAGTTCCGCGCTTCCGATGCGCCCGCAAGCCAACTGCCCGCCATGGTGGGATTCAACCTGTCGCAAGAGTTCGGCCTCGATCTCCCGTCCGCGATGGAAAACCTGATTACCGCTGAACCCATCCTGACGGACGGGCGCATGCATCCACATGAATGGATCGGCGGCCCCGATGGGCGTTTGATTAAAACCGATGCCTGCACCCATGGCGACGATCACTTCTTCCCCGGCCCGTGTGATATCGCCTGGGACCTGGCTGGCGCCGTCGTCGAATGGAATATGGATGATCATGCCGCCGACCTGTTTCTTTCTGAATTCCGGAAGATCAGTGGACTGAATCGCGCGGCGGTGATTCGCGACTTCATCCTGGCTTACACAATTTTCCAGGTTGCCTACTGGGGAATGGCTGTTTCCACCGTGACCGGATCAGACGAAGAGTCCCGTGTTCTGAGTACCTACCAGCATTACCGCAGACTGGCCGAACGGCAACTTCGTAAGCTTCTGGCCGCCCGGCAATCGACAGCTTCATCTACGATCACCTGTCCCGATGATATTCACGTACGCATTCCATCCTGGTGAGCGCGCCGCTGGGTCTTCTGATCTCGATCCATCCTGACGAGCAGGGCACACCCCGCCTGGGGTAAAAAGTGGTATCCTCCGCGCAATGCAAGATCAGGACGCTCCAGTGCAACCAGGAGAATATCCAATGAAACATAACGTGACGTTAACCATCGCGTCTCTGCTCTCGATTCTCTTCGTGACGTTTCACCTGACGGACGACATCGTCCGCGGGATGGAGCCGGGAACGCTCTCCAACCTCATCGCGGTGCCCATCCTGGTTGTTTGGCTGTACGGAACGCTGGTGCTGGCCGAAACGCGATCGGGGTACGTCATCATCCTCCTCGGGTCGCTCCTTGGGTCGGTCGTCCCTGTCATCCACATGAAAGGGGCGGGAGTCGGCGGCGCGATCGCCAAGTCCAGCGGAGCCTTCTTCTTTATCTGGACACTCCTCGCGCTCGGCGTTACCGCGCTCTTCTCCGTCATCCTCTCGGCGCGCGGATTGTGGGAGCATCTGCCGCGGCGGACAGCCGGGCCGCACAAACAAAGCGCAAGTGCATGAAGTCCTGCTCGCCGATTACGCACATCGATCCTGCCGTTCGCGGTCGGCAGGTGACCTCCAAAGACATGGATCGTTTGAGTACATCCGGCAGTTAAGAAGAAGTGATCGCAGCTTCCGCTTGGCGGACGATCCGCTCCGAACTAACTGCGGCTTCAACCCCTGACCAGGTCCACGCCTTCCACACGATGACCGAGGTGCATACAGTTTCGATCGTCGCGAAAAACAAGTACTCAGGAAGAGCGGGCGTCCGGGCACCGAACAGAGGCGGAACGAAGGTCAGGAAAGCGTTTATCAGGGTCAGAATGCTACCCGCGATGATATTCGCCAGCCGGTTCGCTCTAAACGGAAGCAGTCGAGACGCCAGAATCATGGCGATGGGTATTTCCATCAAGACCGCCGAACCCAGCAGAGCCCATGGTGGGAGATGTGGGGCGTCGGATAGATTTGGCGAGCCAACGATAGCAAAGAGGGCAACAACGTCTGCATACAGGTAGTTCAATAACGCGAAAAGCCACAATAGCGACAACCGCTCCTTGGTGTCGTGCATGTCATCCTCCTGCGGAATAGTTACGGTCCAGCGGCGGAATAAGTTTCAGACGCACAATCGCCATAGGCAACAACAAGGAGGCTGTTCTGCCAGCTTTAATGTCCGTAAAACTGGGTCAGGGTAGAGGTGGCGGCAGTCCCGCATTAATTTTGAACACAGTTCCCAGCGGCTTGGTCGTGGCCGTCCCGCTTGTGCTCGCAGTCCCGTAAAATGCGCCATCGCTGCCTTGTGGGAGTGGGGACCTGTTGTTGCGCGAGGGTAAATGTTGCCAAGGACAGACCGAGGAATAATGACGAGACGAGAGTTCGCATGGTGTGCTCCTCCAGCGAAGCTTCTTGCGATGGGCGCCCAGAATATTAGACCTGGGAGTAGATCGTGTCAGGGCGATGTCAATGGTTTGTAAATCTCACATCGCCATTACACGGAGCTGAGCCCGCGCAACCGCCATCGCCAATGCCTGATAATTGACGCCATCCGCCCTCTCGATAGACTCGAACTTCATTACAAACTTACCCTCTCGCTCGTGAAAATCCGCATGAACGGCGCAGACAATGGAAGGGCGCCCGAGATAGCAGATTCTCCCTCGTTTACCTCGCTGAGAGCCGCCTATGATGAAATTTGCTACAGGAACGTACCCTTCGGTATACAGAACGGGCCGGATTTCCAGAAACCGTTCCCTATCGTATTAAAGAAGTGAATCCTCCTTGTGACCCGAAGGGCGGGTGCCGGAGTCATTATCTGACTCGGGCAGCCGCCCATTTTCTTTTGCATGGAATCAAGCGGCTTTCTTGCGTCCAGATGAACGTGCAGACCGGGCTATGTCTCCTTCCCGGTCGATGAAGTAGAGATACTGGTTATCCCGATCAACGGCCTTATCCACCAGCACTGTGGATTCACCTTTTCCGGAACGAACTTTCTGGCAGACATTCCCGTCACCATCAACAAAATACAAGTATTTCTTATAGTCTCGCTGCAGTCCGAGTTTCTTCACTTTTTCGGCCATAGTTTCTCCCCCCCGGCCTTGGATTCTCGGGGCTGGGCCGCCGATGCCTTTGAACCGTCCTTAAAGCATCGCTAAAGCATCGCTCCCGGATCTGATCTGAACGAACAAAGCTGACGACGCTTTTGTTCGATGGACCAGAAATCGTGATTGCCGCCGCTACGCAGCTTTCTGATGACTCTCTAGCGCCCGAACGACTTTCTTCAAGTCCCGTACGAAAGCTTTCATTTCACGTCGTCTGGTTTCCGAATCCGGAGCGCGCAGAATAGAGGATGGATGGACTGTGGCCATGACTACGGGAGCCAGATTCGATAGCAGCAACTCGCCTCTTTGGCGCATTACGCTGAAATTCCTCCCCAACAAAGCTTGGGCAGAGCTCGCGCCCAGGCAGACCAGCGCTTCCGGCTGGACCACAGCCAATTCCGCATCCAGCCACGGGCGGCACGCCTGAATTTCCCAGGCACGCGGTTTCTTGTGAATGCGACGCTTGCCGCGAGCCGCCCCTTCCCAGCGAAAATGTTTGACCACGTTCGTCAGGTAAACGTCCTGGCGGTCTATTCCTGCTTCGCGCAAAGCCTCGTCCAGCACCCGGCCCGCAGGTCCAACAAAGGGCCTGCCCGCCACATCCTCGCGATCTCCAGGCTGTTCTCCTACCAGCATCACGCGCGCATTGGCCCGGCCTTCTCCAAAGACCGTCTGCGTCGCTTTCACATAAAGATCGCAACCTGTGCAGCCGGCGGCAGCCGCTCGTAACGCATCCAGAGTTGGCTTTCGAGGAATCAATTCCCTGACCGGGATATAGTCCGAGTTCTTGGTCTCGCGCGCCATAGTCACGACCCGCTTCACTAAGATGCGTCGTCGCAATTGCAGGTATCGGGTTCTCCCGCCCCGCAGCCGAGTGCGGATTTCGGCAAAATACAGCACCCACTGTATTGGGCGTGAGTCCCGAAGCGATTACTGTCATTGCGCAATATGATTTCGCAGTGTGCCAATCCGGGTTGCTCCAGAACCATCACTTCGCTGGCGGAAGGACGGCTGTTTCAGTTCGAGATTACTTCGATCTCGATTTCGGCAGTGGACGAGAACGCCAATCAGTTTGATGAAACACCACAGCGGGAAACGGTTCACTTCTGGCTATGCTCGGAATGTGCCTCCACCATGACGCTCACGCTTGAACCGCTGGGCGGCTTGCGGGTGCTCCCGGTCGACAGCGCCCCTCCACCTCCTGGCAGCCTTGCTCCTGCTCCCAAGCCCATTCACGATTGCTGAGTCGCTGGTCCGGTTAGGTTGGTCCGGAAGTACTCGGATTCGCGAGTTCCCGCTGTGATATTTATTTGAGCATCCGCAGGACCCGGCAGGTCTTTTGAATGATCGCGCGCTGACTTCCGCTCAAATTATCGAATTCGAAACCATACCTGTATCCGCTACGGTTGCGCACGATCGCCTGGAGTTGCAGGCGTTCCTTGCTTACCGGGACGCAGAACTCCAGAATGACCCGAGTTCCCACTTCCCATCCTGTAACGAACACACCAGCTATTCCTACCGCGCTGATATCCAGGGAATATCCATGCATGACTTCGTTCTGATGAGGCAGGAGGCGGGCGGTAAGTTCCGTGTCAATTTCGTAGCGCTCATGCTGTCGCCGCTCCGGGTAAGTCTCGACCCGACTGCCGGGCACGTCCTCCGAATGGCCTTCGTGATCAGCGCTCACAGGGCTCATATCGGCAAAAACCCACAAAGCTTCAGTGAGCTATACCAAGTCCCCAATCAGTGAGTCGCAGGTCTGCGCTGAGTGTAAGAAGACTGCTCAGCCTCTCGCAGCAGGCACGCCTTGGTCTTGTGCGGGAGCCGCGAATTCTGGAGAATTTCCCGCAATAATGTCGCCGGTATCCACCGGGCAAATTCCAGGGCACGCGCGAGCGGAGTCTTATCATTTCGCAACAAGGCTATTCTTATGTCTCGGGACAACGACCATTTGGGATGGTGACACACGGCTTGAACCAGTGCGGCTGATGTGTTCTTACGGGCCAGTACCTTGGCGACAGAGCTCTCCGTGAGTCGCGGATTTTCCAGAGCTGCCTGCATCACACGAGGTTCATTGGCAAGCAGCAGCTCAGCCGCGATCCTCCCGGAAGCACGCCGCGCCAGCGTCAGCTTCTCTCCTGCCGATATCGTCTCCAGTTTCGCCAGCAGCAGTTCCTCCGCCGCTCGCTTGATATCAGCGGCCACAACCGGAGTGAGCGCCACCTGCATCAAGTCAAATGTGTAGAGTAGCCGCAGCATGGGAAGGGAAACATGCCGCGGCGTGTGCAGGTGCTCCACGATTGCCATGCGGATCTTGCGGAACTTCGAGACGCTTTGGTTCTTGCTGAGGGCGACCAGGCACTCGGCAGGCAGGTCGGCTCGGTTCAAGAGTACCAGCGCAAGGTCGTCCGTTAACGACGAGCTCGACGCGGCGCTCAGCAACGCTTCGGGCGAAGCGCTGTGGATCTCCTCTTCGAGGCGAATGGCCTCCCGGAGATCCGGCGCTGTCTGACCTGCTGGTATTTGCGATGGCATAGGCGATGCTCTCACCGTCTCTGCGCGCCCTGTCGAGCCAGCTCCAGTGCGCCTTTTACGGGTTCAACCACCGTTGCGCCCACCACCGCCTGGGGATATTCCGATCTCACGCTATTGTAGAAAACATTGCGTACCAGGGCTGCGTTGCCAAACACACCACCGGACATGGCCACTGGGACAGTGGCGGCCTCCTCGAACAGCCGCGCAATCACGATTTTCGCAAGGCTGGCGAGTTCCGCCCCCGCCTGGGTCAGCACCGTGCGGGCGATCGGGTCCCCCGCGTCGGCAGCCGCGAGAACATGCGGGAACAAGTTCGAGAAATCGGCAGTCGGCGATGCATTTGCGGCGCGCACCAGGTCATCCAGCGTTTGCAGATGCCAGGCATGCAGAATGCTTAAGGCGAGACCGGTGGGAGACGCTTCATCCTCGTCCTGTGCGCGCATCACTCCGGACACGGCCGCGCGACCTATCCAATGACCAGAACCCTCGTCCGAAATAGCGTAACCCCATCCCCCGGCGCGCGCGGTGTGGCCGTCCTTGTTTCTCCCGTAAGCAATCGAGCCGGTGCCGGCGATCACGATGATGCCCGGCTTGCTTCCAAACGCCGCCTGCATCGCGATCACCATGTCGCCGACAACTTCAACCTCGCCCGTGAAGATTTCCGCGACGATGCTTTTAATAATCGAACTGATCACCGGCCGTGCAGCGCCGGCCATGCCGATGCAGATGCGCCGAACCTCGCCCAGCCGCGTATTCGCTTCGGCACACGCTTTTTGAATGGCCTCGTGCAATTGGCTTCGTGCCTCCGCCTCTCCCCAACGAATTACATTACTGCCCTCGGTGGTTGCCGTGGCCAGAACCGATGTCTCGTCGCCGGCCACGCACGTTGTCTTGCTGCCTCCCGCATCGATGCCCAGGAATATGCTCACACGCTACTTCTACCATACCGTTCGCGCCTCATACAGGTACCCCGAAAAGCTCTACTCGACACCCTCTCGGCCCGGTACCCTAACCAGTAGTCGGGACAGACATTGGGATTGCTGACTACTGGCTCCTGACTACTGACTCCCGACTACTGACTACTGTCCCGTGAACAAGCTCGACCTGCTCATCGTCGCGATTTACCTGGTGGGAATCACCCTGTTCGGGCTGCGTTTTCGCAAACGCCAGGGGTCGCTGCGCGATTACTTTCTCGCCGACCGCAATATTCCGTGGTGGGCCATCGCGCTTTCGATCGTGGCTGCCGAAACCAGCACTCTGACCATCATCAGTATCCCGGGTCTGGCCTATGACACGAACTTAACTTTTCTTCAGGTGGTGTTCGGATACTTGCTTGGTCGGCTCATCATCAGCTTCATACTCTTACCGCAGTATTTTCGCGGAGATCTTTTCACCGCTTATCAGCTCATCGAGCGACGCTTCGGCGGCCGATTACGGTCGGTAACGGCGGGCCTCTTTCTCCTTACCCGCGCCGCTGCCGAAGGAGTCCGTGTCTACGCGGTGTCTATTGTCGTGGCCATCGCGCTGGGAACTGGCGAGATTGCTTCCATCGCCATTATTACCCTGCTTACCCTCATCTATACGTTCGAGGGCGGCCTGGCTGCGGTTATCTGGACCGACGTCGTGCAAACCGTCATCTATGTCGGCGGAACGCTGGTCGGAGTATTCACCCTTCTTCATCTCGTGCCCGGCGGCTGGCCCGCAGTGCACTCTCTTGCCGCAAGCGTGGGCAAGCTGCAGGTCCTCGATTTCCGCCCCGATCTTTCCCTGCCCTACACATTCTGGACGGGCGTAGTCGGCGGTGCGTTTCTTACCACCGCCAGCCACGGCACAGACCAGCTCATCGTGCAGCGTTTGCTCGCCGCTCGCAACCAGCGGCAGTCGGTGCTCGCCCTCTTATCCAGCGGCGTGGCCATTCTGTTCCAATTCGCGCTGTTCCTGATCCTCGGAGTGATGCTGTTCGCCTTCTATCGCCTGCCCTCCACGGCATTCGGGAAATCTGACTTTATCTATCCCACCTTCATCGTGCAGCACATGCCGCACGGAATCTCAGGCTTGCTGATTGCCGCGATTCTGGCAGCGGCCATGTCCAACCTGAGCGCGGCTCTCAATTCCTTGTCATCCAGCTCCATCATTGATTTTTATCTTCGGCGGCATCCCCAGGCAGACGAGCGCACTCGCATGCGCCTGTCGCGATTGGCTACCGTATTCTGGGCGGCGGTCCTGTTTGTCTTGGCCGTACTCTCGTTACACAAGGTTTCTCGTGTCGTGGAAGTCGGGCTCTCGATCGTGTCAGTGGCCTATGGCGCTTTGCTCGGCGTGTTCCTGCTGGGAGTCCTCACCAGACGTGCCAATCAGAATGGCGCCCTGCTGGGCATGATCTGCGGCTTCGGTGTTGAAGTGTATATATGGCTGGGCACTCGCGTTCCCTGGACCTGGTATGTCGCCATTGGTACAGCTGTCACCTTTGTCATTGGATATCTCGCCAGCGGTTTCTTGGAACCTGGCAGCCCACCATCGCAGTCATAAAACATACGCCCTATCGGAAAGTAAATACTGAGATCCCTCGCGTTGCCCGCGATGACAACCTAAGTTGGCTTTGAGCTATTTCCAAATCAAGACCTTTCGCGCTTCGCGTATACTCACCGCCAATGCCGCTGCAGACTGCAGAACGAGGCACTACCCGTCCAGACCTGGCGCGCGACTTAGGCGTGAGCCATGCCGGGTCCATCGTTGTTGGCACCATCATCGGCAGCGGCATCTTCCTCGTCCCCAGCGAGATGATGCAGGCGGTCGGTTCACCGAAAATCGTATACCTGGTGTGGATCGTGGGTGGCCTCTTGTCATTCTTCGGGGCGCTCACCTACGCCGAATTGGGCGCCATGAAGCCGCAGGCCGGCGGCGAGTACGTCTATGTTCGCGACGCCTATGGACCGCTTGCCGGGTTCCTCTATGCCTGGACCACGTTTCTCATTTCTAAGCCCGCATCCATCGCCACGGTTACGACCGGCTTCGTGCGCATCCTGGGGACTTTCCCGGCACTCGCTTTTTTCAACCGCGATGTTACGACTAGTCCCCTGGTCATCACCTATGGACAGCTGGTCGCGATCGCGGCCTGCATTTTCATCTCTGTCCTGAACTACATCGGAATTCGCAAGGCCGGCGATTTCCAACTGGTATTCACCATCCTGAAGGTCGGGATAATTCTCGCGATCGTTTTCGTTGGCTTCAGCTCCAGCGCTGGTACCTGGCGCAACTTTGCCACCGTTTTCAGCGGCGCCAAAGGCGGGTTTGCGGGATTCATGCTTGCTCTGGTCGCAGCGCTCTGGGCTTATGACGGCTGGAATGACCTCAATATGGTGGCCGGAGAAATACGCCGTCCCCAACGCAGCATCCCGATTGCCTTGGTAGTGGGCGTCGGCATTGTGGGAACACTCTACATTCTTATCAATGCCGCCGTTCAGTATGTGCTTCCAGCCGCAGCGGTGGCGATCTCCCCACGTCCGGCATCCGACGCCATGGCTGTCATATTGGGCCACGCCGGAGCCAGCATCGTTTCTGCGGCCATGGCGTTGTCGATGCTCGTAACCTTGAATGGAACGACGATGAGCGGCGGCAGAATTCCCTTCGCCGTGGCCCGCGACGGTTACTTCTTCCCGGCCCTGGCCCACGTACATCCACGCTTCCATACACCGTCGACATCCATTGTCGTGCAGGCCATTCTGGCTTGTCTCTTGCTTCTGGTGGGGGGCAGCTTCCGGCAATTGTTTTCGCTCGCCATCTTTGCGGAGTGGCTCTTCTATATGATCACCAGCAGCACCATTTTCGTTTTTCGCCGCCGCGTCGCCGACAATCTCCGGCCCTACAAAGTCTGGGGGTACCCCATCGTGCCCGCGCTATTCGTGGCAGCTTCCGCCGTCCTCCTTTATTACACCTTCACCGATAATCTCAGGAACTCCTTAATGGGTACGTTGGTAATCGTGGCGGGAATTCCGGTTTTCTTCCTCTTCTCCCGAAACAAGACAGTAAGTGGATAGCTAAATACCGCGTTTTTACTATCCGCGATCCATTATTCGCCATCCCTTCTCGGGAATTTTTCCTTTCCGGACAGCCTCTGATTACCGTTGTACATGCGCAGGCGTCACGTTTACCCGGTTACCTTTCTCACCTACCTTAAGCTTCTGACCGAGCGGTCCCCGCGCCCGGGACTCCCGTTGGAGATAAGGAATGCCGACGTCCACAGACACTCTCAGTCTGGGGCTCCTGCCGGAGCACCAGACCAATTGGCGTTCATTCGCTACCGGCTACGGCAGCGTGATTCTTCTTATTCTTCTTCTGATTAATATTGGATTGCTGTTTCCGCAGAAAATCCAGCTCATACAATTTCACGCCAGCAGCTGGCTGGCCGTCGATCTGGTGCCAGCAAAACCAGAGGCGCCGCACAAAACTGCCCCGCGGAAACTGCTTCCGCCGCCCCAACCCGTGCTCAACGCGCGCCTGGTAGTTCCCCGGGATATCCGTGCGCACGAAGTGCAGCCCGAGGTCGAAGCGCCCAAGGTAAGCGCGCCCATTCCACAGCTTGCGCCCAACATCCTCAAAGCAGGTGGCGCCCGGCCCGATCTGATCGTGCACACTGGTGAGTTTGGAAGTTCCGCAACCCCCACGGTGAATGCTCCCGTGCAGAAAGTTCAGACCGGCGGATTCGGCGATCCCAACGGAGTGCCCGGCCAGGGCAAGCCTAATGCCCGTTTACAAATTGCCAGCCTCGGATCCTTCGATCTGCCGGCCGGCCCGGGTAAAGGCAATGGAACGGGCGGCAGCAGCGGGATCGCAGGCACCGTGGCCAGCGCCGGCTTTGGCAGCGGTATCGCTTCTCCATCGAATGGCGATGGACGCAGTTCAGGACGCGGTTCGATTCAAAGTGCTGGATTTGCCAATCAAGCCAGCGCTCCCACAGCCAGCACTCGACCGCTTGCCATCGATTCCACGCCGCTGCGGGTGCCGGTAGAAATCACCTTCAAGCCTAATCCGGTTTACACCGATGAAGCTCGCGGCCTCAAACTTGAGGGCGAGGTTCTCCTGGAAGTGTTATTTCAGGCCAATGGACAACTGCGCGTGAATCGGGTTGTACGGGGGCTGGGACACGGCTTGGATGAAGCGGCTATCGCGGCCGCATCGAAGATGCGTTTCAAAGCAGCAACCGACCATGGGCAAGCCGTGGATTCGACGGCCATTGTCCATGTGCTTTTCCAGTTGGCTTACTGAAGAGGAAAGAGGAACGAGTTATGCGTGCTTCACGATGGATATGGATGTTTCTGCCGCTGTTCTCACTGGCCGCATTCGCTCAGGACGCGCACACCGCGCAGGTCCGCCCGGCGACCTTGACCGCCCAAGCCACAGCGGCAGCGGCAGTCTCTTCGGTTTCAGAATCAGCAGCACCCGAATCGGCACCTGCGACTGCCGCTCCCGCACCCTCGACCTCAGCCCCGGCTTCTTCTTCCACCGATGTACCCGCTTCTCCTCGGCCTCAGGTGCAAGCGCTGCCTGCCGTGACCACCGCCGACCAGCTCATCGGCCGCATTATCACGCGCGAACATGCGCTCATGGACATGCTCAAATCACGCACTCCCGTCGTCGAAACCTACCTGCAGGACCTCAAGCCGGATCCGCAGTTGGGAGCTGTCCCCAAGGACGATCGTTATTTCCTGGGACGCATGGATCTGAGCGAGTCCATCGATCGCAAGACTTTTCTGAACGACGAAAATATTCAGAAGCATCTGCTGGGTGGCTTCACCAAGTTTTTCAAAGTCCAATACCAGCCCCTGGGATTCTCCTGGATGATTTTCGCCGACCGCAACGATTTCGACCGGCAACACTACGATTTCCAGTTTGTGCGTCGTGAATTCCTCGGAGACGTGCGCACACTGGTCTTCGACGTGACTCCCAAGAAAGGCACTGGTAATGGCCGTTTCTTAGGCCGCATATGGGTGGAGGATCAGGATTTCAATATTGTGCGCCTCAACGGAACCTACGCTCCCCGGCCGCGCAATTCCTACTTCTTCCACATGGACAGCTGGCGCTTGAATCTCATTCCCGGCTACTGGGTTCCCGCATACATCTACAGCGAAGAAGGGGATTTCAGTTATAAGGCAAATAACGAAGTCGCCTTCAAGGCGCAAACCCGCATCTGGGGTTATGATCTGAAAAAATCCCACCAGGAAGATGAACTCACGCAGATGCTGGTGGAATCGGTAAACGACAAGAGCGCGAGCGCTCAGGATGCCAGCCCGGTGGAGAGTTCCCGCGCTTTCGAGCAGGAAGCGGAAGACAACGTGGTCGACCGGTTGGAGGCCGCCGGCCTGCTCGCTCCCACTGGCGAAGTTGACAAAATCCTGCAAACCGTCGTCAACAATCTCCTGATCACCAACAATATCGGCCTGCCTCGCCCTGTCCGCGCCCGCGTCATGCTGACTTCACCGCTGGAGACTTTCAGCGTCGGCAATACCATCGTTATCAGCCGTGGTCTGATCGACGTGCTGCCCGACGAAGCTTCCCTGGCCATGATGCTATCGCATGAACTCGGTCATATCGTTCTGGGCCAGAATCTGGGCAGCAAATATGCCTTTAACGACCGCATGCTCTTCTCCGATGAATCCACCTACAGCAATCTCGGGTTCCGCCACAGCCCGGAAGAAGAGCTGGCGGCAGACAAGAAAGCGCAGGAACTTCTGGCTAGTTCGCCTTACAAAGACAAGCTCGATGCCGGGGGATTGTTTCTCAAGGCCCTGAACTACCGCGCACCGCAGCTCACCAGCCTGCTTACGCCACATCTGGGGAATGCTTTCGCGGAAAAAGGTGTAGTTATCCGCCTCGCCAACCTCATGAACCGCGCGCCTAAATTGGAGATGGACCGAGTCGATCAGATAGCCGCTTTGCCCCTGGGCGGCCGTGTCAAGCTCAATGCCTGGGATAACCGAGTCGAAATGATCAAGGCGCAGCCAGTCTCCTTGACCTCGGCGCGCGAGAAAATGCCCTTCGAAGTGACTCCCTTCTTACCCCGGCTCACACGGCTGGTTAACTCAGCCGAAACCACTGCAGCGGCCAAATAAGAGCGGAGAATAACAACAGGTTGCAGTAAAGCGCGGGCCGGACGACCGGAAGCAATTCCGGTAGTCCGGCCCTCGTTACTACAAGCTACACAATTGTGGGCTCCGACTTCCGATCCAGAAACTAGAGCAGTTTAAGAAATACTGTGATCCACCTGGGTTGAAGGGGCGCGGCTTCATAGGCTGCGGGAAAAAACCAAGTAAGTAAAATTGGGAAGGGCACGAGTTTACTCGTGCCGCTTCGCCGTTGAGAATACGTCCGCGCTTTAGCGCCTGAAGACCGGTTTCCTGCCCGGCCTTTTCAGCGTTCGCGGTCTTCAGCCCGGGGGCCGAACGGGCTACAGCATTTCTGACCCGCCCTGGCGTGACTACTCCCGCTTAAACTACGGGTCCCCGGCGTCCTGAGGCCAGCTGCAGGATCAGCACAATTATGGCGGCCACAAACAGCAGCCAAACGAACGCGCCGATCTGGTAAGTGCCGACCAACCCGAGTAGCCAGGCAATTAGCAGAATTACGAACAAGGTCCAAAGCATTTCTCACCTCCGCAGCCGATTGGTTGCAAAGCAGCGGGCACGGGATGGCTTTCAGCAGCAGCTCTTGGGGATTTCCGACGAGAAATACAGATTCGGGGGTAGCGGCAACAGCCACGACTGTTATTTCGATACGAACCTGCCGGACGAGAATATTGACTATTTCTTCTCTGTAGGCTCCGCTTTCGCCTGATTCTTTCCTGGCAAACCTGCCGGGTTCTCGTGCGTTCGTTCCCGGAAACGTCCCTTCATTCCGGTAGCGAGAGAGACACTGGATTCGCCGTATTTGTCACGAAGACGGTCGGCCGCCGATAATGCCTGCTTCCAGCGTTGCTGCCGGTCATGGTCGAGCAACTCGATTTGCGACGGTTGCCCTTCCAGCGTGGACGCTTGCACCCCGAGCAGTCGCACCGCAGATCCCGGCCGCCAATTTTTTTGGAACAGCTGCCGTATTTGCTCGAAGATCTCAGTGTCAAGTTGAGTGCCAGCCGCTAGTGTGTGCGCGCGCGTGATAGTGGTGAAATCTTGGTAGCGCAATTTCAGCTGAATCGTGCGCGCATGTACACAGGCTTCCCGCAAACGCCGTCCCACCATTTCGGAAAGGCGCATCAGAGTGGATTCGAGCTGCTCTCGATTTCCCGTGTCCTCATTAAATGTGTGCTCGTGACTGATCGACTTCGCGTCGGTGTCTTCGCCAACCTCGGTGTCGAACCACCCGCCCGCATCTTTCCCATGAGCCTTCCCGGCCAGGGCCAGTCCCCATTTCCCGAACCGCTCTTCCAGGAATCGCTCATCCCTGCCGGCAAGATCGCCGACTTTCTTGATTCCCAAGGCATGCAGGTTCTGTTCAGTGACTTTGCCGACTCCCGGGATCGCACGCACATCGAGCGGAGCAAGGAATTTCGCTTCCTGGCCCGGTACAACCCACAACACGCCATTCGGCTTGGCCTGCGCCGATGATACTTTTGCCACCAGCCGCGAGGTGCCAATGCCGATGGAGCAGTTGAGATCGGTCTCTGATTTCATGCGCCCATGCAGCGCGTGCGCCGCGCGCAGAGGCGGCCCATGCAGACGCTCGGTGCCGGTCATGTCGAGGTAAGCCTCGTCGATCGAAGCCATTTCTACTTGCGGCGAGAACTTGTTCAGAACTTCGAAGACGCGCTGCGAGCATTCCCGGTAGCGCTCAGGATGTCCATCGACGAACGTAGCCTGCGGGCACAGCTTGGCCGCCGTGCGCAATGGCATCGCGGAATGCACCCCGAACTTGCGCGCTTCATACGACGCAGCCGAAACCACCCCGCGCTCGTCCCGCTGTCCGCCCACCACAACCGGCTTACCCTTCAGCGATGGATCGGATAGTTCTTCCACCGAGACGAAGAACGCATCCATGTCGACATGAAAGATGGTTTTGACCGGATTGGACACAGACAAACCTGCGCCAGAATTCTACCAGCCTCACTGTCATCTCGACCGAGGGCGTAAGCCCGAGTGGAGAGACCTTGTGTTTTCTATTTCGGAACCAGTAATCCTAGACAGCGGGGTCCCCACCCTTCCGCTTCAGCGGAGGGTCGGTTTTGACTTTTACGCGGCGTTCGCCGACCTCAGCTGCCGAACGCGTTCATACACGCGCGCATACTCCTTCGCCGACGCGTTCCACGAGAAGTCTCTGCCCATGCCGTTGCGCATAAGCGTCTGCCACGACGTCTGGTCGCGATACGCCTGCAAAGCCTGGCGCACCGTGAGCAACAGGGACTCGCCACTGTAGTCGCTAAACTTGAATCCCGTTCCCTTCCCGGTTCGCGCATCCCAGGGCTCAATCGTGTCGTCCAGGCCGCCGGTCGCGCGCACGATCGGCACCGTGCCGTATCTCAGGCTGTAGATCTGGTTCAAACCGCAAGGTTCGTAGCGCGAGGGCATCAGGAACATGTCGCTGCCGGCCTCGATCTTATGTGCAAGTTCGTTGTTGTACGCAATTTTGACCGCGATCTTTTGCGGGAATTGCCGGTTCAGCCGCAGGAACATTTCCTCGTATTCTTTATCACCGGCGCCCAACGCCACCACGATCATCTCTTCCCGCGCCAGGCGGTCCATGACGTTCGATATCAGATCGAATCCCTTTTGCGCTGCGAAGCGCGAGACGATTCCGATCACCGGCAGTTTGAGGTTCGCTCCAGTCACCCCGAACGCGGCCAGCAGATCCTGCTTGCATTTCGCCTTGCCGCTCAGATCGCTCGCCGAATATTTGGCCACCGTGAACTTGTCGCACTCCGGGCTCCACTCGTCGTAATCGACGCCGTTGAGAATTCCCGTAACCGTTGCCGCCCGCGCCCGCAGCACCCCTTCCAGTCCGAAGCCATACTCGGAAGTCTGGATTTCCTGGCTGTATTTCTTGCTGACGGTAGTAATGAAGTCGGAATAGACCAGCGCCCCTTTGAGAAAGTTCACCTGCCCGAAAAATTCCATCTTGCTCATGGTGAACAGATCCCAGGGCAGCATCAGCAGCGGCAGAATTTCCGACGGGAACAGCCCCTGGTATCCCATGTTGTGAATCGTAAAAGTGCAGCCCACATCGCGAAAGGCGGGATCCTCTGCGTACACGGTACGCAACAGAACCGGAACCAGGGCTGATTGCCAATCGTGACAGTGAAAAACATTGGGAACACCCAGAATCTTCGAGGCTTCCAACACGGCGCGCGAAAACAGTGCAAATCGCTCCGCATTGTCCGGATAGTCCCCCGCCGGCGTTCCATAGAGCGCGTCGCGATCGAAATAGGGCGGGTAATCTACGAAATAAAACTTCACCCCATGCTGTTCGCCGCCGCTCACCACTGAACAAAAACGGTAGCGATCGTCGAAAGGAACGGTAATGCTCTGCACTACGGTTTGGGCCTGCGGCAGCTTGGTTTGTTTATAACGGGGGACATAAACGCTGACTTGATGTCCCAGGTTAGCCAGGGCTCGCGGAAGAGCGCCGACTACGTCGGCCAAACCACCCGTCTTGGAAAAAGGCACGCATTCCGAGGCCACAAATGCTATATGCATCAGATCACATCCTCCCAAATCGCCCATCGGCACCCACGCACGCTATCATAGTTACGAATGGACACGCCGCCATGGCCGGCGCCGTCCTGGGTGAAATTCGAGTGTAACTGGCGATTGGAAAGAGGGTCAACGTGCCAAAAGGCTCTACTACGGCAGTCTCCCGCACGCACAAGCCGAAACTCGGCCAGCACTTTCTCCGCGACCAGTCTGCCGCGCAAAAAATTGTCGACGCTCTGGGTGATGTGTCGCAAAAGACCGTTCTCGAAATCGGCCCCGGCACCGGAGTGCTGACCCGCCGCCTGGTCGCCAGAGTTCGCCGCGTCATCGCCATTGAGTTCGACAAAGTTCTGGCCGCGCAGCTGCGCATGCATTTCGCTCTCGCCCCAAACATCGAAATCATCGAAGGCGACGTCCTCGCCATCGACTTCGACACCATCTTTGGCCCCAAGCCCGGCAATTCCCGCCCCGGATTGGAGTACTCGCCGGAACCGGCCAAGGTGGTCGGCAACCTCCCTTACTACATTACTTCCGACATCCTGCTGCGGCTCTTTGCATACCGCAAGTATTTCGACACCCTCATCATCATGGTTCAACGCGAAGTGGCTGACCGGATTGCGGCCAAACCCGGCAGCCGGGACTACGGCCTGCTCTCCGCTACCGCTCAGCTCTACGCCAAGGTGGAAAAGCTGTTTACCCTCGCGCCCGCAGCCTTCAATCCCCCGCCCAAGGTTCATTCGACTGTGCTTCGCCTAATCATTGCTCCGCAACTGGAGCGCCTGCGCGTGGCCGAAGACAGGTTTATCGATTTCCTCAAACTTTCCTTTGGCCAGAAGCGCAAAACCCTGTGGAACAATCTAAAATTGCAGTACGAGCCCGCAGCACTGAAAGCAGCTCTGGAACAGGCTGGCGTAAAAGCCAACGTTCGTGCAGAGGCGCTGCCGCTGGATAAAACCGCGGCTCTCTTTCGTGCGCTCCGCAACCGCGACGGGGCCAGCTGAGCCGCTCTTCCGAAAGGAGGCGCTTATGGGCATTCTCACCGTTCGCCATCCCGCCGTAGCCGGGCAGTTCTACTCCCGTAACCCAGACAAGCTTCGCACCGAGATAAAATCCTTCACCGAAACCAAGGCACAACCCATCGCCGCGCTCGGCTGTGTGGCTCCCCATGCCGGCTATATGTACTCCGGACATGTTGCGGGAGCGGTTTACGCTCGCCTTGAACTTCCGCAAACCTTCATCATTCTGTGTCCCAATCACACCGGTATGGGCACACCTCTGTCCATCATGAGCGAAGGCGAATGGGAGACACCACTGGGCCAGGCGGGAATTGATAGCGGGCTCGCTTCAGATCTTAAATCGAGATGTTCGCTGCTGAAGGAAGACGCGGGCGCGCACCGCTATGAACATGCGATAGAAGTCCAGCTGCCATTTCTGCAGGCCCGTCGCGAGCGCTTTACCTTCGTTCCAATCGCCGTAGGCACGAGCCGGTTTGAAGCCTTGCACTCGCTCGGCAATGCCGTTGGCCAATCCGTTAAGGCCTCCGGGAAACCCGTCCTGATCATCGCCTCCAGCGATATGAACCATTATGAATCCGACAGCATCACGCGCAGGAAAGATGCGCGTGCCATCGAACGCCTGCTGGCGCTCGACCCACGAGGCCTCTACGACGTAGTTACCGGCGAGAACATCAGCATGTGCGGCTATGGTCCGGCAGTCGCGATGTTGACCGCAGCCGGAATTCTCGGCGCCAAATCGGCCGAACTGATCAAGTACGCCACCTCGGGTGACATTTCCGGTGATCGCGATGCCGTAGTGGGATACGCGGGAATCGTAGTCGCTTGAAAAGAGTTCGGCGGCCCGCAGGCCGCCGATGCTGGCTCGAATGTAAATTATCGGTGCGGCGGACCGCCGCTGGAGTGTCCAGCGGAAGAACCGGCATGGCCGCTGCTCGCCGTCCCCCAGTGTCCACCTGAGGCAGGCATGCTCATGGCCCGGCCTCCGCGATCGATGGGGGTAGCGGTCATGGCCGCGCCGCGCGCGCCGCCCGGCACGCCAACCCTCGCCTGAGCATGGGTTTCGAAGTCGCGATTCACCCGGTTCAGGTTCGCAATCCCGCGAGGAACGCCGATTCCCGCCGTAGGTCCATTCAGTGTCAGCTTCGATCCAGGCCTGGTGCCTGGCATCATGTCCGATGATGTTGGACCACGCCCGACCGCGACCATCGACGGCTGATTGATCGTAGGCGGCCGCGGCGGAATGTAGTTGTGTGGAGCATTGATCACCGGCGGCAGACGATTCCATGCCACCCAGTTATTACCCGGCTGCCAAACCCATCCATACGCCGGCAGAAATACCCAGCTGCCATAGTGGTAGGGCGTCCACCCCCACGGATACGCCGAAACCCAGCTGTATCCGAAGCCGGGATACAACATCCACGCGCCGTCCATGTACGGGTTCCAGCCCATACCGGTGAAATACGGCTGCCAGCACATGCCGTAGCCGGGAACCGTCATGTAGTTGCCGTAGTAATTCAGATCGCTCAAGCCGTAGCTGTAGGGAGACCCGTAAGAATTCGATGCTTCATAGCGCTGGTGATACTCCTGCTCGTGCTTGTCCCATGCATCGAACGGATCTTGCTCGATTTTCTTTGCTACCGTGTACTGATCATTATTGCTGAGGTCAAACGTTGCCGTCTGCTTCTTGGATAGCTTCACTTCTCCGCCAGGACCATTCACCTGAACGTCGCCATCGAATACCGCAAGCTCGGTCGTATTTTCGTCGGCTCTGACCCGAAAATGGGCCGCGTGCGTCAGCGTGGTCTTTTCATGCTTGAAGGTGACGGTGAATTCATCATCTTTCTTGCCCGTGAAGTTCACATAGGCTTCGCCAGATTCCACATTGATGGTCGAAACCTTCGCGCCAGAATCGCGCAAGGAGAGATCGGTGAACTGCAATGCGCTATCCGGCACAAGATGAAGGACGGTGTTGTCTTCGAATTCAACTTCGGCGCGGCCATCGTTCCCGGTCTTCAGCTTCACCCCTTCGGTGACGGGCATATTGAGAAAGGCGTTCTCGAAGCCTTGTCCGGTGCCGCGGTCAATCTGCACCGTCCCCTGGACATCGCTTAAGCGCACAATGCGCACACTGGAATCAGCACGCGCGGGAAGGGCAGAAAGGCAGCACACCAGAGCTGCCCATACCAGGAGCGCGAGGCTGTTGCTCCGTTTCATAGGATTTCTCCCGAGACACATCTCTACCCTATTAGAACACCTTGGACAAGGATTAGTTGCTGGGCATCTGCGTCACAACTTTGGGAAGGGCACAACTTCTGAGCCTGCCGAAAAACTCCAACTCGGGCAGGGTTTGGGAAGGACACAACTTCTGAGGCTGCGGAAAAACTCCAGCTCGGGCAGGGATTGGGAAGGGCACTCCAACTCGGGCAGGGTTTGGGAAGGGCACGACTTCAGTCGTGCCGTTAAGTTGTTGAAAATGAAGAGCGCTTTAGCGCCTGAGGGTCGCCTTTGGATGTACGTGCGAGCTTTCCTGCCGCCTGTCTTCGCAATCAGAGGTCACAATAGGGACGCTGGACGACCGCTACTGAATGCGGCCAGGGCGACGAGTGCCCACCACCAGTTCCACTCCATCGGCGAACATCTCCGAGATAAGGAGGCGCCCCTGCGCATCGATCTCATGAGCCGCGCGCAAGTCAACCTGAAACTCTTTCTTGCCCCGCGTCCCTCGCCAGCACTTTTGCAGGTGCTCGACCGCAGGCCCGGTTAGCGATCCCTGAACTCGCAGCGTAACTAAATCTCCATTTACCTCTTTGGAAACCACAACCACCTCCGAAGGGTTCAGTCTAGAAAGCAAGCGCTCCCCCAGCCGTCACCAAAATCACAGGACCGTGTGATCCAGATCACCACCCGTTCATGGCCACCGAATGATAGGACTGGCAAGACAATTTCTGCAAGATTCCTGTAAAATCACCAAGGCGGAAGAGAGTTGCGAGCCGGCTCGCCTCCTCGAAGCGCATTTCAGCGTTCCACCCCGCCCACCCGCCATTAAAACGACCGGTAATATTAGGGCGGAATACTGCAATAGGAGTCATTCAAATCATGGCCAAGATCGCCAAAACCGCGGATCGCAAGAAAGTAATGGACACTTCCAAGAGCACCGATTGCCCAAAGTGTGGCAAGGCAACCCGCATCGTCAAGCGGGTCAAAGATCGTGAGAGAGGCGTACCTGGCGGAATTTTTATTTCCTGCTCAGCCTGCGACTTTTACGAGAAGCTCTAAAAACGGATTCGCTTCTCAGTTCCCGTAAACCCGAAACGAGAAGCTATCTCCTAAATTCTTTTTGAAAAGACGCGGACTTCAGCCCCGGGGAAAGGAACCTTCACTTCTTGGAATTGCGAGACCTCATCCCCAACATCCAATCTGTCATCCCGACCGAGGGCGCAAGCCCGAGTGGAGGGACCTTGTGTTTACCGGCATGACCACTATCTCAGCTCTCTGCATGCCGACTGCTCAAAAGCTGTCTCATCAATGATTCTGGAAAAGGCGCAGCCTTTAGCCCCTGCGGCGGAAGATAGCTTAGAAACTGATCTGTTGCAGGATTTCTCTGGTGGCAGCTGCGGGATCGGGCGCTGCGGTTATGGGGCGTCCCACTACGATATGGGTTGCGCCCGCGGCCACGGCTTCAGCAGGAGTCACAACCCTGGCCTGATCACCCCTGGCCGAGCCCGGCGGACGCACTCCCGGCGTTACGATTGCAAACTCATCCCCCAGCTCACTTCGCAACTCGCGGACCTCAAGAGCGGACGTGACAATCCCATCACAGCCATTGGTGATCGCCAGGGTAGCCAATCGTAGCGTCTGATCCACTACCGTTCCCCGCACGCCAATGCCCGGAAGATCCGAATCCTGCATGCTGGTCAACACCGTTACCGCGAGGATCATCGGCGGAATATCAGACTTGCTGGCCGCTTCCACCGCCGCCCGCAGCATCTTGCCGCCGCCGCTGGCGTGCACGGTTAGCATGGTGACATTCAGCTTGGCAGCCTCGGCTACGGCCGCCGCCACAGTATTAGGGATGTCATGAAATTTCAGGTCAAGAAAGACTTTGCGTCCGGAAGCAACCAGATCACGGACAACCTTCGGACCCTCGGCTGTGAACAATTGCTTACCGACTTTATAAAACTGGGCTGCGTCGCCGACCGCGGCGACAATTTGCTGAGCAGCCGCCGCGCTGGCGACGTCGAGCGCGACAATGAGGCGATCACGCGGGGTTTTCACTGCATGCTCCGCAGATCGGGCACCCGGTGCGAGCATGCTAAGGCGCCCAGCCATGGTGGTTCCCCTTGGACTTGGATGTAATTGGAGTATCGCATCGCGCCAAGGCGCCGACAACAGAAAACGGCGGCAACGGGAGTGTCATTCCTGTTGCCACCGCTTCGAATCGACGAAAGGGATTATGGCAGTCGTGCCGTGTGCGATGCCATCGCGACCGTGTTGGTCGGTACCAGGTCCAGGCGGACCCTTTGCAGGCCCTGGGCTTTGAACCCCAGGACTTTCGCTGCGTTATAGGAAACGTCGATGATTCGTCCCTCGACCACCGGGCCCCGGTCATTCACCCGCAGGACTACCGAGCGTCCGTTGCGCAGGTTGGTAACCCTGACGAAGGTTCCTAGCGGCAAGGTTGGGTGCGCGGCGGTCAGGTCGTGCATGTCATAAGGCTCGCCGCTGGCGGTCTCTCTTCCCTGAAAGTATTCCCCGTACCAGGAGGCGGTTCCTATCTGATAAGGCTTGGAAGCGTGCTTCGGCTTCGCTTCCCGATTTGATTCGGGTTTCCGTTTGATTTGGGCTGTGCCGGCTTCTGAGCTGTTTGGGCCCCCAGCGGCTCCGGCGGCTCCCAGGCTGGCGACACATACCACCACCGCCAGACTGTTCGCAATTCGTCGTCGCATTCAGTCACCTCGCATCTCTAAAGTCGTCCTCCCTACCCGTGAATCCGGAATTTGTCAGATGCTACTGGGGGGCCAAACGGCTGTCAACCCGAAATCATGGCTAACTCTATTACTATTAAGTAATTACAAGTTCTATAAACCTATGTTTACGTTGGGGTTTTGTAGCAGCGGCAAGGCAATTAAAGGACTTAACTATGTATCAAATAGTAATGGTAGCGAAACGCCGCACAGAGAATTTTTTACGCGAGCACCCAGAATCAATCACTTACGATGATTGGCCAGTAAGTCATTTTTATTCATAACCTTACAACGCTTATTCCAAAAGGATGGCCGGTTGGCCCTGATTCCACCGAACTACTGAGCTCTTGCCATCTTCCCCGGAGCGCGAGAACCGCCTAAATCTTCCGGAACACACGCTGCAAGTTCGAAAGTCCCTGTTTGTGAGCTGAACCCATGTTCTTGCCAGTGCCGTCCGTAACCCTGCCTCGCGGGAACAAGTATGCGCAGCGGCTCATTTTCGGTAAAGTGCAGGTATGCCGCAGGCGCCGCCGGTAGTTCTGACTATTGCTGGCTTCGATCCATCGTCTGGAGCCGGCATCACCGCGGATATAAAGACCATCGCCGCACACGGCTGTTACGGCATTGCTTGCATCACGGCGCTGACGGTCCAGTCCACGGCCGGGGTAAAGAGGGTTACTGGCGTCAGCCCGGAACTGGTAGGCGAAACACTTGAGGAGCTTACGAGGGATCTCGACATCGCTGCTGTGAAAATTGGGATGTTGGGCACCGGCAAGGTCGTCCGAACCGTCATCGATTTCCTTACCAGCAACAAGCCGCCCCATGTCGTTTTGGATCCGGTTCTGAAATCCACATCGGGCGCCGACCTGATCGACGCCGCCGGCGCCAGGCTGCTTGTCGAGAAACTCCTTCCGCTTTCGGAAGTGATAACACCGAATGTGGACGAAGCTTCGGCTTTGACCGGATTGCCGGTCTCCGCACCCGAACAGATGAAAAGCGCCGCCAGCAAGCTTCATGTCATGGGCGTGCCGAACGTCGTCATCACCGGCGGCCACTTAGAAAAGGCGATCGATGTCCTGAGTTTTGCCTCGCGGGGGAGCTTTGAACAACAACTCTTCAAGGCTGAGAGGCAACGTTCAAGCTCGACTCACGGCACCGGATGTGCATTTTCCACTGCAATTGCCTGCCATCTGGCTTGTGGCCGGGGAATTCCGGAGGCCGTGCTCCTGGCGAAGGCTTACGTAGCTGCTGCCATCAGTAAGGGCCAGCCCATCGGCCGCGGTATAGGACCCGTCCATCATCTCTATCGCCTCAGCCAGACCCAACGGCGTGCGGTATCCGGCGACTCCGAAGTTGTGAACTAGCCTCAAACAACAAGGTAATCTCCAGCAAAACTAGCCTCGTAGGATTCTACTCAGCTCTCCTTTATTTCTTGCTGGCAGATTTTTGACTGCAGCGCGCGCCAGCGCGAGATATACCTGCTTGGCAACAGGAACCCGGTCCAGTACCTTCAGGTGCTTTTGTACCGTCGCCGCGTCACCCCTAATGATCGGCCCGCTGAAAGCATCCGCTGGACCCTTCTGGAAGTAATTGGCCAGTGTTTGCCGGACAATCGGCTCCATGCGATGACGAGCTAGCTTTCGGCTCATCCCGGCTTTCGTAGCAACAATTTCAGCCGTGGCCAGAGCTGCCACCAGAAGCGGAGAAGTAAAACCTCCCCACGTGTGATAAGCGGCTTTGTGGGCTTTCGTAATGGCGAAGGCCTCGCCACCCATGCCTCGTACCAGCTGCCGGGCAACGCGGACGGCAGCCGCATCGCCTTCCACGGCGAATGGCACACCTGCCAACGAAGGTCTGACCTTGGTCACGAAGGTCATGAGTGGATGGACGGACGCCACGACGGCTCCTTCGACTTTCAAAGCGTTCAGTTCAGAACTGGCCAATGCGCCGCTCGGGTGCAGCCCAATTTTGCCCTTCCACTTCACGGCTCGCGCCAGCATCTTCGCGCAAGGTGCAAGCTCCCGATCTGGAACGCAAAACCATACCACTCCGGCCGACAGCTTCGCCGATGCAATCGTATTGGCTTCTGCCCCCACCCGGCGTGCCAATGCGCCCGCTCGAGATTTCGACACCTTGCCAGGGAGCGAAATCACCTCCTTGATCAAATATCCCGCTTCTCGTAAGGAAAGCGCCAAAGCGCTACCCAGCCGGCCAGCGCCGACAATCGCGATACTCGGCTTCGCCATGCGCGGCAGGATAGCAGGATCGAGCCAAAATGTGGCGCGGGCGTTTCTGCCCGCAGCTCTTGTGTGGCGCGGGCACTCTTGCCCGCGGCTTTTGCGTTCGGCATTCCCATCCCAAATCCCAAGTGCTAACCGCTCACTGCTTCTTTATATTGTTTCAATGCCGAAAACCCGCAAGCGCAGAGCCCGTGTACTCTCAACCCGAGTTGTATTTCGCGGAAAAGTATTCTTCGTCACCTCCGACCAGGTCATCGAGCCCTCTTCCATCCGCGCTCGCCGCGACATCGTTCGCCACCCCGGCTCCGTTGTAGTGTTGGCCGTCGACGAGAGCCGGCGAGAGCCTCGCGTCCTGCTCGAATACCAGTACCGCTATGCCGCCGACCAGTTTTTGTGGGAACTCCCCGCGGGCAGAGTGGAAGAGGGTGAAACCGAGCTGGCCGCCGCCAAGCGCGAGTTACTGGAAGAGACCGGCTATACTGCCGCGCACTGGCAGTTAGCCCTGAAGTATTACGCCAGCCCGGGATTTATGGACGAAACCATGGCCATCTATCTTGCCCGTGGTCTCCGTCGCGGCAAGGCCCAGCCCGAGAGCGATGAAGCTATTCGCAAGCGCCTTTTTCCATTGTCCGATGCCATACATAAGGTTATGGCTCGCACCATACAGGACGGCAAAACTATCTCCGGCGTGCTCTGGCTCCAGAAGTACATGGCCAGAAAACCCGCATGAATACTGGCCAAAACTGACTTACCTATTGACAGTAACTCTAAAGTGGCAGCAAAATACCCCAGACAGACACGTATCGTGACACGACGCGTGCCTGTAAGAGGGGGCACGTAAGTGGATCGTATGAAGGGTACTGTGAAGTGGTTCAATAATGCCAAGGGTTACGGGTTTATCGGCCGGGAAGAGGGCGCCGATGTATTTGTCCATTACAGCGCCATCGTCTCGGAAGGCTACAAAAGCCTGCAGGAAGGCGACCAGGTAGAATTCGAGATCGCTCAGGGCCAGAAAGGCCCCCAGGCAGCGAACGTAACCAAGGGCGCCTAGGTTTAGGGAAGCTCTGATTAAGTTTATTTCTGTCATCCCGAGCGCAGCAGAATTGCCGCTTTTCAGGCAATTCTGCGGAGCCGAGGGGACCTTGCGTTTGTTGCTGCCGTACTTAATCAGAGTCTTCTTAGCTCTCGTCCCACCGGTTTCTCCGCCGGGCTCTCACCGCTTGTAGCCGACGCGAGCGCACAACCGCGTGCGCGCAAGATACAATTCTCCTCGTCACTATGGACAACAAAGCCCTGGCCGGGCTGCTCTACGAAACTGCCGACCTGCTGGAAATCGACAACCAGGATTCCTTCCGGATCCGCTCCTATCGCCGCGCGGCGGAGGCCATCGAGGCGCTCGATCAGCAGGTCTCTGAGTTGATCGGGGAACCCAAAAAATTGCTGGAGGTGCCCGGGATCGGCAAGGGCATGCTGCTGAACCTGCAAGAGATGCTGAAGCAGGGCCAACTCAAGCTGCATGCCGAATTGCTCGCCAAGTATCGTCCCTCCATGCTGGAGTTGTTGCGGGTCCAGGGGCTCGGGCCAAAAACGATTGCCTTAATCTGGAGCGCGTTCCAGGTGGCCGACCTGGAGGGCGTCGAAAAGCTGGCTGCCGAAGGCAAAATTCGGACCCTGCCTCGCATGGGTGAAAAGCATGAGCAAAAAATCCTCAAGGCAATCCAGGATTATCGCCGGATTGCAGGACGCTTTCTCCTGGATGCGGCTGAGATCCAGGCCAACAAGCTCACCGAACACCTTGCGAAATTCGACGGCATCGACAAGATCACGCCCGCAGGGTCACTGCGTCGCGGACGGGAAACGGTCGGAGACCTCGACGTTCTGGTTACGGGTCAATGCTGTGTCAATGAGGGCCAGCGCCGCGATTTGCTCGACCACATCATCAAATTGCCCGGCCTTATGGAAGTGATTGCCCGCGGTGACAATAAGGTCAGCTTCCGGCTGCGCTCGGATATGCAGGTGGACGTGCGCACGCTGGCCCCTCAGTCTTTTGGTGCAGCCATGCAATACTTCACCGGATCCAAGTCCCACAATGTGGCCCTGCGCCAACGCGCCCTGAAGATGGGATTCACTCTCAGCGAGTACAGCCTGGCCCGGCTGGACGACAATACTCCAGTAGCCGGAGCAACCGAAGAAGATATCTACGGCAAACTGAAGCTCGATTACATACCACCCGAGCTCCGCGAAAACACTGGCGAAATCGAGGCCGCGGAACAACACGCTCTGCCCGCCCTGATTGCGGAAAGCGATCTGCAGGGCGATGTTCACATGCATACCGTCGAAACCGACGGCCGCTGCACGATTGAGGAAATGGCCGAAGCAGCGCGTGCTCGCGGCTACCAATACATGGCCATCACCGATCACTCCAAAAACCTCGCCTTCGCCAACGGCCTCGACGACAAGCGCGCGTTGGAGCACATCCAGCGCATACGCCAGGCAGACCAGCAAATCGACGGAATCAAGATCTTCGCCGGCATCGAAGTCGACATCCTGGCCGATGGCGAGCTGGATCTGTCCGATTCGGTTCTGGCGGAAATGGATATCGTCATTGCCAGCGTACATTCCCAGTTCAACCAGGAGCCCGCCAAAATGACCGATCGCCTCATCCGGGCGATCGAGAACCCAAACACTTCCATCATTGGGCATCCCACCGGACGCCTTCTTCTTCGCCGCGATGCTTACGCTTTCGACATGGACGCGGTCCTCAAGGCGGCCGCGAAACGCAAGGTCGCGATGGAATTGAATGCCTATCCCGATCGCCTCGATTTGAATGATCGCCACCTGCGCATGGCCAAAGAACGCGGCGTTAAGATCGTCATCAACACCGACTCCCACCACACTTCCCACATGGAGAAAATCCGCTACGGCGTTGTGCAGGCCCGCCGCGCCTGGCTTACCAAACCAGACGTGCTGAACACCTTGCCGGCTGAGAAATTTGCCGGCGCCATGAAGCACGCCTGGTAATCACAAGCACCTCGGTGCTTCTACTTTGGAGTATTGCGAAGTAATGGCTGTTGGCGTAACGTTTTTTTTATTAGCTGGCTTTAGAACCTCCCGTGCGCTGCGTCGGTCTCAGCGGAGCGGTACTCGCGCGCTTGCAGCCTGCCCGCTGATGTACACCACCACCAACTGAAGTGTCAGGAGAACTTATGAAAAATCTCGCCATCGCGGTGGTTCTAACCTTGGTCTTGGCTCTCCCGCACCCAGGGGCGGCTCAATCGGTTTATAAGGAGACCTCAGCCAAGGCAGCCATAGGTCTTAAGTTTTCAACCCTGGGTGCCGGAATTGAAGTTGCCACTCCGGTGACTCACCGCTCGAATGTGCGTTTCGGATTTAACGCGATCAGCTACAGCCGGGGCTTCGATAAAGATAATATTCATTACAACGCCGACATTGCTTTCCGTAGTATCGAAGCCCACTATGACTTCTTTCCTTTTAGCGGCGGCTTTCACATCAGTCCAGGATTCCTCACCTACCTGACTTCGCCCCTCACGGCGGATTCATCCGTGCCCGGCGGCCAGAGCTTTACCCTCGGGGGAGCCAGTTTTGTTAGCGACCCCGCCAATCCCGTCAAAGGAACCGGCAAACTCGATTTCAACCGGGCGGGCCCTTCTTTCACGGTAGGGTGGGGTAATCTTCTGCCGCGCAGCAGCAAGCGTTTCACTGTGCCCTTTGAATTCGGAATCGTTTATCAGGGCGCGCCCAAGGCTACGCTTAGCCTGACCGGAGACGTCTGCGACCCTGGGCTCTCGAACTGCCGCAGCGTCAGTGA
>DASUWH010000058.1:0-6845 GCA_036378535.1 Terriglobales bacterium | reverse complement strand
GCCACGCAAGGCGTACAGCTCGCTACGACTCAAGCGCTCGCGAGCTATTGGGCAAAAGAATACGATTGGCGGAAAGTTGAAGCGCGACTGAACGCCCTACCCCAATTCATCACAGAGATCGATGGACTGGACATTCATTTCTTGCACGTCCGTTCAAAACACGAAAATGCGTTGCCGTTGGTCGTTACGCACGGATGGCCGGGCTCGATCGTCGAACAGATGAAGATCATCGATCCGCTGACCAATCCTACGGCACATGGTGGAAATGCATCCGATGCATTCCACGTGGTGGTTCCGTCACTGCCGGGCTACGGATACTCAGGCAAACCGACCACTACCGGTTGGGGCCCCGACCGTATAGCGCGCGCCTGGGTCACGCTGATGAAGCGCCTCGGATACACACAATTCGTGGCGCAAGGCGGCGACTGGGGCGCTGTCGTCACCGACCTGATGGGCGTGCAAGCGGCTCCGGAACTCCTCGGCATTCACACCAACATGCCTGGCATCTTTCCAGCAGAGATTGACCAAGCGGCTTTTTCCGGTGCGCCGGCACCATCAGGTCTCTCAGCTGATGAAAAGATCGCTTACGAGCGTCTGCAGTTCGTATATCAAAAGGGAATTGCCTATGGATACCAAATGGGGCTGCGACCGCAGACAATGTACGGAATCGCGGATTCACCCGTCGGCCTGGCGGCTTATTTCCTTGATCACGACGCACGCAGCTACGAACTAATCGCACGCGTCTTCCAAGGACAAGCCGAGGGCCTTACGCGCGATGACATCCTCGACAACATCACGATCGCCTGGTTGACCAACACGGCGCTTTCTGGCGCACGTCTCTATTGGGAGTATTTTGGCAAAGGGTATTTCAATGCCAAAGGCGTCTCCATCCCGGTTGCGGTGAGCGTCTTCCCTGACGAACTCTACCCTGCTCCAAAGAGTTGGGCGGAGAGAGCGTATCCTAAGCTCATCCACTACAACCGGCTGCCCAAAGGTGGGCACTTTGCGGCCTTTGAACAGCCGAAATTCCTCTCTGAAGAGATTCGCACTGGCTTCCGATCGCTGCGATCACGCATGTCGATGTCAGATGCGCGCTTCACCAAAGCTGGCTAACTGTTCGCCAATCAGCAGGAGAGCTTCGCGGGTCGATGCTCTCCTGTTTTGACTTCCGCAATGCTCGTGGAGAATCAAGCAGCTCCGAGTCACGGACAAACCGGAAATCAAAAAGCTGAATCGGCTCGGCTCGCGGTCTACTTGGAGAGTTGGTGGGCGGGCCGGGAGTCAAACTCGGATTTGCAGCTTCGGACGCTACCGTGTTGTTCCGTTACACTACCCGCCCTTCTGGAACTCGCGCCGGGAATCCAACCCGGATCTCTTCGTTAGGACCGAAGCGTCATCATGCTTTAGACCACGCGAGCCGAACGAAATCTGGTAGGGATGCAGAGAATTGAACTCTGATCTCAAGGTTCGTAGCCTTGCGCCCTCATCCGTTGGACCACATCCCTATGTTGGAAGCGGCAGAGAGATTTGAACTCTCATCATCCGAGGTAGAAGCTCGGCGCATTCGTCCGTTATGCTATGCCGCCTTTTTTTTACTCACTCTTGGTGCGGGATGCAGGAATCGAACCTGCTTCGTCTCGCTTAAAAGGCGAGTGCATATCCCTATCTGCCAATCCCGCAAAGTCTGGTGGGTGACGCTGGAATCGAACCAGCCTGGTCTCGCTTAAGAGGCGAGTGCATCAGCCATCTCTGCCAGTCACCCGTATTCAACACAAATTGGTGCAGGATGTTGGAATCGAACCAACTCCTCGCGATTATCGATCGCGGGCTCGACCTTCGAGCTAATCCTGCCTGGTGCGCCGTTCGGGAGTTGAACCCGCATCTGTTGGGTGTAGGCCAACTGTTCTCGTCCGTTGAACTACCGGCGCAAAACTCTGGTAGAGGGTGCAGGAGTCGAACCTGCCTAGCCGCGCTAATCTGGCGCCGAAGTGCTTATAAGGCACTGCTCCTCCCGGAGGCCCCTCCACTGGTGGCTCGCGATGGATTCGAACCATCCACGACGACTTTATGAGAGCCGCGTTCTTCCTACTGAACTAGCGAGCCACGTTTTGAAATCTGGCTGGCCGGGCAGGATTCGAACCTGCGCATGGCGTGATTAACAGTCACGTGCCTTTCCAGCTTGGCTACCGGCCAAGAAACATCCGCAAAAACCAAAAGGCCCCGACTTTTGTCGGAGCCTTCGAGAATTTGAATCTGAACTTAGAGTGCTATGGACAGACCAATCCCGAAGGCCGAGCGCGACTGACGCGCCGTCTCATCATGGATTTGGTCTTAATAGTCATCTTCGATACCAATATAGCACGATTTCAGTGAGTCACAGTGTGGTCGGCTACGGCTTTCGTGGGCGCTCAAAAAACCTGTAACCTGCGTATTCATATCCCGTAATACAGGGTAGAGAAGCTCATGGATCTGCTCCAGCGGTTCACGCATGGCGAGATCGATGCGTTCGAGACGTTGGTACGTCAGTTTCAGGGTGACATCTACGCCTGGACCGTGCGTATTGTGCGTGACCCAGGCGTTGCCGAGGATTTGACCGTGGAAACTCTTTGGCGCGTCTACCGCGCGCGGTACCGGTTTCGCCCGGATGGCAATTTCGGTGCCTGGGCACGCCGGATCGCCACCAACTTGGCGATCGACCATTTGCGGCGCAACCGGCCGGAGCAGAGTTTTGCGGCTGAGCCTGCGGGAGGGCCGTGCCCTGATCCTCTCCTACAGCGCGAAACTCGCGAGAGGATCCGGCAGGCATTTCGCCGTTTGCCGGCCAAGTTGCAGGTGGCGGCAACGCTCGCCTTGGTCGAGGAACTGCCCTACGACGAAATTGCCAGTGCGTTGGGAACGTCAGTGGGTGCGGTGAAGCTGCGCGTGTTTCGAGCGGTTCGCATCCTGCGCAAGCGCTTGAGTCAGGCTGGAATCAGGCCTGAATGAAAGAACATGAGGACAAATACATGACCGAACACAATGACCGCCAGATTCGCGAAGCGCTAAAGCAATCCTTCCCCCCAGTCAACACTGAGCTTCGGCGGGATCTGTGGCCAGACGTTTTGCGCAGACTCGATGCTCGGCAAGTTGGGGTGCCCTGGTATGACTGGGCCCTGGTTGGTTTAAGCGCCGTGATGTTCTTGGCTTTTCCGCGGTTGGTTCTTGTGTTCGCGTACCACCTGTAAGTAAGAGGGAGGGATTATGAACAACCATCCATATCTGCGCGCCTACATGGCAGGGATCTCGGTGCCGACGCCGCTTCTGCTAATCCCCCTGACGGCATTCTTCATCGCGCGTTTTGTCTACAACATCCCGGTCCCGGTGGAGCGAGTGATCATTTTCCCGATGGCGATCATCCCGAACCTGTTTGGAGTTTGGAATATGTTGCACCTGGCTTCTCGCGCACGCACACGCCTCCCGCTCGGGATTCACGGCGCCATTTTGCCCTTCATCATCGCTCCGGCGGGATTCCTGCTCGGCCGCGGCTTGGGCTTTCTGCATACCACACACTCCGGCTTCACTTATTTCGGCGTGGTACAGATCCACTTTGCATTTCTCGTGGTTGTGTTTCCTTTCGCGTTGATCGTTTATTACCTGGTCTGGAAGTACCTGATCGGCTTCTGCAATCGAGTTGCAGGGATAGCAGAGTAGCCAAGATGTAAGTGCAAATTGGAGGGAATGATGACAAACCCAAATCCCGGAAACCTTCCGGTAAGCCCGCATGAACAGCACTGGCCCATAGCGATAGCTGCACTAGCCGTAGGCACAGCGTTTTTCTCGCTGTGGTTCTGGCTTTTGCCGCAATGGCTCGGGTTCCGAGTGGAGATGGCGGGTACAGCACACTGGCGCTGGCTCGCAGCCCTGCCGTCTGTGTTGGGATTCGCAATTGCCCTGCGCTGCGTTTGGGATTTTGGCTGGACCGGGCGCGGCACCCCGGCGCCAATCGCGCCGCCGCAGCGCCTCGTAGTTGTAGGCTTCTACCGGCACGTGCGCAATCCCATGTATCTGGGCTTCGCAGTTGGCTGGATCGGGTTGTGGATTGTCTTCGGGAACGCTAACCTACTGGCGATTGCCGCCGTCGCAGTAGTTGCTCTCGGCGTGCATCTGTTCGTAATCCTGTATGAAGAGCCGACGCTCCGCCGGAAGTTTGGTGCTGAGTACGAGGCGTATTGCCGGAACGTTAGCCGCTGGTGGCCTCGCTTGAACGGCTGGGACAAGCCAGAGTAGAAGATTAAAACGGGATTGGGAGCAAGCCGCCCGTGGGCTTAGGTCGCGGACGGCTCGCCGGAGCTCATGCCTGCGGGATCGGCCTCACAAGCGGCTGCAGGGCAAGATAGTAGCACGACCATCTGCAGCTCACGACACCGCAGCCAATAACAGTTAGGCCTTTCGAATTTTACATAGCACTGGCTTGATGTCGATGACCGGCGTGCCATCGATCGCTTCCATTGGACCGATTCGCAAACGCTTCTTGCTCATTTTGCGTACCGTGACTTGATGAAGGCCGATCGGATTGGGCCGATCCGGGGATCGGGTCGCAAATACTCCTGTGAGGCGCCGCTTCGGGTCTGAACGCGGATGGACTTTCAGAGTATCCCGGAGTGCCGGTGTAACCAGGTTAAGACGATGAGCTCGTCGCCTACCGCCAGTCCATCCAAGGCTGGCGTGGCGAATCGATGAACCTCCAGCCAGACGTCAGGAGCGCCTTCGGAACCCTGCTTGGGCGCCTTGCTGCGCAGTTTGATTTTCGATCGGATCACCCCGATCGGGCGAAGCTCACGGGAGTTCTTTTTCTCTGCCTTCATGCCGCGCGTGTGAGCCAACTCTGCATGGTGGCTGCGTCCACCAGGCCTGCCTGCTGGAACTGAAGCTGACCTTGCGAGAGCACTGCGAAATTGGGAATGCTGCGGACATTGTATTGTGCAGCCAGTCGTGGGAAGCGTTCTGTATCCACTTTCAGCACGACCGCACGTCCGGCGAGATCGCGGGCGGTTTGCGCCACGTGAGGCGCGGCCACCCGGCACGGTCCGCACCAGGAAGCCCAGAAGTCGATTAAGACCGGGACCTTGCTCTCGCGAACGATCTCATGGAACTCCTCTTCGTTGACTTCGATGGGCTCGCCCACTGCGGGTAATTCCGCTTTGCACGCACCGCATTTCCCCATATCGGCGACATGCCTTGCGGGTATTCGATTGGACCTGCCACAAGCAGGGCAATTGCGAATCAACGGCATAGGTCTATTCTAGGCCAGCTGTTGCGCCGAAGGTCCTCCGGTAGAACAACCGGCGCAATTGGTTTACGCTACGCCATGGCAGGGCACGCGTTAACTGCCTTCATCAGACCCTGGCAGCGGCAGCGATATGGTGCGACCGGGCATTCTCGGGAAAGAGGCTAGACCACGCAACAAGGCGGGCGTGGTTTTCTCGATTCTCATACCTCTCTTGGCTGCAATTCTTCTCTTCGTTGTGATCCAAGCGAAGCTTCGCGGCGAGCAACTGCCTGACTTCGTCATCTTCGTCGAAGCTCTGGGCTTTGTCGTCGTCATACTGGCCGGGACCTGGTTCTTGATTCGAGGGGTGCGGGAGCACCGGGAGAGCGAAGAGCGTTATCGGCAAATGGCCAGCCATATCCAGGAGATTTTCTGGATGCTTGATGCCGATTCGAAGAAAGTTCTGGAGGTGAATGAGGCGTACGAGGCGATTACCGGACGCACACGCAGGAGCCTCTTGGACAATCCAACCTCTTATGAGGAGATCATTCATCCCGAAGACCGTGTGCGTGTACTCGCCAGATTGGACGAGGCGACCAGAACCGGAAAGTTCGATGAGCGTTTCCGGATTACGCTCCCGAATGGGGACGTTCGTTGGGTCCGGGTTCACGGATTTCCGATGCGCAATGCTGCCGGAAGAATCTGGCGGCTCGTCGGCACAGCCCAGGACATCACCGAACAGAAGCACGCCGAAGATGAAGTTGTTAAGAACTTAGGGATCGCGGAAGCGGCACGAGCCGAGGCCGATGCATTGCGCAAGGCGACTCTATCCCTGACGCAAGATCTCCACATGGATTCAGTGATGGAGGCATTGCTGCGCTCTCTGGAAGAGTTAGTCCCCTACACCACCGCCCGCGTAATCGTCCCTGAAGGCGGTCCTCACCTGTTGGCGCTGGGGGAGAGAGAAATCCCGGAGCGGCCGAAAGCTTCCCCGAAGTATCACCCGGGACATCCGCTGACTCTCATTGCTGATGAGTGCCCATTTTTGAAAAGGGTCCTGGAAGAACAAAAGAGTGTCCTTCTTCCTGACACAAGCAGAGAAAAAGACTGGCAAACCTTCAACGGCCATGCGCACCTGCGTTCCTGGCTCTCGGTTCCACTCAAGGCTTCCGATGAATATTTGGGGTTTCTCTCGATCGGACATAAGGATCCGAACCGCTACACAGCGGATCACCTCAGACGGGCGGAACTACTGTCAATTCCTGCCGCAGCGGCGATTCAAAACGCCCGTCTCTATTCAACCGCTGACCTGTATGCGACGGAACTGCAAAAGCGCTTGGTCGATCTTCAGGAGGCGGAAACGGCCCTGGCGGAGGTGCATGAAAAGCCCGGAGCTTCGAGTGACAAGTTTGAGAAAGTCTTCCGCTCCAGCCCTAGTCCGTTCTCGATTACTACGTTGAGAGAGGGACGCTTTGTGGATGTGAACGCAGCCTTTGAGCGCCGGTATGGTTATTCACGAAGTGAAGTGCTGGGCCGCACCGTCCACGAACTCCACATGTGGTGCGACCCGGCAGACCGCATGTTCATGACAGAGCAA
>DASUWH010000057.1:0-26353 GCA_036378535.1 Terriglobales bacterium | reverse complement strand
TTTCTTTACCTTATCGCGGACGACGCCCAGTTCAACCAGCACTTTTATGTTTTCCGAACCGATGCTTTTGGCGCGCCGCAAGGTCCGCCGACTCAAGCCATGAAGGTGAATGGTCTTTGGGATCTGCAATTCGATCCACGGGCGGATTTCGCTTACGCGGTTACCAGGATTCCCTACTACAACGGCTATCAAGCTACTTTTTCACTCAGGCGCTTCCTGGTCGATCCAAACACAGGAAGGATCACTCAGCCGGTAGTGCAAGAGAAATATCTTCTGGATGTGGATCCGAGTGGCAAAGATTGCGCGTTAAACGTCGTCGGTTTCAACCCTCATGCCACGTTTTTGTATGACGCAGTTATCTGTTACAACCGGGATACGGAGGGTGCAACTTACTATGAACGCACCTTGAACTCGCAAACCGGCGCACTCGGTCCGGACGTCCAGATCTACAACTGGATCGATGGCAGCGGAGGATTTGAGTCGATCCACTTCATCGGCGGCCTGATGTTCGACCTCGTCATGCCCAATGACTTTCAGCAAGGCATCAATTACGTGGACATCTACCCACGCGTCCCCAACACCAGTCATCCAATTTTGAGTTGTACGGCAGAAATGCTCCACGCGTGCGCGTACGACACCGGACTGGTGCACCCCTCAGGAAAATATCTTTTCATGCGGGACTCTTCGAACATCTACCAGATCGACAAGGTCGAGTTGAGTCAGAAGCGAATCGTCGCTACCGGCAATTCCGTACCCTTAAACTGGTTTGGCCCATTCAGTCCCGACGGCACGCTTCTTTATGGAAGTAACAACGGATCCGGTTCAGGCTATTTCGTGCAAATCTATGGATTTAACACGACGACCTCCGCGGTAACAGCCGGTGGCACCATTTGGGTCCCCGGATCTGCTCCGATTTTTACGGCCGAAAGGTACTGAGGGCGGCGCGCAGTATCCGAGGGTTCTGGTTTTCCAGCCGAGCAACTTGAAGGCTGGAGGTCTAGCTCCGCGAGTAAAGACTCGGCTGTTCTCACGACTTAAACCTGTCCCTTGCTCGGGTTGCTTCTCACGATCTGAACCCCAAATCTTGCGCGATCGTCGCTTTCCCGCTACTGTTCGTGCCGTCTGAGCCTCGCCGCAGATGCAAGTGAAACCGTAGCGGAAAATTAAAAGAAAACGAGCTGACCAGATGAGATCACGCTGCTACACATACAAAACCATCGCCACCGCAATTCTGTTGCTTGCCACTTCTCTTCTGAATGCCCAAACCAACACCAAGAAGCAAACTTCGTACCTGGTTTACATCGGTACCTATACCGGTCCGGCCAGCAAGGGCATCTACGTCTTCCGGTTCAACTCCGCAACCGGCCATACCAGCGAGCCGCAACTTGCCGCTGCGACAAAGAATCCCTCGTATCTGGCTGCGGATCGTAGCGGCCATTTTCTTTACGCGGTTAACGAAGTTTCTGATTATGACAACAAGGATAGCGGCGCCATCACCGCTTTTTCAATCCATCGCGACGACGGCAAGCTGACATTCCTGAATCAAGTTTCTTCGCAGGGTGCGGGTCCCTGCTATGTCGATCTCGACAAAACCGGTAAGCATGTTCTGGTCGCGAATTACGACTCCGGCAGCGTCGCGGTTTTACCTGTCTTGAAGGATGGGAAGCTGGGCACAGCCACCGCCTCGATCCAACACACGGGCCACGGCGCCGATCCCGAGAGACAGCAGGGTCCTCACGCTCATCAAATTCGAGTCTCTCCCGACAATCGATTTGCTATCGCCGCCGATCTCGGACTGGATGAATTGCTCGTGTACAGATTTGAGCCCGCCGCCGGAACTCTCATTCCAAACAATCCACCTTACGCCAGGGTGGATCCTGGGTCCGGTCCCCGCCACTTTGCTTTCACTCCCAATGGCAAGTTCCTGTATGTTCTCGAGGAGATGCGGTCGGCAGTCACGGGATTTGCTTATTCCGCACAAGCGGGCACGTTGAGTCCACTGCAGACCATCTCCAGCATTCCCGCCGATTTCCATGGACGCAAAGAAGCGGCTGAGATCGCCGTGCACCCCTCCGGCAAATTTCTTTACGCCTCGAATCGCGGCCACGACAGCATAGCCGTGTTCTCGATTGCCGCCGATGGGAAGCTCACCAACCTCGAGTACGCTCCAACCACCGGAAAAACGCCTCGCGGTTTCGCGCTGGACCCTACCGGATCGTTTCTGCTCGTGGGCAATCAGGACTCCAACAACGTCGTTGTGTTTCGCGTGAATCTCAAGACAGGCCGTCTGCTGCCGACTAGGCACACTCTCGACGTTCCCTCTCCGGTATCCGTGGAGTTCGTGGTCACGCATTAGGCAAAACTATGTCGATGGTTCACACGGTTTCGGCGGGTTTTTCGCTTTCTGATAATGTTCGGCCCGTGCGCACTTAGCCCGGCGCTGACATTAAGCATCGGCTCACCTTAGCGCCGGGTGGTTTGGCGCGGCTGCATTCTGAGCAATATCGGGATTTCACCAGATACGCCGATCGACCGTCTTGCAGACGTGAGAGGCCTTAAAGGGCAGCGGATCCACACTCAAATGTGATGACGACCTTCGCTCGGGAGTGTCCCTCTTCTGCGTAGGCCATGGCGTCGGCCGTTCCGCTCAGCGGGTAGCGTCGATCGATCATCGGGGTTACTTTTCCAGCCGTGATCAGTTCTCCAACCGTCGTCAGGTCGTCGCGATTGATATTCGCAATGAGGAATTTGAAGTTCTGTCGTAACAATAACGACCGCGTGAATATTTTCAGCAACCAGGTAAAGACTGCCGACATTTTCTTTGGCGCCCCGGCGATCACACACCTGCCATTCGGACGCAGGACAGACTTCATGGCCGACAATCTGCGGTTTCCCACGTTATCGAGAAGCAGGTCGTAGCGTTCGCCGTTTTTAGTGAAATCCTCGCAGGTGTAGTCGATGACACGATCCGCCCCGAGCGAGCGCACCAATTCGACATTCTTCGTACTGCAAACGCCGGTGACATGAGCGCCGAACGACTTCGCGATCTGCACGGCAAAGGTCCCGAGCCCTCCGGCTGCGCCGTTAATCAACACCTTCTGCCCCGCCTGAAGGTGTGCTGCGTCCCGAAGCGCCTGCAAGGCGGTTATCCCCGCGATCGGCACTGCCGCCGCTTGCTCGAAGCTCACGCTTTCGGGTTTTGACGCCAACTTGGATTCGCGAGCACAAACGTACTCAGCAAACGAACCTTTGCCCCCGCCGAAGACGGCGTCTCCGGGCTTGAACTGCCTCACGTGCTTGCCCACGGCTATGATCTCGCCGGCTACGTCCACCCCGGGACGTTCAGTCTTCATGCGCCAGTCCAGCGGATTCACCGACGCCGCGCGAACCCGCAGCAGCGCTTCATCGTCCTTCGGAAGCGGTTGATCGAGGTCCCTGATCTCGAGGACCTTTCCCGCTTCAGCCTTGCTATAGACGGCGGCTTTCATGTGGGCTGAAATGTTAGCTCCATCGGGGGCGACCCAATGTGACGAAGATCACAGAATGGAAGGTTGGGCATCCTCGGCCTCAAAGTGTCGTGACTAGGCCGTTGCGCCCACTGCGGGAGATCCTGAGTGCTATCGGCGACTACACTTAACCCTGATTCTCCTGACATTAGGCGGCTCAATATGAATTACAGCGATCTTCCGCAGCCGCAAGCCTTGGAAAGCCTTCTTGGCGATTTTCCCAAGCTATCGGCTCAACCCGGCCGACTATGAAGACCCAATCGAGAACTCCGACCCAGACGACCGCAGCGGTAATCAAGAAAGCCCAAGAGTAGTGACCCGTACGCCCCACCAGAATTCCAGTAAGCGCAGGAGCTACCCATCCAGCCAAGTTTCCCACGCAATTCTGTAAGCCCATCCATCTACCCGCAGCCGTACTTCCTGCTAAGGTCTGCCCAATCGCGTTTATGTTGGAGTTGGTCCCCAACGATGCTCCCGTCAGAAGCAGGCACACAATCGACACGGCGGGTGACGCCAGCACGCACAGGGTCAGAAACACTCCTGTGCAAATCAAACCCGTTCCCAGAAAGGTCTTCCGAGCGAGTGTAGGGCTTGCACCTCTTGCGATCCAAGCGTCACAAAGGTATCCGCAAATGAGAGAAGAAGCCGCCATTGTGAGAAATACTGCCCCTGCAATTTGAGCCATGCGATGGGGAGAAAAATGACGCTCTTCTTCAAGATAAGAGGGCAGCCAAGTTAACAGAAAATAGAGCGCATAAACCGCGCAAAAGTGGCCGATCCAAGCCCCCCAGGCTGATTTCTGCCGGGCAATCTCGGTTATAGGAGGTGTTGTGACTACCCCACCGACATGTGTGTTGCTGGCACGCGGCACCCATCGAAGCCAGGGTATAAGCCAGAACAGGCTCATTGTTCCGAGTCCGATAAAGAAGATGCGCCAACCAAATCCGGCGATCATCATTCCCCCGAAGAACATTCCCAACCCCGGCCCCAACGCTTGTCCCGTTCCGATGATCGCGTTGGCTGCGCCTCGTTGGTTCTCGGCGAGAAAGGTAGCGAAAATTTTGGAGTACGACGGATACGCAATCGATTCGCCAACACCCAGGATTACACGCATGAGCAGGAATAGTGCAAACGCATGCACTCCTCCTGTAACTGCCGTCGCTACCGACCACACAAAAAAGCCTATGGCGAACACCCACTTCACATCGAAACGGTCTACCAGCCACCCTGCAACAGGTTGCATACAAGCATACGTCCAGAAGAAGGCAGAAAGTAGAACCCCTAATTGAGTCGCCGATAGGCCAAGCTCGGCTCTCACCAAAGGCGCAGCTACTGAGAGGTTTGCGCGGTCGATATAGTTGACGAAGATGGAAAGGCCGAGAAGAATCAGCACACGATTCATCCCGGAAGTGGTTGTCTCGGATTCTGCGGGCGGCGCCATTAGGTAGTGCAGCAAAGAGCAACATGGCGACCGAGCTCTAAATCTTCAGCTTCGTACACCACTCCCATGCCGCCACCGAGCCTCTGCACAAGGCGGTAGTGGCCCAGGATTTGTCCGACAACGGCAGCAGTCGCCATGGCGGAAGATGGTAGGACGATTTTGCGGCGGGGTCAATGTAGGCTTCTCCTGTCACTAAGCTGCTCAAAGCCCGTTCGGCGTAGCCCGATCGTCGAGTTTCCTCACCATATCTCGATACACATTCCATGCAATATGGTTCGTCAGCGTTCAATTTCTCGAATCCACAGGTGGAGACCGAGTAGTGTCGCGCCGATGACTAACAGGGAGATGCCCAGGCCCGCCCTGCGATAATTGCGCTCCTGCAACGCCTGCGCCCCCGCCTGATATGTTTTGTCCGTAACGCTATGCCCCGCAGCAGCTTCTTTGGCAACACTCGCCGCCGTGAAGCTGTGGACAGACACACGCGCCTTGGTTAGAGCATCGGTGGCCTGCATGAGGTCGAGCTGCGCTTGACCGACTTCCATACCCGATTGGGCCGCACGATCGAGAATCTCATTTGATCGGGCAATTCGCGCCTGCAGATCGTCTAAATGGCTGCGAATCTCGGCCGCGCTTTTCAGCCCGGCATCGCCCGTGGAATGACATGTTGCGCAAATCGATTTGTCGTCGGTTCCGACCAGAGCATCCGACGGGTGCTCAATCTTGTGATTGCTATGGCAGGTCACGCAACCGGGGAAACCTGCCTTCGTGAAAGCAGCGGCATGAGGGCTCTGGTCGAACAACTGCGATTGGAATACATGGCAAGTCGAGCAGACATTTTTCACATCGGCAACCCCGGGCGGGGCTGCGCCGTGGTTTCCATGGCACGTACTGCAAGTGGGAGCACTCAGATCGCCTCGCTCTGCCATGGCTTCGTGATGAACGCTTTTGCTGTAATCGGCCAATTGCGTGACCGGGACACCATACGGCTTCATGTGCGCGGGGTCAGCATGACAGTGACCGCAGGTCGCGGCGATGTTAAGCGGATTTACCGTGGAGCGAATGTCGCTGGCGGCACGGATTTCATGAATGCTATGACAATCTGTGCAGACGGCGACTTTTGCATCTCCGGCGGCGAGCTTTCGCCCGTGCACGCTCGTGCGGTACTGCGCGAGCTGGTCGGTGCGCAGCGAGGGGTTGTGCTGGCGCATGTAAGCCGCGTCGGCGTGACACTTGCCACAGAGTTCGGGAATCTGCTGCCGCGTAATTTTCCCTTTGAAGCCCGCCTTCCGGCTCATGGCATTATCGGGACTCGTGGGATCCCCGCCATGACAACTGACGCAGGTAAGCCCTTTTTGCGCATGAACGTTAGCGGCAAAGAGCTCGGTGCTGACTTTTAGGGGTTCATCGAGCGCCGAGTGGCAATCGAGACAGGTGTTGGGTGTCTCGCCAAATGCACATGCCAGTAAAAACAGGAAAACGACCGCCAGCCTCACCGAAAATGTGTGCCGCATTCCTGACGGCCGGATGGTCCTCACCAAATAAGTGGTTGGCATCTTCATGTCGCTATATACCCGTAGATCGTCATCGAGCCCATGTAGGCAAGCGCAATGACTCCGAAGAGCAGAACCGCACGATAGCCAGTTCGGTGCCTGGTCTCGAGGAATGGCAAAAGCATCCAGACCAGTCCGGCAATGCCGAAGGCCATCACACCCAGAACTTCGCCATCGATGTGCGCCACCTTGGCCGGGATCAACTTCAGTGACTGGAAGGCAAACAGAAAATACCATTCAGGCTTGATACCTGCGGGCGCGGGCGCGAACGGATCTGCCTTGGTGCCTAGTCCCCATGGAAACAGCGCCGCGAGTACGCCGAGAACACCGAGAGCCACGTACCAGGCCATTAGCTCGCGTAAAGCGAAATTCGGAAAGAATTTCATTTCGTGCCGCTGCTGTGGGTTCACGTTCCACTGCCGCTCGACCGCAGGCGGAACGCTGATACCAAATCGCTGAACCAGGGCTATGTGCAGGCCCAGCAGCACAGTGGTGATTCCCGGCAAGACGGCAACATGGAAGCCAAAAAAACGCGTCAGGGTGGCGCCGGTGACATCCGAGCCACCACGCAGGAATCGCATAATCCACTCGCCGACGAGCGGAACTTGACCGGCCACTTCCGTGCCCACCTTGGTTGCGAAGAATGCGAGCATGTTCCAGGGAAGAAGATAGCCACTGAATCCGAAACCGAGGACAAGAAACAGCAGGATCGCGCCGCTTAGCCAGGTCAATTCGCGGGGCCTACGATAAGCACGAAGGAAAAGCACGCTGAACATGTGCGCGAAGGCGGTGAAGATCATCAGGTTTGCCGACCAGGAGTGGATCGAACGCACCAGCCACCCAAAACGGACCTGGGTGCTGATGTACTGCACGCTCTCGAAGGCTTCGGTCGCGCTTGGCCGGTAATAGAGCAATAACAGAATGCCGGTGGTTACCTGCACCATGAACAGGAACAGCGTCATGCCGCCCAGGAAGTACCAGTAGGAAAGATGGTGGTGAGGAACAGTTTTCTTCTTTAGCGGACGTATCAAGTCCGCCCACCCGAAGCGTTCATCAAGCCACTGCTGAATATCTGCTGTTGGGCTCATAGAATTTTTTAGGAACGGATTACCTGAATTTCATCTCCTTGCACATGCACTTGATATTGTTCCAGTGGCCTGGGTGGCGGACCTGAAAGGTTGCGCCCGTTGATGTCATACATGCCGTTGTGGCAGGCACACCAGATTTGCTGGTCATCTTTGCGGTATTGCACGGTGCAACTAAGGTGTGTACAGGTAGCCGACATGGCGCGATATTCTCCGCTGGAGGTGCGGATCAGCAAAGCCGGCCGGCTGCCAAAGCGAAAGATCTTGGCGCTGTTTGGCTTTAATTCATGGGCCGTGGCCGCCACTACCGAATCGACTCCCATGTTGGTCTCAAGCGGCGGCACCAGGTACCGGAGAACGGGGTAGAGAAAGGACGCGAGCGAGGCAGCAACTCCAGTTCCCAGGAGTGTCTTCAGTAGAGTTCGTCGTGTGTCGCGTGCGGGCGCTTGTTGCGCCGGTGCGGCCGCGGTACCAACTGCCTCGCTGGATCTCATGCTTGGCTCGCTCCTTTACGCCCGGCCGGTGCCGGAAATCACATGATGAAAGCGCCCATACTCGGGACTTCGCGTACCAATACCGCAGGCGATGGTCCCCGGTCGAACTTGCTCATCTTCAAGACGAAAGTTTCAGCTTTTTGTCGCCGTTTTTGCAGAGACTCCTGCTCCTCTCGAGCGGTAAGCGGCAGGAAAAAAGCGCAGGCCACACCGCCAATGCTGATGGCAATCCCTGCGTACCAGAGCAATGGCCCGGCCAGCCAGATGAACCATAACGGCAGCTCTTGCGGGTTGGAGAAAATCAGGAACGCGCCAGCACCGACCATGAGCAATCCAGCGGTCAATATTTTGTAACGCCTCATGACCCACTCCTTGAAGGCACCGGATAGGCGGGGCAACTGATGCGGAGGTCACGACATGTAGTGCCCCGCCCTTGAATACGCGTTTACAGGGGCACTTGATCTGCCATATCGGTATCACCAGGAGTAGCCTCTCAATTCGCACGTTCGATTGGATTTAAGTGCAATTTATGCGCAGGGCTGTTGGCTGCGAACGCCAAAGTTCATGTACGACAATCAGGCAGTCGTCAGAAAATAAGACACTCACGGGGTGGTGTTCAGGAAGGTTAGCAGATGGCCGACATCGGAATCGTGCAGAGCAGGCCATGGCTGCTCATCTTTCTTCATGGCCTCATACATTCTCGCCCCGTGCCGCCAGAGGTCTGTGGCAAGACGAACGGCCGTATAAAACTGACCACGTCCACGCAGTGCGGGCCCCGAAGTAGTTCCTTCGGCATTGTCACCGTGGCAGCGGTTGCATCCTCGCCAGGCAAATACACTCTGGCCTACCAGCGGTGAACCTGTGGGTTCGAGATAGTGCAAGCTATAAAGGAAGACCGCGATGTCGGCAACATCGTTACCGTCCAGACGGGGAACGACCGCCTGCTGCGATTCTATGGCACGTTCCATCTTCGGGAAATGATTCAGCAGGGTAGCGCCAAATTCTGAGAATGTCGGAGGCAGTTGATGATCTGTACCTAGTCCCGGCCCAAGAAGACCGGGTGCAGACGAAATAGAATGACAGCGGATGCACCCTTTCTGCTGAAACAGTGCCCATCCGCGAGATGGGTCTCCAGCGACATCAGTTAATGCTTCCCCATCGAGGTTGCGCGCTTGTCGAACGTAAGCGAACAGGTCGCGCATGTCGCTGGCTTGAAAGCTCGGCCATTGTATTCCTGCACTCAGCATTTTGACTTGCATTCCCGAACCGTGGTTCCACAAGGCCCTGGTCCAGGAGAGCGCGTCGTCGGAATCAGAAATATCTACGAACCCAGGAGCGGGAAATTTACGGTTGTGGCATTGAACGCATTTCATTTCCGCGAACAAGCGTTGGCCACGCCTGGGATCACCGGAGTCGTCAGCGTAAGCCCCCATGTAGAGATAAGTCACCAGCTGCGAAGTCTCTTCATAGGAGAGGATGGGGTAGCTCAATTGCTTGCCTTCCATCGCCTGCCACATGCGGGGAGCATGGTTCCACATTGCTGTTACTACCTGCGGAAGGCTGGTCAGGGAACTCCTGTGGCGTAAGGAGGGACCCAAATCTGTGCCGCCACCCGAGGCGCCATGACAGCTCGCGCAACCCTTGCTTCGGAAGACCGCAGCCCCGGAGAGCGGCGTGGCGGCGACTTGCACTGTTACCCGGTCCGGCAAATCGTGGCGTTGCCACAAGAGTACCAACCCAAGGCCGCCGAGCGAGACCAAGGCTGCCATCGCCCACATCGCCAGTTGGCCTGGAAACTTCATGGCTGTGACTCCGTCGCAATGTCAAGGTCACGGATTTTGCGGTAGAGCGTATCGCGTGAGATTCCCAACAGGGCCGCTGCCCGAGTGCGATTGCCGTGACAAAGCCGCACGGCGCGCTCAATGGCCATCTTTTCCATTTCGTCGAGTGCAAGCGGAAGATTCTCCTGACGTGGCAGCGGCGCTTGCGCCAAAGCGGTTCGGATTTCCCGGTCGGTAATTACCTGCGGATCTTCGCTGGACAACACACAGATGCTTTCCAGCAAACTTTCCAGTTCACGAACGTTCCCGGGAAAAGAGTGCCCCATGAGGGCCTCCACCGCCGAGCGGCTAATCGTCACATGCCTTCCGTACTTCTCCGCAAGCCGCGCTACAAACCACTGCGAAAGCACCAGGATGTCTTCGGGGCGAGCACGCAAAGGGGGTATTTCAAGGACCACTGTTGCAATTCGGAAATAGACATCCTCTCGAAGTAATTCGGATCGTAATGCCGCCAATGGGCGATTGCTGGCGGCGAGAACACGTGTATCCACGGAGCACGACCGGGTGCCGCCGACTGGTCTGACCTCCCTCTCCTGCAACACTCGCAGCAGCTTGACCTGCGCTTCCTTGGGCATTTCTCCGATTTCGTCGAGAAATATTGTTCCGCGGTTCGCCACTACGAACATGCCGGGGGTGTCGCGAAAGGCTCCGGTGTAAGCGCCGCGGCGTACACCGAACAATTCCGTCTCGATCAATTCTCGTGGCAGGGCTCCACAGTTCACGGCCACAAATTCTTCCTGCGCACGACGGCTGGCACGATGGATGGCTCGAGCCAGCCGTTCCTTTCCTGTCCCCGTCTCTCCCACGAGCAGGATGGTTGCATCGGTAGCCGCTACCGTCCGTGCCCGTTCCACGATCTTCTGCATCGCGCCGGAAACGAAAATCAAATCTTCGAAAGAATCTCCCGAGCCCAGATCGGCTTCCAGCTTGGCGACTCGCCTGCGCAGCCGGTGGACTTCCATAAGTCGGCCCACTTTCTTGCGCACTGCCTCCCGATCGAAAGGCTTGGTTACGTAATCTTCGGCGCCCCCCTTGATGGCCTCCACTGCGGTCTCGATAGTCCCGAATCCAGTCATAATGACGACCGGCAGGTCTGGGTTACGCCGGTGCAGTTCTTGCATCACGGTGAGCCCACTGGTCTCAGGCATCATTAAGTCAACCAGCGCCAGGGCGAGTTGGGGATTGTCGCCGCACAATTCCAGGGCAGCGGCAGCGGAATTCGCGGTGACTACGGTATAGCCTAGGCCAGTCAAAAACTCTTCGAGCGTGTCCGCCAATTCCCGATCGTCATCGAGGACCAGAATGTCGGTTTCTTGCCTGGCGGTTGTCATGGCGTTACCAGCTCGCGCGCGGTAGCGGAGGCCGGAACTTGATAGATTGGAAGCGTTACCACCGCCGTTGTCCCCTGGCCAGGAGTGCTGTCCAGGCGGATCTCGCCCCCGTACTCGGTTGTTATGTTCTTAGCAATCGCCAGCCCTAATCCCGTGCCCTTGCCGATAGGCTTAGTTGTGAAAAAAGGTTCGAACACCCGTTTCTGATCCTCCTCCGATATACCTTTGCCGTTATCGCCAATAATGATCTGAACCCTCTCATTGGCAATCATTGTGAGCGTCACAGTTATGGTGCCATTCTCGGTGACGGCATCCAGGGCATTGCTCAGGAGAATGAGAAGAAGAGTTTCGAGGTTGTTGCGATCGGCCAGCACTCTGAGCTCATCGCAGCCTGCAGTTCTCAAGCTCAGTCTCACATGCCTGGACTGCAAAGACGGTGAAAGGAAACCTACAACGGAATTCAGCACAGGCCCGATGGGTTCCGGCTCAGGAACTGCAGATGGTCTTCGCGAGAAGTCCAGGAGTCGCCGCACGAACTGTTGGCAGAAGCCAATGCTATGTTCAATACGCTCCAGGTCCTGGGCCAATCCGTTCTGCGCTTGCAGGCGTTCCCGCATCATCTGCACACGAAGCAACATGGCAGCCAGAGGCGTATTCAGGTGATGGGCAGTGCCTGCCGCCATTTGGCCCATGCTCGTCAGTTTTTCGAGTTCAATAAGGCGATGCCGCAGTCGCACGCGTTCGCGTATATCGGCCGCCACTTCCAACAGGTATAGTTGTTCCGCCTCGTAATAAGGGAGCAAGCTGAGTTGGACATCGATCAACTCGCCGCGCCGGTTTTTCCGTACCGTTTCGCGCTCCAGCACTTTTTTGTGCCGTTCTACTTCGTCGAGGCACTCTCCCAGCTCAGGCTCGCGATCTTCAGGAACCGTCGGGAGGCGGTGCCCCATAACCTCGGTACGCGTCCAGCCATACAGGCTCTCAGCCGCAGCGTTCCACTCTAAAACCCTAAGCCTGCGATCATACAGAACCACTGCGCCCGGAGAGGCTTCCAGCAACCCTCGATAACGTTCGTGTGATTTTCTGAGTTGTTCGTCCGCGAAACGCTTCTGTCGCGTCACGAACCAGCCAGCCCAGGTCGCCAGCAGAATGGAGGCGGTGATACCCCGAGTGATGTAAAGATAGTGCAGGGAAACGTAATCCAAATCACGAAAAAAGCGGTTTTCAATAAGTTCCCAAAAGGCGAAAACCAGGCTCACGATGGTAGTACTGGATAGTATGAGCGTGACCCAAAACCAGCGTCGTTCCTGCGAGAGGTTGTTCATACGGCATGAACAGGAGCATGCTCCAAAGCCAGCGTACCCCCACTCGTGCCCCTATTATTTGCGTTATAAACATGGATTCAGTGATCCCGGTCATAGGTAGCTGTGACGAGTCCTCTATCTAACGCGAGAGCCTGATTGGAGCTTAAGCAGCCTCGGTAAGCCTGGTTAATGAGCCCTGGTTGTCACACGAGAGTTCAGTTGACGAGATCATGATTTCGTTAAGCCGGGGACCGACGCTGAAGAGTAATGCTGGACGAAGTTTGCGCGTGAATGTTAGGCCAGTTCCGCCTTGCCCTCAACCAGGGGAACGAAGCGACATCCTTCCAGGCTGGTCACTACCGGCGCTCCGTTTCTTTTGCGGACGAGTTGAAGTTCCTGAGCGTGTTCGGGCCCGACCGGCAGAATCATGCGCCCGCCGTCGCGCAGTTGTTCCAGCAACGCCGGCGGAATCGCGTGCGCGGCAGCAGAAACTATGATTCGGTCATAGGGGGCATGTTCGGCCAGCCCGTGGTTTCCATCGCTGATAAGCACGGTCACGTTGCCGTATCCGAGTCCCCTCAGCACAGCAGCTGAGGACAGGGCAAGCGACTGGTGGCGCTCGATGGAATACACCCGCGCTCCCAGTTCCGCCAGCAAGGCGGTTTGATAACCGGAGCCCGTTCCGATTTCAAGCACTACATCCAACGGTTCGATGGCCAGATATTGGAGCATCAAGGCGACGATGTACGGTTGCGAAATCGTCTGCTCCTGGCCAATGGGTAACGGATGGTCGTCGTATGCTTGCGAGCGAAACTCCGCGGGCACAAATTCATGCCGGGGAACACGCGCCATCGCCGCCAGAACGCGCTCGTCACGAATACCGCGCGCGCGCAACTGCTCGGCAACCATGCGCGCGCGTTCCTCGGAGAAAGATACGGGCTCCAGTTCGCCATCCATTTTGGTCTGTCCGTGGACCTGGTGTCCAAATTTGTTTGAAACTCGCTTCCGCGAGGGACTTTAGCCTCGGTGCGCTTACTTGCGCCGGTGTCGCAGGAGAATGTCGAAGCTGACCACTCCGTTCTGATCGCGGACGCCCAAAATCGAGATGCTCCGACTGACATTGTATTCACCCTGAATCACCTGCTGCGAGGTCTGCGAGACTTCGGTGCTGTAGGTAAGGGTCAAATTGCTGGAGACCTGTTGCTCCAGAGTGACGGCCGGGGCCGCGCGCGTGGGAGTGGTTTCGGTGTTAAGCCCGTTGGGGTCGACCTTGATGCGAGTGATGCCAAACAGCCGCTGCGAGCGGCTACTCAAGGTGGCATTGAGAGCCTGGCTGAGAATTGCGCTGGAGGCCTGCTGGCTTACGGACTGGGAAGAAGTATCGGCCAGCGAAGATTCGCTTTCGGTATGCCCCAGAGCCAGCAGGGCGACAATGTCGGCACTGGGCAGAGGCGGCTCAGAGCGGTAAGTCATGTTCAGCTTGTCGGGCGTCCCGTTCACGCCCAGAGTTATATCGTAGTCACGCACACGCGTGGTTGCTTCCAGATCGAGGGCCGGTTTGATGCCCGTGGGGCCGATGAATGTAATTTCGCCGCGCTCCAGCCGATACTTGGTTCCGCTGAAGTAAACATCGCCTTCCAGGATATCGACACGCCCGAGCAGCACCGGCCTGAGCAAAGTGCCGCGCAGGCGAAGATCGGCATCGCCGGAAACTTTGGCGGATGCCGCTTCCATCTGCAGCTCGGGCGTGGTCACGACATGAATATCGAGACGCAGATTATTCAGCAGCGAACTGCCTTCCGGCAAGCTGCTGGTTTGCCGAAATCCTTCCAGGTAGCGGGCAAAATCGAATCCCGGCGTGAGGTTCAATTTCAGCACGGTAATCTCGCCCGAAAGCAAGGCGTCGCGAGAGCTTCCCGTCAGATGCAGTTCAGCATCGGACGTGGCGCTGATGCCCGCCGGCCGCAGGCGCACCTCGTGCGCCTCCGCTTTAACGTTGAAATTGATATGCGGGCTGTAGGTCATGAATCCAGAAAAATCGACATTCCCTCCCCCTACACGGGCGGTGAGCGTCTCGATCTGCAGGCGATCCTGGTTGAAGACCAAAGTCCCATTCATTTCGCTCAAGCCGTTGGGAAGATCAATCGAGGAAATGGAACCGTTGGCGACCGCCAGCTGACCGGCTAGAACCGGGGTTTCGTAAGTGCCGCTCACTCTTACCGCGACCGAAACCAATCCTGATCCGGACAGACCCTCCGACATGCCATCAATCAATTTCAGATTGAGGCGCCCATCGGAACGAACATCGAGGTCGTGGCCGCCGGCGAGTTGCAGCGTCCCCTGCGCGGTGAGATCGGTGCCATCCCCGACGAGGCGCAAACGGTTCAATGCCAAAACCTGTTTCTCAACAGTGAAGTGAATCGGCCCCTCATTGTGGAGCGCGAAATTTTCGAGGTTCCCGGACAATGAAGTGATGTCACCGCTGGCACTGAGCAGGGCGGGATGAAGTAACGGCCCGGTTATCTGCAAAGTCCCCGCCGCTGGAACGTGGCTGGTAACCTGCGTGCCCAGATAAGGGCGCAGGACAGAATCAATGTCGAGGGCTTCAAAACGCAGCGCCAGTCGTGCCGGCCAATCGCCACGCACATGAATGGCGCCATCCATCGCCAGCTGAGCATTCTCAAAATTGGAGCGGCCGGTCAGCTGCATCTCGGCGCCGCGGGTGACGGCGTCGAAGGTGAAATCCCCTGCGCGTTCATTATCGAAGGTCAGATCACGCACGCGAACGTTGGCATTTACGACCGGAGCATCCAGGGTTCCATCCCCCTGCGCCGTAAAATCCAGTTTTCCGGTAACGGTGATTTTGCCGGCCTGCAACTGCGAAAAATGAACCAGATCGAAATTCGTGCCGTTCCCACGGAAACGAAAACCGCGGGTCTGCAGGTTGTAAGCTGCCCCGCCCGCGATCTGTCCGTCGCGATAGATCGCCGTCGCATTGTTTAGCTGAATTTCGTGACCGCCGAAATGCACGTCCGAACTCAGCCGTGCGAGAGGCTGACCGTAAAAAGATCCATTTCTCAGCTCCAGGTGGCCATCGCCGTGCGGATCGGCTTTCGTGCCGGATGCAGTCAGGGACAAATCAACCGTACCGGTTGCCGAAAAGTTATACCCGGCAAGCGATGTCACATCGGCAAGTTCTGCCCGATGGATTTGCACATGAGCTGCAATGGGACTGGAATCGACAAATTCACCGTCCTTAAGAGTGGCGCTGGCGTCGAAGCGCATGAGGGTTGACCCATGCGCCAGCGTCCCATTCCGTGCCGATACGGTTTGCGGCGAGGCATGTATATCCGCAGCCAGCGAGTCCCAATGAGTACGCTGTTGCTGCCCATCGGAACCTGGCAGCAGGCTATCGAAGTTGCTGGCCTGCAGGTGCCCGGCAATTGCAAAATCGCTCAGCCGACCGCTGGCGTTGCCGCTGAAGCTGGCTCGCCCGTGCAAGGTGATTGGAATTCGCGGGTCGCCAATGGCCGCGAGCAAGGGCTGCCATTCGTGAAGATCGCTGCTGGTTATCAGTATCCGCAGGATGGCGGAAGTCGATAGCTTGCCGCTTGCCTGGATCTGCGTAGCACGGCTGGCCAGATTCAGATTCGCCAGGTCCAGCTCATCCGTGGCTCCTCGATAAACGCCGTTTGCGGTGGCGGTAATGGGAATTTCTCCAGCTCTGGTTTGCGGTGGCGGTAAAGCTGACAGACTGAAGTCGCTCTCGGCACGCTGCACGGATCCCGTCCACTTGCTGGCCACAGTTCCGCTAAGCATCCCGGCCAGGTGCAGGTGATCGAGGGGTAATCTGCGGCTGCGCACGGCCGCCGCAAGCGCTGCGATCGACAGATCCCGCAGTTTTAGATTGAGCGAGCCCCTCTGTTGCTGCGGATCGCGGCGCTTCTTCGGATGTGCCTCGGGGGAGAGCCAGTTTACGCTCTCCAGGGAGCCGGTCGCGCTTCCCCCCAGCACGTGCGCCTCGATGCCGGATATTTGCAGGGCTGTCGAACTCACCGCATAGTTCGCGCTGGCGTTCGCATTCCTGAGGGAAATATGACTGTCACGCCACTCCAAATTCTTGACCGCGGCTTTGCCTGTGAACAGGTAATCCTGCAGCGCCCAGCTTCCCTTTCCCCCGACCTCCAGAATCCCACCGTGCAACTGGGGAACGTTCTGGATGGAGGCAAGATCGGTGAGATGCACGCGGCCGTTGAAGTTACCGGTCAACTTGGGATTCTGAAAATTGTCGAGACGGCCGCTCGCCTCCAGGCGCGACTCTCCCGCAGACCACTCGAACGAATTGATGATCGCGTAGTTCTGCCCTAACACCAGGTGCGCTGCAACCGTGGAGGTTAATGGCCGCAGATCATGGAGCCGGGTCTCGACATTCCGCAGCCGCAGCAGCGCTTCATAATTTCCGTGCAATAACGAGTAGTTGAGCCCGGCCGAGGCGTCGCCGGCGGTAAACTCCAACGGAATTTTCTGATTGTTCCAGATCAGCTCACCGCGCGTGATTTGCAGGTGGTTGATGGAGACAGCAAACAACTGCTGAACCGGCGATACCTCCGTCCGGGCAGGCGCCCGCGGAGCCGGCTGGTTGGTCGAGCCGTCGGGATAAACAATGATGTGAACGACGGGATGATTCAGCACGAGCGAGTGGAATCCGTACTGCCGCTCGAAAAGAGAGATGATCTTGATCTCCGCCGTAAGAAGGTCAACGTGAGCGTACGGCACCTGACCCGCAGCTTCGGTGCCATGGATGGTGAGATCGTGAGCTTCGACGCGGAAGCGAAAAGGAACGATACTCAGCTTGGCAAGTTCCACCCGCCCGCCGGTGATGTTTTCCAGCGCAGCGATGAGGCGCGCATGCACCATATCGCGAAACGAATCGGTGTGCACATACCAGAGGAGCGCCATCGCTGAAACCACCACTAGAGCCGTGGCGGCAAGCGCAAAATTACGAATCAGACGCCAGTGCCGGCTGCGCGCGGGGGGACGCGACTTAGCATCGGCCAGGGTCAATGACTGCCGCCTCCGGACGCGACCCCGGGTACGTAGGCGATTTGAATGTTGCTTTCGGTGCGCAGGCTCTTCAACCACCCCGTCAGCAGGTCATTGATCTGTTGCTGGGCCAGGATGTCCTTGATTTTCGCAGCGACCTCGGCCAGGGCCACATCGGGAGCGCCTTTTTTCCGCAGTTCGGGTAGCAGATTTTCCTGGTAATAGCGCTCGACGCTGCGGCTGTCGACGGCGACGCTGGGCCGTAGGCGTGCGTCCACCGCTTTCCAGCTATTCAGGTCGGCGGTGACTTTCTCGCGTAGTTCAGCTTCGCTCAGCCCATAACTGTGCAGCGCGGCCAGCCAGGACGGTTCATCCGTGACCTCAACATGGGATCTACGAATCCCCGCGATCCGGCCGTCCACTTCGGCTGGCAAAACGGCCTGGTAGTCGGAGCTGTGAACTTCCTCGCGAATCAGTTCCTGGTCAATGAGCCGATCCAGCGCAGCTTTGCGTTGCTCCACCGATATCGTACCCGGAGGTTGAGCATCGGCGAATGCCTGGTAAGCAATAGCCTCATCCACGTCACTTTGCAGAATGATGTGACCATTTACGGTGGCGGCGATGCGATCAATTACTTCGCCGGCGCGCAGGGATAGAGCGGTTAATACCGTACAAAACATGAAAGCGAAATGAATAAATCTTTTAAACATTAAAATGTCTGCCCAATGCTGAAGTACAAATTGAAGTGTCCTAACCGCTGCGGCGTGAAAACGCTCGATGTCGTACCCGTCGTCCGGTTCGTTGCAGTTTGAAAACTAGGAAAATACGGCGGGCCAAGATTGTAGCCAATGTCAAGTCGAACCGGTCCGATCGGTGTCTTATAGCGTATCCCAAGGCCAATGGCTTGCGCCATGTAATTAAAGTCACACCGCAAATAGGTACTCTGGTTTTTGCAGGCGTCCGGATTACGCTGGTGCCAATGGACCAGGCCATGAAGCATATCGTGTCCGGTATCAAACACATTGCCGACGTCATAAAAAATGGCGAAGCTGATATTGTCCTGCACAAGAGGTAATGTTACCGGCGGCATTCGAAACTCGAGGTTGTTGATAAATAACCCGGATCCGCCCACGGGAAATCCCGAATTTAAATCGCGCGGTCCTGCCTGATTTAACCCAAAAGCCCGCAGGGAGTTGCCGCCACCGGAAAAGAATCGTTCCGGCAGCGGGATCACAGTAAACCCTGGCGGAACGCCTACCGCCGCCTGCTGCGGGCTCTGCACCAGGGTGTTACCGAACGGGGTCTCTATGCCAATTCGCGTCGAGCGGGCAAAAACATACTTCTTTTTAATCCTGTAGTAAGTCGAGTTCTGCACCAGGACACGGCTGAAATCCGCTTCCGATCCGAAGTAGCTGGAGGCCACTCCCGAGTCAATCGTGTTGTAGCTGCCGCGGGTGCTTTCGACGGGGTTGTCGCGGTGATCGCGGATGTAGGTGAATCCCGGCATGCCCACGCGCGTCGGCTGCGAGAGTAGCGGTACCTCGTTCTGGTTGAAGTTCGGAGCAAAGTTGCTCGCCTGCACCCTGCGGTAGGCAAAACGGTAGATCAGGGTACTGCCCTTGCTGATCACGTGCTGAGCCTGCACGGATCCTTCCAATCGCTTGGAGGTGAAGGTGCTGACATCGAGCGTGTTGTCGTAGAAGGTAGTGAAAGTCATGCGCAAATTGTTGATATTGAACAATCGTGGCGCGTCATAGCTGAGCAGGGCGCGTTGTTGCAAACGGCCCACGTGCGATTTGAACGTGATGGTGTGATTTACGCCACGAAAGTTGAGCCGAGTCACATTGAAAGTAACGCGTGGGCTCACTCCCGTATTGCCTTGCGGCGCCGTGACACCCGCGGGCGTGCCGGTTTGCACTTCGAGCCCTCCACCGTAGTCGAAGGTGTAGCGCTTGGCTTCCCGCAGGTTGAGCATAAGATTTTTGTTGGGCTCCTTGCCGTCGGGATTTTGGGTGGCGGTGTCAACCTGATTGAAGATTCCCAAATCATAGAGACGCCGCTGGGTCTCCAGCAGGGCGATCTGGCTGACCGGGTCGCCGGGGTGAATCTGGATTTCATGCTGCACTGTATTGGGTCGCGTGTAATGTAGCCCCCGTACCAGCACCCGGTCGACGAAAATCTGATCGCCTTCGTTGATTTGGTAAGTCACGTCCATACGATTGGGTTCGCCTGGTGCGGGATTGGCCGAAGCTTCGAAGGTGGCATTGGGAAATCCGTTATTGAAGTATTCGTTCAACACCGTGTCGCGGTCACCGGCAACGTTGAAATCGGAAAATGGCTGCCCATCTACCGTCGTCAGCAGGGGCAGCAACCGCTCTTCAGAAATGGTCTTATTGCCCACCAGGTGCAGCGCGGCCACGATCGTTTGCGGTCCCTCATCAATGTTCACCTCCACCGCAATCTGATTATTCACCCCGCCATAGTTATCGATGGCGTTGGCCGTAACTTTGACCTGCGCAAAACCCTGCGAGCGATAGAGTTGCTCCAGCCCGCGCAGGTCGTTGGCGAGAGTGATTTGGCTGTATCGTCCGTGGGAAAACAGCCGCCCAGCGGGCTGCACCTGCATGCGGCCGCGCAGGAGATCGGTGTCGAAATACTTATTGCCCTTAATGACAACTTGGGCCAGCCGATGGCGCGCTCCCGCATCGATCACGTACACCACCCGCAAGAGATCTTTTTCAAGCGCTGTTTCTTTCTTAATCCCAACCTTGGCCTCAAAATAGCCTCTAGTCTGGAGGTAATCGAGCAGGTTGCGCCGGCCTTCATTTAACAGATCCTCGTCGAGTGCGTTCTCTTGATAGACGGGGATGTATTTTTTCATCAAGCCACGGCGGAGGTGAAAGCCTTCTACGCCGATGTGAACGATCGGCCCGGGATCGATTTTCAGAGTGTAATCAACACTGTTCTTTGCCGGCCTGTAGAGTTGATCCGCTGTTACCTGGGCCAACAAACGGTTTTGTTTCTGATAACGTTTGCGCAGCCGCTGCAGGCCGTTATTCAAGCGGTCAGCCGTCACGGCATCGCCGGGGTGCATGCGAGCGATGTCGCGTATCTCGTCGCTAGTGAACCCCGATTTTCCGGTGACCGTCACGCCGCCGACTTGGGCCTGCTCACCTACCGCCAATTTAAAAAGAATATCGATCTCCTGGGTCTCCGGGCGGGTGTGCTCTTCATCGCTGAGCTGAAAACGGTAGTAGCCGTTCTGCTGCAGGAGTGCCTGAATCCTTTCGCGCGCCCGCTGCAGACGTTCCTGAGTGAACAAATCACCCAGTTGCAGCTTGCTGGCATTGACGATCTGGCTCGAACTCGGCCTGGCCGGCGCTCCATCTACATTGACTTGGCTGATGAAGAAATTTGGGCTGGCTACGAACACCAGGTTGACGTCGCGCTCCTGGGCACGCTCGGCTTCGACCTGGATGTCGGCAAAGCGCCCGGTCGCATACAGGGTGCGAATGCTGTCCTGCACCTTGCGCCGTTCCAGCGGATCCCCCACTTTTAACGGAAGCATGTTCCGTAGCTCATCGGCGTCGGCGCTCTCGATACCGCGGAATTGGATGTCGCGGACGCGCCAGCCTTCCAGACCTACCATGGGACTGGCGGCAGGGGATACTTCCGCCTCTTGCGCCTGGGGCGAGGCCAAGGCTCGCGGGCAGACACTTGCCGCGAGGGCCGCGGCTACGAATAGCGCCGCGAGCGCCCGCACAGCCGGGCTCTCGGCCAGCGCGTCCCTTATCAACAAGATCTCTCCCTGAAACAGGCTCGCTGGCCTGATTTCGCCCTCAAGCAGTTCGATGAGCCGCTCTCCGGCAAACGTTGTACTTCGCGGGTCCCCGCCAGCTTCCCAGCGCCTCTTATAATAATCGTTTAGCGCAGTTTCCTCGGTGATCTGTTTGGGACATGACGATAGATATTCGCGGCAGATTCTCTTTCCTGGAATAGGCGATCCCGGCCAAAAGAAATTGGCCCAGGCCCGGGTTGCGGTCGTGGGTTGCGGCGCTACCGGCTCCGCCCTCACTTCTCTGCTGGCGCGATCCGGCGTTGGAACGCTGCGAATCATTGATCGTGACTACGTTGAGCCCAGCAACCTGCAACGACAGTCGCTATTCGATGAGTCCGATGCCGCCGAATCGCTGCCCAAGGCCATCGCAGCGGCCCGCCGCATTGCCGCGTTCAACTCCGAAATTGTCGTCGAGCCTCATGCCGCCGACCTGGTGCCGGCGAACGTCGAATCACTCCTCGGCGGCTCTCACCTGCTCCTCGACGGCACGGATAATTTCGAGACTCGATATCTGCTGAACGATTACGCGGTGAAGAACGCGGTGCCCTGGATTTACGCCGCCGCGGTGGGCAGCTATGGGGTCACACTCAATGTCATTCCCGGGCAAAGCGCGTGCCTGGCCTGCATCTTCCCCGACTCGCCCCGCGGCGCATTCGAGACCTGCGAGACCGCAGGCATCCTGAATTCGGCCGTGAATTTGATTGCCTCGATCGCCGCCTCCGAGGCGCTTAAACTCCTCGTGGGGGCACACGAGAAGATCCGCAGGACGCTGCTCTCGTTCGATGTCTGGACCAATGAGCACGCCGAGGTGGCCGCGTCCAAACCGCGCCCCGGTTGCCGCACCTGTGGCGAGCATGATTTTATTCACCTGGAAGGTGAGGGACGTCCGCACATCACCTTGTGTGGACGCAACTCGGTGCAAATCCACGAACGCCAGCGCCCCATCGACTTCGCCGAGATCACCCAGCGCCTGAGTCCCCTTGGGACCGTCCGCCACAATGATTTCGTCCTCAAGTTCTGGCGCGAGCCCTACGAGATGACGCTCTTCCCCGACGGCCGCGCCATCATTAAAGGAACCAACGACACCGCCGTCGCCCGCAGCCTATACGCGAGATATATCGGAAGCTGAGGTGTCGCTGACGGCCGACTGACCGCGGTGGACGCCACATTCCGTGCAGGTTTTGCGCAATCGTTTGCACCTGCAATCGCTTCGTGCAACCCTTCGTCACTGGGTTTGTCCAAAACACACGGAAATAAAGGGTGAAATCCCGGTTCGGGAACCATCGTCTGCGCCATGGCATCTCACCTGCTGTCAGGGTTGCAGGTAGGTCTCCCAGGAGGGATGTATGCGTCTGCTCTCGGTTTTCTGTGGTGTATTGCTCGTTTCTACTGTGGCTTTTGGCCAGACGACAACGGTGCGTGGACCCGCATATTGGGGTTGCCAGTACGGCTGCGCTCCTTTTGTTCCGCTGGTCAGCACGCCCATGGTTTCGCTCCAAACCGTTTCTTCCTCGCCGGTCGGCGCCACCAATGCCACAGGCGGACTGACCGCAGGCGCAACTAACTCCACGCTCGAGAGCCTCCCGGCCAATACCGATACCGATCACACCCAGGCGGTTTGGTACTGGGGTGCGAACACGCTGCCCACAAAAGCCGTTGCCGAGACCGCGCTGGCGCCCACGCGCCACCCCATGATGGAGCACATGGAACACATGATGCACATGGAGCATCACGGAGAAGCCGAGGGCGTGGTTTACATCGCCGGGCCGGTCGAATCTGTGAACGTAATGGAATCGGCCGCGGGGGCCAGGAGCGTCCGCAAGGCTGCCCGCACTTACACCAATCAGGACATCGACCGCATCAACCAGCAAACCGGCAATGTCAAATGGGACAGCAAGACGGAGAAGATCCAGTAAGGTTTTAAGGGACACGGTCCGGCGCGGAGAAATATCTGACACTGCCGCGGTCTGGGCCTCGGAGAAAGAACGCAGTCCCGAAGCAACTACGCAGTTTCGGCCCCGGAGATACGCAGTCCCGAAGCAACTACGCAGTTTCGGCCCCGGAGAAACGGAGTTCCGGGGCAACTGCGCAGTTTCGGCCCCGGAGAGACGGAGTCCAACTATTGAGGGACCTGGGCCGCTGCGGAGCTGTCAACCGTAGGCGACTCGAGCCCGCAGGGCGGAACTCATTAGCCCCGGGCGTAAGCCCGGGGATAACTTCGCAAGTAATACAAAGCCCCGCCAGGGGCGGCACCCTCGGCACCGCAGCCTCGCCAATATGCTAGTCTGGCCCAACCATGTCCGAAATGGCGACTCAACAGAAACATTTTCTCAGCGGCAAAGTTGAGCATTTCACCGAATCCGTAATTCGTGAAATGACGCGCCAGGCGATGCTGCACGGCGCCATCAATCTCGCGCAAGGCTTTCCTGATTTCTCCGCGCCTTCCGAGATCAAAATGGCCGCGCAGGAAGCCATCGCCGCGGATGTCAATCAGTACGCCATCACCTGGGGAGCGAAGAGCCTGCGCCAAGCCATCGCCCGCAATTTCCAGCACTGGCAGGGCCTGGCGTTGGAGCCGGAGCGGGAGATCACCGTTTGCTGCGGTTCCACCGAGGCGATGATCTCGACTCTGCTCGCCGTGTGCAATGCCGGAGATGAGGTAGTCATCTTCGAACCCTTCTACGAAAACTATGGGCCCGATGCCGTTCTTTCCGGGGCCAAGCCGCGCTTCGTGAAACTGCGTCCGCCCACGACTCCCGAAGCCGCGTGGACTTTCGATGAGGGCGAACTTCGGAAGGCCTTCCACAATCACACCAAGGCGATCATTCTGAACACGCCCAACAATCCCACCGGGAAAGTGTTCACGCGCGAAGAATTGGAACTGATCCGCGATCTCTGCCTCCAATTTAATGTTCTCGCGATCACCGACGAAATTTACGAGCACATCATCTACGATGGCGCCCGGCATATTTCCATTGCTACGCTCGACGGCATGCGCGATCGCACCGTCACCATTAACGGACTCTCCAAAACCTATAGCGTGACGGGTTGGCGAGTTGGATGGACCATAGCGCCGCCTGTCATCACCGACGCAATCCGCAAGGTGCACGACTTCCTTACCGTCGGGGCGCCCGCGCCTTTGCAGGAAGCCGGGGCTGTGGCTCTCGATTTACCTGATATCTATTACACGAAGCTGGCCGAGAATTACCGTACCCGCCGCGACCACCTCATTCCAGCGCTGGCCGAGGCGGGCTTCCACTGCTTCCGCCCGCGAGGCGCGTATTACGTGATGACCGACATCCGTGGCTTCCAGTTCGCCGACGATCTTGCCTTCACGCAACATCTCGTCAAGGAGATCGGCGTCGCCGCCGTTCCGGGCTCGAGTTTCTATCACGATCCCCGCGATGGCGCCCAGCAGGTGCGCTTCGCATTTTGCAAGCGCGATCAGACCCTCGATGAAGCGGGCAGAAGACTGAAGAGATTGCGCGCCTGAGCAACAAAAGCTTTGTCATCCCGAGCCATCGAGGTATCTGGGTCCTTGCTTGCGCGAAGAGTAGAACCTGACAACACCGGTTCTCTCTAGGTCCTAATTAGTCTGCCTTCCACAGCTTTCTGGGTTATACTGCGCCCACCAGATCCAAAATTCTCAGGAAACGAGTGAAATCATGTCTGTACGAGCAGTGGAAGAGGTATCTCAGCAGGTTCCTGCCGACGATTTTCACGCGCTGGAAAGCAAGGTTTATCGCACCATTGAGCTGTACAAGGCAGCGCGCGAGGCTCGGGCCGCCGCCGAACGCGACGTGCACCGCCTGCGCGAGCAGATAGAGCAGCGCGAAGAGGAAGTTGACAGCCTGAAGAAGGAAGTCATTTCTTTGCGGCGCGAACGGGAAGAAGTGCGCAGCCGCGTGGAGAAGATGCTACGCGAAATCGACTCGATCAGCGAAGAGACAGCAGCGGCGGTTTAGACAGCGCCGCGCTGCTCGACTCACGAGGAGCCAGCATGGCCACAATGCCCAAGGAGACGCCCGCGCGCGACCCGCAGAATACCAGCGTGCGCGTGGAGATTTTCGACCAGGCTTACAATCTGCGCGGGACCGATCCGCAGTACATCATGAAGCTGGCCGAGTACGTGGATGGCAAAATGCGTGCCGTCGCGGAGGCCACATCGACTGTAGACACCATGCGTCTCGCCGTACTGGCTGCCCTGAATATTGCCGACGAGTATCACATCGCCAAACGCCAGTTGGAAGGCGGATCCACTGACTACGCCAAGCGCGCCACCCGTCTTTCCCACATGCTGGATGAAGTGCTGGAAGAGGGCCGTGCCTCGAAGAGTCAATCGTAGAGAAGCCTCTAGCTACTAGCCGCTGGCTTCTAGCAAGCCCTGATTGCTCGAAGCTAGTAGCCAGAAGCTAGTAGCGGTTCCGCACAAAAGTGACCATCCCTTCGGGTCTTCCCTCAGCAACCTTCCTGCCATCTTTTTGGGCATCCCCTCTTGCGAATCTGGCCTGAATTCCCTAGCATCAAACACGGAAAGCCGGTCTGCAAGGTTGGTGTTGGTAGCAACCGATTTTTGAACCAATGCCGAATGAACGGGGACTCGACTCGAAATAACGATCCGGTGTGCGATGTTCCGCCAAGCGGAAATGCCTAATGGGTCGCGGCGGGTTCCCACCGTCTAAGACGGGTTCATTTTCGGCCTGCCACACGGCTGCGTGGGTCGGCTCTTCTGTTTTGTCGGGGATCGTTCCCCGGTTCGCCGTTCGAGCGCGCATCCCTGCTACACTGGGTTCGTATCAGATCCCACATGTCAGGCATCTAACAAGTCAGTGTTCCCGCGTCTCTTTCATCTCGGCAATTTCAGCATGCCCACGTATGGTTTTCTGGTCGCCATGGGCGTGCTTCTTGGACTGTGGATCA
>DASUWH010000056.1:0-3114 GCA_036378535.1 Terriglobales bacterium | reverse complement strand
ACAGCACTTCCGCCACGCACGTCGCGCTTGCCCGTTGGTGGATGCCGCCGCTTAAAGGCATAGATACCACAATGGCACCGGCGCCGATCACCAGAGCTCTGGCGGTTTCCCACATCCCAATAAGTTCTTTCTCGTGATGGTATTCTGGATATGGAGGCGAAAGGGGTCCGGTGACTTCCCCGGCCTTCAAAGCCGGCGATTCGGTCCTTCGCGGGTCGAATGGTGGGTTCGACTCCCACACGCTTCCGCCACTATTTAGCGCGTTCGCTTGAATCAGGATTGATTAAAGGCATTTTTACTTGCCACATGCCACGCAGCTTTGCGGGCAGCCAAAGCGAATGAAGAACAGGGAAGTGCAGAAATGGAATTGGCCTGGGTGTAATATGGAGGCGAGCTAGTGAGTCCCAGTCCGTAGAGAGCCGGGAGAGAGTAAGTGGTGTTAAATCAGCGCGGTCGACGACGGATATCGCTGCTCGACACCGGCGTTTCGTGCTTACTTTGGGGATGTCTCTGGCTGAGCCTTTTCGCTTTTGGCCAGCCTGGCGAGGCACAGCCTGGCCCTGCTCCCGAAGAGAACGCCAAAAAGCTGTCCTTTAACGACGCCATCCAACCGATTTTGTCGGAGAACTGTTATGCCTGCCATGGCCCTGATCCCGGCGGACGGAAGGCCGGCCTACGGCTGGACCGTGGAGAATTTGCATTTGCACCTCATCAGGATGCTCACCAGAAGTATGAGCCGGCAATTGTGCCCGGCAAACCGGAAAAGAGCCCTCTGGTCCACCGCATCGAGGCGAAGAATGCGAAGGATCGCATGCCGCCGCCGGAGGCGCACAAAACGTTAAAGCCGGAGCAGATTGCGCTGCTCAAAGAGTGGGTGAGACAGGGGGCGCAGTACGAGGAGCTGTGGTCGTTCCTCCCGCCAAAGGTTCAACCGATTCCCGCGGTGACGCAGCAGGGATGGGTGCGGAACGCAATCGACAATTTCATTTTGGCACGGCTGGAAAGAGAAGGATTGGCACCTGCTCCTGAAGCAGATCGGCGGAGCCTGATCCGGCGAGTGACCTATGACTTGACCGGGTTGCCGCCGACCCCGGAAGAAGTGGAAGCGTTCGTGGCCGATTCGGCACCCGATGCGTATGAAAAGGTTGTCGAACGGTTACTGTCCAGTCCGCGTTACGGCGAGCATCGAGCGCACTACTGGCTGGACGTCGCCCGGTATGGCGATACGCACGGCCTGCACCTGGATAATTTCAGGAGCATCTGGGCGTACCGAGACTATGTGATACGCGCGTACAACCAGAACAAACCCTTTGATCAATTTGTGCGGGAGCAGCTTGCCGGAGACATGCTTCCGGTGAAAACCCTTGATAGCTTGACGGCGTCGGCATATTTGCGCGCGGGCATCAGCAGCGGTGAAGGCGGCACGCTGATTGAAGAGTCGCGGGTCAACAACAAGAGGGAGCGCACGGAGGCATACGGCGCGGCGTTCCTCGGATTGACGGTGGGCTGCGCAAACTGCCATGACCACAAGTTTGATCCCATCACGCAAAAAGATTTCTACCGGCTGACCGCATTCTTTAACAATCTGACCGAAATCGCGTCGAACGATGATCGCAATGACTGGCCCCCGTTTCTTCGGCTTCCGAAAGTGGAGAATCGCGAAGCTTACGAGCAAGTCCTTGCGAAACGTTCGGAACTCGAGCGGCAAGTATCGGTTCGACGCGAACAGGCCCGCGAACTACTTGCTGCGTGGATTGCACAGTCGGAGCGCAGCGCCATCGCGACTCCTGTGAGCTCGGAAGGCCTCGCGGTGCGTTTACGCCTTGACGAGCAGAAAGGTTCGACGTTCGTCGATTCAGCCCCTGGCGCATCGCATAAGCAAATATCGGCATTCGGGGGACCGGTGATATGGGGCGAAGCCACATGGCTCTGGCCGTACATGCGTATGGACATCAGCACCAGGCTGGAATTGCCGAATGTGGGTCAGGTAGAAGCAAATCAAGCATTCAGTGTGGGAGTGTGGCTGCGGCCCAATTTGCGGCCGCTCGAGGCGAAAGACGAAGAAAAGCCTACCGGAGTCATTCTATCGGCCACGGATGCGGGGCAAAAGCAGAATGGCTGGCAACTGAGAGTAAGCAAGGGCAAGCTTGAATTCGTTCTCGCGCACGAAATGCCGGATAACGCAATTCAGGTGGAGACAAAGCAGAGAGTGCTAGCGGTTGGGCGCTGGAATCACGTGCTGGCTACTTACGATGGTTCGGGCAAGGCTGCAGGCGTCACGCTGTACGTAGATGGACGGCCGCAGGAGGTGGCAATCGGTAAGGATTCTCTGCAGGGAAGTACGCATGGCAGCGCGCCTCTGGAATTTGGCCGCGCGTATCCGGACGCGGATCCATTGCGGCAGTCTGCCTATCAGGATTTCCGATTGTTCCAGCGGGCACTCTCGGCTCAGGAAGCGGCACGACTTCCCGTCGAGGACTATGTGGCCGAGATCGTGCAAAAACCGATGTCGGGCTGGTCGGAGGATGAATTTCATGCCGTTAGCGAGTTTTACTTTGCGCAGCGTGATGAAGCGACGCAAAAGCTGAAGGCCCAGATATCACCTTTGAATGAAGAACTGGATCGTCTTTCGAAAGACGGCCCTATCACTCTGGTAAGTGAAGAAGGGCCTGGATTACCCTACGCAGACGTTTTGGCACGTGGAGCGTTTGGTGCCCGGAAGGAGCGTGTGAGGGCTGGAGTGCCGCACTTTTTGCCGGCTCTTCCTCCGAACGCGCCGCTGGACCGGCGGGGCTTGGCGGATTGGACAGTCAGTGCTTCAAATCCACTGACGGCCAGGGTGACCGTCAATCGGATGTGGTCGGAAATATTTGGCACGGGCCTAGTGGAGACCACTGAAGACTTTGGAGTGATGGGTGGGCGGCCGAGTCATCCGGAACTGCTGGATTGGCTGGCTCTGGATTTTCGCGAGAGCGGCTGGGACGTAAAACGTTTTTACAAGCAATTGGTGCTGTCCGCGGCCTATCGGCAATCCGCGCGGGTCACTCCGCAATTGCTTGAAATCGATCCGAAGAATCGCCTGCTAGCGCGCGGCCCGCGGTACCGAATGGATGG
>DASUWH010000055.1:0-2897 GCA_036378535.1 Terriglobales bacterium | reverse complement strand
AGCACCAACAGAGTGCCAATGGTATTTCTACAGAGCAATAGCCTGCTTTTCATGACGACCTCCTTCAGCGACCTTTCAGTTAGCAAATGTAGGGGCGATAGACGGTCGGGTCAATAGGACAAATGGGGTCATTTGGAGCCGGGAGGCCCCGCCGCAACACGTCAGTCGAGGTGGATAATGCCCCGGTGCAAGGCTGCCACGGCGGCCTCCGTCCGGCAGGAACTTCGCATGACAATTCGATTCCCTTCTGAATCAGCGAGGTAGGGGGAAATTCGCATTCCGGAAGATTCGCATCTGATCTGGATGCTGGATTTTAGCGTATACTTGCATTCAGATGAAGGCAAGTATAGAATTAGCCCGACTCTCCGACCTGGCGTTACGGCAACGGCGACAGGGTCTGGCCCAGCAACTTCCGCCAGTCACCGAGACCCTGCGTGGGTCTCTGGTTGAGCGGTATGTGACCTGCGGTAATCCCAATTGCAAATGCGCTAAGGGTGAACGGCATGGCCCGGTTTGGTATCTGACCGTGACCCTTGGTCCCGGAAAGACCACCGGCGGGATTGTGGCCCCCGAAAAGGTCGAGCAGGTGCGCGGTTGGCTCCAGAACTACCAAAAGGTGAAAGAGCACTTGGAGAAGATCTCCGACATCAATCGAGAGTTACTGCGGCGCGAGCGTGACAAACAGCGCCAGCGCAAACGCGGGAGAAAAGAGTAGACAGATGGGAGGGAGAGAGTCCGTCGTTGGCGGCATACTTATCTTGCATTTATGAGAAGGCAAGATAGATCGACCCACGAACTCCCCTCGTTTGCCCACTATCTCAATAAAGTTTTCGACTTCCGCACGGCGGTCGGCACGGTGACTGATGCCCGCCTGGAGCCGGAGATTCCTCCCTCGGCAGTGTTCTTGGCTACCTTTCATGCCTTCGTTTTCCGCTTGCGTAGCTTTCAGCAGTTGGAAGCCGAGATTACTCATCCTGCCTTCCAGAACTGGATCGGCGCGCCGCGCGCATTTCGCGATGACGTGCTCCGCTATAGCCTGTGCGGATTTTCTCTGCCGCCGCTGGAAGCCATGCTGGTAGATGTCAATCGCACCCTCAAACGCAATAAGGCTTTTGACGAGGGCCGCGTGCAGGGACGGATAGTGGCCGCCCTGGATGGCATCGAAGTCCTCTCCAGCTACAGTCGTTGCTGCGATGTTTGTCTGGAACGCCGCGTCTCACTTCGTCAGGGCGGCGTCAAGACCGAGCAACTGCAATACTATCATCGGGCCGTAGCCTGCCAGATCGTCAGCAGTCCAGTGAAAGCCGTGCTAGCGGTGGAGTGGCTGCAGCCCGGGGAGACCGAAGAGGCGGCGGCTCTACGCCTGCTCCATAAGCTGCCGGAAGTATATGGCAGCCGCTTCTTCGACATTCTTCTGCTGGATGCGCTCTACGCCCAGGCGTCGGTGCTGCAGTGCGCCGCCGAGCACGGCTGGGAATTGGTGATCAGTCTGAAACGAAATCGGCCGGAGTTGTATTCCTCCGCAGTTCGGATGTTCGCCCGTCGGCCGCCGGATTTGGAGTTCACCGAAGCCAGGCACGGTAAGATCTACCAGGGCCAGATCTGGGATACTCCCGGTCTGCCGCTTGCCGCTGCTGATTCGCAACTGCTACGTGTGGTCCGTTCCGAAGAGAAGCTTACCCAGAACCACTACCGCCGTGGCCAACTCCAGCCCGAGACTACCGAGCATGAATGGATGTGGATCACGACGCTGGAGACGCAGGCGTTTCCTCCTAGGTTGGTGCGCGACCTGGGGCATGATCGCTGGAAACAGGAAAATAACGGCTGGAACGATCTGACACAGAACTGGTCGCTCAAGCATGGCTTCTTACACGCTTGCCGGCATCGGCCGCACGCCGCCGCAGCCGAGAATCAGCCATGTCAGACCGATGCCAGCGTGGCATCCAAGGAAACGTCCAACGCGGCTGACGATCGAGCCGACCACCGCGACAACCCCATCATTCCGAACCACGGTCTGGCGGCCGTGGTCCTGATCCTGATGCTCGCCTTCACCGTGTCCGCGGCCTTTACACAATGTCACTCCAAGCTGGTGCGGCTCTACCATCTCACCGCGATCGAAGTGGCCCGCCAACTGCGCGAATCCGTCTCAAAACTGCCGTGCCGGATTCGCGCGCCGGACTCTCCAGCGCCATCTCCACGCAACAGTTGAGTCAGAAGACCTCCGGCCCATCATACGGGTCGTCGGGCCCCTATTCCTTTTCCGCCCTCCCTCAAGCCTGATTGAATCCCTCCATTAGCTTCTCAGGCCCAACCCGGTCCGCGAATCTCCTCAGACAGGCTCGGCTTCGTCCCGGCAACCGATATTCCAGCCTCGAAGCATCAGACCCCAGCCCCAATGCGAAGTTCCTGCATCCGAGCCCCCACCGCTTTGTGATGACGTTTTTTGTTGCTACACTGTCCCGATATCCAATTAAGCAAGGAGTGAATATGAAGCTGACCGTTCTCCCACCCCTCTTTGCACTGGTCGTTTCGGGGTTGGCGCAAACTACTTCCACTTCCATTCTTGGCACGGTTACCGATTCATCGGGCGCAATCGTCACAGACGCGAAAGTGACTGCTCTCGAGACGGATACCGGCATCCGGCGTGACGCCACTACGTCCAGCACTGGCGATTACAACTTTCCGCTGTTGAACGTCGGGACTTACGAGATTACCGTCGTGAAGCCTGGGTTCAAAACTGAATCGCGGCGGGTGACGATCGAACTCAACCAGAAAGCTCGTGTCGATTTCGCGCTGGAAGTCGGGGCGATAGCCGAACAGATACAAATCACCGGCGAGGCGCCGGTCCTGAGCACGGAGGACGCGTCTCTCGGCCTCGTGGTAAATACGCGAACCAT
>DASUWH010000054.1:0-14675 GCA_036378535.1 Terriglobales bacterium | reverse complement strand
ACCGTCAGCTCGCTGCACGCGAGGTAGTATGTGGAACGCTCAATCTGTATGAAGAAACTCCTCGCAGCGCTTTGTTTAATGGCAACTACGACATGTCTGGCACAATCTCCGGGTGCCAAGATTCTGGTCTTAGAGAGAGAGCAAGGTGAGAAGCGCATCAGACGGCCGCGCGAGAAGATGCCTAATCCGACATCCGAGTTTATCCTGAAGGTCACTCCGCAAAACAGCGGCTCGCAGCATCTTGTCCTTGGAACAGAAACGATTCCTCCTGGCGGCGTGATTCCAAAGCATCGGCATCTCGGACAAGATGAAATCCTGTTCCTGCAAACCGGCAGTGCACGCGTTACCTTAAATGGCCAGGATTACGAGGTTCACTTGGGTGGAATGGTCTTTTTTCCTTTAAACACTTGGGTGAGCGTGAGGAACACCGGAGCTACACCGATCCAGTTGATATTCATATTCTCAGCACCTGGATTCGACGAATACATGCGGTGCAGCTCGGTTCCTGAAGGCCAGCCTGCGCCTCCAATCCCACTGGACGAAGTAAGCAAGTGCGCTCACGAAGGTCATGTCGAGTACGAAGCGCTCTCTGGTCCGAAGAGTAAGTAGGCACGACGCGAATCGTGCTGCGCATAGATCTGCGCAACAGGTGGTAGCGCTCAGAACATAGAGAACACGGTGCCAGAGAGACTGGCTTACATGGAGAAATAAAATATGGGCAAACTCGAAGGAAAGATTGGACTCGTAACCGGAGGCACCAGCGGGATTCGATTTGCTACGGCGAGGCGATTTGTGGGCGAAGGCGCGCATGTTTTCATCACCGGCCGCCGCGAATCAGAGCTGAGAACTGCGGTAAAGGAAATCGGCAGAAATGTAACTGGCGTGCAGGGCGACGTCTCTAAGGTTGAGGATCTTGATCGCCTTTTTGCCCAAATCAAGCGGGAGAAAGGCACGCTGGACGTTGTGTTCGCGAACGCTGGCATTGCGAAATATGCCCGCTTGGGGACGATCACCGAGGAATTCTACGATTCGATTTTCGACATCAATGTGAAAGGAGTCGTCTTTACCGTGCAGAAAGCACTGCCCCTGTTGCCGGATGGCGCGTCGATCATTCTGAATTCGTCCATCGTCGGGAGCAAGGGACTACCTTCGAACAGTGTCTACAGCGCCACCAAGGCTGCAATTCGTTCGTTCGCGCGGACCTGGACGACAGATCTAAAGGATCGCCATATTCGGGTGAACGCGATCAGTCCAGGCTCAATTGACACACCGGGCCTAAGTGACCTGTTGGCTTCCTCTGAAACTGGCGAAGAACGCAAGAAGATGATCGAGAAGCTGACTCCCCTTGGCCGGTTGGGAAAACCCGATGAGATCGCCAACGCCGTGGTATTTCTCGCCTCCGACGACAGTAGCTACGTTAGCGGCATCGAGCTGTTCGTGGACGGCGGTTTTGCACAGGTCTAGCTAGGCAGGTGTGACGACATCGTGGCAGCGGTGCCACATAAGCGTCGCGACGAGATGGTGCCCTCGGGTCTAGCCCTACAGTCGAAGAACGTTTTGCGATCTGCTGGCATATCACACCAACAGTTCCTTAAAAAGGTATAACCTGCGGGCAATAGTGCCCCTGAGACTTGGTTATACCTCAGTTCTACCGTGCAACCTTCGAATCACAAATGATGGGCGCCGGACTAACTCACCTTATTGGGGGTGGCGCCACGCCCTTCTGGACTGCGCTCTACGGTCCCTTAAGCGGATGCCTGTGTGAGCACCTGACCAGCAGAGATCACTAATGTAACGCATGGATTGCTGACTACAACAGGAAGCAAATAATAATAAGGATGGTGGCCAGGGAGGCCCCCGTGCAACCATTTGCGAGGTCATGGCACTGCCAAGTGCGTCAACTGGGACTCAATTGCGGAAACAATTCCAGCGTCTCGATTCTATAGCCTGATGCGTGAAAATGCGTCCGCTGCTCCTATACATTTTTCAAATGCAGAGCCAGGGGTAAAACTTTACGTCGTACTTACTGCCGACGAACTCGCTTATCAATGATCCCGGCGAGCACATCAACTCCACGCCGCAATTCGCGCTCATCCACCGCACCAAATCCAAGGAGTAACCCATTCAGCGAGTTTACCCGAGAGGAAAAGAGACTCAGAGGTGGGGCCTCAATGTCGTTCTCGGCCGCAGCCTTACTTATATCGGTGGCCATCAAGGGCGCGGATAACCAGGCAGGTGTATGCACACCGACTTCGATATCCGGAAGATGGACCGCTTCGCGGACTTTACTCCTGATACAGTCGCGCAGCACACTCAAGCGGGAGGCATAAAGTTCACGCATGCGGCGAATGTGACGAGCGAAATGGCCCTCGGCGATGAAGTCGAACAGAATTGCCTGGTCGAGAATTGCAGAGTGGCGATCGGTCGTGACGCGCGCTGCCACGAATTTCGGTATCAGCCATGGGGGCACGACAACATAGCCGAGCCGTAAGCTCGGAAACAGTAGCTTCCCAAAACTGCCGGCGATGATCACGCGCCCGTTTCGGTCGAGTCCTTGTAATGCAGCGATCGGGCGCCCGGAATGACGATACTCGCTGTCGTAGTCATCCTCAAAGATAACCGCGTCGCAGCCTTCAGCCCAGTTCAGCAGCTCTAATCGCCGGGCAGGACTCATGGTCATCCCTAATGGAAATTGATGAGCCGGGGTCACGTATATCAGTTTTGGCTTGCGACACATGCGACGGGCTTGCTGGACGTTCAGGCCGCCCTCATCGACGGGTACCGGTACGACTCGAGCGCCCACGGCGGCAAACATTGCGGACACACCGGGAAAGGAAGGATCTTCGACACACACGCGATCCCCCGAATCCAGCAGCAGACGAGAAGTCACATCGAGCGCCTGCTGTATACCCGCGAGAATCATCACTTGTTCAGCCGTACATCTCACTCCACGAGCGGCGCCCAGATACTCCGCGATCACTTCGCGCAACGGTCGGTAGCCGGCGGGATCGTCGTCAGTTAGTAAACTGCGCGTCGCCTTTCTCATTCGACGTGAAGAGATCTCTACCCAGAGCTTGAGGGGAAACGAATCGACGGCGGGAGTCGCAATCCGGAAGGCCCGGATTCGCGGAATAGCGCCACCAGCCACCAGAGGCAATCGCCGTGCAAATTGGGATAGAACGCGGGAACTGCTCTGTGAAACGGTAGCGTCGTTTCCAAAGGATCTGACGTGCAGAAGATCTTCCGGCAGTTGCGTGCTGACACTCGTTCCAGCGCCTACCTTCGCGTCGAGGTAACCTTCAGCGCGAAGTTGCTCGAAGACCGCTACGACGGTGCCCCGTGCAACACCGTAACGGCTGGCAAGATCCCGCGTGGAAGGGAGCCGACTGCCACGCCTGAGGCGTCCATCGAGTACTGCAGAACGAAGCTCTTCATAGAGCCAGTGAAATGGCTTCGTCTTCCCTTGCCGAGCTGGAAGGGATAAGTCAAACGCAGCCGGCGTCCTGGCCATAGAGCCTAAATGTACATCGGGAATTTGCAGAGTGGATCTTCTATTCAAATCGCCGAGAGCTTAATGTGTGGGACGTCGGGACACCTAAGAAATCCGGGCCCGAGATATGCTTTCATGTCTCTACTGCCACTAGTTCGTTTCTGTGTTGCGATTGGGCTCTGCACGGTGGGGAGCCAACCCTCACAGTATCCGACCAACGGAAGCCGCAAGGAGTACAACCTGGTTATGGACGATAACCGAACGGTAATAATGAACATATTCCGGGCCATTGAGCAGCGGGATGAGCCACGATTGCGCGAACTATTTGCTACGGACCTGGAGATGCATTGGCCCATTTCGCTTCCTTACGGGGGCACTTATAAAGCCTGTGCACCCGGGCGGACGACTTGGTCCGAGACCTGGACTCCATTACAGCCGACGGACACAGAAAGAAGAATGGATGCACGGGTAATCGCTGCGGCCGCCGATGACGTGGTGGTGCTCTGGCATCAGAGGGGTGTCTCCCCGGGTGGTGAGCGGTTCGATGGCGAGGTGCTCGGTTTGTACAAACTCCACAACGGCAGGCTTAGTCGAGCACAGATGTTCTACTTCGATGAGGCCGCGGCAGCTGGTTTCCTAGCCAGAGCTAAACTGGAGAAAAAGTAACAATAACGAGTCACTTGAAACATGAGGCGAGCAGCCATCGGCGTTCGAATGCATTCTGGATGGGGAGCGCTCGTTGCGGTCTCCAACCGCGCCGACGCGCTGGAGGTAATTGAACGCAGACGTGTGGCGGTCACGACGCCTGCAAGTCCAGGTGCGAAGCAGCCTTACCACTTTGCCGAGAATCTCGAACTTCAGGAGGCAGAGAAGTTTCTTCGAAACTACATTGCGATCTCAAAAAGCCTAGCTGTCACCGCTGTGAGAACCGTGGTACAGGATCTGGGACGGCGTGGATACCGTATCGAGGGTTGCGCTGTGCTCCTGGGTTCGGGCCGTCCCCTGCCGCCTCTTGTGAAAATCCTCAGCTCACACGCTCTGATTCACGCGGCGGAAGGTGAACTGTTTCGCGCCATTGTCTCGAAAGCATGCGACGACTTAAAGTTGCCAGTTATTGGGATTCCAGAACGTCATCTCAACGAACAGATGCAAATGAAGTTCGGTGAGGCGGCGGAGCAGATGTCGCGCCAGGTTGCTCTGCTGGGCCGTTCTATCGGCCCTCCCTGGACCAAGGATCAGAAGACTGCGGCCCTCGCTGCAGCGTTAATTCTCACAGAGCTGCAAGGCCAAGTCCTGGGAACTTTTGCACATGAAAAGAAAGGGATATAACAAGTCATTTGAAAAGCCGAGTGACGCTTCTGGCGGCAATCCCTCCTCGGTGCCCGTGGGAATCCCGGTTAGTTCCGAATTGGAGAATCGCCGGCACAATGCCACTGCCAGGGGACAAGCAGGTTGCGTCATCGTTGGAGGCGGACCTGCAGGAGCGATGCTTGCGCTGCTGCTAGCGCGGCGAGGTGTTACCGTCACGCTCCTCGAGATGCATCACGACTTTGACCGTGAATTTCGAGGCGACACCGTTCACCCCTCGACCCTTGAGATCATGGATCAGATCGGGCTTGCCGAGCGCGTCCATGAACTTCGCAACAGCAAGATCTCCGGGCCCACATTGCAGACAGACCGTGGTCCCTTCATGCCTTTCGATCTGAGCCGCCTGAAAACGAAGTACCCTTACATCTTGATGGTCCACCAAAAAGATCTGCTCGCTCTGCTGACCGATGAAGCCAAGAAGTATCGCAACTTTCAACTCTTGATGGGCGCGAGCGTCGTGGAGCTGATTCGAGCAGACGGCGAGGTTCGCGGTGTTCGGTATCAAAATGACGACGGCATTCATGAATTGCGGGCGTTATTGACCGTCGGCGCCGACGGCCGTTTCTCGCGCGTGCGCCACCTGGCGGGAATCGAACCGGTTGGCACCTCGCCGCCAATGGATGTCTTGTGGTTCCGCTTGCCGCATCTCCCCAAAGAGATCGACGTGCCGGGAGGTGCGTTCGGAGGATTTGCCCACGGGCATATTCTGGGTGGCTTTGATCGCAAAGATTATTGGCAAGTCGCATTCGTGATCGCGAAGGGGTCCTACCAGCGGCTGCGCGCAGAAGGAATCGAAGGCTTGCGACGACGGATCGTTGAAATCGAACCGCTCGTGGCCAAGAACGCGGAATCGCTTGTAGAGTGGCAGCAGGTGTCGCTACTGTCAGTCGAGTCTAGCCGTTGCCTGCAGTGGTACGAGCCCGGTTTACTGCTGATTGGAGATGCGGCGCACGCGATGTCGCCGGTCGGCGGCGTGGGAATCAACTACGCAGTTCAGGATGCGGTCATAGCAGCCAACCTGCTTGCCAAACCCCTGCTCGCCGGTCACGTTACCACCAACCACCTTCGTGCAGTTCAACGCAAGCGGGAATGGCCAGTGCGGATCATTCAGGCCTTTCAAACGCAACTCCAGAAGCGGGTGATCGCGGCGGCCCTTCGGTCAAAGGAACAACGGGCATTGCATATTCCGTGGTTTATCCGCGCTTTCACCCGAATTCCATTTCTGCGCGATGTGCCGCCGCGAGTGATGGCTTTGGGTGTGGCTCGCGTTCACTTGGAAGATTGAATTCGCCAGAAGTACCCTGCCTTATAGAAATTGGGTGGTGCGATGGCCTCAACGCCATCGATCAGTCGTTACAGCGATTCGCGGGAGTTAGTTGCAGGATTGCCATCACACCGCGAGAATACAGTCGTACCCTGGTTTCTTGCAGCGCCGGAAGTTAACTGCAATGAAAATGCGGCGAATCGGCTACACTACACAGGCGAGCAACGGCTTTTACTCGCGGCAAGGCCAAAAGGGAGGGCCCCATGCCCTTCGTGGATACGAATGAACTGAAGGTAACCGAACGCCTACCGGGGTGGAAGGGTCGCTATTTTCATTCGGCCAGCATGACATTCGCGCACTACGAGTTCGCAGCCAATTCCTCGATTCATGAGCACTTGCATTCTCAGGAAGAAGTGTACGAGGTGATTGAGGGTGAACTTGAAGTCACCATAGACGGAAAATCCCAGGTTGCGAAGCCAGGTGTTGTCGCCATTGTGCCCGCCAACAGCCGCCATTCTGTCAGAGCGTTGACGAATGGCCGCCTCATTGTCGTGGATCACCCCGCCCGCCCAGACTTCGGATAGGCTTTGCCCTTGTACACGACCACGGGAAGAGCGAACCTGGGAAATTCCACCTGCGCCGCTAGAGTCTGAATCTTGTGTTGCTATGAAACACCAAATATGATTCCCGCCGCCGCGTTAACTGAACCGTTAGGCGGACAGCGGAACTGCGATGAAACGCACGTGGACGATCATCGGCGTCAGCAACGTTGCCAGTAGCTTCAATTGGTACCAGTCGCTCTTCGGTCAGCCCGAGACGCCTCCTAGCCATGACTACTTTGGTCAACTCCTGGATGCGGATGGAACCGTCTTGATCTGCCTCCATCAGTGGGGCGCGCACGAGCACCCCTCCTTGATGAGCCCGGACGAGGCGTCGCCTGGCAACGGCCTCCTCTTGTTCTTCCGCGTTGACGACTATGAGACGGCCCTGAAGAGAGCACGCGCTCTCGTCACCCGCTTCGAGGAGGAGCCCCACGTGAACCCGAACACTCAATCAAGGGAATTCTCACTTCGGGATCCGGACAGATACTACGTGACGATCAGTGAACTCTCTGAGCCCAAGGAAGGGGGACCCGTCGGGCGGCGGCCTAACAAGCGTTTGCAGCCGAAGAAGGCGCGTGGGTGAAGCCCTAATCGTTATTCCTAATTTATGCGAAGTGTTGATCAACGGCCTGCATGTCGGACTTGCTTCCACGATTCGGTTAACGGAAACAAGGCTGGTCATGCGGGCGGAACACAACGATACCTGCCGATGAACTTGTTGAGGGACAACCAGCTGTCAGTTGTTTGCGTCGACCGGCACTAGCGACGTGAGTCCACTATGCGTCCAGGTCAATCCGTATGGTCAGCAGCTCCGTACCCATCAGCCGGACGATGGCTGCGTTTGTCCGGCTTGCAGGTAACTTCTCGGCAAGCCAGCGCTGCCGCTCGCGAGGATCATCGTGCGGGAGCACGTTCGCGGTACCGTTGTGCCAGCGGGCTACGATTCCGTGGCGCAGCTTCAATCGGACTCTTGGGTTTTTCGCGAGATTGCGAACATAGTCAGCTTGCATCCCGTGTTCAGCCACAATCCAGAACTGGTTGCCTACAAGACCGTCGCCCACCGGTGTGCGTCGCGGCCTGCCCGTCTTGCGACCTATAGTCTCAAGCAGGGCACGGCCCGGCATTGCCAGGCCGGCGGCAAACAGCAACTTGTCAGGAACGTTGAGGACGTACTTCCCCAATGCATGGACAATGCGCCGCTTCACCCCGGTATTCATCCCAGATTCCCTTGAAGCGCTTCATCCTTGCAGGTGATGAGTTGGCTGTCAATGCCACACGGAGGTCGTCTGATTAGCCGGCTTGCGGGGCAAGTGGAATTACCTTCGCTGTGCTCCTCACCTAGCAAAGGATCCATCGCTCGAGCTCAAAACCAGCGTCTTGCCAGGGCCGACTATACTTCGAGGTGGGGTCCTACGTGGCAACCGAGGACGAGCCGAACACGAATAGGATTGCAAAAACAGATGTACCGGGCCTGACCAAAGCACACAAGGCTATTCAAACAGTCTTCTTGATTGCCGTTTCGATCGTTACTCTGTGGACGCTTCACACAGTTCCGTCGTGGCGCGCCCCTGGAGATCCGTTTCTCCTTGCCGCTGTTGCCGGGGCGGTTACCGTCGCTTGCCTTTGGCTGACGCGTTGGCTGGGATCGTGGGCGATGAAGTTTGAGCGAGCTTGGCTTGCCGTGTTTCTTGTGGGTATGCCTCTCGTTTATGTGATGGGCTGGTTTGTGGCACGAGACAGGGCAGTGAGTTCGTGGATTTGGGTAGAGCTTTTGGGGCTGGGGCTATTTGCTGCTTTCGCTGCACTCGGTTTAAAGAACTCGCCCTGGTTTCTTGCCGTAGGAATCGCAGGCCATGGAGTCGCCTGGGATTCTTGGCACTACAAGAACTCGGCCTATGTCCCGAATTGGTACGCACTCGCCTGCCTGCTCGTGGACTTAACGCTCGCTGCCTATGTGGCTGCGCGTGTCCCCGCCTACAAAGAGGGGTGGCGCATAGCGAAGAAGACTTGAGACGCAGTGTAAGTTTCGAACGCATTGTAGCAATTGGGACATAACTTGTGGTTAGCTCGTCATGCACCCAATGCGGGCTTATTCAGTGGTTGATGTGAGCTCGGCTTGCCGTTACTTAGGGGCTCGCACCTCGGTGAAGTATATCGCGTGAGACCTAGAACACCCTCATTGCATTACGCCTTTCGTTCGGTGTACATTCAAACAAAGTCTGAGCGGGGTAAGCGACGTGCGGTTGATTGTTAAGCCTGTAGCGGTGATGTGCCTGTTGCTGATGTTGTGGTCAGCAATCGCATTTTCTGCGCATCATCACTCGAATGCTACCGAATCAGCCAAATGTACGGTATGCGTTGCAGCACACTCAGCGGCTCCCAAATCTGTCACAAACCTGCCGACTGCGACATTCACTCTAGTTGGCACCTTCCTAGCTGATCCTGTTCTTGCTACCCAGCGGTTCGTGTCATTTGCGCTCAGCGTTCGCCCGCCTCCCGCGATCTAGCTGTTCAACAGATCGATCTATTGTTCGCAATCCGTTCTTCATTTCTTGGGAGGGACTTATGCTGGCTTCTTGCACGAAGTCGCGGTCGGCGGCTTTTTTTCTCACGATTTTTCTGATCCTCAGCTTGGGTGCTCAGGGTCAATCCGGCAGTTCCGCATCGATCACCGGTACTGTGGTTGATCCGTCGGGTGCGGTAGTGCCAAACGCAATCGTTGAACTTCGCAATCCGGTCAGTGGCTTTTCTCGAAATACTATGACCGATGCAGCTGGAAAATTCACGATCTCTAACGTGCCGTTCAACCCTTATCACTTTACGGTTACGGGCCCGGGTTTTGCGCCGTATGTGGGAGATGTTGATGTCCGTTCGACAGTGCCCGTGAACCTCAACGTCACGCTCAAGGTGGGAGGCTCGGCTGAGAGCGTCACAGTGGAAGCCGCCGGCGGAGACTTGATCGAAAATACTTCCACGTTTCATACCGACGTGGATCGGGGGCTTTTCGACAAACTTCCCCTCGAAAGTCAATCGTCGTCGTTAAGTTCCCTGGTGACCTTGTCGTCGCCCGGAATTGCAGCGGATTCAAACGGCCTGTTTCACGGAATGGGAGACCACGCGGAAAATTCGTTCATGGTCGATGGGCAGCCGATCACGGATCAGCAGAGCAAGGTCTTTTCCAACCAGATTCCCCTGGATTCGATTGCATCGTTGGAAGTCATCTCAGGTGCGCCTCCAGCCGAGTTCGGGGAAAAGACGAGCGTCGTGATTAATGCCACTACGCGTTCGGGCCAAGGACTCACCACCCCGAGCGGCAGCATTACAACCAGCTATGGCAGTTTCGGAACTTCCACCCTTGGCATCAACGTTGGCTACGGAGGGCCAACCTGGGGCAATTTCATCTCCGCAAGCGGCTTGAACACGGGACGATTCCTCGACCCGCCAGAATTCACCGTTATTCACGCGAAGGGCAATGAGGAAAACGTCTTCGACAGGGTTGATTTTCAGGCGTCGAAAGCGGACTCCATCCAGCTGAATCTGGGTTTCACTAGGTCTTGGTTCCAGAATCCAAACAGCTTCGACAACGTGCTTCACACCGGTCAGACAAGTCCTTCGGGTAACCCGCTAGGTCCCACCGACCAGAGATCTCAGATTAAGACCTTCAACATCGCACCATCGTGGACACGTCTTCTCAGTACAAACACCGTCTTCACATTGGGGGGCTTTATCCGGCACGACCAATACAACTACTATCCAAGCCGAAATCTGTTCGACGACCTCTCACCAATCCAGCAAGAGTCGGTTGCACAGGATCGCTCACTGACAAATGCTGGACTGCGGACTGCGCTGTCGTACGTAAAGGGTGCCCACAATATCAAGCTGGGGGCGACGTATCAGCAGACATTCCTGAATGAGAATGATGATCTAGGGATCGTGGACAACGGCCTGATCCCGTCGCTCACCGATGCGAATGGAAATCCATGCTTTGTGAATGGTGTCGCCCTAAACTCTCCCTGCTCGGACCTGCTTCCATTTGACCTGACTCGCGGAGGAGGCTTGTTTAGCTTCCGCGGCCACACGGACGTGAAGCAGCTTGCGCTCTATGTTCAAGACCAGATTACTAAGGGAAATTGGTCCTTTAATGTCGGTGTACGGGGAGACTTCTACAATGGCTTGGCTACGCACAAAGAAGCGGAGCCTCGCCTCGGTCTTGCATACAACATCAAGCGGAGCAACACAGTTTTCCGCCTCTCCTACGCGAGAGTGCTGGAAACACCATTCAACGAGAATGTGATCGTCGCGAGCGTGGGGTGCGACAGTCCTGTCTTGAATCCACTGCTCGGATGTGCGGCATCGAACGCGACTCCGCTAGCCCCTGGTTGGCGCAATGAGTTTCACGCCGGATTGCAACAAGCATTTGGGAAATATGTGGTGTTCTCCGGTGAGTATATCTGGAAGTACACCCACAATGCTTACGATTTCAGCATACTCGGCAACACGCCGATCTTCTTCCCGATCGCGTGGGACAGATCGAAGATTCCTGGATTCGCCGGACGTGTTAGCGTACCGAACTTGCATGGCTTTTCAGCCCTTGTGGTCTTTTCGACGGTTTCGGCGCGGTTCTTCCTTCCGCAGGTCAGCGGCGCTGGAGCGACCCCGTCCGCGCCGTCTGGCGTCTTTCGCATCGACCATGATGAGAAGTTCAATCAAACGACCCACCTGCAATACCAGCCTTGGCAGCGAGGACCGTGGATCGGATTCAACTGGCGTTACGACAGTGGGCTAGTCGCAGGGGCAGTCCCATTCGCCAGTGATACCACTACCCCTGTTGATTTGACCGGGCTGACGGCGGACCAGCAGATGCAGGCTGGACTCTTCTGCGGCAGCGTATTCCCGACGTTGGCTACGCCTTTGACGACTTGTGCGCCATCGCAGTACGGCTCCACGCGAGTAACGATTCCGGCACCCGGAACAGAAAACGGCGACCACAATCCGCCGCGAATCGCACCGCGTCACCTGTTCGATGTCGCAATGGGTGATGACAATCTATTTCGCGGCGACAAGTACAAGTGGAGTCTCCGTTTGACTGCGATCAACGTCACAAACAAGGTCGCGCTTTACAACTTCTTATCAACGTTCAGTGGGACCCACTTCTTGACCCCGAGGACATACACCGCTGAGTTGGGCTTTCACTTCTAACCTCGGCATTCCAGGGCGGTTCGGCAGCGACGTGCGTTCCTGCTATGAAGCTTTCAAATTGTTAACGGTCGCTAAAGGACGGATTGTGTCGTTCGGAGCGAGTGGCCGGCTCCTTTGAAGTTGAGATCCCTTGGGAAATCTCAATTGACGGATTGCCCGTCATCCGTTCGGGGGACCAGATACCGTCGAGGCCAGACCATAGGCGGATCACTTTGCGAACGAATCTTATCGACACGCAGGGCCCACCGACTGCCTGCGATTCTCCTTCGTCGGTGGCTAGCGGAAGAAATCGCGAAAACTCCGTTCCCCCGCGTGTCGCGCATCTGGACCAAACATAAGGTCCAAAATAAATCAGCTCAACAACATGCTTCGCAAGCGACTCAATAGAACAGAGTACGATCTGCCAACCACAAGGATCAGGCTGCTGCCTTGCGAGATTGTTGGACCGACGTTACAAATTTCAGAAGGTCGGCATTGACTTCATCCTGGTGCGTAGCCGTGAGGCCGTGCGGCCGGCCCGGATAGTAAATTTCCTGCGCCCCCTTGATGAGCCTGGCGGATTTCTTCGCTGAATCCTTGACCGGGACGATCTGGTCATCCTCACCGTGCATGACCAGCGTAGGCACATCGAACTTCTTGAGGTCTTCGGTGAAGTCGGTCTCGGAAAACGCCTTGATGCTGTCGTAGGCGTTCTTGAGGCCGGCCTGCATGCTCCACAGCCAGAACTGGTCCAACGTTCCCTGGGAGACTTTCGCACCTGACCGATTGGCACCGTAGAACATTACGGCCAAGTCCTTATAGAACTGCGAGCGGTCCTTGGTCAGGCTGCTGCGCAATCCGTCAAACACCTCGATCGGGAGCCCCTCGGGATTGGCATCAGACTTCACCATGATCGGCGGCACAGCGGCGATCAGGACAGCTGCGGCAACCCGCTTTGTGCCGTGACGCCCGATGTAGCGCGCTACTTCGCCTCCACCCGTGGAGTGTCCCACCAGCGTGGCATCTTTGAGATCAAGCGCCTCGATGATCGCTGCCAGATCGTCGGCGTACCCATTCATGTCGTTTCCATGCCAGGCTTGGCTGGACCGGCCATGGCCGCGCCGGTCGTGCGCAACCACGCGGAATCCATTCTGAGCGAGGAAATGCATTTGGCCGTCCCATGCATCCGCAGAGAGCGGCCATCCGTGCGAGAACGTTACGACTGGGCCCTTGCCCCAGTCTTTGTAGTAGATCGTTGTGCCATCTTTCACCGTAATTGTGCTCATATAAATCTTCTCCTTAAGTTTTTGTGAAACGGAAAATGCTCGCGGCTTTGATTTAGTTAGTGGGGACCAATATTGGAGCACCTTTGTCCTTCACCATGACCAGAACGAACTTCGCCGGTTTGGTCTTGCTTGCGTTCCGTCCAACGACGTGAATATCATCGGGGCCTTCATAGAAGGTTTGACCAGGCGTCAAAGTCACTTCTTTGCCGCCTCTCACCTGCATCACGATCGAGCCTTCCAAAACATAAATAAACGCATTTGCGTTGTGACGATGTATTGGGTCTACACTGCCGGGCGGATAATCCACGATGAACATCAGACCTTCTTTGCCAGGAAGGTTTGGCAGGTCTTTTGCCATGAGGTCTGTTAGCTTGGCTTCCTGTCCCAGCACAGTGCTGGACATGAGACATGCCAGCGCCAAAACTAATTTTTGGAATGTCATAAATTAACCTTTCGCTCGATTGACGCGCGATTGCGTCGTGTGTTTGGTCCGTAATTTTGCCCTTAGGCAGCTTTCTGGGCGTGTGCTACGGGCTGAGTCAGCCAGGTTTCGAAGCGCGTCTCTCCGAGCCGTGCGTTATTTCCCGGAACTAGCGTTTTCTCGCTGAGTTTCGCTCCGGAGTATCGCGCGTTGGGATCAGCGATTACCTCGCGGGCATCTTTGAGCGCAGCCAAGCGCCGCCGGACTAGTTCGTCCACACGAAACTGTTCTGGCCCGCCGATTTCAACGGTGCCATTTAGCGGCGGCTCCGCCGCGATTCTGCCCACTGCACTCGCGACGTCATCGGCGGACATGGGCTGGAAAAGCACAGGAGGCAAATGCACTTTGTCGCCGACCATGGAAATGTCGGCAAGTCCCTTGAGAAACTCAAAGAACTGGGTCGCCTGCACGATGGTGTAGGGGATTGTGGATTTCTTGATCAGTTTTTCCTGAGCGATCTTTGCCCGGAAGTAACCGCTTTCAGACAACCGGTCGGTTCCCACCACCGATAACGCGACGTGATGCTTTACCCCTGCGGTGGCTCCGTAGCTGAGGAGGTTGCGGGTTGATGTCTCAAAGAAGTTCAGTACTGCCGCGTCTTCCCACGAAGGAGAATTTGAGACGTCAACGACTACCGATGCGCCTTTCAGTACTTCCGCCAGTCCTTCGCCCGTAAGGGTATTGACGCCTGTGTTGGGGGCTGCGGCTACGGCTTCATGCCCGTGCTCGCGCAGTTTGTTGACAAGCTTTGAGCCAATGAGTCCGGTACCACCGATCACTACGACTTTCATGATTTCTCCTTCATTCCGACGCATTATTTGGAAACCATCGGTCTCCTTATTCGCTAAGACAGAACATCCCGGCACTTTGTGACACCATCCTCATTCGACCCGGGTTCTTTGCTATTCATCGAACGGAGCGTTCATCAGCAGGTCGAACGTTGACACAGTTTTGTAGCCGGGCACGAATCGCTCGCCGAAGTCGCGCAGGAAGTTGTCGTAGCTCG
>DASUWH010000053.1:0-4802 GCA_036378535.1 Terriglobales bacterium | reverse complement strand
CTGGCCGCTGTTGAGTGTCGGGAAAGGCAACCTTCCCATTGCATACAACGCTGCGTCCCGCTTTGATCGGAAATCGCCGAACTCGCTCCAGAACGATGGGTGAACCTTTCTCATCACGATCGGTGAACACCTCTCCCGTCTTCGTGACTTGCGCCACAAAGATCAGGCGTTCCAGTCGCTGGCCGTTTGGCTGCGTGAAGGGCTGGACCAGGAAGATCCGTCCTTCCGCATCGATTTCCACTTCGCCATCGCACAGATTCGGAACTTCCACCGTGACCGGGCGGCCGCCGGTGCGTTCTGCGATCTGATTGACGACCTCTTGCGGGAAGCTGTAGAACACGATCGACCCGGTTCCGGCCACAATGTTCGGGTCCGGGTTAGCTCGTCGCTCCCTGCAAACAATCGAGTGCAGGGCCGACAGGTAGGCCAATCGGGTTCCGTTCTTGCTGCTGCTCCACTTCTGCAGCTCATTAACCAACGCCTTCAGCTCTTCTCCTGCCCGTTTGTCGTAGGCATTCAACGCGGCGGAAGCCTGGTTGCGCCGGAAGAAAAGCTCCTTGCGAGCTTCGGCATCCTGCTTGTGCGCCTCAATCTCGCCATTAGCTTTCTCCAGTTCTGCCAAGAGTTGCTGACGGCGGGTCATGATCTCCGTCACGCGGTTCCCGTAGTAGCGGTTCACGACAAAGCATTCCTGATAGATCTCAGGGGTGAAGTTTTGTCCTCCAATAAGGCCCCGAAAATCGCTCAGCGGTGCAGTCACCGCACTGCCAAAAAACCGCCCCAGTTCCTTGCGGGTGAAGTTGTACAGTTTGCCCACCTTATCGTTCCCATCGACTTCCAAGTGCTCGTCCATGTCCTCGATTCGGCGTTTCTGTTTCAGCTTCAGCCAAGGCGCTGTGGGAACCTCGTTGCGGATGTTACGAATCACCTCCTGATCAGGCTGGGTTCCATGCTTCAGTTGATCTAGCGCGTTCTGAAGTTGGTCAACCAGTTCCCGTGCAAAGTCGGGCCTTCCTTTCGCCAGGCACGAGGTCTTCAAATCGGTTATGGAGCCGATCTGGTTCCCGCGTGCTTGCATGGCAACTTGCGGAAGGTTCCACCAGGGACTCGGAGGTTTGGGGTTTTTGTTCTTGATCGCGGAGTGTTGCTCTTCGTAGGTGAACCGGTCTTGGACAAACCTGGGAAACCGGTTGTCCTCGACCAGGCATACCAGATCGAAGTCAAAGTCTCCGCCGTTTCTGGAGGCAGTCTGCGAATGAAGGGTCAACGTGCCGGTCAGCTGTAGCTGTTCTCTGACAATACCGGCGACACGTTCCGTCGAGAGTTGGCACCCGCATTGTCCGAGGTGCGCACTCAATAGGCGAACCGTGTCTTCCGCTGACAGATTATTGACCTGCAGCAGATCTTCCTTCATGCGGATGGGATAGCGAACCACCAATCCACGCGTGCATTCCGATCGAGCGATGGCAGCGGATTTCGGAATCCAGTCCGACCCGCATACCACATGGCCGCCATGCACGAAGAGATAGCCGTCGTCTGCCAAGGCAAAGCCGGGGAGACGAAAACCACCACTGGTGCATAGGCGATACGCCCACTTCATCAGCACCCGCTGTAGGTGATGCTGGATGAAGGGATGTTTCAGCATGTACCCAGTGGCGTCGGCTATCAGCGCCGCCTGCGCCACTGTGTATTCACTTGATGTGTACTCGGGATCAGGTTCTTCGCCCGCTTCGAGCACCCGCTGGCTCTCCTGGGTGCCCAGCAATTGGAATAACTCGGTAAAGTTATTCTCGTCGAACGCCTGCCGCACCTTGCCGATCTGACTGAGCGCGTACGGCTTGATCTCGAGTTCGATCGAATCGGCTGGCGCGTGCTCAAGCAACGTGTAACTCGAATTGAATTCGAGGTTACGAGAGACATCGCGGAAACCGATAATCACCGGGCCGCGGAAGGTGTGCGCCTGGCGATCCCCGACAAGCGAGCGTATCGTCCGCAACACGCCTCCCTGGTATTTGGGCTTGACGCAGGATCTGGGCAGGATGATGTCTGCGTCAAGATGCCGCGCAACTTCATCCGCCATGACCTTGAATGCGCCCTTCGCCTGGGTCCGATCGAACGCCAGGCGAAATTGATAGAAGCGGTTAGCGCCGATTCGCTTGCCTTGAATTCTGCGCTTCGCCTGTTCTAGAAGCTGCGCCTCTTCTTCCTCTGATAAAGAGAAGCCCTCGGAACCATCGGCCATCCGTTGAGCCAGGAGTCTCTCCGTTTCTTTGGCAAGAAGCTCGGCCTCGTGCTTTTGCTGAAGTTTGCGGAACAACGACTGCGAGAGCCATCCCCGGCAATCGTTGGTACCGAATTCACGATCATCGACCACCATCACACGGCAATCGGATTCCTCCACCAGCACCTTGCAGGCGGACACGAGAATGCCGAAGTAGGTGATCGCAGCTTGCGGAGAAAAGCGAAATCTCTCCCCAAGCTTCTTTTCGAAGGAATTTTCAACGGCATAGAACTTGCCATTCTTAGCGCTGCCGCTTGCTCCCACCAAGCTGTAGCGTAAGCCGTCCACCTCGACCTGGGTCAGCGTCTGCTCAACCATAGCCTGCTCGCAGGGATCCAGTGGTTCCGTGGGCACATCCACAGTGGCCACGCGAATGCCTGGATAGAGTCTCTGCAGGAGGCTATTTGTGAGTTGCGAATCCTGATCGAGTTTCATCGCCTTCTTCGTCACACTGCCATTGCGATCGATTTCGAGCGCCAACACCGGGTTGGCGCCGCAATTCGTAAGCTCAGACATAACTGATCTCCTTTAAGCTGTCGAGCAAGGACAGCCAGAGGAGACTGTTCGTGCCAGTCTCTTCGCCGCCCTTGCCGAGAACCGAACCAAAGATTCCGGCTGGGCAGCGAGGCGCCGGCCAGCACGAGATGTAGACGCTACGTCCTCTTGGCCTTCACTGGTTCAGGACTCCAATAATTCTGTGAACACAGCCGAAGCTCATTCGCGAAACCTCGAATCCTGCGCAGTTTCGACCAAGACCATTCTCCCCAGGCCCAGAGCCCGCATAGCGAGGCCGTGAGTAGGAGACTCACAAACGCGCCCGTCAGCAGATCCAGAATGCCTAGGGGCGCTACCTGAAGGTATTCCCGGACCGAGAGGAGCACTTCGAACAACAGGATCGGTCCCAACACCTTCGCCAGGGTGACAAGCCAACGTCGGAATAGCACCAGAAACCGTTGCTTCACCATTCATTCCTCCTTTTTCTGTCTGTTACCAGAACAGAAAAGAGGGACGCTGAGCGCGGCTCTCTTGCTGTCCTGGACGAAAACGTTTCGGTTTCCGGCCAGGTTCAGCGAAGCGAACCTTGCCAGCACTCAACCGCAATTAGCTTGCGGATCGCTCACTACAGACCAACTTCATCTGTGAATGAAGCCAGCGTTATGAAAAGTTGTCGTCTGGGTTTCGGCATCGCTCTGCAATGCCGGGCGCCAGGCGTGGACGATTCGTCGGAACTCCTCGCCATAACCAAGATCGTCCGGGTAGCGATGACAGCCCGCCACAAGGGCAAACACCGTCACCATGTCTGCGGCAATTTGTGTGTCCACTCCCCACATCGTGGTCAGATCGAAGCCACCGCAGTTCGACGCGTTCCACCAACTCAGCAAAAACTCGGCCGTCCTTCGGCTCTGTCCGGTATCCGCTTGCGCTATTCGTATGAGCCGCTCCAGAGCGGCTTGTTGTCGGCCAGTCATAGCAGCATTCATTTGCAATCTCCACTTTGACGGCGGTAACAAAATCCGAACGTCACGAGGCCTGCTTCCCATGGACGGCTTCCTTTTGTAGTTGTGGCCTTCTGCTCGCAAAATCCGGGATCACGCGAAATTCTTGAATTGCGTAAAACGTCACTCCCGAACGCAGCGCTTCGACGAGGGCTTCGCCCTCGCTCGCCAGCTCTCGGTCTAAGGCCGGGATGCTTCCATCGCCGTTCGCCTTGGCAAGGAAATAGCGAGTAAAACTGCTCTCTTCTTCGTTCCCGTTCGTTCGAGGGCGTCGCGCGCGAGTTGCTGGTTTCTCTGCACTGCCATCAGCTCTGGTTGCCCTTGCAATTGCCGGTACTGTCTCTGCTGTGCTACTGGCCATGTTCAACTCCTGATCGTTGCTCCTAAAACTCGCTGGCGCCAGATTGAATTCACTCGCCTCGATTTCGCCGTTATTTGTCTAGTTCACTCCTCTGCTCGAGATCGTTATCGCGCTCGCCGACCATTTGTTTCTCCGAATATTCGGCTACCAACAGGCCACTAGGGTTAAATTCGTTGCGCTGTTGTTCGACGAGGCGAACGTTATATTGGCCAACAATGCGGTCGGTGATCTCCGCCGCCTCCTTCACTTTGTGTACTTCCTTGACCCCGAAGACTACGTACTCCCACGGACTGCTCTTCGTACGCTCAATCGAGCGGATTCGAAAATCCGAGATGATGTGGTCCTGTTGGATTTTTCCGATGGTGTCGTCATCGCGCAGCTTGTTCATCGTGAATGTCCGCAAGTTGGTGGTCATCATGTTCAGTGACTCAGCCAGATTGCGCGGTGCGGAGTCCGGTGTGTACGAAAGGTAGTGTTCAAGGAAGCGCCGCACGACTGCTTTGCCTTCGAGATCGGTGGGTGCGACGCCGGGGACGGAGTTCGCGTTAGGACTGGCCGCTTGTGCAGCGAGAGTCAACTCCAGTTGCGACACTCGGTCTTGCCGTGCCCCTCCAACGACCGCGGCATTTCCATCTTTATCGACACGGATGACCGTCGGTGGCTG
>DASUWH010000052.1:0-5634 GCA_036378535.1 Terriglobales bacterium | reverse complement strand
GCTCGACTGGCGCCGGGATTAACAACAAATGAGATTGCGGACCGTCTGAGCGGTATGTCGCCTGCTGATCTCCAAGCGATCTCGATAACAGCAAAGAGGATGGCTTTCAATCGGCTCGATGCCGGAGATCAATTGCCACCGATGAACTGGAACGATTTTGAAATGGCTGTCGAGCGAGTCCGTGCCCGCTGATCTTCGTTAGACAACGTTTCCGCCAGTGAGTCTCTGTCGTACATCATTCCCTCAGATTCTTCGTCATTCAGTTCTTGCAACACAATCGAGCCGCGTTTGACGGAATTTTGTTTCCGGCTTACTTTCCCTCCGCATCCATCGCCTTCTCACGATCGTTTTGGTGCTGCAGATGGCGATTCGGAATCCGTCGAGGAAAGGAGAACGCAGCGGGATGAAATTCCAGGTAGACCCCACGTGGAAGAAACCTCTGGTCGCGCTCGCAATCATGCTGCTTGTGATTGGCCAGTATGTTGTGGCGCAAAACTTGGGCAGTACTCCCCAGTTGAATGTGGCCGTTCAAGGGCAAACCGGCGCACAACCAGAGGGTACCTTCCTGAACTTCATCAACTGGATTGGTAACGTGATCGCGCCTGTCGGGGCCGGCGGTGCAGTTGTCGGTGCCGTCGTTTCCTGGCTCACAGGCCGCGGCTTTGGACGTTGGTTGTTCGCAGCCGCATCGCTGTTGGCAGTCTCTGGTGTCACCAGGCTCATCGAGTTCTGGATCACAAACGGAACAGGAGGTGTGACTTAAGACGCACCGTTTTATGACGTACCGCAACTGTGCAGCAGGCCGTAGAACGCGGGAACCAGTTACGGACTGCTGCACACAACGTGCTGTAGACAACATAGGTCACGAGGCTCACAAGGTTGACAAGAAATGGGAACCCCACAACTGCTAAATGACGTGATTTCGGTTCTGTTGCTGCTGGCCCCCTCGGCTGCAATGCTTTCGCTCGTGCTGGCCGGCGTCAGCCTGCGACGTGAGGGAACGCTGACCTTTGCGATAGGCGGAGGATTCACGAAGTGGATGTTCTGGGCCGTCGTTTTCCTGACCTTGCAACCGCTACTGAGTTGGTTCACTTCGTTTGGAGTAGCCGTGCCGCTGCCATCGGGAGGAATTACGACCAGTTGGCTCGCAAACTTCCAATCCGATGTTTCGCAATTCGTTAGCAATTTTGTCGTACGGCACCTTGTACCAACCCTGGCCGCGTATTTTTTGTTGCGAGCTGTACTCGACGCTGCATCGGGGCAACACCCACTGCCTTCCATTCTGGCAGCGATGTTCTTGCTGGGCACGCAAACCACTTACAGCTTGCTGCAAAGCTACAACACCGGCACCCAATATGCCACGGTCGATGTCCTGGACAGCCTTTGGAATCACTTGGTGGGGACAATAATGCCCATCGCTGCTGTTCTCGCGTTGGTCGGAGCAATCCTGAACTTTGCAACCCGGAAACCCTTTCTGCGCTTGGTCGCCGTGTCGCTGGCCATGCTGACGGTTTCGGCTATCTGGAAACTTCTTACGTCGATGATGTAGGAGCGGCAATGAACCTAGGAAACATGTCATTTGATAACGGCGTGCTGCACTTAACGAACTGGCTTGGCAACGTCATCATGCCTACACTCGCGGCCGCCTTCATCATCATCGCCATCCTGCAATTCTCGAAGGGAAAGGAGTTTGCGCACAGCATGTACGGCGCGCTGGCCTGTCTGATGGTGTCTGGTTTGACTCGCGCGTTCGAGACTTTTGCTTCGCAAGCAGCTTGGAACAACCCTGATCTTTACTGGATTTCGCTAGTCACGCTGATTAACTGGTTCGCCAATGTAATCCTGCCGGTATACGCTGCGTCCCAAGTCGCCGCTATGGCGCTGCGTTTGGGAGTGTTCTCACTGGTGCATCCGACCAGCGGTTGGCTTCGCCACTTCGTCACTGCTGCTCTCTGCCTGATGGTGTCGGGCCTGCTGCGTTTGGCTGAGTTCTTCGTCACCCAGGGGACCGGAGGAGTGACTTAGGGCGAAAGAAAGAGAAAAAGATGGCACTCGACGTCACACCCATTTACCGCAACCTGCGCACCAGGGTCACATTTTTCGGACTGGAGGCGGAGGATTTGTTCGCCATCCTTGCCGTCGCAGTTGTCATGAACATCTTTGGCCGATTTCTTAACCGCGAGATGTTCGGACTGCCCATGAACATGGTAATGCAGTATTTCGTGCCCATTCTGAGCGTGCCAGCGCTGATGCTCTTCAAGTACGGCAAACAGCGCGGCTACCTACTGGACTGGGTCCTGTTCCACACCAAACCGCACGTTTATTCCGGACTGGAACGAGACCGAGAGATCAATCGCGAATACATAAAGGACTGAGGAGTCAAAGATGCCGCTCCGGATCGAACAGTACGAGAGGTCATTAGCGCAGCCGCCGCTGTGCGAACAACTCAAAGTTCGCGATCTCAGCGACAACTTGCTGATCCAGCTCAACGGGTCTTTCGTTGCCGGCTACCGCGTCAGTGGCATTTGTTCCTACTACGCCAGCGATGAGGATCGGAACCGAACGAAGATGCTGCTCGAAACACTGATTCGTTCGTTACCCGAACGCTCCATGCGTTTACAGGCCCGCTTTGAGATCTCCGAGGGTGTTGGTGACCTGATCGCTCGCTATAACCGCGAACAACGCAACCCCAACACAGTGCTGCAGGCGATTGACCGTGAGCAATCCGAGACCTGGCTGAGGAAGAATGCCGACGGCCATTACCTCGAGCACTCACTGCATTTCTACTTCATCTGGGATCCGCGTATCCATCACCAATCACCGGATGTCGAGTGGAAAAAGAAGATGCGCGGCACGAGCTTCAGCATGTCGGCCACAAAGTGCATGGAGCGGAGCCGGCGTGAGCATGAGGAACTGGTTGCCGAGTTCAATAGCCTGATGTCCGGAGCAGAAGCTTCACTGCAGGCAACGGGCATGAAAATCGACCGCATGACACATAACGATCTCTTCCTTGAGCTCAAGCGAGCGCTCAATCCGCTAGCGAATGACATCTCGGCGTATCGTCCGCCGGAAAGGTCACTTCTTTACGAGAGTGCCCGCAGCCAGATGGCAAACGTCAACATTGAGGATGAACTCGACGATTACCTCAAGGTTGGCGGTCTGCTGTACTCCTTCATTAACCTGAAAGACCTGCCCGATGCAACGTTTCCCGGTGTGCTGCGCGAACTGCTGGTGTTAGATTTCCCGCTCATCATAAACGCGGAAGTCATGCTTCCCGACCAGACGAAGGCAGTGAAGCAGTACAAGAGCCGCCTCCGCAAGATGACTGCGGCACAGAAAGACATCCACGGCGGCTTTCGCCTCAACGTGGACGCTCAAGTCGCGGAGCACCAACTCATCAAAGTTCTGCAGGAGCTAATTTCGAGCTCGCTGAAATCCTGCCAGCTTAGCCTGACGATCGCCGTCCGCACTTCGCGTCCTGCCCGCAATCGATTCGAGGCTGAGGAGGCGGAAAGAATTCTGGCGGACCGCCGCCAGCGCGTGTTGCATGCGATCGCTCGTATGAACGGAGCGCGCGGTATTCCCGAGACCCTCGCACAGAAACGGTTCTTCTTTTCGGGATTGCCGGCTCTTGGCGAAGTCAACAAACGCGAAATGGATGTACTGACGCTCCATGCCGCGGACCTACTGCCCGTGGAAATGCCGTGGGAGGGGACGCTGAATTCGCCTCTGATGCTGTTCGAGACCCCCTATCGACAACTCATCCCGTTCTCCCCGTTCGACGCCAGTCTCGGCGACGCCAACATGCTGATCATGGCGAAAAGCGGCGGAGGAAAGACCTTTCTCGCGCAGCTCAAGCTGCTGATGATGGCGCGGTCGCGGCCGCTAGTGTCGATTCTCGAGCGCGGAGACTCATACCAGCCACTCATTGAACTCATGGGTGGTCGGGTGATCAATGTTGATCTGGACGGCCGGGAGACCCTGAATCCCTGGGACTTGCCGGAAGGCGAAACTGTCCCCAGTAACGAGAAGACGGCGTTTCTGAAGAACCTGACGCGGCACATGTTGGGCGAGAGCCATGGATCTGACACTTCTCTCTTGGACAATGTGCTGAGCGATGCGATCCCGCGCGTCTACAAGCGCTGCGCCATCCGCTATTCGAATCCGATTCCGACATTCAATGACCTCCGCGAAGAACTGGCGAATTGGCGAGATGCCGAGAAGATGCAGCGCACGATCGATGAGGCGCACCTAGCCGCGATCAAGCTGCGTTCATGGACTGAAAGCGGGATTTACGCCAAGTTATTCGATCGACCAACGAGCATGCGCCTCGACAGCGACTGGCTCTTCTTCAACGTGGAAGGGCTCAGCTCCGATCCCCGACTTGAAACGGCCATGAGCATGTTGATCGCGACTGCGATGGCTACACGAGCGGCCGGGAAGACTGGGCGGCCCAGTATTTCGGTCCTCGATGAGTGCTGGTTCCTACTCGATTCTCTATCACTCGCCCCTGAAGTCGTGCAGTTGTACCGCACCGCTCGCAAGAGGAACTCCAGTGTTTGGGGGATTAGTCAAACGGTCGAAGACTTCGTAGGCACGGAATTCCAGCCCAGGATTCACGGGCCCGGCATTTTGAAGAACGCCAGCACGAAGATCATCGGCCAACAGCCTGGAGATGTTTCGCCCCTGGTCAACCACTTGAATCTGAATCCGGTGGCAGTCAATGAAGTGAAAAGACTTGGGGCGCCACAGAAGGGGCGAGGTGCGGAAGCTTTGATGGTAATCGGAGAAAAAGCCGAGACCACGCAGACCATCCGCATTCTGCCGACCCCGCTGTCCTACTGGGTATGCACCACCTTTCCGCGCGAGCGGAGATACCGCGCATGGTTTCTGAAAAAACATGCGGATCGGCCGTTGCTGGCCAGTTACCAGGAATTGGCCAAAAGGTTCCCGCAAGGATTGGCGGATGTCGCGCCTCTTCCGGAAGAAATTTCCGGTGCAGTGAACGCTGTCCACATTGAGAAATCAGAAGTGGGAACACGGGAAGTGAGTCGAACTTAGCGAAAGAGTTTCGGTTTGCAGCGAGCAGGAGAAACCAGGTATGCAGGTCATTCTCTACGCAGTCTTCTTTGCAGCATTTGCCTGCTTGATGGTCATGGTGAAAAGCCGAAGGAAGTTAGTCGCGGTGACCCTCACCGCAGTGATGGTGATGACTCTTGTAGGAGCGCCACAACCCGCCCAGGCTCAGGCCGGCATTCTCAGCGGAATTCAGGCGATCCTGAACGTCATCAACGGCATAATCCAGACCGCATTAACGTCGATAAACACCGTGAGGACTGCTCTTAGCAATCTCGAACAAGGTGTCATCTGGCCGCAGCGGTTGATCAATCAAGCTAAAGCCCAAGTCATTCAGATGATTGGGCAATACAGGTCATTAATGAGCAACATCTTTCACGTGAATCTGAAGAGTGCCACCCTGCCTGCACCCCAGGCTTTCGAAGCGGTGGTCCGCGATCATCAGGTGAACGATTTCTCCGGCCTGACAGCGACGTTTAGCAACACTTACGGGCTAATTCCTGTGGCCACCGCCGCCAATCCCACAGATCGTGCGATGTCCGACATGGATGATGCACT
>DASUWH010000051.1:0-130595 GCA_036378535.1 Terriglobales bacterium | reverse complement strand
GGCACTCGTTTCACGCAAACCAGGATGTCCATGTTGCATTCTCCTTCGGTCAGTTCTCCCGCGCGACCTGTTGATCCACCAACTCCGCGAGATCGATAGCGGTCATCTTTCCCTCCAAGCCTGAAACCTTGATGGCATCTTCTATGTTGACCATGCAGAACGGGCAGGCGGTCACGATCACGTTGGCTCCCGCCTCGGCCGCCATCCGCACTCGCTTCACACCCATTCGTTGTTCTTCCTTCGGCTCGTAGAAGAGCATCAGCCCACCTCCGCCACAGCAGAAGGAGCGGTCGCGGCAGCGGCTCATTTCGACTCGCTTCAATCCGGGAATTGCATCGAGCACGTCGCGGGGCTCGTCGTAAATGTGATTGTGCCTGCCCAGGTAACAGGGGTCGTGGTAGGCGTAGACGTCGCTTTCGTTTGGGACGGGATTGAACTTGATCTTGCCGGTTTTAACTTCGCCGGCAATCATCTGGCTGATGTGCTCGACTGGCGGCACATCCTTGTAGTCACGCTTCAGTGCGTTGTAGGCGTGCGGGTCAGCAGTGACAAGCCGGCGGGCTCCCGATTTCTGAATGGCTTCTAAGTTGTGTTCCCGCAGAGAAGCGAAGAGCATCTCCTCGCCAAACCGGCGGACTTCGTGGCCACTGTCCTTTTCCGCGGAGCCGAGAATTCCGAAATTCTCCCCGATATGATCGAGAATCCTGGCGGTTGCTCGGCCTATCGACTGAATGCGTTCATCGTAGGAGGTTATGCTGTCGACAAAGAAAAGCGTTTCGACCGCACTGCCATTCACCACGTTGACCTTGCAGCTTTGCTGAAAAGGTTCGGCCTTGACCCAGTCAGCTCTCTTCTTTTCCAGCTTGCCGTAGGGATTCCCGCGGCTTTCGAGGGCTTTTAACGGCTTTTGCAAAGACTGAGGCACGTTGCCGTCGTCAACCATGCCGCGCCGCAAGTCGACGATCTTGTCGATGTATTCGACCAGCAGCGGACATTCTTCCTCGCAGGCGCCGCACGTAGTACACGACCAGATTTCGTCGTCCGAGTAGATGCCGCCGACCAGCGCCTGGCCATTGTTCGAGCTGCCAAGCACGGGATAGTGCTGGAACGCGTACTGCCGCGCCTTGAAGGTGAGGAAGCGCGGGGAGAGCGGTCTGCCGACGGCGTTCGACGGACACTGGTCCGAGCACCGGCCGCAGTCGGCGCAGGAATAGAAATCCAGCATGTGCTTCCAGGTGAAGTCCTCAAAGGTCTTCACGCCGAAGGATTTCAGTTCACTGAGACTCTCGTCGGGCATACCCCAGCGCACCGGTTTCAGAGCTTCCCGATCCAGTTTCGAGAAATAAATGCTGAACAGCGAGGTCTCGACGTGAAACTGGATGCCAAACGGGCGATAACAGAGTAGGAAGAAGAAGGCCACTTCGTGCAGGAAGTAGGAGCCGAGATGAATAGTTTGTAAGCTGGCTAAAGAGGCGGAGCTGAGAGCGGCCTGGAGCAGCCAGGGCAGAGAAAAAGCGGCGAGAAACTCAGTCGTCGTTGGCGACTGGGCTTGGGCGGCAGCTTTGGCTGCGTCAAAGAGGCTGTCGGCCAGCATCAGCATCGCGATCAGCGCCAGCAGGAATATCGCATCCGCGCCATGGCCCTTGCCATACTTGGCGGGTACTTGGTAGCGTGCCGGGCGGAATAGGAGCCGCCGCACGATCGCGATCACCATGCAGAGAAAGACCACGGTAGTGGCGTAATCCCGCACGACGTCATAGATGTGACCAAACTCTCCGGACAATCCGGGTACGACGAAGTTGTCCTTGACTCCCCAAATGAGCACTGTGAAGGCACGAGTCGCCAGCAGAATGAAACCGGTAAAAATAAGGATGTGCAGGATGCCTGCCCCTGGGTAACGCGGATGCTTCCACTGCCCCAGCCAGAATTGCATGACTTTTCCGAGACGTTGCCAGGGGTGATCGAAGCGCATGTCGCGTTCGGCACGAAGCAAGGGCACCATGCGCCTGGCCACTATGAAACAGAAACAGGCGATCCCGAGAAGATGCAACCAGAGATATAGAGTGTGTCCCTGGATTAGCCAGTAGGTCGCATCGGCTGGTGACCGGAATTGCATGCGCTCGCCTTTCTACAGCCGTACTCGTGCAAACGCTTCCCAGGCAAAGTGCTTCTGCACACGGCGCGCGAGAGCGGAACAAACTCGCCAACGTACCGCGTTATTAGAGTTCTGAATTGCGTGCCGGAAGAGCTACTGTCTCAGACGACCTGCTGCCGTGATCAATTGAGTTCGATCTCAGTTACTATGCGAAGTACCCAAGTAGATATACATGCGCGTCTATATAAAGGTGCCAATTCATCCGCACCGGCGAACGTTTCAAGAGATCGTTATGGAAATGTTGAACCACGGGAGCTTGCAACGAGCCTCGAACGAGTAGCATCCTGACCGGCGGATGCGTTTCACACACATTCTGATTTTGCGGCCGGGCAACGTCTGTGAGACGCGTCACAGAACGATAGGACTTGGAACGAATTCAGGTGTGATGGCACATGTTGGCGTGTCTTCCTGGTTCAGCTTGCAGGGTGCGCAAGCCCGCGGTCCATTGGCTATTTGCTAACAGCTGTCCTGCGGGGTCGTGGGCCTATATCACTCGGGTGACGGACCCACGTCACCGCAAAAAGTTTTTTGCCTCCCTAACCTGCAGTAGAAAGCCAAAGCTAATATCGGATTTGGCTGCCCCTACAAACCCTCGCCGTGCACGGAGGGAACCATGACTGCCGTTCTCGAAACAACCCAAGACGCGACCCGCAAAAGCGCAACCAAGCCTGCTCAGGGCAAAGCGGAGGCAAGCCTCTCCTTCGTAAAGAGCGAACCAGCCGCCAACCTCAGCGAGGAACGCCTTGCCTATCTGGACGGGTTGCTGAGGCAGGCGAAAACAGCCGCCGCCGTGTTTACGCAGTTCACTCAAGAAGATGTCGACCGGATCGTCAAACCAATGGTTTTGGCCGGCCAGGAGCACGCCCAGCGACTGGCGCAACTGGCCATTGACGAGACCCGATTCGGAGTTCTGGAAGACAAGTACATCAAGAACATGGTGGCTACGGAGTTTGTCTACAACTACGTAAAGGACAAGCGAACCGTGGGCGTCATTCGTGAGTTCCCGGAACGCGGCCTTGTTGAAATGGCTGAACCCATCGGGGTGATCTTCTCCCTGATACCGATCACGAATCCCACCTCGACAGTCCTTTTCAAGTGCATCATGGCGATCAAGAGCCGCAATGCGGTCATCTTTAGCCCACACCCGAACGCTTGGCACTGCAGCCGTGAGGCGGTACGCATCATGTATGAGACCGCCGTGAAACATGGCGCGCCGGAAGGCGTGTTCACCTGCCTGGAGTCCCACAACCTGCAGGACAACGCCTACCTGATGAAGCATAAAGATGTTGGACTGATTGACGCCACGGGTGGCCCGTCGGCAGTGAAGGCGGCGTACAGCTCCGGCAAGCCCGCGCTGGGCGTAGGCCCGGGCAATACGCCGGTTTACCTGGAGAAGACGGCTGATCTGAACCTGGCGGTGGTGGACATCATTACCTCGAAGACATTCGATAACGGCACCATCTGCGCCTCAGAGCAGACAGTAGTGATCGATGATGAAATCTATGACGCCGTGCTCAAGAAATTTTCGGATCTCGGCGCGCATATCTGCAACGAGCAGGAGACAAAACTGCTGGGGCGGTTGTTGATCGATCCCGCCACTGGATTCATGCAGGCGATGGCTGTCGGTCAGAAGGCCTCCGACATCGCCCGTATGCTGGGGCTCGCAGTCAAGCCTAAAACCAAATTGCTCATTGCTCCCATTCAGGGAGTCGGCCGTGACCATCCTCTATCCGCAGAAAAACTGTGCCCCGTGCTATCCGTTTATCGCGCCAAGTCCGTGGATGAGGCGCTGAGGATTTGTGTAGACGTGAATCACGCCGGCGGCCTGGGACATACGGCCGTCATTTTCTCCCGCAATGACCAGATCATTCAGAAGTTCGGAGACGTGGTCAACGCCGGGCGGATTATTGTGAATTCGCCGGGATCGATTGGGGCATTGGGCGGAGTCTACAACGACATGGTGCCTACCTTCTCGTTCGGTTGTGGCACGGGCGGCGGCAACAGCACTACCGATAATGTGAACGTCTACCACTATCTAAATATCAAGCGCATGGCGCGAAGGATGCCCCCGCACATGTGGTTCCGTGTACCCAACCAGATTTATTTCAATATGAATGCGGTCGAGAATGTCATTCAGTTCCCGTCGCATTCGACGGTTATCGTAACCAACCCGGCCCTGGAGCAGATCGGGCACGTTGACATAGTGCGGCGATATATCGCGGCCGAAACCCGCGTTCACGTCTCCGTGATTCCTGACGCGGAGCCCGAGAGCAAGGTAGTCATGCAAGGAGTGGAGGCGCTGAATTTCTATAAAGCGGACCAAATTATCGCGCTGGGCGGCGGCTCCATCATCGATGCGGCCAAGCTCATGAAGCTGAAATATCAATCGCCGGATGCCGACTTCGAACAACTGTCGGCTCCCTTCCTGGACCTGCGCAAGCGTGTGGTTCAGTATCCCACGGAAAAAATCAATGGTGCGCGTCTGATTGCGATTCCTACGACCAGCGGAACCGGCAGTGAAATTACGCCCTTTGCCGTCATGTTTGATAAAGAGCATGGGCGCAAGGTGACACTCGCCGACTATTCACTCTCGCCGGATGTCGCCATCGTGGACCCCCAATTCGTGCTCTCCATGCCCAGAGGCTTGACGGCGGATACCGGCATCGATGCCTTGACCCATGCCTTGGAAGCGGGAGTATCGAGTTATGCCTCGCCCTACACCGATTCCAATGCCATGCAGGCGATTCGTCTCATCTTTAAGTACCTGCCCATCGCCTACGAACAGCCGCAGGATGAAGAGGCTCGTACCATGATGCATAACGCCGCTTGCATCGCGGCGATTGCGTTTTCCAACGCGTCAGTCGGAGTCAATCATGCCCTGGCGCATGCCTTTGGCGCGCGCTTCCGTGTCGCTCATGGACGCGCCAATGCGCTCATGCTTCCGCACGTGATCGCATTTAACGCTTCAGTACCGACGAAGTTCATGCCCTCGCCAAACCAGATCGGCTATGTCGCCCACAAAAAATATGCAATGGTGGCGGATTTGCTGGGCCTGGGTGGCAACACGACTGACGAAAAGGTAAAGAACCTAATTACGGCTATCGAACAGCTGCTCGATCAGCTTGGCATGCCAAGCTCGATTGCCTCCCTGGGTATCGCCAGAGAAGAGTTCGAACGGGCAGTGCCGGACTTGGCCAAGGCTGCGTTTGACGATCCTTCCTGGCTGTCGAATCCGCGCATGCCCCTGGTCAGCGAACTGGCTGAGCTGTTGTGGAGCGCCTATGAAGGGCGGGGTGCGGCGAAGGCTGCGGCTCAACCCCAAACCGCATGAATGAGGTGGCAACTATGGGAACGCTTTCCGTCATGCCCAAACTTGAAACAGAACATTTCGTCGAAATACTGGAGGATGCCAGCAAGAGACTGGATAGCGCCGAGGGAGAGATGAGCGTCGATTTCTCGACGGTGAGCCGGATCAGTCCCGCGGCGATCGGCGCACTGGAAGAGTTGGCCACGCTCGCTGATGCTAAAGCTGTGAGGCTGGTAGTGCGCGGCGTCAGTGTTGAGGTTTACAAAGTGCTGAAGCTGATGAAGGTCGCGTCACGATTCTCATATTTGAATTGAGAGAGCAGCGGCAGGCAGCGGAGGGTCGCTATGAGTAACGGTCAAAATGGCGAACGTCTCTCCTGGGGAGATGCTCTCTTCTTATATCTCGAGCGCCGGGGCATGCCGCTGAATATCGCTTGCGTCAGCGTGCTGGAAGGAGACATTCCGCTCTCGGCCTGCCGCCGCTATATTGCGTCCAGGCTGCCCCTGTTGCCGCGCTACTGCCAGCGCGCCCTGGCGCCGCCATTCAATATAGGGTTCCCTTCCTGGGAAGATGATCCCGACTTCGACATTCGCCGCCATATTCGCGAGGCAACCCTCAAGCATGGTACCGACGAGGAACTCAAGAGACTAGCCGGGAACATTCTAAGCACCGTGATGGAACGGGAACACCCGCTCTGGGACCTGACCCTGGTACACGGCTTGCATGACAATCGCTCGGCGCTGGTCCTGCGAGTGCACCACTGCCTGGCGGATGGCATCGCCGGCGTGGCACTGATGAACGTCTTGCTGGATCCCAGTCCCAGGCTGCGGCCCACGCCCAAGAAAAAAGTAATTCCTGAGCGCCGTCAGCGCGACTCTCTCACTTTGCTGGTCGAAGGATGGCTCAGCAGTTATTCCGACCTTCTCCAGCGCTTTTTGTCGGCGCAATCCGACTTGGTAAACGTCAGCGAACGCGCTCTGGGCGGAGGTTTGCCGACGGAGGACTTCGGACGCTTTCTGCCTGAACTTACGGCGCCTACAGAGCGCCTGTTTTTTAACAAGACCTACCAGGGGCCGCAGCAGTTCGCCTGGACCCAAATACCGACCGAAGCAATCAAAACTATCCGCAGGACCTGCGGCGGGACACACAACGATGTCGTCCTCGCACTCATAACGGCCACCATCCGGCGGTACGCTGAACTGCATGATGATAAGGTGAAGGGGCGGTTGCTACGAATGATGGTGCCGGTAAACGTCCGCGACACCAAGGACGGGACCCTGCTGGGCAATAGCATCTCGCTGCTGCCGGTGACGGTTCCCCTTGGGATCCGCAGCCCGCGAAGGCTTCTGGCTGCCGTACACAAGAGAATGGATTTCTTGAAACGGGCTCATGTCGCGGAATGGGTGGGCCTCGCGGGCGGCCTGGTGGGTGCGGTGCCGGCGGCTTTGCAAGCTTTGGTTGGGCCGCTTGCCAGCCTGTTGCCGATTGTGCCTTTCAATCTGGTGTGTACTAACATTCGCGGTCCGGATCAACCGCTATACCTGATGGGACGCAAGATGCTCGAGTGGTATCCGTACGTCCCCGTGGGCGGTCAGATGGCCCTGAATTGCGCCATCCTTAGTTATGACGGGGTTACGTATTTCGGTTTCAGCGGCGATGTACAGGCGGCTCCGGACTTGCATCGTCTTGAAGACCTCATGAACAGCAGTATCACGGATTTGCTGAAGGCTTCCGGGCACCAGCCACCGCAGCAGAAAAAAACCAGGAAGAAAAGATCCGGTCGCGCAGTTTCGCCCGCGACCACTGCCCAACCTGTACCTTCCACGTCCACTCAGCAAAATAGGGCTGATTCTATCCTTGAGTCGCCCGAGAAGGAGACGGTGCCGCTGTCGATGGCGGCCGATTGAGCCGCTTGCCTTGAACGGCATCGCACAACCGGTGAAGACGCTCAACGCGGTATTTTCCTCCCTCTCGACCCGGCGCCGCTATGAAGTTTGGTTTTTGCGTATGGGTCTGGCCGATGGCAGCGGCGCCTGGTGGTTCCGGTATTTGCTGATGAACCCCGGGCGTGGGGGTTGCCCGGGGAGTTCGCAAGGCATGCCTGTGCAGATATGGGCCACATGGTTCCCAAAAGACAGCAAGCCCCAAACCTTCATTCAGGGCTGGCCGGTGGATGGTCTTGAACTGAGCGCGAAAGGTAACCCCTTTCACTTTCGAATTGCCGACAACGCTATCGACGAGAATTCATGCTCTGGAACGCTGCGGATCAAGGGGCATGATCTTTCCTGGGATTTGCGCTATTCCTCTACGTTTGGCACGACGCTTAGTAATAAAGGATGGATTGGTTTTTCGCGAACACCGCATTCCAACGCCGTTTTCTCCGGGAACATCATCCTCGACGGCAGGACCTTTCAAGGAAATCCCCTAGGCTATGGGCTGCAGGGCCACAATTGCGGTTATCGCCACCGAGACTATTGGATTTGGACGCACGCTTTTTTTGGGGGCTTCAATGCCCCATCCAGCACGCTGGAGGCTTTGATCTACGAAATGCCCTTTGGCCTGGTATTTCGCAAGGCGGTGCTCTGGCACGGGGGCAGACAGCATGTATTTAAAAATTTCCGTGAAAGTAGGACAGACCCGCAGGGTCTGAACTGGGAATTCAGTTGCGGCCGATCCCGAGATGGCCTGCAGCTTGAAGTCGCCATCGACGGATCAGGGCCGGCGCTCCATTCTCTACCCTATTTCAACACCAATTGTTCGGGCAGCTTCAAAGTCATCAATAACAGTTTCGCCAAAGCAAGCATGTCCTTGCATCGTCCGGACGGAACATCCGAAAGATTAGAAACAAGCACGGGCTCGGTATTGGAGATGGGCGGCCGAGTTCCCGAGGCCAGCCAGCCCTGAAAAAGGACACGTGATTTATGCCTCGATCCTCCACAGTCGAATCCGAGGCCAGTTTCGACATCCAGCCCGGCGATTTGCTGCTTATTCTGGCAAAGGGCGCCGCAATCGAAGATCGCGTTGGAAAAGTAGAGGAGTTGCTGGAGGGACCCAACAGCCAGGCCTTTCGCGAAAAAATGTCGCGGCAGGTTTTAAAGTTCCTGCCCGCCGAGGCCTTGGTTCCGGACTTGTACGAGCATTGGCGGCCCCTGGTTCACGATGCGATGTTCTTCATGATGTCGCGCCTGACCGCCGCGCGTCTGGCTCCCAAGCTTATTGAGCAGATTGACCTGCCGCCTGAAACCACGCCCGAGGAGCGTCTGTTACGCCTGATCGCCAAGGTGCCGGGCCTGCAAAAGCTCGGCCAGGTGTTGGCGCGCAACAGAAACTTACCCCAGAGCCTCCGCCGCGAGCTCAGCACGTTGGAAAATGGGATTTGCGATGTGAGCACGGATGAAGTGCAAGCCATCATTCGCAGGGAATTGGGCTCGCAACTGAATACATGCCGCGTCAAAGTTGCACCCGCCATTTATGTCGAGGCCAGCGTCAGCGCGGTGGTGCGCTTTACCTGGTGGAACCCGGATCGCAAGCGGCGGGAACGCGGCGTCTTCAAGGTCCTGAAACCGTACATCCCGGAGTGCTTCGCCGAGGACATGGACCTGCTGGCGCGCCTGGCAAAGTATCTGGGCTCCAGGCACCGCCAATACGGTTTTGCGCCCCATGTCCTTCCCGACACCTTCGATGATGTTCGGCGCCTGCTGCAGCACGAAATTGATTTCACGCGGGAACAAGCAACCTTGAAGGAGGCCGCGAAGCTCTACCAAAAAGTGCCAGGTGTCTGCGTGCCCCGCGTCATCGATCCCTTGTGTACGGCGAAGATCACGGCGATTACAGAGGAACGGGGAAAGAAGATCACCGACGCGGTGGCGCGCATGCCCGCATGGCGGCGAGCTGAAGTCTCCGAGCAACTCATCGACGCCGTCATCGCCACCCCGCTGTTTGCAGCGGCGGGCGACGTGATGTTTCACGCCGATCCCCACGCTGGGAATCTGCTCTATGACGCGCGCACATCGGAATTGACCATTCTCGACTGGGCCCTGACCGAACACCTGATGCTGGCCCAACGAAAGCAGCTTGCGATGTTGTTTCTCATGATTCTTTTGCGGGATGCGGACGGGGCCAGTGACGCTATTATCGCGCTGAGTCCGGCTGGCGGCAGGGGGAGAAAAACAAAGCGCAGCGAGTGCGCGCGCTGGTGACTGACTATCTTAATGCTCTGCCCGTAAAAAAAATTCCCGGCGCCGTGGAGGCGGTGGACTTGCTGGAACGGATTGGGTGGCAGGGAGTTCGCCTTCCTGCCTCACTGCTGATGTTTCGCAAGGCGCTGTTCACCCTGGACGGAATCCTGCATGATATCGGCGCTCCGGACTTCAGCATGGAATCGGTGATGGTAGGTCACATCATGAAGCTCTGGATGGAAAAGTGGAAGAATATTGGCGCTCCGCTTTCCTGGCGAGAGTGGGCGCTGGTCCAGTGCAGCGCGCTGTTGTTCCCCGGACGGCTCGGGCTGCAAGGTTTGCAGTCGATGTTGGAGCGATCGTCGCGGGCGCGAGCAGAGGCCGCGTCCTAGTCCGGGGTTTGAGCCTGTGCGAGCCGCTCCGCAATGATCGAATATGCGGAGGGATTGAACGCCATTCCGATATGGGTGCCGGGGACCTCAAAATCATTACGCGGATTCCTGGTCACGCAATATTTCCAGTCGGCCACCCCGTCATGGCGGGTGTAGATCGCGGTTTCGAGCACTCCTTTGGGGATCTCGCGCCGTAGCGAGTCAATAAAGTTGCAGGTGCAGCGTCCGGTATAACAACCGGGTAGCACGCCCTGGCCGTGCTCTTCCAGGATGCGGTTGCGAACGATTTCAGCCGCACGCAACACCGTGCGATGCAGAACCACGCCGCGAAACGGGGAAGCCAAGGTAATTACCGAGGCGATTTTTTTCGGCTTCTGATTCGCCACCGCTCGAGCCAGTACGCCACCCAGGCTGTGCCCAATCAGATGAATCTTCCGACCCGTCTCGGCCAGGGCGGTCTCCATGGTTTCGTTGAGCCGGCGCTGGATCAGCAGGTTGGGACAATCGGCATTCAAGCCAATGCCGGAAAAATAGGGGCGATACCCAAGGCGTGCCAGCCAGGCATGCAATTCCATGAGATAGGCGTCAGTTCCCAGGAAGCCTGGGATGATGACAACACCAGATCCGTCCCCGTGCGGCACTCCCATGCCATAAAAAACCGGCGAGGCGTGCAGTAGAAGAAGCTCAGCGGCAAACAAGGCTTCTGTCCACAAACTGACATCAGCCTCCCCACGGGCTGCAGTCGACACCCGGCGCCGATGCGGTTGTGCTGTTACCCTTTTCGGCTGGTGCCCTGGTGTTTTTCTCATCCGAGTCAATCCCATGCGCATTAGAGTAACAGGGAAGGCAGGAAAGTTGTCTGTCTTGTTGACAGCGCGATGGGCCAGTCCGCGTTCCTGATGCAGCGCACGCAATAACGAAGCAAAGAGGCACAGCACTGACGCGACTCTTGCCGGGGGCTGGTTTGCGCCTCGCGATCGCTGTCAGTGCTGCGCCAGAGTCCACGATCAGGCAGCGCCCGCGGCTGCTTCTTTCTTGGCAGCACGCGGGGGTCGTCTTACGTGGCGTGCGGTTTTGGCCGCAGGCTTGTGGTTCGGTTTCAACATCACATCCATCAAAGCCTTTTGGGCATCAACGTAGCTTTGCACCCCTTCCCGGGTTAGCTCCGCCAGGGGCAGCGAAGGCAATTTCACGAATTCCAGCGTCTTGCCTACGCTCTTGACGTTGGCGCTCATCTGGCGACCGGCGACATCGAAGAGCTTCTTTTGCGCTTCTACGAAGGACTTGGTTGCCTCGCGCGCGAGCTCGGCCAATTCGGCCTTCTTCACCTTTTTCGCGCTGGCAGCATGTTTGCCGCCGGTCGCTTTTAAGGTCTCATCGGTGATGACATCCAGGAATTGCTTCTGCGCCTTAACGAAGTTTTCCATGCTCTCATGGGCCGCCTTGACCAGGTGCTCGCCCTGATAGGGCTTGCCGGCCTTGGCTGCTTCGATCCAGCTCTGGGTTTGCTTCTCGGCGATCTTCAGGAATTCCTGCTGCATTTCAATGAAGGTGTCGAGGCTGCGCCGCAGCAGATCGGCCATCGCTTGTGCGGGGGGCCAGTCGCCCATGCGCTCTTTAACACCGCCCATCAGGATTTCCGTTTGCTGTTGCGCCAATTCAAGGAGAATTGCTTGTCCTTCAATGAAGTTTGACATGCCCTCGCCTGCCATCTCGCTGAGAATGACAGTGGGGGAGTGATGCGGATCAGACAGGTGCTGCCGCAGAGTGTGCATTACGCTGGCGTTCTGCCGCATTACCAGGTCCAGGAGAATCCGCTGGGTGGAGAACAAGGTCTGAACTCCTTGCTGCGCCCAACCGGAAAGAAGAGAAACAAAGGATGGCTCCCGGGGATGCGTTCGGGAGAACTCGGATTTGACGGCTGCTGGCATATGAACCCTCCTATAATTTGCTGCACCGCAGCATCACGGTAACTATACAAAGATGGCCATCTTGTGTCAATATGTAATCGTCATTGTGTGCATCGCAACATAGCCGAATACCCAAAATGAAACCCGCGGCCGTAGTCATCAAGAAATACGGTAATCGCAGGCTGTACGACACCACGAACAGCCGGTACGTAAATCTCGACGAAATTGCCGAGCTGGTCAGGCAAGGTAAAGACCTGCAGGTTATCGACGCCAAGACGGGCCGAGATCTGACGCGGGTGACCCTGACGCAAATTATTACCGAAGATGCGAAGGATAAGCCCACAGGTCTCCCCCTAGAACTGTTGCGGCAGCTGATCATGGCCTCCGACCAGGTACGCCAGGAGTTTGTGATGTGGTACCTGAAATCGGCATTCGACACCTACCAGCAGGTACAGGATGCAGTCCAGAACCGGCTGAGTGAAGTCGGGAATGCCATTTTGTCGCCGATGGAAACGATGAAGCGGTTCCTGAGCGCGCCGCGCCCGGAAACGGAGTCCGAACTCGCGGCACTGCATAAACGAATCGCGGAACTGGAGGCGCGGCTCAAGCCGACGCCGCGCAAGCGAAAGAAACGCAGCTAGACGTGAATGCACGTCTCCGGCGGATGCTATTCGGCTGTCACCGGGATGTGCGCAGGTCGCAACTGGGTCGTGCAGCGCCGGCAGTCCGGCCCTTCAACATCATTAAATTTAATTGAATGAAATCTTCATTAACTGTTCCGCCATTTAACCAGATCAGATAAGAGGTGAGATATGACAACGGTTTCCGTAGCACCCGGTCCGAAAATCCTTGGCGGAAGCTTCCTGATTGAGGAGCGCCAGCCACAGGATGTCTTTACACCCGAAGATTTCAGCGAGCAGCATTTGCTGATTGCCCAAACCGCGGAAGAATTTGCCAGCAAAGAAATCGTGCCCAACATCGAAAAGATGGAGAGCAAGAATTTTGGCGTGAACCGGGAATTGGTCAGAAAGGCCGGTGAACTTGGTCTCAGCGCAGTCGATGTGCCCGAGCAGTACGGAGGCATGGAAATGGACAAAGTGACCTCTGCTATCGTGGCCGACCGCCTGGCCAAATATGGAGGTTTCAGCACTACCTGGGGCGCTCACACCTGCATTGGCACACTGCCTATCGTGTATTTCGGGACGGAGGAGCAGAAAAAGAAATACCTGCCGGGGTTGGCATCAGGCGAAACCGTAGGCGCCTATGCGCTCTCCGAATCATCCTCGGCTTCCGATGCTCTCAATTGCCGTACCCGCGCCGAGCTCAGTGCCGACGGCAAACACTACAGTCTGAACGGCGAAAAGATGTGGATCACCAACGCCGGTTTTGCCGATCTGTTCATCGTGTTCGCCAAGGTCAACGGAGAGAAATTCACCGCGTTTATTGTGGAGCGCAACACGCCTGGTTTCTCGGTAGGAGCGGAAGAACACAAGATGGGGATTCGCGGTTCTTCGACGTGTCCGATCATCCTCAATGATTGCAAAGTACCCGCCGAGAATGTGCTTGGAGACATCGGCAAGGGACACATGATCGCCTTCAATGTTCTGAATGTGGGGCGCTTCAAACTGGGGGCAGGATGTGTCGGCGCTGCCCGCTATGGCATCGAGAGCGCGATTGCTTATGCCAAGCAGCGCAAAGCTTTCGGCAAAGTGATCGCCGATTTCGGTCTGATCCGCGAGAAGCTGGCCGACATCGCGGTGGGCATATTCACGGGCGAAGCCATGGCCTATCGCACCGTAGGAATGATGGACGCAGCCATCTCGCAGCTCGGTCCCAATCACAGCGATATGATCCCGGTCCGCAAGATCATCGACGAATACGCAATTGAGTGTTCGATCTTGAAAGTATGGGGTTCGGAATTTATCGACCAGGTCGTGGACGAGATCGTCCAGATCTACGGGGGATACGGCTTTGTGGAGGAATACCCCGTGGAGCGGGCGTATCGCGATTCGCGCGTCAACCGCATTTTTGAGGGCACCAACGAAATCAACCGTCTGGTCATTGCCGGCTTTTTGCTGAAGCGGGCGATGTCGGGCCAGCTTCCTCTGATGTCAGCGATCAAGAGCCTCATGGACGAGGTGCTCTCCGGCGCCAGCAGTAACGGTATGGAAGGAGCTTTTGCCGAGGAGCGGAAGTTGGTAACCAATGCCAAGAAGATCGGCTTATTTGCGGCCGGCGTGGCGACACAGAGATACATGCAGGCACTGCAGGATCAGCAGGAGATTCTGGCAGCCATAGCCAACATGGCCATCGAAACCTACGCTATGGAGTCGGCTGTGCTGCGCGTCGAGAAACTGGCCGCTCAGGGCACGTCCGTCGAGCATGCGACTGCCATGACACGCGTGTACCTGGCGGGCGCGATCGAGCGCATCGAAAGCGCCGCACGCCTGGTCATTGCGGCGGCGGCAGAAGGCGACATGCTGCGCTCACAAATGGCGATCCTCCGGCGACTATGCAAATACGAGCCCTTCAACAGGGTAGCCTTGCGACAAGCCATCGCACAGAAGCTGCTGGAAGCAGGCAAATACGTGGTGGCATAGGCGTCGGCTTCTAATCTGGACGGAACTTGGATGAGCGCAGTTCGGCACCAATAAGATTTATCGCACTTTTCTGGGCTGCGCTCTTCTTTGACGAGCGACAAATGATTGGGCTTGTTCCCGATTGCCAGCTGCGGCTGCGCCTGCCTTAATCCCGAAATGGGAAGCACCCACTGTGGAAGCAGCAGATTTTGCGCCTCCCAACTTGCTAATCGCAGTAGGCTGGAACAAATGAAAGCTGGTACGAGGTGCTTCCATGACCCAATGCCCAGACTGCGATTCCATGAGAATGTTTTCGGCTGAGCCTCAGGGCGACGGCAAATGTTCCTCCTGCCACGGCGCCGGTTTCACCGAACCTTTCGAAACACTATTCGAGTCTCTCCTCGAACCGGAACTCGCGTGTGATGAGTGCCAGGGAACGGGCCAATGCCAGACCTGCGGGGGCATGGGGCTTCTCGAGGAGTACGAGCTCGAGTTGGTCGCCTAAGCTGCGAGTTGATGCCCGTCAACTTGGACTGATGCTCGTGATCCCAATCACAGCCCTTCACAAGCTGCGGGAGTAACCTGTCTGTGATCGGCGCCGAGGTGCACGAAGCACTGAATCGCATTTCCGGCGCGTCTCTGGGGAACGGAGCAATCATATGCATATGCCTCTCCAAGAATGGCTGAAATCTAACGCGGATTACTCTCGAAAATTAGTCCACTCGGCAGTGGAAGGCGCGCACTCGGGTGAGGGAGAATTCCTGCAGGGAGAAGCGCTCGCCCCCTTTCTTACGGAATCGGCTCGCAACGCGCTCCGACCTGCGTTAATTGGAGCATTCGTCGGAGCCTTGAGCGCCTATTCGGGAAACCGGCGCAAGCCTACCAAAACGGTTGCGTTGGGCCTTCTCGGGTGTGCCATCGGCTTCGGAGCAGCCTTCGCATGGGAAAGCCGCCGGCTGGGTACGAGTGTTGCGCGAGCCGCCTGGAAGCGGATCAGCAACGCACGCGACGAGCATTGGCTGGAAGAAAATCCCATCGACTACGCCTGAACTGAAAGTCATCAACTGCCTGGTCGTAGCCATAACACGATCATCGCAAGCGAGTGCGTGTTTCCGCCCCTGGCCATGGCAGGACGGCCACTCGATATGTCGCAGCCCAATCGCACGCTGGATTTCGATTTCATTGTCATTGGGTCTGGTTTCGGGGGCAGTGTTTCCGCACTCCGGCTCGTCGAAAAGGGCTACCGTGTGGCGGTTATGGAGATGGGCCGCCGTTGGACGCCGGAGAAGTTTCCCCACAGCAGTTGGTCCATTCGTCGCTGGATCTGGCGCCCCCGCCTCGGTCTGCGCGGCTTCTTCAACATGCGCTTTTTTCAGCACGCAACCATTTTTCATGGTTGCGCCGTAGGCGGAGGATCAATCACTTATGCCGGGACTCTGCTTGTGCCTCCCGACAAAGTCTGGCAGACGGGCTCATGGACGGGTTTGGCCGACTGGAAAGCGGAGATGCCGTGGCATTATGCGACCGCCACCCGTATGTTGGGAGTGATTGAGAATAAGATTCTGGGCCCGGCTGACCGCCTCTTGAAAAGAGCCGCCGAGGCGACGGGTGTTGCCGCGAGTTTTTATCAAACCAGGCTGGCTGTTCTGGAATCGCCTGAGGGAGAACCGGGCGGAAGAGAAGTGTGCGATCCATTTTTCAACGGCGACGGGCCGGATCGAGCCACTTGCGTTGCCTGCGGCGGATGCATGCTCGGTTGCCGCTTCCGCGCCAAGAATACTCTCGACCTCAACTATCTTTATCTGGCCGAGAAACACGGAGCACGACTTTTCCCTGAAACCAAGGTGGTGGATGTCAAACCGCGCGAGGGAAGCGTGGATGGGAGTTCGGGATATGAAGTCTGCACCGTCAAGTCCACTGCGCGGTTCAGACGGGAGCCGCGGCGCTTTACCACTCATGGTGTGATCTTTTCCGCATCTTCCCTGGGCACGATGGAACTTCTTTTCCAACTCAAGCAGAAGGGTTCTTTGCCGGCAATCAGCGGCCAGTTGGGCAAGCACGTTCGTACGAACTCGGAGTCATTGATTGGGGCGCGCACACCCGGGTGTCGCGAGGACCTCTCACAAGGAGTGGCAATCGGATCGGGTGTGTACATTGACGAGCACACGCACATCGAGGCGGTTCGGTACCCGCGCGGCTCCGATAGCTTGAGTTTCCTGACTACCATGCTGACCGACGGCCGCCCCGGTCGGCGACGCATCGCCCTTTGGTCAAAAAACGTTTTCGCCGCCCTGCTGCGTCATCCGCTAAAAACTCTTCGCCTGCTGCAACCGTTTGGATTTGCGCGAGAGTCGGTGATTCTCCTCTGCATGCAGGCGCTGGAAAACCATATCGAAATGCAGTGGAAGCGGCCGTGGTTCTGGCCGTTCCGAAAGTTCCTGGTCAGCCGGGGCAAGAAGGTGCCCACCTACATTCCGCAGGCAAACGAATTTGCCAGGAAGTTTGCGCAGCTGACCGGCGGCATGGGCCTGAGCATGCTGCCGGAGATTTTGTTCGATGTGCCTGGAACCGCGCACTGCATCGGCGGTTGTGCGATCGCCGACTTGCCAGAGCACGGCGTTGTGGACGCTCGCCAGCGGGTGTTCGGCTACAAGGATATGTACATCTGCGATGGGTCCGTAATCGCTGCAAACCTTGGCGTGAACCCGAGCCTGACGATCACCGCGCTGGCTGAGCGGGCGATGAGTTTTATTCCGGATTGCTCGGAGACGGTCTTCCGTTGAGCCGCTCGATCAGCGCCAGCTGTTCCGAACCGCCAAGGTGTGCGGGTTCAGGTCGATCGCTCGCATGGCATTGTGCAGGCGCCGGATCTGTGCTCGCAATCTGGTCCGTTCGTGTCGCGGGATATTGTAGACGCGCAGGGAACGCTCCACTATTTTTCGATCCAACGCCAGGAGGCTGTCCAGGAGCTTGTTTGGATTGTAATGGCTGGTGATTCGACCGCGTTTCATGCAGCTACTGATAGCAAATCCTGCTTCGGAACGGAAATTAAAATAAGTGATTGAGCCTATAAATATCGATTGGGTTTCCCTAAGTTCATGAAACAACGGTATGCGAGCTGACTTATGCGGCGCCGCTTCGATCAGGACAATCGTTTTTTTGAATCATCTCAACCACTGGCAGGTATTTGTCATCCCTCGTAAAACGAGGGATCTGGGGGTTGTCTTGCAACAACGAAGATCCCTCGCGTTGCTCGAGATGACAGGAGGTCGGTCATAATCGCTTGGCCAAAATCTGAGCCGTAAGCGCAGCCAGTTCACTGAAGAGGACCTCGGCAGTTGCTTCTCGTTCTTCCTGGGGAAGCCGCAAATGTTCGTCAACACGCACTTCCATGGCATCTAGTGCCGCATCATGCTTTTCGGCAAGGTGGCGAAATAAGAAGCGATGGGCATTCTTTCGCTGCATGACTTCCAACCCATCCAGGACCTGGCGATGGGAAGTGCCTTCCCAAATCGCAAGAATCATTGCTTCCCGCAGCCAGCGTTCGACCCGATATTCCTGAAGCGTTCCTATGCCGCCATGAACTTCCATAGCCCATTTTGCAGTCTGTACCGCAAATTCAGCAGTCCAGTATTTCGCCAGGTGGGCGACCAGGCGGAAGAGATAGTAGCGATCGGAGTAGGGCGGCTTTTCTTGCCAGACCTCATCCAACAGCTTGACCGCTTCCCACGCTAGAGCCGCGGCGCCGAACAGATTTTGTAACCGGTCCTGAACTTGGCGGCAAAGCAGCGGATGCTGGATGATGGGCTTCCCGAATGCCATTCGCTGTTCAGCGTAGGTAAGGGCATCGAATATGGCACGCTGCGCCAAGGCGACACTGCCAATGCTGTTGGCCACGCGAGATACATTCAGGACTTCCAGAATCAGATAAATACCTTGTTCGCCCTTACCCAGAAGCCACGCTTCGCTATCACGCAGTTCAATTTCTCCGGTTGGGACTGATCGCGTGGCAATCTTGTCTTTGAGACGGCGAATGAAATAATTCAGCACATCTTTGTCGCGATAGCGGGGTACGAGAAACAGATTCAGGTCGCGCACCGTGTTGGGCGCCCCCTCAGGTCGTGCCGCGACTACCGCCAACTCAGCTCCGGCATTGCTGGCGAAGTATTTGTCCCCCGTGAGCCGCCAATGACTGCCAACTTGTCGAGCTACGGTCTCCACTGCCGCGCCCAAGTCCGAGCCACCCTTGATTTCCGTCATCCAGGTCGCACCCTGCCAGCTGGTGCCATCGCGCACCAACATAGGAGGCAGGAATTTCGATTTACATTCGACGTCGCCGTACTTGATGAGCGGCAAAAGCGTGGATAGTGAAACGGTATATGGGCAGGCCAGTCCTGGGTCGTGGAATGCGGTGACGCAGATATTAAGAAACGCCGGCAAGAGCGAGCTCTGTTCATGAGTTCTCCACAGCACACCTGCTCGGTATCCCTGCCGCAGCATCCTCCAGTAGTCAGGCGAGTAAAGGATCTCGTCTACCCGCCCGCCCGCGCGATCGAACATGCGCAGCCAGGGCGTGCCAGCCCGGTCGACGCTGTCGGAGATGGCCTGCCCTTCGCTTTGCCACCAGTTCTCGTAATCACGCAGCCACTCTGGCGGCGCTGACGTATCCATGCCGGGGCTCATGAAACGCAAGGGCGAGCGCAATTCATCCGAATTCATGATGGAGTTTTCTCACCGCTCCAGGCGTTTTGCAAGCAGGAGTTGCGTTTCCACAGGAATCCCATTTTGGAAATTAACTGAAGTTTTTTCCCGATCTCACTGCATGCACCGGCGGCCGAGCGCGAAAATATTCTGTCACCCGCTACCACGAATTCAACCGCAAACCTTCATCCGAACCGAGTACGAACCCATGAAAAAGATCACCAAAGTCGCCGTACTGGGCGCTGGCACCATGGGCGCGCGTATAGCCGCGCACATGGCCAATGCCCACGTTCCCGTCTACCTGCTCGACATGCTTCCAACCGATGCCGACGGCCCTGTTCGCAATAAAATTGCCGCTGCTGGATTCGATGCCGCCCTTAAATCGAAGCCTGCAGCTTTCTTCGAGCCGGCGCTGGCGCACCTGGTGACGATTGGCAATTTCGAGGATGACCTTAACCGGCTCGCAGAAGTGGATTGGATCATCGAGGCTGTGCTGGAGGACCTCGAGATCAAGCGCGCGCTGCTGAAGAAAGTTGAGGCGGTCTGCCGGCCGGAGACCATTGTCACGACGAACACCAGCGGGCTACCGGTCGCGAAGATTGTCGAGGGTTTCTCCGATCAGTTTCAGCGCTCCTGGTTCGGCACGCATTTCTTCAATCCGCCACGCTACATGCGGCTGCTCGAATTGATTCCCACGCCGCACGCGGATGCCGCCAAGATCGAGGCGATCGCCAACTTCGTCGATGTGCACCTCGGAAAAGGAATCGTCGCCGCCAAGGACACGCCAAATTTCATTGCCAATCGTATTGGGACGTTTTCTGTTCTGAATGTAATGCGGCTGATGCAGGAGATGGATCTCTCGATTGAAGAGGTCGACGCTCTCACCGGGACTGCTATTGGATGGCCGAAGTCAGCGACCTTCCGCACCATTGACCTGGTCGGTCTCGACATTCTGAGCCACGTGGTGGGCAACATGACCCGGAATGTTCATGACGAGCGCAGCGATCTCAAACTCCCCGATTTCTTCCGGCAAATGGTCGCCCACAAGTGGCTGGGTGACAAAACGAAAGGTGGTTTTTACAAGAAAGCCAAAGTCGCCGATGGGAAAGAGCCCGAGCGCCTTGCGCTTGACTGGAAGACGCTGGAGTACCACCCGCGGCTGAAGCCCAAATTAGCCGCCCTGGATATGGCCAGGAATATCGAGGATACGGGCGTACGTGTGCGCACGCTGCTCGGACTGGAGGGAAGCGCCTCGTCAAGAGCGGACAAGGCCGCACAGTTCCTCTGGTCCGCACTGTCCGATCTGTGGACCTACGCCGCTAACCGCATTCCGGAGATTTCCGATTCGATCGTCGAAATCGACCGGGCTATGCGTCTCGGCTTTAGCTGGGAGATGGGGCCGTTCGAACTGTGGGACGCAGCCGGTGTGGAACCGACTGTTGCTCGCATGGGGAAAGAAGGCAAGCCGGTTGCGCAGAATGTTGAAAACCTACTCGCATCGGGAAAGAAGTCCTGGTACGTCGATGAACCTAAAGCCGGCTCCGGGCGCGCCTTCTTTGATCTGGCCGGCGGCCACTACAAGGCCGTTGAGGTGCCTGCGGGAGTGTGGTCGGTCACAGTTGCGAAGAAATCCAATGGCGTCGTCAAAAAGAATTCCGGCGCCTCGCTTGTGGACATTGGCGACGGCGTCGGCTGCATCGAGTTCCATTCGAAGATGAACGCCATCGGCGCCGACATCGTGCAGTTGATTTCGCAAACGCTTAAGCCCGGTGGCCTCGGGGATAACTTTGACGCATTTGTCATCACCAATGACGCGCCGAACTTCTCCGTGGGCGCCAACCTGATGCTGCTGATCATGTCTATCCAGGAGGAAGAATGGGATGAAGTGGACATAGCCATTCGCCAGTTCCAGGGCATGACGCAGGCGATCAAGTTCTCGCCCAAGCCGGTGGTAGTCGCGCCCTTCGGTCTGAGCCTCGGTGGGGGCGCCGAAATTTCGCTGCACGCTCCTGCCTTGCAGCCGCACGCGGAACTTTATATGGGCCTGGTGGAAGTCGGCGTCGGTTTATTGCCGGGCGGTGGCGGCTGCAAAGAAATGCTCTTACGTGCCATTGGTAGCGCCCATTCCGTGCACAAAGATGGCCGCGCCCAGTCGGTCGAACTCCTCGAGTCCATGAAGAAGGCATTCGAAACGATTGCGACCGCCAAGGTGGCTACCTCGGCAGAAGAAGCCCGAAATTTTGGATTCCTATCGAAGACTGACCGCATCAGTATGAATCGTGACCGCGTTTTGTGGGATGCGAAGATGCGCGCTCTTGAGATGGTGCGGGCTGGATACGAGCCACCGCAGCCCCGCAAAGATATCCCCGCGCCGGGTGAGAACATCCTCGCCGCGCTGAAGATGGGTGTCCACCTGATGCGGCAAGGCGAATACATCAGCGACCACGAAGTTAAGGTCGCCAACAAAATCGCCGAGGTGCTGTGCGGTGGAAAAGTCTCGCCCGGCGCCTTCGTGACGGAACAGTACATCCTCGATCTCGAGCGGGAGGCGTTCAAATCTCTCTGCGGGGAGCGAATGACGCAGGAACGCATCCAATACACTTTGAAGACGGGTAAGATGTTAAGGAATTAAGCGACGAGGTTCTGCCGGCTATACGGCTTTTGATAAGTTCGAGCTGAGTGCCGAATGCTGAGTGCTTAAACAAGAGAATTGATATGAGAGACGTCGTAATCGCTTCCGCTGTTCGTACTCCCGTGGGCCGGGCTTTTAAAGGCACATTGCGCGCCACTCGTCCTGATGAGCTGGCCGCAGTCGCGATCAAAGGCGCCTTGGAGCGCGTGCCTGAGGTGGATCCCAACGAGATCGAAGATGTGATCCTGGGCTGCGCCATGCCTGAAGCCGAGCAAGGCATGAACGTGGCGCGGATTGCATCGCTGCGTGCCGGGCTGCCAGTTGAAGTGTCGGCCATGACGATCAATCGTTTCTGCTCGTCCGGCCTGCAGGCAATTGCGATCGCGGCAGAGCGGATCATGGCGGGCGGCGCCGAGGTTGTGGTCGCGGGGGGCACCGAATCCATGTCAATGATCCCCATGGGCGGCCACAAAATCTCGCCTAATCCCTGGCTGGTGGATCATTATCCGGATGCCTATCTTTCCATGGGCCTCACTGCGGAACGGCTGGCCCAGCGATTCGGCATCACCCGTGAGCACGCGGATGAGTTTTCTTTGAAGAGTCACCAGAAGGCGGTTGCCGCGATTCAGGAAAACAGGTTTGCCGATGAAACCGTGCCGGTACCGGTCAGCTTTACGACGCCCAATGGCTCGAAGCCCAAAAGGCAGGAAATCGTTTTCAAAGTAGACGAGGGCCCACGCGCGGATACGTCCATGGAAGCACTGGGCGCATTGAAAGCTGCATTCCACGTAAAAGGGACTGTCACGGCCGGCAATTCCTCGCAGATGTCGGACGGAGCCGCGGCCGCTGTGGTCATGTCGGGTGAGCGAGCCCAGGCGCTGGGCATCAAGCCCCTGGCGCGCTACTTGGCATTCGCCACCGCCGGCTACAAGCCGGAAGAGATGGGCCTCGGACCGGTCTATGCGATTCCCAAGGCGCTGAAAATCGCAGGCCTCAAGTTAAGCGATATGGACGTGATCGAATTGAATGAAGCGTTCGCGGCCCAGTCACTGGCGGTGATCAAGGAAGCCGGATTGGATCCTGAAAAAGTGAACCCGAACGGAGGGGCCATCGCCCTGGGACATCCGCTCGGATGCACCGGCGCCAAGCTTACAGCCAGCATCCTGCGGGAGTTGAAGCGCCGCAACGGCCGCTACGGGCTAGTTACCATGTGCGTCGGCGGCGGCATGGGGGCGGCGGGGATCTTTGAACGCCTGAATTGAAGGGATCGCGCTGTACAGAGCCGCTGCTAACCTTCGGGATTGGTCGATAGTCAAAACCATAATGAGACGTTTCCTCCGCTCTCCCCTGTCATTAGCACTTCTTCTGCTGCTGGCCCTTGCGCCGTCGTGGGCGCGGCAAAATGCCACCCCGGATCAGGGGCACAAGCGAGCCACCAGCACGCCTTATACCGGGGACCTCTCCATATTCGACTCCCCCGGTCGAGAGCAAAGGCTGCAAATCAATCGCGTGATGGACACGTTGGGAATTGCGCCCGGGAAAGGCGTTGCCGATGTGGGTGCGGGATCCGGGTGGTTTACGATACGGGCTGCGCGTCGCGTAGGGCCGGCCGGAATGGTGTACGCGGTCGACATCAATCCGGAAGCTGTTCGCTACATCGATCGCAGGGCGCGTAGCGAGTCCCTGCCGAACGTTAAAACCATTCTGAGCAAGAGCGATGACCCGATGCTGCCGAAAGCGGCAGTTGATGCGGTGCTGCTGTTAAAGACCTACCACGAGATAGCTGATCCAGTCGCGCTGCTGCAGCATCTGCGTCCGGCACTCAGGCCAGGAGCGAGATTGGGAATCATAGATCGCAACGGCGATGCCAGTAACCACGGGGTCGACCGCAAGATCGTGACCGACGAAGCTGCGCAAGCCGGGTACCATCTAGTACAGACTTACGACTTCGTCAAAGCCGATGGTATGGATTACTTTCTGGTGTTCACCCTGCCGTGACGATGCCCACGAGCCTAAGTGGCTATTCCGTTTCGATCGTTTCCGACTACCGCGGTAAAGAATTCTGGCCACTTGCCCATCCAGGTTCCACTCTCAGCAGAAATTACTTCGAGACATTATTCGTCGGGCTTACGACTACGCAAATGGTGACTGAGCTTTGGAGCTTTATCCCGGGTGACCCGCCGCAATGCTCATAACATTGGGCGGCGAGTCGGTTCCTGGGAGTCTATCAGTCTCGCTGGTTAGTTCCCTATGGCGAATCAGCCAGCGTGCAGTTCGGTGGTTTTCCCAACTATGACCGCAATTTGTTGTTTATACAGCGTACGACCATCGGAATCGCGCAACTCGATTTCGTGATTGCCGGGTCGCAGCGCGAATTTTTTGGCCTTCTCCACCTTATCCGCAAAGCCGCCGTCTACGAATACCGAGGCATCCTTGCGATCAGTCTTGATCTTGACATACCCGAAGTTGGACGCCATGTAGTCTGGCGGATAAGCGTACGGGTACGGATATGTGAACAGCGGGTCGAAGACTCGGACTGGCTCAACGACCACGACCTGCGGCTGCGCTGGCTGTTGTGGCATTGGAGCTTGGGACATCGGCGCTGACGGCTGCTGCGCCGGCATCGCCTTGGGTTTCTGCGCAGATGCCAGGGAAGCCACAACCAGAAGCAGCCCCGCTATTATCATAGTTCTAAGTCTCTTCCAAAAAGCTCGCATAGTTCCCCCTTTCTGTACCTTGTATTTGGGTTTACGTCAATGAGCTTTTGTCTAGTTAGATGCGCGCCTATAAACGGAAGCTACTTTTGCAAGCACTTGGAAACAAACGTGTTTTATGTCAAATTTCTGTCACGATTGTTGCTGTTTAGCGTTCTTCTACTCAGAGCTAATCGCGATCGAAGTGTTGTTACAGTGCGCCGGAAGTCGCACATACAACCACAGATCTTATTTATGCACTTCAATCCTTATGGCGCGTCGCAGTTCCGGGAGAACTCCACATGGTGAACTGAACCGTCTGTAGAGACGGGAGGTCGATAAAGTGCGGGCGAAGTTGGGCATGCGCTACGACGAGAAGCGCAGCCCAACTCCCATGGTGGTTCTAAAAACGAATTCCGATGGTCAGCGGTATCATGCGGGTTGGAATGCTGCCCGTTCCCGCATACTCGTAACGTGCCTCGGTGTACAACCTCGCGTTGCTCATCCGGTGGCCCAGGCCGAAATCGAATCCGAAGCCTCCGCCACCACCGAGACTATTGCGCGTGATGCGTCTCAGAACCTGGTCGGCAGGAACAAAGCTTTGGAACACCCCGAAGAATGGGTCTACGACGAGCACCGATTCGAGCGTGGGTTGCGTAAATTCCAGCACCCGCCGATAGTATCCAACCGAGCCCACAAAATAGGGATTCAGGTGATGAAACGGCGCAAGCCTAAGACGCGGGTCTGCGGTAAGAGACCACACGTGCGAGTCCCCTCCGGGTACTTTTGCCTCGTTCAACACGCCACGACTGACGCCTAATCCATTCCACGAAAAACGTGGACCGATAGAGAAATGGCGCGTAACGTTGAATTCACCACCAACCTTCATGTTCCATCCATTGTCCAGGCGGTTGGAAATCTTGCCTACCAATGGTGTGTAGCCTCCCCCCAAGTTGATGCTCCACGGACGCTCGTCTTGGGCAGCAGTAAGCATCGACATTCCCAGTAGCACGAACGTGATTGTCACGAAATAGGACAACCACTTAGACCGTTTTAACGAAAGTAGCTGAGCGAACATTGGGAAATACCTCCTTTCCTTCTGTCCACACGGTTTGATTTGGAGCGATACGCCAGCGGTTGCACGGTTTTTCGATGGAAGGAACTGTAGAACGGCGGATGTAGATCTCCGAATCAATGTTAGATCAGACCGCAACGTTTAAATGCACTTAAGAGCTGGGCAGCTGCCAAAAGACCCATTGTGTGGTGAGGCAAAGTTAGGCCAGTCCGGTAAGTTGAAAGATGGTCGAACCGGTATCCTAATGAGTCAGCGCAGAGGCTTCTCGTGTGCATACACAACGGAGGTCACGTTATGTGGGGCACTGGGCAGCGCACGAAGAAAGAAGATGTGATCTCCGGCTGCATCGGTCCCCACCTTTGCCAAAACCGCAAGGGTGGGCCACCCCCATTTGACAGATAGGACGATAATTCTCCGCATGAAACGTGCTCTAATCTCTGGCCTACTAACGCTGTTGTCCGCCTGTACTGTGGCGGCTCAGAACAAGGGTTACACCCCGGAAACGCCAGTCGTGAAGTCTGCAGAAATGCCGCTGTATCCTCATCTCGCGAGGATGGCTCGTATTGAAGGCACTGTAGGAATGGAAGTGACAACGGACGGTATGGCCGTCACGAACATTACGGCCAGCGGAGCGCACAAGCTGCTCCTAGATGCGGCAGAGCACAACGTGCGGACGTGGAAATTCTACAGACACAAACCTCAGACCTTCAGAGTGACGTTTACATATAAGCTCGAAAAACCTGAGGTGTTCGGTTTCGTGAATCCGACCGTCCTACTTGAACTTCCAAACCGAGTCGAAATCCGCACGAAGATGCACCCGGTGGAAACGACGGGAACGCATTAGGTGGATAACTGTCGTAACGTCGCTATTACAGTCATTCCCTCCAGAAAAGGCGAAACAAAAGCGCATCCTTGTGAAATCGCCTGGTTACGGAAACTATCGTCGTTGAGGATTAAGATGATTCCATGTTCGGTCGATCCCATTGGCTTGCTGTAACGGTTTGGGTGGCTATCATTGTTGGCTGCAACTGCGCTGCGGGCCAAGGAGCCATTCCGTCGGCGCGGCCGCCTTCCAAGTCCTACCCACTACATGGGGAAATAAACAGTGGCGACATTTCTCCTGACGAAGCTCTGATTGCCTTGGAACGTACCTCCAAACATAAGACGAATGGCAGTGAAGTCAGATTCGCTGAGGTTATCGAAGTCTGGGACTTTCGTGCAGACAAATTAGTTGCCCAGGTTGAATTGAGAGAAGGGGACGTGAAGCAAGATACTTACGGACACTCATTCGACCCTCAACGGGATCCACGTTTTGTCAGGTTTACGGGAGATGGCAACCTTGTTGTGGCTTACTGTGACCATAAATTGACAATATTCCAGACGAAAGACCTTGCAGTAGTTAGGTCCATAATGTTGGAAGGCCCACCCAGCGTCAGTCGATCGTTCGTCTCCAAGAGAACAGGACCGCATACCGTTACGGATTGGCCAGTCGTGCAGGCCCTAGAAACCGCCCCTTCAGCGACACTGGTAGCTGTCTTGTGGACAAGAGGTATGTTGTATGGTCGACTCGAAATCTATGACCTCTCTTCAGGTCTACCGGTTATGGCGTGGGACCCCCCAGGTGGCTGGACCAGCTTTGACCGCAACCGGGGCCTTTCTTGGAGCAGTACTTCGCAGACGGTTTTTCTGGCTGTGCCAAGCGCCATTCCTTGCCTCAGTCCCTTGTCTCTACCCGACGTCTTCGGCCTCGATGCCCGTTCAGGCGCGATCCAGACCAAAATAACAACAGGATTACTTGTGGGCGACATCGCGACCACTCCGCGGCATGAAATTTTGGCGGTGGATTCCAACTGCGTTGGGGTTTTTAAGAATCATCATCCCAAGCTCAAAGTGTTTGATGTTGGGACGGGCAAGCACCTGCGTGACGTTTCCGCTCATGGGCGCGGCGTGCGATATCGGGTATCTGTTTCCAGAAACGGCCAGAGAGCTGTGGCCTGGACAAGCGATGTTAAATGCCATTTCGATTGGGGAGACATGGTCTGCAATGACCGCTCAGTTAACCTGGAGTTCACAGTTTGGCACCTTCCAGACTTCTCGGTGATAGCAACATCCCAAGACCTTTACTCAGCAGACATACTCCGCATTAGTTCGAGCGGCCGCTATGTGCTCAGTTACCGAAGTGGCCAGTCTATCAGCGGGGCGACTCGCGGCGGCAGCGGGGCTGTTTATGAGTTTCCATAGTCGTACCGCGCAGAATCGAAGTCCTCGCGAGATTACCGCACCATCATATTTCGCGTAGCGGACGGGTGGGCCAGCTTTTGCGTCTTTTGCAAAGCTGGGGACCAGGACATTAAGCGGAATGTGTTTTTCTTTTCCGCAATTCCAGCATTCCCCACACAACGAAAACCGCGTTGTGTGGGCCACCCGTCCTTTGCCAAAACCGCAAAGGTGGGCCACCCCCGACTTCAGTCCTGCCTCTTAGCACGCGAGAAAACATGGCGGCTTCAGCGGTTGAGGGGCGGCGGCTCACGAATCAGTACCTGTCGCTGAACGAGGATATAGCCTAATCGGCGAGACTCTGCCGCAGTTCGTCCGATTCCCGGCAGCGTCTGGTGACGGCGCTCATTTTCCGGCATTTCGGACAATGGCAGGTGGAATAGATCGCGCCAAGCAGGGCACTGTGACCGCAGCTCAGGCAGACGAATCGTCTTTTTCCGGGGTGACGCAACATCGGACGGAACTCACTGCCTTGAACGCAATATGGGCACCGGATGACGACCGACATCTTTCTGGTTCTCCTCACCGGAGCAGGTCAAAACTGAACATGCTGGGGGATCACGGGAGGGCAGGCCATTCGCCGGGGCCGCTTGAATCGCAAGAAGCGCGCGCCACCAACAGGTTACGTTAGAGGAGTTACCGCACGAAAAAAATGGCCCGATCGTTTAGGCTAAATAGCCCAAAGGTGGCTCACTCAAGCCCGGGGTTGGTTTGAGTCGGGCAGTTCGGCTCCTTTCCTCCGAGTCCTTTGGTGGTTAGCGCTTCCAAAGTCTACTCGGGCCTGGCAGCCGACATTGTTTATGGAATCATTACACTCAACGAGCCGACGATCACTCGCTGTGTGCTTTTCCGTTTCTCGTGGTGATCGCCTTTGCAATCCATGAGGAAGGCACGACAGCGAGCAAGATGCAGATTCCACCAGCGGCAATCAGCCCCCATGAGAATAGTGGTTGTCCCGTCCAATGCGTCAAAACCTGGTCACCGTTAAGTATCCGCAGAATCCCCACCGCCGCGAGAAGGAGTCCACCCGCAAGGAGCTTGAGACGTCCGAATCGTGTGTTCTTTTTGGCTCGATTATATTGATGCACGTAGGCAATCGTAGCCGAGGTACGCAGCCGTGTCACCACAGTTGGCGTAACATCCGGATTACACTCAAGTACCCCAAGCGGATCCCTCCCCAGTCTGAGTGCCGTTCCCCGGTCCAAGCCCACAGCTAGGTGTAGCTGAATTTTTCCCGAAGGATACTATCCCTACTCGCATTTGACCCCCTTCCAGCCCGCCCCTAGAATTGAAAATTCGTTTTGGCCGCGTTTATGCCCTTGCGCCTCTACAACACGTTGTCGCGCACAGTCGAGGAGTTTCAACCGCTGCTCGACGACGAAGTTCGCATGTATGCATGCGGGCCGACCGTCTACGACTACGGGCACATCGGTAACTTCAGGACGTTCATCGTCGTCGACATCCTGCGGCGCTTCCTGCGGCAGAGCGGCTACCAGCTGCGCCACGTTATGAACATCACCGACGTGGATGACAAAATCATCCGCAATTCGGCGCGCGAGCAGGTCACGGTTCAGCAATACACCAAGAAGTACGAACAAGCGTTTCTGGAAGACGCAGCCATTCTCAACATCGAGCAGCCGCAGCTGGTTCGGGCCACTCAGAATATTGAGGACATGGCCAAATTTATTGCTCAGCTGGAGAAGAAGGGGTTCGCTTATCGCGCCGAGGATGGATCGTATTACTTCCGTATCGCCAAGTTTCCTGAGTACGGCAAGCTTTCCAAGAAGGATTTTGCAGGAATGGAAGATGGCGCGCGCGTGGACGTGGACGAATACGAAAAAGACAATGCGCGCGACTTCGCTTTGTGGAAGGCTCCCAAGCCGGGCGAAGCTTTCTGGGAAACGGCGATCGGTCCGGGCCGGCCGGGCTGGCACATCGAATGTTCGGTGATGTCGATGAAAGAGCTGGGAGAGACCTTCGACATCCATGCGGGGGGCGAGGACCTTATCTTTCCGCATCACGAAAATGAAATTGCCCAGTCGGAAGCGCTCACGGGCAAGCCGTTCGTGCGCTTCTGGGTGCATTCGCGGTTTCTGCTGGTGGAAGGCGAGAAGATGTCCAAGAGCCTGGGCAACTTTTTCACTTTGCGCGATCTGGTGCTGAAGGGACACAAGCCATCTTCGATCCGCTACCTGCTCAGCTCGGTTCCCTACCGCAACCAGCTGAATTTTACTTTCGACGGCTTAAGGCAGGCGGCGGAGTCGGTGCAACGGCTGCGCAATTTTCACCTGCGCCTTAATACCGCGCAATTTCCGCCGGGCTCCGCCAGCCAGATGAAACGACTGGCGGAGGAGACGGTCGGGCGAATCAAAGCCAGCCTCGACGATGATCTCAACACCGCCCAGGCACAGGCCGCCATCTTCGATATGGTGCGCAAGGCGAATGCGGCGGCAGATGCGGGACAGATGGGCAAAGGCGATGTTGCGCCCCTGCTGGCAGCATTGAACAAGTTTGACGAGATCTTTGCCGTACTCAAAGATGACGATGACCCGAAGATCAAGCGCATTCTCGATTGGGCTAAGGCAGAAGGCAAGCTGGAGAGCGCCAGCAAAGAAGCCATTGAACTGGCGAATGCTACTCGTCTGAACGATGCCGAGGTGGACGCAAAAATCGGTCAAATGGAGCAGGCGCGCCGGGCTCGGGACTTCAAAACCTCAGATGCGATTCGCGGGGAACTGAACAACGCGGGGATTGTTGTGGAGATCACGAAAGACGGGATACGGTGGCGAAGGAAATAGTTTGTTCGTAAGTTGAATGGCGATACGCGCCTGAGAATTGAAGTTTTCTGCAGTTGTGATACCTCTGCGAAGCGCAACTATAATCTTCCTCAATGGCAAGTGTGACGAAAGAGTTCGCGCAAAAGATCGATACTCTGCGCGACGAGATCCGCTATCACGAACACCGCTATTACGTGCTGGACAGTCCCGAAATCAGCGACGCTGAATTCGACCGGCTGATGGATCAGCTGAAGCGGCTCGAGGCCGAACACCCCGAGCTGATAATGCCCGATTCTCCTAGCCAGCGTGTGGGAGGCAAGCCACGCGAGGGATTCGTCAAGGTGCGCCATTCGGCGCCCATGCTCTCGTTGGACAACACCTACAACGAAGACGAGCTGCGCAACTGGGAGAGGCGCGTCCACGAGCTGAGCGGCCGCAAGGAGGTGGACTATGTTTGCGAGCTGAAGCTCGACGGCATGTCGCTGGCCCTGCACTACGAAGATGGCCGCCTCGCACGCGGCATCACGCGTGGGGACGGAACGACTGGCGAGGATGTCACGTTGAATGTCCGCACGGTGCGGTCGGTTCCGCTTTCCATCCCTGAGGAGACCTTGAAGAAAGCTGGCATGCCCCCGGCGTTCGAGGTGCGGGGCGAGTTGCTGATGCCCATTGGCGCGTTCAAAAAGCTGAACCAGGAGCGCGAAAAGCAGGGGCTGGCCACGTTCGCGAATCCCCGGAACTTCGCAGCCGGCACGGTGCGCCAGCTGGAACCGAGCATCACCGCTAGCCGGCGGCTCGATTATTTCGGCTACATGCTGCTGGTGAATGGCCGCACGTACTTCGATCGTCACTCGGAAACGCTGAACGCACTCGCGAAAGCTGGTTTCAAGGTGAACCCCGCGCGTGCCCTTGCGAAGAACATCGAACAAGTGTGGTCGTTCATCCAGGATTGGGAAGGAAAGCGCGAGAGTCTGCCTTATGAAATAGACGGGATTGTCATCAAGGTTGACCGCACTGGCCTGCAGGAGGAATTAGGGTACACCGGGAAAGCCCCGCGTTGGGCGATCGCATACAAGTACGCTGCCCGGGGCGGGATCACGCAGATTGAGAATATCGTTCCGCAAGTAGGCCGCACTGGCAAGCTGACTCCGGTGGCATGGCTGAAGCCGGTGCCCATCGGTGGCACTACTGTGAGTCGCGCCACCCTGCACAATATGGACGAGATCGAGCGTCTGGGCGTGAAGATCGGCGACTGGGTGCAGGTGGAGCGCGGCGGAGATGTGATTCCGAAGGTGGTCAGCGTTGTTGAAGACAAGGATCACCCGCGCGGGCACAAGTCGTTCGAGATGCCGGAGCGCTGTCCGGTATGCGGTGGCCACGTAGTTCGGACCGAGGGCGAAGCGGACCATCGCTGCGTGAATGCCAATTGTCCTGCCAAGCTGCGCGAGAGCATCCTGCATTTCGCCTCACGCGGCGTGATGAACATCGAGGGCATGGGCGAGGCGTTGGTCAACCAGCTCACCGATCGCGGGCTGGTCAAGAATGTTGCCGACATTTATCGCCTGACAAAAGACGACTTACTCACCCTGGAGCGGATGGGCGACAAGTCTGCCCAGAACGTCCTCAACGAAATTGATAATTCGAAAAAGTTGCCACTGGAGCGAGTGATCTTCGGGTTGGGTATTCGTTTCGTAGGCGAGCGCACTGCGGAATTTCTGGCCGAGCACTTTGGTTCGATGGATGAACTCATGAAGGCCAAAGAGGAAGAGCTGCAGGAGGTGAATGAAGTCGGCCCGCGCATCGCCCATAGTATTGCCGAGTATTTCCAGGAGCCTCGGAACCACGAACTGGTCGAAAAATTAAGGAAAGCGGGACTCACCTTCGCCGGGACAAAGAAGCAACGCGGCACGAAGCTCGCGGGCAAGACCTTTGTTCTTACCGGTACTCTGGCCAACTACTCGCGCGATCAGGCCAAGAAGATGATCGAAGACCAGGGTGGGCGAGTCTCGGGATCGGTGAGCAAGAAGACCGATTACGTAGTCGCCGGCGCTGACGCAGGTTCGAAGCTGGATAGGGCAAAGGAACTTGGGGTCAGCGTCATCGACGAAAAAGAAATGGAGAAGCTAATTGGCTGAGCGGGTGCCTCGAAGCACGTAGGCCCAGACGCCCCGTCTGGGCCGTCGAGCGAAGCTCGCCTTCTTTTTGACAGCGAAGGCCTAGCTTATTGGAACGGCAAAGACTTAGCTGAGCTTCGCTCGGCTGGGCAGGTGAGGGCACCTGCCCCTACGCAGGTAAACCTGGGACGGCCCAAGGCGGCCGTCGCTATGTGTGCATTGCATCCCTTATTCTTTCCCAGGTTGTTTCCAGGGTTTCCGGCAGGACTCGCGTTTCTCCAACTACGGAGATGAAATTGGCGTCCGCCACCCAACGGGGCAGGACGTGCATGTGGATATGGCCGGCTACGCCCGCACCTGCCGCGGCGCCGATGTTCATACCGAGGTTCACTCCATCCGGCTTGTAGAGCGTCCGCAGCACATGCTCCATTTTCTGGCTCAAGGCCATCATCTCGTGAGCGGTTTGCGGCGGCAGCTTCTGCAGTTCATCGAGATGCACAAAGGGAACGATCATCACATGGCCCGGGGTATAGGGATACGTGTTCAGTATTACGAAACAATTCTGCCCGCGATGCACGATGCGGGCCTTGGCATCATCTTCCTTGGGCAGTTCGCAGAAGATGCACCCCTTCGGTTTGTCGGCTCCGGTGATGTAGGCATAACGCCAGGGAGTCCAGAGATAGTCCATAAGCAGTCGTTGGTCGTTGGTCGTGGGCGGAGCGCTAAGAGCAACGCCTTCGCAACTTAGCATCAGGGCGCATTGATCTTTATCCGTGGTTCGTTGTTCGTCAGCCGCGCCGGTTTTGGCCGACGACCAGCGACTAGCGACCAACGTCCAGCATCACGCAGGGTAGCAGATCGGCTGTTTTTTCTGGTAATCACAAGCGAATGTGATATCTCGACTCTATGCCGCGCCGCTGCTGGCGCGGGTATGATCAGTTTTTTGCACTGTGAATTTCTGTTCTCTTTTTGGTGTTTGACACTGTTTGGAAGCGGTTGCTATAGTCGAGAGGTTCCCCTGGACGCGGGTTCGCGTTTAGTAAGTTTGGCCGCTGGATTGTCTTAGTCCGTTCGCCAGAACGGGCTCAACTTAACTCTAGACTCTCGAGCAGTCCGCACGAAGTTCCCGCATCCTGGCCCGCACCTGAGGTGCGACGACACCGGAGAGGCATAAACCTTGTTCGACGACAACACCGCCCGTAACCTTGATTTCGCCACCACTGTTGAAGACAAACCCGTAACCGAAAACGCCAGCCAAGAGTCCGAACAGCCGCAGCCGGTCGAAAGCGCGCATGCAGAAGCCGACAAGCCCACGAGTTCGGGGCCGGCGGCGGCTACCGAGGACTTCGCTTCGGCTCTCGAGACCTTCACCACCGAAGCTGAAGAGGCCGCCAGCGGCGACGATCACGTGATTCACGGTACCGTGCTCAAGCTGACCCCTACGCACGTGGTGGTGGACATTGGGGCCAAATCGGAAGGCATGCTTCCCATTGGCGAAGTTCTGGATCACGAAAGCAAGCCGCGTTTCCAGCCCGGCGACTCCATTGACGTAATGCGGGAGAAGGGCGAGACGGAAGAAGGTTACATCAATCTCTCTCACCAGAAGGCGCAGCGCCTGCACGCGTGGGATGAGATTGAGAAGGCACACAACGAGAAGAAACCTATCAAGGCTGTGGTCATAGACCGTATTAAAGGCGGGCTGACCGTCGACATCATGGGCGCGCGTGCTTTTCTGCCGGGATCGCAGGTGGATTTGCGGCCGGTCCGCAATCTTGACGCTCTCAAGGGACAGGAACTGGAACTTGCCGTCATCAAGCTGAACAAGAAGCGCGGCAATATCGTCGTTTCGCGCAAGCAGCTTCTGGAAGAAGAGCAGTCGGAAAAACGGTCCAAGACTCTGGAGCATCTGGAAGAAGGATCGATTTTGACTGGCGTAGTGAAGAACCTGACCGATTACGGCGCCTTTGTCGACCTCGGGGGCATTGATGGGCTGCTGCACATCACCGACATGTCGTGGGGACGGTTAACTCACCCCCGGGATCTGGTCAACGTCGGCGACCACATCCAGGTGAAGGTGCTGAAGTTCGACAAGGACAAGCAGCGCGTTTCTCTGGGATTCAAGCAACTGACTCCCGATCCCTGGCTGGACGCCGCGCAGCGGTATCCAGTCGGAGCACATGTTCACGGGCGAGTGATCAGCGTGACCGACTACGGCGCATTCGTAGAACTGGAACAGGGCATTGAAGGGCTGGTCCACGTCAGCGAGATGACCTGGTCCAAGCGCATGAAGCATCCGTCGAAGATCGTGAATGTGAACGACAATGTCGAGTGCGTGGTGCTGAACGTAAACCCGCAGGAACGGCGGATCTCGTTGGGAATGAAGCAGCTGGAGACGAATCCCTGGGAGTCGCTGCACGACAAGTTTCCTGTTGGGGCCACCGTAGAAGGACGGGTTCGCAACCTGACCGATTTCGGAGCCTTCATCGAGATAGAGGATGGGATTGACGGTCTGGTCCACGTCAGCAACCTGAGCTGGACACAGCGGGTCAAGCATCCATCCGAGGTCCTCAAAAAGGGCGACCGCGTAAAGGCCGTGGTCCTGGCGATTGAGCCGGACAAGCGGCGGCTGTCCCTCGGGGTCAAGCAGTTGCAACCGGACGTCTGGGAGACGTTCTTCATCCAACACCGGGTAGGAGACGTGGTACACGGGAAGGTCCTGCGGGTGGCCAGTTTCGGGGCGTTCGTCGAAGTTGCGCACGGCGTCGAAGGCCTCTGCCATAACTCCGAGGCGGTGGACGAGCATGGCGCCCAGATCCACCTGGAACCGGGCCAGGAGCACGAGTTCAAGATCATCAAGATGAACCAGGACGAGAAGAAGGTCGGCCTCAGTATCCGGGCCGTAGGGGAGGAAGCTTCCCGGCAGGAAGTCGAGTCCTACAAGCACCCGGCGTCCAGCACCGGTGGGTCGACCATCGGTGAATTGATGTCCTGGAAACGCGCGGGTAACGAACAGAACTAGGCTTCCAACAATTTAGTGAACGAAAGGGCTGCTCCGCGCAGCCCTTTACTTTTGGAGTCTATTGCCCTGCCGTTCTGAGTTTTATCGTATGCGGCACGGCTCGTAATTGCTGCATCAAGTCCGGATCGCAAGGGCGATTGATATCGTAGATGGCATAGCCGAGCGTACCGCGAGTATCGAGCACCTGGCGCTCAATGTTGATTCCGCGATCGGCCAGAATGTCGTTGATGGCGCGGAGAATCCCCGGCACATTGTGGTGAATGTGCATCAGCCGGTGGGATTCGGGAGCATACTCAAGCTGACAGTGCGGCAGATTGACGCTTAGCATTGAGTTGCCCGTTTTCACGTAATCCAGCAGCCGCGCCGACACGAATTGCCCGATATTCTGCTGCGCCTCTTCGGTGCTGCCCCCGATGTGGGGCGTCAGGATCACGTTTGGCAATCCCTGAAGCACGCTTTGAAAACCCACGCCACTCTCCGGCTCCTTCGGAAATACATCAATGGCTGCGCCCGCGAGCTTGCCACTTTTCACGTGCCTGGCCAGTGCCTGGTGATCGACCACAAACCCGCGGCTCAGGTTGAGGAAGCAGGCGCCGTCTTTCATGGCGCGGAATTCGGCATCGCCAAACAGGTTCTCATTTTGCGGCTTGCCGTCCACGTGTAACGTGACCACGTCGGACCCAGCGAGCAACTCGCGCATGCTGACGCCCCGGGCGTTGCCTCGCGCCAGCACGTGCGTGACGTCATGAAATACCACGCGCATGCCCAAGGCTTCCGCTAAGTCCGATAATTGCGACCCGATCTTGCCATAGCCGACAATGCCCAGCGTCAGGCCGCGCACCTCATGCGCACCCGCCGCGGACTTGTTCCAGATTCCCTGATGCATTTCCGTCGAAGCAGCAAAGGTACGCCGCAGCAGCAGGATGATCTCTCCCATGGTGAGTTCGGCGACCGAGCGGCTGTTGGAATGGGGATCGTTAAAAACGGCAATTCCGCACTCGCTGGCCGCGCTGCGGTCGATCTTGTCCACGCCGATGCAAAACGCGCCAAGAGCCACCAGGTGTTTAGCTGCCTCCACGACCGCCGCCGAAATCCGCGTCTTCGACCGGACCCCGAGAAGCGAAATGCCGCGCACTTTTTCGACAAGTTCCCGCTCATCGAGCGCCGCTTTGAGCGACTCGACCTCGTAGCCGGCGTCGCGAAATAACTCGCCCGCTGACGCGCTGATGTTCTCCAGCAACAGGACTTTCAAGAAAACTCCATGGGCATGCTTTGCAGAGTGTCTGTGTAAAACTAACATGACGCATCCGCCAGCGACGGCTTTAGATCGTCGAAGTTATGTCGAGGAGCGGGTGGGCCAGCCGAGAGAGCGGGGGGCCCAGCCGGCTCTCCTGGTTATCAGGGCGGAAAAAGAGGGCGAAGCGCAGGCTCCGCCCTCATGTCTTTACAGACTATTTAGGCTAATGCGACTTCCCAGCGCCCAAAATTGGTGCCGTGAAAACGTCGGGTACACCATTGCGGCCATCGGCCCAGGAGGGATTCACGTGATTCCCGCCACTTACGCTGCCGATGTAGTCGCCGAAATTCGGCGTAATGTTGCTGACCGTCGTGCACCAATTGGTGGTCGCCGAACTGACATTCACGGGTGTGCTGAAGGTGGCTCCTCCATTGGTGGATTGCGTCCATAGCGTATTCACCAGCGAACTCGCGGGACCAAAACGGCGCAGCGGCTGTCGAGCCAAGGTTCCGACCCGAACCGAACAATTCGAGCCGGTTGCGGTCTCTTGGCTCTCATAGTAGACAACATCCACGTTTCCGGCAGGCTCCACGGTCACAACCGGCCACCAGCGCTTGGTGCCGGTGGAACCGGAAGTCAGTAGTGAGCCCAGTGCAATGGGTGTGCTCCAGGTCGCACCGCCATCATCAGAGTGAATGAGAAAAACATTGGTGTCGGTAAGCCGTTGAGCACGGCAGGACCCGGTTACCGGGGCGGGACAGGGGCTAATCGGCGCCGCCGTGACAGGGTCAACCGCGCTGTAATAGGTCACGTAGATGCGCCCTTTGAAGATTCCACTGGTCGCCACCGAAATGCGGGGATGGTCATTCATGCGGTCGCGGCTATATCCGACCGGGGGATCCTGGCGGAAGGAGTTAATGGCTGCCACCGAAGTGGGAGTGGAGAACGTAACGCCGCCATCGAGTGAACGGGCGAAGAAGATGTTCGCGTTCGTCGATGTTCCCGACGCGGTGAACGTCGGACCGAACTGCCAGACCTCGTATACCTCGCCATTTGGACCGACAGCAGGTACCGAACTTTGTTGCAAAGTCTGGGTTGAACCGCAGTTGGAACCGCTGGTTGGCGAGGTGGTATCAGGGCTGACGATAGTGGGCCCCTGCCAGCTGGCGCCGCCATCGTGAGTGCGCCACACCTCAATTTGGCCGGCGCCGGCCTGGGGAATTCCGCACACCTCGATGAAGTTGGTAACCGAAACGTACCCGGCTCCGCTGCCATCTTTCGCGGTGGCGATGGCCTCCTTGTCATAAAGATCGTTCGGGGCGCCAGGCGCGTTGAATATCTGGATGTCTTCCCAGTTGAGCACGCCGTTCGTGAAATGCCCGCGGTGAACACTCACGCCCAGGTTGGCGGCAGTGGTGTCGTTGACCGAGAGATTCGCGTAATAGAAAGTTGCCTGGTCGAATCCACCCAGGTCGAGCCAGGGGTCTCCCCGCGTAAAGGCATGATTGATGACTGGCGGCGCGCCGCCGTCCACATAGGTATTGCCACCGTCGCTGGAAAAGCCGAACCCGGAAAGCCCCGGAAGCGCTGGCGGAGTACAGGCTGCGTTGAACGGAGGTCCACAAAAGCCTTGGGCATCATTCCAGCCAAAGACCAGAAACTGCCCATTGGTAGTTGCGGCCACGGACGTCTCCGACCGCCCGAACAGCCCGTTGGGAAAACCTTGCTGTACATCGTTCACTTGCCGGTTGGCGCCTACTCGTGGAGGTTGTCCGGTTCCACTGGAAGAACCGGGGCCGGGGGTTGTTCCTGAAGTGTCCACTGCCGTCGGCGGGGTCGCGCTGATGATGTCTTGTTCGTCGGTGCCCTCCTGTATCTGGATTGCAGTCTGCGCATAGCTAATGGCCGCGAGCAATACTGCTATGGCAGCAGCGCTAAAGGGGAAGAGAAACTTCCGAAAACACATGTTGACCTCCTATGGGAGATGAGCTTTGGGCCTCAGAGCAAGGGCCTGGTTGACGACGTGACGATGTCTTAACTGACGGGACCGCTATTGCATCACTAGGTGGGAGTGTGCGCCGCCAGCGTGGAAGTCGAATCGACTTGCCATCGACCTAAGCGGCAAGGAGTGAAAGTGTGCACCCAAGCGCAGAAGCTGTCAAGGCGCACATAGGTCCGGATAACGCCTTCTTGGCGGCTTTTGTCATGTACTGCGGGTCACTTCGGCGCAGAACGAAACCGTCCAAGGCATTGAGCAGTATAGGGTAATCCTCGGCCAGGTGAAGGGATTTAGAAGGGAGTAATCTTTTCGGACGACCTGGCGAGCCCGCAACCGTTACAGGAATTGGGCCTGGCACCTGGGTCGAGTTTAGACCGGGATCTAGTTACTCTTGGGAGTAAAAAGCGGAAACTAAAGGTCTGACTGGCGCATCTTACACGCTATAATAGAAGCACTTCTCGGTACATGAAGTTTCCATCCAAGAAGATCAAATCGATGTCGAACAAATTCAAGGCAGTACTTCTCGTCTCTTCCCTGGCAATTGTGCTGTTCATGGCGTTAGGCCTGAGCGGTGTGCATGCCTCCAGCAATGATGGCGCCTACAAACAGCTTGAGGTTTACAGCGAGGTGTTGTCGCGTGTCCGCAGCGAGTACGTCGAGGAACCGGACATCCCGAAGGTCACCGACGGAGCTCTGCACGGGTTACTAGAGTCCCTGGATGCAGAATCCAGCTATCTCAGTCCCGGACAGTACGCTGAGTACAAGCAACACAAGAGTTCCGCGAAGGCGGACATCGGGGCCGCCGTGTCTAAACGGTTCGGCTACGCCGACGTCATTTCGGTGATCCCTGGTGGCCCTGCGGATAAGGCCGGAATCACCAGCGCCGACATTTTCGAGGCCATCGAGGGCAAGAGCACCCGCGAGATGTCGCTGGCCGAGATTCATAACATGTTGTCGGGCACCCCAGGCTCCAACGTGAGTGTCTCGGTGGTGCGCGCCCGCCGCGCTGAGCCGCAGAAGATCACGATTACCCGGGACGTGGTTGCCATTCCGACCGCGACCGAGAAGATGATCGAGGATGGTATCGGTTACGTCAAAGTCGATGCCCTGACTCCTGGCAAAGCCCAGGAGGTCGCGATGCGCCTCAAGTCGCTGCAGAAGCAAGGCGCGAAGAAGTTGATTCTCGACCTCCGCAACGCAGCCGAAGGGGAAGAGTCGGAAGGGATTGCGGTAGCGAATCTGTTCCTGAATCATGGAACTATTACCTACCTGCAGGGACAAAAGTATCCGCGGCAGGCGTTTAATGCGGATCCGCAAAAAGAAATCACAACTTTGCCGGTCGTGGTATTGGTCAACCGCGGGACGGCGGGCCCGGCTGAGATCGTGGCTTCGGCGATTCTGGAGAACGCTCGCGGCGACGTCGTTGGCGACAAGACCTTCGGCGAGGGCTCGATCCAAAAGGTGCTGGAGATTCCAGACGGATCAGCGCTGATGCTGTCGATCGCGAAATACTACTCGCCCAGCGGCAAGGCTTTCCAGGACAGCGCGGTAACTCCAAACATCCTTGTTGCCGACAATGACGATGACGCGGCCTTGCCCGATGAGGACCAACAGAGCGCCCCTTCCGAGGCGGCGAAGCCGCAACGGCCTCAGCCCGATGATCAACTGCAAAAGGCGATCGAGGTACTGAAGAACCGGCAAACCAAGGGGTAAATACGAATCGTGGAGATAAAGCTCGCGCGCCTCAGGGCGCGCGATTTTTTTTTAAACCCCGCGGGGCTCGTATCAACGCGAGCTTCCACGAAGGTAACTTCAATCGGCCTCACTGCGCTGCTATCCTAGACCTACACATTCATGCAGTCAGTTTTCACAGAGCTTCCGGCTCCGGTTGAGGCGCCGGGGAACAAATACGTGGGCCGCGTTGTCATCGGCCTGCTGGTTATGGTGTCCGTGCTGGTGGGCGCCTCTGTCGGTCTGCTCCTCGTTTACTCGACCGATCTTCCCCAAGTTGAGCAACTGGAACATTACCGGCCCAGCTCAACCACGGACCTTTACGACGAGCACGGCCGCGTGATTGGGTCCTTCGCGCTGCAGCGCCGCGTAGTCGCCACCTACGATGATTACCCCAAGGTTCTGCGCGATGCCCTGATCTCGGTCGAGGACAAAGATTTCGAAAAACACTCAGGCATCAACTTCTGGCGAATTTCCGGGGCCGCCTATCGCGACATTATGTCGGGTGGAAAGGTGCAAGGGGCCTCGACTCTTACCATGCAACTGTCCCGCAATCTGTTCCTGACGCCCGATCGCACCTTTCATCGCAAGATGCAGGAAATGCTGCTGGCCATGCAGATCGAGCGTCACTTCACCAAGCCCCAGATTTTTACGCTGTATGCGAACCAGATCTATCTGGGCCACGGGGTGTACGGTTTCGAGGCCGCTTCGGAGTACTATTTCAGCAAGCCCGCCAAGAACCTGACACTGGAGGAAGCCGCCTTGTTGGCGGGGCTTCCGAAGTCGCCGGTGTACTATTCGCCCATCAATCATCCCGAGCGCACGCTCAAGCGCCGTAATCTCGTTCTTAACGCGATGCTGGAGGACGGGAAGATCACCGCCGCGCAGGCTGAAACAGCCAAGAATAAGCCCATCCAACTCAATGTCGCCAAAGATCCGAACTCGCTCGCCCCGTATTTCGTCGAAGACATTCGCCGCTATCTGGAAAGCAAATATGGGACGGACGAAGTCCACCAGGGTGGCTTACGCGTTTACACTTCTCTCGATATGGACCTGCAGCGAGCCGCTAACCAGGCCGTGCTTGGTGGACTGGCCGCCTACGAACGACGTCACGGCTGGAAGGCTCACCTCCCGAATGCGATCGCTATGGGAGTCGCGATCGACAAATACCACCATCCCGATTGGGACAACGATCTGGAAGTCGACGGGTACGTGCACGCGCTGGTCATCGAAGTGCGTCATGCTTTTGCGACCGTCAAATTCGGCGATTACATCGCGCCCATTACCTCGGCCGACACCGCCTGGACCGGACGGAAAGTGGTAGACATACTCTCTGTCGGAGATATTGTTTACGTCAAAATCCTGTCGCTGGCTGATAACGGGCAGGCGAAAGTGAGCCTGGAGCAGGATTCCGGGGCGCAAGGAGCTTTGATCGCGATCGACAATGCCACCGGAGAGATCAAAGCCATGGTCGGCGGACGCGACTTTGAAGAATCCAAGTTTAATCGTGCCACCCAGGCGCTGCGGCAGGTGGGTTCGTCATTTAAACCGTATGTCTATACCGCCGCGATCGACCAGGGCGGGTCACCCAATGACACTATTCTGGATGCGCCGGTGATGTTTCAGAATGGAGCGACCTCCTACGTTCCGCATAATTACGATGAGAAATTCGAAGGCAACATTACCCTTCGCCGGGCGCTGTTGATGTCACGCAACATTCCAGCCTTGAAGCTGGCCGATCAGCTGGGGATGAAAACCGTGATCGATTACGCTCACCGCTTCGGTATCACTTCGAATATGCCACCGTATTTGCCGGTTGCGCTGGGCGCCGCCGAGGTTACGTTGCTGGAACAGACTTCGGCATACAGCGTCTTCCCGAACGACGGCGTGCGGGTTGTGCCGCGTTATATCACTAAGGTCACTGACTATGAGGGGCGTGTGCTCGAAGAAGACTTTCCCGACATCAAGGATGTGGTGAGTGAGCGCACCGCACGTATCATGGTTTCCATGCTGCGCGACGTTGTCCTGCATGGAACCGCAATCGCGGCCTCCAGCATGAAATATCCGATCGCGGGAAAGACCGGTACCACGAATGATTTTACCGACGCCTGGTTCGTTGGCTTTTCCCCGTCCCTCACCTGCGGCGTTTGGGTCGGCTTCGACGAAAAGAAATCGCTGGGAGCCAAAGAAACCGGAGCCCATGCCGCCTTGCCCATCTGGATGAACTTCATGAGTGCAGCGCTAGCCGGCACAGATGCGGGCGATTTCGAGCCGGCGCCGGTGCTTCCGCCCAGCGCCGTCGCCCTCAAGATCGACACCCAGGATACAGCGCCCGCCGCGGACGAAACGCACTGAGTCGCGTTGATCGCAACCATTTCGGGAAGCTCTGATTAACCAGGCAAACGCAAACGCAAGGTCCCACGACTCCGCTACGCTCCGCTCGGGATGACAGAAATGAACTTAATCAGAGCTTCCCTAGGCATTCTAAATGCGCGGGAATGCCGGCTTTGTGTCGAATACCAATTAAAGCCAAAACGGCGAGCAGAACAAACGGCAACGACGCCGCCATTCGAACCGGCAGCAACAGCGCTGGCGTGCTCCTGGCCCACGACAAGGAAGCGAGCGCGGCCACTGCGACCAGGGTGGCGGTGATCCATTGCCAGCTCAAAACGAAGATCAGCAATAGGGCCAACAGGCGCACGGTGCGTCCCCTGCTCAAAATCGCTGCCCTTTGTCCCCAAAGCCACAGGAATGCCGGGATCGTTACCACCTGGTCATAAACCGCGCCACCAGTGGGCAGCACGATGACGGTTGTGGTCAAGAGCACACACAAGGACAGATTGAACGCCGTATTATCAGCGCAAGACTGTAGTGCCCGCGCGGCGATGAAAACTGTAAGAATCAAGAGCACCAATTCGACAACATAGCCGGTAAATTTCCCCAATACGTACTCGGCCAGAGGAGGAAGAGTGTAGGCGCGATAATCGACAAGAGCGTGGTACCAATACCGGTGCCAACCGGGCAGAATAAATTCGCTCGCAACCAGCAAGAATGCGAGGCTGGTAACCAGCCCAATAACGAAATTCTTCCGTTGCTTCCAATCAATCACAGTCCATAAGATCAGCCAAGCCGTAACCGGACCAGAGACCTGAGGCTTGATCGACGCCAGCGCCACCAGAACTCCTCCGGTCAGATAGCTTCCACGCGTGATCGCGAATATTCCGCCAGCGAGAAGGAATCCAACCAGCATGGCTGGCTGCTCAGCATAAAATCCTTCCAGGACAGGATAGCTAAGAAGCGTCATGGCCAGGGCAATGACGGTGCCCGCGCCGCTGAGTGGAACACCGACAGCCTTCGCCCAGAGCACGAGGCTGATTCCGGTCAAAACCGGAAACAGAAAGGCCAGCAGCAGGCGCAGCGCAGGAAAGCTCAGCGGCAGGAGCGGAACCAGGAGCAGATCGGTATAGAGCGGGTAAGAGAAGGCGCGATAGTTCGGCAGCGGGTCTGTGGGGCGATGCGGATCAAGGGGACGTCCGTACAGTCCAGCCTGGATGCGCGCCGTCATGCTGGGCGTGTAGGGATTCGTACGGTGGTGGATCAGTTCGCGGCCAGTCAACCAGATGGGATACAGATCACCCGCAAATTCGTATCCTCCACCCAAGTCCCACGAAGCCATCACGGCCTGGCTGCAGGGTAGGAATATTCCGAAATAGTAATAAGTCATTCCCGCTGCCAGCGTTGCAGTAAGCAGGAGAGTGGTAACGGGCCTCAGTCGCATGCGAGCCAATCATATTTGATCTTTAAGCTGGCATCGCCCGAATTTGCCAGGTCCGTGAACGGTCCCTCAAGATTCATGCAGCTATAATCAGGCCAGGTGAAAGCAATTGCAAAATTAGTGCTGCTGGGGTTGGTGCTAGTCACAGTAGCGATGATCTCGGCGCTGATGGCCATGCGCTTCGCGGTCCACGGACACGAAGTGACGGTTCCCAACGTGGTTGGCCTGAGCTTGCCGGATGCGGAACGTACGGCGCTGGCCAGCGGCCTGCAATTGCAGGCCGAGCGCCGGTACTACAGCACCAACGTGGGGGAGGGAAAAGTCATGTCCCAGGTACCCGACGCCGGTACGAAAGTACGGCGCGGGTGGCAGCTGCGGGTGGCGCAGAGCCTGGGGCCGCAGCGCGTAGCCATTCCCGATGTCACCGGGCAGAGCGCACGGGCGGCGGAGCTGAACATCGAACGCCGCGGACTGGAGCTTGGCGCCACCGCCGTGCTTCCCATGGCAACTGGACCAGCGGATCAAGTCATCGCCCAGAGTCCCCCGGCAAATGCCAGCGGAGTGGCGGCGCCCCGTATCAGCCTGTTGCTATCGGCTGGGGCAATGGCGACGGCTTATGTGATGCCGAACCTTGTCGGCCAGTCCCTGGGCTCCGCGACCCAGATCCTGCAGACGGCGGGTATGCGGGTGGGCAACGTCAGAATCTCAGCCGCGCAGACGGCGTCGGACGCTGCAACTGCTTCCGGCACGGGCGAAACCCCGTCGCAGTCAAGTCTGATTCTTTCGCAGGATCCCGCCGCCGGTCAGAAGATCACCGCTGGCTCGGCCGTGAACTTCGAAGTCAGCCGCTGATAAAAAGGCGCGGGCAGAAACCCGCGCCTTAGTAGTGTTCCTAACCCGCTTAACTATCCTGCCACCACTGCCGGCACCTGCTCCTCGACGCTTGCTTCGCGCAGGAACTTGGCGGCTTCTTCGGGCGGGGTCGGATTGATATAGAAGCCCGTGCCCCACTCGAATCCCGCCGTCTTGGTCAGCTTCGGCATGAATTCGATATGCCAATGGTAGTGATCGTTGGTCGGGTCCTGTACCGGTGAGGTGTGGATCACAAGGTTGTACGGCGGGTTATCCAACACCCGATCCGCTTTGGTGAGCAGCCCCTTCAGGGCCTTGGCAAGATTCTCGAACATCTGGGACGAGGAATTCTCGAAGGCCGACTCATGCCGCTTTGGCAAAAGCCAAGTTTCAAAGGGGAAGCGGGGGGCGTACGGAGCAAGGGTGAGAAAGTCTTCGTTTTCGGCGACAACCCTTACGCCGTGATCCGTTTCCTGGCGGATTATGTCGCAGAAAACGCAGCGCTCTTTGTAAATGAAATATTGTTTCGCGCCCTGGAGTTCCTCGACCACATAGATGGGCAGAATCGGGAGCGCGATCAGCTGGGAATGGGCATGCTCGAGTGACGCTCCCGCCGGCTCACCATGATTCTTAAAGATCAGGATGTATTTGAAACGACGGTCCTTCTTAAGATCGAGAATGCGGTCGCGGAAGGTCCAGAGGACGTCCTCAATGCGCTTGGCCGGGAGCGTAGCCAGGGTGGCATTGTGATCGGGCGTCTCGATAATCACTTCGTGGGCGCCGATGCCGTTCATCTTGTCGAACATGCCTTCGGCCTGGCGGTTCAAATTGCCTTCGATACCGAGCGCCGGGAATTTATTGGGGACCACACGAACGGTCCAACCGGGGGTGTCGCGTTGGGGCGAGCCGCCATTAGGATTGGGCCGGTAAGCCTGGATCTCCGGAGGCGTTTTGCTTTCGTTGCCGTAGCAGAAGGGGCAGAAACCGCCTTTGTTTTTCACCCCTTCGCGAACAAAATCGGTCGGACGCTTGGCACGATCGGTAGAAATAATGACCCAGCGGCCGACAATCGGGTCTTTTCGTAACTCAGGCAAGGATTAAATCCTTTCAATAGAAAGCGTTATTGTATGACACAGAAAAAGCATTTTTGAACAACTCGATCTGCGGCTGGCAGGCTTGTTTCTCATAATACACGGTGACCACGTCAAATCGCCACTGGCACGAAGGTGGGGCATGACGCAGGTAATCGCGGGCTACCGCCGCCAGATCCCTCTGCTTATCTCTGTCGACCGCCGCCTCAGCGGGCTTTACATCATGTGACGTTCGTGTCTTCACCTCAATGAAGCAAAGCACATCGCCGTCCCACCCAATCAGGTCGATCTCGCCCCGGCGGCGCGGGGAGCGGAAGTTCTGGGCGACCATCAGGTAGCCGAGCCTGCGCAGGTAAAAATAGGCCTCCTCCTCGCCACGTCGGCCGGTGCGCTGATGCTCGGGGATTTGTTCGGGCGAAAGGGTATGCTGGGCAATCCAATCCAGCGCCCTCACGATCGCATACGTGCAGCGACCGGACATACCTGCAAGTTTAAGACTACTGTCGGAGAATCTTGGTGATGGCTCTCACATGGGGCGAACTATCTATTATGAATTTCCCCTTCCGGGAAAATGTAGCGCGGACATTCCTTTCCGCGACTGCAGAATAGTAGAAGCTCGCGGACAGGAATGTCCGCGCCACATTTGAACCCTATGCGATGCCCATTTTCTTTTGCATCTGTTCCAGAGTGACTCCTTTGGTCTCGGGATACACGAACAGGACCACGAAGAATTGGACGACCATCATCACCGAGAAGAATACGAAGGGATAGGCGCCAGAAGAAGCCGCCATTTGCGGGAAGGTGAAGGAAATGAGGGCATTCATGAACCAGTGAGAAAAGCTGCCCAGGCTCTGGCCTTTGGCGCGTACGGTGTTGGGAAAGACCTCGGAGAGGTAAACCCAAATAACGGCGCCCTGGGAGAAAGCGAAAAACGCAATATAGCCCACCAGGAGCCACAGGAGGAAGTTCTCATGCTGTCCCGTAAAGAAGATCCGCGCCACACCTGCAAGGCAGACCGCCGTTCCCACCGAACCGATCAGGAGGAGGGTTTTTCGGCCAAGGCGGTCAATCACCGACATGGCAATCATGGTAAATAGGAGGTTAGTGGCGCCGATAGCGACCGCTTGTAGATTGCCCGAGAACTTGCTGAAGCCGGCCCGCGCGAAGATGAAATTCAGGTAATAGAGAATCGCGTTGATTCCGGACAGTTGATTAAACATTCCAATCGTGACGGCGAGGAAGATAGGAAACAGGTACTTGCGGGCAAAGAGAGGTTCGTTCTGCAGACCTTGTTCGAGATGCACGGACTGAACAATATCCTGTAGTTCGTTTTCGACATTCTCTTCGCCGATGGCCTGCAACACAGCGCGCGCTTCCTGGACGCGGCCTTTTTTGACCAGCCAGCGCGGGCTGCGGGGAATACCGAAGAGCATTAGCAGGAATACTGCGGCCGGAATTGCGGCAATGCCGAGTTGCCAGCGCCATTCGGCGGCGCCGAAGTGGGCAAGGCTGATGCAATAATTGGAGAAGTAGGCTACCAGGATCCCCATTACAACGTTGAATTGGAACAATCCCACCAGGCGGCCACGCCATTTGGCGGGCGCGATCTCGGCGATATACATCGGTCCCAGAACCGAGGAGCCGCCAATTCCTAAGCCTCCGATGAAACGGAAGATGACCAGAGCGGGCCAGTTCCACGCAAACGCGCAACCGAGAGCGGAAATAAGGTAAAGGATGGCCATGATGCGCAGGCTATCGCGGCGGCCGAACTTGTCTCCGGGAAAACCCGCCAGCATGGCGCCGAATACGGTGCCCACGATGGCAGCGGCCACGGTGGCGCCCAGCAACCGGGGCGTCAGCAAATATGCCTGCGTGAGAGCGGCGGTGGTTCCTGAGATAACCGCGGTGTCAAAGCCGAAGAGTAGGCCGCCCAGGGCGGCGACCACCGTGCTCTTAATCAACGATCCGTTCAGTTGCATGTTGGCTCTCCGTTGTTTCGGGCGGTGCTGAACAGGAGAAATAATGTTTCATTTGCCCTTGTGTCCGTTACTTCTGCTGCAACGAAAAGGTTATCTTCACCGTCTTTATCTCATAGGGCTTGGTATGAAGCGAAAGCGTTCCTCCTGAAATGGGGAGTTCCGCGATCGGACGTTCCATCAGGTCGGCATCAGAGGCCGCTTGCGCTCCCGCTGGCAATGTAATTTTCACGTCACTTTCCTTGCCAGCCCATTCGTAGAAGCGCAGGATCAGGGAATCATCCATTTCCGCCCTCTTAGCCGCCGTGAGCACGATATCATCCGCCTGCAAATCGAGAAACGAATGCGCACCGGGGAGGCTGCCCTGGTGGTTGTCGGTTATGAACGGAATGAGGCGGTAGTTGAGTTCGTACCCGCGGCGGACCGTCTGCGCATCGCGCCAATCTCCGCCATGCGCATATAAGGCGTAAGTGAATTCATGATGCCCTTCGTCAGCATGCGGATCCGGCCAGGCGGGTGAACGCAGCAACGACAGGCGCAGAACGTTGTCCTTGGCATCGTAACCATACTTGCTGTCATTGAGCAGGCTGAACCCGTGCTTCGCATCGGAAACGTCGGCCCAACGCAGGGCCGGGACCTCGAATTCAGCTTTTTCGGCCGGTGTATTTCGAGTCGTGGGCCGTTCGATCGAGCCGTAGGGAATTTCGAACGTAGCCTTGGTATTGTGCGCGCTGACCGGAAACGCAACTTTGAGGAGAATGTGCTTCTCGTGCCAGTCTGCTTGCATCTTCACATCCACCCGCGGAACCCCGGCGTACATGGTGACATCCTGAATAAAAGATGAGTTCTGAAAATGTTTCTTGATGCGGATGACGGCGCGCAGCGGGCCGCTTTCGATCAGCTTAACCTCGTCGGCGCTGTCCAGATCCCAATGCTGGTCTTCGAAATCGGCATCGATGTTCCACGCATCCCACTGCTTGGGCAGATCATGGAACGTCTGCAGCAGGTTTCCGCAGGCGAATTTCCTGGCGCCGCCAGTATCGGTCTCGGCAGGAGAAAGCGCCTCGGTCTGGCTACGCTTATCGAAGAGACTAGTCATGCAGCCGGTTTTGGAATCAACTTTCAGGCGAACGAATTCGTTTTCGAGAGTGCTGGCCGTAGCCTTCAGGCTGGAAGCAGCCGGTGGCTTTGTCGTAGCATGAACAAAATAGGTGCTGTACCCGAACGCCGGCACATTCACCTCGACCAGAAGCCGTACACGGTGAGTTTCCGGATCGATTGCCAGTAGCTGCGAGGGCGCGGACTTCCCCGTTCCGTCTACTACTTCCACCTGCTGTGCGGGTCCGGGTAGCTGGGCGTCCAGTTCGGCGACTTCCGTTCTTGTCCACGAGAGCGTGTTGAACACGACCACTGGAACTCCGGACCGTTGCGTGTCAATATGCGCGGCAATTTCGCTCATCGAGTCGTGAATGATGTCATTGCCCACGCGGCGCACGTCGCGCAGATTGCGTTGCGCGTCCAGGTAATTCACAGCAATTCCCGAGCCCGGCATGATGTCGTGAAAGTGATCGAACAGCAGTCTCTTCCAGGCACGCTGCATCTCCTCCTGCGGATAGGGCCGCTGTTCCAGCATGGCAATGGATGCCAGCTTCTCCGCATTCAGAAGGGTTTCTTCACTGCGCCGGATGCGGCGCTTGGTTTCCGACTGCGTGGTGAACACCCCCCGGTGATACTGGAAATAAAGTTCGTCTTTCCACACGGGCACGTTCAGGCTCGGGATCTTGGGTTCGAGATCATGGAAGAAAGCAGTCGCCGTGCTGAACTCCAGCTTCGGGAACACGGTGTTGGGTGACATCAGGCGCTGGGCATTATCGAGCATGTTGCGCGTGGGACCGCCGCCGTGATCGCCGACTCCGTAGAGATGCATCATCTCCGGCGTATCGGTCAGCTTGGGACCATAGATCGCGGGCGTCCACAGGGAAAGATCGTTGCCCAGGCGTTCGGCTTCGATGCCGCCGGCGTAGTCGTGCGGGAAATAAGTGAGCAGGCGGCTTCCATCGGGCGCTTCCCACCAGAAGAGCTTGTAGGGAAAGGTAGTGAAATCCTTGGCCCAAAGCAGTTTCTGGGTAACAAAATAATCCATGCCCGATTTCTTATAGATTTGGGGCAGCTGCCAGTTGTAGCCGAACGAATCCGGATTCCAGCCGATCTTCACATCCACGCCGAACCTGCTCTGAAAATAACCCTTGCCGACCAGAATCTGCCGCACCAGCGACTCGCCGTCGGGCATATTGAGATCGGGTTCGACCCACATGCCGCCGATCACTTCCCAGCGGCCCTCTTGGACTCGTTTTTGAATTTCGGCAAACAGATCGGGATATTTCTCTTCCATCCACTCGTACGTACGCGCCGACGACATCGTGAACTTGAAATCCGGATACTCGCGCATCAAATCCAGCACGCTGCGAAAGGTGTTGCGCACGACCTCTACCGTCTCCCTCCATGGCCACAGCCAGGCCATGTCGATGTGCGCGTTGCCGACCGCCCGGATCGTGAACTGCTTTAGATAAGGGCTAAGAAGTTCCAGCCGCGCCTGCGCCTTGCGCAGGGAAGCATCGAAGGCAACCTGGTCACCATTATCGAGGGCTTCAAAATCAATGGTCTTGACCGCGGTATCGAGTTGCTGTTCCCGCTCCGCTTTTCCGTCTTCGTAAGCCGCAATGACTGGAATGGCTGCGATGATCTCATCGCGCAGCAAATTGGGATCAGGGCGTGTGCTGGGCGGCTCGATTTTCAGCTGGGCGCGCGCAATCGAGATCTCCGCGTTCTGATCGGCATGCGCGCGAATGGCAATAAGGAATCGCTGATCCGGTTGTGCAGTTTCCGTCAGCAGAATGGGTTGTTGCATTTCGTCGGTGCCATGAAACACCAGCGAGCCATTCGAGTACACCGACATCTCGATGGTCATCTGGCTGCGCAACTCCAGATCGAGCAGTACGCGCGAGCCCTGAATGGCGTATCCATGAACATTGGCAGGGAGCTGGACCCAGCGTCGAAGAACACGGTCATCATTCCATTTGTCGCCGGTCTTCATCAGCTGCCAAGCGGCGTCGTCAAGCGCCGGATCTTCCGGATGCGGCATATCAGCATGATGCCGCCATTCAGCCTGCGCCACGGTTACGAGGGATTGCAGGCGATTCAGTGCGGGGGCATACGCTTGGGCGGTGGGGGCATTCTGTGTAGCTTGAGCGAACAAAGATAGCGTTGAGAGAAAGAAAATGATGCCGGCAGCAATGATCTTCATGGGCCTTCCTTTGAAGCAGACAATTATGCGGGCAAGGAAGCTGACGGGCTAGCACTTTCGTGCGCTGGCCGGCCAGAGCTTTCGATTCCGCCTCATCGCGAATTCCCGAAATAGAATGGTTGTTTTCGTAATCACTCTGATCCAGCCTCTTAGCAATACTTTCCATCAACTTTCCCCGTTTCTCGCCGATAGCCAGTTAGTCAGGCCTTATCACAACGCCGTCTTTTGCGCATTCACCCGAACTGCGCCTGGCGGGAGTTCCGAGGAGGAAGAGAACCGTGCGAACAAGCTGGCATAACCCGAAAAGTAGAAAACGACTGGGGCGAGCCGCGTTCCAGTTTGTCGTGCTTGGGCTCGTCGTAGTCGCGGGGCAGTGCCTCGCGCAGGAGTCGAGGAAAAATCTCGCGGAGATGAGCCTCGAGGACCTGATGAATGTGGAAGTCACCTCGGTGGCGAAGCGGCAGCAGCCATTGTCGGAGACGGCGGCGGCAGTCTATGTGATCACGCAGGAGGACATTCGACGTTCGGGTGCGACCAGCATTCCCGAGGCTCTGCGCCTCGCCCCAGGGGTTCAGGTAGCTCAGATCAATGCTCACACCTGGGCGGTCACAATACGAGGCTTTGATGATCGCTATGCCAACAAGCTGCTGGTCTTGATCGATGGCCGAGTGGTGTATACGCCACTTTTCTCCGGAACGGTATGGAACCTGGAAGACACGATGCTGGAAGACATAGAGCGAATCGAAGTCATTCGAGGACCTGGCGCCAGCCTGTGGGGATCCAATGCCGTGAACGGCGTCATCAACATCATCACCAAGCCGGCGCATGACACGCAGGGCGGGCTGTTGACGACCACGGGTTCTAACCGCTGGGGTTCTAGCGCGGCCCGCTATGGCGCTAAAGCCGGCGAGAATTTCGTATACCGGGTTTTTGGGAAATATGCGCAACTCAGCCCTCGAGGAGGGCTTCCGGCTTCGCAATCCGACGCATGGTATACAGGCCGGGGTGGATTTCGCGCGGATTGGAGCGCAACCCCCAGGGACTTTATCACCCTGTCCGGTGACGCGTTTCGCGGAGCACAAAACGAAAGCTATACTGCTCCACTTCTTATTCCGCCTTACACACTTACTACTGACCAGAGCCTGACTACCGACGGCGGAGATTTGCTGAGCCGTTGGAATCATCACTTCGGCAATGGCTCAGAGAGCGCTCTGCAGTTCTATTACGATCGGCTCGATTTCGGTATACCTGCGGCGCGCTTTCGTCAAAATGTCTACGACTTCGATTTTCAGTACCAGACGCAGTGGGGCAAAAGGCAGCAGTGGATGTGGGGCGCCGGCTATCGTGCGACCACGGAAAGCATCGACAACAGCCTCATGGTCTGGTTCGACTCCAAGGATCATCCCTGGTGGCGACCGGATCAGTTCACACGGCAGCTGTTCAACGGTTTCGTGCAGGACGAGATTGCGATCGTTCCATCGCGCCTCAGCCTCACCCTGGGCTCGAAGTTCGAATCAAACCAATATACCGGCCTCGAATACCAGCCGAGCGCTCGTCTCCACTGGCAGATGCGTGCGCATCAGTCGTTATGGATGTCAGTTTCCCGCGCGGTGCGTACACCGAATGATTACGAGGAAAATGGTAGGGTCGGCGCCTTAGCTGTGCCCGGACCGGGAGGCCTTACATACCTAACCGCCTTGGCCGGCAATCCCGGAGTCCGCTCCGAACAGATGCTCGCCTATGAAGCCGGATACAGGATGCAGCCCGCACGCCGCCTTTTCTTTGACGCCGCCTCTTTCTACAACACCTATCACCACCTCATTGGAGTGGCTTTTGCTGAACCTTTCCTGGAAACCGCGGGCGTACAACCTCACGTGATCGTACCGCTGCAATTCGAGAATAACCATGATGGCAAAAGCTATGGCATGGAATTTTCCGGTAATTACATCCCGTTCAGTTTCTGGAAATTGACGGGCTCCTATTCCTGGCTTCACATGACCCTGCATCCCGCCAATGTCATAACGAGATTTCTCCCAGGCAGCAGTCCCACGCACCCGTTCCAGGTCCATTCCAATCTCTCCCTTCGACACAACCTGGAATTCGACAATAGCTTTTATTGGGTAGACCGTTTACCCGCGCAACCCGTACCGCCTTACCTGCGCTTCGATACGCGGCTGGCATGGCATCCCGCAGAACGTCTCGAATTCAGCGTGAACGGGCAAAATCTGCTGCGCCCGTTACACCCGGAGTTTATTTTCCCAACGGATATTCAAGGAAAAGATGAAGTCAGCCGCGTGGTAAGCGGAAAGATTACATGGCAGTTCTGATCCAGGGCGACGCGTGGTTCGGTCAGAATCACGCTGGGATTTCACCGCGAACGGCGGGTGCGTATGGCGCCATGACGGTTGGCCGCCGCTGGTGGTGGCCCTTTCTGATCCTGTGCTTCGTGCTTATATCCGCTGAACTCACTCATGCCCAACGGCAACCTACGGAATATGAGATTAAAGCGGCTTTCGTCTACAACTTTGCGAAATTTGTGGAATGGCCGCCGGAAGCTTTTTCCAAGCCTTCCGATTCTGTGCGGCTATGCGTCTTGGGCAATCATTCTCTGGCTTCCGACCTGCAACAGCTTATCGCAGGCAAAACCATAGGAACTCGCGCGGTAGAGGTGCAGCGGGTGAGTCCTCTCCAGATCACAGGCTGCCATGTTCTGTTCGTCGGCACATTGGAAAGTTGGCGGTTGCAGCAAGTGCTGGAGTCGGCCCGCGGCACGCACGTACTCACGGTAGGCGACATTCCCGGATTCATCGAGCAGGGCGGGGTGATCAACTTCATTCTCGATCAGAACCGCATCCGTTTCGAAGTGAACCTCAAAGCGGCGCAGGATGCCGGGCTGAAACTGAGCTCGAAACTATTGAGTCTGGCGAAGGCGGTAGAGATGTAAGTGGGCGGAGGGATGTCATTGTTCGGCAACATATCGGTGCGGTGGAAGTTGACAGTCATCATCATGGTGACTACCAGCGTGGCCCTGCTGCTGGCCTGTACGGTGATGATCATGTATGACGTGGTGAGCACGCGGCGAGCCACGGAGCATGATCTGGCGGCGCTGGCCGATATGCTAGGACAAAACAGCACGGCTGCCCTCACCTTTGCCGATTCCCAGGCGGGCACGGAAATATTGGCTGCCCTGCGGGCCGAGCCGCGCGTTACGAGCGCGTGTTTGTATAACCACAATGGTGTCGTCTTCGCCACCTACCTACGGCCGGACCTCAGCCTTCCCTTTGTGCCGCCGGCAGCGCGTACGGTCGGGGCTTACATTGAGAAGGGGCACCTGAAACAGTTTCGCCGCATTGAACTGGCGGGTGAGCAGATCGGCTTCATCTTCCTGGAGTCTGATATGCAGGATGCGTACCAGCGCCTGCAGCGTTTCCTGATAGTAATGATGGCAGTGTTGTTGGCTGCCTCAGCAGTCGCTTACCTGATGGCCTTGCGGCTGCAAAAGGTGATCTCCAGGCCGGTCATCGACCTCCTGGATACGGCCAAAGCGGTGTCCGGATCCGGCAACTACGGGCTGCGGGCAACCGCCAGCACCAAGGATGAGCTGGGACTGCTGGTGTGCCAATTCAACGAGATGCTGGAACAGATCGAAAGGCGCGACTGCGAACTTCAGCAGCACGGCGAGGATCTGGAGAGCCAGGTGGCCACGCGCACGACCGAGCTGGTCACCGTGAATAACCAGCTGAAGAGCGCGAAAGAAGCAGCCGAGAGCGCCAGCCGGGCCAAGGGCGAGTTCCTGGCCAACATGAGCCACGAGATTCGCACCCCTATTAACGGAATACTGGGTATGGCCGAACTCGTTCTCGATACCGAACTTACCCCGGAGCAGCGCGAATATCTGCTCATGCTGAAGTCTTCCGGGGATTCGCTCCTCGGCCTGATCAACGACATTCTGGATTTCTCCAAAATTGAATCCGGAAAGCTGGAATTGGAGAAGATTGAATTCAACCTTTATGACAGTCTGGCAGAAGTGGTGCGAGCCATGGCCGTGCGTGCTCACGAAAAGCAGCTCGAATTGGCTTACCAGCATCGGCTGGGAGTTCCCGAATATGTAATCGGCGATCCGACGCGGCTTCGGCAGATACTGACCAACCTGATCGGCAACGCCATCAAGTTTACTCGTCAGGGCGAGGTGGTAGTGACTGTGGGCCGAACGTCGCTGACGGCGGGAGAGTTGGAACTACGGTTCGATGTTTGCGATACCGGCATCGGCATTGCTGCGGAGAAACAGAATCTGATTTTCGAGGCCTTCGCACAAGCCGACGCCAGCACCACCCGCAGTTTCGGGGGCACCGGTTTGGGTCTGGCCATTTCCTCTCGACTGACTCACCTGCTGGGTGGATCTATTTGGTTAGAGAGCGTGGTTGGACAAGGCAGCCGCTTCCACTTCACCGCGCGATTCGGCGCGTCCAGCAAACGAAGTGGCGGTCCGTCACCCGGCGAGGAGAGGCTCGCAAGCAGATCGATCATTATCGTGGACGATAACGTTACCAGTCGAGCCGCGCTGGTAGATCTGGCTTTGGCCTGGGACATGAATGTGACCTCCCTGGAGAGCGGCGAAGCTGCTCTGGCCTTTATGCGCAGCGCCCGGCAAGCAGGGACTCCTATCGATTTTGCCCTAGTCGATGCCGAGATGCCGGGCATGAGCGGCTACGATCTCGGAGAGGCTATCGAGCAGGAACATCTGGCGAAGGCAGTCATTTTAATGCTCCCCATCACAAGCCAGGCACGCGATGCCACGCATTATCGCAAACTGGGGAGTGTATCCCGTTTGCTGAAGCCGATTCGCAGATCGGAGTTGCTGGACGCCATGGTGTCGGCTCTGGAGGGAGCCCAGCGAGCCACCTCGGCCGCACTGCTGCCGCCGCGCCATGCCGGGCCCAATGGAAAATCTCTGCAAATATTAGTCGTCGAGGATACGCCGGTGAATCAGCTCTTGCTGGTGCGCATGCTGGAGAAGATGGGGCACGCCGCGACCGTCGCCGGCAACGGAAAAGAAGCCTTGGAGTTGCTCCATAAACAGTCCTTCGACCTCATCTTTATGGACGTGCAGATGCCGGAAATGGACGGTTTCACGGCCACCAGAAAGATTCGCGAGCAGGAGAAAGAGAGCGCCCGGCACATTCCGATTGTGGCCATGACGGCGCATGCCATGAAAGGAGACAAGGATCGCTGCCTGGAAGCCGGCATGGACGACTATGTGGCCAAACCGGCAAGTGGTCGCGACATCGCCCACGCCATTGTTCGAATGTTTCCGGAAACCGCAGAATCGCCAGCGCCGGTCCGCTCGATTGGCTGGAAACCGGCGCAGGCATTGGAACAGCTGGATGGAGACGAGAATCTCCTGCGGGAGATCGCCACGATATTTTTTGACGAAGCTCCAAAACTGCTGGCCAGATTGCGGGAGGGGATCGGGGCACACAATTCCGAGTTGGTGGAACGAACGGCGCACAGTTTAAAGGGGCAACTTGCGTACCTGGGTGCTACAAGTGCCTCGCAAAAAAGCCGTGAGCTTGAGGATATAGGTCATCGTGGAGAGTTCACCCGCGCCGCTCGTGTGCTGGAGGAACTCGAGAAAGAAATAGCTGCTGTCATAGAAGGTATGCGTCAGGCGGTGCAATCATGAAGATCCTGATAGCGGAAGACGATGCTTTGTTTCGCCGATTGCTGCAGCAAGTGCTCGCCCCTGAACGCGAGATTGTTCTGGCCGAGGATGGGGGACAGGCCTGGGAAATTCTGCAACAACCCGGCCATCCTACGCTCGCCCTGTTGGATTGGGTAATGCCGGTTATGAGCGGCCCCCAGGTATGCCGCAAGGTCCGCGATGATCCCCAGCTTTCCTCAATATACCTGATGCTGTTGACTGCTAAGAACAGCACCCCCGATGTGGTATCGGGGCTGCGAGCCGGCGCCGACGATTACGTGACCAAACCTTTTGTTCCGGAAGAGCTGAGGGCGCGCGTGCGCATCGGCGAGCGTGTTATTCGCCTGGAATTGGACAACGAGGTTCAGGGAACGGAACTGCGACAATGGCGCGAGCGGGCCGCCCGGCTGCAGCGACTTTTGCCGGGCTGTCCGGTTTGCAGAAAGATACGCTCTGATAGCCAGTACTGGCAGGAAGTAGAAGCCTATCTGCGGGAATATTGTGCCGACATGCCGGCCAGCTGTGCGTGTAGAGTCTGTTCAACAGAAGCTTCTCTCGATTCGAAAGCCTAGGGAAGCTCTGATTAAGTTCATTTCTGTCATCCCGAGCGCGGCAGAATTGCCGCTTTTAAGGCAATTCTGCGGAGTCGAGAGCCTGCCCCGAGCGGAGCCGAGGGGAACCTTGTGTTTGTATTTGCCGGCTTAATCAGAATTTTCCTAGGCGCCGCCGCACCATCCTTGTTCTGATTTTGGAACAACGACAAAAGTACTATTTCGTCCACCGCGCGATGTGGTATAAGTTGCCGCTCGAAACATAACACTTCTGAGTAGTGAGGAACGTCTGGGCGGTCCGAGCCAAGGGCGGTGGTGGTGGCGTGTGTTCTACGTCGTACTGTTGACGACCGCTGCCGCTTGGGCACAGCCGGAACGCGATCCTTCTGTTCCCACCTTGAACATTCCGTTTTTGTCGAGCCCTCCGGTTCTGGACAACTTCCTCACTATGAGGCCGGAAGGACCTGCGGCCGAGCAGATGGTCAAAGTTACAGGGCTGGTACAACGTAACCCTCATGACGGAGAGCCGGTATCTGAACCAACCGAAATTTACCTGGGTTACGACAAGCGGAACCTATATGTTGTGTTCGTGTGTTTCGACGATCCCGCTAAAGTCAGGGCGCACCGGACGCGGCGGGAAGATATCGGAGACGACGATCAGGTCGAGATAATTCTCGACACTTTTCGTGACCAGCGCCGCGCCTACGCATTCCAAACCAATCCCCTGGGCGTGCAGTGGGATGCCATTTATACGGAAAGTTCCGAGAATAATGCCAGCATTCTCGGTGACTACACCCATTTCGATTCCACCTTCGACACCTTGTGGTATTCGCGCGGGCGGCTTACCAAGCAAGGATTCGTAGTCTGGTTTGCAATTCCATTCCGCAGCTTGCGTTTTCGCTCTTTGTCCGATGATGGCTGGGGCATCATTCTTTACCGCGGGATTTACCGGGAAAATGAAGACTCTTTCTGGCCGGCTATGTCCAGTAAGGTGGAGGGACGATTGGCCCGGGCAGCGGTCGCTTATGGAATGAAAGGCATTTCGCCCGGTCGAAACATTCAACTGATCCCGTACGGACTCTTCAATTCATTTCACAGCCTGGACACGACCGATCCTGCGGTTCCGCATTTCGACAACCGCTTAGCCGGAGGAAAGGTGGGGCTCGACGCAAAATTCATTTTGCGGGAAAGCCTGGTCATGGATGTGACCGCTAATCCAGACTTCAGCCAGGTGGAGTCGGACGATCCCCAGGTGACGGTCAACCAGCGCTTCGAGGTGTTCTTTCCCGAGAAGCGTCCGTTTTTCATGGAGAATACCGATTACTTCCGCACTCCTATTGACCTGCTGTTCACGCGCCGGATTGCGGATCCGGATTTCGGCACACGGCTGAGCGGGCGGGTCGGTGAATACGGAGTGGGATTACTGCTGGCCGACGACAAATCTCCGGGCGAGATTGTTCCCTACTCCGATCCCGACTATCACCAGAAGGCTTATTTTGCCATCGCGCGCGTAAATCGCGATATTTTCCGGCAGTCAACGATCGGAGCCATCTACACGGACCGGGAGTTTCACGGCGCCTTCAACCAGGTCGGCGGTCTGGACACGCGACTCAAAATCTCGAATAACTGGACCGCCATGTTGCAGGGCGTGGTCAGCTCGACGCGCAACGAGGATGGATCCTATCAGGCCGGGCCCGCCTATAAGGCCGATGTCGTTCGTAGCGGTTTGAATTTCAATTACGAGGCCATCTACAACGATTTCAGCCCGGGATTCACCACGGAGCCCGGTTTCGTGAACCGCGTGGACATCCGCGAGCTTCAGCAGACTGCCAGCTATCGCTTCCGGCCAAAACATGGCCTGGTGGTGGACTGGGGACCCGATCTGGTGACCGATCAGATCTGGGATCATTCAGGCCTGCGATTGGATACCTCCTACATCGGCCGTTTCCACCTGGATCTGAAGCGGCAGACCTACATCTTCTTCGAGCCCTACGTGCCCTTTCGGCAGCGCCTCCGCCCAACGGATTTCTCTGTGTTGCCGGGGAATGTGGATTACAAACAGCACTACAGCGAGGTGTTCGCGGGTACGTCTCTGGTGAAGCAGGTGACCGCCTACGGAGAGTACAACTGGGGGGATGCCATCAACTATGTTCCGCCGGCGAACAAAGCTCCCTTTCTTGCGTTCAGCGACTGGATATCCGGAGGGTTAACGGTGCGGCCCATGACCTCGTTAAAAGTGGACAATACCTACTATTTCACCCGGCTGAAGCAGCAGAGTAACGGGCCGGCAATATTCAACAACCACATCATTCGGAACCGCTGGAACTGGCAGATCAATAATGAGCTGTCATTACGGTTTATCCTGCAATACACGGCCACACTCGCAAACCAGACCTTCACCTCGCTCGAGACCACGAAGGAATTAAGCCCGCAATTTCTAGTCACCTATCTGCTCCATCCCGGAACCGCCCTGTACGTGGGCTACAACAGTGACCTGCAAAATATAGATCCATCATTGGCCCTGGGACCGGATGGAAACCTGCTGCGAACGCGCAATCGGCTGATCAATGACGACCGCGTGTTCTTTGTAAAGGTGTCTTACCTGTTCCGATTCTAGTGTCCTGTTTCGAAAAGATTGCAATGATGAGCTTTGAAAGGGCACGCCTTTCAGCCGCTGCGGACTCGACCCGCAGGGCCTAAAGGCCACATTGGGAGCCGACCCTGCGCCCTTTCAAAGCGTTACTGTCACGAATTTTCAGAAACAGGACACTAGTTGCCGGAGTCGATGCACAACCGTTCTGGTTTGACCTGTTCGCGCGCAGCACGCTAGAATAACTTGGTTTGCCTGTACCTGCGGCTTCTCTGTGGAATGGGGAGCCAGCGCCGAGACGGTTCGCACCCAGCAAAGCGCAACAAAATCAGCAGGTTTCCGCGAGCGCCCGTGTGCGCCGGGATTCGGTATTCATGGAGGAATTATGTACGCGGTGATCCGCGCCGGTGGTAAGCAGTATCGTGTCGCGCCTGGGGACGTCATCCGGGTGGAGAAGCTGGATAACGGCAACGACACGATCCGGTTTGAGGACGTGCTGGCGGTGTCCGGTGACCAGGGCCAGATTGCCAAGCCGCAATCGGAAGCCCGCGTGACCGGGCAGGTGGTGGAGGAAGGGCGGCACGCCAAGATCCTGGTTTTCCATTACAAGCGCAAGAAGCAGTACAAGAAGCTACGCGGGCACCGGCAGCCGTTTACGGCGGTACGCATTACCGAGATCGCATACGACGGCCAGACTTTCAGCGCGCCTGAGTTGCCGAAACGCGAGCCCAAGGCGAAGAAGGCTCGCCCAGCGGAGACAGAAGAGGGCGCGGAGGTCAAGGCGGCGGCCCCGGCCAAGAAGAAAGCTGCTAAGAAGAAGGCGGTTGCCAAGAAAGCGACCAAGAAGAAGAAATAGGCGGGGCTGCGAACAGCACCCCTTCCTCGCCCTGCTTGGGGTGACAAGTTTGATTTTGAACTGAGATCTATTAACCGAGAACTAAACTATGGCACACAAAAAAGGATTAGGCAGTTCACGAAACGGGCGCGATTCCAATGCCCAGCGGCTTGGCTTCAAAGCATTCGGGGGACAAGTGGTCCCGGGGGGCACGATCATCGTGCGCCAGCGCGGAACTCGCGTGAAGCCCGGGCTGAATGTTGGGCGTGGCAAGGACGACACGCTCTTCGCCAAGATCAGCGGACGCATCAAGTTCCTGGACAAGGGCTCCATGGGCAAGTTCGTGATGATCGAGCCCATGGAAGTAGCCAAGAGCTAGTCTGCTGTGGAGTGTGGAGCGGGCGCCCTCGCCCGCTGCAATCAAGTTCTGCGATGCGGCAGCCTCGACCTAAGTCGAGGCTTTTTGCTTTGCGATGCCACCTGGGAACGGCCGCTCCGCCGTCAGACGGTAAAGACGTTTAGGCAAGTACGCCGAGCTTCGCTCGGTTGGGCGGCCCGAGTGGCCGTTCTTACGTGATTCGATGTTTATTGACGAAGCCAAAATTCGAGTAAAAGCCGGCGATGGCGGCAATGGCTGCCTGGCCTTTCGGCGCGAGAAATTCGTACCTCGAGGCGGTCCCTCCGGCGGCGACGGCGGCAAGGGCGGCGACGTCCTCATGGAATCCAGCGAGCGCCACAATACTTTGGTTCACTTCCGCTTCAACCCGGAATACAAGGCGGAGCGCGGACGTCACGGCGAGGGTGCCAACAAGACTGGCCGCGACGGCGCAGATGTGATGCTGAAGGTCCCGGTTGGAACCATTGTCTACGACGAAGAGACGGGCGATAAAATCCACGATTTTTCTGGGGCAGACGAACGCGTAGTAATCGCACGCGGGGGCCGTGGAGGACGTGGCAACGCCCGTTTTGCCACCTCGACTCACCAGGCACCTCGCGAGCACGAGGCTGGCCGCCCAGGCGAAGAGCGGGTTTTCCGCCTCGAACTAAAACTCCTGGCGGACGTCGGCCTGGTTGGATTCCCAAATGTCGGCAAATCCACGCTGATCTCGCGAATCTCGGCTGCGCGTCCTAAAATAGCCGACTACCCGTTTACGACGCTGGAACCGAACCTGGGTGTGGTTGCCGTTGGCGAGAAGAACGCCCCCGACGAATTCAGTTTCGTAGTCGCCGATATTCCCGGACTGATCGAGGGCGCGCACACCGGCGCCGGGCTGGGAACTCAATTTCTGAGGCACATTGAGCGTACCCGATTACTCGTTCACTTAGTTGATGTCTCCGATGCGAGCGGCCGGCCGGATGTGGTCAGTGACATCGAGGTCATCATGGGCGAACTGGAGAGCTTTGGGGCAGGATTGGAAAAGAAGCCGATCATCATGGTGGCCTCCAAAATCGACGTCGCCAACAAAGACAAGCTGGCCAAGCTGAAGCGTTATTCCAAGAAGCACGGCCTGGAGCTGTATCCGATTTCGGCCGTGACGGGTAAAGGTATCGAAGAGCTGAAGTGGGCGATGGCTAAAAAAGTCGAACAGATTCGCAGCGAGACACCTTCAGCATCGAAAGAAGAGGATGAGAACATGGCCAGGAAAGCCTGATCACCCTGGTTCAGCTGTGTTGCGTGTCACCGGCCAGCAATTTCAGGGCGTGCGGAAGAATTTCAATCACCGCCTCCAGAGATTCGACGGCGCCCTTGGGACTACCCGGCAGGTTCAGGATTAAAGATTTTCCCCTTAGGCCGCACACGCCACGGCCCAGCGCCGCCAGGGGAGTCTTCTTCGCGCTCTCAAATCGCATGCGCTCCACCACGCCCTCGGCCAGACGTTCGCACACAGCGCGCGTCGCATCCGGCGTAACATCGCGCTCGGCAACTCCTGTGCCGCCGGTCGACACCACCAGCTGAGCCTTCTCGGACAACTGCAGCAGGGCATTCTCGATGTGCGTGCGATCATCCGGAACTACCTGGGTGGCAACCACCTGGAATTTATAATTTTCCAGGACCTTGACTACGGCTGGACCAGAGACATCGGCGCGTTCGCCACGGGTTGACGAATCGCTGACAGTCAGTACGGCTGCGGTGAATACATCAGGTGTCGAGGAGGACATCTTCGGATTCCGCCGTGTCGCGGTTGGCTTCATCGAGCAGCCGCAGCCCTTCCATGAGCAGGCCCTGGGTATTCAGCGTGCAGCTTTGCAGCGTCGTTTTGCCTTCAAAATCAACTTGAAAATTACCGCCCGTCCAGCGCAGTACCTTGAAAACCGCCTCATCTCCGCTCATCGCGCCGTAGCTGGCGTGCATGACCTGCCCTTCCTTAAAGTACATCTCGCAGCGATCCTGCTCACTGGTGAGGGTGAGGCGACAGCTCTTGCGGCCCATTTCGAGCGATTGCACCAGATCGATCACATTCATCTGGGTCAGGCTGCCGCGCAGAATGCCATCGCCGGAAGTCGACTTGGCCATCTTTTCCAGGGCAATTTTGTCGATCACCTTCTTAATGCGGTGGGTCGCTTCTTTCAGGAAGAAAGGCTTCTCGACATAGTCGTCGACCGGTTCCTGCGCCGACATTCGCTCGCTGATATCGCTCTTCGTGGCAAGGAGAATAACAGCCACGCCGGCGGTCGAGGGCCGGCTCTTGAGCTTTTCGATCAGCTGATGGCCATCCATCCCGGGCATGCGAAAGTCGCTGACCAGCAAATCAGGAGGATCATCCACCGCTTTCAGCAGGGCATCAGGACCATCATTGGCCGTCTTGACTTCGGCCAAGGTGGACAGGCTCTGCTGGAGCATTCCCAGGACCATCGGATTGTCGTCTACCAACAAAACTTTGACGTTATTCGACATACCTGATTACTGCTGTCGGTGCTTTCCCTTGCTCGCCGGTGGATTTCTCCGATAATCGCCGCTTTTACCGCCGGATTTGCTCTCCAGCTTCACGTCTCGAATCTCGATGCCTTTATCGAGCGCCTTACACATATCGTAAACAGTCAGGGCGGCTACGCTGGCCGCTACCAGCGCTTCCATCTCAACGCCGGTCACAGCCGTTGTCGTTACTTTGGAGATAATAGAGACGCCATTCTCGCATACCCGGGTACGCACATCAACGTGCGCCAGCGGCAAAGGATGACACATGGGGATCAGTTCGGCGGTGCGTTTCGCCGCCATAATACCTGCCAGGCGTGCGATTTCAAGCGGATGACCCTTGGGATTACTGGGTAGCGCCTGGATCACCGCGGATTTCATGGCTACGAACGCACTGGCCTCAGCCTCGCGCTTTGTAGGACGCTTCGCGGATACATCCACCATCCGTGCGCGGCCACTTTCGTCGTAATGGGAGAGCTTGCGAGGCATGAATCTGTATCTTACATGGAAGTCTATGTAGGACCGAGATCGGCGCGAGCAGGCAGATCGGCTCCTTCGACTTCGCTGAGGGTCGGAATGACAAAACTGTTGTTTTCCAGGCGGCTTGGCGATCGCGACGAGTAAAGCTAACGCAGCAGCACCGGCACCCATTCGCCAACGGGAATGTGATCGCGATCCGGAGGGATGACCAGGTAACAATTAGCGCGGGCCACGGCGGCGATGTCCCCCGATCCGTGCCAGCCTGCCAACTCGACCTGCGCCCTTTCGAACTCGCCAGAAAGAACAGCGGGCAAGAAACGCTTCAGCCCAGTTTTCGTCTTGACCTCGGTTTTCAGCCTGGCGCGTAGAAAAATCAGCTTACGAGGTTTCAGTCCCATCAGCGCTTCGATCATCGGGCGCGCGAATAGCTCGAACGTAACCATAGTCGACACCGGATTACCTGGCAAACCGAAGAAATATTTGTCGCGGGCCCGCCCGAACACGATCGGCCGTCCTGGCTGAATCTGCGCTCCGGTAAAGAAGAACTCAGCTCCCAATTCGGCCAGAACATTTTCCACCAGATCATACTCACCCATCGAAACCCCGCCTGCCAGCAGCAGAAGGTCGGATGTGAGGCCGGTTTCGACAAGCTTTCGAAGATGCGCGGCCTCGTCCCGAGCTACCGGTAGCGGCACGGCTTCCGCTCCAGCCAATAGAATCTGCGCGGCCAGAGAGTACGTGTTTGAGTTGCGAATCTGGTTTGGCGCGGGTTGCATCTCGATGCCAACAATTTCGTCGCCAGTCGCCAAAATCGCGATGCGGGGCTTTTGATAGACCTTCAGACGCGACCTGCCAACCGATGCAGCCACTGCAATCGCCGCTTCATCGAGTCGGGAGCCCCCACTCAGCAAAAGAGTCCCTGAGCGCGCCTCCGACCCTCGAGGTACGATGTTCTCGCCAGCAGCGACGCCGCGCAGAACTTCCACTCGGTTGCCTTGGCGACGGGTGTACTCAACCATCACCACAGCGTCGGCAGCGACTGGGACTGGCGCGCCAGTCATGATAGCGACGGCTTGTCCGGTAGCGATTTCCTGGGGCATATCGGCCACGCTGACGCCCGCCTTGATCTCCCCAATAACTTCCAGTTCGGCCGGAAGGTGTCCCAGGTCCGTGGCGTGGAGCGCGTAACCATCGCGCGCAGCCCGCGGAAAAGGAGGGAAATCGCGGTCCGCGTAAATCGGTTCCGCCAGCACTCGCCCTACGGATTTGAGCAGCGCCTGTTCTTCAACCGCTCCAACCCGCAGCCCGGCCGAATGCTCCTCAACTACGCGGCGGGCAACCTCGAAGGATAGGACGTTGGAAGAATTCGGATGCGCAGCCATGACTCAACGACATGATACCGTGTCTCAGCGCTCGGGCTTAGGTCGTCGTGGTGACAGGATGCTAGAGAGGCGGGTTGCAGGCCAAGGCGGGCTACGGCGCTAGTGATTCAGGATTTTTCCAGTATCTGCCGCAACTGGGAAGCATTGCTGGCGTGGATAAGCGCCGCATCCAAATCGATCACTCCGGCGCGGACCAACTTCTCGATTTCTCCGTCGAAATGCAGCATTCCGTCGGCTGCGCCCAGGCGCACGTAGTCGGAGAGCGTGCGCCCTTCATGCTGGCCATTGGCCACACATTCGCGGGTATGCGGATTTGCCTTCACGATTTCGACAATCGGAACCAGGCCGGTGCCGTCTGCCTTGTGAATCAGCTTCTGCGAAATGAAATAGCGGAAGCTTTTTGCCAGGCGATTGCGCACGGAAGCATGCTCCGCCGGAGAGAACATGCTCACGATTCTATCCACTGTTTTCGTGGCATCTACGGTATTGATGCTGGACAAGACGAGGTGGCCCGTCTCCGCCGCATCCAGTAAAAGGTCAATACTCTCGCGGTCGCGTGTCTCTCCGAGAACGATGACGTTGGGCGATTGCCGCAGGGCCGCGCGCAAGGCCAGGCCGGCGCTGGGAGCGTCGCTATGCACTTCACGCTGGTGAATCGTAGAGGCGATGTGGTTATGCAGGAACTCGATCGGATCTTCCACCGTAATGATGTGATAGGAGCGCTGGCGGTTGATCAGATCAATGATCGCAGCCAAGGTAGAAGACTTGCCGGAAACCACGGGTCCGGTAACCAGGACAATTCCGCTTTTTAACTCGGCCACTTGCGCGAGCACAGGCGGGAGGCGGAGAGAGGCCAGGTCGGGGATAACGGTGGGTATGACGCGCATCACGACCGCGCAGCTGCCGCGTTGGATAAAAACATTGACGCGGAACCGGGCCTGCCCCGGCAGACTAAAGGAAACGTCGCAAGCTCCTTGCTCGCGCAGGGTTGTGATCGCCTGCTTATTGTTGCCGATCAGATCCGAAGCAATATGGCGGGTGTGATCGGGGGTCAGGGACGACAGTCGCGGGATTTGCACCGTGACCAACTGGCCGTGAATGAGAACTTGGGGAGGGCGTCCCGGAGAAAACACGAGGTCGCTGACTCCTGCCGAGGCACGCAGCATAGCCGCGAGCAGGGCTTCGGTCGTTCCCGAGCGTGCGCCTGCGGGAAGATCCAGCGAAACCGAAATGGGTGCCGTTCCTGGTGCTGCCATTGCTGTTGCAGGAGGCGCCCGCCTCGGGGGAGAAAAGCTTGGAGCGGGCGAAACTCTAATTTAGCGTGAATAGGAGAGGCATTCTAGGAAGAACGACACGGACATGGTCTTTGGTAATGGGGACTCTAAGCTGTAAAAAAGGGCGGCCGCAGCCGCCCTTGTACCGAAAGCGAAGTTATTTCGTCTTGGAACTTTTCTTTTTGCCGTAGGTGGTCTCGACACTGGCTCCGATGCTGGCCAGCATTTGCTTGGCGGGCTCGGCAAATTGCCCGGTGGGCTGCAGTTCCAGATACTTGTTGAAGGCGTCGGCGGTTCCTTCCGGGGCCACCATTTTGTCGCCTTGGAGAGTGGCTTTGCCGATCATGTTCACCCCTAGCCAGTAATAGGCATCAGCGCGATTGGGGTCGGCGGCAATGGCCTTCTTAAACGCGTCAATAGCGTCGTCTACCTTGCCTGTATTGGTTAACACGGCGCCTTCATTGAAATAGAACATGGCAGCGCGAGTGGGATCGAGTTGAGCGGCTTGCGTGTACGCCTGAATGGCCTGGTCGGTTTGACCAGCTTTAGCGTCCGCCTGCGCCATGTTGTTGTAATAGTCGGCGATTGGCTTGATGGCGATTGCCTTTTGATAGGCGGCGACTGCCTGTTCATAAAGCGGCTTGGCTGCGGAGCGATCCGTAGCCTCGGTCTTCTTGGCTTGTGCGGAGTACGCGTCGCCCAAGGTGAACCAGATCAGATCGCGATTGGGATCAATCTGGGTGGCTTCGTTCATAGACTGCACTGCCTGCTCGGGATTGCCCGCCTGCATAGAAGCCCTCGCTGCCGCCAGCTTCTCGTTCAGGGACTTGACCGTGAGCTGCTCTTTCTGAGCTTTCTCCTTCTGCTCCTGCATCTGTTTCTGCTGCTCGGGAGTCAAGCCCTGGCCTGACGCGGCCTTCTTCTGTTCCTTTTGCAGGTCGATCTCTAAGCGGTTCTGCTCTTCATCGAGCGTGACCGGCACCCCGTTGTAGTGAAAGACTTCCTTGCCATCTTTCAAGAGGGTTACCGTGTATTTACCGGGGGCAACGCCCAGGGAGAAGAATTCGCCCTTGTTATTGGTCTTCAAATCGTATTTTCTGCCGGTCTCGGTACTCACATATTCCACGACGGCGCCGGGCATGGGCTTGCCTTCCACGTCTCTGACTACGCCCTTGACCGTCCCCGTCGCCTGCGCATAAACCGCAGGCATGCACAACCCTGCCACTGTCAGAGCCAGCACCACAACTACCCAGTTACGTTTCATCATCAGCCTCCGCGGCCCAGAAAACTGAGGCCGGAGAATTTAAGATTTCGGATCTTCGATTGCTCAATCGAACATCCCAAATCTCGAATCAGACCGCCGTCCTGGCAGGCGCTAAGTATGGTATCGGATCCTGCGCTCCCGCCTCTTGAAAAGCACGCAGCCTCAGCACGCAGCTATCGCAGACGGCGCAGGCCTGATCCTCGCGGCTATAGCATGACCACGTTAAATCGAAGGGAGCACCCAATTCAAGACCGAGCGTCACAATCTCGGCTTTATGCATGGCGATCAACGGCGTGACAATTTCTATATTGCCCTCTCTTGTGCCTGTCCGCACCACCTGGTTGAAGGCCTCGTAGTAAGCCGGACGGCAGTCCGGATAACCCGAGCTGTCAGGCTCCACGGCGCCGATATAGACCTTAGATGCGCCCAGCACTTCCGCCCAACTGACAGCTACTGCCAAAAAATGTGCGTTGCGAAAAGGCACATAGGTGAGGGGAACGCCGTGAGCGATGGCTTGCGACTCGGGAACAGGGATAGCGGCATCTGTCAAGGCCGATCCACCGATCGCCCCGAGAGCATCATTGCGCACCACCAACCGGTCACGAATACCCAGGCGGTCGCAGATTCGATCGAAGGATCTGCGTTCCCTTCCCTCTGTGCGTTGGCCGTAGCTGACGTGGACGGCAGCGGCATCGTAATCGCGAGCGGCAAGAGTCGCGCAGACGCAGGAGTCCATTCCCCCGCTCAGCAAGACCAAGGCGCGCTCGTTGAGTCGCTGCGATGACATGAGTCGCCCCTTCGGGGCTTGCTTCTCCTATCCCCTGCTCACCCAGCGCTTACGCGCTAGGCTAATTAGATTCCGCCCGCGGGCTAGCGCCACTTCATAACCAGCGACTCCGAATATACGACCTGCGGCGTGCACTGCCGGGTCATACGCCCTTCATCGCCGGATCCCAGATGAATTTGTGCATCTGTAGCCCCAGCCGCGCCTGCAGGTTATCGGCGAGCATCCATTCCGCCAATTCGCGCGGATCCACCAGGCAGTGCGAAGTGTCGCGGGGCCCGCTCGCTTCCTTGCTGAAGGCAGGCGAGAAAATTACCGAACTGACGCGGGCAGCGAGCTGGTGATCAGCTGTAAACGCCCGCGCAAATTCGTAGTCGCCGCGATCGCTGATCACAAACTTCACCTCATCGCGCGAGGTGAGGGCGTCCAGATTTTCCATGCGAAACGTATTGGGCTCTCCGGAATTCGGGCACTTCACATCTACGATCTTAATAATTTCTTTCGGTACGTTTTTGAGAGATCTCTCGCCACTGGTCTCCAGCAACACGTTATAACCGGCATTCAACAGTCGTTCCATGAGCGGGATGGCTTCGCGCTCTTGCAAGAGGGGCTCGCCGCCGGTGATTTCCACGAATCCGCCGTCCGGGCTGAGGCGTTGCACCTCGGCTTCGACTTCTTCAAGTGCCATCTTGCGGCCGCCGTTGAAAGTGTACTCGCTATCGCACCAGTCACAACGCAAATTGCATCCCGTCAGCCGCACAAAGACGCAGGGCAGCCCGGCGTAAGAGGACTCGCCTTGAATCGACTTGTAAATCTCGGTGATCTGCACGGGAGAATTTGGTAATTGTGTGATTTGGTAATTGCGTAATTTGGCAATTTAAGAAAGACCTCTCACACGCGGTCTTAAATTACAAAATTACCAAATTACCCAATTACAAAATTATTCAATTCGGTGTCACTCAAAGTACCGGGCCGTGGTCTCGTCCGTTTCGTAGACGGTGACGTCTTTCACATGCACGCGTCCGTTGGTTTCACGATTGAGCTTCGCGTTTGTCTCGTCAAAAAAATATTTCGCCAGATTCTCGGCCGAGGGATTCAGCGTCGTAAACGGTTCGAGATCATTGATCATTTGATGATCCAGGCGATCGATGACGTGCTTCATGACTTCACGCAGGTCTTTGAAATCGAGCAGCAGCCCAGCCTTGTCGAGTTCCTTCCCGGCCAGCGTGACCCGCACCTTGTAGTTATGCCCGTGTGGGTTCTCGCACTTGCCTTTGTAATTGCGCAGGTAGTGTCCTGCAGCGAACGAGTCTTCTACGGTGACTTCGTACATTCTTCCCTCAACGGGCACTGGACGGCACGGCCCATGACGTAGTAGCTAACCCTTCATTTTACAGGGAAAATGCCAGGCCGCGGGGGACGCCAGTCGAGCGCAAGCGCTTATTCGCTGGTAGCCGAACCAAAGAACTGTTCCACCTGCCGCAAGTCGGTGGTTTTGCGATAGTTGGGGAGGCTATCGATAAACACTCGCCCATATTGTTTCTTCAGAACCCGATTGTCCAGCAGACACAGCAGGCCACGGTCATGAAGGGAACGAATCAGGCGGCCGAAACCCTGTTTCAGAGTAATCACCGCCGAAGGAACCTGAAATTGGAAAAAGGCGTTGCCGCCGCCCTCATCGATCGAGCGCACCCGGGCAGCAACCACGGGATCGCTGGGAACGGCAAACGGCAGCCGGTCGATAATCACGCAGCTGAGCTGCTCTCCCTGCACGTCGACACCTTGCCAGAAAGAAGCGGTCGCGAACAGGACCGCGTTGGGAGTGAGCCGGAACTCTTCGAGCAGCGCGGTCTTGGGAGCGTCCCCCTGAAGCAGCAACGGGAACTCGAGTTCACCCAGCAGCCGCTGGTAAACGTCATTCATCTGCGCATAGCTGGTAAACAGGCAGAAGGCGCGGCCTCGCGTGATCTCCAGCAAACGGCGTATGCGATCGGCAGCTTTCGCCGAGAATTGCGGGGTGCGCGGGTCCGGCAGATCGGGCGGCACATACAGCAGGGCCTGGTTCTGATAATCGAAATGGCTCGGAAGGATCTCCTCGCGCGCGTGCTCTACCCCGAGCCGCTGCCGAATGTACTCGAAACCACCGCCCACCGCTAAAGTGGCAGACGTAAGCACGGCACATTCCAGCTGATCAAAAAGACAATTTTTCAGGATGGGTGCGACGTCAATCGGAGTCGCCTGCAGAAAAACATTATGCCGGCCGCTCCCGCGAGACCCGCGGCGCTCGATCCAGAACACCGTGTTGCGGTCTTCCGATTCCATCAGAAACCGGAGTTGTACCCGCAATTCTTCGATCCGCCGAAGGAACTGGAAGACTTCTTCCGGCTTTTGCGGCAGGTTCTGCAACTCCGAGCCGAGCCGGCCCAAAGCCTGCATGAGCGCCAGGAACTCATCGCCGTTCTCTTCCAGAAATTCGCGACGGTTCTGAAACGTGAACCGGCCATCTCCGGCCGGCAGCACAGAAAAGAAAAACTGGGAACGCTCGCGCAGGCTGCGGGTAGCGCCCTGTAGATTCGCAGATAGCAGATGGTTCCGCTGCAGCGATGCCTCTACGTCGCGAATCAAGTCTTCGATCCGCAAATTGCTGACCGCCACGCCAAAATAGCTTCCGGCCACATCCTCGACCTCATGGGCCTCGTCGAAGATGACCGCGCCCACCTCGGGAAGGATGCCCGCATCCGGAGCATGGTCCGAAGCCTGCTTGATCGCAAGGTCCGCGAAAAACAGGTGATGGTTGACGATGATGATGTCGCTCTCCATCGCCTTCCGGTGCATCTCGGTGATGAAGCAGCGTTCGAACGCGCTGCATTTCTGGCCGAGGCAGGTGTCGGCGCGCGCATCGAGCTTTGGCCACAGGGCGCTGGCCTCGGGCAGGGAAGCCAGTTCGGCTCGGTCGCCGGTCTTCGTGGTCTTCTCCCATGCGGCGATAGCGCGATATTGCTCGATTTCCTCCAGCCCGGTGAGCACCGGCTGATCGGTGAGATCATAGAGCTTCTTCCGGCAGAGATAATTCGCGCGACCCTTCATATAGCAGACGCGCAGCTTGGCTTCGCCGTTGGGATACAGCGCCTGCTCGAGAAAGGGAATGTCCTTGTAGAAGAGCTGTTCCTGGAGATTCTTGGTGCCGGTGGAGATCAGGACGCGCTTGCCAGAGCGGATTAGTGGCATAAGGTAGGCGAGTGTCTTGCCGGTACCGGTCCCGGCTTCGACGATGAGGTGACGCTTCTCTTCCAGCGCCTGTTCGACCGCCTGCGCCATCTGCAACTGTCCCCGGCGAAACTCGTAAGCCGGATGGGTCTTCGAAAGCAGCCCTCCCGGCGCGAAGAATTGATAAAGCGTGTAGCCTTGTTTTGCGGGAGTGGAGAATGCGGGCTCAGAGGTGGAGGCCACGGAGTCTCTATAATAACCGCATAACGTAGGGACAGGTGCCCTCACCTGTCCGGCCGAGCGAAGCTCGGCTGATTGACGCGCGAGCAATGCACAAGGTCCGATCTAATTCTAACGTTCTCATGGGTGCGTCATCCCACATCGCCACTCTCGCCATCGTGGGTCGCCCAAACGTCGGCAAGTCGACACTGTTCAACCGCCTGGTCGGCTCCCGCCGGGCGATTGTCGGCGACGAGCCGGGCATCACCCGCGACCGGCTCTACGGCGAAGCCAACTGGCGGGGCCGCACTTTCCGCGTCGTCGACACGGGCGGAATTCTTCCCGAAGAGAAGGAACTGATCCCTGCCGAAATTTTCCGCCAAGCGAAAGTTGCACTGGCCGAGGCGGACGCGATTGTCATGGTCGTTGACGCGCGCACGGAACTCGCCGCGCCTGACCTCGACCTTGCGCGCCTGCTGCAGCGGTCCGGTAAGCCGCTTTTTCTTGCCATTAACAAGGTGGATAGCTCCAAGCAGGAGATCTTGACCGAGGACTTCCGACGGCTCGGTATTCGCGAGCAGTTCGGGGTTTCCGCAGAGCATGGACGGGGAATTGATGAATTACTCGATGCCGTCATCGAAGTTCTGCCGCAAGAGCGCACCCCAGAGGACACAGAGGGCGCCGAAGAAGACAAACCCGAAACGGAGCCTGCCTCGGAGGTCAAGGTCGCGATCATCGGTCACCCCAACGTCGGCAAGTCCACGCTGCTGAACCGGCTGACCGGATCTTCGCGCGCGATCGTTTCTCCCGTCCCCGGCACAACCCGCGATGCAGTGGATGAAATGATCGAGCGTGACGGCCAGCGTTTTCGTTTTATTGACACCGCCGGGATTCGCCGCAAGGGCAAGACTCGGCTTATGGCGGAAAAGCTCTCGGTGGTCATGGCGCGCAAGCATCTCGAAGCCGCCGACATTGCGCTGCTGGTCATCGACGCCACCGAAGGCGTGAGCGCTCTCGACGCTGCCATCGCCGGCTACGCGCACGAGAGTGGGCGCTCGGTGATCGTCATCGTCAACAAATGGGACCTGGTTCTGAGCGGCCAGAAGCGCCCCGTTAGCCAATCCAAGGCGGCGCGCATCCAGGACAGCAAGCGCACCAATGATCAGCACATTTACGAGCAACAACTGCGGCATTCGCTGAAGTTCCTGTCATATGCGCCAGTCATTTTCGTTTCTGCGGCAACCGGCAGAGGCACGGACAAGATTTTCCCCATGATCGAGCAGGTCGCTGCCGAACGCCGGAAACGCGTCGGCACGGGGGAGATGAATCGCTTCCTGAAAGCAGTCGATTTCGAGCGCGCCTCCGTTCCGGTCAGCAAGCGCGTGAAGATTTACTACATGACCCAGGCGGCCACATCTCCGCCGACTTTCATTCTCTTTACCGACCGCCCGGTGAAGCTGCACTTTTCCTACGAACGTTTCCTGGACAACCAGATTCGGCGCGCTTTCGGATTTGCAGGCACACCCATTTGGATCAAGAACCGCGCGCGCGACTAGGAATCCGTCTCCACTTAGCCTCTGCCCCTGACGGGCGGCGAAGGTTTCGCGTACACTCTTCGTTTCCTACTTGAAAACGATCAATCACATCCTGAGTCGCTACACCGCTTATTTGTGGGCGCTGCTTCAGCCGCTGGGCATTTGGGGAGTGTTCGTGATCGCGGCTGCGGATGGGTCTTTTCTGGGACTGCCCCTGGACGCGGTGGTGGCAAGCTATGTGTATCAGGACCATGCCCGCTTCTGGCTTTATGCCATGTTGGCAGCCGCCGGTTCAGCGGCGGGTAGCAGCGTGCTTTACCTGATTGGCTATGCGGGCGGCGAGAAGCTGCTGCGCAAGAGAATTCCGGGCCCGCGATTCGAAAAAATCAAGCGCTCCTTCGATCAACACGAATTCTGGGCGCTGATGTTCCCCGCCATGCTGCCGCCACCGACTCCCTTCAAGCTGTTCGTGCTGGCGGCTGCCGGTTTCGAAATGAACTACGGCCACTTCGTGCTGGCGATTTTCCTGGGACGGCTGGCGCGGTTCCTCATCTTGTCGCTACTGACCATCCGTTATGGCAAACAAGTGGTCGGAGTTGTGGGCACTCTTTTTCATACCCACTTGCACTGGGTGCTGGGAATTAGCGGAGGCGCCGTCGGCATCTGGCTGATCCTGCACTTGCGAAGCCGCAGGAAACGCTCGGTTGAGGTCTGAGACTTAACTACGCCGGACTAAATATGCCGATTAGGCCGATGCCACATGATTGCCGGCAGATTTGCGTACCAGCCCGGACAAATAATGCAGAGCCACTGGCGTCGCAAACATGGCGGCCGTGAACAGCAAGTCGCCTTCGATCCCACGACGGAAAAACGGTAGTCCCGCCGCATAGGAAGCCATCAAGCCATTGAGCGTTCTCGGGTACATATCTCCCCAGGCGGCCCACACGGCGAAATTGCTGATCAGGAAAAAGGAAACGGAACTGGCTAGTGCTGCCGCGAGAACCGGCACCGGCCGCTGGTGTTCACGCAGACGCGTGCCCAGCCATAGGATCAGCGCATACCACACGATGGTTACATAGTGATCCCAGGAGAACACATAGGCATACACAAACTTCGTGAGGATCACATCCGAAGCCGCGAGCAGGGCCACCGGAATCCAGGTGTGCCTGCGTGTGCCACGAGCGCCGAAGAACAGCAGCGCCCCAGCCACGGGAGTGAACGCCAGTGGGTGAGGCAGGAAGCGAACTGCAACCGCAAGCAGCACGAACAGATAAGCGAGCATGATCACCTCTTCGAAACAATGATTGTGGCGCTTGGCGACAATGGCGTCAAGCGGTGGCCAACCAGGACCGGACAAGGACCGAAAACCGCCGGCCAACATTGGCTACCAGCACTGCCCTCCTCCGCCGGCCGGTGTATGCGATGCCCAAAAAAGTCTGCCTCTACCTTCAGATCACGATTCAGAATCACGCCTGCACTGAGCGGCTGAGTTGGGCGTCCCGGATAGTGATAGCGCAGGTCATAAAACCGCACCACATAACCCGGCTCCGATGAGGAAAGCTCTTCCGTCTCCGTAATCGGATACTGTGCCCAGTCGAGGTACACGTGCCCGAGATAAGATTCTTTGGCAGCCAGCGTAACCGCTGTCTCCTCTGGCTTGTAGCGTATCTCCATCCTGTTTTCGGGATCGACCTCGGGCGACACCGAGTCTACCCACATGACTGCGAAGAAATTGCTGGTTTCCACTACCCCGCTCCAGCGAAATGGGTTGAACCAGGAAGGAAAAGCCGAGGCGCGAAGCGGATTCAGATCGTTGTAGGTGCGTGCCCGCAGTGCCGCGACCGCGCGGCGATGTTCGAAATCGCGTAACGTCCAGACGCACAGAACACCAACCAGCGCCACGATGGCTGCGGCTCGTCCCTTGAGACCGCGATCACGAACGCCGATCTCCTCATTTACCAGAGCAAATAGTGACGGCAGAGCCAGGCCTCCGATGAGCAGGAGCAGCATGACCGGCTCGACAATGAAAACAATGTCCCAGGAGTACCATCGCTCCGAAATAGGCCAGAAGGGGCGCACCCCGTAGTTGTTGGTGAAATCCAGCAAAATATGGGTCAACCCGGCAAGGCAAGCATAGAGATACAGCACTCCCCAACGGGGTGGCAGGTCAGGAATATTGGTCCGGCGCCCGCGCAACCGCCACACCAGGTACACGAAACCTACAACGACGGCGGCCACCAGCGGCACGCCTAAGAACGAATGCGTGAATCCACGATGGTGGGCGAACCCGAATGCGGGGCCCCGGATTTGGCCGAAAACGTCAAGGTCCGGCGCCTCTGCCGCCAGGGTTAATGTGGCGGTGGCCAGTGCCGTCTTGCGGTTAAGGCCGGCCCGGCCAAGACAGGCGCCGGTCAGAAAATGGGTAATGGGTTCCAACGGTTTTCGGTGAAAAGACTCGCCCGTCGAGAATATCGGCGGCTGTTTCCCGGGTCAAATGTCGGCTGCTAACATCGTACGCATGCGCAGAAAATCGCTTGCAGATTCACAGGATCGAGAAGAGATCATTGCGCGTATCAGGTCGATTCGTCCCGAGGCGTCGCGGCGATGGGGGAAGATGAATGCGCATCAGATGATCTGCCATCTCGCCGACTCCTTTCGCGTCACTATCGGCGAAAAAAAGGTTTCTCCGGCCCCTCGTGCCCATGGACTCAAGCTGATGAAGTGGCTCGCACTGCAGCTTCCTACGCCCTGGCCGCACGGCGTCAAGACCCGACCCGAAGTTGACCAGCAACTGGGAGGCACAGCACCAACTACTTTCGACTTAGACCGCGACGAACTTATGCGCCTCTTCCAGCGCTTCACCCATCAGCCCCGAGATTTTGAATGGCAGCCGCACCCGATGTTTGGCCACATGGCTGACGCGGAATGGATGCGCTGGGGATATTTGCACACGGACCATCACCTGCGGCAGTTTGGGATGTGAACCGTCCGAACGCAGCCGGCCCTTTGCCACGAACTTGGACAATCGGCGCGGCTGAAGCGTATGCTTCCCCGGGATTCTCTCAAATCCAAATCACAATTAGGAGAAGCTATATGAGCAGACGTGTTCTGGTGCTGTTGTGCATGCTTCTGTTTGTGGGTTTGCCGGCGCTCGCCCAGGAACATTACAACGAGGGCCCGGTTTGGCGGATCACCTTTTATAAGATCAAGCCGAACCAGCAGGATGCCTACTTCACCAGCCTGCAGCAAAAGGGGAAGCCTTATCTCGATCAGCTGAAGCAGCAAGGGACCATCATGGATTACAAGACATACTTGAACGAGACCAGCAGCGGCCCACGGGATTGGGACCTGGCACTGGCGGTCGAGTACAAGAACTTCGCCGCTCTCGACGGATTAACCGCAAGAATGGAAGCGGCGCGCGACAAGTTTTTCGGGTCGAAGGACTCGGCGCAGCAGGTCGGGCAGCAGCGCGTGGAAATGCGGGAAGAGGTCGGGTCGATCCTGGTACGGGAAGTAATGTTCAAGTAGGACTGTGCCGATACAAAAGACCCCGCCTTTCGACGGTGGAACGCTCGAACGCAAGGTCCCCCTCGGCTCCGCTCGGGGAAGGCTCTCGACTCCGTAGAGCGATTCGCAGGGCGAATCGCTCTCCTCTTCTCGGGATGACAGGGTTGCCGACAACAAGCCACTAGCCACTAACCACTGATTCCTGGTGCTCTATTATCGCGGCGAAGAAGCCGTCGCAGGGATGAATGCCGGGCAGAGTGCGAAGATAGGGACCGTCCACCAGCCTCGGGACATCGGGCCAGACTACATCGCCGGCGCTGCATAGAGTTTCGAGTTCACCGCGAATATCTACCACGCGAAAATCCCCGCTTTGGGCCAGGGCGCGCTCGACCACGTCGGCATTCTCCTCGTGCTCCAGCGAGCAAGAGGAGTAGACGAGACGCCCGCCGGGGGCAACTTGCTGCATTGCCGAGTTGAGAATCGCGAGCTGGCGCGATTGCAGGTCGGCGAGATCGTCGGGCTTCACGCGCCACTTAATTTCCGGATTGCGCGCTAGAGTTCCGGTACCGGAGCAGGGGACATCCACCAGAATGCGATCAAAGCGGGCCGAGATCGGGAGTCGACGGGTGTCGGCGGAGATGACGCGGACGTTACTCTGGCCGACCAGCTTGCGGGTCAGGCGTGCGCGATGCGGATGCAACTCCACGGCGAGGACCAGCGATGAGGGATTTCTGTCGGCCAGAATGGAAGTTTTTCCACCAGGAGCGCAGCAGCAGTCGAGGATCTGCGAGCCGTATCCGACCAGGGCTGCAACCAACTGCGAAGCTTCGTCCTGGATAACGACGCGGCCCTGGCGGAAAGCGGCCGTGCGCGTAATGTCTCCGGAGCCGACGATGCGCGCCGAGGAGAGCAGCGCGCCGGGAGAAAGAGTCACACCGGCGTCGCGCAACTCCTGCTCGACGGCGGAATCGCGGAGGCGGATTGCGGTTGCGGGAGGCTGCTGGTTGTGGGCGCAAATGCGAGCCGTGGCTTCGCCGCCGAATTGGGCAATCCAGCGGTCAACGAGCCAGTTAGGATGAGCAAACCGGCGGGATAGAGCCGCGGAATTGTTGGTGGTCTCGGCGCGTGCGGGTCCTTCATCCCGCTTTGTGAGCTTTCGGAGGACAGCATTCACAAAGGCTGCGGCGGATTTTTTGCGGGCTCGTTTGACCAGCTCGACGCTTTCGTTGATCGCGGCGCTCGCGGGGATGCGGTCCAGATAAAGAAGTTGGTAGGCGGCGATGCGCAGGGATTCCCGCACCTCGGGATCGAGCTTGTGAAACGGCTCTGCGGATAATTTCGAGATCTCGTCGTCGAGGCGGGAACGCCAGCGCATGACACCCATAGTGATTTCGGTGGCGAGCCGATGGTCGGCGGGCGAGAGTGAAGAATAGCGCGCCGAATGCAGGAGTTCGGAGGCATAGGCGTTCTCACGAGCGACGCGGAGAAGGATGTCGAAGGCGGCGATACGAGCGGGAGAGATGGGGCGAATTGGGGATGGAGACTTCAAAGTTTGCGCCACTGATTTACACGGATCAACACGACAAGCTCCGAAGACGCTAGCCCAGGCGTTCTCCGGCTGTGGGCCGATACCCACGGGCAAATTCTGAGCCAGACATGCGCTTCTTGCCTTCTAATTGAACCTCGATCAACTGCAAGGCGGTATTAGAGCCGCAGCCGGCGAGCAGATTATGGTTCGCAAGGTACAACTCGCCAGGCGTGAGATTCCGTGGCGCCTCGGCGGGTTTCGCCCACTGCATCTGAAAATTCTTCCCGCGAAACGATGTGTAAGCTCCGGGCCAGGGTTGAAAACCGCGCAGGTGGTTGTAGATCTCCGATGCGCTGCGAGTGAAGTCGATCCGACCGTCTTCTTTTTTAAGGATCGGGGCCAGCGTGGCTCTAGCATGATCTTGCGGGTGCGGGTCGACTCGGCCATCCTGCAGAGCGCGAAGCGTCTCGACCATCAGGTCAGCGCCAACGTCGGCAAGTCTTGGGGCGAGCGACACCGCGGTGTCCTCGAGGCCAATGGGGAGTTCGCGCTGCAGCAGGATGTCGCCGGTGTCGAGGCCGGCATCGATGCGCATCGTGGTCACGCCGGTAGTGCTTTCGCCATTAGCGATCGCCCATTGGATCGGAGCAGCACCGCGGTATTTCGGCAGCAGAGATGCATGCAGGTTGAGATTGCCCAGCGGCGGCAGGTCGATCATCCATGGCGGAATGATGCGGCCGTAACCGACCACGATAAGGGCATCGGGCTTGAGCGCGGCCAGCCGGGCTTTGAAGTCTTCATTATTTTTAATCGTTGTTGGCTGTTCGACTGGGATTAGCAACTGGGTTGCACGTTGCTTGACCGGAGATGGTGCCAATTCGAGGCCGCGGCCACGGGGCTTGTCCGGCTGAGTAACTACCAGATGGATCTTGAATCCGGCGTCCGCGAGTTTCTGCAGCGTGGGGACCGCGAAGGCAGGGGTGCCGCAAAAAACGAGATTGAGGGCGCCGGACATTCTTTCATCAGCTTCGGTGCGTCCGTCGAAACGCAAGGTCCCTCCACTCCGCTGCGCTCCGGTCGGGATGACAGATTTGTTTCACGGTACGGGATGCGAGTGGGTCGACGAATCGAGATTCCAATGTCTCACCACTCCCCGGCTTTCATGAGCTTGCGGATTTTGCGTTTCATCAGGTCGCGTTTCAGGGCGCTCAGGTGGGTGATGTAGAGTTTGCCGTTGAGGTGATCGGTTTCGTGGAGGAAGGCGCGGGCGAGGAGGTCCTCGCCGGTTTTTTCGAACCACTTGCCGTGGATATCCTGGGCGCGGATCGTGACCTTGCGGGGACGCGTGACCGGCTCGCGAAATTCGGGAATGCTGAGACAGCCTTCGTTCTGGCTCTGACGGCCTTCGGTGTGGATGATCTCGGGATTCACCAGCACCAGTTTGGCATCCGGATCTTCTTTAAATGTCACGTCAATTACGGCGAGACGCTTGGAGATGCCGATTTGCGGCGCGGCCAGGCCGACGCCATGCGCGGCGTACATGGATTCGAACATGTCTTCGACGAGTTTTTGCAAGTCGCCGTCGAAGGTCGTGATGGGAGTGGCTGCGGTTTCCAGAACCGCGTCTCCATATTTGACGATCGGATAAATCATTCAGTAGTTCTTTATCTGCTGGCAGTAGCCTAGATAGTTGTGTAGCGTCTCGCCCATGGAATCGCCGCCGAATTTGTCGAGCGCGCAGCGGGCGAGCGTGAGCGCGACCATTGCCTCGCCAGCCACGCCGGCGGCGGGGACCACACAAACGTCCGAACGTTCGTACGCCGCTTTGACCGGCTCGCGAGTGGCGAAATCAACCGACTGCAAGGGCCGGCGCAAAGTCGAGATCGGTTTCAGATAACCGCGAACGCGTATCTCCTCGCCGTTGGATATGCCGCCTTCGACCCCACCAGCATGATTGCTGCGGCGCGAGAAGCCGGTAAAGCCGCTCTTCGCTCCATAACCTATTTCATCATGGACGCTCGAGCCGGGGGAAACGGCGGCCGTGACTCCGACGCCAATTTCGACTGCTTTGACCGCTTGCAGCGACATGACAGCGCCGGCGAGCAGCCCGTCGAGACGCTCATCCCATTGCGCATACGTGCCCAGGCCGGGAGGTACGCCGTGAGCCACAACCTCGAAGATGCCGCCGACGGAATCCCCGGTTCGCAATGCTTTGTCCACTTCTTCCTTCATCTTCTGTTCGGTTGCAGGATCGGCGCAGGTGAGAAGGATTTCGTCGCGCTGGGATAAGGGGACGATCGTCTCCCAGGGCACTTCGACCTCGGCGAGATTGGCGGCGCCGACGGCGATCACGTGGCTGAGGACCTCGATCCCCAATTGCTTTAAGAAGAGTTTGGCTATGGCGCCGACGGCAACGCGGGCGGCGGACTCGCGAGCGGAGGCGCGCTCAAGGATGTACCTGGCTTCGGGAAAATTGTATTTGAGGGCGCCCGCCAGATCGGCGTGACCGGGACGAGGCGACTTAACGGCCTTATGTTTCGCGGGATCACCTTCGCCGACGGGAAGCGATTCCTGCCAATTCTTCCAATCCCTATTCTCCAGCCAAACCGAGATTGGAGAACCGATGGTGATGCCATGGCGAACTCCGGACAGGATGTGAGCGGTGTCGCGCTCGATTTTCATGCGGCCGCCGCGGCCATAGCCCTGCTGGCGACGCCATAACTCCCGGTCCAGAAATGCCTGATCGATCTTGAGGCCGGCGGGTATGCCGGATAAAAAGGCGACCAGCGCCTCCCCATGCGATTCCCCGGAAGTGAAATAGCGCAGCATGTGAACCAAGGATTGTATCTGATCAGGTGGGCAATATTCCGCAATCCAGAGTTGCTGGATGTTATTGAATCGATTGTGGGTAGCGCGATGCGACAAGAATGTTTACAATGCCGGGAGAAGTTGTGGGCTTCAGCGTCCGTTGCTGCGTGCTGCCGCTTCCGAAATCCTCTGGCTGCCGGATCACAGGGTGTAAACGATGAATAAAATCAAATGCCTGGTGGTCGACGATCATGTGCTACTCCGCCAAGGCGTACGGCGTTTGCTGGAGGGCGAACAAGATTTCCAGGTTGTTTCCGATGTGGGGTCCGCTGCCGAAGCGCTGGAGAAAGTTCGCGAGTTTCGTCCCGACATCGTCTTAATGGACATTGGGATGTCCGGCCTGTCCTCGTTCGATGCGGTACGCATCATTCGTAAAGAATTTCCCCTCACGAAAGTCATTTTCCTCACCATGTATGAGGATGAGGACTACATGCTGAAGTGTTTCGACGCGGGCGCGTCCGGTTACGTACTGAAAGACACGCCGGTGCCGGAACTGTTTACCGCTGTCCGCGAGGTCTACCATGGCGGAAATTACTTCAGCACCCGTCTGTTGGGGCGCGTGGTAGAGGACCTGCGAGTGAACGGGCGCCCGGCTCGAAGACAGTCGGATATTCTGACGCCGCGCGAGCGCGAGGTGATCAAACTCCTGGCGGAAGGGAATTCGGTCAGACAGACGGCGGAAGTCCTTGGCCTCAGTGCTAAAACGGTCGAGGCGCACAAATTTAACCTGATGCGCAAGCTCGACATTCACAATAAAGCGCAGTTGGTGACCTACGCCATTCAGAAGAAGATTGTGAGTGTGCCGGCCAGCGCTTAGTGCGTAGACTTTTGATGTTGTTGCCCGCTTCAGTTTGGTTGGAGGGCCGGGACGGCGGTCACTAGGTGAGCATGGCCGCGGCTAGCGTCGCCAAATCTGGAAGCTCCCAATCCGGCTTTTCTGTGCTGGCTTTTACCGCTCCCACGCCCGGCCTTGCGGAAGGGCGCTTCACCCATACGCTCGCCATTCCTAAGGACTTCGCGGGAACTACGTCATGAAAGACGCTCTGCCCTATGTGAAGCACCTGATCAGGAGAAGCACCCAACCGCTGCAGTGCCAGGCGGAATAAATCAAGACCAGGCTTGTAGCAGCTCGCTTGCTCCGCCGTGATTACATCAGCGAAGTGAACTGGCCGCAGCTTGCGGGCGGTCGGAGCAAACAGATCGTCATCAATATTGGACAGGATGGCGAGCTTAAACTTCTTTTCCAGTTGCTGAAGGGCCGCTACCGTGTCCGGCCAGGGCTTCCAGTTCTTCAGCGAAGCAGCCAGAGATGCCTCTTCCTCTAAACTCGGGGTGAAGCCCAGGCGGCGGCCAAGATCATGCACGACTCCGGACAGGACCTCACGATAACGCCGGTAGGGCCCGGTTTCTCCTTGCGCCTCAAACTCAGCATAAAGTTCCAGCAGCTGCGCGTCTTCGATTTGCTTGCCATGTGCGGTAAGTATAGGACGGAGGGCATTCAGAATGCCTGCTTCCCAGTCAATGAGAGTTCCATAGCAGTCAAAGGTCAGGAATTGGAAGCGGGGTAGAGCAGTTCTCAGTTCTTTATTAGTTCCCAGTTCTCGATTCTCTGTTCTCAGTTGGACACCTCGAAAAATGGTTCCCGGTTCTCAGATATTCGCCCGGTTTTCTGGTTTAAATATACATTCTCAAAGAAAGTAAAAAGCAAAACCCCGGCATGAAGCCGGGGTTGCTCTCATTGCTAACCGTGAACTGTCAACCGCGAACTAGTTACCTGACTTCGAGGGGCTGCGACAAGGTAAAGCTGAGTGCCGATTCCGCCGGGAGAACAATGTCCTTGTTGCCCGTGAAAGCGGCGCCGCCTGTGCCGGCTCCAGCACCGGCCAGAGCACCAATCGCCGCTCCCTTACCTCCGCCTGCCAGGCCGCCGATCAGGGCACCCAAACCGGCTCCGCCGCCAGCCATCACAGCTGTACGCTTGCCTTTCCCTTTTTCTGTTCGCGTGACCGCAACCGTCTCGATCGGACGCTCTCTTCCATGAACGGAAACCGAGGTGAGCTTCAGTTCGAGTGCGGCGCCGCCCTTGAATCGGCCAAGCGGTTTAGCATCGGCCACAATACCCGAGGCGCTTGCGCCAGAAGGAATCACAGTTTTGCCGCCGACTTCGACCGGTTGGGCCAAAGTTGCGGAGAATGTTTGCCCGGGCTGGCTGATCTTGGAGCCCACAGCTTCGCCCAAGCGGACTGTCAGGACCGTGCCGGCTGGTAGCACCACTGGCTTGACTTCGGGCTTGGCCCTCTCCACTGGCGGCGCACTTTGCGGCTGGGCATTGTTCTGCGCGTTCGCGCCGTTATTGGGAGCGTTCGTCGCGGGGTTATCGGTGCTGCTGGTGGTTGTATCAGCAGGTTGCTTGCTGCAAGCAATCGTTACAGCGAGAAGCACAGCAAGACTGAGTGCAAGGAGACGCGAGCGCATAGGAACCTCCAAAGGATGACTTTCTAAAAATGTCAGCTGTGCTGCACAGTTTACCCCAATTGAGGCGCGGCGGAGAGTATCAGTAGGTCAATGCACCTGGAACAACCACAAGGTCCCCCCGACTGGGCTCGCGCCCTAGATCGAGATGACAGAGTATTGAAAGGGAATAGTTTCGTTGGGGATCAGTGCTTCGGGGTTCCATCCGCCGGAGTCGGCACCATGCCGGCTTCGCTGTCCTGTGGATCAGCTTCGAATCCGGGCAGCGTCGGGGTGGTTGCGGCCGCGGCCGCGGCGACTGAGACCGGTTCAGGTTCCGGACCGACCTCCGCCAGGAATTTAGCGCTGTTCAGCAGCGGACGGCCGAGCGAGGCGTTGTAGCTCGTCCAGGGATTCTCCTGGGCTGCTTCCCTTTCGAAGTGAGCGCGCATGCTCTCCATTTTCGAATCCAGATCATCGAGGTAGTGCAGCATCAGCGCTTCGGGAAACATGGGAAGCTTGGGCGATCCGAACTCGTACTCGCCGTGATGGCTGATGATCAGGTGCTCGATAAGCGTCTTCAATTTGTCGGGAAATCCGGGCAGAAGTCGCAGTTTCGCCTGCAGCATCTCCAGTTCAATAATCATGTGGCCCAGCAGCTGACCGCGCGTGGTATAGGAAAATGCGCGATTGTACGTCAGTTCATGAATTTTGCCGATGTCGTGGAGAAACGCTCCCGTCAAGAGCAGGTCGCGATTGATCTGCGGGTAGTTCCGGCACATCAGATCGCAAGAGCGAAACAGCGACACCACATGGTCGAGTAAACCGCCGATGAAAGCATGGTGCAGGGTCTTGGCGGCTGGAGCGCAACGGTAGGCGGCGGCGATTTCGGGATCATCCATGAAGGCGCGGACCAGGGCTCTCAGGTTCTGGTCTTTAAAGCCCGCGACGAAATCAGCCAGCGTGCGCCATAGTTCGTCGATGTCCTTGGTGGTCTTGGGCAGGTAATCGGCGAAATCGATTTCCGTCTCTTCCATGCGGCGCAGCTTGTGTATGGTGAGTTGGAAACGCTGGTTGTACTTGTTGATCAGCCCTTTAATTTTTACAAAGTGGTCCTGCTCAAAGCCGTCGATGCAGTCGGCGACGTTGTCCCACATCTTGGCTTCGATCTGCCCGCTGCGGTCAGCCAAAGTCAGAGCGAGGTAGGGTTCCCCGGTTTTTTTGGGTTTGACCTGCTTAATAGCGACGACAAAGGTGGAGATAATGACCTTGTTTTCGTGTTGCGGGGCGTCGGAGACGTAGAAATCTTTCATTCGAGGAAGCGGTTTTCGTACAGCCCTAAGCGACGTTGCCAGCAACGTCTCTACAGAGGGCAGCTTAACCTAAAACACGCCCAACTTCTTCTTCTTTTTGCCCTTCAGATTTCTTGCGGAAGCTTCCTTGACCGAGGTCTCGATAGGATTGGTCTGATTGGCGCTCGCCCCGGTATCTACATAACCGGGCTTGACCACGATGAAGGCCTCTTCGCGAAGCTTGGTAAGGTATTCGCGCAGGGCAGGATCGAGCTTCTGCATGTAAAGAGCTTCCTGCACCTTGGGCTCAATCTCTTTCAGCGGAGGAACGCCCGCCTGTGTATGCTCAGCAACTTTCAGCAACACGTAGCCTTGGCGGGTGCGGATCACATCGGAGACGTCGCCTGGTTTCATGGCAAAGGTCTTGTCTTCGAGTTCCTTGGCCAGGGCTCCGCGCTTGAAGTAGCCCAGGTCGCCGCCTTGCGAGGCGGTCGGTCCGTCGGAACTCTTCTTGGCGACGTCTTCGAACTTGGCCCCCTTCTGAATTTGACTGAGCAGATCCTTGGCTTTGGCTTCGGCCGCGGCCAGCTGCTGAGGATCGTCATCCGCGGCAGCGGACTTATCGCTGCCACCGGACTTTTCATTGGCGGCGGCCGGCTTTTGTGGGGAGACCAGGATCTCGCTCAACCGAATCTGTTCTGGCTGAGTCATTTCATCTTTATGGCTATCGTAGTACTGCTGCTCTTCGTCCTTGGTAACCTGGATCTTCGACCCGACCTGGTCGCTGATCACCTTCTGGGTGATGATCTGATTGCGCAGGTTCTGCTTGAAGTCCTCAAAGGATACGCCCTGTCCCTGGGCCGCCTTTTCGAGGTCGTCCATCGATGACAGGTTCATCTGCTTGCGGATCTCATCCAGACGCTTGACGAGGTCGGTATCGGCGGTAATACCAAGGTCCTTCGCCTTTTCCAGCAGGAGTTGCTGGTCAATCAAGCCGCGCAGGATATCCCTCTCCCGGTCCAGATAGATTTTCTCAGCATTGGCCGGATCTTGCTGCTGCGCTTCCTGCTTGAGCTGGTCTTTTTCACGCAGGTACTCGGAGCGCGTGACGATCTGGTTGTTGACCCGGGCGATAATCTCCTCAACGACGGGATCGGCAGTCGAAGCAAACCCCGCGACGGCGGCGAGGCTGAAGGCGAACAGCGGCACAAGATATTTTTTCATGGAGACCGACAACATAGACCCAGCTATGAGATTGAGAGTTCCAGTGCTGATCTGCAGTAAATTGTACATCCCGGGGCACGGGGCGGGCCACCGCAAGGACTGCTATGATATTCAGTTTTTCGGGGTGTGAGGTTAGCGCTAATGAGGATCGCTCCGATTTTGCTGGCATTTTCAACAATTTGCACGGGCAGCATGGCGCGAGCACAGGCTCGGCCTAACCTCCCTACGCAAGCGCAACTTGAGCATATGGCCGGAAGGTTCGCGCCCACGCCTTTTCGAGTGGACATAACCGGATTGTCCGCTGGAGACCGCCAGGCCTTGGCGAAGCTCATCGAGGCTGCCCGAATTTTTAACGATATCTTCCTTCAGCAGATGTGGAGCGGCAATGTCGCCTTGTATCAGAAGCTCCAGAAGAACACGAGTTCGCTGGGCCGAGCCCAGAGTCATTACTTCTGGATCAATAAGGCGCCATGGTCGGAAATAGACGAGTACAAGGCGTTTTTGGGGGGCGTGCCGGCGCGCAAGCCTCTGGGGGCAAATTTCTATCCCGAAGACGTAACCAAGGCTCAGCTGGAGACGTGGTTCTCAGTGCTCCCACAGGAGGAACAAGCCAAGGCGAAGGGCTTTTTCAGCGTGATCCGCTGGACTCCCGGTGAAGAGAACAAGAAAGCTGCGCGCCCCAGCCTGGTCGCGGTGCCCTACAGCGAAGAATATAAGGACGACTTGACCAGGGCCGCGGGCCTGTTGCGTGAGGCGGCTGGTCTTACAGACAACGCGTCGTTGAAGAAGTTTCTCACCGCGCGAGCCGACGCTTTACTGTCGAATGACTACTACGAAAGCGATCTGGCATGGATGGATCTGGATGCGCCGCTCGATATCACCATCGGACCGTACGAAACCTACAATGACGAATTGTTTGGCTACAAAGCAGCATTCGAAGTCTATGTAAATCTGCGCGATGAGCAGGAGAGCGCGAAACTTTCCGCATATACCAAGCACCTGCAGGAAATCGAAGATAATCTTCCCATCGACGCGCAGTACCGTAATCCGAAAATTGGTGGCGCGGCACCCATGCGGGTGGTTGATGAGGTCATCAGCGCCGGGGACGGGGCCCACGGAATTCAAACCGCCGCCTACAACCTGCCTAATGACGAACGCATAGTGCAACAAAAGGGCAGCAAGCGGGTGATGATGAAGAACGTACAGGAGGCGAAGTTTCACAGCGTGCTGGTGCCGATTGCGATGAAAACCTTGACGCGATCCGACGCTATCGACGTCAACTTTGAGTCGTTCTTCACGCACATCGTGGCCCACGAATTGATGCATGGGCTAGGCCCGCAGCAAATCACCGTCGAGGGCCGCGCCACCACGGCGCGGGAAGAATTGAAAGAACTTTATGCCGCCGTCGAAGAGGCAAAGGCCGATGTAACCGGTTTGTTTGCCCTGCAATACATGATGGATCACAGCAAGGATATGGGACTGGACAAAGTTCTGCCCTCCGACGATGCCGCGCAACGGCAGCTTTATGTCACGTACCTCGCGTCGGCGTTTCGCAGCATGCGCTTCGGATTGAACGACGCTCACGGCAAAGGTATGGCCATGCAGTTCAATTACCTGGCGGACAAGGAAGCGTTTGTCGCGCATGGGGACGGCACGTACAGCGTAAACATGACCAAGATCAAAGATGCGGTGCGCGACCTGGATCGTGATCTTCTCATGCTGGAAGCGGAAGGAAATTACGCCGGGGCCAAGAAGATGCTCGATGAGCTAGGGGTAATTCGTCCTTCGGTGAAGCGAGTCTTGGCGCGGCTCGAAGCGATTCCCACCGATATCGAGCCCGTTTTCGTAACCGCCGATGAAGTCTCGCCGCCGGCGAATGCGGCTCCGGCCACAAAGCCTGCGGTAGCAAAAAAGAAGAGGAAGAGAAGGCACTAGGCAACGCTCACATTAGCCGGCATTTTCGCCGGCGCCCCCCGCGCCGCACATGAACACGTGACCCATCTCACTGACATCCAGTGTGTTTGGCAGTTGGATAGATTGGAGTAGTCCCCTCGCTGGAGAACAGTTTCCCTGGAGGACTCACCACCTCTCATCGAGGGGAGAACGCCGACATTTTAGCTTCTCACCTGAGAAGAGATCGGGTTTCGTATGGATGCTCGGAACCTTTACCAGATAATGCTCGCTTGTGCTGCCCTGGTTCTCATTGTTTTCTTGCCTGGCGTGTTCCACCTTCTCAGCTGGGCAGAAATGGCGACCGCCATCGTGCTCGTGCTGGCGACTGTTATGGCCGGGGTCATCGCCTATTGTGGTTACCTATTTTTCTCAATTGAGACCGGCTACAAAACGGAAGACGAGATCTCCCGACGAATGTGGAAACAGTCCCATGTACCACATCCGTTTCACGCGTTTTGGCATTTAAGGCACCATCACTAGATACGGCCGAGCGCATACGACCGCCCTGGTGGAATGTCGGATTCTTTCACTGGGACGATCATCACAACGCCCGCAGGCAATCTACGGTTGCAATCAAAGTAATTGGCATGCCCACCCGGATACATTTCACTGGCCCCATCCGGTACCGCCTTCGGCTGGGCGCAGCCCTTAGCCAGTCGCTTTTGGAAGTGGCCACCCGGCGGATGCTCAAAGGTCCACGCCGTCGGGGCTGGAACTGGTTCGTAGAGCTGAGCACGAACTTCCTGCGGCGGCAGCTGATCATCGCCTTCAACATGCGCGATGTGAACGAAATTCGAGCTTACCTGGATGCGATCGTAATCAGCTCGCCGGTCTCTTCGGACGTGGAAGTCACGAATTTCGCAAACGAGAGGTTCAGCGGCAAATGGGTTTCGCCTATGCGCGGCGATACCGACGTGAAGGTTCTATATCTTCATGGCGGCGGATACTCTTTTTACCCGCGGAGTTACGAGCATTTTATCGCGCTCATGACTCTCGCCGCGAACGCGAGGACGTTTGCCCTGAACTATCGGCTCACACCGGAGCACCGCTTTCCCGCACAGCTTGAGGATGCGACGGCCGTCTATCGCTGGCTGCTGGAGACGGGCGCCGATCCGGAGAATTTGGTCGTCATCGGCGATTCGGCTGGCGCGAACCTGGCGATTGCGCTGCTCTTGACGGTGCGCGATTCGGGGCTCCCGCCCCCGGCGTTGGCGGTAGCGATCTCCCCGCCAACCGACTTTGCAAGCGATTATCCCAGCGTCAGCGCTAACGAAGAGTTTGACTGGATCAATAAGCAGATGCTCCTGTCGTGGGCCGGTTGGTTTTGTGACAAGAATGAGCGTGAAAATCCTTTGATCTCGCCGCTCTGGGCGGACCTTCGTGGACTGTCTCCCATTTATATTCAGGCTGGCCGCTGCGAGATTCTCGACGACAGTATTCGGGCCTTCGCCAATCGTGCTCGCGAGCAAGGAGCAGATGTCACGCTCGAGAGCTGGGAAGACATGACTCATGTATTTCAGATATTCGGACCTGAGGCGCCGCAGAGCGCTGAGGCGCTACGCCGCATCGGCGAAGTAATCGATGCCCGGGTTCGAAAAAGAGAACCGCTTCGCGTTGAACACGGTCTACACTAACGCCTATGGAAACAGCCGAAATCCGCGCCACCGGGCGCAAAATCGCATCGGTGAATCCGGCTACCGGTGAGGTAATTCAAACATTTGACTGCGCCGACGACAGGCAAGTCCAGGATGCAGTGCGGCGCGCTCGCTCGGCCCAGCCGAAGTGGGCCGAGGGCGGCCTCCACCGGCGCATTGAGGTGCTGCGGCAATTCCAAAAGGAGTTGGTTCAGGACAAGACAAGAGTTGCCCGTTCGATCACGCAGGAGGCCGGTAAACCTTGCGTCGAGGCGCTGCTCACAGAAGTGATGGTGGTACTCGACGCGTGCCGTTTCCTGATTGAGAAGTCGTTCTCGCTATTGCGCGACCAACCGGTCGCCCACGGTAACCTGGTCACCAAAGCCAAGAAGGGCATGATCGTACGAGAGCCCTATGGGGTAATCGGCATCATCTCACCCTGGAATTACCCGTTCGCAACCCCGGCGACGGAGGCCTTAGCAGCTCTGGTTGCCGGCAACGCGGTCGTACTGAAGCCTTCCGAATTCACTCCGTTGTGCGCGCTGGAACTGGAAGCGCTTCTTCACCGCGCGGGTGTACCGCAAGAAATTTTCAAGGTTATCATCGGCGACGGTTCGACCGGCGGCGCTCTTCTTTCGTCTGCCATCGACAAGCTGATCTTTACCGGCAGCGTCGCCACTGGAAAACGCGTAGCCGCGGCCGCCGCAGAACGGCTATTGCCGGTTGTACTGGAGCTGGGCGGTAAGGATCCGATGCTGGTGCTCGAAGACGCCGACATCGACGTGGCCTCCAGCGGCGCCGTGTGGGGAGCCTTCGTCAACGCAGGGCAGGCATGTCTGTCGGTGGAACGCTGCTATGTTCACCGTAACTTGTATCAGCAATTCGTAGAGGCGTGTGCCGAAAAGACCTCTAGGCTGCGAATTGGTAACGGGATGGACCCGACCACCGACGTCGGGCCGCTTATTCATGAAAGACAGTTGCGAATTGTCGAAACCCACGTGGAAGATGCAAGAGCGCGAGGCGCGCGAATGGTAACCGGAGGCAAGCGCCTGCGGGACCTGGGGCCGAATTTCTATGCCCCAACCGTACTGGCCGACGTTACGCACGAAATGCAGATCATGCATGAGGAGACGTTCGGTCCGGTGCTGCCTATCATGGCGTTCGACACGGAAGCCCAGGCAGTGCAACTGGCCAACGATTCGGAATTTGGACTGGCTGCCAGTGTGTGGACCCGAGATCGCGCGCGCGGGGAGAAGTTGGCGCGCCTGATTGCCGCCGGGACGGTTATGGTCAATGACGTGGTGAGCTGCTTCGGCATCAGTGAAGCACCCCATGGTGGAGTTAAGGCTAGCGGAATCGGGCGAACCCATGGCGGTTTCGGGCTGGAAGAGATGGTGCGCGTCAAATATCTGGACTCGGACCGCATGCCCTCGATGAAGAAACCCTGGTGGTATGCGTATGGAGACCAGTTCAGCCGGCAGATGGATGGCTTCGTCGAGTTTCTTTTCTCGCGCCGAATACTGAATCGGCTCCGCGGCGCAGCGCGAGCATCGGGTGTGCTCAGGCGTAAAGGACAGCTGTAAACAGTGGCGAGCCGAGAAGTGGATAATGCCGGGTGCCCCATCCTACGCGCGGTTTTTTGCGCGTAGGGTGGGGGTTTTCTCTCCACGTCAACTACCCACCCAAGCCAAAACGGGCTTGAATGGGGCAACCGCCGTGCCCTTTCAAATCGAGTTTATGAGAGGCCGGAGGTATTCTGACTCGGAAGTCTTGGTTCTTGCTACAAAGGAAACACAAGGTCCCTCGACTCCGCGCAACTTCGCTTCGCTCGTTACGCTGCGCTCGGGATGACAAATTGGGGAAGCGCTTGACGGCGCGGCTGAAGCCGCGCCCCCTTCAAACCATCTCAGACCGAATAGGAGACATCTTCTTCGCCGGCGGCGGCGGCTTTCGTGAAGCCGTTGCTGGCGGTGGGAGTGCTCGACTTGCTCCCGCGGCGCATGGCCACGATCCCGGTGCGCACCATTTCCAACACCCCATAGGGACGAAGAACCTCAAGCAGGCCGTCGATCTTGTCCTCGGCGCCGGTGATTTCTATGGTGAGCGACTCAGGCGATACATCCACCACGCGGGCGCGAAACACGCTGGCCAACTCGAGCACGTGCGAACGCTCTTCATGCTTGGCCGCGATCTTAATCATCGCCAGGTCGCGTACAATCGACGCTTCATTCGTAATGTTCTCGACCAGCAGCACGTTGACCAGTTTGTAGAGGTTGGCCTCGATGCGGCGCGCCTGGTCATAGTCGGCATCCACGGTAATCGTCATGCGCGAGACTTCGGGTTTCTCGGTACGGCCCACCGTCAGCGAGTCGATGTTGAAGGCGCGCCGGCGAAACAGAGAGGCCACCCGAGTCAGGACGCCTGGCTTGTTTTCCACGTAAACCACGAATGTGTTCAGCATGTGGGGTTACTCGTCATTAGCAGTCTCCACGATCGCGCTAGGACGGCGAATCATCTCATGCAGAGCCGCTCCCGCCGCAACCATGGGATAAACCGTGTCTTCCTGCTCAACCTGGAAATTAATCAATACTGGCCCGTCGTGCTGGCGCGCGGCTTGCACCGCGGGCACGACCTCGGAACGCTCTTTAACGTTCATACTCCGGATACCGTAGGCTTCTGCCAGCTTGGCAAAATCCGGGTTCAGCAACGGGGTCGCCTGGTAATTGCGCTCGTAAAAGAACTCCTGCCACTGCCGCACCATGCCCAGGTAGCCATTGTTGATGATGGCGATGTGGACTTTCAGGTTCTCCTGGACGATAGTGGCCATCTCCGACATGGTCATCTGAAAGCCGCCGTCGCCAACCACGGCCCAGACTTCTGCCTCCGGGCGCGCGACTTTGGCTCCGATCGCGGCCGGCAGGGCGAATCCCATGGTGCCCAATCCTCCCGAGGTGATGAGCGAGCGAGGCTGTTCGTGTTTGTAGTACTGCGCCTCCCACATCTGGTGCTGGCCGACGTCGGTGACGACTACCGTGTTGCCTTCCCGGGTCTCGCGCCAGAGATCGTTAATCACGTGGGCCGCGTAGAGGTGTCCGCTGTCGGGAAGATTCTGGATATCGCGCACCGCCGAATCGCCTTTCAGACGATCGATGTAATCCAGCCATTCGGCGCGGTCGACGGTCTCTACCTTGGGCAGCATTTCGTGCAGAACTTCGCGCAGATCGCCTACCAACGCTACGTCGACTTTGACGTTCTTGTTGATTTCAGCGGGATCGATCTCGACATGGATTTTTTTGGCAGTGGGCGCGTAAGTTTTCAGGTTTCCGGTGACGCGATCGTCGAAGCGCATTCCCAACGCGATTAAGAGATCGGCATCCTGAATAGTGTGGTTCACCCAGGCTTCGCCGTGCATGCCCATCATCCCGAGATTGAGCGGATGAGAGGCGGGGAAGGCGCCCAGGCCAAGCAGAGTCAGCGCAACGGGGATTCCAGCGCGCTCCGCCAAATCGCGGACTTCCCGCTCTGCGCCGGAAACGAGGATGCCATGGCCGGCCAGGATCACAGGCCGCTTGGAGCTACGAATCAGTTCCAACGCCTGCGCATATTCCGCCGGCGCAGGCGAAAGATCAGGGCGGTAACCGGGCAACTGCGGCTTGGCCGCATCCCAATCGAACTCGCAGGATAATTGCTGGGCGTCTTTGGTGATGTCGACCAAAACCGGTCCCGGGCGACCCGAACGTGCCACGTAAAATGCTTCGCGAACTGTTCCCGCCACTTCTTCCGCATGCGTGACCAGATAATTGTGCTTGGTGATAGGAAGAGTGACACCGGTGATATCAGTTTCCTGGGAGGCGTCGGAACCGATCAGCTTGCTGCCCACCTGGCCAGTGATGCAGACGATGGGCGACGAATCCAGCATAGCTGTGGCAATGCCCGTAACCATATTGGTCGCGCCTGGCCCGGACGTGGCCACGGCGACGCCAACGCCGCCGGTGGCGCGCGCGTAGCCATCAGCCATGTGGGTGGCGCCCTGCTCGTGCCGCACCAGAATGTGATGAATGCTGCTGTGCTTCAGGGCGTCGTAAGCGGGCAGAATCGCACCGCCCGGATATCCGAAAACGTGCTTCACGCCCTCGCGCTCCAGGCATTCCCAGAGAATTTGTGCTCCGGTCATCTTCATGCTTTTTTCCCTTTTCCGTATTGCCAGTTCAGACGCCCCACAGGTAATCATCCGGCTCGTGCTCCGCAATTGGGAACACTGGCCGGCCGCTTCCACCTGGAGTACCTGGGCTGAGCGCGCCGTCGGAACCTGCGGCAGCGGCAGTCATATGCAGCTTCTGCCTGTTTTGAATCAGTCGTAAGACGTGCCCGTCTTCTACCGTTTTGAGATTATCGGCTAACACAATAAACTCGCGGTAAATCTCGTCGAGTTCGCGAATGCTGAAGCGAAAGCCCAATTGTTCGCAGCGCAATCCCAGCGCGTGCCGCCCCGAGTGCTTTCCCAGGACCAGGCGCGTCTTTGGGACTCCGACTGATTGTGGCGTCATGATCTCATAAGTCAATGGATTTTTGATCACGCCATCCTGGTGAATGCCTGCTTCATGCGCAAAGGCGTTCCGTCCGATGATGGCTTTGTTGGGCTGCACCGCATTGCCGGTGATCGCAGTGAGTAATTGGCTGGAGGGAAAGAGCTGCTCGGTGAGAATCTTTGTTTCGTACGGATAACGGTCGGGGCGCGTACGCATCGCCATTACTACTTCTTCCAGGGATGCATTGCCGGCGCGCTCGCCGATGCCGTTGATCGTGCACTCCACCTGCCGTGCTCCGGCGGCAACCGCGGCCAGTGAATTAGCCACCGCCAACCCCAAATCGTTGTAGCAATGGACGGAGATAACGACGCGCTCGATGCCGCGGACCTGGCGGCGTATGGTCTGAATCAGGTCAGCATATTCTGACGGAACCGTGTAGCCGACCGTATCGGGAATGTTGAGCGTGGTCGCTCCCGCCTCGATCACCGCCTCCAGAACTTCGCACAGAAAATTCGGGTCCGAGCGCGTCGCATCCTCGGGGGAGAATTCCACGTCGGCGCAGAGAGATTTAGCCAGCCTCACAGCGTCCCGCGCCTGCTCCAGGCACTGCTGCCGGGATATTTTTAATTTGTGCTGGAGGTGAATGTCGGAGGTCGCGAGGAAGGCATGAATGCGGGGATGCGCGGCTATCTGAACTGCCTGCCAGGCGCGCTCGATATCTTCGCGGCAACAGCGCGCCAAGGCCGCAATAGCAGGACGCCGAATAGCGGCCGCAACCGCCTGCACGGCATGAAAATCGCCTTCTGAGGCGACGGGGAAACCTGCTTCGATCACATCCACGCCCAAACGATCCAGCTGGCGGGCCATGCGCAGCTTCTCATCCTTGCGCATGCTGTAGCCTGGAGCTTGTTCGCCATCGCGCAGCGTGGTGTCGAATATCCTGATCCGTTCTCGTCCTGGCACGTCCATTCCTCCTGGCCCGATCCGGGCCGCATTCTCGGCTAAAGCAAAAGGGCCATCATCTTTGGTGGATGATGGCCCTCTTGGAAACTTGATTCTGCCTATTTCATCCGCCGGATCCTCTGGGTGCAAGCACCAGGCCAACAATGGCCACGCTAAGGAGGAGTTCCAGCACACACAAGCCCAGCCCGCCGGTGATTCCATTCGAGTTCGTCAGAATCTGCAGCATGCTAGGGCTCCCCATGCTCCTCATGGATTAGCACATGTACTGTAGACAACTAAAAACAGCGCGTCAATTACGACGGTGACGCGCTACCAGCAAATATTGGCATTGGCGTATCGATTTTTTCGATAGTAGGTGGCCTGGGGTGTATTCGCGGGAGGGCGCGGCTTCAGGCTTGCGGCTCGGCTCAAGCCGAGCCCTCCCTAACGAATCTACGAAGTGGCTCTTAGTCGCCCGAAGGCAAAAGCATCTCTTCTGTCGGCATAACCTCCGACTTCGCGAACCGGCACTCGCCCAAAATGGGCTGGCAGGCGGCATTCGGACCGCGCTGCGGTTGCACCAAAGGCTTCATTTCTGAGAACTGCTCCTGCTCGGTGGATCCTTCGAGCGCGGTTGTCGACGACGTGCCCCCGGCGATGACCTGCGTAAGGGCATCGAAATACCCGGTTCCTACGAAGCGCTGGTGCTTGACTGCGTTATAGCCGAACTGCGATTCGCGGGCGAACTCCTTCTCCTGCAGGCGAGAGTACGCGGTCATGCCCGCGTCCTTATAGGCGCGCGCTAACTCGAACATGCTCAGGTTCAGCGCGTGGAATCCTGCCAGCGTGACGAACTGGAACTTGTAGCCCATCTTGGCCAGTTCTTTCTGGAAGCTGGCAATGGTTTGGTCGTCGAGCTTCTTCTTCCAGTTGAACGACGGTGAGCAGTTGTAAGCCAGCAGTTTGCCGGGATACTGCGCGTGGATGGCTTCGGCGAAGCGCCGAGCCTCCTCCATATTGGGCTCGGAAGTCTCACACCAGATCAAGTCGGCGTAGGGCGCGTAGGCGAGACCGCGCGCGATGGCTGAGTCCAGGCCGCCGCGGATGCGATAGAACCCTTCGGAGGTCCTTTCGCCGGTAAGGAACGGTTGATCGCGAGGATCGATGTCGCTGGTCAGCAGGTGAGCGCCGTTAGCGTCGGTGCGGGCCATGACCAGCGTGGGGACGCCAAGAACGTCCGCCGCCAATCGAGCCGCAACCAGCTTTTGAATGGCTTCTGAGGTCGGGACCAGAACTTTTCCGCCCAAGTGCCCGCATTTCTTTGCAGAGGAAAGTTGATCTTCAAAATGGACGCATGCAGCCCCGGCCTCGATCATTGCCTTCATCAATTCGAAGGCGTTCAGGTTGCCGCCAAATCCGGCTTCGGCGTCGGCCACGATGGGGGCCAGCCAATAGATGCCGTTTTTGCCATCCACATGGTGGACCTGGTCGGCACGCATCAGGGCGTTGTTAATGCGGCGCACTACGTTGGGAACGCTGTCAACAGGATAGAGGCTCTGGTCCGGGTACATATGCCCGGCATCATTGGCGTCGGCCGCAACCTGCCAACCGCTGAGATAAATAGCCTTCAGTCCAGCCTGGACCTGCTGCACCGCCTGGTTGCCGGTGAGCGCCCCGAGTGCCGGGACGTAAGCCTCATTGTTCAGTAACCACCAGAGCCGCTCGGCGCCGAGTCGCGCCAACGTGTATTCGATTTGGATCGATCCCCTCAGTCTGGCCACGTCTGCGGGGGTGTACGGCCGTTTGACGCCGTTCCAGCGAGGGTCGGTGTTCCAATTCTGCTCTGGGATAGTTTGGGTCCGCATACTTCCAGTTCCTCCGTCTTTCTTCAGACACGGACAGTAGATGCGAATTTGGGAGAGAGGACAAATTAGGTGGTCCATTTTGACCGGGTAGTCCGATTTGGACTAGCATGGGAACGCCGGCTTCCAGAGCGGGTACGATGTAGGCATGGTAACGATGGTCATTCCCCGCAACGACGTTGAAAGCCAGATTCTTACCCCCGAAGCCAGCCAGTTTCTGACCCGCCTGGCGCGCGCATTCGAGCCACGCCGGCACGAGTTACTCGCCAGACGCAAGCTACGTCAGCAGCAAATCGACGGCGGAGCCCTGCCCGACTTTCTGCCGGAAACAGCTCACATTCGCCAGTCCGAGTGGACGGTCGCGCCCATTCCGCATGACCTGCTCGACCGCCGTGTGGAGATCACCGGGCCGGTCGACCGCAAGATGATCATCAATGCACTGAACTCCGGCGCCAGCGTCTTTATGGCCGACTTCGAGGATTCGAATTCGCCGACCTGGATGAATAATCTCGAGGGCCAGGCGAATCTCCGCGATGCGGTCCAAGGCACGATTGGGTTTGTCAGTCCGGAGGGGAAGAAATACGCATTAAACCCGCAGGTCGCAACTTTACTGGTTCGCCCTCGCGGCTGGCACCTCGACGAACGCCACTTCCTGGTGGATGGAAAACCGATCTCCGGGTCTTTATTCGATTTCGGGCTCTACTTCTTTCACAATGCCAAGGCGTTGATCCGCAAAGGAACAGGTCCTTATTTTTATTTGCCCAAGATGGAGAGCCATCTGGAAGCGCGCCTCTGGAACGATGTCTTCTGTTTTGCCCAGGATGAACTGGGCATACCTCGCGGCACCATTCGCGCCACCGTGCTCATTGAGACCATTCTGGCGGCCTTCGAAATGGACGAAATCCTTTATGAGTTGAAAGAGCACTCCTCCGGTCTGAATTGCGGCCGCTGGGACTACATTTTCAGTTTCATCAAAAAATTCCGGAACCGTCCGACCTTTGTGCTGCCCAATCGCGCAACCGTCACGATGGACAAGGACTTTCTCAAGGCTTACGTCGATCTGCTGATTCAGACCTGCCACCGGCGCGGGATTCATGCCATGGGCGGAATGGCCGCGCAAATCCCCATAAAGAATGATCCGGCTGCCAACGAGGCCGCGCTCGAGAAAGTGCGCCAGGACAAGCTTCGCGAGGTGAAAGCCGGACACGACGGAACCTGGGTCGCCCACCCCGGACTGGTGCCGATCGCGAAGGAAATCTTTGATACCCATATGAAAGGGCCGAATCAGATCAGCCGCCGTCGCGACGACGTTCACGTTACTGCCCGGGACCTGCTGGCCGTCACCGAAGGCGAGATCACCGAGCAGGGCCTGCAATGGAATATCGACGTGGGATTGCAATATCTCGAGTCGTGGCTGCGGGGATCAGGTTGTGTTCCGATCTACAACCTGATGGAAGATGCCGCGACCGCGGAGATTTGCCGCGCCCAGGTCTGGCAATGGGTGCGACACGGAGCGAAGCTCAACGATGGGCGCCCGGTCACGCAAGATATGGTCCGCAAGACCATCGCGGAGCAAAAGAGGAAGTTGGGCGGGGCGCGTATGGAAGAGGCGGCCAAGATCTACGAGGAGATGATGACCAGCGCCGATTTCCCGGAATTCCTGACCCTGGTGGCTTATCATTACATCGACTAGGAGCGCGTGCGGAAATCAGGAGATACGCAGACACAAGGTCCCTCTGCTCCGCTGTGCTCCGGTCGGGATGACAGGTAATTAGCAGACGCTCCTGCGCGGGGACATGAGCCACCATTCCGCCGAGATCTCGGATGATTTTCTAGCGCAACTCAAGGAAGACCTGGTGTGCCGGCGTGTGGAGCGTGGGCTGGCACGGCTCGAAGAACATCGTCCTCTCCTCACCTCCTTCGATCCAGAAAAGAAAAATGCCGCGCGATTCCTCGGCTATCTGGCCCAGTGGGTCGATGTCGGATTCCAGCGTCCTGGACTGGTAGACGACATTGTCGCCCGTTTTTCGCGGGAAGTGCGCGCGCGCTTATCGCTGGTCGAATACCTGCATTTGCGCATGGGCGAGGGAATGGCGCAGATGGCCAAAGAGTCAACGGAAGAAGCCATCCGCCACTTTGATTTTGTCCTCAGCCTCGAGCAGGAGACGGACGACAAAGAACTGCTGGCCATCGCCAACTTCTGGAAGGGCCGCTGCCTGCGCATGAAAGGCGAGTACGATGACGCTCTCGCCTTTGCCGTGCGCGGGAAAGACCTGGCGCAGGAACTCGGGCACCCGCCCATGGCCGCGGTGATGTGCGTGCTGGAGAGCTGGCTTTTTTTTCAGAAAGGCGATGCCAAGCGCGCCCTCGAGATTCTGCAGGCCGCCGAAGCTGTTCTGCGCAAAACCGACGACTATTTAACCCTGGGCAACATTCATTCTTCCTATGGCCGCATCGCGCGCCGGCAAGGACGCTATCAGCACGCGATTGACAGTTTTGCGACCGCCATCGCGCAATACCGGAAACGCGATCCGCAGCACCGCAACGTAGCGCGTTCTCTCAACAACATGGCTTACGTGAAGCGCCTCATCGCCCTGCAATTGCGGCGCAAGATCGATGCCGACGCGGAGAAGCGCCGTAAAGCGGCCATGCGCGGCGGCACCCGCAAAAACGGCAGCCAGGTTCCCTATCGCAGCCGTTTTGAGCAACTCCGGCAGGAGGCGCTATCGGAACTCGCCGAAGCCGCCGCCATCTATAAGCAGTATCCAAACCATCATGGATTGGGCAGCGTGCATCTGAATTACGGTTTTCTCCATTTCGACAACGGGGATCTGGAAGATGCCGAGGCCGAGGCATCCCAGGCTTTCCGTCTGGGCGAAGAAAGGCATGACCTTATCCTGATGGCGCGCTCGCGGCTGTTGCAGTGCATGATCGAAAATGTTCGCGTCGAGGAAGGCATCGGGGAGAGCACCGAGCCGGGTGACCACGCCCGCCTCGCCCAGGACTGCGCCCAGCAAGCTGCCGAGTTGGCCAAACAGACGCAGAACCGGCGTCTGCTGGTGCACGCCTACGTTTGCCAGGGGCTGACTCACTGCAATCGTTTCTTCGACGACATCGAATCAGCGCGGCGCTGCTACGACCAGGCCATGGTCCTATCGAAAGGCGACCATGCCGAGAGCGCCTGGGACGACCTGCAGGCGCTGAAGGCCAGAGTCATGCGCGCCGGGAGCGTGAACCCGACGCTGCGCGCGTGGTCGCAAGGATCGGTAGGCGACAAGACTTTTCAGCAGATCACCGAGGAGTTCGCGGAAATCATCATTCCCAAAGTTTGGGAGCGGGAAGGCCGCAAGATCTCGCGCGTGGCCGCGCGGCTATCCGTTTCTCCCAAGAAAGTCCGGCGCATCCTGAATTTGGCCGGTCGGCGCAAGCCGAAGGCGGAATAACAGAGTGCGTGAACTTCCGCCTCTGGGTTGTGAGTGCAATGGCCGTGTCCCAACAATGACGAAGCGGCTTCTTGCCAGCAATTTTTCCCGTATGTTCCGGTTCGGCCGCTGCCCGCAAATTTTGGATAGGCTTCATCAAAATTTCGAATTTCCGTTGCCTCGGCGAACCCGTTAACTTATAAGAGCGCCGAATCCTCGGCAGGTATTGGTCATGAGTGAACTCGAAAGCGGTTTGCACAAAGTCCTGGAAGAGCATCAACATGAAAGCGGCCTGCACATCATTGGCGGCCGCAACAAGCTGGTGGCTCGCCTGGCCGAGTTCTTCGAGCATCTCGCCCATAGCGAGCAACCCCCCAAACAAGAAAACGTTCATAGCTCGAATTAGACGCAAGCGGTCCTGGCACTCGACCGGGAACTGCACAATCGGGAATAGATAGGAAACGCCGGAACCCCGCCACTAAATGGCGGGGCTTTTTTGTGGCGCGATTGCCAGGGATGTTCGTGGATCAGCTGGGTGGAGTAGCCAGCCACAGGTGGCGGGAGAATCCGTTGCCGATCAGATTGTCTCCGCTTCCGAAGCTGCAGGCGCCCGCTCGATGACGTGCAGACCGCACTCGGTCTTAGCAAAACCGGGCCAGCGCCCGGCACGTGCATCCTCGCCGGGCTGCACAGCGCGTGTGCAGTGCGTGCAACCGATGCTTGGATAACCTCGATCATGTAGCGGGTTGTAAGGAACATCGTGGTCGTGGATGTAGCGCCACACCTGCTTGGCGCTCCAATCCACGAGGGGATTGATCTTCACCAGCCCGAAGTTTGCATCCCACTCAATCTTCCGGGCATTGGCGCGAACCACGGTCTGATCACGGCGAATGCTGGTAATCCAGGCATCCAGTTCGCGGAGCTTCCGCCGCAACGGTTCGACCTTGCGCAAATTGCAGCACTGGTCGGGATCGCGGGCCCACAGCGCGGGACCGTGCAAGCGCTCCTGCACCTCTGGCGAAAGCAGCGGGTATACCCGCTCAATGGTGATCCCGTAGCGCTCTTCAATTTTTTCCATCAGGTTGTAGGTTTCGGGAAAAAGAAATTCGGTGTCGACGGTGAAGAGGCGAACGTCCTTGCGCACGCGCGAAGCCATGTCGATCAGAACCATGCCCTCCACTCCGAAGGCAGAGCATATAGCCACGCGGTTCCCAAAACTTCTGAAAGCCCAGGATAGAACTTGCTCAGGACTCCAGTCCTCAGCGACGGTTTCCAGTTCGACAATTTGTTCTTTCACAACCTGCTCCTCACTAGTTACGGGACCACATTTGTAGCCGAGGCTTCACTTGCGATTAGCCCGTCCAGCCCAGTAAAGCCAGCGTCCAAAATCCCCGGCGAATTGCCGAAACGGACTACCTCTCCCACAACCAGCAGGCTGGGCGCGGGCAGAGCTGGCGCCTCATTGAGTTTGTTAATCGTCGTTCGATGAACTTCCTGCTCGGGCGTGGTCGCGCGCGAAATGATGGCGCAGGGAGTCTGCGGGGGCAGACCGGCGCGCCTCAACCGGCTGGAAATTTCCCCGTAGTTGTTTCCGGGCATATAGAAAACGAGGGTTGCGCCGCTGTTGGCCAGCCGGTTCCAGTCTGGCTGATCCTTGTTAGTAGCCTGGTGCACTGTAAGAAAGGTGACTGCCGAGGATGCCCGGCGATCGGTGAGTGGAATTTCTGCCGCTGCCGCCGCCCCCAGAGCTGAAGTAATGCCAGGCACAATCTCGTATTCGACCTGGGCGGCGCGCAGAGCCTCGACTTCCTCGCCGCCGCGTCCGAAAACGAAAGGATCTCCGCTCTTGAGGCGCACCACCTGCAGGCCTGCGGAGGCCAGTGTGATCATCAAAAAGTTGATTTCTTCCTGCCGGATGGATTTGCGTCCGCAGCGTTTGCCGACATTGTTCACCATGGCGGCCGGAGAAATAAGCTTCAGGATTTCTGACGGCACCAGATCGTCGTGGAGCACCGCATCGGCACGTCGCAGAAGCCGTGCGGCCTTAACAGTGAGCAGTTCGGGGTCGCCTGGGCCTGCGCCTACGAGATAGACTTTGCCGCTCATGCTACCTGCTCCTTAACAGCTTCTGAGTCGGCAGCCAGCGCGGCTTCCAACGCCTCCCGGCTTGCTAACGATAGGAGCAGTTCACGCTTGCGGGCCGCATCAAGCCCGCTGGCCTGTACGAGCTTCCGCGTTTTCCCTAACTCGGCCACCCAGTCTGCATATCCAGGCCCGAATTGCTTTTCGAGTTGTTCCCGGAGCCTGCTGGACAGAGCGGGACTCTGGCCGTTTGTCGATATTGCGATTTGCAGGTCGCCACGACGGACGACCGCGGGGTAATAGAAATCGCAGAGATCGGGGACATCCACTACGTTGCACAAGACGCCAAGCCGACTGGCGTCGCGGAAAATGCTTTGGTTGAGATCGCGCGACGAGGTGGCGACTATGGCGAGGAAAACTTCCTTGAGGTCGTTGGCTGAAAACGGGCGCAGCTCCAGGTCGATCTGACCGGAGCGCGCCCATTCCAGAACCGAAGTTGTTGCCTCGATCGCGATCACGCGCACGAGCGCGCCGGTCTTCAGCAGGCCCGCTATTTTGCCTTCGCCGACCGTGCCTGCCCCGACTACCAGGCAGCGCCGCCCTTCGAGCTTCAGAAACATCGGAAAGAGGCTGCTCATCTCGTTATCCCTCCAATCCATGCGGCACTCGCCCGGCAGGCAGATCGCGAACGACTGGGTCGACCATGTCACCGGCAAGAAATTCGCGGAGTTCTGCTTCGCTATGTCGTGCGAAGAAATGCCGCAGATTCTCCCCTGGATCGCGATCCTCCTGATACCGTCGCAGCAACCGTTCAATTGCATCCGGCACCTCGGTGGCGGCACAGCGGTAGCCGACGGGACGCGCGGTGGCCTGATTCAGACCCACTGCGCCGCCGAGGCAGAAGTAATAGGCATCCACCATGCGGTCGCCTGCTTTTATCTTTTTGCCTTCAATCCCGATATCGGCGATCCAGTGCTGCCCGCAACTATTGGGGCAGCCGGTGACATGCAGTTTCAGGTGCTGATCAAAGCCGGGGAGGCGCTCTTCCAGTTCTTCCACCAGCCAGCGCGAGAAACTCTTCGTCTCGGTGATGGCGAGCTTGCAGAACTCGGTGCCGCTGCACGCGACGGCGCCGCGCCAGAAAGGCGAAGCGCCCACTCGCAGTCCGGCCGACTCCAGTTCCTTGGCCAGAAGATCCGCGTTGAGCCGGGGAACATTAACGATCAGCAGATTTTGCATGTTGGTGGTGCGCAACTCTCCGTTGGCGAAGCGGTCAGCGAGGTCGGCAGCAGCGCGCATCTGCTCAGGAGTGATCCGTCCCCGCAACACCGCGGCTCCGACGTAGCAATATCCAGCCTGCTTTTGCGGGTGGATGCCGACATGGTCACGATAAACGTCGGCGGGGGGTTGCTCGGGCTCTGCCGGGTCGAGAGCAAAACCAATTCGTTCTTCGAGATTTTTCTGGAAGTCCTCCGCTGTCCAGCCGTTCCGCAGGAAGAGAAACTTCAGGCGGGCGCGTTCCCGGTGTTCCCTAAGCTGGGCAGAGTCGCGAAACAGCTCAGCAATGCCCTTCACCACCGGCAAAACCTGCTGCCAGCGCACGAAAGCGTTAAGGCGTGCTCCGAGGTAGGGATCGGTGGAAAGACCTCCGCCCACGCGAAGAGAGAACCCGGTCTCGCGCTCGCCAGCAATGATGCGCGTCGTCGCGGTCAGGCCAATGTCGTTAATTTCGGGATACGGGCACCAAACCCGGCATCCCGCAATTGAAATCTTGAATTTTCGCGGCAGGTTGTAGAACTCGGCATTGCCGGCGAGCATGCGATCAATTGCGAAGGCCAGCGGCGAAGCGTCACAAACTTCATCGGCGTCTACGCCAGCCACTGGGCATCCTGTCACATTGCGTGTCACATCACCGCATGCACCGGTTGTGTTCAGACCCACTCGCCAGAGTTCCTCAAGGAGTTCTGGCAAGGCTTCAATCGTGACCCAGTGCAGCTGGATATTCTGACGGACGGTGATGTCTGCGATGCCGCGCGCGTAACGCTCGGTCAGGTGGGCAATTGTTCCAAGCTGTTGGGAACGCAGAAATCCCTGAGGAATGCGGATTCGGACCATGAAATACGGCAGGGCACGACCTTCGCCTCCCTTACCGCCGACGACCCCGGCGCCGTCTCCCTGGGTGTAAACGCCCCACCAGCGAAAATAAGTGCCGATCCATTCGGGCGGGATTGAGTCGAAGCCTTGGCGGGCGAAGCGGCGAATCTCGTCGAGACCTGCCCACGGATTCATCTCGCGTTTCAGTCTCTCGACCCGCTGCGCCTTCGTTTCCTGGACTGTGTTTGCCATAAAAAGAAAAACCCATCGCCAGCTTTCTTCTGGCGATGGGTTGATGAGTGCCGGACTACTAAATCTCTAAGTCAGCCGCCTCCCCGCGCCAGTGCACACGCACGCGCAACAACAACAAGCGCAGATGCACAGCTGGCGAAGATTCAGGCTACCCGACATGATCGTTGCATTCTATGTTGACCGGCATTAGCCGTCAACAGAATTGGACATAGCTTTGGATGAATAATATCAATCGCAGGAATCAGACTTTTTTCAGCAGCCCAGAAACACAACACAACACCTTGCGGCTGTTGGGTAGGGCTACTGCAGCGCTGACTGTGTCAGCTTCACGGCACAATACGGCGTAGCCGCACCACCGGTCACGTTGCAGTTGGTTCCATTGACATCTCCTGGCGCCACCGTGCTGAAATAGATGTTCGTCCCCCCGTTGGAAACCTGATTGTCGATAATGACGCCGCTGGTGCCGCCGAGACCGGCGGGAGTGGTCACACAAGTTGCTGTGGGAGAACCATTGGTGCAGGTGGAAGCCTGAGGCAGCCCAGCGGTGATACTGGAAGCCTTGATGAAACCCACAGTGGAGTTTCCAGTTCCGAAAAACACGCGATCCGTTGTCCCATCATAAAACTCAGTCAGGGGCGAGCACTCCTCCCCTTTGGTATTGTCAATTTTCCAGGTAACTGCATTGGTGGAGGTGAGCAGGTGATTTACATCAAAGCCGAACATAAACATCTTGGGAAAATTCCCGCTGGCAAAGCCGCAGGCAAGCAGATGTCCGGATGCGCTGCCGCTGTTCCAAAACGCGTTATCCACCATGCCCATATGCGCGTTGCTGCCCGTGCACGTGCTGGAGCTGTTGTTGCCGCCCAACCCCACCGCGTTGTAGGTGGTAGAAGAGGTGAAATTTGCCGGTATCTGACTGACGGCGCCGCCCAGCCCGATGACGTTACTGCACCCCGTGAATGCAAACACCTGGTCGACGGCCGCGTTGGCGGCGTCGTTGACAACCAGCGGCGGATCGACAATGGCCGTACCGGCCCCATGGCCTACCCATCCGATCGTTTTTGTGGCGGAGACTGCATGCGCCGGACTGGTCAGATCAACTGCATATAAAAAGCCGTTGTTGTCGCCAAGAAAAATGCGATTGGCGACGTCGTCCACCACCGGGCTGGCCAGGACTTTGCTTGTGCCGGCGGTCACCACAGTCACCGGCCAATTACTGTCGTTTACCAGTTGCGGAGTGGCCCCGCCGAACACGGGGCTGATCTTGTACAAGTTGCCGTCATCAGTGCCAACATAGGCGCTATCCGTGTTGTAGTCCACCCAGGGAGAAGCCAGGCTGTCAGAAGCGGTAGAAACCTGCAGGGTCGTCATGCATCCGGCCGTGGTCGGGGCTGCACAAGACGTGGGAAGCTGCGGCGCGAGTACAGTCCCGGTATGTAAGGGGGGCGCTGGAATCGGATTCGGAAGCACCAGCACGTGGAAATAAGATCCGGTTGAAGTACTTTCGATAAATGCGACCTTGGTGCCATCGGTTGACGGTACGGGTGAAGTTTGAATCTGGCCACCCGCTTGGGTCACCGTGTTGTAGGCAAAAGCGACCCACGGTGAACCGCCGTTACAGGGAGTGGTGCCGCCAGTGTAGAGATTGTTGATACCAATAACCGTGCCCTGCGCCGGTTTGCCGGCAAGCACGGAGACGGCATACAGAACGTAGTCGTTGTTGCAATCTTGCGAGGCTATCTGAAAGCTATATTTTGCCGGATATTGGCTCGGCAGCACGAAGCCATTCTCGAGAGACACGGCCCAGTCAACCTTCATGGCGTGATGCTCGTCGCGCCGATGATGATGACGTCTTCTGTGCTCCACCGCTGCCATGCGGCGAACCATGTTATAGACATGGCGCGGCTCTTTCTGGCCAGCGTTGAGCGCGGCGGTTGCGCTATTCCCTGACAGAACCAGTTGGCGGGAACTCCAGTCGGTCGGAAATCCATAATGCGGTTTGGATTGATCGGGCGTGTCCTTGGCAGGCGTTTCCGCGACGCAAATTGCCAAGCCCAGGCCGAGCACGAACGCAAGCACAGCGAGACGGATTGTGGTCACCCTCATGACGTACCTCGAGCGTAATTGGGTCGAAAGACAAGTCTAAGATTGGCGGCGGTCGTTCCTGTTACAGGAAATGGGAAAGAACGTCACTTTAGTAATACAAGCAGGTGACGAAAAGGCGTGATTTTTGCGTTATCAGGCCGATGCGGCCGTAATCTGCACCAGGCGTGGCGGCGGATTCGTTACTCGACCGCGCTTGATCATATTGGCCGACGGCACTCCCGTCCTGGCGAACGATTGCTGGCAGTCGGCTGTGGAGGGGCCACGCATGTCACCTTCCATGTATGCCAAACCGGGGCAGCGCGAGCATGTGGATACGTGCGAGCAACTGCCGCACGTGGAAAGATGCTTATTGCGGATGGTGCGCACATCTTTCAGCTGCCGGGAATTGTTCCAGATGTCGAGAAATCTTTCGCGACGTACGTTTCCGCTCGGCAGCGGAAATTGCACGCAGGGAAAAACGTCGCCATAAGGCGAGATGTAGCAGGAATTGTGACCGGCGCTGCAGGGAATGTCTTCCCCCGCATCGGCCGCTATGGGGGCTGTTTCGCAGCTATCGCCGATACTTCCGGACAGCTCGCGGTTATGCAGCGCCTTTTGCAAAGCCCAGAATGGCGCACGCACCGCCAGCGTCGAAGTATCCCCGTCCATCTTGGGAGTAACCATCGGATCGAGTGTGTAAGAGACACCCAGATCTTTCGCCAGCTGTAACACACCCGAATCGTCGAAAAGATTGGAGGTCATCAGCACATTGGCGATCGTGACACGCACGCCATGTGCTTTGAGCAGCCGAATGGCTTGCAAGCTTCGCTTGAGCGATCCAGGCAACTTGGTGATGGCATCGTGAACTTCCGCGCGGTGAGAGTAAATACTGATCTGGACATTCTCCACGGCTAGCTCGGCCAGGCGCCGCGCTTCTGCGTCCCGGATCATTACGCCGTTGGTCTTTACCTTCACGCTGAACAGGAGCTGCCGCGCATATTCAACAATTTGAAAGAAATCGCGGCGCATGAATACTTCGCCGCCGCTGAGAGCGAGCAGGAAGGTTCCAGCGTCGGCGAGTTGGTTCAGCACATTCTTGATGTCAGCGAAGGTCATCTCTCCGTGATCGTCATGGTCGAGATAGCAATGCACGCAGCGTTCATTGCAGCGATAGGTGACGTCAAGATGTACGCTGATGGGAATCCCAAGCTCCAGAGCGCGATCGGTCATTTCTGAAACGAGGCTCATCGTGCTGCTCCGCTGGCGGTCTTCTGGGGGATAGGCGTGTCAGAAGCTATCAAAATTCCGTGCTTAGAGAGTTCCTCGACGAAGTGCTCGACGTCAGCAGCGGCAGTCTGGAGATCGATGTCATATTCCGAGCAAACTTTCTCGGCAATTATCTTTGCCAGCGGCGTAGTCCCATCGGCCGCTTGCCAGATCAGGGTGGCGGTTTCGTTCAGGGTAAAGAACGTGGAGTCCACCGCCGACATGATCATCATCTCGCCGCCAAGCATGCGGGCGGCAATTGCCGAGCTTCGGGCTATGTATTTGTCGGGCATGCGATGTCAAATTCTTCAACAAAATTCCAGACTGTCGTATCGGGAACAAACATCAATCTGTACACGGGAACATGTTCCAGGAAATCGTACGCGGAATCGAATACCTGCCGAACCAGCCGTTCGTCGTCACAGAAGAACAGGATATTGCGCAGCAGCATCCGAGTTGCTTCCGCGCGGCTCACATCCTCGATGTGGTTCTGGGGGCCCTTTTCCAGGAAGAAAAACTTCGCTACGGGCGCCGTGCAATTACTACCGGGCTGTCCGAGTTCACCGGCAAAGGGAGTACCCCAGGCTCCGTATTGACCGCTATTCTTCGTCATGTAAGAAATCTCGTCGCTGAGCAGAACGGCGTCGTCGGGCGCGCACCTGGAAATCGTCGTCTTTCCTGCGCCTGAGACGCCAGAAAAAACAAATGCCGAACCATTTCGGATCGCGCTGGCAGCGTGCAATAAGAAACCGCCCCGGCTGGCGAGGTAGATTGTGTGCACGATGCGCAAGATGGAGTTGAGGGCGAAGGGATTCAGCTCCTGTCGAATACGTCCTGTGCCTGACTGCAGATCGAATTCGGCGCGGAAGTCACCCCTTCGGGCGTACCAGCGATCGAACTCCCGCCAGACATGGACATCCTCGTCCTCGGTCAGTTCGCCTTCACCCAGAACTTCGACGTCGAACCGTAACGAGCACGAGTCGTGAGATTCCGCTGCCAGGAAGCCCGGATATTTCGCTTTGACCATCGCATGAAATCCGGGATCATCCGACTCCAGGAGGATCGCGGTCCCGCCGATTTCAATGGCGACAGAATTTGTGGCGGTGGCGTGTGTGAATGGATTCATTGGTTACACGCTTGCCATCGCAGATTCCAGCGCTTTCTCAACAAACGTCGTACGCGCAACACCAAGCCCGGGAGTGAATCCAGGTGTTCCAGCAGGCAACCGAAGCGATGTGCCAGCGGCGATAAATAGCGGGTTGGGTGAACCGTTCGACCGTTTCGGCAAATGGCCGCAACTCTTCCCAGTAGCTGGTTCGCTTCGACCGGGGCATCCTCGCGGGTGACCGAATCTCCCCGCGTAACCCAAGAGGTTTTCCCCTCTGCGTGGTAAATGTCGATCACGCGGTGAATCACAAACCGACCCGCCTGCATGAAACGGATTATGTCGCCCGTCGTAATTTGGTCGGGCTCGCAATGGTTGATGAGGAGAAGATCGCCCGGCCAGATGGTGGGGAGCATGCTGGTTCCTAGAGCGCGCAGGCAGAGGGGGCGTCCCGAAGCGACAAGTTCAGCGGCGAGGGCCAGCTTAACCTCTGCGGTCGCCGTGGATGCTGCCATCGCCATCAGGAACGTCGCGCTCTCGGACCGCACTGGCTCCCGCCGTGCAGTTTGCCGCACGCCAGTGCCATGGTCTCGAACACGCGCTCGTAGCGGAATTCGGGCTTCCGATACGGCTTCTTCGGTTTCGTAATTTTCTTTTCGCCCGTGGTTCGGTTGTCGTCCTGACTCATGCGCAATCTCGTGCTACTGGCGAACTATCGGGTCCGGTAACGATTCGGCTGGTTTGCTCCGAAGTGTACAACAACCAAATACCGTTGGATATGCAGTTCTGCTGTTTAGACGTAATGCAACGAATACCCCGTCTTTCGGCCTAGGAGTAGCACAGGGTTCCGTGCAGACGCGCCCGGCGGAGCGCCGCCGAGAAAAACACTAAGCTGACGGGCAACAGAAGAATGGCAAAGCCGGCCAGCACGCTGAGCTCTCTCAGCAGAGGCATAGTAAAGCCGCCGGTGAACAATGCCAGGCGCATCGCCGTCAGAGAGTGCGTCATGGGGATAAACCTTGCCACGGTTTGCAGCCATGGCGGCAAGGCTGACACGGGAAACATGGCTCCCGCGAGCAGCCAGACTGCCGAGCCCAGCAGCCACACAATCGCGGATCCTTTCCTCACAGTCAACTGCATGGCGGCCGTTCCCATGCCGATGGCGATTGCAATAGCAAGCGAGAGTCCCAGCACACAGCAGAAGGGCAGAAAGCTGGGGTGTCCGAAGTGAGCCCCGGAGATCAGCAGGCCTGCCGCAAGGTACAGGAGGAAGGTAAGGCCCTTCCCGCCAAAAGATGAAATTGCACTGAGCAGAACCAGGGTCGCGGGGTTGGTCGAGGAAGTCATGAGCACCTCCAGCGTCCCCGCCTGTTGCGCCTCCTGGATGGAAGAGACGAAGCACGAGATTCCCATCAGCAGGAAAGTGTAAAAGCCAGTGCCCACGAGCAGGAATGGATAAGAATTCATACCCTCGGGACGAAAGCCAGGACCGATTGCCTTGGAAAGATAATAGAGCCCAGCGATCTCGAGCACTCCCCCTGCCGAGGCAATGAATAGAGCCGCGCGGTAACGGGTGGCGATCAAAAGATCGCGGCGGAGAATGGCTGCAATTTTATCCAGCAAGCGCACTCTCCGAGTCGTGAGTGGGGATCGACAGATGTAGTTCGTCATCGATCTCGCCAATCGCGTCGAAATAAAAACGGCGCAAGTCGTCGCTGGATAGCGCGGTTTCTACGCCGCATCGGCCGGCCAGTGTACCCCGGGCCAATACAGCAACGTTATCGCCTACCGCGAGAGCCTCCTGGAAAGAATGGGTGGCGACAATCACTGTGGCGCCCCTATAAGAAATTTGCCGGACAAGGTGCCAAAGTCGGGCCGCCGAACCGGGATCCAGGCTTCGCGACGGTTCGTCCAGCAAAATCACGGAGGGATTTTTTAGAAGTGCGCGCGCCATAGCCAGGCGCTGGTACATTCCGCTCGAGAAGGTCATCACCGGCTTATCAGAGTGCTTAAGGAGTCCGGTCGTATCCAGTATTTCTCGTATCCGATCGGCGCGCTGGCGGCGGGGGATATTGTCCAGAGCACCGAAAAAATCGAGATTCTCGGATGCGCTCAGCCGCGGAAAAAAGGAGCGCTCGTTGGCGACGGCAAAACCAACCAATCCGCGAACGGCTGCTCCCTGGCGTTGCGTATCGAAGCCATGAATCGCGAGCGTCCCCGAGTCGGGCAGAAGCATGGTCGAAATCAATTTCAGCAGTGTGGTCTTGCCGCTTCCGTTCGGTCCAAGCAGCACTTGAACCGTGCCGGAGGCAATGCATAGAGAAACATTGCCAAGGGCCAGAGTTTGGGTTCCGACTTCTTGCCTGAGCCTTGGCCACACACCTGGATGGCGTTGAAAAACCTTCGTTACTGAATCGAGTACGATGGCGTCCATCGAGTGTTCGCAGGAAGTCGAACGTATTATAGTGTTCTCGCTTGCAGGGACTTATGTACTCTGTTGCGTCCTCTGACGTTCAAACCGGCTTTGGTGACGAGGCGAAGCACGAACGTGGAACTCAGAAGGACGATCTCGCCTGGACCCTTCTCCTCGCCTGCGCTGCATCCCCTTTCACGTCGGGAAATGCCGAAACAATAAAAGCGTTGGCCGTCGGGGGACTCGATTGGAAGGGACTCCTGAGTCTCGCCGAGCAGCATGGCCTGATTCCTGTCGTATACGAACGCATTGCCGACTTAGGCGGGCGTATTCCCGCGGAGGCGATGGCGCAGTTGAAATGCGCCTTCGAACAGAATGCACGTCAGGCCTTGTGGCTGACGAGACTCCTGTTCACGGTTAAGGAACTGTTCAAGGAACAGGGCATCGTAGCGCTGGCCTACAAAGGTCCAGTCCTTGCGGCATTGCTGTATGACAACGTGATGCAGAGAGAGTACTCCGACATCGACATCCTGATCCGGCCCGCTGATGTGCCCAGAGCCAAGGCCGCGTTGCAGAGAGCTGGGTTCAGGCCAGCTCTGCAACTCGGTCCGCGGGAAGAGAAGGCCTACCTTGCGACCGGCTACGAATTCACGTTTCACGGCCCGAAAGATCCCAATCTGATCGAGATCCAATGGCGGGTGTTGCCGCGTTTTTATGCGATCGACTTTGATATGGCGGGATTCATAAGGCGCTCGCGAAACATTCCGATTGAGGAGCAAGTAATAGAGACTTTGTCGAACGAGGACCTGTTGCTGGTTCTGTGCGTCCATGCTGCCAAGCATGCCTGGTCCAAGCTGTCGTGGATCCGCGAAATTGCCGATATTGGGCACTCGACGAAACTTGACTGGGACCAAGTTGCCAGGCAAGTATCGGAACTCGGAATTCACCGAATACTGGCGGCGACCTTCGCGATTGCGAACACGATGTTGGGAACAACACCGCCGGTCTCCATTCAGCGCTGGATCGAGGAAGATGACGAAGCGAAACGCATCAGCCAACAACTCTGCCGCACTATGCGTAGGGGAGAAGAGCCGGAGCTGGAATCGCTCGCTTACTTTCGCCTTATGGCGCAGGTGCGCGAATGTCGGCGCGACCGATTCCGCTTCTGGGTAAGGCTGGCAATCACGCCAAGTTGCAGTGAATGGTCGTGCATCCGGTTGCCGGAGCGGATGTTTCCACTCTACCGGCTGGTAAGGATGGCGCGAGTAGCGAGACGCCTGTTGCGGCACGGGTGATCTGCTTGGGAGTTGATCTCGTTGACCCAGCCTGATCCATCAGTGTCTTGCGAATCTTGGTACAGCTTCCCGCGCGGTAGCTAAATTGTCCCGACCCAGGGAGTGAGCATCAAGCCAGCCTGGAAGGCGGAACTCGTTAGCCCAGCGCGTGAGCGCTGGGTACAGCCGCCATCTGAACGCCAGCCCCGTCGACCCAGCCTGATCCACCAGTGTCTTGCGAATCTTGGTACAGCTTCCCGCGCGGTTCAAATTGTCTCTACCTAGGGACTAAGCATCAAGCCAGCCTCGAAGGCGGAACTCGTTAGCCCAGCGCGTGAGCGCTGGGTACAGCCGCCCCGTGAGCCCAAGCCCCGTCAGGGGCGACACGGAGCTATATCGCGTCAGCATTCGCGCGAGCGCGCGCCACGGCGGCGCGCAAGGCTTTCTCGACCAGGCGCTGGTACTGTCCTTTATCCATCGCCGTCATCGCGGCTGCCGCAATGCCACCGGGAGTAGCTGCTTCCTTAATCAATTCGTCCAGCAAAATTTCACCTTCGCGAATGCCACCTGCAAGGCCATGAGCGGCGGCAACGAGAGCGACTCTGCGGTCCAGACCCATTTTTTCCGCGGCGCGGGCCAATGTCGCCACAGCGTGGTATCCGTGGCTGGGCGAATAAGTCGCGGTGAAAATGTCGAATTGCGATTCGGGAACTTCAATGACGTTTCCAACGTTGGCGAAAAATTCTCTGACGCGCTGCCGATCGGCAACAGGCATTCGTTTCGGAAAGGCGAGGCCAGTCAGTCCCTGGCCGGTTCGGCAGACGGGACTTGGCATGGCGCGAGCCCAGCGCAGGGGAGGTCCAAGTCGTGCCTTCAATTTTGCCAGCGGGAGTCCAGCAGCGAGGCTCACGGCGAGCAAGGGCCGATTGACTCCTCCGATTTCCTGCAGCAGTGCAGCGACGGACGCCGGCCGCACGGCCACGATTAGCAGGCCAGCGCTGTCCACGGCGTGCTGGAGACTGGCCTCAACGCCGACCTTGTAATTCTTCTTCAGCTGCCGCAACTTTTCAGGATGGCGATCATGAACCACGATTGGTATGCGATATTTCGCGAGGCGGAGTCCCGCGATCAAAGCCGCAGTGATTCGCCCGCCGCCGAGGAAGACTGTAGGTTTCACGCGAGGTTGGCGCAGGCCAGGTCGGCCGCGTCCAGCAGCGCACCAACATCGGCTTCGGAGTGGGCGGTGCTGATGATCCAGTGCAGGCCGTTCGAGGGAGTCATGTAGACGCCTTGATCCAGAAGGGAATGGATGAAGCGCGAGTAACGAGTGGTGTCGACGTGGGAGCAATAGTCGCGGTAGTCCCGAATCGTGTCCCGATTGGTGAAATAGATCTGAAACATGGGGCCGAAGCCCTGGACGATGGCGCGAACGCTGCGACGGCGGAATACATCGCGTAATCCCGTAATGGCAGCATCGCCGATCGCATGCAGTTTCTTATAAACATCCGGAACCGAAAGCAACTCAAGATTGGCAGCTACGACCTCCATCGTAAGGCGGTGTCCATTAAAAGTTCCGTAGTGCAGGACCATCTTATCGCCCCAACGCATGCGGTCCAGGATGGATCGAGGACCGGCGACGGCGCCGATGGGGAACCCGGCACCAAGGGCTTTCCCGAACGTAGTGATGTCGGGTTGAATTCCGTAATACTGCTGGGCGCCGCCGGAGGCGTAGCGGAAGCCAGTAACCACCTCATCTAGAATGAACAGCGCTCCGGCTTTGCGGGTCAGCTCGCGGATATGCTGCAGGTATCCATCGAGCGGCGGGATGCAGCCCATGTTCGCCATGATGGGCTCCGTGATAACGGCAGCCAGTTCATGGCCGTGCTGTTCCATCACGCGCTCAAGGACCGCGAAATCATTCCAGGGCGCGATGACTACATCTTCAAAAGTTGAAGCGGGAATGCCTTCCGAATCCGGAATTCGCGCCGGATTCTCTTTCGGGCCCAGTTGTTCCGGAGGATGACTATGGCCGTTGAGCAGGTAGGGATCATACCAGCCGTGATAGTGTCCTTCGAATTTCAGGAACTTGGTGCGACCGGTGTGAGCGCGGGCCAGGCGCAAGGCCAGCATGGTCGCCTCGCTTCCCGTGTTGGCGAAGCGGACGGTCTCGACATTGGGTACCATGCGCAGGAAAATCTCGGCGGCTTTGGTTTCGGCGGGGGTAGCCGCGGCAAAATGCGATCCCTCGGAAATGGCCTGGGATACAACCTCAACGATCCTGGGATGCGCATGCCCTTGGATCAGGGCGCCGAATGACATCATGTAATCGATGTACTCGTTTCCGTCGACATCCCAAATGCGCGATCCGCGACCTTTTTCTATCACTACAGGCCCAGGGGAATAGACGGCCGCGCCACGAGACGGCGAATTAACGCCTTCCACCAGGAGTTGCTGGGCACGCTCGAACCACTCCTGAGAACGTCCGCGGCTGCGAGTTGTGTCTGGTGAGATCAAAGGATGATGCTAATCGGCAGTGCCGCCGCCGTCTACTACGAGGGTGGCCCCCGTCATGAAAGAGGAATCGTCGGAGGCCAGGAACAAGACCGCCTGCGCAATTTCTTCCGCTGTACCCACGCGGCCCATCGGCCGATTCGCGGCCCCTGCCAGGTAATCAGCCCATTTCACGCCGCGGAACCTGGCGTCTTCCGGAAGCATAGGCGTATCCACATCGCCCGGGCAAACACAGTTGACGCGAATGCCTTGGCGGCCGTGATCAACCGCCATTGCCTTGGTGAGCAGCACTACGCCGCCTTTGGACGCGCAGTAGGCCGCGGCTTTATCGCCGCCGACCAGGCCCCATCCGGAGCTGTTGTTGATGATCACGCCGCTGCCCTGGGCAATCATTCCAGGCAGGGCGAACTTGGACATCAGAAACGTGCCTTTCAGGTTGACGTCCATCTGCAAGTCCCATTCGTCCTCGGAACACTCGAGCACATCGTGGGCATAGAAGAGGCCAGCGTTATTGAAAAGGATATCGAGGCGGCCGAATTCGGAAACGGTTCGTTCGACAGCGGCACGGCATTGGTCCGGGTAGCGAACGTCGGCTTGGAAAAAGAGAGCCCGGCCGGAATCCTGCCTAATCTTTTCGACGATCGCGGTCCCGCGCTCGGCGCTTCGCCCTGTGAATACGACCTTCGCGCCCTCTTTCGCAAAGAGGAGCGCAGTGGCTTGGCCAATGCCGGAGGTGCCGCCGGTGATGAGCGCGACTTTGTTTTTCAGTCTCATGTGAAAATTTGAACGCTAGCCATCGTGTGTCATCCTGAGCGAGGGCGTGAGCCCGAGTCGAAGGACCCCATGCCTCCTAAATCAGGCACTGGCTTCGGAGGGAATTCTCACCGTTATTGCCGATTGCTGCGGCTGGCGACCATGTATACCCAATACTTATGGCCCATCGTGAGAATGCCTTTCCGAGCCTCTGCCTCTGCCGGCGGGCAGGGGGTCCTTCGACTCCGCGGCTGCCCCGCTTCGCGTGCCAGCCACTCCGCTCAGGATGACAGCTTCGCTAGCAAACCTAAACCGATCCGGCCAGACCGCCGCCGTCCACTACCAGCGCCGTACCGGTCACGAATGAGGACGCATCGCTGGCCAGGTATAGAGCGGCTTGGGCGATCTCTTGAGGAGAGCCGATTCGACCGAGGGGACGACGGGCGGCTTCGGCCAGAAAGCGATCGGCTGATTCGCCGAGTTGCTGCGCTTCCTTGCGCAGCATTCCAGTATCGGTATCGCCCGGGCAAATGCAATTCACCCGAATGTTTTGTGCGCCATGATCCACCGCCATCGCCTTGGTCAGCAGGACGACTGCTCCCTTCGACGCGCAATAGACGGCGGCTTTTGCACCACCGGTCAGTCCCCAGCCCGACGCTGTGTTGATGATCGAACCACCGCCTTGCGCGGCCATTACGGGAATTACAAGCCGGGACATCAGGAAGATGGATTTCACGTTTACGTCCATGACGCGATCCCAATCTTGCTCACTCAGATCCACCACGGTCGAGCGGCGGATGATCCCGGCGTTGTTGAAGAGAATATGGATGTGGCCAAAATCAGCAATGGTGCCGTCGAGCACGCGCTTGCAGTCTTCCGATCGGCTTACGTCAGCTTTGAAGAATTGTGCCCGGCCGCCTCCGTCGGAAATCTCTTGGGCAACCCGATTGCCCGTACTGTCATTCACGTCAACCACCACGAGAGATGCGCCTGCGCGGGCGAAAAGCTGGGCGGTGGCACGGCCGATTCCGGAGGCTGCGCCCGTGATAAGAGCTATTTTCGATTGTAGGGAGACATCGGTCAATTGGTGCCGCTCCTCCGGGGCTTCATTTGGAACCGCACCTCTACCCAGCGCTTACGTACTGGTCTAAATTGTTTCATGCACGGCGTGGCTGAATTGTGTTCCCGGCGATCTCATCTGCTGGCCAGCCCCCCGGCCGTTTCGGCTCCATCGATCGTGAACACCTGCCCGGTGATGTAAGCGGCGTCGTCCGAGGCCAGGAACGCGAACAATGCCGCAATCTCCTCCGGCCTGGCGTGCCGGCCAAGTGGGACCTTGCGATTGACTTCCTCGAGCATCTCGTCGGTGTACTCGGCACGCTGCATGGGAGTGAGCACGTACCCGGGCGCCACGGCGCAGACGCGAATCTTCGGTGCCAGTTCCAGGGCCATACTCTTGGTGAGCTCGATGACGCCAGCCTTAGTCGCATTGTAGTCGGCATAGAAAGGTTGTCCGACCAAGCCGTTGGTGGAGGCAGTCTGCAGGATCACGCCTCCGCCGTGGCGAACCATGTGCCGGGCTGCGGTTTGCGCGACATAGAACACGCCGGTCAGGTTCACAGCCATTACTTTCGCCCATTCCTCGGGAGTGATCTCGAGGAAGTCGTGACGGATACTGATGCCGGCGTTGTTGACCACGACATCCAGACCGCCCATCAGCTTGATTGCGTCGTCGATGGCAGCCTCGACCTGCGCCAGATTGGAGACGTCGGCATCGACGGTTCCAGCCAAGTCAGGTAGTTCGTGCTGGATGCACTGCCGCCCTTGAGTGTTACGGTCCAGGATACACACGGCTGAGCCTTCTTCCAGAAAGCGCGCCGCGGTTGCAGCACCAATGCCGCTGGCGCCGCCGGTGATCAGGACACGTTTGCCTTCCAGACCTCTCATCCTGCCTCCGCGCGAAAACATCAGGCGAGCTTTGCTCGCCTGGGCAGGTGTGGGCACCTGCCCCTACGCAGGGATGGCCGAGTTGGCCGCCCCTACGTGGACTGTGCTAGTGGGCTTAGAGTGGCTTGCCGTAGAACAGAGCTATGAATTCTACAATAAGGATGACGACAACCATCAGTTCCAGAGCGAAAGCGCGGCCCTGATGGAATTGATCGACCATGAAGCGGTAGAGTTCTTCGGCGGTGCGAAGCTTTTCGTTGACGAGATCTTTGTAATCGGGCACGCCGACCTTGGCGGCTGCCAGGCGGTAGAGACGGGCGGAGAACATGTCGCTAAGGAACTTAATGGCGTTGTCGACGCGTTCGGTAAGCTCCATGACGTCCAGCAACACGGTATGCAGGCGCGATGCTCGGCGAGCCATACGCCAGCGGCGCAGAATCCCGTTTCCTTCTTCCAGCGAGTCGTAGACAGTTGCCAACTGTCTGGTCATGAATTCGTCGTAGTGCCGGAATTCGAGCAACTGCGAATTCGCATATTCCAGCAACTGAATGGCTGTCTCGGCGCCCGCGGGGGAGTCGTAGATAAAAGCTCCGTTCCAGCCGATTACAGCCAGATCATTGGGATAGTACGAAATACGGCCCTGCAGGATTTCCTGGCGTTCGCCTTCGGAGAGTTGAGCGGTTTCACCGCGCACGATTTGGGCGATCTGGGCGCCCTGCCTGGCCAGCAGGTCTGCCGCGGAGGGCGATCCCGCCACTTCGCGCACGTGGAAGACAAAATAGTCCTCGCTCAGCCAATCTTTGTAGGGCTTTAGGATGGCGGGAGCGGCCCTTTCCAGCTTCTGGCGGGCAATGCGCGAGGCAAAGCGCTCGAAATCGGAGTTCCATACCCAGCGGCTGGAGAGTTGCACCAGCTTGTCCCAATCGCCCGAAAAGGGCAGCTCAAAAATCAAGCTGACAACGCCGTAATCGTAATACTTGATCTGTCCTTCCAGGCGTTCGCCGCTTTCCAGGAGCAGCGGCTCAATTGACTCGACGACGGGCGGCCGCTCATAGCGAACGTAGCCGGGAGCGGGGTGTTTGAAGGTGGCTTCCTGGCGGCGGGCCCCGAAAATCTCACGCAACTGGTCGAGGCGGATCTCTTCGCATACGTCGAACTGCATTAAAACCAGCAGAGAACCGTGCACCGACCGTTCGGCGACAGGCTCCTGGCGGAGTTTGCTCGAGATGTCCTGAACGACAAGCGGAGCTTTGGTTTGGGTGTCCATATCAGTGTCCACAGGCTGGCCAGAGGGTCGGGGCGAGGCCGAGGCTTACCGGCGCAAGCACTATTTTCCCATTTTGGGGAACAGATGGCGAGGTACGAAGGTGCAAGTTGTTGAAAATAAATGCTAAATTCCACGCAGGTAGGGACGGTCGCTCCGGCGGTCCAGCCGCTCGGCGCATTCCATCAATGGCGATTCCGACTCAGGCCCCACAGTACTCCTGCTGCAAGCGCCATGCCCGCGACGGCGGAGCCTGCCCGCAACATTGAGCCTTGTACTGCCCGCTCCCTTTCGCGCACCCGCCGCCGCTCTGGATAAGGGCCAGGAATGCCGTATGGGCCATCGCCGAGCGCCATCTGAATAACTTCCGCCAGATGGAGGGCATGGCGGTCCGTGCATTGCGCGATTTGTTCGCGGCAGCTGAAACCGTCGGCGATAATGAGCGCCTCCGGGGAAGCGCGCCGGACTGCAGGAAGCAGTTCCAGTTCGCCTACGCCAACGGAGACTTCATATTTGTCCTTCTCAAAGCCGAAGGCCCCCGCCATCCCGCAGCATCCCTGGGCAGGTGCGGCAAAATCGATGCCCATCTTGCTGAGGACAGCCTCTTCGTCGTTCATCTTCATAATGGACTTGTGGTGGCAATGCCCATGAAGGATGGCCGTGCGGTCCAGACGAGGCAGCTCGAAGTCCGGAGCACATTTGGCCAGGAATTCGCTTAGCAGGTGGGTCTGTTCGGAGAGGCGGCGGGCGCGCTGATCTTTGGGGAAGAGATTCCTGAGTTCATCGCGGAAGACGGCGGCGCAACTGGGTTCTAATCCCACCACCGGAACATCAGCTTCGATGTAAGGCGCCAGGGTATCGAGGACGAGCAGCAGGAGATCCTTAGCCCGGCCCAGCATGCCCCAATCGTAGAGCGGCCGGCCGCAACAGAGGTTCTCGGCCGGAACCAGCACCTCGTATCCGGCAGCCTCAAGAACTTCGACGGCGGCGATGGCCGTATCCGGGAGAAAGTAGTTATTAAAAGTATCCGCCCACAAGATAACGGGCGGCCCACCGGGATTGGCGGATTCATGCCGCCGGAACCAGCTTTTAAATGTCTGCGGCGCGAAAGCGGGAATGCGCCGCTGCTGACGCACACCCATCACGAGCTTTGCCAGGTCTCTGAGGAACGGCAACTGCGTGGTGAGATTGGCGAATCCCGGAGCGGCCGACGCCAGCCGTGCCCAAATATCAATATTGCCGAAAGCATATGCGTTGAGGGGACGGCGCCGTCCCTCGTAGTAATGAGAGAGAAACTCGGACTTGTAGGTGGCAACATCCACCCCCACTGGGCAATCGCTCTTGCAGCCCTTGCACGCGAGACAGAGGTCGAGCGATTCCTTGACATGCTCATCCCGCCAGCCGTCCTGGATGACATCCCGCTGAGTCATCTCCCAGAGCAGGTGAGCCCGGCCGCGGGTGGAGTGCTCCTCTTCGTGGGTGACGCGGTAGCTGGGACACATCACGCCGCCCTCTTCGCGCCGACACTTGCCGACTCCGACACAACGCAAGGTCGCGCGGGCCAGGCTACCGTGATCCTCGGGATAGTGAAAGTGAGTCTCCGGAGCCCAAGGCTCGTAATCAACGCCCAAGCGCAGATTCTCATCCAGACGATGCGGCTCAACCAGCACGCCGGGATTCATCTTCCAGTCCGGATCCCAGGCAGTTTTGAATTGCCGAAAGGCTTCGATCAGTTCGGGACCGAACATCTTGGGCAACAATTCCGAGCGCGCCAAGCCGTCGCCGTGCTCGCCGGAGATGGAACCGCCGTAGCTGACCACCAGGTCGGCGGCGTGCTCGACGAAAGAGCGGAATTTGCGGATGCCGGCTTCGCTCTCCAAATCGAAGCTGAGGCGCGTGTGAACGCAGGCGTGACCGAAATGACCGTAAAAGGCTCCCGCATAGGAGTACTCGTTCATTAACTGCCGCAGGTCGCGAAGATATTTACCCAGCTTCTCGGGAGGAACAGCTGAGTCTTCCCAGCCTTCCCAGTTCAGCGCCTCCCCAGGAACATGTGAGGTGACGCCGAGGGCGGACTCGCGCACCACCCATACTTTTTTGGCCTCCTCGCGATTCCGATAGAGCCTTACGTTCGGGGCCTTCGCACCACGCTGCAGCCCATGAACCATCTTTTGCGCGCGATCATCAGCTTCTTTCTGAGTCTCGCCGCCGAATTCGACCAGCAGCCATCCATTGCCTTCGGGCAGCAGCGCCAGCCCATCTGAATTTAGATTTTTGCGTTTTGTCCAGTTGACGAGGAACTCGTCGATGCCCTCGAGGCCGATAGGGCCGTACGACATGATTTCGGGGACGTGATCGGCGCACAAATAAATGTCGGGATACGCGACTACCGCCAACGTGCGGTACTGCGGGCTGTGCACCAGGCGGCAAGTGGCCTCGAGTACGGTGACACAGGTACCCTCTGAGCCGACCAGCGCGCGGGCAACATGGAACCCGTTTTCGGGAAGAAGATAGTTGAGGTTGTATCCCGACACGCGGCGAGGAATGTTCGGATATCGTTTACGAACCTGGTCGGCGTGCGCGGCCGAGATAGCCGCGAGCCGGGAATAGATTTCTCCGCGGCGGCCGGGTTCGCGGGCGATTTTCTCCAGTTCGTCGCTGGTGGTGGCGCCCACTTTCAGGCGGATGCCGTCGTAAGTCAGGATGTCCAGTTCCTCGATATTGTCGTCGGTCTTGCCCGCCATGACCGAATGCACTCCACAGGAGTTGTTTCCGATCATCCCGCCAAGGGTGCAGCGGTCGTGGGTCGCGGGGTCGGGAGCGAACGTGAGGTGGTGCTTCTCGGCGGCATTGCGCAGATTATCGAGGATGACCCCAGGTTGAACGCGGGCGAAGCGCCGATCCGGATCAATTTCCAGGATGCGGTTGAGGTACTTCGACATGTCCAGCACGACGGCAACGTTGCAGCACTGCCCGGCCAGCGATGTCCCTCCGCCACGACACAGAACCGGGGCGCCGAATTCTCGCGCGAGGGCGATGGACGCGATCACGTCCTCAACATCTCGCGGAACAACCACGCCAATGGGAACCTGCCGGTAATTCGATCCATCCGTCGCGTAAAGAGCGCGGCTGCCGTTGTCGAAACGCACCTCGCCGCGAATCTGGCGGCGCAGCGCGGCAGCCAAGCCGAGCGCGTCTACCCTCGCCGACTTAGTAGCGGGACGTGAAGGTTGCAGGACTGGCATGGAGCCATCGGGCATGAAAATCCTCGCCTGACATCTTCAAGGAAACGGGAAATCGGCGCAAGGACGTTAAACGCCTTGAAATCACTCAAGGCTGTCATCCTGAGCGAGCGCGAAAGCCCGCGTCGAAGGACCCAGGTCGGCCGAACTGAGCACAGACTCATAAGGGAATTCTCATCGCTCACGCTGGGCGTTGGTACCGCTGACCACCGTCAACAATGTGGTAGAAATGCCCCTACAGATTTGCCGTCATATTTTTTGCGGGGTCGTTCGACTCCGCAGCTGCTGCGCTTTGCGCAGCAGCCACTCCGCTCAGGATGACAATGGGAATGATTTACCTGGAAGGGTCTACACCCAGCTCCGGCTGAAGTAGTCGGTCATGCTGAGGGCGAGCAGGATGAAAAGCCAGAAGAGCCCTGCAACGATGACGACGATAGTCATCTTTTCGCTGATGTACTTCACGCCCATGAAGAACAGGGCAACCAGCAGCATCTTGCAGGTGGCGATCACGAGCGCCAGGACAATGTTGAAACGCCCGAGTTCAAGATAGGAAACGGCCGCAGTAAGCACGGTCAGGCAGATCAACGATCCCCAGATCGTCACCAGAAATTTCTTAGTCGGGATGTGTGCTGACATTCTTCTTTCCTATTTCCGATGTATGTGGCTGATCAGGTAAAACAGCGGGTAAAGATAAATCCAGACAATATCCACAAAGTGCCAATACAGGCCCACATTTTCGACGGGCGTGTAGTAGTGGGCTCCGTAGCGGCCCTTCCAGGCTTCATAGGCAATGAAGGCCACCAAACCGACACCGATGACCATGTGCAGAGCGTGGAATCCGGTCATCGCAAAATAGAATGAAAAGAACATCTCTACCTGCGACGAGTTTGCTCCCGCAAAGCGGAAACCGGGACCCGGGAACTGATGATCGACCACGATGTGCCCGTAGTACTCGATAGCTTTAATTCCCAGGAAGGCCAATCCGAAGAGAATTGTGAACATGAGCAAAGTGACGGTGGTCTTGCGCAATCCTAATTGAGTAGCGCGCACCGCTAAGGCCATGGTCAAGCTGCTGCACAGCAGGACAACAGTATTGATCGTGCCCCACCAGAAATCCATATGCTGGCTGCCCTCGAGCCAGGCCTGGTAGTACATGAAGCGGTAGATCATATAGCCCGCAAACATGCCGCCGAAGAACATGATTTCCGTGATCAGGAACACCCACATACCCATGATGGCAGCTTCGGTCTGCTGCTCCATGGTGGCGAAGTGGTGCTGCAGGTCCGGGTTGTGGGTGGCGAGGACTGGACTATCAGCCAACGGGGACCTCCTCCGGAATTTCGTCGTAGTTATAAGCTTCCCAGGTGACGACGGGCGTCTCCTCGAAGTTAAACGTGGTCGGCGGAGAACTGATTTTCCATTCGAGTCCAGCGGCATTCCAGGGATTATCCGGCGCGTGCTTTCCATAGCGCATCGACCACAAGAAATAGACCATCGGCAGCAGATAGCCCACCGCCAGAATTGTTGCACCAGCGGTTGAGAGCACATTCAGTACCTGGAACTCGGGCGAATATTGCCAGTACCGCCGCGGCATCCCGAGATAGCCGAGCACGAATTGGGGGAAGAATGTCAGGTTGAAGCCGATGAAGATGATGAGCGCGGCTAAGCGGCCCCAGTTTTCCGGATACAAGCGTCCGGAAATCTTGGGCCACCAGAAATGCATGCCACCCATGTAGGCCATCACCATGCCTCCCACCATGATGTAGTGGAAGTGGGCGACGACGAAGTAGGTGTCGGTCACATGCACGTCGATTCCCAGCGCTGCCAGGAACAACCCGGTCAGGCCGCCCATGGTGAACAATCCAATGAAGCCAAAGGCGTACAGCATGGGAGTGCTGAATGAGACCGAACCTTTGAACATCGTCGCCGTCCAGTTGAACACCTTGATGGCAGAAGGCACAGCGACGAAATAGCTCAGCAGGGAAAATACCATCGCCGCATACAGGGAAATGCCGGCCACGAACATGTGGTGCGCCCAGACTAGAAATCCCAACACCGCGATGGCAATTACTGCCAAAGCCATGAATTTGTAGCCGAAAATCCGCTTGTGCGCGAAGCAGGTCACGATTTCGCTGACCACGCCCATGCCGGGGAGAATCATGATGTAGACGGCAGGATGGGAGTAGAACCAGAACAGGTGCTGGAAGAGGAGCGGGTCTCCGCCCAGCTGTGGGTTGAAGATACCGAGATTGAAGACGCGCTCCAGCGCGACCAGCATGAGGGTGATCGCCAGCACCGGCGTTCCCAAAACCTGAATTATGGCGGTGGCGTAGTTCGCCCAAACGAAGAGCGGCAGGCGCGACCAGGTCATCCCCGGGGCGCGCATGCGGTGAATGGTGACGATGAAATTCAACCCGGTCAGGATGGAAGAAAAACCGGCGACAAAAATCGCCAGCGCGGCAGCAATTACGTGCGTATCGAGGAAATGCGTGCTAAGCGGAGTGTAAAAGGTCCAACCGGTATCGACACCACCCGAGAGGATGGTATAGATCATCATCAGGCCACCGATCACCAGCAGATACCAGCTCAGCAGGTTGATGCGCGGGAAGGCCAGGTCCTTGGCTCCAATCATGATGGGGATAAGAAAATTTCCGAGCACGGCGGGCACGGCCGGAATCAGGAAGAAGAAGATCATGACCTGGCCGTGCATGGTGAACATCTTGTTGTAGGTATCGGGAAGGAGCAGATCCCCTTCGGGCGTCAGCAGTTCCAGTCGAATCAGGAGCGCAAAGAAACCGCCGATAAAGAAGAAGAACGTGATCGTGATCAGGTAAAGCAGGGCGATGCGCTTGTGGTCAGTGGTGAACAGCCACGAGCCTATGCCGTACTCCTTATTCAGATAATTTTCACGTTCGGGTGCTGCCACTGCAGTGCTTGCCATACTTCATTCACCTTTGCCGCGAGTCCGCTTTAGACGCGTCCGGTACTTTGAGAGTTGGGGTCTGCGCTGGCCCTGAGGGTTGCGGGCTCAACGACTTGATGTACGCGACCAGCGCATTCAGTTGTTCTTCGCTGACAATACCCTGGAACGTGGGCATGATGGGTTTGAACCCCGAGACGACCTTGGCTGCCGGACTGAGAATCGACTCGCGAATGTAGTTCTCGTCGGCGGTGACCGTTCTGCCGTCTTCGAGTAGAACCGGTTTTCCGAAGATGCCCATCAGGTTGGGACCGCGGCCCTGCGTATCCATGCGGTGACAGGTCGAGCATCCCAGGGACTGGAAAATTCCCTGCCCGGTTTGAGACAGGGATCCCATGGGTCCGCCCCCACTGAGCCAACTCTGGAACTGCGCCGGTTCCATGACGACAACATCCCCGATCATGCCCGAATGATTGGTGCCGCAGTATTCGGCGCAGAACAGATGATACGTTCCAGCTTTGGTCGCACGAAACCACGCGATGGTATAGCGGCCCGGCAACACGTCCTGTTTGATCCGGAAAGCGGGGACATAAAAGCTGTGGATCACGTCCTGCGAGGTCATGATTACGCGCACATCGCGGCCTACCGGGATGTGCAGTTCGTTGATCTCGCGCTGGCCCTCAGTATGCTGAAATTTCCACATCCACTGCTTGGCGACGGTGTAGACGTCCATCGAATCTTTAGGCGGGGTCCGCTCCAGGAAATAGATGTAGGCGCCCCAGACAAAGATGACCAGGAAGATGCCGGCGGGAATGAAAGTCCAGGCGAATTCAACGGCGTTCGAGCCTTCGATTTGGGTGGCTACGTGGCCGGGCCGACGGCGGTAACGAATGGCAAACACCACAATGGCGATGAAGATGGAAACGCACATCAACCCGCACAACAACAGCAAGAAGATGAATAGCGCATCCACCTGCCCCGAGATGGTCGAGGCTCGCGTCGGCCAAAGTGGAAAAGTGTTCGAGAACATAGGTTAGTGAATCCGTCCCAGTTGCGATTTCCCTTGAGTCAGGTCATGGCGAAACATAAGAACCATGAATCCGCCGAGGATGATCATAGTTGCCACTCCGGCCAGGCGCAGGACCCGCAGGATGAGTACGCTATAGCGTCCCGCATTCGGATCGTAGTGATAGCAATAGAGGAGCACCTGATCTGCAAGACTGCCAATCTTGTGGTTCGAGGCCTGAACCATGGCTAGTCGCAGATCCTTGGGCGAAAATTCCACGCCGTAGTAGTACTGTGCGATCTTGCCTTCCGGAGTAAGCACGAGGATGGCGGTCGCGTGTGCGAATTGACCGCTCTTCTCGTTGTAGTCGTACTGAAAGCCCGCCGCCCTGGTCAGAGCATCAATGGAATCCTGTGGACCGGTGAGAAAATGCCAGCCCTTTTCCGCGCCCGGACGACCGTACCGTTGCAGCCATTTGGCCTTGCTGCCGGTCGCGTCCTGCGGGGTTTCGCGCGGATCAAAGCTGATGGTGAGCACGTCGAAATCTTTGCCAACATCGAACTGCATCGGCTTCAGCGCGGCGGTCAGGCCGCTGAGCACTTCGCTGCAGAGCATGGGGCACTTGTAATAGACCAGGTTGAGGATCATTGGCCGTTTGCCGAAATAATCTTCAAGGCGAACCGATCTCCCGGATTCGTCGCGGAACATCAGGTCCGTCGGAATTTGTTCGTTCAGGTGTTGCTCGATACCAACATGCTTCAGGCCGGGGGGGCGCACGCTCGCGGGCGGGGATTCGATGCTCGGACCCATGCCTTGCGCCCAGGCGGTTGCGGCCATCCCCACGATCAGTAATGCGATTTGTAAACGACTGCTCACTGTTACCCTCTGGCGCCCCTTACGGGGCTTTGCCGTTCATTCGGCTGTCCCCAGCGCTTACGCGCTGGGCTAATGAGTTCCGCCTCTTCGAGGCTGCAGCTTCTCACTGGCAACTGCTTTTCCTAGCTCCCAGGTACCAGTTCCAAGGTATTCGCCAATCGCTCGAAACTACCGCCGCGCTGGGCTAATGAGTTCCGCCTTCGAGGCTGCAGCTTCTCACTGGCAACTGCTTTTCCTGGCTCCCAGGTGCCAGTTCCAAGGTATTCGCCAATCGCTCGCAACTACCGCCTCGCCGTGCTAATGAGTACCGCCTCTTCGAGGCTGCAGCTGCTCACTGCCAACTGCTTTTCCTTACTAGCTCCTCAGGGGCTAAAGCCCAATATTTAAGCGGCTCCGTCGGCGCGGCTGAAGCTGCGGCCCTTTCAAAATCGATCGATGAGATATCTTCTAGCAACTATCGCCTCTTGCTTTCCCGCGGGACTGCGTTTGCTGCATGGTTTACCGTTTGTGACTTGCTGGCTTGCTGTTGCAGGTTCGGCGGAGCTACGGGCAGGCCGCGTTGCGCCAGCAGCTGCATCGCACGATCAATCGGGACATGCGCGATGCCGGCCTTTTGATCCACCCAGCCGTATGTATTCAGAATGTTTTCTTCCTGCAGGCGCTGGTCGTTCAGCTGGCCCAATTCGTTGGTTTCGAGCCTGGGCAGCGGGAACTCGTTTGCAACCGTGGGGTCTGGATTGCGCAAATCTACCGATGTCCGAGGGGCGAGCGGGTTGGTCGCCGCCTGATGTGTCTTGGTGTATGTATCCAGGTAGCTGAACATGCCGACCAAGATAATGTGCATCACAAAACCAACGATCGCCAGCCCGGCCAGGAAGGCCAGGATAGCAAATGCGCTCAGGTCGGTGCGCTCGTATTCAACTTCGGGATTGTGCAATTCTTCACTCATGTGCCGGCTCTAGTGCTGCCTGTGTGCGCGGGTCATATAGGACCAGCAGCGGACGCGATCTCAAGTTGTAGAAGAAGTACGCCAGCCAGAGTCCCCCGATGGCAATGGAAATGACGATGTCCAGCCAGTGCACGAAAAATCGTGGGTGCTCGTTGGGTTCGATGAACCAGAACAAGTCCACCCAGCGCATGATGAAAACCAATATCGCCACCTTGACCAGGCGATGAGGGTTTCGTTTGCGGGGCGCCGAAAGCAACAAGGCGAAGGGAAGGGCAAAGTGCAAGCCGGCCAGACCAAGCCCTACAAATTGCCAGCCATTGTGCCAGCGCGGCAGATACCAGCGAATCTCTTCCGGCAGATTTCCCGACCACATAATCAGCAGTTGGGAAAATGACATGTAGGCCCACAGCATGACAAAAGTCAAAATCAGGTTGCCGTGGTCGCCCAGATTGTTTGGAGTCAGCACCTCGGAGAAAGGCTGGTATTTCGAGAGCATGGTCTCGACCGACACCAGGAAGCAAATCGCAATCAGGACTTGCCCGGCGAGGAAGATCAGGCCATAGACCGTGGAAATCCAGCTCGCATCCAGCGACATCACCCAATCAATCGCGGCGAAAGTGATGGTGAATGCATAAAGGATCAGGCCCGCCGAACTCATCTTTGAAAACCGGCGGCTGAGGTCGCGCACCGGTGGATGGTCTTGCTCGGCCGACCATTTGCTCAGCAGGTAAGCCAGACCCAGCCAGATCACGAAATAGATGACGGCACGCAGCCAGTATCCCGGAAGGTTGAGGTAAAGCAGGCGCGCATGCTGGAGATCGCGGCTATGCACAA
>DASUWH010000050.1:0-107901 GCA_036378535.1 Terriglobales bacterium | reverse complement strand
GGCAGATCAACGAAGTCGCGAATCCAATGTGCAGAAAGTTTCATTTAGCTCATTCGAAGCCGGGATTTCTCATGCCGAAGCCGTTTGCAATGACAACGTGCTGTTTTTGCTTCGCCCACGACGCACGACCAACGACGCACGACCTCTTTAAACAAACTGCTCCAAAAACCTCACATCTCCCTGAAAGAACAATTGCAAATCATCGAGTCCATACTTCAGCATGGCAATTCGGTCCACGCCCATGCCAAAGGCAAATCCGGAAATTTTTTCGGGGTCATAACCGTTGTGCTTCACGAACTCGAAGACATTCGGATCGACCATGCCGCAGCCGAGAATCTCGATCCAGCCGCTCTGCTTGCAGGGGCGGCAGGGCTCGGTTCCGCGCCAGCCGCTGCCGCCGCAGATGAAGCAACTGACCATCATCTCAGCGCTGGGTTCGGTGAAAGGGAAGAAGGACGGCTTGAAGCGCGTCTTAACACTTGAGCCCAGCAATGCCTTGATGAAGTGGTCGAGCGTGCCCTTGAGGTCGCCGAACTTGATGTTGTAGTCGACGGCCAGGCCCTCGATCTGGTGGAACATAGGCGAGTGGCTGGCATCGGGGGGATCGTTGCGGTAGACCTTGCCCGGGATCACGATTCGGATCGGCGGCTTCAGCTTCTCCATAGTGCGAATCTGCACGGGAGACGTGTGCGTGCGCAGCAACAGGCGCTCACGCAGCGCCTTCGCTTCCTGCTTGGCGATGAAGAGCGTGTCCTGGGTATCGCGCGCCGGATGATTCGGCGGGAAATTCAGCGACTCGAAATTGTAGTAGTCGGTTTCGATCTCGGGGCCTTCCTCGACCGAGTAACCGAGGTTGCGGAAGACGGAGACGATTTCGTTCGTCGTCTGGATGACGGGGTGCTCGGCTCCGATGGGGCGGCGAATGCCGGGAAAGGAGATGTCGAGGCGCTCCGATTCAAGAGCCGAGCCACCGGTTTTTAGCCGTTCAGCCGATTGATCGACGGTTTCTTCGACGCGCTTCTTGATTTCGTTTACGCGCTGGCCGACGTCGCGCTTGGCATCTTTTGGCGCTGCTTTCAGCCAGATGTCATTGACTTGCGTGAGCACACCATTCTTTCGCGCCACCCAGCGGTCGCGGAAGATCTTCCAATCGGCCTGGTTGCGGACTGCCGCCGCTTCCGAATGGAGTGCGGACAGGAGATCGCGAACCGACGCGTCAAGTGAAGCCGCCGAGTAGTCCGTCAATTTGGGAACGGTGTAGGCCACGTCTAGTCACATTGTCATCCCGAGCGAAGCGCGGGATCTAGGTTCTTGCTCGTGCGGGCAAAATCCGGATTCCTCGCTTCGCTCGGAATGACAAACCTAAATGGTGAACAACCAACCCGGACGGCCGAAAGCCTGCCCTGAGCGAAGTCGAAGGGCGGCCGTCCCTACATGAGTTGTTCCGATGCCGAATGCTGGCATCAGCATGAACAAGCTAAAGGCTAATAGCTAAAAGCTAAAGGCTGGTATTACGCGGCCCCGCCGAGAGCGCCCCTCGCCTGCTCGGCGAGGCTTTTAAAGGCGCCGGGATCGTTGACCGCCAGATCGGCAAGGATCTTGCGATCCAGTTCCACGCCGGCAGTCTTCAGCCCGTGGATGAACTGGTTGTAGCTCATCCCGTTCAGCTTGGCAGCGGCGCCGATGCGGACGATCCACAGCGAGCGGTACTGGCGCTTTTTCTGCTTGCGTCCGGAGTAGGCGAACTTCAAGCCGCGCTCGACGGCTTCTTTGGCGGAGCGGTAGAGTTTCGATTTAGTAAGGAAATAACCGCTGGCGCGATCTAATATCTTTTTGCGCTTGGCGCGGCGTTTGGTTCCACGTTTGACACGAGGCATGACTTGCTCCTTTTCATTTCTATTTACGGCGGCTGGAGGTAGGACGTCTATGACCTCTTCACGCGCCTTGGCAGCTTCTAGCTACTAGCCTCTAGCTGCTAGCAACCCGCTGCGGCGTTGGCCAACGACCAACGCCGAATGACTAACGACTAGTACGGGATCATGCGCTTGATCTTCGGCTGATCCGCGGGATCGACCAGCGTGGCCGTCCCTAGTTTACGTTTCCGCTTCTTGTCTTTGGAGGTCAGGATGTGGCGCAGGTGCGAATGGCCGCGCTTCACCTTTCCTGTCCCGGTTTTCTTGAAGCGCTTGGAAGCGCCGCTGTGTGTTTTCAACTTTGGCATTTAAGTAGTTCTCAGTTCTCGGTTGTCAGTTCTCAGGTTAGCATTCAGCACTCAGCATTCAGTACTTAAGCAGTGGCAGTAATCTCAAGCGACTGAATGCTGAGTGCTGACTGCTGAATGGTGCCTTTTCTACGCCTGGCTGGCGCGCTGCTGCGGTGCTGGCGGCCTGTGCTCTTTCTTCGGAGCCTCGGCCTTCTTCGGTGCCAGGATCAAATGCAGCGTGTTGCCTTCCTGCCGTGGCCTGAATTCGACGATCCCGTGCTCGCCGATATCCTTGATGAGGCGCTCCAGGATTTCCCGTCCCAGGCCGGTGCGCGTCATTTCGCGGCCACGGAAGAAGATGGTCGCCTTGACTTTATCGCCTTCGTCCAGGAACCGCAGCACGTGGTTCTTTTTGGTCTCGTAATCGTGATCGTCCACGTTAATGCGGAACTTCACTTCCTTGACCGTAATCGTCTTCTGATGCTTCTTAGCCTCGCGCTCTTTCTTTTCCTGCTGGTAGAGATACTTGCCGTAATCCATGATGCGGCATACGGGTGGATTGGCGGTGGGAGAAATCTCAACCAGGTCCAGGTTTTGTTCGCGGGCTTTCTTGAGCGCTTCGAAGGGCGGCATGATTCCCATCTGCTGGCCTTCATCATCAATCACGCGGATTTCGCGTGCGCGGATACGCTCATTGGTGCGGATAAAACGCTTATCGATACAATCCTCCGGTCGCTGACTGTGCGAGTGGGATAGAAGATTATAGCAAAAATAGCTGTCAGCTTTCAGCCGTCAGCTCTCAGCTTGTGGCGCCGTCTCGGATGCAGACTGGATTGCGGTGTTCTGACACGAACTGAGTAGGGACGGCCGCTCACGGCCGTCCGGCCAACCGAAGCTCGGGTCACCTATCAGCTGGCCATCAACTACCGATTGGACACGAGTACTGATCCACTGATTTGCCTGCCATGTTCCAGCGAGTCGCAGCTTCAGATAGTTATCCGTCAACGCCTCGGTGCGCTCGCCATCGGACACGTTGAGGGTGATGGCGTCGATGGTCTTGCCAACAAACGAGCGCATAAACGCCAGCTTCTTGTCACTGGCGAGCTCGCGCAGAATGCGGTTACGTTCCCTTGCGACCTGAACCGGAACTTGATTAGACATGGTGGCGGCGGGCGTATCTGGGCGCGAGGAGTAGGTGAACACGTGCAGGTAGGTGAAGGGGAGTTCCTCGACCATACGGCGGGTCTGCTCGAAATCCTCGTCGGACTCGCCGGGAAAGCCGACCATGACATCGGCACCGATCGCGGCAGTCGGCATGGCAGCGCGAATCTTCTCGATCTTCTCCCGATAGTGCCAGGGCCGATATTTTCGGTGCATTGCGCGAAGCACGCGATCGCTGCCTGACTGCATGGGCACGTGCGCATGCTTGGCGATGCGCGGAGATGATGCGACCAGCTTGATCAGTTCGTCGCTCCAATCCATCGGTTCAACCGAACTGATGCGCAGCTTTTCCAGCCTGGTTTCGTGGAGAATCGCACAGACCAGGTCTTCGAAGCCGAGTCGTTGGTCTTTGGTCTTTGATCGTTGGCTTGAACCCAGGCGTTGGTCGTTAGTCGTTGGTCGTTGGCGAAGACTATCTTGGCTGACGGCTGACGACTGAAGACCGACGACTAAATCCCGTCCCCAGCGGCCCAGGTTGATACCCGATATCACCACTTCACGATAGCCGGCGCTGACCAAAGTGTTCACTTCGCCTATGACCTGCGCGAGAGGCAGCGAACGGCTTTGTCCGCGAACGTACGGAATGATGCAGAACGAGCACCGGTTATCGCAGCCGTCCTGTACCTTTAGGTTCGGGCGGGTGCGGTCGTTGGCGGCGTCGAAAACCGGGGCTGCGAGCAGTTCCGTGTGGGCGAAGATATCGGAAACGAAAATCGAGTTCTCAGTTCTCAGTTCCTGGTTCTCAGTCAATGCGGCCAGGGGGACGAGATTCTTTGACGTACTTGCTGATCCGGAACTGCAGATTCTTCGCTTCGCTCGGAATGGCAACCCTGAAGAGAGGGGCAAGTCCGGCATTGCGATTTCGGCGAGGCGGTGCTTATCGGAATTTCCGATTACTTGTGTGACGCCGGGCAGAGCGGCAATTTCCTGAGGGGCCCGCTGGGCATAGCAGCCGGTCACAATGATGCGACCACCGGGATTTTCCCGATGGATGCGCCGGATGGTGGCACGGGCATCCTGATCGGCGGCGGCGGTTACCGTACATGTATTGAGGATGACAATGTCAGCTTCATCGAGGGTGGCTGCTCGCGGCAAACCGCGATCCCTGAACTGGCGCTCTATAGCGGCGCCGTCCGCCTGGGTCGCTCTACAGCCAAAATTTTGTACGTAAAATCTTGCCACTCGCATATAGTAGCGTAGAAGATCGTAGGTGTATGCGCGGGTGAGTGGCTGACGGACCTGCAAGATTGGGAGAAGTGCTTGATGAAGCGGCGCATTCTGCTGGTCGACGATGATGTGGCAGTTCTGCTTACGTTGAAAGCTGTGCTGGAAATGCATGATTTTGACGTGCACACGGCCACCTCAGTTTCCGACGCCAAAACCAAGCTGGACACGGGTTCCTATCACATGGTTATCACCGACATGAGGATGGAAACCGAAACTGCGGGATGGCAAGTGGTACAGGCAGCACGCGCCCAGAAGTATCGTCCGGCAACCGCTATTTTGACGGCGTATCCGCCTCCCGACAGCAATTGGCAGGATCGCGGCGCACAGTCGCTGCTGGTGAAGCCGATCGGCACCCGGGATCTGGTCCGCCAAATTGAAGCTTTGCTGGTGAATCACGAGGACGAGAAACAGTCGCAGTCTCTTGATCGCTCGTTGCAGGCTACGCGCGCGGACTTCCCCGAAAAGAATAATCGGAAGGTAAGCTGACCGCGGAAGCTGCCCACAAGCTGCGCGCGGCAGGCCCTCTCAGGCGCTTACCGCAGACGTTCGGCGTTGCTGAAAGCATTCCCGACAAAATACCGGGCGCCCCTGAGTGGGTTTGAACGGGACAGTGGTTTCCTTCCCGCACTGCGAACACTTGGTTCGCGTCTCAACTTTGTTGTAAGTATGATTTCCAACCGGCGCTGCGGTCGCGCCCAGGACAGCGACTCGCTTGGCCTTGCAGATCTTGCAGCGCTTGGGCTCGTTCTTGAACTGCTTATCGTGAAAGAACAACTGCTCCCCGGCGGTGAAGATGAAATCGGCGCCGCAATCAACACACTTCAGAACCTTGTCCTGGAATTCCATGGAAAAGCTCCCTTCGGCCCTCGGTCGCATGCGCTGCGGGCCAATCCGCGTCGCGAATACGACAGAAGTTCGTGTCCACCCCTGCTTGTATGTGGTCCCTGGGTTCGGCCCGCCGTACGTCGGCCTGGCGTACGGATGCTTCTAGAACTTCTGCAATACCCTAAGGCCCGGGGAAGAGAGCCAGAAAAGACTATGAGGGGTCGCTCCCGAGAGGGAGCGACCCAAAATCAGTAATTACTCCTGTTCTTTACGTGCTTTTTTGCGACTGCGCTTGCGCGCCAACGCTTCTTTCACGCGCTTCTTCTCGCCGGGCTTCAGGTAAAAGGAGTGACGCTTCACTTCCTTGATGATGTCTTCCTGTTGCACCTTGCGTTTGAATCGGCGCAGAGCGTTCTCGAGGGATTCGCCCTCTTGAATTCTGACTTCCGCCAAAACTACACACCCCCAAACTCGTCCTATTTGGACCCTGTAGTTATTGCAAGGTTCGTCAGGCAAGTCAAGTCCTAAGTGGGATTTTGGATAGGAAAAATGCGGCTGCCGAGCAGGTTTTTGGCGCGGTGGCCGCATGTTTTCTCAGAATGATAAACGCACTGCCAATTGCATCTGCCGGGGCGCATATGCGCTGGTGGCGCGCAGCAAGTTAGCGCGCCTTTGGTAATAAGCAGGGAAGTTATTGATCCCCACAATTTTATTCACTTTCACGAATTGGCCCGCCTGGTTGACAAAGCTATCGCTGGAGATATCGACCCGCTGGTTATCGCGATTCAATGCATTGAACGCTTCCCCGATTAATTCCAGCTTCAGCCGGCTGCCGATATTCAGTCGCCGCGCCAGACGCAAATCCGTCGTGGCATAGTCGGGCCCGAGAAAGGCATTCCGGCTGTAGCCAGGTAAGCGATCATTGAGATTGTTGCCGTCCTGGTTGGGGTCGCCGGAGATGCGCGCATCCACCGGCCGCCCGCTGCCATAAGTGCTTACCCCGGAGAAACGCCAGTGATTCAACAGCTTAGCCAAGAAGTCGTGGCTGCGAGGAAAAGGCCTCGGTTCTGCTATCCAGGAGAACACGAGGCGATGGCGCTGATCGGTGGTGCTGGGTCCACGCGAATTCGGAGAGTAAGTGTTCTGCACCAGCGATCCCCCGGTGAGAAGAGCGTCCTGACCGTTGTCGATAGCATGGGCTAGCGTGTAACCCACATTGAAATAAACGCCATTGGTCATTCGTCTTCGTAAGGAAATAGTCATAGCGTTGTAGAAGCTGGAGGCGGCGCTCTCGAAGACGTTAATGGCACCCAGGCTGGCGATAGGTCGGCCAAGTGGATTAATGCAGGGCGGCCAGGGGCAGGTCATCGAGCGCGAGAACTGCCATGACGAGAAGGAGTCAACATTGTAGTACCCGAGCAGGCTGACTCCTGTTTCATCGAACACAGGATAGGAAACCTGCTGCGGGATGGGCAGGTTAACGTCGCGGGCGCGAATCAGGTTCTGACCGTGGACATAAAGGTAAGAGACTCCAGCGGCCAGTCGATGACCAACCTCGCGCTCCACGTTCAAGCTGCCCTGTTGCACATGCGGCGTACGGAAGTTGTGAGAGAAGGCGGAGATATCGCTGGTTGTAAACGCTTTTAACTTGGCCGGAGGAGAACACGAAGTCGCAACCGGTGGACAGTTCACGAGAGGTTGAGGATATTGCGGAAAGATTCGGTTGCCATAAAAATTCTGATTGTCGAGAAAGAGATTGGAATTGTTTAGACCGTTACCGGTAATCACCGCCGAGGTATAGACCTGGGGAATGCGCGTATAGAAGATGCCGTATCCGGCGCGGATCACCACGGGCCTGTGATCGCCGATCGAATAGGCCATTCCGATGCGGGGAGCGAAGTTATTGCGGTTATTGGGAACCTTCCCTGAATCCGGCCACAGGGGATTGGATATCAGACCCTTGGTATCGAAGGTCTGTAGGTCATAGCGCACGCCGAGACTGACAGCCAGGCGGCTGGTTGCGCGTAGGGTGTCCTGCAGGAACCAGGCATACTCGTTGGTATCGGGATGAGAGTCGTAGTTGCCGAAGTTCTGCATGTAATAGCGGGGCACGGCGTGGGCATAGGCGCGAAGTGGAGTGATCTTCATTCCCGTGCGCATGGGATCGAAAGTCCACGGATCGACTCGAATGTTGTCAAAGTAGTATTCGCCTCCGGACAGCGACGGAAAGAAGTTGTAAATCCAGGTGAACAGCGAGTCGCCGCCGAATTTCCAGGTGTGGCGGGCGGTTTCCCAGCTCAGGGTTTCGGCGAGATGGAGGCGGTGCTCCCGGGCCTGCCGCGGGAGGATGGTGGATCGTCCGAAGCCGTCGAAAATCCCGTAAATCCGCGTGAGCGCGTCGTTCGAGTTGCTTTGCGACAATTGCAGGTCGCGCGAGAACTGGCCACGCAGGTGGCTGGTTAAACGCGTCGTGAACGCGCTGGTGAGAGACACCGATGCGCTCTCCGTCTTTACATCCTCTTCTCCGTTATCGCTGATGGCATAGGTTGTAATCGGACTCGCGGGGTCGAAGAATACATTGTTGGTGCCGAAATAACGGGAGGTGTTCACGCGGGCGGAAAGGTAATTGCGAGAATTCAGGGCCAGATCAATCTTGACGAATCCAGCGTTGCCCAGCAGTTTGGAGCGGAATTGTCCGGCCAAACTCGACAGTTGTGTGGCAGCCGCGAGTACCAGGCCCTTGTCGGTGTCTTCGTAGTCCCCTTGATTCAGTGGACCGGTACTGGCTTGCGGAACCAGAACAGAACTGCCATTCACAAAGCGGACAATGGTGGGGACGTAAAACAGGTGCTGGTCGAAGCCGGCAAAAAAGAATGCCCGATTGCTCTTAATCGGACCACCCACGGTGAAGCCAAACTGATGCTGGTCCGAACTGGGTTTGAAGTCGAGGAAGGGCTGCTGTGCTGCCATGGCGCTGTCGCGAATGAAATAAAACGCGGTGCCGTGAAGACGATTCGAGCCACTCTTTGTGATTACATTCACTACCGCTCCCCCCGCACGTCCCAGTTCTGCGCCATAGGAGTTCGACGACACCCTGAATTCCTGCACCACTTCATTGCTGAACTGATAGGGCGCGCGATAGCGTCCACGGGCTTGCGCGAAGAATGCATTGTTGTTGTCGGTTCCGTCCACCAAATAGCTGGATTGATAACCGCGTACTCCCCCGAAGGCAAGGTCGCCATTGGACGAGGAGGTGAGCCCGCGCGGATCTTGCGTCACTCCGGGCGCCAGCAGGGCGAGGTCGGTGAACCTGCGCCCATTCAGCGGCAAGCCCTCGATTGCGGATTCTTCCACCACAGCGGATACGGCGCTGGGTTGAGTCTCCACCAACGGCGGCGCGCCCGAGACCGTGACCGTTTCTTTTGTGCCTGCCACCGAGAGCCGAAAATCCAGCTGGGTAATTCCACCTACGTCCAGATGCAGGCCGGGACTCACTTCCGGCGACATCCCCTTTGCTTCGGCACGTGCCGAGTAATCGCCGGGGGGCATCAGATCAAAGAAATAAATACCTTCACGATTGGTAGTTGCGGAGTTGCGAATGCCCGTGGTGGCACTGACGGCGGTAACTGTCGCACCCTCGACCAGAGCGCCACGGCTATCCATCACAACACCGCGAAGGGCGGCCGTGGATGCATCCTGTCCGAGAGTTAGGACGGGCGTTAAGACGAAGATGAGAACCAGAGAAGCTTTGAAGTTAAGCCGAGGAACGCACAAATTCCGGGGAGATGGGCAGCCCATGACTTTCTCCTGCGTTGAGGATGGGAACGAGACGCAGGAACGGAAGCCCGGAAAACTGTTCTCTGTATAGCACGATCGGGCGGGGAGGGGATGGGTGGAAGACCTTTCTTTCGGGATAAGTTCCGGTTTCGGGAAGCGTTCGTACCCGCCGATTACATCATTTCACCGCCGGACGGTGACGATCTGGTTGATCGTCTCGGGGAGTACAGCGGCTTCGACCGGTTTGTGCAGGAATCGGGTAGCGCCAATTTCTTTAACATGCCCAGGTTCTATCTCATTTCCGCTCACGATGACCACGGGAATGTGGCACGTCTTGGTCGAAGCCCGGAGGCGTTTCAGCACGGCGAATCCGGTTCCACCAGGCATGTTGATATCAAGCACAATAGCGTCGGGTAGCTCGCGCAAGGCGATCATCGACGCCTGCATAGCGTCCAAAGCTGTGATCACCTGATGACCGTCGGCGGTGAGATAGCTCGACAAGAGCTGTACCTGGAATCGCGAATCGTCGGCCACAAGGATTTTGGCCATAGGTCCTCCCAGACCCTATCGGCAATCGGGGGAGAAATCTTCAGCCGGCACGAAAGCCCGCGAGGTTCAGCCGGATCTTCGGGGTTCACTTGGGGCGTCCGCTTGCGGCATGGTATGTTCATTATCTTTAGCTACTTGTGGCAACTCGTCTGAGTAGCGACATCCTGGAAAGAGAACATGATCCGATCGTTTAAAGGCATTTCGCCCACTATTCCAGAGACCTGTTACGTCGATCAGTCCGCCCAAATCGTTGGCGACGTGGAATTGGGCGAGCACGCCAGCGTCTGGATGAATGCGGTGCTGCGAGGCGACGTTTACGCGATTCGGGTAGGGCACTACTCCAATATCCAGGACTGCAGCGTCCTGCACGGGATGAAAGAAAAGTATGGGGTTTTCGTGGGCGACTACGTCACCGTGGGCCACTGCGTCACCTTGCATGGCTGCACCGTCGAAGACCGCTGCCTCATCGGAATGGGATCGGTAATTCTCAATGGCGCGCGCATTGGTTCCGGATCCATCATTGCCGCCGGAACCCTGATTCCCGAAGGCGCGGTGGTAGAACCGAATTCTCTGTGGATGGGCTCGCCCGGCAAATTCCGCCGCCATCTCGAGGAAAAGGATCAGGAGATGATCCTCACCTATGCCGAGAATTACATCGGCTATAAACGAGAGTACTTGCGGGAATTGAAGTAGCCACGTAGGGACAGGCGCCCTCGCCTGCCCGGCCGAGCAAAGCTCGGCTCGTGTTAGCAGACAAGAATTAGGCGAGCTTCGCTCGCCCGCCCAGGCGAGGGCGCCTGGGCCTACGTCAACAATGATCAAAGCCGTTCGTGGAACTCGTGATCTTCTGCCGCCCGACACGGCGCTGTGGAATTTTGTGGAAACGGCAGCGCGTGACGTCTTTCGCGGATACAACTTTCAAGAGATCCGCACCCCCATCTTCGAGGAGACGCAGCTGTTCTCGCGGTCGGTCGGCGAGGAGACCGATATCGTTTCCAAGGAGATGTTCACTTGGGAAGACCGCGGACGTGCCCAGTCCGATAAGGGACAGTTGCTCACCTTGCGTCCCGAAAATACGGCCGGGGTTGTCCGAGCCTATATTGAGCACAAGCTTTGGGATCGCGGTCTCAATAAACTTTTCTATATCGGGCCGCAATTCCGGAGAGAGCGTCCGCAGAAGGGACGCTATCGCCAGTTCTACCAGATTGGCGCGGAGGTAATTGGCCCATCCTCGGCGGGAAGCGAATCGCCCGCGCGCGATGCTGAAGTGATCGAACTGCTGGCAACATTTCTGGATCGCCTCGGTATTAAGGGCTGGACGCTGGAACTGAATTCGGTCGGGTGCGCGCAGGACCGCCCGCGGTTCAACGAAGCTTTGCGCAACGCGCTGGAGCCGGTTGTTGCGAAAATGTGCGTTGACTGCCAGCGCCGCGCGGCCACCAACCCCTTGCGGGTTTTTGACTGCAAAGTTCCGGAAGATCAGCCGATCATCGCCAAACTACCACGCATCAGCGACTTTCTCGACGAAGGCTGCAGAAGGCACTTCGAGCAGGTACAGGAGATTCTGACCGCGGTGGGCGTGCCATTCACAATCAATGATCGCCTGGTTCGCGGCCTCGATTACTACACGCGTACGGCCTTCGAATTCACTCATGGTGCTCTTGGCGCCCAGAATGCGATTCTCGGCGGCGGGCGTTATGACGGTTTGTCGGAGGCGCTGGGTGGGCCGGCAGCACCGGGCATCGGCTTCGCTATCGGGGAAGACCGTCTGGTTATGTCATTGAACGCGTCAGCCGAGGAGGTCGCGAGCAAGCCGGAAGTATTTGTTGCGCCCCTGGGCGCGGCGATGAACCGCGAAGCGGCCCGCCTGGCCCGCGAGTTGAGGCGCAAGGACGTCATCGTGGAACTCGGAGATGAGAGCTTCCGCCTGAAAAAATCCTTTGAGGCTGCCACCAGGGTGGGCGCGAAATTCATCCTGATCGTGGGCGAGAACGAAGTTAAGGCCGATGCTTTCGCGCTCAAGAATCTGTCCAGTGGCGAACAGGTTTCCGTGCCGCGACAGGAGCTGGCTGAGAGAATACAATCAGGCGGTAAAAGGGGGAGCGCATGAAAGTCCGGGATTCAGTTCTTCTTCTTTTCTGTTCGCTTTTACTATTGGGAGTCACGGCGTTCGCCGGGAGTGCTCCAGAGAACATGCCGCAAGCTTCGGGGAGTGTATCCGTTCAGCAGGAGCTGATTGATACGCAGAAGGCATTCCTGGACGCGCTGGAACGCGGAGACGCCGAGTACGTCAAGAATGCCGTCGCCGATGACTATTTTGCCATTGAAACCAACGGCGACAGTTCGGGCAAGAGAGAGTTGGTCCACGGAATCAAATCCCCGGAAAACTCTAAAGCCAAGCCGACCTGGTACCAATTCAACGTCGTGCAACTGGATTCCGACTGCGCGGTTGTCACCTACAATGCCGTCTTCCATGGAGTTCCGCTGGATCGCTATCAGCACCTGAGCGACACCTGGGTCAAGCAGGGCGGCCAGTGGAAACTGAAGTTTCAGCAGACCACGGTCAACCTGTGGAGTGCTCACGATCTGGATTAGCGGGCCGTTGGTCTTTGGTCGTTGGTCTTCTTGATGACGCGCGAGAACTGCAGGCCGGTTCTCGACAATCTGGTTTTTTTTGCCAACGACTATCGACTAACGACCAACGACCAACGACTAACGACGTTCCACCCTTATAAGACGGGATTTTCACCAACTATCGCCCGGGAATTCATGTAGAGCATTCATGTTCCCGGTAGCCATATAAGAGTAGCTCGTCGTTGATGAAATCAGGGATTTTGCGCCAACTTGCACTGTGCTAGACTGTGCCGACCCGCCGTCGGATTCAACCGCGTCGTGTCCCTTCCCATCGGACCAAGTAGTGCCTGATCTGCAAGTTCCTTAAAGGAGACCCCAAATGAAAATTACAATGCTGTGGTTAATTTGCATGTGCTGCCTCATCGCTGCGCCGGCAGTTTGGGGACAAGCGGGGAATAGCCCGGCCAAGCTCGGCATCCCAGGATATCTCGATCCGCATACCGGGGCGTTCCGTCCTTTCCCAACCATCGAAGATGATGCAGAGTTACCTGCGGCAACGGTATTCACAGGTACAGTAAGTGTTACGCTAACAATCACGCTCAAAACCACTAGCCTCACGAATATCACGTGCGTAGCCGATGTTGTCGCGTTTGATGCAAGCAACACGGTTGTCTTGGAAGAGAGCAACACGGTAGCCGGCACTGGAACTGGGACCACAAGGACATGCAAGCTGACAATACCCTACGCCTGGAGCCTCACAACCCAATCTACTGATAACATGCAAACCAGCTACTCCGTTTTAGGAAACACGGGCACAACCGGGCTGCCACAGCGGACCAGTTCCCGCAGTCCACTCGACACCCGCAAAATTCCGGGAAACGGAGTAACTACTACCCTGACTGCTGCGGTCACTCTCTAAGAACAGGAATGCGAGTCGAAAGCAGGGCGAGCCGATCACGACTCGCCCTGCAAATTGATTCGATGGCCGCGTGAAGCATTATCGGGAAAGTTGCAACCGGGGCGGCCGAGGGTCATTTCTTGTTGCCCAGGTCTTTCTTCGCACTATTCTCCGTTTACTGCTGTGAAGCTGGCGTTGACAGGATTTAACACCAAACACTCAGCGCCGGATCGGGTGCCCCGCAGCAGAGAGCACATGAATCGCCTCTTTGAGGTTCGTTTGTTCAACCATCAGGTAGTCGGTGGGCGAGCTTGAGATCCAATGAATGCTGATATGCTGCTGTGCCAGGGGCCTGGCAAATGCTTCTACCACGCCAAAAGCTCAGGCGGATTGAATCCAACTTCAAACGTACGCCAGCCTTTCTTGCAATTGGTTCCTCGCGGCACAGCATTGGCAGGTGCGATGATTGAGAGGGCTTCTCGCGACCGCGTGATGGAGATGGGAGTAGCTGCCGCAGCCCATTCGGGAATCGTGGCATTCTTCTGCAACCTGCATACAAGGAATTCGCCGGGCAGGAGCTCCAGTCCAATCTGGTTGACGAGCAACTGGTTGTTTTCTTGTGCTGCTGCAACACAGGTGAGCGCAAGCAGGATCGCGCTTAATGCCTTCATCATTGCTGTTCCCTTGTCCGCGAATCCTAAGTCACCGCGATGTCATGGAGCAACGAGATTTTCGAAGGGATCACCTTCTATAACTGACGAGATCAGGCGGGTACACTCAAACCCGTTCCAGCACGAAATGCGAATGTTTTATGGGCATATTCGATGGCAACCCTTGCAGAATTCTTCAGGACGGACGTGGTGGGCGTTCCCGGTCTGATCGATAGGATTTTGCTGGAGAATAATCCCGCTTACCAGCGTTAGTGTCCGATTTTAGTGTCCCCAGACAGTGTCCCGAAAGCAGATCGGGAGCGCATAGCCTGTTGCCTCCTGAACAGCGATTGAGAAGAAAGGGAGGTCATGCCGGAACGTGATAGTCGGCAGAGTTTATAATTCCTGATTCAATCCTAACGAAAAGAGACCCCTTTGCTCGACTTTTTAGGCGATCTAAGACGTACCCATACCTGCGGGGCGCTGCGTGCCTCCGATGCCGGCAAGAAAGCTGTGCTGATGGGTTGGGTGAACCGCCGCCGCGACCTTGGCAATCTGATTTTTGTCGACGTGCGCGATCGCACCGGTGTCACCCAGGTGGTGTTTGCCAAAGAAATGAACTCAGCCCTGCACGCCAAGGCCGGAGAACTGCGCAACGAGTACGTCATTGCTGCCATCGGCACGGTTAAGCAGCGCGATCCCAACACGGTCAACAAGAACATTCCCACGGGCGAGGTCGAACTGGTAGCCGACGAGCTGCGCATCTTGAATGAGGCCAAGCAGCCGCCTTTCCTGCCCGGCGACACGGTTTTGCCCAACGAAGAGCTGCGCTTGAAATATCGCTACGTCGATTTGCGGCGCGACGCTATGCAATTCAATATTGAACTGCGCCACAAAGTCACGCTCGCGATTCGCGATCACCTTTCTCGCCAGGGCTTTTTCGAAATCGAAACTCCGTTTATGACCCGGTCAACGCCGGAAGGTGCGCGCGATTATCTGGTGCCCAGCCGGGTGCAGCCCGGATCCTTTTATGCGCTGCCGCAATCGCCGCAATTGTTCAAACAGATTCTGATGATTTCGGGCTTCGATAAATATTTTCAGATCGTGCGCTGTTTTCGCGACGAAGACCTGCGTGCCGACCGCCAGCCCGAATTTACGCAGATCGACCTGGAGATGTCGTATCCGCAGCCGGACCGGGTTTATGAAGTAGTTGAGGGATTTCTGACCGCCGCGTTCCACGCAGGCGGGTTCGAGATCAAGACGCCGTTTCCGCGCATGAGCTACGACGAAGCCATGCGCCTTTACGGCAGCGACAAGCCGGATATGCGGCTGCCGGCCATGACCGACGTTCGCGAGGCCTTCGGCCAGGACAACCTCGCTACCCTGAGCGTCAGCCCGAAGTTGCCGGTGGTTGCGATTCGAATCCCCAAAGTAGGCGAGTTGTCGCGTAAGGAACGGGACGAGATCAAGCCACTCTTTAACGGACGAGGCAGCGCCAAGCTGTTCGAAGACTTCAAGCGTCTGGAAAAGTCGTTTCCGGAAACTGCGGCCAAGATTCGCGAGAAAAGCGGCGCCCAGGCCGACGACCTGCTGGTAATTGTTGCCGGCGACAGCAAACCCGGCGAACACAAATCCGAAGGCGGCGTGAAACCGGAAGTCAAGCAGCACGACCACGCGGTCTATACGGCTGCCGGACTGCTGCGCGTGGCCCTGGCGCAGAAGTATGCCGAGCGTCACGGCCTGTTCAAGCGAGGTGAATTCCGCTTCCTGTGGGTCACCGATTTTCCCATGTTCGAGTACGACGAGGAGGGCCAGCGCTGGGCCGCTGCGCATCATCCCTTCACTTCGCCGCACGAGCGCGATATGGATAAATTGGAGTCCGATCCTGCCTCGGTGCGTGCTTTGGCGTATGACGTTGTGCTCAACGGGACAGAACTGGGGTCGGGATCCATCCGTATTCATCGCCAGGACATTCAGCGAAAAATTTTCCATGCCTTGGGCATGACTGAAGAGGAAGCGCGTGCCCGGTTCGGATTTTTCCTGGAAGCTCTTGAATACGGCACGCCGCCGCACGGCGGCATCGCCCTCGGCCTGGATCGCATAATCATGATCCTGGCCGGAGCCGACAGCTTGCGCGAGGTGATTCCTTTTCCAAAAACGGCCCGCGCCGTGGATTTAATGGTGGATGCGCCCACGCCCGTCAGCGAGGCACAGCTGAAGGAGCTGGGAATCCAGGTCAGAAAGTCGTAGCCACAAATTCACACGATGCTTGGGGATTGTGCTCCGATCCGTGGAAATCCGTGCGGATCGGCGGCTTTGCTTTTGAGGTCTCATCTGCCAAACTAACCACTAGCCACTATTCACTATCCACATCCCATGGGCCGCATTCACGTTCTTTCCGAAGCCGTAGCCAACAAGATCGCCGCCGGCGAGGTGGTCGAACGGCCGGCATCGGTGGTGAAAGAATTGCTCGAGAATGCACTGGACGCGGGTTCCACCCGAATCAAGATCCAGGTTGAAGCCGGGGGAAAGAAACTCATTCAGATTGTGGATAACGGCTGTGGGATGGTCCGCGACGACGCCTTACTTGCCTTCGAGCGCCACGCTACGTCGAAGATCAAGAATGCCGAGGATCTGCTGAGTGTCGCCACCCTGGGCTTTCGTGGCGAGGCGCTGCCGTCGATAGCGTCGGTTTCACGATTGCGCCTGGAAACGCGTGCTGCGGAGGAACCGGCGGGCACGTTAGTTGAAATCAACGGCGGCAAGATGGCGCGAGTCGAGGAAGCGGGCCTGCCCTCCGGAACCTCCCTCACGGTGCGCGATCTTTTCTTCAATACACCAGCGCGAAAGAAGTTTTTGAAAGCAGAATCGACCGAGTTAGCGCACATCGCCTCGCTGGTTACGCACTACGCGTTGGCTCATCCCGATAAGCACTTCGAGTTGCATTCGTCGACGAATGCGATGTTGATCGCAGCTCCTGTCGCGAATCACAGCGAGCGGGTGTATCAGGTGTTTGGCAAGGAGACGCTCGACCAGCTCTTGCCCGTAGCGGCGGTGCTTCCGCTCGAGCGGGTGGGCCTGCCGCAGCCTCCGCCCTGGAGGCGGGAAGAAACCGACGACGAGCAGGCGCCGGCGGATCCCGGCGAATTGCGCCTGCATGGTTTTGTTTCCAAGCCAGAGATCCAGAAACTCAATCGCAATTCCATATTTGTGTTTGTGAATGGACGCCTGATCCGCGACCGCCTGATTCAGCACGCCTTGACCGACGCTTATCGCAACATCTTGCCGCCTACGGTGTTTCCCGTGGTGCTGCTTTTTCTCGAGATGCCGACGGCCGAGGTGGACGTTAACGTTCATCCGTCGAAGACGGAAGTTCGATTCCGGCAGCAAACCGTTATCCATGATTTCGTGCGTGACTCCATTCGAGCGGGATTGATGAAGGCACGCCCCGTACCGCAATTCACGACCGAAATCCATGCCCATGCCAGTGCCTCGCCGTCGTTAACGCCGGGGTCGCGTCCGTCCGCTGGAGAGGGGAATGCCGCCTGGCGTGCACTCTACGAACCTGCGCCCGGATTTTCGTTATCGGCTCCCGCGCTTGCTCCCATCAGCGAGCGTTTCAAGTTCGAAGGGGGAATCGCAGTCGAAGCGAATGCAGCCGTGTCGCTCGCCAGGGCGCCAGAGAGCGTTCCCGACAACGGTTGTGCTGCGCCGCTGCACGAGGTTGCGGCAGAGAGTTCGCTCGCCTCGCTGTCCACGCTCAAAGCCCTCGGCCAGATTCGCAACTCTTTCATCCTGGCGGTGAATGAAGACGGGCTGTGGATTATCGATCAGCACGTGGCGCATGAGCGAGTTCTGTTCGAGAAAGTTCTGAAGCAGCGATCCCTGCAGAAAGTCGAGAGTCAGCGCCTGCTGATGCCGTTGCTGATTGAACTCACGCCGGCGCAGCAGGCCGTATTTGCTGAAATTTCTAATGAACTGCAGCTGAATGGTTTCGAAGCGGAGCCTTTTGGAACCAGAACCATTGCTGTGAAGATCGCCCCAGCCGGACTGGAGGCATCCCAGGTGGAAACCGTGTTGCACGAGTTGCTGGATCAGCTTTCGCGGGAAGAGCAAAAAATCAATCTCGACGCTGTGCGCGCCCGCATCGCCGCCTCCATTTCCTGTCATGCCGCCATCAAGGTGAATATGCCGCTGGAGGCGAACAAGATCGAGTGGCTGCTCTCTGAACTCGCCAAGACCGAGTGCCCCATGACCTGCCCGCATGGCAGACCAGTCGTCTTGCGATATTCGCTCACGGATATTCAGAGGGCGTTCAAGAGAATCTAGCATTCAGCACTCAGCATTCAGCATTCAGTTCGCGAAAATGCTCTTCCACAACACCCGCAGCAGGCTTGGCGCCCGGAGCGAGCGGTGAAGGTTTATCGCGGCGCTAAAACATAAGCTACTGACTGCTGAGTGCTGACTGCTGAGTGCTTGAATTGTGTTCTAATCGTAGACATGACCGATTCGGAACTGCAGCAAGCGCGGGCACAGAAGTGGCGTTTGGACGGGCGGCCGGTGCGCACGCTGGAGGAGGCGCGGGAGTTCATCGAGTCCGTCGGGTTCTGCCTGATGTACCCGCTGAGGCCGCCGGTGTTGCTCCCCACGTTCGTCGGAGCCTGGGTCGGGGCTGACGATCGTCTCCCTACCTGGCAGCATGCGTTCGAGGATCCACGGGCGCAAGCGGCGACCGAACTTATGGTCCGCTTGCTGCGCGACCGGGCTGCGTTCGAAGCGAATCTCTTTGGTGAGAACAATAATTTTTTGATAGCTGGCTCGGTGTTTCCCTATTTCTACGCCCTCGTGGGAGAGCGCAATCCCAAGCAGCCGCCCAAAGCCGGCCCGCGGTCGGAATACTCGCAACTGGCCGCCGATGCTTTCGAGATCATCCGCCGGGATGGTCCGATTTCCAAGCAGAAGTTGCGCGAAGCGCTGGGCGGAGAGCTCTCGCTGGCAGCATTGGACCGCGCGTTGATCGAGTTATGGTCGAAGCTGCGCATCACTCGTGTGGACTACGACCCCAGAGAGGGATCCTCATGGGACGTTCTCTATCGATGGGCGCCGGAGCAGATTCGCGAGGGCATAGGGCTATCGATTCCCGAAGCTTTGTCGGCGCTCATCTCGAAGTATCTGGATTGTGTTGTAGCGGCAGAACCCGCCGAGGTAGAGGCGCTGTTTGGCAATTTCGTGCCCCGCTCACGGGTCAGGGAAGCGATCAATGCGCTGCTGGCAGCCCGGGAGCTGAGTTTTCTGCGCGTGGGGGACAAGTCGATGATCCAAATCACGCCTGCCAAGCCCGTGCACAACGTGGCCGAGCAGCGACCGCAGCGGGTGCGATGAAGAGAGTAGTCAGTAGTCAGGAGTCAGTAGTCAGCAACTCCAAATCCTTCCCACGGCTGTCATCCCGACCGGAGCGAGCAATGCGGGCTCTTCGCAACAGAGCGTAAACTCTTCGATAGGAGTGCTGACTGCTGGCTCCTGACTACTGAGTAGGGAGTAAATTGCCGTCGCCTCAGGGCAGTCTTTATGCGGCTGCGGACGGCGCGGCTGAAGTCGCGCCCTTTCAAAACCGATTTGTGAGATAGCTGACTCCTGACTACTGACTCCTGACTACTAACTTTCTGTACAATCTTCGCGCATGAAAGATTCATCTCGGGGCAAACTGATCATCGCCATAGACGGTCCGGCGGGAGCGGGGAAGAGCACGATCGCTTCCCGGCTTGCTCGCAAGCTTGGGTATGTGAACCTGGAGAGCGGGGCGATGTACCGGGCATTGGGACTCAAAGCGATCGAGTGGGACATCTCCCTCGACGATGAGGCCGCTCTGGTGAAACTGGCCGACAATTCACACATTCGCCTGGAGCCGACTGTGGGCGGCAATCGCGTGCTGCTCGACAGACGTGACGTTTCTGAGCGCGTGCGCGAACGCGACGTCACGGAAGCGGCATCCCGGGTATCCATTCACCCGCGGGTGCGCGCGTGGATGGTGGATCACCAGCGGCAAATGGGGATCGGCGGCGGCGTGGTGATGGAGGGACGCGACATTGGCACGCACGTTTTTCCCGATGCCGATTTGAAGATCTTCCTGGATGCTGATCCCGTGGTTCGCGAGCAGAGACGGCTGGACCAGCAAAAGATCAAGGGACCCTCAGCGCAACAGATGGCGGCGCAACTGCGCGAGCGCGACCGCCGCGATCGCACCCGGGCGGCATCGCCTCTCGTCCCCGCTGCCGACGCCGTGATTATCGACTCCACCAACCTCTCCGAGGACGAGGTGTTGCGGAAGATCGAAGAACTGGTCACCGAAAAACGCCACTGAGGCTTGCTTGTCAGAACAAGCCTAGTCTCTGCCAAGGCCAGCCGGCGGACGGTTAAGCCACACGCTTGAGGGGGGCACATGCACCAATTAAGGCATCCCACGCCGATTTCAAACTGCACCCTGCGTGTTACCCTACGCTGTAGTCGCGAACAGCTTCCGTCGGAGGAGAAATGTCCGGAAAGAACCGCTACGCGGCGGTGCTGACCGTGGCGCTCGTGATTGCCACGAGCGCGGCAGCCCAGAAAAATGAACTGGCGGGAGGTGCGGGCCGCACCTTCATTTCCGACCAAAGTATCAAGCCAGGACCGATTCCGCTGGTGAACAATTCTGTCCGTTTCGGCAATGGAACTACCTGGGAAATAAGTTACGCGCGCCATTTGTTGCATCATGGTTTCTTTGCTGTGGACGCAGAAGTTCCGGTGGTGGGCAATCCGGATGAAGACTTGGGATCGGGCAACGGCGCTGTTCCCAAAACCTACTCGTCCATTTTTGTGACCCCGGCGGCGCGGGTTCGTTTCTTCGCCGATAATGCGCTGCAGCTGTGGGTCAGCGGCGGCGGCGGGTACGGCCACTGGACCATAAGCAACACACTGGTTTATGGAGGGATTAATCCCGGACCAAAAAGCAAGAATAGCGGCCTTGCCCAGGGCGGCCTCGGCTTAGATTTGCGCGCCTGGAAGCGCTTCGGTTTCCGCCTGGCTGCTCGCGATTTCTATTCTGGAGAATTGCCGCTGAATGTCAACACCGGGAAGACCCACCAACACAATATCGTCGTCACCGGCGGGCTGATCATTAATTTCTGACCTCGACGATAGTGCGTCGGCCAGAGCCCTCAGGAACGCCGCCCGGCGCTGATTTCCTCATACAGCTGCGGCAACCGCCTGGCGTCTTCGGCAGACTCCGCGAAGCGCGCTCTCTCGTAGCTATCGGTAAATTGGGCAACGGCCCTCTGCAGCCTGGAGTCAGAAATCGAGTCCGCGAATTCTCCCGGTGTCTGCGTGGGAAGCTTGCGCCAGCCACGGCGGGCGACGGTGCGGGTCATGCGCTCATACCAGATGCTGGCGGATTTCTGTGGCGCCCGCTCCGGGTGGGCTGCGAGCCGAAAGGTGCTGATCACGGTCCAAACGCTCTTGCCATTCATTGCCAAAAGGACAAGCACAACGAAACCAACACCGGCGACCGTCCATATTCTCGGGGCCATGACCATCCTGTGCCGTAGCTGTCGAGCAGACCTGAGCAGTGCTTCGTAACGCGACTGGCCCCAAACCTTGGTGCCTTCGAAAAATTGGTGGGATGAGTTGCTGGCTTGCTCCCCTAGCGCTCTCTGGTGCTGGAAGTCATAGTTGATGACCCATTCCCGCCAGAATGAAGACGCCGCATCCAGGTAAAGCATGATTCGCGACAAAGCGCCGTGCTGGCCCAGATCGCCGGGGGTGGGGTCGAAGGTGACCCAGCCAGGATCGGGGAAATAGGCCTCCACCCACGAATGTGCATTGCGCATGCGAACGACGTACTGATCGGTGATGTCGTTGAATTCGCCTCCACGAAATCCGTTGACCACGCGAGCCGGAATTCCCAGGCTACGGAGCATCACGGCCATTGCCGAAGCGAAATATTCGCAGTGGCCCTGCTTGCGTTCGAAGAGGAAGTAAGCGACCGGATCCTTCGGGGTAATGCTTCCCAGATTGAGCGTGTAACCGTAGCGCGTTCTCAGATACTGTTCGATGGCGGCGGCACGATCATAATCAGTTTGTGAGGAGGCGGTAATCTCCCGCGCAAGCTGCGGAATCCGGGGATCGAGTTCCGGCAGCTGAAGAGAGTTCCTTGCTTCCTTAGAGGTAGTGCTTGCGATGCCTTTCTCTGTGCCTTGAGCGGGCGATCGAAGCTCCTGTCCGGACCGAGGTTTCAAGTAGGAATCGGCTTCATACAGACCAACCGGGTGCTCGCGATCCAGATCGTAAAGCGCTCCGCCGGCGTCGGTTGTGACCATGCGGTATCCGCCTTCGAGGGAGCGAGCCTGAGGCGCCACAAAAAAAATGTTGGTTCCCAGCGGTTCCAGCAGCACGCGGTAATGAATCATCTTCGCTGCAATCTGATCGCTGGAGCCGGGCACGATGAAGCGTCCATCTGCGGCCCTGGGAACGACGACCTGGCGCTCGGTATTGAACCAGCTTCTGCCATCGAACCGGTTCAGAGCCACGCCCCGCCACAGCAGTTCTGAATAGCTGCCGTTGCGGTCGTCCGTGATCTCGATATGCATCACGACGGAACCTGACTGCTGAATCTGGCCGATCTTTCCCAGTTCCACGCGATCGCTGAATCCGGTGGACAGTTCTGTCCCCGAGGCGTAGGCACTCAAATATCCGGCGGAGATGCGGGGTAGAACGAAAAAGAGCGCTACCGCTATCGCCAGGATCGAAACCACCAGCACCGGCGTTAACGCGCCGAGCGCAATGCCGAGCTGTTGGGTTGGCGAATTGTTGTCAGCTTCCCGGGCTTGCGCTGTGGCCGCTGCCGCTGAGCGCCGCATATCCAGCAGGATGAAGGTAGCTACGGCGGTCAGAAGAAAAGCGGCGAACCCGATCAGAAAGGCGCTGTCAACCGTGAGCACGGAGGCAGCCAGCACCAGAAGAAAGGCCAATCCGGCAAGCCAGAAGAAATCACGATCGCGGCGAGCCGAAAAAAGCCGGACCACCAGCAGCGCCAGAACCAGGTGAACCGTTGCCGCCACAAAGGTTCCGGAAATCCAGAACAGGTCGGCAAAATACCAGAGGGTGAAAGCCAGGGCCAAGTACTTGGTCCACTGTTCGGGAACGATGAATCTTTTCTGAGTGATCAGCAGATATCCGCGCACCGTGAGCGCGCCAATCACCAAAAGTATGGTGACGGGATCGATCTGTCCGGTCTGCGCCAGCGTGCCGAAGCCGCTGAGCACCATGAGGTACAGCATGACCTCGAAGTAGCGCTCGATGGCCTTCATCGTGCCCGATTTAGTTGGCGACGGCATGCTTTCCTATTGTTCGACAGTTGCGTGGAGAAGGGAAGGGGCGGGTCCGGCTGGCGGAATCGGAGGTCACAACAGTTTGCTATTATGGAGAGGGTCAGGCATCGGTCCCGCGCGACGCATTCCCGCCAACCCCGCCAGGTCCGGAAGGAAGCAACGGTAACGGGCTCTTGCGTGTGCAGTGGGTTCCCGGTGCCTGGCTTATTTTTGCGTAGCGACGGCCGCTTCAGCCGTCAGAAGGTTTTTTAATCGGTTCCTGTTGTTTTTGAACCTGTGCGGCCTCGCTTTGCTCGGCTGGACGACCGAAGCGGTCGTCCCCACGTGGATTGTTTCTACGTAGTGTTCCACGTGGGTTGTTTCTACGGTTTGGTTAGACATTCTTGCCGTGTTCCTTCAAAATAGCCTGTTTCATCCCAGGAGCACTCATTGACACCTGTTCGCGCCAAAATCAGCGCTTTGGGCACCTATGTCCCGCCTCGGCTTTTAACGAACAAAGACTTGGAAAAGATGGTGGAAACCAGCGACCAGTGGATTCTGGATCGGGTCGGCATTCGTGAGCGCCATATCGTCGACAAAGGCATGGCCACCAGCGATCTTGCGACCGAAGCCGCCAAGAAAGCCCTGGCCGAGCGCGGCATCGAAGCCAGCGACGTGGACGCGATCATCGTCGCCACCGTCACTCCCGACATGCTTTTTCCCTGCACAGCCTGCATTGTGCAGCACAAGCTGGGCGCCAAATCAGTCTGGGGATTCGACCTCAACGGCGCGTGTTCTGCCTTCCTTTATGCCGTGCAGGTGGGATCACAGTTCATCTCGACGGGCGCGCACAAGAAAGTTCTGGTGATCGGGTCGGACGTGATGTCGTCAATTATTGACTACACCGACCGCGCCACCTGCGTCATTTTCGGCGACGGCGCGGGTGCGGTCATCCTCGAGCCAGCCGAGAATGATTCGGTGGGGATGATTGACTTCCTGCATGAGGTGGATGGCTCAGGTGGTTGCTCCCTTTATATGCCCGGTGGCGGAAGTTTGCATCCTTCGAGTCATGAGACTGTCGACAAGAAGATGCATTATGTCCATCAGGATGGCCAGGCGGTTTTCAAGTTTGCCGTACGCAAGCAGACCGAACTCTGCGAGAAGCTACTAGAACGCAATGGCATGACGGCGAAGGATATTGACGCCTTCATCCCTCACCAGGCGAATCGTCGCATCATCATGGCGACAGCCGACCGGATCGGATTGGGAGAGGACAAGGTGGTGATCAACATCGACCGTTACGGCAACACTACCGCTGGAACCATCCCGTTGGCAATGGACTCGGCGCGCCAGGAAGGCAAGTTGAAGAAAGGCAGCATGGTGCTGATGGCCTCAGTCGGAGCCGGATTTACGGTAGGAGCAGCCCTGCTGCGCTGGGCGTTCTAGTGTGACGCGGACAGGAATGTCCGCGCCACACACCCATAGAAGTCTTCTCAGTCCTCATCGCCCTCGTCCGGCTGATCTCCCTTGATAGCCTCTGGATGAATTTCCGCCAGACCTGCGCTCTTGAGTTGCTGGTTGAGGGACGGAAGAGCGCGACTTTGTAGCTCGTTCCACCGACCCATCACTTCCATCGCCCCGCGCTCGATTTGGGCGGATTCAGCAACCTGAACGGCGGTAGGCGCCGCATCCGAGCGCCTCACGATGTCATACAGGGTGTTCACTGCGCTGTTCATGCTGGCCAGGGTGGGCGTTTCCGAGTTTGCGGGCTGGTCGGGGCCCGTCAATACAGCCGTGAGTTTTTGCTGAAAGGTCTTGATTGCCGCCGCAGTCCCTCCGCTCGCCTGCTGCGAAGTCTTCTCCAATTGGTCGCGCGCTGAACGCGCTTTCAAAAGCGCCTCGCCGACCTGGTTCATCAGCCCGGCCAGGTGGGATTCCTCTTGGAATTGCTGCTGCAGAGCCGCCTGCGTGATCTTCACGCGCGGATCCATGCGCACAGTCAGAGGCGCCGAATAACTCTGACCATTGGCGGCGAGTCGCACCGTGTACTGGCCCGGCACGGCTCGAGGACCAAACGGCGCTCGCGGCGTGTCATGAGGTACGGCCGCGATCGGATAATCACGGCGGGTCGAAAGCGGAGCGGGATAGTGGAGATCCCAAACCCAGCGGTGCATTCCGGCGCCGCTCGGAAGCGACTTCCAGGGCCGCACCCAATATAGGGGAATCAATTGCTTCTGCAGTTGCTCGGGCGTGAGTTCGGGCTGATCGCTACTCGAATATTTACGAACGAGCTTGCCTTGTGAATCGAGAATCTCGAGCGTCACCGGCCCGGAGGCCGGTTTCGACAGGAAGTAGTCGAGAATCGCTCCATTCGGTGGGTTCTCTCCTGCAGGTTCGTCGGGCGGGAGCGGCGTATCGGTATTGGTGTCGCGGTGGATGCGGTATGCCTCTGCCGGCTTAAACAGGAAAGCCTGTGAGCTGGCCACGGACTCGCTCAGCTCTCGCAAGGCTGTGATGTCGTCGAGAATCCAGAACGAGCGTCCGTGAGTACCTACGATCAGGTCGTTTTCGTGAATCCACAAATCGCGCATGGAGGTGTGCGGCAGATTCAGTTGCAGCGATTGCCAGTGATCACCATCGTCGAACGAAACCCAAACCGCATTTTCCGTTCCGGCAAACAGCAGGCCCTTGCGGACGGGATCTTCGCGTACCGTGTCGGCGGAACCGTCCGGCAATCCACTCGTGATCAGCTGCCAGTTCTTGCCTCCGTCGTGAGTTCGATAGATATATGGGTGCACGTCATCAATGCGAAAGCGGCTGACCGAGGCATAGGCCGTCTGATCATCAAAATGTGAGGCTTGGATCTGCGTGACCTTGCTCCACGGAGTCAATTGCGGAGGACTTATGTTCGTCCAGTTCTTGCCGCCATCACGGGTAATCCAGATGAGCCCGTCATCGGTTCCCGCCCACAGGGTGTTCATGTTCTTGAACGACGGGGCGAGCGCATAAATCACGCCACGCTGCTTCTCCGCGCCCTTAGGCACGAGGGTGCCCACGCTGGCGGGAACGCCGGGATCGGGGCGCGTCAGGTCCGGGCTAATGGCCTGCCAGTTATTGCCGCCATCGGTCGTCTTGAAGAGCACATTGGCTGCGTAATACAGGGTGTGCGGGTCCTGAGGAGCGAACACCAGAGGCTCGGTGCGATCGGCGCGGTACTTGTGGTCGCGCAGCGGTATGGGCGTTACATTTTGCACTTGGCCAGTGGACCAGTGAAACTTGGAGACCTCGTTGCGGCCAGCACCGTAAATGATGTCGTTATCGAGCGGGTCGGGCGCGACGTAGCCGTATTCGATCACGCCTACCGGATGCCAGTCGCGAAATGTAATTGCCCCATCATTGCCGCGGCTGAGAATGCAGACCGAGCCGCTCTCCTGTTGTCCGCCGCAAACGTGATAGGGGAAGCTAAAGGTAGTGGCGACGTGATAGAGCTGTGCAGTGGGCTGGTTGTACCACGAACTCCAGCTTTCGCCGCCGTTCACGGTGATGATCGCGCCCTGGTCGGCGACCACGATCAGGATTTTCCCGTCCTTAGGATTGATCCAGAGGTTCTGATAATCGTCGCCTCCGGGAGCTCCGCGAAAACTGGTCCAGGTTTTGCCACCGTCGGCGGATCGCACCACAACCAGGCTGGCGACGTACACGATATCGGGATTACTTGGATCAACTCTGGGAATGGGGAGATCGCCGCCGCCGATGCGCATGGCAGGCCGGGGATCAGTAGTGACTCGATACCAGCTTTCCCCCGCATCATCGGACCGGTAAAAACCGAGTCCAGCGCCAGAAGCGTAATCGCCCTTATCGGTTGTACCGACCGCAGCGTAAAGCCGTTTCGGCTCGCTGCCTGCGATGGTGACATTGATTTGCGTTAGGTTTTGGGGCAGGCCATTCTTGATTTGCCGCCACGTGTTTCCGCCGTCGGTGGACTTGAAGAGCCCGCCACCGGCGCCGTTGAAGATGTTGTTGTCTTCCCACGGGCCCTCGCGAGCCTCCCACATACCGGCATATAGAACGTCGGGATTGGAAGGATCCATTTCGATGTCAGAACCGCCGGTGTTCTGATCCTTGTAGAGAACCTTCTGCCAGTTCTGGCCGCCGTCCGTTGACCGGAAAATGCCACGCTGCTCGCTGGGACCATAGGGTCGTCCCAGGACGGCGGCGAACAGCCGGTTAGGGTCGCGAGGATCGACTACGAGCGCCGGAACCTGTGCAGCATCGCGCAGCCCAAGATGCGTCCAGGTCTTACCCGCGTCAGTTGATTTATATATTCCGTCACCTAGCGAAAGGTCCGGGCGGTGCAGCCCTTCGCCGCTACCCACATAGACGATGTTGGAGTCGGAAGGCGCAACCGCAATCGCGCCGATCGATTGCGTAGGTTGATCATCGAAGATCGGCTTCCAGGTGCGCCCGTAATCGTCCGACTTCCACACTCCTCCGTTGACCGCACCGAAGTAGAAGACGTTCGGTTGCCCGGGAACTCCAGTCACAGCGCGGGTTCTGCCCCCGCGAAAGGGCCCGATCATGCGCCAGTGCATCTCCTGGAACAGGGATGGAGAATATTGCTGCGCGAAAACGAAACTGATTCCAAGAAAGCACACGATAAGAAATTGCAGGCAGGATTTTCGAAGCAATGTAGCCTCCCCGACAAATGACCGCTAAGCATAAATGATTGGGGGGCGAAGCAGAACCGTTTTGTAGCGAGAAGTTGGGAGCGCAGCCAGCGGCCCCGGCTTTGGTCATGTCAGCAGAAACCCAGGTCCCTCGCTTCGCTCGGGATGACAAGGGTACGTTTATCCGTGAGTGTTTTATCCGCGCGAATCCGTGGCCGACTTCTTAGGCAGAAATCGTAGGGAAGCCGAATTCATGCAGTAGCGCAGGCCGGTCGGCCGGGGGCCGTCGTCGAAGACGTGTCCCAGGTGAGCGTCACAAAGGGTGCAGGACACTGCGGTCCTCACCATCCCCAGGGTGCTGTCGCTTGTCGTTCGAACGTTCTCGGCGGCGATCGGAGCCCAGAAACTCGGCCATCCGGTACCTGAATCAAATTTCGTATCGGAACGGAAGAGCGCATTGTTGCAGCAGATGCAGCGGTATAGACCTTTATCGTGCAGATTCCAATATTGCCCGCTGAAAGCGAGCTCAGTGTCGGCGTGACGAGTAATGTCGAAGGCATTGGGGGAAAGCTGCTTGCGCCACTCGGCTTCGGTCTTTACTACCTTGGGTACGCGCACTTTCTTTAGCCGCTCGCCTGAGTCAGAAAATTCGAAAATAGTTACTTCCTGAGGGGCACTGCTCGATCCGGCAGTCGCCTCGGCCCTGGCCCACAACAGCAGGCCGGATATTCCCGATGCTGCAAGAACCAGGAACCTCCGCCTTGCCGAGTTCGAGGGTGAATCGTCTCTTTCGCCATCGGGATGCAACATGGAGTTTCCCTCTTAAATCCTTCTTACTTGCCCGTATATAGGTCCGGAAACTGCTGCCGAAGGTTCGCAACCTTCGGAGCGTCGTTGAACATGATGTAGGGACTGTCAGGGTGCCGCGCAGCATAATCCTGGTGGTAAGCCTCCGCTGGATAGAAGGCAGTCAGCGCGACCACCTGAGTCACAATCGGCCGCGGAAAAACATTGGCTTTGATCAATTGGTCAACGTAAGCGGCGGCAATTCGCTGCTGGTCGGCGTTGGCATAAAAGATGACAGAGCGGTACTGACTCCCGGTGTCGGGCCCCTGCCGGTTCAACTCGGTAGGATCGTGAGCGACTGAGAAAAATATCCGCAGCAGCTGGCCATAGGTGATCTGCGAAGGGTCATAGGTGATCTTCACCGACTCGGCGTGTCCAGTATCGCCGGTGCTGACCAGTTCATATTCCGCGTTCTTGGCGGCGCCTCCCGAATACCCGGAAGTGGCGCTGACCACGCCTTTGACGTGCTGAAACACGGCCTGAATGCCCCAGAAGCAGCCGCCGGCAATGACGGCCGTTTCCTGTGATTTTGCCGACGCCAGCGGAGCGTCAACGGCGGGGCTGGGAACGAGGGTCGCACGCTCACGCGCGCGCAAGGCGCTCACGCCCCCGAAAATCGCAGCTAGCATAAGAGCCGATAAGAAAATAGGGCGCAGCACGCGCATACTTCCTCCGGAGAGTGGTGTCATTACATTAGACTCAACCGGCGAGGAAAAGTTACAGGTATTGGGTAAACCGGGCTAGTATCGCCTCCCCGAAATACGCGAACAAAGTTCGGGTTCGACCGCAAAAGAAGGCCCTCAGGCGCTAAAGCGCGGACGTATATTCAACGGCTTAGCGGCACGAGTAAACTCGTGCCCTTCCCGATTTTGTTCTTTTTTCAGGAGCCTGTGAAGCCATGTCCTTTCACAGCAGCTGCAACTTATGTCTCGGGACGCGATACTAGTGCGCAGACGCGACAACGTGCTGAAGCTTGGGGACGCCGCGGTGGGCGAGCATCTTGTGCTCGTCCACCAGTTTCATGTATTCCCTGACCGTAACGAACCGGTAGCCTCGCGCCTTCAGTTCCTTGATGAAATCTGGCAGTACCGCGGTGGTCGTCGAGAGTTCATGGAAGGCGAGGATGTGCGCGTAAATGCCTTGCTTCTCGCGCAGTTCGATCTGCTTCAATACCGACGCGCTCAGCGAAGGCTTGGGACACTGCACCGGGTGCGACCCCGCGCACAGATAATCCAGAGAGTTGACGTCGCGAAGGGGCAGGGGATCAGGTCCCTTGATGGTGAGAATGTGATAGCCGCGGTGCTCGAGGTCCCGGCGGGCATCATCGGGCAGAATCCAATCGGGTGGGCGAACGTACATAGGGCGCACTCCGCTCACCGCCTCAATCAGTTTCGCACCGTGTTCGACATCGCCAATGACCCAGCCCTCGCCATTCTTTTTTTCTGCGGCCTGCATCTGGTCATGACTGTAGGTGTGATCTTCAATCTCGTCGCCCCGCTTCACCAATGCGTGCACAGCATCTATGCAGGTCACGCCAATATTGGTCTCGTACCGCCGCTCTCCCCAGGTATGGGGCGTCAGCCGCCATCCCATAACGAAGAAGGTCGCGTTCACGTTGTTTTGATCGAGCACGTTGATCAGTCCCGGCTTGCCGTTCATACCGAAAAGGACGTAAGGGCGAGGTCCATCATCGAACGTCAAGGCGATGAGTTTCTCGTTAGCCAAAGCCGGCAACGAGGCGAGCAAGAGCACAGCAACAGCTGCGATTCGTGACATAAGAAATCCCGAGTTGATGCTGTGATTATGGGAGGGGCTCTGCCTTGCTGCCAGTTACGTTCGGACTAGGCAGGTTGGGCAAACTTTCGGGTATTTCATCGGCAGCCAACCTGGATTACCTTGGCTGCTTGAGAACTGCGGCGGCAGTTGTGTAGAGTCAGGAAATCATCCCTATGAAGGCTTATGTTCGCGCTTTGTTCATCGCGGTAGTGTGCATTTTGAACCTGCTCGGATCCGCCCGCTCCGCGGCTTCGACCGCTGCTGCCGCCAAGAGCGTTTCTTCCGGCCGGTTGGCCATCATCGATTCAGTGATCAAAGAGGCCATTGCGGCCAAAAACATCCCTGGAGCGGTGGTTCTGGTGGGACACAACGGCCACGTAATTTATCGCAAGGCCTACGGCTATCGCGCCCTGGAGCCGCGGCACGAATTGATGACCGCAGACACGATTTTTGACATTGCGTCGTTGACCAAGGTGATCGTGACCACGACCTGCGTCATGCAGCTTGTCGAAGAGGGGAAGGTCAAGCCCAACGATCCGGTGGATAAGTACATTCCCGAATTCGCGCAAAATGGCAAAGAAGATGTCACGGTTCGCCAGCTCCTGACGCACTACTCGGGTCTGGCTCCGGATCTGGACCTGGCGAGTATGTGGGGAGGAAAAGCCGCGGCCTATAACATGGCCTTCAGCCAGAAGCCGGAGAATCCGCCGGGATCGCGCTTTGTCTATAGCGACATAAACTTCATTACGTTGGGCGCGCTCGTCGAGCGAGTCGCTGGAGAGAGCCTGGACCGCTATGCGCAAGAGCATATATTCGCCCCGCTGGGCATGACCCACACGCGCTTTCTGCCACCAGCGTCATGGCGGCCGAAAATCGCTCCCACGCAATATGACGATACCGGCCACATGCTGCGCGGAGAGGTGCATGACCCCACGGCTCGTCGCATGGGCGGAGTCGCCGGGCATGCGGGAGTTTTCTCAACGGCCGATGATCTTTCGAAATTCGCGCAGGCGCTGCTTTCGGGCACAAAGATTCTTTCTCCGCTCACGATCGACAAAATGACCTCTCCACAGCAGCCGCCCAATGCCACCGACGTTCGCGGCTTCGGCTGGGATATCGACACTCCCTATGCAAGCAACCGCGGAGATCTGCTGCCGGTGGGTTCCTTCGGGCACACCGGTTTTACCGGAACCTCGTTGTGGATCGACCCGGTAACGGACACCTACATCATCCTGCTGGCCAACGCGGTGCATCCGCGGGGGCAGGGCAATGCGGTCTCGCTGCGGACCAGAGTCGCGAGCGCGGTGGCGGCTGCCTTACCTCTCACGGTAGCGGAAAAAGAGCGGCTACGATGGGAGAGCATCACCGGCTACAACGAAGCCATGGCGGGGGGGCGGCGCCTGGCGACGCGCAACGGAGTCGTGCTGACGGGCATTGACGTGCTCGAGCAGCATAATTTCGACGCACTTAGTTCAGTTCCTACCGATCCGGTGAGCGGAAAAAAGAGAATCGGGATCGTCACGAACCAGACCGGGCTCGACGCCGATGGCCGGCGCACGATCGACGTGCTCGCGCAAGCGGCCGGGGTCTCAGTCACCGCCATTTTCAGCCCGGAGCATGGCGTGACTGGCGCTCTCGATACTACGGACATGAGCAATTCCAAAGACGCGACCACCGGAGTGCAGGTCTACAGCGTCTATGGCAGCACCGATGCGGCACGCCGTCCCTCCATCGATGCGCTGAAAAACTTGGATGCGATTGTGTTCGACATCCAGCATGCCGGCGTTCGTTTTTACACCTATGAGACCACGATGGGCTATTTCCTCGAAGCTGCGGCCAAAGCGGGCATTCAGATGATCGTCCTGGACCGCCCGGATCCGATCACTGGATCCTTCGTACAAGGCCCGGTTTCGGATCAGGGCCGCGAGAATTTCACAAATTATTCCCAGGTGCCAGTGCGCCACGGCATGACCATCGGAGAATTGGCCAAGATGTACAACAGCGAGCGCAGCATCAATGCGAAGCTTACCGTCATCCCCATGGAGGGCTGGGTTCGCGGCGACTGGTACGACTCCACCGGGCTTACATGGATCAATCCGTCCCCGAACCTGCGTAGCGTTGGCGAAGCCGCGCTTTATCCCGGAGTTGGACTGATTGAGGGAACCAACGTATCGGTGGGACGCGGCACCGACACGCCGTTTGAACTGGTCGGGGCGCCCTGGATCAAAGCTCGCGAATTTGCCCAATATCTGAATGCTCGAGAAATCGCCGGCGTGCGTTTCGTGCCAACCTCGTTCACCCCGAATGCCAGTATTTATGCCGGGCAGAAATGCGAAGGCGTGAACATCCTGCTGCTGGAGCGTAATGTGCTCGATGCTTCTGAGTTGGGGATTGAACTCGCTTCAGCCCTACGCAAGCTTTATCCTCAGCAGTGGCAGCTGGAAAAGATGATGGAGATCCTCGTTAATCAGGCCGTGTTCGATGCCATCGGGAAGGGTCAAGACCCGCACCGCATTGCCCAGGATTGGCAGGAGCGGTTGCAGCAGTTCGAACTGGTGCGGGAGAAGTATCTGATTTACAAGTAGCGGCGCTGTCAACAGCCTGGTTGTCTCTTGCCCCAAGCGAGAGATTCAGGTTTTGCATGTGCCCGGGCAAACTTCCGATAAAATAGCTACTCGAACCGGAGCTTTCAGTTCATGTCAACCAACGGAAGAAGATCGATCGGGACGAATCCTTTCTATCGGTGCGCCGGTCCGAATTGCGGAGTTCTTAAGGGTGCGAGCGACCGCTGGTGGGTGATGTGGACGTCCATTGAGGAATACAAGACGCCGGTTCTTTATCTGGCTCCGTGGAATGAGGAATTGGCCCAGACCCAGGGAGCCCTGCACATCTGCGGCGAGCTTTGCGCGCAAAAATTGCAGTCGCACTTCATGGATAATGTACTGAAGAATAGCTTGACTCGAAACGGCCGCGACGGCGAAACCCGTTCTTCAGCTGAAAACAAGCCAGAACCCAATGCCTAAGCAGGCGAGCAGCGCGAGCGCGCCTAAGACCAGCATGATCAATCCCTCATCTGGCGTTATTGTGTCCAGGAACTGCATAGGTATTGGATGCGCGGCGGCAGCCAGAAAACCTCTTGGTTAGCTCTTAATATCATTCCTTGGGGATGCGCTGAAACCAAATTTCGTGCAGCCCGCATCCTACAAACCAGTCCGGCTCTGATTCCACTCTTAGAGTAGGGTAGTATTACGCTGCAGATTAGGAGGATCTCGATGCGCGCTTTCCTCGGCCTGCTACTCATGTCGGCTTTAACTTTTGCCCAGAGCGGTAGCCTTGCTCCGGTGGACTCCTCACCTGAGAAAGCGAAAGATTCCGACGCGCTAACCATCCCAGCCGGCTCACAGATTCCGCTCGCGCTGAAGCAGGCGATTTCGACCAAGACCGCGCGTGAAGGTGACCCGGTTTATGCCACGACTACCTTCCCATTCGTTATTAACGATCGCATTCTGGTGCCGGCCGGCACTTACGTTCAGGGCCGGATCAGCAGCGTCAAACGCGGCGGACGGGTACACGGCCGGGCCGAAGTGCTGATGCATTTCACCAGCCTGATCTATCCCAACGGGTACACGGTCATGCTGCCAGGGTCAGTGGAAAATGTTCCGGGTCAAGGCACCCATTCTGTCAAAGACAAAGAGGGCACCATTCGATCCGACAGCCAAACCGGACAGAAGGTGGGCACGGCAGCCACTACGGCAGCCACCGGCGCTGCGATTGGGGGCATTAGCCACGGATGGAGCGGAGCCGGCATTGGCGCCGGAATCGGAGGCGCTGCCGGTACTGCCATCGCCATGCTCACCAGAGGGCACGATGTAACCCTGGAGGCCGGAACTGGTATTAACATGGTGATTCAGCGCCCGATCACGGTGGATGCGAATCGCATCACGGGCGTCTCTTCCGACCATGCCTTTCGGGTACGTCATCCCATGGGGCAGCTGTCACAATCACAATGAAGCAAGCGGCGGGAATTGGAAGGGCACGAGTTTACTCGTGCCGCTAAGCCGTTGAGAATACGTCCGCGCTTTAGCGCCTGAGGGCCCGTTTTCCCGCCAGAAAAGTACTTTTTCCGCAGCCTCTGAAGGCGTGCCCCCCTTCAAAACGCAGTGCGAGTCCGCCGGGCCTTTTTAGAACTGATTTATCAGATAGCTTCTAGTACGGTTCAGAGGCAGAGGAAACGATGTTTTCGGAAATATCATTGGCTGCGATTTGAGCCAGCTGTGTTCCCAGGGTGATGCGCATCAAGAACTTACACAAATAGTAGTAAAGCAAAGCGAATCCAAGAGTCAGAGCTGTCTCAGCGGAGGCCAGCATCGGCCAGGAAGGGACAACGTCTGTCAATTCAGCCACGATAATCGAGAACAACAGCACAGCCGAGATGACTACCATGCCATCGATGAATCGTGCCAGGCTGCGTTGATGGATTCGGGTCGGCCACCAGGGAACGCTCACCTGATCAGCATGAGCGAGGACTTCGTGAGCAAGTTCAGTCGGAGTCAGGACAGCTTCCGGCGCGGCTAGCCGAATGGATGGCAAGCGCCGATGCGACATCACCAGGCCATCTTCCAGGTCGGCGGTCTTTAGAACCGGGCCGCTCAGTTCCGTCGCTGCTGCCAGCAAGTCGGTAAGCATCCAGTCCTTCAGAAGGCGCCGGGTGCGTGTCGGAACATCGGTAAAGTGCAGCCCCGCCTGGCCTTTGGCATCCGCCCAGGCAACCTGTCCTACCAGCTCGAATTTGGCCCGCGGCCGAATAAATTCGAAACGCAGGTGTACCACCTGTTCCGGGTGTAAGCGCCCTACCGCCTGGATCGCCATGCCGGTTTCGTTCAGGTTACGGATAATTCCACCGTTGGCGTGGTCAAGGCGAACATAGGCCAAGGTGCAGATAAGATGCCTATAGGGGCGGATCGCCGAGCTAACGTTCCCCGCGGCTGGCGGAGATGCCGATTGCATGCACTGATGGTAGCCGTACCGGCAATTATGCCCAATAACAGGGCTGGTTCGTGGAGCTAGGAGGCGGGGCGCTCAACTTTTTCTTCAGCTTGACGCAGGTGCCTGATATGCCGGGCGCGCTCCCATGCGATCAGGTGATTGATGTCGTAGCTGTAGGGCCCGTAACTGCGGAATCCCTGCTCATCGAAGAGACGCTTGATGCCGCAACCCAGGCAGACCTGATAGGAATGTTCCTGGACTCGTATGGGCCAGCTCATTTTCTGGTGCCAGCAGCCGCGAAGAACCGCTACCGCTGCACCTGCCAACCCAGTGGCCATGATACCCACTGGCCATAACCAACGACGCTTATGCTTCTCACTCACCTGACCCGACCCAGAAGACTCCTTCAGCATATGACGAATCGGGGCCGAAGCAAAGTCGAAAAGCTCTTTCTGACGACGGCATTCCGCAGCGACGAGCCCTGGTATTTGGCTGAACTTCAGCGGTTACTAACGGTCATGCCTGGAAGGCCAACATTACTGACGGGTTACGGAATATTGCGGTTACAATCTATCCCTTGTAAGTTACAGGCAGCGTAGTGTCGTTTGGCGTGGTCAGAGGGCCGCCGACGAATTTTTAGCGCTCAGACGTATTCATGGCAACTATCCCGCGCAAACCGGAACCGATCCCGCTGGAGGCCTTCGCTCCGGGGTTGGCCGGCAGCGCCGTGGGTGTGAATCCGGAATCGAGGACCGGCGGTTTCGATGCACTCCAGGCGCTTCTGGCGTTCTCGTCTTTGCACGAACAAATCCGGGCTCGCCGCACAGCGGGCATAGAACCCAAGCTGAAGGGAAGCGCCGACGAATTCGTACTGTATGAAGTTCTGCAACTGGTTGCGGAGCGCGCCCTCGCGCTGACCGGAGCTGATGGCGTTGCCATCGCGCTGGTTCAGGAAGGCGAAATCATCTGCCGGGCTACCACCGGATCTATTGCCCCCGAGATCGGCGCCCGGCTTGATCCACAGTCAGGACTGTCAGGCATTTGCTTCCTGGGCGGCGAGACCGTACGCTGCGACGATGCCGAAAATGATCCGCGGGTAAACGTCACCGCCTCTCGGCACCTGCATGCGCGCTCGATTATTGCTGTGCCCTTACGCGGCCGCCGAAGTGTCATTGGGCTGCTGGAAGCTTTCTCCGCCGACGCCTTTGCTTTCGGCGAAAACGACGTACGCAGTCTGAATCTGCTGGCCGAACTGATCCTCGGGGCCATGAAGCCCGAAGAAGAGGAAAAGCTGGAAGCTCTTTCGCCGGCGCCCATCAAACCTGCTCTGGGGATCCCATGCAAAGAAAGTGGCGAGGTTGCGGAAACCGTTGCTCCGGGATCGCCCACCCATGCCGTGGCGGAGGAGAACCTTTTTGATATTGAGATCGCGGACGACAACACGGCGACTCCTGCGGAGATCCCGGGCACACTCCTGCGCGATTATGAAAAGGCCTCGACATCTCGTCCCAGCGCCGTGATTGTGTCTGCGCTCGTGCTGGCGCTTTTGGTAGTTGGGGGGATTCTTCTGTGGAAATTTCATACTCCGCCCGAACCAGTTTCTGCGGCCGTAGCGGACGCAACCCCAACTCCCAGAAAACCGCAACAACCTGCGCCCGCCGTGGCAGTTGTGGCGACGCCACTGCCAAGCACTGCCGACCTGCCGGCGCCAAGCGTCATCCCTGCGGAGGATGCCCATCGTAACGTGCTCCCACTTCTCACCGGGGTGCGACACTGGGAAGCAGGCAATTCGACCACAATTGCCATCGATTTACAGGACCAGGTGCAGTATGAGGTTCATCGCCTGACTTCGCCCGAGCGCATCTATTTCGACCTGCACGACACGGTCCTCGCTCCTGGCCTGAACGGCACCAGCATTGACGTCGGAAACGACCTGCTGGTGCGTATACGCGTCGCCCAACCGGTGGCGGGCGTAGCACGGGTTGTCCTCGATACGAAAAATGTTTCGAACTTTTCGGTGGGCCTGGAGCCCAACCCTTTTCGCCTGATAATCGAGATTCGCCGCAGCGCCGATGAGCACAAATCGAATCTCGACCTGCTCCGGCCCTCAACGCCGGCTGTGAATGAGAAGCTGACATCCTCGGTCGCACCGCTCTCAAAAGAGGACATTCAACTGCGCGCCATGGTGCCACATTTGAAAATTGTCGTTGATGCCGGGCACGGCGGATGGGACCTGGGAACGGTTGGCCGATTGGGCGTGGTGGAAAAAGATCTAGTCCTCGATATCTCCCAGCGGCTGGGAAAAATGCTTCAGACTCGCCTGGGAAGCGAGATCGTTTACACGCGTTCGGAAGACGCCTATGTGCCGCTGGAGGAACGCACGGAAATCGCCAATGACGCGCGTGCCGATCTTTTTGTTTCCGTGCACGCGAATAACAGCGATTATCCTTCCGCCCGTGGCGTGGAGACTTACTACACCAACGTTTCTACTCCTGCGAATTCGCTGGAGATTGAGAAGCGCGAGAATGCCACCGCCATGACCAGTCTTTCCACCGGACTTTCCGAGGTGGTTCTGAAGGAGCGCACGCAGCAATCGCGCCATTTGGCGGCCAGCGTCGAACGAGCCCTATACGGAGTGTTGTCGCCTAAAAATCCGGGCATCCGCGATCGCGGAGTTAAGGAGGCTGGTTTCGTGGTTCTGACCGGCACCACGATGCCTGCGATCCTGGCCGAAGTCTCGTTTGTCAGCAGCCCGGCGGACGAACGGAATTTGCAATCCTCCACCTACCGGCAGCAGATTGCCGAGGCTCTGTACAAAGGCATTGCCCGCTACGCGGCTGCATCCAGCCATGTCAAGCTGGCGAGTGCTCGTTAGCCTTCCCTGTCAAGCGCTGCGACGATTCCATGGCTATTCTGACGGAAGGCTCGCCTTCGCAACCCCATTCAGCAGCGCCTTCAGGCCCTTCAACAGCTCCGGGGCAAACTGGCGCGCGTCTGCATGTTCTTTTGCGGCCAGCCTTCTAAGAAGCTTCTTGCCCTCCGGCGTGACATGCAGAAACACATGCCGCCGGTCGTGCTTGCCGCGCTTGCGCTGCAACAGCCCGCGGCTTACCAGGCGATCGACCAGTTCGACAGCGCTGTGATGGTGCATACCAAGTTGTCGAGCGACTGCCGATATGTTCGGCTGACCGCCGTCAGAATAAAGCGGATCCACTAAGGTCAGGAACTGATATTGCAGGGGCTCGAGACCGTCGGCACGCACCTCCTGCTCGCGTATCCGCACGAAGCGAATGATCGAGCAGTGCACGCCGCAGATTGCTTTCAACTTTTCTGTGGCATCTTTCATTCCTACTCACCCCTGGTCCCGCTTGACGGCGCTCGGAAACACCCGTGGCCGAAAGCAGAACCATCTAACTTGATTACCAGGGCAAAATTCAGAACAGCCTGGGAAGTCCCGTTCGTATAAAAATCCTGGCCGGGACGTCTCAGGCATTACCGCTCAGAGCTGATGGAGTTCAGTAAAGCGGCGGGGGCCGGTTCGAGAAAGGTAGCTGTGGCGACAACCAGGCAAGTACAGAATCGGCGAGGAATGCTTCTGCCAAGCGGCTGGCACTTGGCAGAATTCGAAACACCTGTTCCGCAATCCCCGGCTGGAATTGGCTTTTGTAGCTAAGAGACTGCTTCTTCGAATGAGAGGCCGTGGATTTGACGGTCGGGTGTGAACCTGTGCTGGGCCGAAAAGACGGCGCGCGAAGCCGCGCAATCAGCAGCGTAGACGCGACCAGGCATACCAGCGTCAAGCGATAAGCAACCGTGGCTAGCTGGCGTCTTTTCGTCAAAGCAGCTGAATCCCTAAAAGGCTGAGTAATTCTACTTCAACCTCATTTCTGGCTTGTAGACTGTATCTTTCTGGTAAACATGATTTTGCAAAAATGCGAAAGGCACGGCCGTGAACCGTGCCTTTTGCTTCTCGCTGTGACCCAAAAAACCTGCGACCACGACCCAACAATCAGTGTTGTGGGACTTGCAGTGGATGATCGAGGCGAACTTCCAATGCGGATCCCTTCTGAAGGCGGAGGTTACGGTCGGTCAGGAAGCCGGTCAGGGCTCCCAGTCCGGCACCGGCGCCTGCGCCAATGCCGGCACCTTTACCTCCACCCGCGGCTCCGCCCGCGATGGCGCCAACTCCGGCCCCAACCGCAGCCGTTTCGATCATGTGCCCTTTGCTCATGCCCTTTTTCTCAATGGTTCCCTCAGAGTCGGGCTGCTTAGCGGCATGTTCCCCCGGAACCCCGGTTACGGTAGCTATAAGGGGCATCTTTCCGTGCCCGGTATCGATTTCGTCGAAGCTCAACAGCAAGCGGGCGTGCAGGCCTTGTTCGACGGAGCTGACGTGGCCATTGATCTTCTTTCCGCGCGGGATGGTGGCGCCATTTGGAGCCTGCAGATCTTCGGCCAGCTTGGCGGAGAATTTCTTGCCGGCTTTCAGCTTACCGGTGTCGAGCGTGTCATTCAGACGAATGAGGAAAGTCTGACCCTCGGGTATGGCATTGGATGCGGGCACAGGAGCGAGGAGCGGATCGCGGGTTTTTAGAGTCGGACTCTGGGCTAGTAGTGGGAGAGCCGCGAATAGTGCCGCCGCCATAGCGACGCCATGCCAGGACAAAGTTCTGGTCATACAAATCCTCGAGGTGGAAGTGAGTTGCCCTTTGTGGGATGGGAAGGACAAGGAAAATGGATGCCTGGGAAAAGCTATCGGCTGTCAGCTATCAGCCTTCAGTGGAAGTCTCCCAGAACGGAACTGTTGGCAGCGATTATCATCCAATTTGGATTCTCGCGCTCAAAGCTGATAACTGAGAGCTGACAGCTCAGATCTACTTCGCCGTCGCCGAATACGTGAACCGATAGTTCTGGTCGTTGATTTCACGCCGCAGGTCTTCCCATATGTTGTCGGGCATACGAAGGAATACTTCTACGATTTCCGGGTCGAACTGTGTGCCGGAGCAGCGCTTGATTTCGGCCCGAGCCGCTTCCAGCGACTGGGCTTTGCGATAAGGTCGATCGCAAGTAATGGCGTCGAGTGTGTCCGCGATGGAGAAGATGCGCGCCCCCAGGTGAATTTCGTCTCCCCGCAAACCACGAGGGTACCCGGTACCGTCGAACTTTTCCTGATGAGAATAAACGATATCGCAGGCCTCACTCAGGAACGGTATTTTTTTCAACATCTGATATCCGCGGTAGCAGTGCTCGCGCATGATGAGCATTTCTTCATGCGTAAGCTTGCCTGGTTTTCGCAAGATGTTGTCCGGAATTGCCATTTTGCCGATATCGTGCAGGAAGGCCCCGCGGGCGATCACGCTGATCTCTTCTTTGGCCAGACCCAGGGCGCGGGCAATGGCGATGGTAAAAGCGGTGACCCGCTTGGAGTGGCCCTCGGTTTCTGCATCTTTCAAGTCGAGCGCGTCCCCGAGTGCTTCCAGGGTCACGTCGTAGGAGCGCTCCAGGTCCGTCATGGCCTTGCGCAGCTGGTCCGTGCGGGCGGCCACCAGGGTTTCGAGATTGGTCTGGTAGGCGCGGTTCTCCATCTTCAGGCGGCGATTTTCCAGCGCCCGGCGAACCGTCGCCAGCAACTGTTCGCGCTCGAACGGCTTAAGCAGGTAGTCGTAAGCCCCATTGCGGATGGCAGCCAAGGCCACCGAAATATCGTGAACCGCCGTGACCATCACGACCGGCATGTCCGGAAACTTCTCTTTGGTGCGCTCCAGCAAGCCGATACCGTCCAATTCCGCCATCATCAGGTCGGAAAGCATGAGCTCGAATTCCTCTCCGGAATTGAGCATGGCCAGCGCCTCCAACCCGGAGGACGCTTGCCGGCACTGGTAATTCACGGAAACCAGCATGGAGGTGACGATTTCGCGGATGGCTTCTTCGTCGTCGACGACCAGAATGCGTTCGGCTGGCATGGGAGTGGGTAGAGTTTAACCTAAGTTCCCGGATTTGCACCCTTTTTAGTTAGGTAACCTGAGTAACTATCGGCGAAGCGAAAAGTCACCTTCAAGGCGGGGAGGCGTGGTATTACAAAAAACGGCACCTTTGTGTCGCAATGGCCATGAACCTCTTATTCTGCGCCTGGTCGATCACTGGACTTTTCGTTTTCAAGCCGACCGCCCAGGAATCGGCTGCTCTCATCATGCTGGCGGCCAGTATCGTGGTGTTCCGAACTTTCCGGGAACATTATCTGCTGGTCTGGATTCTGGGCTGGCTCGCTTACCTTGCTTCCCATTTACAGTCTTCCGGTGAGAATGCTGTCTACATCCAGGCAGGTACGCAGGCCGCTCTCGTTTTGGCCGTGTGCTTGTTCAGTTGCGCGGTATTCGTATACACCCATGCCAAGAAGGCGATTTTGCCCTTGATGCTGGCCACTCTGGCCATCGTGGGTTTTGCCGTCGCCCGGGTCCTGGTCTGGCCCGACTCTGTGCCTTTAAGAGTGGCCCTGGAAGCCGGTTATCGCCTCGTGGCCCTGGCCGCAGCGGTGCAGATGATCCGTTCGCGCTGGGGACGCTGGGAATTCGGTCCGTGGCTGCTGAGCGTCAGCCTGCTGGTCATGCACCTGGATTGGGCTCCCATTAACCTGCGCCTGCCCGCCGGAGTGGGGATCGTGCCCGACCTGCTCATGGGCGTCAGCATGCTCCTGATTGTGTTCGATGATTCGCGTTCGCGGACGCGCCGCCTGGCTGTGGTCAATGCCTTGACAACCAGTATTGCCAGGGCGACACAGTCCGGTCCAATGCTGCTGACCGCGCTCGAAGAATTGAAAAAGCTGATGAAGGCCAAGGCCGCCTGGTTCCGTTTGCAGGAAGATGAGCGCATGGTGATCGCACAGCAAATTGGCCTGTCGCCCGATTTCGTGAGCAACCGTCACTCCATCACCTTGGATGACGATCTGCGCAGCATCATTCAAGGCGAAAAAGCTGCAATCATCCGCGTCAAGAGCGTGAATCCGGAAGTTCGGGCAGCCCTCAAGGCCGAGAAATTCCACCACATCGTGATGGTTCCCGTACGCGGCAAGAAATCGGTCATAGGAATCCTCGCACTTGGTGGCCGCCACCGGCGGGCTTACACCCACGAAGATCTGGAATTCCTGGAAACCAGTGCCAACCAGCTCGGCATTGCGGTGGAGAATGTTCGCCTGATGGAACAGGTTCTTCGCTCGCAGCGCCAGTGGGTTAACACATTCGATTCCATTCAAGACCTCATCCTGGTTCACGCCGCTGATTTCAAGATCATGAAAGTGAACCAGGCTATGCTGGCTCGCCTGAAAATGGCGCCACAAGCCGTAGTCGGGAATCCCTGCGAGATGGTTCTTCCCAAAGGGCCTGAGACCTGGAAGGGCTGCCCGTACTGCTCGCGCGGCGATGTTGATTTCGTGGAAGGGCCGGATCCCTGTTTCGGCGGATACTCTCTGGTTTCAACTTCCTCCTATACCGATCAGAACAGCAAGAAAAAGGGAACAATTCACGTCATTCGGGACACCACCGAGAGGCGCGCCGCGGAAGAGAAATATCGCCAGCTTTTCGAACAGGTGCAAGAGGGAGTTTTCGTCTCCACTCCCGAAGGCAAGCTGGTCGATTGCAACGACGCCTTTATCCAGATGCTCGGCTACAGCAGCCGCGGGGAATTGTCTGCCCTGAATGTGGAGCAGGAACTATATGCTTCGCCCGAGCAGCGGGAACTGTTTCGTAGGGAAATCGAAAAGCACAACTACGTGCGCAATTTCGAAGTCACCATGCGCCGCAAGGATGGCACCCTGCTGATCGCGGTCGAGAGCAGTTTCGCCAGCCGCGATTCCTTCGGCAAAATCGATCGCTATCAGGGCTTTCTCCTGGATATGACGGAGAAGAAGCGTGCGGAAGAAGAGATCCGTCGCCGCAATCGGGAACTGAACGCCTTGAACGCGATGGCGGTGATCGCGACCCAGTCCTTTGACCTCGATGAAATACTGAACTTGACCCTGCGTCAGGTGGTCACGCTGTTCGGCGCGGAAACCGGATCCGTCTACCTATCCGACGCCAGTAATAGCAACACTTTCCGCCGTCGCGCGGGCTGGGGTCACCGCAGCCCGGAACGGCAGAAATTTTCCGAAATCGTGTTGCCGGAGGGCTTCGGCGACCTGGTCATGCGCTCGCGTACGGAAGTAATCACGCACGAATTTCTGCCTCATCTGCCCTCTCTGGTCGCGGAGTTCGTGCAAGCCGACGCGCTTCCATCCTGGATTTGGGTGCTGCTGTGGAGCAAGGATCTGCCCATTGGAGTTTTGGGAATCAGCTGCCGTCTTGCGCGCCAGTTCAACAGTAACGACGAAAACCTGCTGGTTGCCATTGGCCGCCAACTGGCGACTACCATTGAGAAGGTCCGCTTGTACGAAGAAACCTGTCGCGCCTATGACGATCTGCGCAAAACTCAGGAGCAACTGCTGCAAAGCGAGAAGATGTCGGCAGTCGGGCAACTGATTTCCGGTGTGGCCCACGAGCTCAACAACCCACTAACGGCAATTCTCGGCTATGCCCAGCTGCTGGAAAGTGAAGGGCTCGAAGACCGCGCCCAGGATTATGTCCGGAAACTATTTAAGCAGGCGCAGCGCACGCATCGGGTAGTTCAGAATTTGTTGTCCTTTGCCCGCCAGCGGCAGTCGCAAAAGCAAAACGTAGATTTGCGCAAGGTACTCGAAGAGACTCTTACCCTTCGCGAGTATGACCTGAAAACCAACAATATCACCATCGAGCGTGATTGGGCCTCCGACACCCCTCTCGCCAGTGCCGATATGCACCAGATGGAGCAGGTGTTCCTGAATATCATCAACAATGCGCTCGACGCCATGATGGAGAAAGGGCCGGGCGGCAAGCTGACTGTCAGGACTTACCCGAAAGATAAGTTTGTCTCGATCGACTTCCTCGATAATGGCCCGGGCATACAGGATCCCAAGCGCATCTTCGACCCCTTCTACACCACCAAGAGCGTGGGCAAGGGCACGGGCTTGGGGCTGAGCATCTGTTACGGGATTGTGAAGGAACATGGCGGCGATATTGTCGCCCGCAACCGTCCGGAAGGTGGTGCGCTCATCGAGGTGCGCATCCCTATTGCCGGCGCCGGCGCCGCGGCCGAAGCAAAGCCTGAGGAAATAACCAAGCGGGAGATGGCGATTGAAGGCCGGTTGCTGCTCGCCGAAGACGAAGAGTCTATCCTGGAATTTGAACGCGATCTGCTGGTGGGCGCCGGAGCGGAAGTGACCATCGTCAAGAAGCGTGACGAGATCAAAGATCGCCTGCTGGTGGAAACCTTTGATGCGGTGGTCATGAACGGCAAGGCAAACGGAGTGACTGCGACGGAAATTTACGAGTGGCTTGCGGAAAAGCGCCCGGGCATGGAGAAGCACATCCTGTTTACCTTTGCGACCATGGAGCCCGGCACACGCGAGTTCCTGGAGAAAAATAAAGTTTCTTTCCTGGTGAAACCTTTCGAAGTGGGAGAATTAATTGCGGCTGCCCGAAAGGTAATGCAGAAAACTTTAGCGGCAGGAGCAGGTAACTAGCATATCTTTGCCTAGAGTGATTCGCGCAGGCTTCGCGCCAGCTCTCGCACCGCGCCTTCGTTCCGGCGGTACCACATCCACTGTCCTTCTTTCTTAGCTTCGACTAAGCCGGCATTCTTGAGCACCGACATGTGGTGGGAAATGGTAGGTTGGGTCAGGCGTACACGTTCCTCGATGTCGCAGGCACACATGCCTACGTCTTTTCCGATTGAGCAGGCGCCCTTTTGCTTCAGGGTATTGAGGATGCGACGCCTGGTGGGGTCGGCAATAGCGCGGAGCATGCGATCTAAGTTGTGCGTCGTGGGCATAGCGGAAAGGGAGTATCTGATAAAGACCGATTAGTGTCAATGTCTGTTACTGCCGGCGAATCAACGGAACAAAGCTGCAAGCTCGGAAATTATGTTTATTTCTTTAAGATCGGATTATATCCATCACTGATTAACTTTGCCCGCATAATCTCCGCGTCCTTAATGTCATTATAAGGACCCACCTGAACGTGGAATAACTTGTCGGTTGCCGAGCCGCTGGCAGTAAACGCGGGGTACTGTTTTTTCTTGAGAGCTTCGACCAGCGCCGCGGCGTCATCCGGTTTGCTGACTGCCGCCACCTGCACGAAATAGGAGTTGGCGCTGGGCAAGACGGTCCCGTCGGGAGGATTGGTCTCGGTGGCCGGCTGCGTGGGGGGAGAGTCGTTGGCGGGAGCGGGCGCCGCTGTCGCCGCCGGTGTCTGCGCCGGGGTTAACTGGGGATTGGAATCGGTTTGCTCGACCGCCTTGTAAAACGTGAGATCAGCCGCCTTGGCCCCGTTCGCCGCGCCGGACTTGGCTGCCTGTTTTGTCTCTACGGCAGGTGGAGTCCTCTCGGCCATTGCCGGCAGCGCCGAACTTCGGCCGAGGTTGTACCCGAAGGCAAAAAATACGGCACAGACCGCGACCAGGCCGAAGAAAAGCAGCAACAGCTTCCCCGTCCCCAGGGTGATTTCAGTATCCTGCGAAGCACTCATTGAACATACTCCACTGTGTCCGGCTCTCTCAGTTGTCATTCTGAGCGAGGCGAAGGACCTGCCGTTCGCCTAGACGCCCCGAAATGCAAGTCATCCCTTAGCCGCAGCCGGCTGGGTATTCTTGGCTACCAACTTCTCAAACGTGGTGAACAGATCTACCGGCACCGGGAAGACCACGGTCGTGTTCTTCTCCACGCCGATTTCGGTCAAGGTCTGAAGATAGCGCAGTTGCACGCTCACGGGTTCGGCAGAGAGCAAATGCGCGGCGTCTACCAGTCGCTGCGCCGCGGAGAATTCGCCTTCGGCATGGATGATCTTTGACCGCTTCTCGCGTTCCGCCTCGGCTTGCTTAGCCATGGCGCGGAGCATGGTTTCGGGCAGATCAACCTGCTTGACCTCAACATTGACAACCTTCACGCCCCAGGGAGCGGTGTGCGTATCGAGAATGCTCTGCAGGCGGAGATTGATCTTGTCGCGATGCGCCAGCAGTTCGTCCAATTCCTGTTCGCCCAACACCGACCGCAGCGTCGTCTGGGCGAATTGCGATGTCTGGTAGACATAGTTGGAGACCTCGACCACCGCCATACGCGGATCAATCACGCGCAGAAAAATGACCGCGTTCACCTTGAGAGTGACGTTGTCGCGGGTGATGATGTCCTGCGGCGGAACCTCCAGTGCTTCCTGGCGGAGCGATACCCGGACCATGCGGTCGACGGGCGCGAAAACCAGGATGATTCCAGGTCCCTTCGCGCGCGGGTATAGCCGGCCAAATCTAAAAATTACTCCGCGCTCGTACTCGGCCAGGATCTTGATCGAACTCAGAATGTACAAACCAACGATGATGACGACGATACCCCAGAAGGGAATCGGCATAGGCGCCTCCCGACCACGATAAAAAGAGCTTCTGTGGCGGATTGTATCCCAGGTAGGTAGGGGCTGGCGGTATTTCAAGTCACAGCAGTTGCCTGGGAAGCTACTAGCCGCGATCCGGGATTAGTTTCCGTCGAGACCTGAAAACACAAGGTCCCTCGAATCGGGCTGGCGCGCTTCCTCGGGATGACAGACAAAAGAGTGTGTCGCGCGCGCCTGGAGTTATGAAACCGGGGCTGAGATCGCCGAACGCTGCGTGGCCGCAACCGGATCCACTCGCAACTGCAACCCATCTACCTCGCGCACGACTACGGATTCTCCGGCGGCCACGTTCACGGACGAGACCGCGTCCCAGAGTTCGCCATGCACGAACACTTTGCCTTGCGGAGAGAGCGCTGTTCGCGCGACCCCAACCTCTCCGATCATGCCTTGCGGCCCAGTTACGACCTTATTCCGTCTCGCCTTGAGCGCAATTCCCATCAGGAAGACCGTGATCAGTCCAATCGGAATGCTCACGGATAGGGCCGTCAGCAAGCGAACGCGCATTTCCGGAATGGGCGCGTCCACCAGCAAGAGTGCCCCCAAGGTCAGCATGGCAATGCCGCCAATGCCCAAAACACCATGGGTCGCGAACTTCGCTTCCAGGGCGAACAGGACGAACGAGGCCAGAATCATCAGCAGGGCGGCATGACGGACCGGCAGCAGGTTCAGCGCAAACGCGGCGAGCAGGATAAAGACGACGCCGACGGTACCGGGCAGCACGGCTCCGGGGTGGTTAAATTCGGCATAGAGCGCCAAGGCGCCAATGGCCAGAAGGATGAAGGCAACGTTTGGATCCATGATGTAACCCAGAATCCGTTCTTTGAGCGTGAGGTCGTAGTCGCGAATCGGCTGACCGGCTAAATCAAGCTTCACCTGCTTCCCATCGAAGCGTTTGACAGTCTTGCCTTGCAACTGGCGCAATAAGTCCTGTTCGTTCGCGGCCACCAAGTCAATCAGGTTGTCCTTCAGAGCTTCAGCGTCGGTGAACGACTTGGACTCACGCACCGCACTCTCGGCGATCTCCACATTGCGGCCGCGCTTGGCCACGTAGGAACGCATGAACGCGGCCGAATCGTTCTCGACTTTCGCCTTCATGATGTCATCCATTTTTCCCCCGGTAATGGTGACCGGATGGGCGGCTCCGGTATTGGTGCCGGACGCCATGGCGGCTACGTCCGCCGCCTCGAGAATGAAAAATCCAGCCGAAGCTGCCCGGCTGCCGGTGGGAGCAACGTAGATGATGACCGGGACAGCAGAGTTCAGGATCTTGGTCACGATGTCGCGCGTAGACTCGAGCAACCCGCCGGGCGTGTTCAATTCGATCAGAACGGCCTTGTCCCCGTGCTGCTGAGCTTCGGCAAGAGCACGCCCGATGTATTCATCGGTGATGGGTTGAATGGTGTCGTTCACCTTAATCTTGAGAACGTCGGCGGAAGCAAAGCTGCAGGCGAGGAGGAGGAACAGAGACAGGGATCGCACTTGGGGAATTCTCATGGATTTGGCAGTGGCGGCGCTTTCTGCGCCAGCTTGGCTGCTATCGTGCGCTTCAGGGCCGTGGCTGCAGCGTTGGCCGGTTCGAGCCGAAGTGCGCGCTCCACGCTCTCAGCCGCGGCTTCCGTCTTATTTTCGCTCAGATTGACCCTGGTCAGTACGAGGAGAGGTTCGACCGAGCTGCGGATGCGAAGCGCTGACTCCGCCTGCGAGCGTGCGCCCGAGAGGTCTTGCTTGCTTTCGAGTGCCTGAGCCAGCCCGGCATGCGCCTCGGCATTGCCATTGTCCAAGGAAACGGCTTCGCGAAACTCTCTCTCGGCTTCAATCACAAAGCCTTGCTGAAGCAATTCATGCGCCCGCCTGACATGGAATTGAGCGTGTGCGCGCGGGTTCGTGGCCACGTTCTTTTCGTCGACTGCTTCTAGCTGCATCACCAGTTGGCGGAACGAACTCTCATCGTAATTCCGCTTAATGCGCTCGAGGGGAGCATGGATGCTGCTCTTGGAAGCACTGGGCTGCACTTTAAGGTTCGCCTGGGGGCTGATGGCGTCCAGAAAGGCTTTCGCCTCCACATCGGCGGGCCTGAGACTCACAGCCTCTTTCATCTGGCGAGCGGCTTCGGTCAGGTTGCCGGCGTGGAAGTAAGCTAAACCCAGGTTGAATCGATAGTCGCTGTCGGCAGGATCGGCCTGAACCGATTTCTGGAAATAGGACAGCGCGCGACTATCATTTTGCCGCGCTGCCAGGACTCCAAGATTGTTATAGACCTCGATGAGCGGAACCTGCGACGCTACAAACTCGAAAGCGGTTTTGGCGCGCGGAAAATCGCCGCGGAAGAATGCGCACAGCCCCAAAATGAAGCTGGCCTGCCGGGCGGAAGGATCGGTACGCGGAATCCTCGCCAGGGTTGCAATCGCCTGGTCGTATTGCCGCTCTGAGTAGTAGGTACGCCCCAGCTCCAGAAGAGCCTTGCCGTATTGCGGACTGAAACGAACCGCTTCCTGAAAACTCTGAATCTTCTCCTGCGGAGTTGTAGCGACGATGCCCTGGACGTAGCTCTCCAAAGCGTCCAGACGAATGGGATCAGCGTTCATCCGAAAGGCGTCGCGGGTCACCGGAAAATCGGGGCGCAGTATGCGCAACAGGTCCCACGCAATCAGCGTCTGCACATCGAGCAGTTGCAGCAGCGGGCCGGATTCGCGGGCCTCAGGCGAGAGCCTTTGCCGATTCATGTCGAGCAGTTGTGCAGTTGCCGTGAACGTCCTGCCATCGAACGTGTACCGTCCCAAAACTACGTAATCGACCCCCATCTGCTCGGCAATCCGGTAAATGGTTGCGCGCGAGGGGTGGAGGTCGGCGGGAATGCCCACCTGGTCGTAGGCGCGCAGACGCTCCTCGCGGCCGAGTACGTAGAGTGAGGGCGCCGACAACCGCTCGCCCAGAATTTCGGGGAAAGCGTCACCGATCCATGCCAGCCTGGGCAGATTCGAGCCGTTCTCAAAGGGAATCACGATCGCGGTCTTGCCGCCGACAAAGGGTTTCTGGGCCCGCGCTGTTCCAAGCAGCAGGAAACCAGCGGCAATGATCGGCAGACTGCGGCGAAGAAAATTCAAGGCACTACGATTATAGCTACTCCGGCAACTCTGAATTTAATCCAATTACGAACCGAGCCACGGGATTCATTCGCGCGATGGCGGGCAATTTTGGATCGGCAATTGCCGGGAACCTGTTGTATCCCTTCACTTCGATAAATGAATCCTGAATTCTTGCTATCTTAAAACTCCTGCCCTCATGGAACCCGAACCAGAACACGGAACGAATACGATCTCGCTGCGGGCGTTTGCGCGACTGGTGCGCTCCAATGCCAACTTTCGGCGCCTGTGGATCGCGCAGATCGTCAGCGAAATTGGGGACTGGTTTTATTCGCTGGCCATTTACAGCCTTTTGTTGCAGTTCACGGGGCGAGCGAGCTCGGTAGCGCTAGCCCTGATGTTGCAAGTGCTCCCCAATACCGCCATGGGGCCGATCGCCGGCGTGGTCAATGATCGGCTACGGCGAAAGCAGGTGATGATCGCCAGCGATCTGGCGCGAGCGGTCATCGTTGGGGCGATGCTGCTGGTACGCTCCCCGTCCAGCATTTGGCTGGTCTATCCCCTGCTGATTCTGGAAAGCATAATGTGGGCGTTTTTCGAGCCTGCCCGGACAGCCGTGATCCCAAATATCGTCACTGAGAATGATTTGCTACTCGCCAACACAATCTCGACCACCACTTGGTCCATCAACCTGGTTGCCGGGGCGATGTTCGGGGGAATTGCGCTCGCCCTGTTGGGCTACCAATCTGCCTTTCTGCTGAATGCAGTTTCCTTCCTGGGGTCCGCTTTGCTCATCGCCAGGATGCACTTCCACGAACCGCACGCCGAAGTTCATAGTGCGCTGCGCGCGCGCGACCTGTTTCACTACTCGCCGATGCTGGAAGGAATTCGCTATGTGAAGCGCGACCTGCGGCTTCTTGCCATCATTCTGGCCAAGTCGGGATTGGCCAACATGGGCGTGAGCTGGGTCTTGTTCACCGTGATGGGCGAGCGCATATTTCCGCTGCACTGGCGCGGGTTGGCGCCGGACCGAGCGGCGGTGCTGGGGATGAGCTTCATTATCGGCTCCCGCGGCGTGGGCGCGCTGGTCGGACCCCTGGTGTCCGCGCGCTGGGCGGGGCATCGCCAAAACCGGCTGCGATTGGGAATTCTGTTCGGCTTCCTCGCGGTCGGCGCAGGCTACGGGATCCTGTCCGGCGCCCACTCGCTGGCGGCAGCCTGTTTCTGGGTCATGCTCGCCCATTGCGGAGGATCGACAGTATGGGTCTTCGGGACGACTCTTCTGCAGATGAATGTGGATGATCGTTTCCGTGGCCGCGTTTTTTCTGCCGAACTGGGGTTATCGATGCTCACCCTTGCCGCGGGCGCCTATATCACGGGCATGTTGCTCGATCATGGTATTGCCCCGCGAGCGGTTGCGCTCGGCACGGGACTGTTTATGCTCATTCCGGCTACAGGTTGGGCATTGGCGTTGAGGCTGTGGAATGGAAATCAAACTCGTCGGCCATCGACACTCGGCCGCCAGCAAAACGAGGCACAGGTCACTACCGAGGACTGACGACGCACGACTAGGACGGAAGCAGCTTGTCGATCTTGGCCGCCATAATGAAATCGCTCTCAGTCAGGCCATCGATTTTGTGTGTCCAGAGAGTTACTTCGACCCGTCCCCACGCCAGCAGGATGTCGGGATGATGCCCCTGCTCTTCAGCGAGTTCTCCCACCCGGTTCACGAAGGTAAGCGCCGTGCGGAAATCGGGAAACTTGAACTCGCGGGTGAGATGATGTTCGTCGCTGACGTTCCACTTGGGTACCTGCAGACGGATCTTGGCGAGTTCCTGCCCCTTTAAGGGTGGAACGCCGCCACGACAGGGAACGCAGGTTTTTTCGGCTAATTCAGACATTGTCAACCTCCATTGGCTTAGGGAAACTCTGATTAGACAGGCAAACAAACGCAAGGTCCCTCGACTCCGCAGAATTGCCTTAAACGCGGCAATTCTGCTGCGCTCGGGATGACAAAAATGAACTTAATCAGAGCTTCCTTAAGTTCGGTAGTTAGTTTACCGCGATGAAGCGCGGCCAGTTTTGACGCAAGTTTATAATCTTCAATTTTCAGGCCCGCAGCCGTCTGGTATCCGATCTCAAGGTTTTCCGGAGACCCGAGACCAGAGGCCTGAGATCTGTTTCTGAAAGAGAGGCACCGTTGGCTTACGATGACCTGCGTTCGTGGATGGCGGCGCTGGAGCGTGCCGGCGAACTGAAGCGCATTCGCACCGAGGTGGACCCGATCCTCGAAATTACCGAAATTACGGATCGAGTATCGAAAGCGAAACTCCCCGTTCTGTCTGTCCCCCCCGGGGATAGACAAGGACGGGGCACCGCGGCACCCGGTCCGGCTTTATTGTTCCAAAACGTCAAAGGCTATCCCGGAGCTCAGGTACTCATCAACCAGTTCGGCTCGGCGCGGCGCATGCAAATGGCGCTTGGAGTCGATTCGCTTGACGAAGTCGCGGAACGGATCCGCGGCTTCATGGACGTGAAATCCCCGCAGGGTTTTCTGGACAAGGTGAAGATGCTTCCCATGCTTGCCGAAATGGGCAAGTTCTTTCCCAAGACTGTTGCTTCGGGCCCCTGCAAGGAAGTGATCCAGCGAGACAACTTCTCTCTTCTCGAGTTTCCGGTTCTGCAGTGCTGGCCGAAAGATGCGGGGCGGTTCATCACCCTGCCGTGCGTGATCACGCGCGATCCTAAAACCGGGAAGCGGAATGTGGGCATGTACCGCATGCAGGTTTACGACGGGAAGACAGCGGGCATGCACTGGCAACGGCAGAAGATCGGGGCCGAGCACTACCGGGAAGCATTGCGCACGGCCGCCGCTTCGGGGGAAGCGGGTCGTTCTGCGGCGGTCGACATCATGGCACGAACGTCGGGTGGCTCGCACCTATCCGAAGGCAATTTGCCGAGCGGCCGGATGGAAGTGGCTGTTGCCATTGGCACTGATCCTGCCATTACTTTCTCGGCCATCGTTCCAGCGCCACCTGATGTCGAGGAGTATCTGATTGCCGGCTTTCTACGGCAGAAGCCGGTGGAACTCGTCAAATGTGAGACCGTCGATCTGGAAGTCCCGGCCACTTCTGAGATCGTCCTCGAAGGTTACGTCAACCTGGACGAGCTTCGCACCGAGGGTCCGTTCGGCGACCATACGGGCTTCTACTCACTGGAAGACGAGTATCCCGTGTTTCATGTCACCTGCATCACCCATCGCAAAGAACCGATTTATGCCACCACCATCGTGGGCAAGCCGCCGATGGAAGACGGCTGGATGGGCAAGGCGGTCGAGCGCATTTTCCTGCCGCTGATGAAACTGACCATTCCAGAACTTGTGGACATCAACCTTCCCCTGGAAGGCGTGTTCCACAACTTGATGATCGTTTCCATCAAGAAGTCCTATCCTGGCCAGGCGCGCAAAGTCATGAGCGCGATCTGGTCGCTCGGCCAGGCTATGTTTACCAAGTGCATCCTTGTAGTGGACGAAGACGTGAACGTGCAGGATATCGGCGAAGTCACGTTGAAGGCGTTGAATCATATCGACCCGGAGCGTGACATTCAATTCACGCTAGGGCCGGTGGACTCGCTGGATCACGCCTCCCGGCTGCCGAATTTCGGCTCGAAAATGGGTATAGATGCCACGCGGAAATGGTCGAGCGAAGGATTCACACGGCCGTGGCCGGATGAGATCGTCATGGACAAAAAGACTCGCGACCTGGTCGACAGCAAGTGGCGAAGCCTGGCGAAGGAAATTGGCATCGAATAAGACGGCTGTTGGTCGTTAGTCATTGGTCGTTGGCAAAAAACTCCAGAGCCAACGACCAATGACCAACGACCAAAGACTAACACCTATGACCGAAGCCACTGTGCAATGGACGGACCGCGACCGTTTCGTCGGCATCTCCAGCAGCCGTCATTCGATTGTTCTAGACGCCGGCAAAGAGAAGACCGCCAACAGCCCCATGGAACTGGTGCTGATCGGCCTCTGCGGCTGCACGGCAACCGACGTCGTCAGCATACTCCGCAAGAAGCGCGAGCCTCTCACCACCGTGGAGGTACATGCCCGCGCGGAACGCGCGCCCGAGCCTCCGACGGTTTATACTCAAATTCACCTGACCTACCGCGTCGGCGGAAAAGTAAGTCGTAAGGCGATGGAAGATGCGGTTCGATTATCCGAGGAGAAATACTGCTCGGTGGCAGCGATGCTGAACAAGACTGCTAAAATCACGTATTCCATTGAATACCTGGAAGACGCTGCAGCGGCGGACCGTTCCCGAGCATCTTAGGCACGAATGAGCAAAAACGTAATTGTCTTCACCCAACCCGGTTGACCGCCCTGCGAGTGGTTAACCGCCTACCTCTCGGGAAGAGGAATCCAATACGAAGAGCGCGATATCAAGGCGCATCCCATGGCAGTTCGGGACTTGGTTTATAAATATGGCAGCCGCACTACTCCCACGATGGTGATCGACGAGGAAGTCATCACCGGATTCGATCCGGAGCGGCTGGACCAAATTTTTGCCGACTAAATCCCATCCTCTTCGCGGCTATCTCTACATCGCCACGGCAACGTTTCTATGGGGGATCTCCGCCTCCATGGGCCGCGCCATGTTTACGGGTCGCGCCATGCCGGGCGGCGAGGTCCTGTCGCCGATTGATCCGCTCGTCCTGGCGCAGGCGCGCACCAGTTTTTCATTGTTGGTGCTGTTGCCGGTATTGCTGCTGACGCGAGGCCGAACGCTGGCGCTGCCAAGGACGGACTTTTATCGGGCCGTGGTGCTGGGGATACTGGGGGTCGCCGCTTCGAATTACCTTTATTACCTGGCCATTCAGAAAACGAACGTCGCGATCGCCATCGTCATCCAGTACACCGCTCCCGCGTGGGTGCTCTTGTACCTGGCCGCGCGAGGGCGGCAGAAGGCTACGCTGCCGCGTGTGGCGGCGGTTGTGCTGGCCGTGGTCGGCTGCGCCCTGGTGATCGGATTGGTTGGTGGCGGACGCTTCCAGGTGAATGCCCTGGGGCTGATCGCGGCAGTGTTGGCATCATTTTCATTTGCTTTTTATAACGTAGGCGGCCACGACCTCCTGGCGCGCTACGATCGCTGGAAAGTTCTGTTGTACGCGCTGGGGAGCGCGGCGGCGTTCTGGATCGTAGTCAATCCACCGTGGAAGATCGTGGCGGCTCATTACAGCGGCGGCCAGTGGCTGTTCCTTTTTGTATTTGCTATGACCTCGGTGCTACTGCCGTTTTCACTTTATTTTGCGGGATTGCAACATCTGCTGCCGACCAACGCCATCGTGACCAGTTGCCTGGAACCGGTTTTCTCGATCATTCTGGCTGCCGTTCTTCTGGGAGAGATGGTGCGGCCCGTGCAGATCGTGGGCATACTGATCGTGCTCTCGGCGATTGTTCTGGTGCAAATGCCGGAGGGCGGAGGAAGGGAAGAGGTCGCGATCGTCGAACCGATCGAGTAGTTTGGCAAATTGAGCAGGTTCGCCAGACGAGGGCTGGTCTTCTGTCACAAATCACGTAGGGACAGGTGCCCTCACCTGTCCGGCCGAGCGAGGCTCGGCGCTAGTCCAGATGCTTTCCCTTCGTTTCCGGCAGCTGCGTCGCTGCCAGTGCCGCCAAAAAGAACGACCCCGCGCATAGATAAAACGCCCAGCCCAATCCTTTGGTCTGTCCCACTCGCCCGATGACGAAGGGCGCTACGGAACTCATGGCGCGGGCTCCGTTATAGGTAAATCCGAGGGCTCGGGCGCGCACGCGCGTAGGGAAAATTTCGCTACCCACAATTCCCGATCCGGAGAAGAATCCCGTCCCAAAAAATGCCACCACTGTACCCAAAAACAGAAGCGCACCAGGGCTTCTTGCCAATGCATAGAGGGGCACGGTCGCGGCTGCTGCGAGCGTATATAGGATGAACGATCGTCTGCGGCCGATCTGATCGGCGACCCAGCCGAAGCTGGCATAACCGGGCAGCATCCCCGCCAGATTCAGAACAACCAGCAGTGTCGTTGTCCCCATGACACCAAAGCCCCGTCCGCCCTGCTCGACGGGCAACGAGAGATACGGCGGTATCCAGGTAAACAGGCCCCACCAGGCAAACATCCCGAAAAAGTTCAGGAACAACAGGGTAAAGGTCGGCTTCAGGAGCGGAGGCTGGAAGATTCGCGCGAAGCTGTCGCGCTCGTATTTTTGCTGAGCTGCAGCGACGCGCTGCGATTCCTCGGCAAGCCGGTGGTGTTCGATCCACATCTCCGATTCCGGCACGCCCTTCTGAATCCAGAAGACCGCCAGAGCAGGCAGGACGCCGACGAAGAACGCCATGCGCCAGTCGGCATAATGCAATACGATTCCGGCTACCACCGCAGCCAGCGCGTATCCGATAGCCCATGAGCTTTGCACGACGGCGATGGCCTTGGCGCGCAGCTCGGTGGGCCAGGTTTCGGCCACCAGCGTGGCCCCAGTATTCCACTCCCCGCCCATCCCCAGGCCGAGAACAAATCGAAATACCGCCAGCATCAGCACCGACCGGGAAAGCCCGCATGCAAACGAGCACAGGGAATAGGTCAATATGCTGAGCATCAGCGCGCGTTTCCGCCCAATGCGGTCGGCAATGAAACCAAAACTGACGCCGCCGATCCCCGACGCGAGCAGGGTAAGCGTGTTGAGCAGTCCGCCCATAGCCTTGCTCATCCCCAGGTCGCGCATGATGTGCGTCAGCACCAGCGCATAAAGCATGGCGTCGAATGCGTCGAGCATCCAGCCAAGTGCAGCAGCAATTAATGTTCGACGCTGCGCGGGGGTGATTACAGCGGATTTCAGGCCAGGGACGCTCGCCATCGGGCCGCGATTGTATCAGGAAAACTGCGGGGGCCAGGCTGTTCTGTAGAAACGCAGCTGGCTACGTCTCTTTTGCGCTCAGGCCAGCGGCTGTTCACTGGCTTAAATGGCAGAGTGGCCCTTTACGGCTGCGTAATGGGAGATCGATCGAGGGCTTTAGGCCCCTTCTGTTCCTGCCGGCTCCGCAAATGGAAATATCTTCTGGCCTTCTTAACATCTTTCGCGATCTGCTCGCGCAGCGCTTCCACCGAGGGAAACTTGATCTCATCGCGCAGGCGATTGAGGAAGAAGAGTTCGACCTCGGTCTCCGGACGCAGTTCAATGGGATGAAAATTGAGCAGGTGGGTTTCGATGGCAAACGACTCCTCGCCAAAAGTCGGCCGCTTGCCGACATTCGTTACCGAATCAAAAGATTCCGATCCGACCCGCGTCCGGGTGATATAGACACCATCGTACGGCACCAATTCTTCGTACCGGCTCAAATTGATCGTTGGCACCGTGTATTTGGAGCCATAACCCCGGCCCCTGCCAGCCGTGGACAGAATGCCGAACGGCCTGCCCAGTAAATGGCGTGCGCGGGCAACACGACCGGCAGCAACCAATTTCCGGATATGGCTGCTGGACACCGGTTCCCCGCGAACTTTCATCTCAGGATAGGTCGTGACTTCGAATCCCATTTCACGCCCGAAATCCGCCAGCATGCTCACATCTCCGGCCGCTTTATGTCCGAAATGGAAGTTGTAGCCCTCGTGGACTTCGATTGCCCTCAACGCCTGCTTCAAAATTTTGTGCGCAAACTGATGAGGCGTCATCAACGACAGGTCGCGGGTGAAAGGCAGCAGTAGAACGGCATCGATCCCGGTCTGCTGCAGCAGTCGAACCTTCTCGGGCGTGGGCGTGAGTAACTTAAAGGGACTGTCGGGGCGCAAAATGCGAATGGGATGCGGTTCAAAGGTTACCGCCACGGCTTTGGCGTTCTTCTGGCGCGCGCGGGTAATCATCTCTCCGAGTACATGCGCATGCGCAACATGAACGCCGTCGAAGTTGCCGACACTGACGACGGTCGGTCCAAACTCGGAAGGGATATCGCCAATTTTATGCAACAGCTTCATCGGAATTTGGTGTCAGCCGAAGGCGACACGCAACATGACTCATTCCTACTCGCAACGCGCCCGGTCCCAACTGTTCTGACCCTCAGATCTCGAATTCCAGCTTCATGCCGTCATACGAGAGGCGCACGTTGGGCGGCAGAGTGGCGTTCGTGGCCTCGTGCGGCAGATCGTGACAGATATGCGTGAAGAACGCCCGCTTCGGCCGCAATTCATCAACGATTCGCAAAGAGTTCTCGACCGTGGAGTGCGTCGGGTGCGGCTTGTGCCGTAGAGCATCGAGAAAAAGAATGTCCAGATTCTGGAGTCGTTGGAGGGACGACTCCGGCACGTCGCTGAAATCGGTCAGGTACGCCGCCGATCCGAAGCGAAATCCGTAAATCTCGGTTTCTCCATGGATAACCGCAACCGGCTCAAAGCGGGCGCCAAATAATTCGATCGCTCCGTCGATGGGCTTGAGTTCCACCCGGGCAATGCCGCCGAATTTGTAGTCAGCATCGAAAATGTAGCGGAACATGGTGCGCAGGAATTCAGCGGCTTCGGGGCGGGCATAGAGTGGAATCCTCCCTGGACGGTGAAAACTCAAGGGACGCAGATCGTCGATTCCCAGTATGTGATCGGCGTGCGTATGGGTGTAGAGCACGGCGTCGACACGGTCAATGCCTTCGCGGATTGCCTGCTCGCGAAAATCGGGGGTGGTGTCGATCAGGATCAGCCGGCCATCGTACTCGACCATGATCGACGGCCGCGTGCGGCGGTCATGCGGGTCGGGCGAGTGGCACACAGCGCACTCGCAGCCGATGGTGGGCACGCCCATCGAAGTACCGCTGCCCAGCACCGTGAGCGTAGCTTTCATCGAGCTTTGGGTGTGCCTGGGGGCGCTTGCGGAGGACGCGCGAGCGAGTTCGTCACCTCAACGTAAGCCATACGCAGTTCGTAGAGAGAATTTTGCAGAAAACCTTCTTCCCTCGCACTCAGGTTGCCCTTCGTCTTTTCGGCGAGTAAACCAATGGTATCGATCGTCTGACGCGCCCCGATCAAATCGATCCGCGGCTGGCCGCCTTCCTCGTGCATGAGTCCCAGTTGCAGCATCGCGCTCATATACAAAGAGGCCAGAAAGCGCTCGAACGTCATTTCCAGATCTTTGGCGGAATGTCCGCCGAGTTCGACGCGCTGGTCCAACTCCTTTGAGGATTGCTGATAGGCATCTTTCTGCGCCTGTTGTTCGGCGACCGTCGGGGGAGCAGGCATCTCCTCGCGCTCCGTTGTTTCCGGTGCAGCGGGGGGTTCCTTCCCCTGGGCAGGTGTTTGCCCCGGAGTGGCGATTCGTTCCTGTTCCTCTTCCACGTCGCGGCGCAGGTCACCTTCCGCGGTGAAGAGGCGTCGATCGGTTACTGTAAAACCGGTGTCTTTCTTGTCTGCCATACTCAATTCTCGGAATGCTCAGTCATTTTGCTGCGCCTCCCAGGGAGGCGAATACGTCTTTGAAGGGAAGATCGGCGACTATTGCTTTGGTGTCGCCGATGTCAATCTGCGTTGCCGGATCAAGCGCCTCGCGGCGCACGTAACCCAGGGCAACCCCCAGGTTGCCGTTTCCGACCGGCAAAGACGCAGTGCTCGTAATCTCCGCGATGTCCTTTCCCTCGACCTGGGCCTTGCTACCCGCCGGCGGCAGAGGGCCCTCAATTCTGAAGCCGGTAAACTTTCGATGCACTGCGCCACGGGAACGTATGCGCTCGACAATCTCCTGCCCGATGTAACAGCCCTTGATGTAGTTCAGGGCACGGCTCTGCTCAGTTTCCTGCGGCAGGTCGCGCTCACGAATGTCCTGCCCGTAGCAAGGAACTCCATTCGCGATTCTGAGCAGTTCCAGGGCATTCGATCCGACAGGATGCGCGCCCGCATTGATCAGTTCCTGCCACAGACGACTCACATTCGCTGGGTCCAGCCAGACTTCGTACGATTCGGACTCGGGCAGATCGCCGCGAACGATGCTCGTCTGAATCCCACCCCAGGTCGTGTCCACGACTTGCAGCGGCGTCATCTCTTGGAGACTTATGCCCAACCTGCCCAGCAATTCGCGTGAACTCGGGCCCGCCACGCCGAGCGCGCTCAACTTGTCGGCAGCATCGGCGATTTCAACCTTATCCATGATGATGTACCGCCGCAGAAGCGCAACCAGGTTCTCGACCTGCGATTGATCCGTATCCAGCACCAGGAAGTCGCCGCGATTGTAGGTATACAGATCACCCAGGATTCGTCCCTGAGGCGTCAGCACGAAACTGTATACGCCGTGTCCCACGGGTAGATCGCGGACATTGTTGGTGATCATGCCATTGAGCCAGCGCACGCGATCTCTGCCGGTGACCAGCAGCTTGGCACGCCAGGCCAGGCCGTAAACACCAACTCCACTCAGCAAGGCCTGGAACTCCTGCGCGGTATCCGAATATACGGCTACCGTCTCGGCGCCATGGTATCGTTCCCGGCGCGAGGCCATCCTCTTCTCGGTGAGTTCCGTGGTCGACATGCTAACCCTTGATTATAGCGGAGGTCAGGCGGAGGCATCTGACCGTGGCGGTGTGCTAAGTTAAGCTGCCGTGAGCAAGAAGCGCATCGCAGTTATCCCGGGAGACGGCATTGGGCGGGAAGTCGTCCCGCAAGCCGTCCAGGCAATGCAAGCGACGGGAGTGGCCGTCGAGTTCATCGAATTCGACTGGGGCGCCGACCGTTATCTTAGGGACGGGACCACCGTTCCGGCGGACGGCTTCTCCATGCTGGAGCGCGACTTCGATGCCATCCTGGCGGGCGCTTTCGGCGATCCACGAATCAGCAGCAATGTTCATGCCAAGGAAATCCTGCTGGGCATGCGCTTCAAGATGGATCTCTACGCCAATGTCCGGCCCGTGCGCCTGCTACATTCCTCCTTGTGCCCGCTGAAAGAGATTGAGCCCAAGGACGTCGACTTTGTAGTCATTCGCGAAAATACCGAGGGCGTGTACGGAGATTTGGGAGGGGTCTTCAAACAGGGAACTGCGGACGAGATTGCCGTTCAGGAGGACGTCAATACTCGCAAGGGCGTTGAGCGGGTAATTCGATACGCCTTCGAGTATGCGGCAAAGAATAAGAAACAGGATGGCAGCGCCCGTAAGCGCGTGCTCATGTGCGATAAGTCGAATGCCATGACGCATGCCGGCGGCCTGTGGCAACGCACCTTTAAAGAGGTAAGCCGCGCCTATCCCCAGTTCGAGACTGCGCACATGTACGTCGACGCGCTCTGCATGCAGATGGTGCGCGATCCGCGCCAGTTCGACGTGATCGTCACCAATAACATGTTCGGCGATATCATTACCGACCTCGCGGCCGGGCTGCAGGGTGGTCTGGGTATGGCGGCCAGCGGGAACATCCATCCTGGTAAGACTGCGATGTTCGAGCCCGTGCACGGATCGGCGCCCCCCATCGCCGGAAAAGATCTGGCTAATCCTATGGGCGCGATTCTCACCGCGGCCATGATGTTGTGGCATCTGGGGCTCACCTCCGAGGCGGAACGGATGGAAGCCGCAGTTCTCGAAGCCATTCTCCAAAAGAAAACTAGCGCCGATATCGGCGGGACCTTGGGAACCAAAGCGGTGGGGGAGTGGATCGCCAGAAAAATAAGCCAGGAATGACCCCCTCACTTCTTGGGCTTGCGGGTATTTAGCCGGAGCCCGGATTGGTTGGAGGATTGTGTCCGGTCGAGAACCTTGTGTACCAGTTCCAACAGCGGTTCGGGATCGGGTTCGATGTGGTAATCGGCTCCATCTACCGGTTCCTCTCCTGCATTACGCCGAAGCGAGATGATAGGCGCCGGGCACTCCTCGCGGAACGTCTTCGCCAATTGCAGTTTGTCGGAATGGGGGATGGAGTGGCCCAGGAGGAATAAGTCGAAGTTCCCCTCGTGGCAATGTTTAAGACTCTCAATAAAGCCCAAGGAAGAGACGACTTCGTGACCCTGGGTTTCCAGCAACATATGGCGGGTGCGCAGAAGTGGATTATCGTACGAAACCGATAGAATTCGTGCCATAGTTTGAGCGAATGGTCCGCGATCAACAGGGTTGCTAGGAATGTAGCAGAATATTAGGGCAGAGTGTCTGTCCGATAGCTTACGTTCTGCAAATCTCGATTACACGGCAGCCGCGAGGGACGACCTCCGTGCTCGCTACAGACGCGGTCACTAGTAGATTTCCCGGGCCACGAATCCGAAAAATGGCGAAAACCGTTGCTCCGACGGTGGCTACGTATAATTATTCCCGTGTCCGCCAGTATCCCCCCGCTAGCCACTCCGCCGCCGGTGCATCCGAGCCTCCGGATCCGGGCTGCGGAGTTCTGGCGGCGCGTAACCGATGGTCTGGAACTCAACCAACTCTGGTCACAGTTCCAGGCCGACGCCCGGGCCAGCTATCGTCTCTACGCCCACGGTATCGATCCCAGCCGCAAAGAAGGCATACGCCGCGGCCGTCACTGGTGGGAAATCAGCAAGCAATTCTTCTGGGCGATCCTGGAGAAGCTTTCTCCGGCGCGCCGTGTTCTGTTGCTCGTGGCTCTGCTGATGATTGTGTTCAACCCTGAATTGCAGTGGACCACCAAGGACGGCACACACATGGTCGGTTTCGACCTGCGTCTCTGGGGCGGATTGCTGATGTTCGTGTTGCTGATCCTGGAAGTCGCCGATCGGGTGGTGATGAAACGCGATCTGCAGATTGCCCGCGAAATTCAGATGTGGCTGCTGCCGCTGAATCCGCCGTCAATTCCGGGCCTGGAGATTGCCTTCGCCACGCGCCCGGCTAACACGGTAGCCGGCGATTACTACGATGTTTTTCCCCGGATCCAGGCAGAAGGCGCCAATCAAACCTATCTGCTGGCCGTGGCCGATGTCGCCGGCAAGAGCATACCCGCCGCCCTCCTGATGGCGACCTTCCAGGCCAGCTTGAAAACGCTCTCGGCAACACCATGTTCTCTGGGCGATCTGGTCAGCCGCATGAATCATTATGTGTGCACGAACAGTCAAAGTGGACTGCGCTTCACGACTGCTTTTCTCGCCGAATACGATCCGCATTCCCGTGTGCTGACCTACATCAACGCCGGACACAACGCACCCATCCTGCGCCATGGTTCCGGATCTATTGAGCGGTTAGAAGCGGGTGGACTACCCCTCGGAATTCAGGAAGGCGGCGCCTATCAAACCGGCAGCACCTCGCTGGAAACCAACGATTGGCTGGTCGTTTTTACGGATGGCGTGGTAGAGGCAGTCAACGCGGTAGATGAGGAATACGGAGAGAACCGTCTACTCTCGGTCCTGAACGCTGGTGTGACCACAGCCCCTGCCAAGCTCCTCAGCCGGGTCATGGTCGATCTGGACTTGTTCGTGGGAACCACACCCCAACACGACGACATCACCTGCATGTTGGCCGTCGGGAGATAACTTTAATAAGTTTTGTCGTCCCGAGCAAAGCGAGGAATCTCGGTTTTGGCCTGAGTGCTGGCGTCTTCGAGAGGCGCCTTCAAGGAAGCCACTACTCACCTTCTCCTCCGCCATCCCAGCCACATGCCAACAAAGATCCCGACCATAGCTGCCGCCCCTAATTTTTTGCGGTCTGTGATAGGCACGAAGCGTGTGGGCTGGTTCGCGGCGACCTCGATGACTCCGACTGGCACGGCGCGGATCCCGCCCCCGCCACCTCCGCCTTCCCCGCGCGCACTCGTATCGCCGACGCCACCCGTTCCTGCTCCTGCGCCAAAACCGTAGGCGATCTTGGCGACCGGGATGATCGTTTTGCCTTCGGCATGGATGGGTTCCCCGAACACGCTCTTTACCTGCGCCCGGCTGGACAGATTCTCGTGCAAGGACTGCAACATCGTAGAACTGCTCATGGTCGCTCCCCAGCTTCTCGATTCAGAGTGAGCGTACATGCGGCGAAAGAGCGTGTACACCCCCTTCTGCTTGATGCTGTAGCAGCCTCGCGGGTAACAGCAGAAGTGCAAATTTTTGAACGCCTCGAGCGAGACTCCTGCATTGCAAGTCATGCTGAAACTTGATGGATGCTTAGGAGCAGGGCTTGCTGCCATCTGTGAGTCGAGTTCTGTTCTGTCGCCACATACTTCTATCAATGATCTTGGCGATGACGTCAATGTTAGACCGTGCCTCCGGACGAGACATTACGAGGACTTCCATGCACCTTTTAAATCTTTGGAGAACGCGGGGGATATGTCGTGTGGAGTATATGTCCAGACATATCGTCTCTCGTATATTGTTTGTGACATATTGTGGCATCGCAATGCCAGATTCCGTCATCCCCATTACTCGAAGGTAACAGAGAGTCACGCGTTTGCAATCGCACGGAGATCGGCCCAAGAATGAAAGCTATTGATAATAGAGGAGTTTTCAAGCCGCCGCTCCAAGGTCACGAAGCCTCGGGGTATGGAACGCGGACTGCCCTAATCTCAGCCGACCAGGGCGACATGCCCGAGGATTCCAGAGACGAGGACAAAACAACACATGCGGAAACAGAAGGGTTTCTCACTTATCGAATTGCTGATCGTGGTAGCGATCATCCTGATCATCGCTGCCATCGCTATTCCGAACCTGCTGCGCGCCCGGATTGCGGCTAACGAATCGTCCGCCGCCAGCGGTATTCGTACCATCAACACAGCTGAGGTATCGTATTTCTCTACCTACAACATTGGTTACGCCGCCCTGCTGACCAACCTGGGTCCGGGCGGACCGACGGCTGCTTGCCCGGCGCCGCCAGTTGCTGCCACCGCCTGCTTGATTGACGGCGTGCTGGCTTCCAACGGTAACGGCGTCACCGTCGGCAAGAGCGGTTACAGCTATGCCGCCACGGGAACCGCCACCACCTACAATGCAACTGCGAGTGCGCTGACACAGAACACGACTGGCGTGCGCGCCTTCTGTTCCATCGAAGACGGCGTGGTCCGCTTCCAGCAGGTGGGACCGATCGCTGCCGGCGCCTGCGCCGCTACTATCCAGCCGTTATCGCAGTAATCACGGAAAGCCTGATTTACAGCGCATAAAGAGTGCGAAAGGGTATCGAAGAAATTCGATACCCTTTTTGTTGAGACAATAGCCGGCGCTGGTCCCGTGCCCTCTGCTGACCTTTCCGAAAAGTGTCACTCTGACTGACATATTCTGGCAAGTTCATCGAATTTCGACTTTGCGCAGCAAGCACACGCCGGGCGCATTTATTGCAAATAAAGCTTCTGCAGCAGGATGCCCTATAACTTTCGTAACCGACTGATTTGGTGCGTGGAGTGCGATATCTCACGGCAGTGGTCAGAGATGACCAGTAGCTATCTGTCAAACGGAGAAAAAAAACGAAATGCGGAAACAGAAAGGTTTCTCACTTATCGAATTGCTGATCGTGGTAGCGATCATCCTGATCATCGCTGCCATCGCTATTCCGAACCTGCTGCGCGCCCGAATTGCGGCTAACGAATCGTCCGCCGCCAGCGGTATTCGTACCATCAACACAGCTGAAGTTTCGTATTTCTCTACCTACAACATTGGTTACGCCGCCCTGTTGGCCAACCTGGGTCCGGGCGGACCGACTGCTGCCTGCCCCGCGCCGCCGGTTGCGGCCACCGCTTGCTTGATTGACGGCGTGTTGGCTTCCAACGGTAACGGCGTCACTGTTGGTAAGAGCGGTTACAGCTATGCCGCCACGGGAACCGCCACCACCTACAATGCGACCGCGGATGCCCTTACGCAGAACACGACTGGCGTGCGCGCCTTCTGCTCCATCGAAGACGGCGTGGTCCGCTTCCAACAGGTTGGACCGATCGGTGCCGGCAACTGCGCCGCTACCATCCAACCCTTGTCGCAATAAGCAATTCGGCTAAGTACCTGGGGGAGGGTACAGCCGCGGGAGCATCGGAGCAATCCGATGCTCCTTTTTGTTTTTAGCCACTTTGCACCTAAGTACCGAGCCAGCGCTCGAGGGGCCTGGCAACGGCCATTGATATGCAGCAAAAGAGTTGTTAGGTCTCGACACATATTTCATACCACCGGGACAATGGAAACATGTTGAAGAACAAAGGGTTCTCCTTAATTGAAGTGTTGATCGTGGTTGCCATCATCCTGATCATCGCCGCCATCGCAATCCCTAATCTGGCGAGGGCGAGAATGTCGGCGAATGAATCCTCCGCGGCCAGTGCCATTCGATCCATCACCGACGCGGAAATCTCGTACTACAGTATGTTCCCCGATATCGGCTATGCCGCCGTAATCACCGATATGGGGCACACCGTTCCCTGTACTCCGGCGCCGACTCATGCCTGTTTGCTCGACAACAATCTCGCCACAGCAATCCCTGGCAGCAACGGTCACAGTGGCTATGTTTTCCTAGCTACCGGGATCAGCGGCGGCGGTCCTATCAATGCCGATTACGTGGCAGGGGGTGCCCCCCTCAACGCGAGCACAACCGGCACTCGCGATTTCTGCGCTGTCACAGACGCCGTTTTGCGGTTTCAGCCGGCGGTTGGCGCGGCTCCGGCCAATGCCCTTGCCACTTGTCTTACGTTCCCGGTCGCCAACTAAGCGGAACGATTGACTTCGCGTCCGTTGTGGTCCTATCAAGGGCGGTCCTCCCGGGTACCTGTGACTGCCGTAATGTTGCCGGCTACGCCTTCTACTCTTTAAGCTACGTATAATTAAAAAATAAATCAGTGGGTATTTGCGAGTTGCCGCCTATGTCCGCGATTGAGATCCTGGGATTGTCACGAACCTATTCCGTCGGTTTCTGGCGCAAACGCTCGAAGTGCGCCTTGCGGCCTCTTCATCTAACGGTTGAGGAAGGCGAGATCTTCGGTTTCCTCGGGCCCAATGGTGCCGGCAAAACCACCACGCTGAAATTGCTCATGGGCCTGGTGTTTCCCACCAGTGGATCAGCCCGCATAATGGGCATGGATATGAACGATCCCCGCGTCAAAGCGCAGATCGGCTTTCTTCCTGAGCAACCCTATTTCTACGATTACCTGACTGCCCACGAACTGTTGGAATACTACGGTCAGCTGTCCGGCATGTCCGCCGCCGATTGTCGAGGGAAAGTGGAACCGGCCTTGAGGCGGGTTGGCCTGCGCGATGTGCGCGGCCTTCAATTACGCAAGTTCTCCAAGGGCATGTTGCAGCGTGTCGGGATCGCGCAGGCGACGCTGCACGACCCCAAGATCGTATTCCTGGACGAGCCGATGTCCGGCCTCGATCCCATTGGCCGGCGCGAAGTGCGCGACCTCATCCAGCAACTCAAGAATGACGGCAAGACGGTTTTCTTCTCGACGCACATTCTGTCCGACGCTGAGGCCTTGTGCGACCGGGTGGCGATCATCAACCTCGGCGAGTTGAAGGGCGTCGGCGCAGTTACGCAGTTGACCGCCGGCATGCAGGCCAAAGTAGAAGTGATCTGGCGAGGCGCTTCCGTGCCGCCATCAATTCGTTCCTTGGCACAGGAATCTTATGTCAGCGGCGACACGGCACGCGCCATTGTGAAGCCAGAGAACCAGGAGCGTGTTCTTGAGGCCCTACGCCGCGACGGGCTTCAACTGATCTCGCTGAATCCGGTCCGAGCCACCCTCGAAGATTACTTTCTGCAACAGCTCAAGCCGGTGGCTGAGCTGCCTGCCGAGGTGATGGCATGAACCGCATTCGCTGCATCGCCGCCAATACATTTCGCGAGGCCGTTCGCGACCGGGTGCTCTACAACCTGATCGCTTTCGCTCTGTTGTTGACCGGGGGCGCCATTCTCGTGGGCCAGATTTCCATTGATATCGAAAAACTGGTAGTCATCAATCTTGGACTCACCGCGGTCTCCCTGTTCGGTGTGGTGATCGCAATTTTCGTCGGTATTGGCCTGGTCTCTAAAGAGATCGAGAAACGCACACTTTACACGGTCCTCTCGCGCCCGGTCCGCCGCTGGGAGTTTATTCTCGGAAAATTCCTTGGTCTGGCCGGAACCCTGGTCGTGAATACGCTCTTCATGGCAGTCGGCGTATTCCTGGCGCTGCTTTATGTCGCGCACAAATTGCAAACTCCGGATGGCTGGATTCTGGTCGCGGTGTACTTCATTATTTTGCAATTTCTGATGATTACCGCCCTGGCGCTGCTTTTTTCATCCTTTTCTTCTCCTCTCATGTCAGCCGTGTTTGCCTTTTCGCTGTTCATTATTGGAAGCTTCTCGGAGGACCTTCGCGGTTTTGCCGCTATGGCGACCGGAATCACTCGCTGGTTAGCCAGTGGAGTTGCCTATATTGTCCCCAACTTATCCGCCCTGAATGTCGTCGGCTTGGTAGCACATGGCGAACCTGTGGCGAGAAATCTGATTCTGTTCAATAGCGCCTATGCGTTCTTCTATGCCGCCATGGCTTTATGCGGCGCGGTGCTCGTGTTCGAGCGTCGGAATCTGAAATGAGTTCTTCGCAGCGAGTCACAATCGTCACAGCGGGACTACTGCTCGTATTTCTGCTCAGCGCAGTGCTCTCTCTGCGGCAGGTCGACCACCTGAGGACGGGCAGCAGCCTGCAGGAAGTTCTTTATATTTCATCTCCCAAGGCACTGAAGCGCCTGAGCCTCGGCTACGACGGGTTGATGGCGGACATTTACTGGACGCGTGCGGTGCAATACTTCGGCGGCCACCACAACACGGGGAACGAGAACTATAATCTGCTCGCTCCCTTACTGAACATCACTACCTACCTGGATCCCCATCTCTTGGTGGCTTACGAATTCGGGGCCAACTTCCTCGCGCCTCCACCGCCCAATGGCGCCGGTTTACCCCACGAGGCCATTCAACTAGTGGAACGCGGCATTCGCGCTAATCCCGACAAGTGGAAGCTCTACTACAACCTGGGGTTTATCTACTATCTGGAATTGCGCGACTATAAGAAAGCGGCCGAAGCCTTCGAGCAGGGCAGTCATCTTCCGGACGCTCATCCCGCCGTGAGAATACTTGCTGCCAATATGGCGCAGCATGCTGGAAACATCGAGATGTCGCGCATGCTTTGGGCAACAACCTTGGAAACCACTCCGAACAAGCAGATCAAACTCAACGCACTAGCCCATCTGCGCGCGCTGCAGACAGAAGCCGAAATCACAATCCTGGGCCAGCGCATTGATATGTTCCACCAGAGAACCGGCCGTTTCCCAGTGAGCTTTGCGGAGTTGAAGTCGGCGGGATTACTTGCCGGCATTCCGGTGGATCCCAACGGCCGCCCTTTCAAGCTGATGACCGGCGGACGCATTGAGGTGCAGCACCCCGAAGACCTGCCTTTCCTCACGATGGGTCTGCCCCCAGGCTACGAACCTGACAAGGTTCCGGATCTGAAAAACCTGGAGCCCATGCTGCCTCCTGATCGTCCCCGCTGATAAAGTCATAGGAATGGAACCACAGGCTGAGCGTGAACTCGGCGTGTATCAGGCTTTCTCTTGCTGGTGGCGTGACCAGGTCGAGCACAAGGGTTTGGTTGCTGCCGCGAAACTTTTCCTCAGGGAATTATGGGAGTTCGCCCGCGACTCTACGCCGGAGCGCCAGCGCCAGCGCTACGGCGACATCGATTACGACTGGGAGCACCGCGTCGATACCACCGAGGCTACTGTCAGTTTCCGCAACCGCCTGATCGGCTTGTTCCACTCCGCCTATCAACCCACCCAGCCGGAAACTTTTCGAGAGATGATCGACGCGCTCGCAATTGACTACTCCCAGTTCACATTTGTCGACTTGGGCTCTGGCAAAGGGCGCACGTTATTGATCGCCTCGGAATATCCCTTCCAGCGTGTCCTCGGTGTGGAGCTGTTGCCGGCGCTTCATCGGATTGCTGAATAGAACATTGCCAAATACAAGGGCGGGGTCGGCCAACGCGTCCAATCCACTTGTCAGGATGCACGCGATTTTGAGTTTCCCCATGATCCCACGGTTCTGTTCCTCTTCAATCCCTTTCCCCAGACCGTGCTGGAACAAGTAATAGCCCGGCTGATGCAGTCACTCCGGGCATGTCCGCGCGTGGTTTACGTCATCTATCACAATCCCGTGTTGGAACTGGTGCTCGCTAACCAGCGTGGCATGCAATTGATTCGACGAGCCGAGCAATATTCAATCTTTCGCACAGGTTTGTAGTATTCGGATTAACATTGAGTTCTAAATGATTAGTTGGTTTTGCGAGTTCAAGGACTGAGTGACGAATCCCGAGTACCGAGGAGCGAAGCTGACAGCTGATAGCCGACAGCTGATAGCTGAATGCTTGTTTAGAAGGAATAATCCCTCCTTTCGCGCGCGTTATACATCCAAACGATAAGGTGGAATTCTGCTGGTGAGACAAAACCTGGCGCTAGTCCTGTCGCTTCTGTCGATTTGCACGTTTCCCGCCCGGAAGGCGATCGCTGGTTCAACACCGGACATTCACGCCATTGCCCGAGCCGTCGACGATCATTACAACCATCTCCGCTCCTTGCAGGCCGAATTCACCGAACTGTACCGCGGCAATGGCATCGACCGCAGCGAGACCGGCACCCTCTGGCTGAAAAAACCTCGCAAGATGCGTTGGGAATACCGTTCTCCCAGGGAGAAGTTGTTCCTCAGTGACGGCCAAAGTGCATGGTTCTATGTCCCCGGGGAACGGCAAGCTCGCAAGGAACCCTTTAAGAAGCTGGAGGATCTGAGGTCCCCGCTGGGATTTCTGCTCGGCAAAACTAGGCTGGAAAAGGAGCTGCGCGGAATGTCCCTGGCGGTAGACGTTCCGCCCCTGAACCCGGAAAACGTGGTTTTGCGGGGTGTGCCCACGGGCATGCGGGATCAGATCAACGAAGTCCTATTGGAGATCACCCCAGATAATCGTATCGCCCGCATCATTTTGGAGGGGACCGACGATGCCACGACCGAATACCGGTTCAGCAATCAGAAGGAGAACGTTACTGTGGCCGACCAACGTTTCCGTTTCGAACCCCCGCCCGGAGTAGAGACGATAGAGGGCGATTTAGGCCAGTAACCGGTTCGTCAGTGCGCCGAAAGGGGTAGCACTGTTGATACTGCAAATCATTGGATCTAAGAACATTAGGCCCGGGCAGCGCGGTAACTGAATGATAGACTGAGTAGGGACCCCGGAACCGGAAAAGCAGCAGGCATGGCGGAATTCGTCATAAAAATGGCTGACGAACGTGGCCGTACCCTCCAGCAACTGGAGCACGGCTACTCTGAGGCCGAGGTGCGTGACCGCTACACCCAGCAGGGCTTTCTTGTGTATTCGGTGAAACCCAGGGGCTTGCTGGCTGGGGGCGAGGTCGGACTTGGCCGGCGGCGCAAAATCAAGCAGGCGGACTTCGTTATCTTCAACCAGCAGTTTCTGACGCTGATTCATGCCGGGCTGCCGATCCTGAATTCCCTCGAGCTGCTGATCAAGCGCCAGGGAAACACTTATTTCCGCTCTCTACTGGAAAACGTTCGTGATCGCGTCAAGAGCGGCGAACTGCTCTCTGACGCCTTCGCCCAGCAAGGCGTCTTCCCCAAGCTATACACGACCACCCTGATGGCTGGCGAGAAGAGCGGCAACATGGAGGAGGTGCTGCAACGCTTTATCTCCTACCAGCGAATGGCACAGTCGTTTAAGAAGAAGCTGGCCGTCTCACTCGTTTACCCAGCTCTGCTGATCGTCACCGTGGTTGTCCTGTTAAGTTTCTTGGTCACTTACGTAGTGCCCCAGTTCGCGTTGTTGTTTTCCAATTTGAATGCCCAGCTGCCGACGATCACTATGATCATGCTCACGGTCGGGACCTTCACCAGGCAGTACATTCTGTTGATCCTGGCGGGGCTGGTCGTGCTCGTCTTCTTGCTGTGGCGGTGGAAGAACACTGACAGCGGCGCTGCCCAGATCGACCGGGTCGTGCTGGCTATACCCATGGTGGGCACAATCCTGCTGAAGCAGCAGGTTGCAACCTTCGCCCGCACTCTTTCAACCCTGCTGCAAGGAGGACTTCCGCTGGTTCCCGCGATGGAGACAGCCGGCTCCTCGATGAGCAGCCGCAAGGTAGTGAACGGAATCAGTAAGGCAACGGTTCATGTTCGCGAAGGCCGAGGCCTTTCCAAGAGCCTGGAAGATCAGAAAATCTTTCCGCCCCTGGCTGTGGAAATGATCGAGGTGGGAGAGTCGACCGGAGCCTTGCCCGGCATGCTGACTTCCGTGGCTGAGTTTTATGAGGAAGACGTTCAAACCGCGCTCGGCGCAGCTATGGCGCTGATTGAGCCCGTGATTCTGATCTTCATGGCGCTGGTGGTTGGGACGGTGATGGTTTCGCTGTATTTACCGCTGTTCAGTTTGGGCGGCGGATTGCACTGAGGATTAGTCTGCGGTCTAACTTGAGACCGGAACCGGGATGTGGATGTGGCAATGCACGAGAAAAAGTCGGTAGTAACGAACGGCGGTAACGGTGGCCGTGTGGCCTCGGTGAACGCCGCTGACGAACTGGATAAGGCGAAGGACATCGCGCGGCGCTATCGCTGCGAGTTCGTGGACCTCAACGATTTCCAGTTGCATCACGACTTGTTCGAGAAGATCCCGGTTGACCTGATGTTCCGCTACAACTTTGTTCCGCTCGAGGAAACTCGGGACGGAAAGCTGGCCGTGGCGATCGCCGATCCCAGCCAGTTGATGATGATCGACGAAATCGGCCTGCTGCTGGGCAAGCGAATCGTCACTAAGGTTTCGACGCTGAAACAAATCAGCGACATTCTCAAGAAAACCGAACAGTCCAAGCGCGTTCTGGAAGAAGCCAGCGAGGGTTTCACGCTGGATGTCATTCGTGAAGACGAGTCTGGTGATGAAACCATCTCCATCGACAAGCTCACGGCCTCCGGTGATACCAGCCCCATCATCCGCCTGGTAGACACAACGATCTTCACCGCCTTGCAGCGCCGCGCCAGTGACATTCACATCGAAACGCGCGACGACTCCGTCTCCATCAAGTTCCGCATTGACGGCGTGCTGACGCAGGCCATGCCCCCGATTGGCAAGGAGCACCACTCGACCATCATTTCGCGCGTGAAGGTCATGAGCGAACTGGATATTTCCGAGCGCCGCGTCCCTCAGGACGGCCGCTTCCGCGTGAAATATAACGGCCGCGCCATCGACTTCCGCGTTTCCATCATGCCTTCGATTCACGGAGAGGACGCCGTGCTCCGCGTGCTCGACAAAGAGTCGATGAGCGAAAAGTTCCGCACCTTGACCCTGGATGTAGTGGGCTTCGGCGAAGATGACTTGCGGAAATTCCGCCGTTACATTGCCGAGCCTTATGGCATGGTGCTGGTAACCGGCCCCACCGGCAGCGGCAAGACCACCACCTTGTATGCGGCCGTGAACGAGATCAAGACAGATGAAGACAAGCTGATCACCATCGAAGACCCGGTCGAATACCAGCTTCGCGGCATCACGCAGATTCCCGTCAACGAAAAAAAGGGACTGACATTTGCCCGCGGCCTGCGCTCTATCCTGCGCCACGATCCGGACAAGATCATGGTGGGCGAAATCCGCGACATGGAAACGGCGCAAATCGCCATCAACGCCGCTCTAACGGGCCACCTGGTGTTCACCACGGTCCACGCGAATAATGTGGTGGACGTCATCGGCCGTTTCCTGAACATGGGCGTCGAGCCCTACAACTTCGTCTCCGCCTTGAACTGCATTCTGGCCCAGCGACTGGTGCGCATGATTTGTAATTCCTGCCGCAGCGCGGTTCACTATGCGCCCGACGTGCTGGAAGCCAGCGGTCTTGACCCGCAACAATGGAGCGCCGTCACTTTTTACGAAGGCCAGGGCTGTATCGAATGTGCCGGAACCGGCTACCGTGGCCGTACCGCGATCCACGAACTGCTCGACCTCAGCGATCGCATTCGTGAAATGATCCTTGCGCGCAAGCCGACGTCGGAGATTCGACGCGCCGCTCGCGAAGAGGGCATGCGTTTCCTGCGGGAGTCCGCATTGGACCGCGTCCGCGCGGGCATCACCACGCTGAAAGAGATCAACAAGGTTACTTTTATTGAGACCGGTAGATAGGGAAGCAGTCAGACTCAGCACTCAGTATTCAGTAACGTCGCAGTTGTGATCGGACCTGAATGCGAGCAACGCAATACATTGCTGAAAGCTGATTGCTGAGAGCTGAAAGCTGATTCATGAGTTCAAATTCAAAATCCGCGTCCCGTCCCAAACTCGCTTGTGAGATTGCTGGCGATCGCGTGTTTGCCGCCCGGGTAGCGGACAAGGGCGGGACGCTGGAAGCCTACTCGGGACGCGAACTCGCGATGGGCAGCGTTGTGCCCGACTTGATTGAAGCGAACCTGCGTCGGCGCGAGGATGTTGCCAGATCAATTCGAGAGGCTCTGGGCTCGGTAGGGGCGCGCGGCCGCGACGTGATCGCTGTGCTGCCCGATGCGGCGGTGCGGGTTGTGCTCCTCGATTTCGATGCCCTGTCTGCCAACAAGCAGGAAGCCGAAGCGGTAGTACGCTTCCGCTTGAAAAAATCGCTTCCTTTCGACCTTGATAAAGCCAAGGTGTCCTACCATGCGCAAACCTCCGGCCAGGGAGTACGCGCGATTGCCGCGGTAGCGCTATCCAGCGTCATCGAGGACTACGAGGCTGCTTTCCGCGATGCCGGCTACAGCCCCGGGCTGGTTGTGCCCTCGATGTTAGCGGCACTCGGCGCCGCTGACGCCAGCCGCCCGACGTTGGTGGTCAAAGTCGATGTTCGCACCATCGGCATCGCCATTCTCGACAACCATCAGATGCTGCTCTTTCGCACTCTGGAGAACACGCGCGGCGCCGCTATCACCGGGGAGCAACTCGCCGAAGAGGTCTATCCTTCGATAGTATTTTTTCAGGACACATACAGCCTGAATATCGAGCGGATTTTTGTAGCAGGATTACCGGAATCGAGCGGTGCTGCCCAGGCTTTGGCAGCCCAGACCAACGCCGAGGTGAAAGATCTGATTACTGGCGCCCAGCTCGGCAGCGCGCGGGGAGATTCGGTTCCGCGCTATCGCATGGCCGGGGTGGTGGGAGCCCTCATCGCTTAACTATGCGCATTGACGTCAATCTTGCCAGCCAGCCCTATGAAGATGCGCGCTATTTCTGGATGCGCTGGGGCACCGGTGTGGCCCTGCTGGCGATTCTGACCGTGGCCCTGCTTGCGGAGACGGTCATGGGCTTCATGTTCGCCCGCCAGGATGTCCGCATGATGGATCAGATCAAGGCCGAGATCGTTAAACGGGATCAGGAGCGGGCCCAGGCCGAGGCTAAACTAAGCCAGCCTCAGAATCGTGACATCCGCGATCGCTCCCAGTTCCTGAACGCGCTCATCGAACGCAAGGCATTTTCCTGGACACAAGTCTTCGCCGACCTCGAGAGAATCATGCCCGCGCGCCTGCACGTGGTCTCGATTCACCCCGAGCTCACCGAAGAAGAGGAATTACAGATCAAGCTGACCGTTGCCGGCGAATCGCGCGAGCGCGCCCTGGACCTGGTGCGCCGCATGGAGGAATCGCCCCGTTTCCGCCAGCCCGTCATCAACAGCGAGAATGCGCAGACCAATTCGCAGACTCCGGGTGACAATGTCGAATTCAACATCAGCGCGCTGTACGTGCCCGCGGCGCCGGAGGCGGAGAGATAATGCCCGACCTCAGGCAAACCCGGCACAAGCTCAAGGTGGCTGCCATCGCCATGCTCTGCGTGGACGCGGTTGCCGCCGTGGTCCTGCTCTCTCCGCTGGTGGGCTCCAGCGCCTCGCGCAAGGAGGAATTGCAGCGCCTGACTATGGAGCAGCGGCAGAAGACCAAGCAGGTCGAGCCCCTCCGGGGATTGGATAAGAAGGTGGCGCTGGCCAAGCAGGAAATTGACGAGTTCTACCGCGACCGCATGCCCACGCGCGAATCGGTTATCTCCGATTCCATGGGAAAACTGGCGGCCCAAAACGGGGTCAAGCTCGGCCAGGTGAAATACGAAACCAAAGACCCCGAGCAGGTCGGTCTCACTCCAGTTCTGATGGAGGCCAACTGCCAGGGCGACTACTTGCACGTCGTACGCTTCATCAACGCCCTCGAGCGGGATAAGACTTTTTTTCTGGTCAACACAGTGGTGCTCGGCGACGCCCAGGGCGGCACCGTCAAGCTGCAGATGAAACTGGAAAGCTATCTGAGGAACGGAACGTAAGTGAACCTGGGAACTGAAAATCGCAAGAAGACCACGGCTGCCCTGATACTGGGAGGCTTGGCCGTAGTCGCCATTGCCTACCAGTTGATATCGCTGTCTGGCGGAAGCTCGCCGCAGGCTGCGAATGTTCCGGCAGCGAATGTGCCCACTGCCACTCCTGCTCGTCCGACGCGCCCCAGTCCTCGACGCACCGCCACGTCTGCTAACAAGAAGGCGCCGCCTGCTCCCTCGCTTGATCCCACCCTGAAGCTGGCGCTGCTCGCCTCCAGCGAGAACATGAAATATACCGGAAACGGCCGCAATATTTTCCGTGCGGAAGAGGATATTCCCAAGCCGGTGGCGCCCCCGGTGAAGCAGGATGCAAAGAACGACAACTTGCCGCCGCCGCCTCCACCGCCGCCGCCAATCAACCTGAAGTTTTTCGGATTTGCCAGCAAGCCCGGCGAAGCTAAAAGAATTTTTCTGTCTAAGGGTGAAGACGTCTTCATCGCCGGTGAAGGCGATATCGTGGACCGCCGTTACAAGGTCCTGCAGATCGGTCCCGCATCCGTCACGATTCAGGACGTGCTCACCAACAACACGCAGCAGATTCCGCTGACGCAGGGATGAGGAGGAATAAGCAATTTTGTAATTTGGTAATTTTGTAATTTGTAATTTAACAACCGCACACGTCGGTCGTGCCGTTTCTAAATTACAAATTACAAATTAAACAATTACAAATTCAGAATGACCGGTTCTCGCAAATTCCGCCGTCGCTCGCATTCTCATCCCGAGCAAGGCTACATCCTGCTCACGCTGATGTTCCTGGCGACTCTCGTCATACTGAGTCTGGCGGCTCTGGCTCCGCAGATGGCGCAACAGGTGAAGCGCGATCAGGAGGAGGAACTGATTCATCGCGGCGTGCAGTATGCGCGCGCCATTCAGCACTTCTACAAGAAAACCGGACGCTATCCGGTTCGGCTCGAAGAGCTCGACAATTTCAACAATGTCCGCTTCATCCGCAAGCACTACAAAGACCCGATCACCGGCGAAGATTTCAAGCTTTTGCATTACGGGGAAATTCGGACCATGTTCGGCGCCGGAGCCGGCATTCCAGGAGCTGTAGCCGCAGCCAATATGAATGCGGCAGGCGGGGTCAACCCACAAGCGGCAGTGCTGGCCCAGGGCGCTTTCAACCAGGTCAATTCGATGAACGGGAATCAGTTGAACGGGAGTCAGATGAGCGGACAGGGAATCATGGCATCACCGATGAATCAAGCGGTGCAAGGCTCAGCGGGAACAGCGGTTATGTCGTCTTCCTCTGGACCGCAATTCGATTCCAGCAGCTCATCCCCAGATGGACAGAATCCCAATGCTTCGACGACGATTGATCCCGCAGGGGCAAATGGTCCGGTAGGGTTGAATGGTCCATCAGGTTTCGGAAACCCGGGGCAGCAATTCGGCGGAGGCCCCATCGTTGGCGTGGCCAGCACCTCCAAGAAGAAATCCATCCGCGAATTCAATAAGAAGAATCACTACAAAGACTGGCAGTTCATCTATGACCCGAGCTCCGACCGTGGTGGGCTGCTGAACACTCCCGCGCAGCCCAGCCTGAATGCAGGAGCCAATCTAAATCAGGGAAACAATCAGGCGGGTCCCGGCCAGGGGCAAGGTTTCGGCCCACAAGGGCAGCAGCCCAATGGCTTTGGCCAACCCAACAGTTTTGGGCAGCAGCCCAACACCTTCGGCCAGCAAAGCATGCCGATGCCCAACCAGCCTCCTGACCAGATGCAGCAACCGCAGCAGTAGCCATCTCCGCAGACCTCTGACTCTGTCACTCCCAATGACTCTGTCATCTCCAATGACCTTGTCATCCCCAGCAAAGCGAGGGATCTGGGTTTCCGCCCCCAGCAACACTTGTGTTGGCCGGAACCCATGCCCCCCGGGTTCGCGACGACACAAGCTCATCCTTACCGCGGTATCAGCTCGAACACGGGATATTGTGTCGCAATAGGGGTGAACTGCTGCTCGTCGGAGCCGGCCTGCACCGGGAAATATCGCTGTACTTCCCGGCGAAAACGATCCAGGTAGGCTTTGAGAATTCTCGGCTTGTCGGCGTCTGCGATCGGCCGGATGGCATAGCTCAGCCGCATTCTGCCCCGCTTCAAAACTACCTCGCCGGCAGCCTCCGCATTGCGCACCCACTGCGTGCGGCCGCGTGGCGCCACCAGATATTTCTTGCCTTCCAATTCGAGCAGATCGATGGGCGTCGAATAGATGCGCCCGGTCTTGCGTCCCTTCACTTGCAGAAGGTAGTTGTGGGGGAAGCCCAGGCCGAGTCCGACGAGAAATCCGAACGATCTGTTGAAGATAGTCTCAATCGCCGAGGGCTGCCGGAAGCCGGTGGTCTCACTTGTCATGGCAAAATTCTACGCCGCGCTGAGCTTTCACCGCTCCGGTCGCCGCCAGAGTTCCTATCCGTTCGGATATTTTCTGCCCGCCAGAGGGATAGCCTGTGAGCGGGCTGTGCACGTCTTCTGTAATCCAGCTGACATTCATGAACACCGATATTGGCGCGTCAGTGGCGTCTTTTCACGTTTACGTAATTTTAATGGGACCTTTCCCAGGATTGGCAGAACAGATGCTCAATCGTTAAGTGTTGAGGCAAGCTCTGATGTGGGGCGGGTCGCAACCTTCGCGGTTACAAATGCAGAAGCTTCGCTCAGGCAGCATGTTAACGCAATATCAGGCGGTCTGCGCGGTTGGAGCGGAGCAGGGCGTTACTTGTAACAAAGTGTCCAGCATGTGCAACATTTTTGTCCGTCACGACCTTCAACAGATTTTTTATGGAGGAGGCTTGACAATGCTGAAAGACAGAGTAATGTAAGTGTCGCTTCCTAAGTTCTTCCCCCAAAAAGATCGACACATCGGGCCCTTATGCTGATTGTTCGCGTGTTCGCGTGTAGTGCGCGTTCGCGCTGACCGGTTACTCATAACCAGGCTTCATCGTTGCGTTTTTAAATAGCACCTCTCGGGAGAGGTCTCGTTTGGTGCGTGACGATCGGAGTAGTTCCGCTCATGCGGAGCTCTACCAGTGGTGAGGAGCAGTTCGCTGCACTTCTGCGCGTCAGTCCAGCGGGCTGCAAGTATCAAGTCTAGCTCTGTCAACAGAACGTGTCCGAGCACTCGCGAGCTTGGCAGTTGTGGGGGTCGTGTGGCTCGCGATAGGGCCCCGTCAGACGCAGGTGCGGACGCACTTTTCGTGATGTTTCCGCTTGCGTCTACAACGACCAAGCGCGTGCTTCGCAGGTGCCGTGCACGCAATGAGAATACCGGGAATTTCACAGGGACAAAAAATCAGGAGGAAAAGATGAAACGCTGTCTATGTATATCGAGCCTGCTAATTTTAGCCACGCTCGTGCTGATGTTTAGTACACAAGTATTTGCGGCGACACCTCAGTTGAGTGCTCAGCGCGCAGGCGGCCAAGGCGACGGCCCGGGAAGAGATGTGGTCCTGAGCGATCTGCCGAATATCACTGCGGCCCAGTTTGTTGCCATGAAGCAGATCCCGTTTCCGCGGAATCCGCATTTTGGCGCGGCGCTGCCCAAGGGAAACGTCGTCAGCCTGCAACAAGCCGCCTCGAATGCCATGATGCCCAGGAGTGCTGGGCAGACACCGGGTGCTTTCGCGGACTTCGCCGGCGCAACCCAGGGTTGCAACGGCCTCGGATGGCAACCGTCTGACATGGGACTGGCGGTCAGCGCCACCTTTGTCGTGCAGACCGTAAACGAGTGTCTGGAAGTGTTCAACAAGTCAGGCACATTGGTTGCTGGACCGAAGGATCTGTGCACTCTGTTTGGATTGCCGCCGAACTCAGGAACGGCTGGCTGCTTTGATCCTCGCGCCCTTTACGACGCCCAGGCTGGCAAATTCCTGATCATCGCCAGCTACCAGGATTCCGCCGGAAACGGTTTCATCCTGACCGGGACGGCGGCAAACCCGACCTTAGCTTGGCACACCCACGTTATCTTCCAAGGGGCAACCTTGCCAGATTACCCGACTCTGGGACAGACCGCTTTCATCAACAATCCCAGTAACTCGGTATACACGGTTTGCTTCAACAGCTTCCTGAACAACGGCGGCTTCACTGACCAGTGCGACTTCTTCCCGAAGAAAGGTATCCAAGGCACTTTGGGCGGATACACGGTCTGGTTGAACTTCTCGCTGGGCGGCGTGCTCCAGAATTCCATTCAGCCCGTTAATTCTTATGAAATCGCGGCGAATCCGGCCGCGCAGTTTCTGATCAACAGCGTCAACGACAACGGCGGCATCTGCCACCCAGCTAACCAGGGCGAGAACGGCCTGGTTGTGTGGGCCGAATCCAACGCGCTGGGGCTCGGCGGCAACGGCTCGCACATGTCGGGCTTCTACACCGGTTGTGGTTCGACCGCAACCTACTCGTTCCCCGGGGCGGCGGATAACGATGGATTCTGTTTCGGTTGCATCGAAACCATCGATAACCGCATCACGGCGATGTCCTACTACAATGCAGACCACATTTTAGTGAGCATCGACACTTTCAACAATTACTCCAGCGCCACTCTGGGCTGGGAGGTGCGGCCCTTCCTCGACGTCAACGGCCAGGGCTGCGCCGGCGGAATCGACTGTCCCAATATCACTGGCGTCAGTATCGAGAAGCAGTTCTGCTATGACTGCGGCGCAGGTCAAGGGGCGCAGGCCTATTTCGGGGCCATTGCACCCACTGCTGGAGGCGACTGGACACAGTTCGCCACCTTCTCCAATAACAACATCACGCCGGGTACGTTCTATTTCACGAACCAGGCGACCTTCTTGACACCTCCTCACGACGGCGGCATCTTCGCCTGCCAGAGGCAGAATGCGTGGAGCGGGCGTTGGGGCGACTATCAGGCAGCTGCGCCGGACGAGCCCGGTGCTGGCAAGATCGCGGCTGTTTGGGGTAGCGGCATGTACGTCGCAGGCAGCAACCTTTGGGGTAGCTGTATCGCAGGAACCCGTCCCGAACTCCCGTAGTTGCGGGTTGACGGTTGTTATGTTTTCCATTCCCGGGCAGGGTCGAATTCCTGGCTCTGCCCGGTTTTTCTTGTTCCGTCATTGCCGCAACCGGCACCAACGGGTGCTTACATCGTGATAGGATCAAGCACCACCCACCTTCTATCGAGAGGTCTTAGCCGTGCATCAGCGTGGATTACGTTTACCATCGGTGTTGTTTTTCCTGTTTGCATTTGCGCTCGCCGCTCCCGCAACCTTTGCCCAGGACAATTCTCGGGCGGCTTCGCAGGGCGCCAGCTTTAATTCTGGAACTCCCAATCCGGGCGTCAACGCCCCCAACATACATCCCGATACTCCTGTCATTACCATGGACGGATATTGCGATCCTGCGTCCCCCATCGGCACGGTCGACAAAGCCCGTTGCCGCACCGTGATTACTCGCTCCGAATTTGAGAGGATCGCCAGCGCGCAAGGAGCTACCATACCCTCCTCTCAAAATCAGTTTGCGGCGTTCTATGTTCAGTACTGCCTGTTCGCACGTGAGGCGCACAAGCAGGGTTTGGACAAGGACCTGCGTGCCCGGCAGATGCTTGAGGTGGCACGGGTGCAGACGTTAAGTCAATTATTGATCCACGATCTGCAGGCCAAGTCGGAGCAGTTTGCTCCAGGCGATGCGGAGAAATTCTTTCGCGAGCATCCGGAACGCTTCGAAACCGCGAATTTTCTCCGAGTCTTCATTCCCAGCACCAAGTTCGTAACTGTGTCCAATGCCGTCCACCAACCCGTTCCAGAAAGCGCTCCGGAGATGAAACGGCTTGCCGACGACATGTATGCGCGCGCGCGGGGCGGTGCGGACTTTGCGGCGCTGCAGGCTGAGGCCCGCGAAACCGCCAACCTGCTCGACGAGGAAACGGCCAACTATGAAAACATGTCGCGCGAGCAGTTACGCAAATCGCATCAGGGCGTGTTCGATCTGAAACCGGGAGAATTTTCTCCGCTCTTTCACGAAGAAGAGGGCTACTACTTTTACAAGATGATTTCCAAGAGCATGCCGCCGTTTGAGTCGGTGAAGCTCGATGCGGAAAGAGCGCTGCAGAAACAGAGGATGGACGACTGGATTAAGTCCATAGTCGGTTCGGCGCAGATCAGCATGAACGAAGAATTCTTTGGAACGAACCCGTTAAAAGGCCATTGATCGGAACCTTAGCCACTATTGCCTGGTCAGCGTACCGGAACCAGTTTGGCCATCGCAGCCGCCTCCGGAAATCGCGTACGTCGCGCTCATCGACGTGGCAGAAAGATCGACTGACGCGGTGATCTGAAGAGTCGCTCCTCCGGATTGGCCGGTCAGAATCAGCTGCTGCCCGGCAATGAAGTTCGGTGTAGCCAGTGCAACACTGGTAAAACATGGCGAGTTAGTTACTGTTGCCGTCCCCGTCACTTTGCCCACCAGTGTGTCTTGCGTGAGAGGAGCCGATAACTGAAACGCGGCTTGCATTGTGGAGGTAGGAGTCAGGGTCCCGCTCCAGGTACCGTTGACCGAGGGGATGCGAGTTGCATTCCAGGTGCCCGCGTCTCCATTCGTACAGCCCCCGGGCGACGCATTGTAAGTACCTGACATGCCATTGATATTTTGGTTGATCGTGCCATTGAACGTAATACTCTGGCCGTTCTCAGCTAAAGAGAAGGTGATCGCCCTCTGACTAAGCGTCCCACTCAGGTTTGCAGTCGCCGAGCACGGCGGTTGGATGTTCGCCAGGACGCCAGAAACGGTGTTGGTCAAACCATTGTTGACTAACAACCCGCCAGCCGAGCCTGACTTTCCAGCATTAACCGTGGAGTTCGTGGTTATCTGCCAGTTGTCCAAGAGACTGAAGCTGACGTCACCGCCACCCGTACCGGAACCGGAGCCACTGCCATTGCCGCCACCTGAAGTCATGGAGCTATTGCTGCCGCAGGCAAGCAAAACTGCCGCCAGCAGGGAGATCGCCGCCAAGGCAAGGATCTTCATAGGCCACCCCCATTTCTGACAATATTAACCCCGGCAGCAGGCCAAAAGTTGCTTTCCTCCGGTCCGCAAGTACATGGCTAAGCAGACAATCTCCCCTGCGGCCGTTAGGGCGTTAGTTAGCCATCAGGTAGCCCTCCGCCGCCCGGAGCGGCATTTGGGCAACGTGCAAGCAGCCCAGGATAGTGCTCCGTTGAACCCGTTGATTTGAGGTGATTTCCTTCTCCGAGCCCTCGGAAAAAGCTTGAACTCTGCTTTTGGCTAAGGTACACTCGTCCTCCCCCTGACTACCTGCGTAGTGAGGACGCAGGCTGGTCGTCTCGAAAGTCCGCACCCTGGGTCAACTAAAGGAGAGAGATCGTGGATAGGAACAAGTGTGTCTCCAAGTCCCTGCTTGGGCTTGTGGTTCTGATTGCTTTAACAATTCCGGCTGCCTTCGCTCAATCGTGGCAGGCGGTTACTGCACCGGCGCCGCAAGGCGTGGGTTCGATGCTACTGCTCACCGATGGCCGTGTATTAGTACACGCAGAACAGAACAACGCTCAGATCTGGTACACGCTGACGCCGGATAACACCGGTAGCTACGTGAATGGTACCTGGAAGCAGGTTGGCTTGATGCCCGCCGGCTATGCTCCCGTCTTTTTCGGGTCGGCGGTTTTGCGTAGCGGAAATGTAATTGTCGAAGGCGGGGAATACAACAACGGCAGCGCGGTTTGGACGACTCAGGGCGCAATGTTCAATCCGAAAACCAATAAATGGGTATCCATTGCTCCGCCGATCGGGTGGTCTAGCATCGGAGACGCTCAGGGGATCAATCTTCCCAACGGGCAATATATGCAGGCCAGTTGCTGCGACACTCCTCCCAAAACAGCTATTTTCAATCCTGGCACGAAAACCTGGACGAGTGTTGGCTCCGGCAAGTTCGATGTTTACGACGAAGAAGGCTGGACCCTGCTGCCGAACGGCAAGGTCCTAACCGTGGACGCATATGTTTTTCAATACAACGCGGCTGGCAGCAACTATGAGCTTTACAACCCAACTACCGCCACGTGGACAGTACCCGGAACTACGCCCGTGCAGCTGTGGGATTCCGCCGCTGCTTGTGGTGGCTCCAACAAAGCTACCTTCGAAGTAGGACCCGCGGTCTTGCGGCCCGATGGCACCGTCTTTGCCACGGGTGCCAATAGCTGTGGAGCCGGACATACCGCCATTTACAACTCCACCGCGGGAACTTGGACAGCCGGTCCGGACTTCACCGGCACTGATGTGGCCGATGGCCCAGCGGCATTGGAGACGAATGGCAACGTCCTGGTGATGACGAGCCCGGGATTCGGTCTCACGGGGGCGGTGTTTTACGAGTGGAACGGTACCAGCCTCTCCGTGGTTGCGGGACCGCCGAACGCGCCCTTTGATTCATCCTTCTATGGGCACCTCGTCGAATTGCCGACGGGACAACTGCTGTTTACTGACTACAGTACCAGCGTTGAGGTATTTACTCCGAGTGGAACATATCAATCCGCGTGGAGACCAACCGTGGTCACCTCGCCAGCGACCGTGACTCACGCCATTAACGGGTACAAAATCACGGGTACCCAGTTCAACGGGCTTTCCGAGGGCGCCATGTATGGCGACGATTTTCAAAGTGCCACGAATTACCCATTGGTTCGCATTGTGAACAATACAACCCATCACGTGTTCTATTGCCGCACGCACGGTCACAGCACTATGGGCGTGGCCACCGGCAGTAAGATCGTGTCCACCCTGTTCGATGTGCCTGCCGGGATCGAGCTAGGGGCTAGCACTTTGTACGTAGTCGCGAACGGCATCCCATCGGCGGGAACGGCTATCACCGTCAACTAGATCTTTGAATTTCAAAGCAGTGGGGTTGGTCGGCAGCCTCACACACTTTTTCAGCCCATAAAAAGACCAACTCCATTGCGAATAGCTTGCGGTAAATAAGAATGCCTTAAAAGCCTTGCAGGAAAGCGGACTATCCCGATGCCTGGGGCTGGCGATTTCGACCGCACGCGTTGTGGAAACCCGCGACGAGATTTGAGTTGTTGAGCTGTTCCGGTTAGCGCCCATGAACTCTGGTATGACAAAGCGCGCAGAGGGTAATTAAGTTCTCTTCTGTATCATTGCCAGAATGGCTCCGAAATGTTTTATGATGCGCATCAAGGTTGCGCATGCTGCCGCACGATTGACATCGCCAAGCATCTCGTTCCATTACCCGATTTCGAAGATGAGCGTACCCATCGACGTGGAGCCTCATCGGTCGTGTTTTTTTCTGGGTTGTGGTCACGATGCATCGATCTGGGCGATCTGGTGCAGGAACGTTTGCTGGTGTTCCTGTGAGAGGAAGGTGAAGAACCGCATGGCGGAGCGCAGCAGAATTTCGGAATCGCGATTATCTAGGTTCGCTCCCGCCAAGAAGTCTGCGCAGATCATCTCCAGGCAGTAGCCGCGGGATTTATCTGTGCCCAGCATGAGGGCAGCAGTCTCAATCGCCTGGTCGATTATCGGAATCTGGCTCTTGTAGATCTTGAAGTAGATAATTTCCCACGGCTCTGTTTCCTTCCCCGTAAGTTCCTTCTCGACTTCTCGCTTGAACTCTTCTTTCGGCAGTTCACGAGCTTTGTGCAACCACGTTGCACAATCGAACTGCTGCCGGTCTCTGCGCGCCAGCTTGGCCAATTCCAGCCCTTTGGTCCATCCCACTTCTTTCAGTTCCTTCCTCGCCTGAGGCGGCAGATGCTCGTGAATTGAGATCAGGTAATAGGCTTTTCTCCTCGATTCCGGAAATCGCCTCTCCAGGAACTCATCAAATGATTTCAGGTTCTCCAGCCGCCAGTATTGTCCGGCACGGACTTCGCACAGATACCTTCCCAGCTCGACAAACTTGGTATCCCGTTCTGCCTCCTTCTTCTGTTCCCAGGCAAGGATCTCATCAATCTTCGTCAGCACGAAGAGCGCTCGCCGGCGATTCGGTTTCGGCAGCACGGGCGGACACCTAAAATGCAAGCTCGTCAAGCCAACCAAGTTGTTCAGCTCCTGGGCGTCGCACCAGCACGGCTTCAATCAGTTCCTGATGCCCCAGGCACATGCCGACATAGGGGCAAGTAGTACAGGTGTTCTGGGGAAAACGGATACCGCTGTGCGCAGGAAACTGAGCGCCTTCGATACGCTCAATCGTGTCTCTTACCAAACCCCCGAATTCCCGGCGCTGTTCATCACTGATCGTGGTGCGCAGGTACTGAACTTCGACCAGTCGCTTGCGGACGAAGACGACCTGGGCCACGTCGGAGATACCAGTAAGCCATGAGTAGCAGACCAACTGCGGGTCGAGAGCCAACAAGCCAAGAGGCTCTTCCGGGCAGCGGCTGGATGTGGTTTTCCACTCGAGCAAGCAGGCAGTTCCATCGAGTTTCCCGATGGCATCGATGTAGCCGACGAACTCGCGGCCATTGTCCAGCGGGCGAGTGAACTTGATCTGGAGATTGCGTTGAGGCTGGCGGATCCGAACGCGATCACCTTGGCAGAAGCGGTCGAGCAGCATGATACCTTGCTGCAGCATGCGTTCCCAGCTGTCGCCATTCGAGTAGCGCAGGCCCAGGTCTTGGCAGGCAGACCATTCGCGAAAGAGCACAGCTGCGGCATCCTCGTGGCAGAAGTAGGCGGCCAGGGCTTGTTCGAAGGCTCGGCCGAAGAGCATGGCCGCGCGAGTGTCCTTCTCCTGCCATCCATCTAAGTAGCGATAACGATAGCGGCGCGGGCAGGTCAGATATTGACTAAGCTGGGTGTAGCTGTAGGTCATCACGCCACCTCCGAACTGCGACGTTGCGGACTGCTTCCGGCGGAAAGCTCAGCCCATCGATCGGCCTGGGCGAACGCATCGAGGTTCAGCAGCGAAGTTCCGTTATGCGTCACAAGACTAATCTTCACGACGCCTTGGAGCCCGATCAGGCGCTTGTCTTCGACTTCTTCGTGATCGAGCAGCTCGGTGTCATAGCCGAAATCGCGCAAGAACCAGCTCAGTTTCCAGAGCGCCTTGGGCGTACAGTAGAGCCGACCAGTAATTGAGCGCGATGCGAATTGGTTTGGTGCCAAAACCGAGAACCGGAGCAAATAATAAGGTTTCTGTGCGTGCCAGCGGTACTGGGCTGTCTCGACGCGCACGAGAAATATTCCATCGGGGACTTCGGCCGAAGCTGGAGGGTTGGTAACGCTGAGACCCTGGAAGCGGCGCTTCATGCGACAGCTTCCTTCTGGCCGAGATAGCTATTCAATTGACAGATGAGAGCATTACGATCCGTTGCAGCCCAGTCAGCCAGATGGGCAATGAAGTTCTCGACTTGTTCACGCGAAGCATCACGTAGAGCGGCCACAGCGCAGAAATCAACCGCATAGCTCTTCACGAGAACTGGATTCAACTGGTACTGCCGAATGATCTGGCAGAGGCGGTCGCGGACCTTTGGTCCTCCGTAGCCATTTCCATTGGCCGGTTGCGGTACGAGGTCGTCCGGCCGGTGCGGGCGGCCTGGGGCCTCGCCACTTGATCCGCGTTCCTCGACTGAGCAGACACCTACTCCATATGCTTTTCGGAGTGCACGATTGACAGCACGGGTCTCGGCGACCCGCATTTCAGCACCGTGAACGAGCGAAGATATATTACTGGGATCAGCGTCCCCGTACCCGGTGAACCCAAGCGAGTTTGGCGACGGAAAAACTGTTGCCTTGATAACGAACCGCTTTGCACGCGAATCGCAGAACGTGTCAACAGTCTCGACGTGGATGCCCCTGCATTTTTTTCGACGGGCTAGCCGGATGAGACCGGTATGGGTGGCGTACCAGTGACCATCGAGTACGAGGAGATCACCGCCTTTTACGGAAAACTGAAAATCTCGGGTTAGCTCAGCCAGTCTCGTTCTCTCACCGGGACCGAAAATCTCGCCCAACGCTTTTCTGGCTGCGGCGATGTTTTCTCGAAGCAGCTTCGTTGTCCTCGTTTTCTTTGCTTTGTACGGGTCGGACGACATCATTTCGTATCCTCTTAACGATTGCAATACAAGTATTGCATAGTATGACATGTATTACAAGAGAAATTACATTTGTCATGCCCCACGTTCGACGGCTATATTTCGGAGGTGCCGAAGACAGGTTTTCTGGTTTTGCGGGTGAGCCCTGAACTCCGACGCGAGATTCAGCAGATCGCAGATCAAGAACAGCGCACCATCACACAGATTTGCGAGATGTTTCTACAACATGGTGTGGAAGGCTACACGAAGGACGGAGCCAAATTCATCCAGCGTTTGGTCGCGAAACGGAAGAATCGGACGAATTAGCACCTGGTGATCTCCCTCTCCCTGGAGTTCGCGGTTGTAGGGGCCGCATGCAAAAGCTCGTCGCTTTCGGGTGGCTTACGGAACCAGCAGCCTAGAGAGAGTCGTACTGCGGTTGAATGTCTCGACAATATCGATGCGCCGCCGAAGCTCCATATGCGACCGGGTCATGGAGTGTGGCCGCAAAGCATTGGCTGGAGCAGCAGCCGACCTGTCGGTAGCAAGTTAAAATTTCCGGTTTTTGCAGCACGTGAAATGTCCGGTTTCAAAGTTGAGCCCTCGCCGGTTGGGTTGGGTTGATTTTGGGGATGGGGGTGCAGGGGAAGGGGGCAGTTCCCCTTCCCCTGCCCATCTCGGTAGAAGCTTTGGCTGGCAGCGATCGACCATCTGCGTCGTAGCGGCCCAAACAATGCGGTCCGTGAGTGAGACTCAAGGTTCCATCCAGGTGTTGATGCACGATCACCTGGCAGCCCGCCAAGGTCGCTCGCCAGCGCACCCGCTCGATTTGCAAGCTCAGATTTTGAAAGTTCACGGTGTTGTCGCGGTTCACGCTGCGTTCGAACTGCAGGGAGAAGATCCGGTCCAGGTCACGACTGCGGCAGGGCACAAAAGCATTTCCTGGTTGTGAGGGCGCGACCTGAAACCGGCGGTTGAACTCGGCCATGTAATCCTCCCCCAGAAACCGGTTCGCCGCCTGTAGGGTACGAAGTGGGCGCAACCGCAACTCCCGCGGCAAGCGCCCCTGCAGTTGCGCTCGCTGCGCCCACGCGTTTCGGGCGAGTAGGCCGGGGTCATCTGCACTCCCAACTCGTGCAATGCCCGCCCCACCTGGGTGCGGCGATGGTAGTCCACTTGGCCGCCCACCTTCGGCGTCAGCCAGAAATGGCTGCCCCGATCGCTGTACAACGCGCAGAACAAGCCTTTGCGCTCGATCACTTCCTTCAAGGCCGCCATTACCGTCGCCGTCGATTCCTCTTCCACCAGCTGGGCGTAGTAAATCTCGCTGCTAGCACCGTCCAGAATCACGATCAGGTCGCACCAGCGTTCGTCCTGAAACCACTGGTGGCGGCTGCCGTCGATGTGCAACAACATGCCCGGCAACGGCCGCCGCTCGCGCCGTGCGGTGCGCCCCGCGCTTGCGCCCGCGCCCCACCAGGCCCGCTCCCTGCAGCGCCTGCTTTACCCAGGTGTAACTCAGTTCGATCCCGTGCTCGGCCTGCAACTTCTCGTGAAAGTGCTGCACGTTCAGATCGAAATCTTTCTCCCGGTACAACGCGAACCCCTTCTCCACCGTCGCTAGCGGCACCCGGCGACGCGAGGGCTTGCCTCGCCGCCGGTCCAGCCACCCGTCGTAGCCCTCTTCCTCGTAGCGCTCCCGAATCCGTCGCATGTGCCGGTCACTGATGCCCAGGATCTCCGCCGCCTGCCTCCAGGTGATCTTCTTCGCCATCGCCTGCGACATCACGTCCTGTACCTTCATCGCCCGCTCCATCGCGGCCCTCGGATAAGCTTCCATGCTCCGCATGGTCGCTTATCCTTACCGCCTGCAAAGCGGACATTTCATGTGCTACGTAACCCGGACATATCATGTGCTACCGACAGGAGCAGCAGCCGACCTTGACATCACATCATCTCTGTCTTAAAGTGAAAAAGAATTCCTTCTGGGTAGCTGTCGCCTACGTAAAGACAGTGCCGGCACTCCATTGAGTGTAGGCCGCACCAACGTAATCCCCACAATCAAGTGAATCGCGAGTAGGCGCCAATCTGCGTCGGAGCCCGATCCCTACGGTCGTCTGCGACGAAGTAGGCGTCATGCGCTGAACGACGCAGCACGGGAGGGCTCCCCGCTGACCCAGGCGGCTGAATAAAGGAGAATTCGAATGAAAATCAAAAGAAATGTGACAGAGAAAGTTTTAGCAGCGAACCGGGCTAACGGCAAAAAGGCTAAAGGCCCGATTAACACCGAACGGTCTAGCCAAAACGCCAGTATTCATCGGCTGCTCGCAAGGAAGTTGCGGTTCGAGAATGATGAGGAACGAGCGCTGTACGACGAAGTCGTCGAGGCGGTGTATACCGACCGCAAGCCATGCGGCACTATCGAATATGTGCAGGTCTTCGATATAGCCTTCGCATTGTGGAACTTGCAGAAGTTATACGGATGGCTCCTCCAGGAAATGTCCGTTGCTGATGGGTCCGCCGACGCAATTCTAAAAAAACTTGGGGAGAATTATGACAGTGAACAGGTTCCGCTATTCGGTGGTGGCAACTCGGCCGCTGCTGCCCGTGGTTGGGAATGCCGAGAATTGCTCGTTCGGACCGGCAATCGGACCTCAGATGAGGAAGAGGGATTCGGTACCGGGGAGGTGAGCAAAAAGGCGGGACAAGTCGTCGTCGATGCCAAAATGACGAGGACTGTTGACTTGATTCTACGCTACACGGCGGCGACCAAGCGCGATTACTATCGGGCGCTTGGCAAATTGCAGGAACTGCAGCGGGAGCGGTACGAGCTGGAAGTGCTAACCGGCGGTGAAGCGGAGGCTGATGATGAAAAATAAATCCGAGTCAACACGTGTCCCTGGTGAGAGGACAGTCCCGCTTAGCCCGGACGCAGAGAAACTGGTGAGGGAGGCGCTGCAAAGTGAACGCGAGGGATTAGATCGGATGCTTCCACCGCGCATGTATCTTGTGAAGCTGTTTGCTCGCATCGAACAGCTCTCGGCCGACATCGATGAAGCGTTCGCTGGACAGCCGTTGTTGCTAGACCGTGCACCGGACGCCCCCGCCAATGTGGCGCGTTGTAAAGCCTGCTTGCGGCTGCACAAGGAGAACACGGACCTGCTCGGGCGCGCACTTGAGTTATGGATGTTCAGCTTCGGCTACGATGTCGGTGAGCGCCGGTCGCAATCGAAGACATAGACTGAAAGCGCAGCCATTGGACAGAATACGTGGATAGGCTTTGTGGAAGAACGCGATTAGATGCCCGAAGACGGAGGTCAGCGAAACAGGTCGACCCCGGAAAGGCGAAAGTGCTGGCCGAAATTGTCCTAAACAGTCTTCGAAAGAGTAGCTTTGGCGGAACGAACCCACCAAGTGCCCTGTTTTCAGCGCCGCCCGATCCTGTGGGATGAGACTCGGGATCGGGCTGATTACGTTCCGCGCGTCAGGCAACTGTAAGACACGGGGGTAAGCTCCGGAGGATTTGAAATAGAAGCCGCGAACCGGTCACGCTGCTTTCGACGGCTCCATGCTCACCGGCAGGAAAATGCTGAAGACGGTGCCGCTACGGCCGTGGTCGGCGCGGCTGCGCACGCGAATCCAGCCGCCATGTTTTTGCACGATACTGTAGCTGAGCCACAGGCCCAGGCCGGTGCCGGTGTCTTTCTTGGTGGTGAAGAAAGGCTCGAACAGGTGGGTCATGCTCTCAGGCGTTATGCCCGAGCCGTTGTCAGCGATGGTGACACGAACTCCGGCCCGGGCACTGTTGGCCTCCTGCCAGCGTTGCACGCGAACGCGCAGGCTGCCACGCTGAGGCAGCGCCTCGATCGCATTGCCGATCATGTTGGAGAAAACCTGGCGCAGTTCCCCGGCAAATCCCTGAATCTGCGCCACGCGATCGCAGCGGGTGCGGACCTCAATTTCCTTGGCGCGCAATTTGCGGGCGTGCAGGTTGAGGACGTCATCGACGATCGCACCGACATCAATCGGGGCAACCGACAAGGGTTCACGGACCAGTCCCAGCGTCTGCTGGGCGATGCTGGCGACGCGTTGCACCTCGACTTCGGCCATTTGTAGATATTCATCCGCTTTACGCTTGTCACGGCGCGCAAGGTATAGCAGGTTCCCAACGGCTTCGAGCGGATTATTGATTTCATGAGCGATGGTGGCGGCCAGCCTGCCGGCGGTGGCCAGTTTCTCGTTTTTGCGCAAGGCCTCCTCGGCGCGGACTTGCACGCTAATGTCCTGCGCAATGATGGACGAACCGGAAATTTTTCCGTGATCATCGCGCAAAGGAGAGATCGATAAGAAGACGGTCAGGCGCCGCCCTTCCTTGTGCGCTAGCTGGGTGCGATATTGCCGCACCCGGCTGCCGTTTAGCAGGCCGGCCATCCCGCCCGGCGTTTTACGGTCCGGCGACAGCATGCTTACGTGTTTCCCGATGGCTTCGTCGGCAGTATAGCCAAAGACGCGCTCGGCGCCCCCGTTCCAACTGGTGATGATGCCATTGATGTCGTCGCTCAGAATGGCGTCCTGCGAGCTGGCAACGATATCGGATAGTTGCCGTTGCGCCCCTTGCGCGCGCAAGTCGGCTCGTGTCTGCTGCCGTGCGAGGCTGCTTGCCAACAGCGAGACCAGCAGGAACACACTCAACTGGATGAGATCGGGGCTACTCAGAGACAGCGCCATTCGAGGCGCAAAGATGAAGTAGTCTATGAGGACGATGGAAACCAGCGTGGTGACGATGGCCGGTCCAAACCCGCCAAAGCGCGCGCTCAGCAAAACCGCGGTCAGGAAAAGAATGAAGGGCAGTGTATGAAACGGCGGCAGAAATGACCACAGCGCCAGCACCGCAAGCGGGAACAGCAAGGCTTCGCAGTAACGAAAAAGCCGATGCTCACGCCAGGCCTTTGTCCTCAGAAGAGATCTCAACGGCTCCGACACCGCTCCTCAATATGCAGGCAAGTGAGCACGATCGCCGAGGTTACGCGAAAGCGACCGAGGGGAGGGGTCTCACCCGCAACCAACGACTCTAGCAGCCTTGTAGTGAGGGACGCAATCGCAGTACTGCCGTGCACTCACCCAACAAGCCTCTACCTTCGAGCCACTGCGAATCAAAGTGGCGGCCCCGGCGATTGACCGGGGCCATTCCGAAAACTTACTTGGCCTGCTGCGACTCGATGTAGCGGTTCAGATTTGCAATGCGCAGCTGGACTTCGGACTGATGCCCCTGGCTCATATGCCAGAAAAGATTGCCCCAGATGGGCATGTCTTTGCTTCCGTGCGCGGGAATGTCCTGGTCGCCACGGATGGTGGTGGAGACCTTGTCGGACGGGTACTTGCCGCCATTGTTCGCGGCCAGTTTGCTCAGATCTGTCGGCGCAGTCTTCAGTGCCGTAGCAGCAGGGCCGTCTCCTTTGGCGTCTTTGCCGTGACAGACGGCGCAATAGGTTTGATACATCTGCTCGCCGGAAGCAGCCGACGTGGGCTTCACCGGTACGTGTTTGATTTCTTTTTCTTGCGCCAGGGCAACGGACGCGAACAGAACGAGTGCGAATGCTCCCAGCAGCATGCTGCGCTGTGACATAGTAATCCTCCTATGTATGACTACCGACCGCGGTACTGCTCTCTGTAAGTGTGGAGGATTTTAATACCCGCTACGGTGAGTACCATCACCGACGGGTGTGACCTGACCCGGAGTTAGCGAACCCTTCGGAATGCAACAAGGGCGCAGCCTAGAGCGCTGCGCCCGGTGAGCCGTTCTAGTTGTTTTCCAGCTTCTGGCGATTAGCGTTCGGTCCCTGATTCGTGGGGATTACGGTGAGCGGCCCTTGCAGGGTAAAGTTCAGAACGGTTTCCGAGGCCAACTTGATCTGTTGACCCTTAGTTGCCGCCTGAACACCGCCGCCGAGCCCGCCGCCAGCGGCAGCGCCGATGCCGGCGCCCTTGCCGCCGCCAGCCAGACCGCCAATGATGGCTCCGATCGCAGCGCCCGCGCCGACCTTTTCAGCCGTGTTCTTGCCGCGCGAGGAACCTTGTTTCTTGAACTGATCGGTTTGCAGGTTGTAGTACTTGTCGCCGACAGCAATACGATCCAGCTGCAAAACCACAAGCGACTGTCCAGCGAACTTCCCGGCGCTCTTCAAATCGACGATGTGCCCTTCTACGTCATAGCCCGCCGGAATTGCCGTGTCGCCTTCAACGGCAAGCGGCGAATCCAGAGTGGCGTGGAAAGTCTGTCCGGCCTGGTTGCGCTCAGTATCAATGGCGTCCACCAGGCGCACAGCCAAGGTAGTGCCCGAGGGAATAGTCACCTTCTTGGGTGCCGGTGGCGGAGGCGGCGGTGGTGGAGGGGTATTGACTGCGGGAGCAGGCGTTGGCGCGGGCTCAGGATTGGTCTCCGCTACCTGTTGCTCGGAGACGTGATGCCGCTTCTTTCTTGCACGAGGTGCTGGCGCCGGTTCGGGCGCTGGCGCCGGCGTTGCGGCAGCGGTCTGTTCGGGCGCAGCAGGCGCCCCAACTTGCAAGTTGTTTATGACGGTTTTGATGCCATCTTCAGAGGCGGCCAATCGCGCCGCCGTATCCCGTTGAGCGGTGTTGTCAACCGTCCCATCCAGAGTGACCACTCCATTGGCAGCCTGGACGTTGAGTTGTTTGCCTTGCAGGCCTGAATCCTGGTTAAACTTGCTTTGAATGTCGCTCGTGACCTGCGCGTCGGGTTTAGATTTAGTTTGATTGCACGCTATCCCGAGCGCCAGTAACAGCAACACGCCTAGATAAGCGACGCGAAATCTCGCCTTCATAGAAAACACTCCTGTGATGTACCGGTACGAATAGTTTAGATGCAACAGAGTACCAGCGCCAACGTAAAATTATGTCAAACGCGGTACATTCCACCGATCGTTAGTAACCCACGAAGCCGGCGGGAGTTGCGGGAATACGCGACGCTGCGATCAGGAAGTTGGAACGCGTCCGGCGGATTCGACTGCGCAGGGATATACCCCAGCCCTTCCTGATAAAGGAAGAGGAGAGCGTGTCTTAGTGATTACATCGCTACTATTGCGGCGTGTTCAAGAGTTGATACGTATATATCCCGGCCACGACGAGGGCTAGTAGCGCCGAGCTGGCCCCTAACCAACGGACCATGGGATTAATCTTGTTCACCTTGGTCAGGATCTCCGTCTGCTCTTTTTGCATGTGGGATTCTGACTCGCTTAGATAAAGCTGATCATCCTCTTGCATCGTGAGAGTGCTGCGGTAGATGAGCAGGATGATCAAAACTGTAGTGATCACGCCCCACAGAACAGCCAGACCGACCAGCGGAGACATAGGCCACCTCGGTTCTGATTTGAAAGCCGTTCCCGAGTCGGTGGCGGGTTGGGCCAGGGATACGGGAATGGGCCCGCCGAGATTATAGCTCCGTTTTCGAGGCTTGGAACGGCTTTTCTGAAAGGGGAGGCGGCCCGCGACCTTCTGCCCGGGCGCCTCATCTAAAAAGAGTATGCCGACCGTAACCACCCTTTTTGTTTGGGCGGCGGCGGGGTTTGTTATAATGTCGAAATCCTGATGTTTTAAGGAGATACAAATGTCCACTACCACCACCCCAACTACTCCGGAAGTAAAAGCGGCCCCGGTGACCCTGACCCCGAATGCCATAGCTAAGGTCAAGGAAATCATGGCCCAGCAGGATCCTGTGCCCGCCGGTCTGAGAATCGGCGTAGTCGGGGGCGGCTGCTCCGGCTTTTCCTATTCCATGCAGTTCGATAACAGCGCTGGCATGATGGACAAAGTATTCGATATGGACGGCCTGAAGGTCTACGTTGACGCGACCTCGGTCATGTACCTGAATGGCTGCCGCGTCGATTATGTCGAGAGCCTGGAAGGCGCGGGCTTCAAATTCGAGAATCCCAACGTGAAGAGCACCTGCGGTTGCGGTTCTTCCTTCAACGTCTAATTAAACCGATACCAGAGCAGGCGGATTCAACGAAGCCTCACCAGTCACGGTGAGGCTTTTCGTTTGAAAGGAACAATAACCTTGCCTACTGGCCACAGTGTCGCTTCCTCGCCGGACACCAAGCTTTCAAGCTATTGAAGCGGCAGAGGCTTCCATCCGCATGTTTGAAATCGAGAATTGTCACGAACGCTTTCAAGTCTAGAGGGTATGAGGGTAGTATGACGGAGGGTACGAACCAATCTCTGGAGTATGGGCATTGGAAATGCCAAGTGCCAGCAATTAACGTGAATGGAAATTTCTAAGCGACCGTTCAAAAATGTGTTGAGGCGTTTGGCCTTCATCGCCGTCATTCTATGGCCGGTTTTGCTGGTTGCGGGGCAGGGAGCACAGGACCAGAGGCCGGAGTCATCGGCTCACCAGCCCACAGTATCGGCGCAACCATCATCGGGCAATATCAGTACCGAGAAGGCATCGTCTGGCCATCAACACGACAAGAACGCACAAACTGAACAGGCACCCGCAGAAACCAGGATCTCGCCCCAGGAAGCCGAGGAACTATTCCGTTCCGTAGATAAGATCATCAACTTCTCCAGCCAGGACACGGGGCTTCCGGTGCTGCATGCGGTCAAGCGCCAGTTGATTAACCGGGACCGGCTTACCGCTTACCTGGAAAAGCACATGGAGAAGGATAAAGATTCTCAGCGCCTGAAGCGCTCCGAACTGGTGCTCAAGAAATTCGGTTTGTTGCCTCGAGATTTCGACCTGCACTCGTTCCTGCTCTCTCTGCTGCGCGAACAGGTGGCCGGCTACTACGACGTCGAGACGAAAACCGTAAACTTGCTGGATTGGGTCGACGCCGAGCAGCAGAAGCCGGTGCTCGCCCATGAACTCACCCACGCACTGCAAGACCAATCTTTCCACCTGGAGAAGTGGATGAAGGTGGGCGACGCCGACCTAGCGCTCAGCGATGAGAATCCGACGCCGGCTGATATCGAGAGAGATGAAGCCCAGACCGTGCGCCAGGCGGTCGTGGAAGGGCAAGCTATGGCGGTGCTCGTGGACTACATGCTGGCTCCTACGGGACAGTCGCTGACTACTTCGCCGCAGATCGTCGAGGCGCTGAAGGCCGGCATGCTGGTGGGCACCGCCGACTCGGTTCATTTTCAGAATGCTCCCATTTTCCTGAAGGAGATTCTCACCTTTCCGTATCGTTATGGACTCGATTTTGTATCCGATGTGCTCACCAAGGATGGCAAACAAAAAGCATTCGCGGGAATACTGGGCAGCCCCCCTCATACCACCCGCGAGATCATGGAACCAAAAACCTACCTTGCGGGTCAGAGGGTGGAACCGCTTCAGCTCCCGGACTTCGCCCGCCTGATGAAGGATTACCAGAAGTTCGATGTGGGCTCGATGGGTGAGTTCGATGTCGCCCTACTGCTGGATGAGTACGCTGGGACCGATGCTTCCAAGGCGCTCTATCCCGATTGGCGCGGCGGCTACTACTATGCCGCGCATCCCAAGGGCGATCCCGGCGCGCCCCTCGCGATGGTTTACGTTTCGCAATGGGTATCTCCAGAAACCGCCCAGAAGTTTGCCACCATCTATGCAGATTCGTTGAAGAAGCGCTACCGATCGGTACGAGTTGTCACCGCCGAAGCCGAGCCCCAGTCATCAGGAGTGAAGCCGAAAGCAAATCGCGACAACCACGAATGGCTGACCGAAGAAGGCGACGTTGTGATCGACGTGCAGGACCGCTCGGTTTTTATCAGCGAAAGCGTGGATGACGTCACCAGTGAAACCCTGCGGGAAGCCGTGTTCAGCGGCCAACCGAAATTGACCGAATTATCTCCCGATCAGTTGATGCCTTTGTGTTCGCCAATTTCCTCTTGGGTCAATTCTTTTTCGATTTCGATGCTACCCTCACGGCCAGCAAGAACCGGTACACTGTCGCCTTCACGGTAAGCGGTTTGCCCTCTCGCTCCAGGCCCAAGGTGCGCACGTCTCCGGGACTGCCGCTCAGAAGCGACCACACCTGCCCCATCGTCCCGCCGGTGACGCGCGCGTTATCTACCGTCAAAAGCGTATCCCCAATCCTTGCTTCCGGAACGGATGACTTGCCATCGTGCTCGGCCAACCCGATTACGGTATACCGCCCATTCTCTTCCGGTCGCAGGGTCAGTCCTGCCACATCAACGCCGGGTGGCGTGTATTTGCTTAGTTGCTTGAGGTACACGGTCGAGTGCGCATAGTCGATGCCCACCCGGTAATTCAGCAGCACATCGGCGCCAATCAGTCCGATCGTAGGCACGCCAGCCCGCTTCTGGAACCACTCGAGAGTATCTTTGTCGAACGGTACCGCTATGCCATTCGTGAGTTCAACGCCGCCGCAGTCAATCCCCGGGATGCGCAACACGTGCCATGTCGGCTCGGCCGCGAGCCCCCAAAGATTTGCGGGCCCGACTGCCCCGATCATGGAAGGCCAGTCGGGATGCAGTTTGTGCCACCTGGAAAGTAATTCGCCCGATAGCCAGCTCACGCTGGTGCCAGGGTCAAACGATACCGTGTACTTTTCGCCATCGACATGGCACTCGAGTTGGATGAGGCCGGTGGTCGCGCCCACAGAGGCCCTGATGGCCGTTCCTTCGAAATGAATACTGCCGGGACTTGCAATCGTGAACTCGCGGTTGAGGTAGTCGATGCTCACGTCATAGTTGCGCAGCACTGTCGCTGGCAGTTTGATGGATGCGCTGGACCCCGGCGCAATGCTTTCCTCCGGAAGCGTGGTTGCTTCCCTGACCGCACTCAAGTGGATGTTCATCGCGCCGACCAGTAGTTCCCGAGGCGCCTGTGTGGAGCGGGCGCCATCGCCCGCGTCTTTGCCGGACTGGTCTGGTTTCTCGGCGCTGGCGGTTAACCCCAGTTTCTTCGCCAGGGCCTGGGTGATGGAAATTTTCGCGTCCCCCGGATCGACCCACCCGCGCACTCGCGTCTTCGACCCATCTGCCATCGGGAAATAAACATCAATGATGATGCGGTTGTGGTCGAGGGTGATGGGAACCGTGGCAGAGTTCGTGGGTGCTGACTGGGAATTCGAGAGGGAGGCCAGTAACAGGAATATCCAGACGCCTGCTGTCAATTTCATGAGTGAATTGTAATGGGTTCGCTCTTTCTAGGTTGTTTGCGGATTCGCCAACGGGCGAAATTACCAAATTGCAAAATTACCAAATTACAAAATGTATAATCGCCAGTTTGTCTACAAAAGCGGTTCGGGAGGATTTTTGTCGGCGCAAGCGGAAATCGGCATCATCGGCGGCAGCGGATTGTATTCCATGCCCGGGCTGACGGGCATCCACGAAACTCGCCAGCAAACACCTTTTGGCGAGCCTTCCGACGCTTACGTGCTCGGCGAACTCGAAGGCCGCAAAGTCGCCTTCCTCTCCCGTCACGGCCGCGGACATCTCATCATGCCCACGGAACTGAATTTTCGGGCCAATATTTATGGTTTTAAGCAGCTTGGCGTCGACAGAATTGTGTCCCTGTCGGCGGTGGGATCGCTGAAGGAAGAGCACAAGCCCTTGGATTTCCTTCTACCCGACCAGTTCTTCGACCGCACTCGCCACCGGGTCGATACTTTCTTTGGGGAAGGCGTGGTAGCGCACATCTCCTTTGCCGATCCTGTGTGTCCCGAGGTGAGCAAGATCGTTGCCAGAGCCTGTCGCAAGGCTGAAGTCAGCGCCAAATCCGGGGGCACTTATCTGTGCATGGAAGGCCCGCAGTTCTCGACCAAAGCCGAATCCAACATTTATCGCAGCTGGGGCATGGACGTGATTGGCATGACCAACCTGCAGGAAGCCAAGCTGGCGCGGGAAGCGGAGATGTGTTACGTCACCGTAGCCATGGTCACCGATTATGACTGCTGGCATCCGCACCACGATTCCGTAACCGTCGACCAGATCATTTCGGTGCTGGTCAAGAACGCCGAAAATGCGTGCAAGGTGGTCCGCGAAACCGTAGCTGCCATGCCGCGATCGCGCTCCTGCAAATGCGGTTCAGCCCTGTCCCATGCGCTCATCACCGAGCGCGACAAGATTCCCGCCGCAACGCGGAAGAAGTTGAGCCTGATCCTCAACAAATACCTGGAGAAGAAAAACGACTGATGAGCATATTAGCTGTAGGTTCGGTGGCCTTCGATACTATCGCCAGCCCCTCTGGCCGTGTGGAGGATGTCCTTGGTGGGGCATTGACTTACTTTTCGCTGGCTGCCAGCTATTTCACCGAAGTCCGTATGGTGGCCGTGGTGGGAAACGATTTTACCGCCGAGCACGAGAGTGTCCTCAAGCGCCGCGGAGTTGACACGCGGGGAATCGAACACACTGAAGGCAAGACTTTTCGCTGGGGTGGCCAATACCTGGACAATCTCAATGAGGCCAAAACTGACTTCACCGAGTTGAACGTCTTCGAGCAATTCGAGCCCAAAATCCCGGCAGCCTATCACGACTCAGCGTTTCTTTTTCTCGCCAATATTCATCCTTCCCTGCAGAAAACAGTCCGATCGAAGATGGACCGCGTGCGCCTCACCGGCGGCGACACCATGAACTATTGGATCAACCACACGCCTAAAGAACTCCTGGAAACTCTGAAGGTCGTCAATATTCTGCTGATCAACGACACCGAAACCAAGATGATTGCCAATGATAAGAGCTTGCCTCGCGCTGCCCGCAAAGTGTTGGCCCTCGGGCCGCAGGCGCTGGTGGTGAAGCACGGCGAATACGGGGCCACAATATTTTTCCGCGAAGGAGCTTTCGGAATCGGCAGCCACCCATTCCGCGCCCCGGCGCTTCCCATCGAGGAAGTGAAAGATCCGACCGGCGCCGGCGATTCGTTTGCCGGCGGCTTCATGGGCTATGTCGCTTCTCAAGGCGAGTTGAATCGCGAGGTGCTCAAGCGCGCGCTGTTTTACGGCGGCGTTATGGGATCGTTTGCGGTCGAGTGTTTCGGCACTGAACGCTTGCAGAACCTGTCTCGCGAAGAGATCGACGCCCGTTTTCAAGTCTTTCGTGAACTGACTCACCTGGAATGATGACTTTCCCCATCCGGCGCTGGGATGGAGAGACGCGGCTGATCACAGCTCTAGCCGCATCGCTGGCGGTGCTGTCGTTTGCATATTATCTTCAACACGATTGCACCCTTCTCTATGGGGATGCAGTAGCCCACATCAATATCGCCCGCCGGGTCTTCGATTCGAAGACACCCGGTCTCCTGCAACTGGGAACCGTCTGGCTCCCCCTGCCGCCCTTGCTGATGATTCCGTTTCTGATTTCCAAGGCCGCCTGGCAAAGCGGGGCGGGTGGTTCCGTTCCGTCGCTGATCGCCTACGTGTTGGTGGTTGTGGGTATTTTTCGCCTGGTGCGCGGGGCCCTGAGCTTCCCCGCCGAGCCCGATTCTGATAGCCGGATGGCAGCCTGGTTGGCCGCGGCAGTCGTTGGCGCGAATCCAAACCTGATCTACCTGCAAACCACCGCAATGACGGAGCCGCTCTACCTGGGGCTGTTTATTTGGGCAATCGTGCATTTGCAGGAATTTGTCCAGGCGCTTGCCGCAAGAACCGAAGAAACGGCGTCCGCCTTGGGGTCTTTAAGGAAGTGCGCATTCTGCCTGGCTGGCGCGGAACTGACCCGCTACGACGGGTGGTTCGCGGCAGTTGCGGTTTCGATTGCAGCAATCGTGAGTGCAGTGGTCGCAGGTGGCGGCGTGGATCGGAGAGAGTTGCGCCGTGCGCTGAGAAACTTTCTCCTGATCGTTGCCGCGGCTCCTGCCATCTGGCTCGCCTATAACTGGATTATTTACCGCAATCCCCTCGAGTTTGCCAACGGCCCTTACTCGGCCCGAGCCATCGAAAAGCGCAGCGCGACTCCAGGATTTCCGTCCCACCCCGGAGCCAATCATGGGCTTGCGGCCGGGCAGTACTTTGTAAAATCCGCGGAGGACAATCTCGCAGAAGGAAAATTGCAGCGGGTCTGGACGGGTGTCGCCGCCCTCGGTACCCTGCTTTTGCTGGTGTTGGATCGAAGGCTGGCAGCGCTCCTGCTGCTCTGGGTTCCGCTCCCGTTCTACGCGTTGTCTATCGCCTACGGCGGCGTCCCCATTTTTGTTCCTACCTGGTGGCCATTTTCCTATTACAACGTGCGTTACGGGATCGAACTGCTTCCGGCCATAGCGGTCTTCTCCGCTTTCAGTTTCTATTTCCTGATGACGCTCACCCGCAACTTCGCAAGCAAAGTTGCACTTGGTGCGCTTGCGGTGCTGTTCGTGGCGGCAAGCTATCTTTCCGTTTGGCGAGCCCAGCCGGTTTCCTTCCGCGAAGCCTGGGTAAACTCGCGCAGCCGCATAGCGCTGGAAAGGACACTGGCGGCGAACCTGCGCAAGCTGCCGCCCGACGCCACGCTCTTGATGTATCTGGGCGATCACGTTGGTGCTCTGCAAGACGCCGGCATTCCCTTGTCGCGAGTCATCCAGGAAGGGAATCACCGCACCTGGAAGCAGCCCACCGATCCCGAGGGCCTGTGGGAGCGAGCGCTGGCAAGCCCGGCCGCTGAGGCGGACTACGCCATTGGCGTTGACGATGACGCGGTATCCCGCAGTGCTCGCCAACATTCGCTGCCCGCGCTGGTGATTGTCGAAACTCCGGGGCAACCGCCGGCGACCATCTACTCGACGCACAGGCCTTAACAGGTTTCAGTCCATCTACACAGCTCGCCAGCCCTGGGATCGCTGTCCTGAGGTTTGCAGCCCATGCGGCATCTGCGGAGGCACTCAGACCCAGAATTCTTCCGTTATAAAATCCATTTGGGCAATCTATGGGCTCACTGCAACAAGTAATCCACCGCTTGGGCGGCGAACTGTCGGGAATGATTCCGGCGGCAATTGTGCGTCTGGTGGTGGCCGCGGTTCTGGGCGGGCTCATTGGCCTGGAGCGTGAACTGCGGCATAAACCCGCTGGCCTGCGCACCAACATGTTCATCTGCTTCGGCGCCGCGATGTTTACGATTCTTTCCGAAGCCCTGGCCGCCGAGCACACCGGCGATCATACGCGGATTGCGGCGCAAATCATTCCCGGAATCGGCTTCATTGGGGCGGGATCGATCCTACACTCCCGCGGATCGGTGATTGGCCTCACCACGGCGGCAACTTTGTTCGTCGTAGCCTCGGTGGGCATGGCCGCGGGCGGGGGGTTGTACCTGACCGCAATCTTCGCCGCCGTACTGATACTCATTTCCCTCAGCTTCCTGGGGAAAGTCGAGCGACAACTGAGCCTCAAGGCGCTGCTGATCGAATACGAAATCACGGGATCGGGCACGGAAACCCTGCTTGCCGAACTCAACCGCATCCTTGAATCGCTGCAGGAGACCATGCAGAACGTTCATGCGGCCACCACGGACGGGCACTCCCGGGTTGTGTTCTCGGTGCAGGCGCCGCAAAGAGAACAAAAGGAACTGGAAGAACTTTTGCATGAATCCTCGGTTTTCTCCAGTGTGAAGTGTCTTGGCGTAGCCGAGCACGAATGATGTCCGCAATTCCGTTCGTCAAAGCCACAGCTTGCGGCAATGATTTCCTCATCATCGAGGGCCTCCATGCCCCCGCTGATCTTGCCGCCTTTACCAGAAGCATCTGCGATCGCCATTACGGGGTGGGCGCGGACGGCGTGGAATGGTTATTTCCTGCCAACGATGCCGACATTCGCGCCCGCCTGCTCAATGCGGACGGTTCCGAAGCCGAAATCTCCGGCAATGGCACCCGGTGTGTTGCTGCCTACATCGCGTCCCAAGGGGCGAAAGAGAAGATCACAGTTCGCACAGGTGCGGGGCTGAAGATATGTCAATTGATCGCTCGCAACGACATGACTTTTGAATTCGAAACCGCCATGGGCGAGCCGCAGGTTGGCGAAGAGTTCTCGATCAAGCTGGCGTTTGGTGAAGTACGCGGGATACCCGTTTCCATGGGAAATCCCCATTTTGTTGTTTTTGTCGACGACTTCGTCCCGGGATGGCAGGCGGAAGCGGCGGAAATCGGCCGCCACCACGATTTCACGGATGGGATCAATGTCGAGTTGGTGGCCATTCGGAACAAGTCCCACATCGAAATTCGTCTTTTCGAGCGGGGAGTTGGCGAAACGCAGTCGTCGGGAACCGGTTCCTGCGCCTCAGCAGTAGCGGCGATCGCAACTCGACGGGCCGAATCACCGCTTCGCGTGCAGGCGCCGGGCGGCGTGCAGATGGTGCGATGGGAGGCGGAAGTCCATTTGCGTGGCCCTGCCCAGATACTGTGTCGAGGTGAGTTCCTGGGGTAGCTTCGTATTCCAGCCCGCAGAGCACCGTAAATGGCTAGCCACTCGGTCTGGCACCCTCGTCACTTACCGGGCCCGCTGACAGGCTGTTAATATCGGACTTTAATGGACCTGGTTGCTCAAAAGCCGCGCTTGAAGCCACCCGCCCTGCATCCCGGGGATACGGTTGGAATTGTCGCGCCCGCCAGCGACATCAAGCGTGCGGCGCTCGACGCCGGATGCGCCACCCTTCAGGGGCTCGGCTACAGGCCTGTTTACCTCGACTCGATTTTTGACCAGGACTTGTACTTTGCCGGATCGCGCGAGCGGCGCGCCCGCGAACTGGAGGAAATGTTCGTTCGAGAGGATGTGCGCGCCATCCTCTGCGCCCGCGGGGGCTACGGTTCAAACTACCTGGTGACTGCCCTGGATCCCCAAAAGATTATTCCTAATCAAAAGGTGTTCGTCGGTTACAGCGACATCACCACGCTGCTGACCTGTTTCTGCGACACGGCGGGTTTCGTGACGTTCCATGGACCGATGGTCGCGAAGGACTTTGCTCATGATGATGGCGTCGACCTGCCTTCATGGCAGGCGGCTATGTCCGGTATCTCGGAGTGGGAAATCGGCGACGACTCCGGAATGGAAGCTTTAGCGGGAGGCTCAGCCGAAGGAATTCTCTATGGGGGGTGTCTCTCGATGCTGGTGGCCTCAATTGGCACACCTCATGAAATTCGCACCAGCGGTACGATTCTTTTCCTCGAAGACGTAAATACGAAACCATTTCAGATCGATCGCATGCTGATGCATTTGAAGCTTGCAGGCAAGCTCAACGGCGTCCGAGGAATCATCTTCGGCGAGATGCTCGACTGCGTTCAGCCTACCGGGCAAACCTATAGTCTGAAGGATGTGGTTATGCGGGTGGTGGGAGATGTGGGTGTGCCCGTCGCCTTCGGCCTGCGATCCGGCCACGTTTCCCGGAGGAATATAACGCTGCCTTTGGGAGTAAAAGCTTCGCTGCAGGTCAGCGCCACATCGGCAAGACTAAGAATTCTGGAAGCCGCGACCGCACCCATATCCGTACCGGCACATTCAAAATCATGACAGAAAAGAAGCACATCCACCTGATCGGAATTTGCGGCACCGCCATGGCCTCGCTGGCCGGCATGCTCAAGCAGCGCGGCATGAAAGTTACGGGGTCCGACACAGCCGCGTATCCGCCGATGTCCGATTTTCTCGAGTCGCTGCATATTCCCGTCTACCAGCCTTTTGCGGTCACTAACCTGAAGCCGGCGCCCGACCTGGTTGTAGTCGGCAACGCGATTTCCCGCGGAAATATTGAACTCGAGCATGTCCTGGACGAGCGCATTCCATTCTGCTCGCTGCCAGAGCTACTGCATGACGAGTTTCTCAGAGGAAAAGAAGTGCTTGTGGTAGCCGGTACACACGGCAAGACGACGACGACCTCGATGTTGGCATGGATCTTCCATACTTCGGGACAGCAACCATCATTTCTGGTTGGCGGCATCGCCGAGAATTTCGGCAGCAGCTTCTCACTGGGGCAAGGGCGGCATTTCATCCTCGAAGGCGACGAGTACGACACGGCCTTCTTCGATAAAGGTCCCAAGTTCCTGCACTATTTTCCCGACGCCGTCATCCTTACCTCTGTTGAGTTCGATCATGCCGACATCTACAAAGATCTCGATGCCGTCGAGACTTCCTTCAAGCGTCTCGTGAATCTGGTCCCCAAGCGAGGAAAAATCATCGCCCACGACAGCGGCGAGAGCATCCAGCGTTGCCTGTCTCGGCCCTTCAGCACGGTAGAGAGGTACGGCTCGACTCCAACTGCCGGGTGGCGGGTTGCCAATCTGAAGCTTGAACCCAATCGTACCTCCTGGTCGGTGCTCCGCGATGGCCGCCAGTGGGCCGATTTCGAGTATTCGCTGGGGGGCGAGTACAACGTCTGGAATGCCACCGCCGCCGCGGCCATGGCTGCCAGTTACGGGATTTCCAAAGAAGAAATTTCTGCTGCACTGAAGACTTTCAAGAGCGTGCGCCGCCGCCTGGAGGTCAAAGCCGAAGTAAATGGCATCACCATTATCGACGACTTCGCTCATCATCCCACGGCGATCGCGGGCACCCTCAGCGCTTTGCGCTCGCGTTATCCGGGCCGGCGGTTGTGGGCCATTCTCGAGCCCCGCTCGAATACCCTTCGCCGCAACGTATTTCAGAATGAACTGGCAACCAGCCTCGCCACGGCCGACCGGGTTGTGATTGCGGGCATCTTTAAAGCCGAAGCGATTCCGGAAAAAGAACGGCTCGATCTCGATCTGGTTGCCGCCAAAATTGAGCAGCAGGGACGTTCCGCGCGCATCCTCAGCGACGCGGATGCGATCATTGCCACCGTTTCTCCGGAAATGCGTTCGGGAGATGTGGTTGCGATTCTGTCCAATGGCGGTTTCGGGGGAATCTACGAAAAGTTGCCGCAGCGATTACGCTTAATCGCCGCCAATGCCGCAGTCGCCACTCACAAAAGTTCTATTGAGCCCGCGCCCGCGTAAGTTTCTTAAATATAGCTCAGGCATTGTCATCCCCCGCCAAGCGAGGGGTCCCCGGTTTTTGTCGGCCTGGTGGCATTGCCGGCCACAACCCAGACTCCCTGCTTCGCGCGGGCTGGAGGGAATCCAATGGCCAGCGTTGGAGCGAGTCAGCAAGCGAATTATTTGAGTTTCCCCCCGCGGATGTAGACAATAACCCGGCACGCTAAACGGAGACCATTGCCGGTGATTCGAACCCTCATCATGCTCGCCTTCTGGACAGCCGCTTCCTCGGTGGCTGCTCTGGTGGGTTTTCCCTGGACCCTCATCACCGGCAACGTCAATGTGTTGTATCGCATTAGCATGTGGAGCGCCTTAGCGGGTATTCGCCTGGTGGGAGTTCGCGTGCAGACTGTCGGTCTTGACAACCTCGATCCTGCGCGCACCTACATCTACATGTCGAATCACGTCTCCAATCTTGACCCCCCCATTTTGCTGCCCTTGATTCCTGGCCGCACCTCCGTTATGGCTAAGAAAGAGCTCTTCAGCTATCCCATCCTGGGCAAGGCTATGCGCCTGGGTTCTCTGGTGCCGGTTGATCGGGGAAACCGGGACGCGGGAATCGCGGCGGTTCGCGAAGCCTCCGCGGTCT
>DASUWH010000049.1:0-2320 GCA_036378535.1 Terriglobales bacterium | reverse complement strand
TACCACGGCACGCCAGTGGGTGGCCTGATCCACGTAGGCGGACAGCACGGGATGATTGCCATTGCGGAGCGTGTAATCGGCCAGGGAGAACAGACTAGCCAGGGAATCGACGCGGATAACGCCCACTCCCCGGGAGAAGCCTGGGAATTTGACGACTACGGGAAAGCCGCCCATCCGCTCCACATAGCGGCGTAAAGTGTCGCGGTCCGTCGTCGTCACGTAGACCCACCGTGGGACGGGAAGCCCAGCGCGTTGAAGAACGAGGAGCGGATTTAGCTTTTGCACAAAGGGTCCGTCCGGGTGTAGATAGAACGTAGCCACACCCGATTGATAGCGGACTTATGCACAGGATTTGAGCTGCGGGAAGCCGAACAAGAAGAGAACCGTTTGGGGACCCTGAGAATCCTGCGTTAAAACAGGTGAAGCGGCGAAGTTCGGCCTTCGCTGACTCATTCTCAGGAGTCACCCAACAGGTGAAGAACAATCGAAAGCATAGCGAGAAAACGCCTGCCAGGCAAGAGGCCGGAGGCGTTGTTCAGGAGCCCTTGAAAATCGGAGCTTCTACCCCTTATGATTTCTCCGCGCGGAATCTGACCGCTTATGGTGGTCTGCTGCCCGTGGCCACCATGCTGGAAAAGCTGGGCTTCCAGCAGTTGGTGGAAGAGACTCTGACGATTCGGCGGCTGACCCGGGCCATGCCCGTATACCGGTTCGTTTTGGCTATGGTGCTGGCGTTGTACGTGGGGTTTTCGCGACTGAATCATCTACGTTTTCTGGAACGCGAGCCCATGCTGACGGGCATGTTGAAGGTGCTGCGCCTGCCCCCGCAGTGTACCTTCTGGCGCTTTCTGGCATCGTTGCATTTGAGTGCGGCGGAGCAGGTTCTGCGAATCCAGCACATGCTGCGGCGGCGTGTCTGGGAGGCCGCGCAGGTGGAATTGAAGAGCATTACGCTGGACACCGACACCACCGTACACACCCTGTTCGGCAACCAGATGGGCGGGCGCAAGAGCTACAACCCCAAAAACAAAGGAAAGAAGAGCTATCAGCCGATCCTAACGTTCCTTGCCGAGACGCGAGAATACATCGGGGGCGAGTTGCGCAATGGCGACCGTCCGACCGGCAAACAGATCGCCCGACATCTGGAAGGGGTGTTGGCTGCCGTGCCCAAGAGCGCAGAGACGATCTATGCGCGCGCCGATTCCGGATTTTACTGTGCTGAAGCGGTAGAGGCGTATGAGAAAACAGGAGTGAAGTTCATCATCTCGGCGCGCAAGACCTCGCGCCTGATCGACGCATTGAAAGCAGCCCAGTGGACCGGTTCGCCGAAAACGGATGCCGATGGCCAGTGTGAATTCCGTTATCGGCCGGAGGGCTGGAGCAAGGCGCATCGCTTCATCGCGCTGCGCTACGAGAGGAAGAAGCCGGCTCCTGCGGCAGATCAGAACGAACAATATCAATTGTTCGAGACGGCGGAGTACAGTTATCGGGTATTCGTGACCAATATGGACGATGGAATCGCTATGCTGACGTGGTTCTACAATCAGCGAGCCGGCGCGGAGAATCTCATCAAGGAAGCCAAAAATGATGCCGGGATGGCGGAGCATCCGTCCGGCCGTTGGTCGATGAACTGCATCTTCTTTCAGTTGGCCATGTTGGCTTACAACCTCAACTGCTGGCTGATGCTGTTCAACCGGGAAGAGCAGACCACGGTGGAGACGCTAGGGCACATCACGTTGGCCACGGCCCGGCTGAAGTTTCTGTTTCTGGCGGCCCGCATCTGGAGTCATGCCGGAAGAGTCGGCGTCAGCTACAGCAATCGGTACGCCGAGCAGTCGCTGTTCGACCGCCTGATGAATCGGCTGCGATCAATAAAAGAGAGCGACAGCGGCTTTGCGCCGGTGATTGGAGCCGCTCTGCGGTGTTGAAAATGAGCGCATACAATTCTATGCACGCGTGACTCCGCAGAAACAACAACTTGCACGTGGAGGAAACCGGTCACTTCGAAACCAGGAGATCAAGTCAAGAAAAGGCCGCCAAATCTACGGGATCAATCAGAGGACGCGAATCTCTTCGAGGGGAGTTCTGCGCATAATTCAGGTGATAGAGATGTTGCTCGACATAGCCCGCCGCGGCACTCACACCCGCACGGTAGAGTAGATCGCCGGGATGGGCCTGATAGCATGGCTCATAGTCAAAAGTACCGGCGTCGATTACGATCACCTCGACCTCACGTTTCTCAGACGCTTCGGTCAGGAGCCGAACGGTCTCCTCCGGGACATGCGCGTTGACGAGGTAAAATTTCGGCACGTTCTACTCT
>DASUWH010000048.1:0-57395 GCA_036378535.1 Terriglobales bacterium | reverse complement strand
GGACGTTACATATATGGCCTGCCATTATCGAACGCTATTGCGGTTGCTCCGCCCGAGTAAGCTACGCTCCTCGGTTGGTTACGGCGCATCCACTACGCACCGAAATCCAATTGTTCCCGCCCGGTCGCGGCCCGGCGACATCAGAAGATACTTCTGGTGCTCATCCAGCCGAAATGTCTGGGGAAAGTACCAGATGGATCCTCGGGGCTCATACGCCGCTCCCCCGCGAATAATGGCCGCCCGGGTGTGCGGGTCCTGATATTCGTCCGTCCATTGCGAGATGTTGCCGGTCAAATCAAGAACTCCAAAGGGGCTTTCCCCGGTTGGGAACGAACCCACGTCGGCCAGGGGGCTCATCTCCGGACCCCGGTCCGCCGCCGGTAGAGCCGTAGCATTCCATGTGTTTCCCCAAGGGTAAATTCGCCCATCTCCGGATTGAGCCGCGTACTGCCACTCCCATTCATGTGGAAGCCGCTGGCCGCTCCATTGAGCGTATGCTCGGGCGTCTTCCAGAGATACCCACGTTACCGGTTTATTATTCCAGCCGCTAGGATAGGTGCCGCCTTTCCAATGTCTTAGGAAGTTATGATCATCTTTTGGATGATATTTGGTCGCTGCCAAAAACTTTCCGAATTCAGCGTTCGTTATCGGAGTGCGGTCAATGTAGAAGCTGTGGATGTGCATGCGATGCTGGTGAAAGCGCCGCGGCACGTCTTCCCATGGATATTGCACGTCTACTCCAGGATCGTTTCCGCCCTCCACTTCGATACCACGCACCTGGAACTCAAAGTCCCCGCCGGGAATACGAACCATGCCAGGAGGAGTAGAAGATGCCGCTTTGGTTGGCGGTATGTCTACGATTGACTGCTGAACCGGCCTCCACTCCCGCGAGTAATTTGACAGCGGCCGTCGTGACCGCTCCGCCATGTACTGAATTAACGTCCGCACCCGGCTTGGAAGTTCATCGCCGGTAGCCAGTACCGCGCCGTAGCCGAGCCCCTCGATATCGAAGCTGAGAGCCGCCGTGCCATTGGCCACCTCAGGCTGCAATTCCGTGCCGTGCCACAGATCGTAGTAATGCATTCCCGATCGGTAAGGCACCGCCAGCTGGGGCCCGCTCACGTGGTATTCGTTGCGATTCACGATCGTCCAAAAGCTGCCGCCACCCCGCGGGAAACGACTGCTAAAAACTCCCGCCTGCAGCATCGGAGCGTGCGGCTGCCAATCGGGACTCACCAGGTATTCGGACATGGCTCGTTCGATGGTGGTGAATCTCAGCAGCGCTTCCGCATCCCGCGGCGTATCCCCGTACCAGAATCCCCACAGGTTCTCCAGTGTCGCGTATCCTTGCCCATTGAAGAAGGCATGCTGCAGGCTATCGGTTTTATCGCGGGTGAAGCGATCAGTCACATTCACGGTGTGTCGCGGCTCCATCCACTTGGTCTTGCTGACCATGGGGATGAATGAATACTGTTTCCCTTCCCAAGTCACCCAGTCGTTCCAGCTCAGATTGGTCCAGGCCAGCGACTCGTCTCGAGGCTGAAACTGGGGTTCGAGCGCGAGCGGATGCCCCAAAGCATCCGAAGCCTGGCGAAACTCTGGCGGAACGCTTTCCAGCGTGTCGAAATTGATGCCGTCCGCTCCGACGTCTTTCATCAACCGAGACATCACTATTGCAGGTGACGCGCCCTCCGGCCGAGTTCCCGTATCCCACGCCAGAATCGGGAAAAATACCTTCACCCCATGTTGATGAAACTCTTCGACGACACGTTGGATGGCGGCCACGCCGCCCGGAAGATCGCGCCACATGTCGAACTGATTACGATCATCCACGCCCAGATTCGGGTACACATGCCAGATCAGAACGGCATCGATGGGGCCGATGCGCTGTTCGGTCTCTGTCAAGAACCGCTCGACGGTGTACTCGCCTTTTTCCGGATCGTAGAAGCTGCGATCCCAGACCAGCAGTTGCACTTGCGAAAAGACGCGCTGGGTCCATTGCAATTCCGGACGCTCGTACTGCGATCCGCTATAGCGCAGCAGCGTGCTGCGGTCCTGACGCCACGCTTTTAGTCCTTCCAACCATCCGGGTGCATCGGCTGGAGAGCCTGGTCCTGCAAAGAACACCTCCTCCGGAGCGGGAGGCTCGGTCAAATTCATTACCCCAGTGTGAGAGACGAGATTGTGTCGCGCCTTCCACTCGTCTCCAACTACGAGAGCACTCAATACCAGAATTAAAATGGTGAGAACCAGAATCGGCCGCGATATCGTCATAAGCAAGCGAAGTGATCCCGTCGAAGCCTAAAACCAAGGCGCTTGAATTGTCCAGGATGAAGCGACGCTAAGGAAAACCTAGTGCGATGCCCTGTTGCGCCCCCTGGATTTGGCATCAACTTCTTTCCCATCGGTCCACGCGACCGTGTCCTAACGCAGAAGACTAGTGACAGCCAAGAGAAGGAGACTAACGCTCGCATACGCATCTCCTGGATGGGCGACGGTTCTACTTCCCTAAGGGGTTCTAAGCCCCGCTTCACCAGCGATCAGCTGAGGGGAGGCTTCTGTTGCCAGCACAATCTTTGGGTGAAATAGCGTCCCGGCCACCCGCGTCGCGATAGCGATCAGTTCCCTTTGCCCATAGAACACCTTCACTTGGTTGGCGCGCGAAAGCTCGGGCAGATTGACGGCTCGTCCGGCGCGGATTTTCGCGGCGCTCTCTTCGTTGGCTGTGACACAAGGAAGTTGCGGCAGCAGTTTGCGAGGATGCACGAACAGTTCCGTGATGGGTGTCCGCTCGATTGCCCCCTCAATTTCTTCCAATGTATGCGCATCGGCGAGGCTGAATTCTGCAACCGCCGTCCGCCGCAACGACTGCAAATGAGCGCCGCAGCCCAGTTGCTGTCCCATGTCATGGGCGATGCAGCGCATGTAAGTTCCCGAAGCCACCCGTGCCCGGAACCCGGCCTGATCTCCGTCCATGCCGGCAATCTCAAATTCCTTGATCTCCACCGGTACCGGCTTCAACTGCACATCTTTCTTCTTTCGCGCTAGTTTGTATGCCGGCACACCGTGAATCTTTTTGGCCGAAAAAGGCGGCGGCACCTGCTCGATGATCCCGCGAAATTGCGCGGCCACCTCCTGCAACTGCTCCCAAGTGAATAGAATCGGCCGAGTTTCTCCTGCCCGCTCTCCTTCGGCATCATAAGTATCGGTGGCGAAGCCGAAGCGGATAATTCCTTCATAGGTTTTCTCGGAAGCGTTGTAAAACTGGGCCAGGCGTGTGAGATTACCTAGCACGAGCGGCAGTACGCCCGTGGCGGATGGATCCAGGGTGCCCAGGTGCCCAACCGCGCGTTGCCCAAGCACTCGCCGTACCCGGTTCACCACGTCGTGCGACGTCATCCCAGCCGGTTTGTCGATAACAATTACGCCGTTCATGGCAATTTGGTAATTTGGTAATTGCGTAATTTCGTAATTGGAAGTCCGCTGGCAGAGTTCAATCCATATGGGTTGCAGCAGTGGCTTCTTGAATTGCCAGATTACAAAATTACCAAATTAGAGATCCCGCATGTTTCCTATCCGCGACGACACGCCCCGCTTCACTACGCCGTTTATCACATATTTCATTATCGCCCTGAACGTCGTCGTATTCCTCTACGAACTTTCCATAGGAGCCCAGAGTCAAAGAGCGCTGAATGCCTTTGTAGCCGAATTCGGGGTGATCCCCCGCCACGAAACCGCCATCCTTACTGGACAAACGGCTCTCAGCCCTACCGCCGCTTTTCTCCCCATCCTGACCTCCATGTTCATCCACGGAGGCTGGCTTCACATCATCGGTAACATGTGGGTGCTGTGGATCTTCGGCGACAATATTGAAGATTATCTCGGACATTTCAAGTACTTGATCTTCTACTTGATCAGCGGTGTGGCCGCCGCTCTGGTTCACATTGCCTTGAACCTCAATTCGCGAGTCCCCACGGTAGGCGCCAGCGGGGCCATTGCAGGGGTTATGGGCGCCTACATCGTCCTCTATCCGCGCGCCAAAGTTCTGACCCTCGTGTTCTTAATCGTTTTCATTACGTTTTGGTGGCTACCGGCTTGGCTTTTCTTGGGTTATTGGTTTCTGATCCAGTTCCTTGGAGGCCTGGCTACCAACATTGCCGAAACCAGTCAGTCCACAGGTGGGGTCGCCGTCTGGGCGCATGTGGGAGGGTTTCTGGCCGGCGTGCTGCTGATCAAACTTATCCCTGCCCGTCCCCGCCGCTTCAGCTATCGCTACCGGTGAAATACTTCGTCAGAGCATCCCGGTGACCGGGTTGATGACCAACTCGTCCACGCTTGCATTAGCCGGCAGAACCAGCGCCCTGACCACCATCTCCGCAATCGTTTCGGGAGACATCATGTTTGCCCGGGGAGCGTCCGGCCAGAACTGATTCCAGATCTCCGTGTTCGTCGCACCAACGATCAGCGCAACCACGCGAATCTTCTTTTTCCGCAGCTCCTCGCGCAAAGTGTTCGTCAATGCCAAAGCTCCGTGCTTGGAGGCGAAGTAGGCGGCCTCTCCCGCAAACACCTGCTTGACGGAAATATTGTTTACGATGCTCGAGCCGGCTTTCATGAGGGGGATGGCTGCCCGCGAAACCAGGAACATGCCTGTGAGATTTGTCGCAATGACGCGCTCCCACACTTCGGGCGGCAGCTGCTCTACCGGAGCCATGGCGTGCGATATGCCCGCGTTGTTGACGAGAATATCGACGCGCCCGAATTCCTGCCGCACCAGCGCAAACAGCGCTTCCACCTCCGGCACCTTCGCCACATCGCAGGGTGTCGCGACGACTCGACTTTTGTAACTCTGCAGTTCCCTGCCGGCCTCTTCAACCGTGGCACTAGTGCGAGCCGTAATGACGAGATCGCAACCCTGTGCAGCCAGCGCTCGGGCAATCGCCAAGCCAATCCCCCGAGACCCCCCAGTGATGACCGCGACCTTCCCGCGCAGCGCGTGCGACTCACGCAGGGACCGCCCCGGTCCTCCACTCACTGATTTCTGGTTTTTTTTAATGGTCATTCCGAGCGAAGCGGGAATACAGGCCTTTTGTAACGAGAGTGCTATACCCCGTTATTCTTGTTGCGGATCAGCGACAGAAACTCCGTCCGCGTCTCCTGCTCTTCGCGGAAACACCCGAGCATCGAGGAGGTCACCGCCGACGAGTGCTGCTTTTCCACGCCACGCATCATCATGCATAGATGTCTCGCCTCGACGACCACTCCTACGCCCAGCGGTTGGATCGCTTTCTGAATGCTCTCGGCGATCTGGGTGGTCAGCCGCTCCTGGATCTGCAAGCGCCGCGAGAAAATCTCGATCAGCCGCGGAATCTTGCTCAGCCCGATCACCTTTCCATTGGGAATGTAAGCCACGTGAACTTTGCCGAAGAAGGGCAGCATGTGATGCTCGCACAAACTGAACATCTCGACATCTTTCACGATGACCATCTCGTCATAATGGACCGTAAACAATGCGCCTTTGAGCAACACATCGGGATCCTGCTGGTAGCCCCGCGTGAGATACTCGAAGGCCTTGTGGACTCGTGCCGGCGTGCGGCCGAGGCCTTCCCGGTCGGGATCCTCGCCCAACCGTATGATCATCTCGCGAATCAGCTCTTCGAAACTGGCCGCGGTTAAACTCGGAGATTCGGTGGTCTTCATAAGAATTTGTAATTTCGCAATTTGGTAATTTCGTAATTTCAGAAACACTTACAAAGGAAGCCTCTTAAATTGCAAAATTACCCGATTACGAAATTACAAAATTACTTTTGCCCGTTCTGGCCACAATACTCAAATGAGTTCATCATAGTCTCTTCAAGCCGCACCCTTTCCAGATGAGCCGGGCTGAACTCGCGCTGCAAAATATCGTAAATACACACGCACAGATTCTCCGTAGTCGGCACCTCGCCTGCAAACTGCTCTAACGCATTCAGGTTTTGGTGATCAAAGCGTTCCAGCACCTGCTGCTGCACGACCGCATCAAGATCCACCAGATTGCACACCATGCCAGTACCCTGATCCACTTGTCCGCTTACCGTAACCGCGAGCGTGTAATTATGCCCGTGCCCGTGCGGATTATTGCACTTGCCATACGTGGCCCGGTTTTCGTCCGCCGACATGCCTTCGCTGTGCAAGCGATGAGATGCGGAAAACAGGTATAGTCGCGTCAGGTGGGCCTTCATTCCTCTCCGTAAAAATCAACGAACAGGTCCGGGGTTTCATAAACGCGAACCCGATGAAGCTCGGCCTTCTTTAACTTCGGCTCGAGCCGTTGCCAGATTGCGATGGCCAGATTCTCTGTCGTGGGAATGCGGGTCGCGAACTCCGGCACCTCTTTATTCAAAAAGCGGTGGTCCATGGCATCCAGTACTTCCCGATGCATGACATCTTTCAGTTGCTTGAGATCGACAACGAACCCCGAACGCTGGTCGACCTCGCCTTTCACCGTGACTTCCAGTGTGTAGTTGTGCCCATGCCCCAGCGGATTGTTACACTTTCCAAAAATGCGCCGATTCTCGTCCGCCGTGAACTCCGGGTTGTGGTAGTAATGCGAGGCTGAAAATTCAGCCTTTCGCGTCAGGTAGACCACGTTCTCTCACTCTCCTTTATGTGCCCTTGTGTCCTCTGGGATGGCGCTGTTTTCGTGTTCACCAGAAGAATCAGCGCACACTACTTACTGATGCTCGGCGACTGCCCGGCGGCTCATCGCACTCATCGCTCCGGTAAACCCGACCTTTCCACGCCACACTTCCCTGCTTATGACTGAGTCGCGAATGCGACAAAAGATACGAGAATAGCGGCAAACCAAAGATGGCCAGGACGTTCGACAACCATGAGAAATGCGCTCTGCTGATACGGTTGAGAAACAGGGTGTACAACACCAGCGTACCGCTGCCCGCGAGGAACGTAATGAAAGGCTCTCTCTGTGCAGCCGCAAGGATGGCAAGAGCTACGCCGCCACAGATCAACGTAAACTCGGCCAATCTGATTCCGGCCAGCCGGAGCGGCTCAGGAAATAACAGGGCTAAGTTCTTTGTCCAGCCTTCTTGCAACTGCGAAAAACTTCTGTACATGCGTGTGCGGACGGCGTCGCCACCATACCTGAAATAAATCTTGCGCCCCGTGCTCTTAACAGTCCGGGCCAGCGCTACATCTTCCAGAAGGCTGGTTGCCACGGCCGTATGTCCTCCGACCGAGTTGTAAGCCTCCCTTGATACCAGCAAGTACTGCCCATTGGCGGCCGCCACAGCAGAGTTGGGATCGGATACCCGCGACGGTGGATATGTACGGGCTAGTTCGGAGAATATGACCGGCATAGTGGCCCTTTCCCAAAACCCGCGCACCTCTTGCTGCGGCGAATAGGACAAAAGGGCCGCTCCCCGGCTCGTCGCTTCTTCCACACTGCGCGCCAGCGATCCGGGCAGGTGCACCGTATCTGCATCGGTAAACAGCAGCCACGCTCCTCGGGCGCAGCCCGCGCCCGCGACTAGCGCATTATTCTTTCCCGTCCACCCGGCCGGCAAATCCGGCGGAGTTACAATCCGCACGCCGGCAAAAGACTGCGCGATCTCGTGCGTGTGATCGCTTGAGTTATCGTCAACCACTATGATCTCGAAAACTATTCCTGTCTGTTCGACGAGCGACTGCAAACATGCCGCCAGAGACGCCTCTTCATTCCGTGCGGGAATGATCACGGAGACTTCCGGCTGCCGTCGCGCTGAATCTGAGGATTCCATGCGCCGAATCATTTATTATAAATGCGTGCGACGATCTGTTCTTACTGCTATCTTGCTTTTCCTCGCAGCGTTGGCGGGCTGCTACCGCGGTTCCCGGCCTGCGCGCATCGGCACCTCGGCGCCGGATTTCATTGTTAAAGACGGAAACCAGACGGTTACGTTAAGCCAATTGCACGGGCAGGTTGTCGTTCTCAACTTCTGGGCCACCTGGTGCGCGCCTTGCGTCGAAGAGATGCCCTCGTTGGTTACAATGTCACAAAAGATGAGGCCTAAGGGCGTCACCGTTTTGGGAGTCAGCGTCGACGCCGACGAGGACGCCTACCGGAGATTCGTCAAAGACCACGGCGTGACCTTCCTAACAGTTCGCGACGCAGACCAGAAGAGCAACAGTCTATACGGCACTGTCAAATTTCCTGAGACCTATATCATCGATCGCAACGGAGTCGTACGCCGGAAATTCATTGGCCCCGTCGACTGGAATTCCCCCGAAGTCGTGGATTATCTCAACAAGCTTTCCAGCTAAAGAAACACCCACCACAGAAACACATAGGCACAGAGAAGAAAGAGCGCGGGGCCAATTAGACTGCCCGGGGCCGAAATTCCCCGGAGTGCTATCGCTCGCAAGCTGGTATGGGATCCCTTCCTTTGCTCGGGATACCGCTGATAGTCAGGACCTCATCCCGATTAGTAAAATCGGGAAGGGCACGAGTTTACTCGTGCCGCTGAGCGGTTCAGAATACCTGCAAGGTAAGTTCCCGGAGTCTCCCTATCTCGGTGGTAGGCGTTCCTTACAGCTTCACATTCCTCAATCGTAACGAATTAGTAATCACGGAGACAGAACTGAAGCTCATGGCAGCCGCCGCAATAATCGGGCTCAACAGGATTCCAAACAATGGATACAGCACGCCCGCCGCAATGGGCACACCGATCGAATTGTAGATAAAAGCAAAGAACAGGTTCTGCCGTATGTTTCGCATCGCAGCCCGGCTCAACTTGCGAGCGCGCACGATTCCAGCCAGCTCTCCCTTAACCAGCGTAATTCCTGCGCTTTCCATGGCCACATCAGTTCCGCTGCCCATGGCGATGCCAACCTGGGCCTGGGCTAAGGCAGGAGCGTCATTGATACCGTCGCCCGCCATGGCCACAATGCTGCCTTGACTCTGCAACCGTTTCACGACTTCGGCTTTTTGCTGAGGCAGAACCTCCGCCTCGAATTCATCAATGCCCAATTTACGTGCCACCGACTCGGCCGTTGCACGATTGTCGCCTGTCAGCATCACCACCCGCAGGCCGTGCCCTTTGAGCGCCGCAATAGCCTGCTCTGACGATTCCTTCAGCGGGTCGGCGATGCCGATCAGCCCAGCAGGTTTGCGATCTATGGCGGCGGAAATGACAGTCTGCCCGGCCGCAAGCATCTCCTTTGCACGCTGCTGCACCTCAGGAGCAGCGATCCCGAGTTCCGAGAGCAAGGCATTATTCCCGGCCGCGACTTCCCTGCCCTCGACCTTACCGCTAACTCCCTTGCCCGCCGTATACCGAAAATCGCTGGCACGCGGGATCGCAACCATACGCGCTTTTGCCGCGGCGACTATGGCCCCCGCCAGCGGGTGTTCGCTCGACTGTTCCACGGCCGCAACCAGGCGGATCAATTCCGAATCTGCGATTCCATCCACGGGCGCTACGGATACGACTTTCGGCTTGCCTTCTGTCAGCGTGCCGGTCTTGTCTATAACCAGCGTGTCCACTTTCTCCAGAGTCTCGAGCGCCTCAGCGTTCTTGATCAACACGCCCGCATGAGCTCCCCTACCAGTTCCCACCATGATGGCGACCGGCGTAGCCAAGCCCAAGGCGCAAGGACAAGCGATGATCAGGACGGCCACCGCATTTACCAAGGCATGCGCCAGGCGAGGCTCGGGCCCTAGCAGGTACCACGCCACAAAGGTGACCGCCGCGATCGCAATCACCGCCGGCACAAAATATCCGGATACCCGGTCGGCAAGCCGCTGAATTGGCGCCCGGCTGCGCTGGGCCTGGCTGACCATCCGCACAATTTGGGCTAGCAGAGTTTCGCTGCCGACGTGCTCGGCGCGCATGATGAAGGACCCGGTGCCGTTCACCGTCGCCCCGATCACCCGATCGCCGGTCCCTTTCCGCACGGGGATGGATTCGCCCGTGATCATCGATTCATCGATGCTGCTGCTTCCTTCCAGCACGACACCATCGACCGGAACCTTTTCACCAGGCCGCACACGCAGCCGGTCCGAGACCTGCACCTGCTCCAGAGGTATATCTTCTTCCGACCCATTTGTGAGAAGTCTTCGCGCGGTTTTGGGACTCAAATCCAGCAAGGCGCGAATTGCTGCCCCCGTTCGGCTTCGCGCCCTCAGTTCCAGAACCTGTCCGAGCAGAACCAGCGTAGTGATCGCGGCGGCGGCTTCAAAATAAACTTCTGGCTGTCCCCCCATGCCACGCATGGTATCGGGAAAGATTCCCGGAAAGAGAGTCGCAACCAGGCTGTAGATATAGGCTGCTCCCGTTCCAAGCGCGATCAACGTAAACATATTCGTCGAGCGGTTTACGACCGAAGTCCAACCACGCTCAAAGAAAGGCCAACCACCCCAGAGCACGACCGGGGTAGCCAACAGCAGTTCAAGCCATCCCAGCCCACGCGGCGAGATGTGCATATATGCGCGCAGTCCGCTCGCCATCGATCCCATGGCGATCACCAGCAGCGGCGCCGTAAGCACGAGACTGATCCAGAACCGGCGACTCATCTCGCGCAGTTCCGGATTGTCTTCCTCGACCGCAGTTACGGTGCGGGGCTCCAGGGCCATGCCGCAGATCGGACAACTCCCCGGACCCGGGCGTACGACCTCCGGGTGCATCGGGCAGGTATATTCGATTTTCGTGGCCGCAACTGGCATCTCCGGTTCCAGAGCCATGCCGCATTTGGGGCAAGCACCTGGCCCGGATTCGCGCACTTCCGGGCACATGGGGCAGACATATAAGTTTGGCTGGGTGGAATGACTCAGCTGTACCGGTGCATGTGTTTTTGCCGGAGCCGCCGTCGCTGGCGTACCCAACTGGATCAGTTCCCTACCTTCTGCCTTCGGCTTCCCCGCACCGATCTGCACCATCTGCATGCGCGCCTGAGGTTTCGCTCCGGCTTCGGTGTACTGGCTGGGCATGGCACTGAATTTCTGCAGACAATGCGCGCAACAGAAGTAATATGTTTTTCCCCTGTGCTCATGCTTGTGCTTGGCAGTCGCCGGATCAACTGTCATTCCGCAGACCGGGTCAATGACTGAGGTCTGGCTAGTCTCCACCTGTTCGCTAGACATCTCTCCTCCGCGCCCGTCGTCTCATCCTATACTCAGGGATTCGCGGTGTTCTATATTGGATTCAGCTTTGCTGAGTTTCACCCGTTCAACCCTGAGGACAAACTAGATGACACAGTTAGAAGTTCGCTTTCGCTACGGTTCCACACCCGGTGAGAAAGAGATGCGCGGCCTTGATACTCTGCGCGACGTTTACGGTATTCGCCGCGTGAGTTTCGAGGAGAAGGAGCGCATCATCCGCGTGGAGTTCGACGCCTCTCGTCTAAAGGAACCTGCAGTCGCCGCTTTGCTACGCCGTGCCGGTATCGATGTTCTGGAAAAGCTGATTCTCGCTTAATGAGGTGCGCGGGATACGGTCATAGACCCGAAGATGGTAAATATCTGTTTCTAGGTCGTCTATTGACCTTACGCAGAACCTGGAAGAGAGGGAGGTAAGGGGGAGTTTACTTGGGGGAGGGCTTCGTCCTTACATGCGGAAACATGTAATAAGCAAAGGGGCACCCCTGAAAACCTCTGGCCGAAGTTTATTCTCAAGGGCGCCCCGTTGCGCGCCACTTCGTCTGATGCAATTCGTTGCACCTGTCATACCAGTTGTAAGCGCCTGAAAACAAAGATGCTCGACAGATCGGAGCAGGTAGGAATTTCTCTCAGCGTAGAAAGTTTTACGCGAGCAACATAGATTTTGATCCATGCTGCAACTGCTCTGCCTCATCTCTGCGATCACGCTGTGGAAAATTTTAATTCCACCCCCTCATCTGATTTCTTGCATTCTTACAAGGTCTGACGGTCGGAGGATCCTGGATGGCCCCATACGCAAAGAAAAGCTTTCTTCATCGCCACTCGCTCAGCCTGGTGACGGTCGTGATACTCACCGCCTTGATAGTGCTTTATAGTTTTTCCGATCCTGCCACCCACCTCGGTTCCTTCTTCGGCAATGCGATTGCCGATTGGAGCGGCGTTCTCGTAACTGTCCTCGCCACCAAGTTTCTTTATGAAAAAGGCTCGGCTGAGAGCCGGCGGCCTCCTCACCCGATCCTCGCCCCCATTTGGGAGCGTTTGCGTGATCATTCTTTAACTCTGTTTCTACTCATTACCGGCGCCGGTTGGGTGCTGGTCTATGTGCACATGAACTCGGAAGCGAAGTGGGGACAAGTAGTCGGAAATATCGTTTCCGAATGGACTCAAGTGCTAGGCCTGGTTCTGATGACCAAGCGCCTGTTCGAGGCGCATTCGAAGGAGAGCAACCGCTAAGTGGGTTCGCGACATCGGCTATACAGGCCGCTGAAAAAAGAACCAGGTAAGTAAAATCGGGAAGGGCACGAGTTTACTCGTGCCGCTAAGCCGTTGCATATACGGCCGCGCTTTAGCGCCTGAGGGCCTTCTTTCGCCGCCGAGGGACTTTTTCAGTAGCCTCTACAGCTGGTTGTAACCCAATCTCGCTCGCTTTGTTACTGGCGATCCAGATCGCCCACAGCAGGCCAGCAAAAGCAACGACCGATAATTGGAGCCGAGTGAATATTGCCAATGGCCCGAGCAGAGGCAAGGCATAGCAGGCGTATAAAAGAAGCCGCAAACCTGGCGTCGCGATCGCATTCGGATGCCCAAGCGCCCAGTTTCCGAGTAAGAGCAGAGCCGGTGCCAGAATTACCAGGTCATAGATCCACAAATGCGGCGCGACCAGAACCGTGCTTACCAGCAGAGCTGCGTATCGGATCGGCAGATCGGCCACCCTGCGCCAACATGTTATTCCGATAGTGAGCATGATCGCGGCGCTAATCAGATACAGCGCCGTCTCCAGAGTCCTCCAGGGAATCAAGAGCATCCAGAAACTGCGTAGAGAGTGCATCTGGTACAGCTTCGGTTCAAGAAAAGGCTCAGCTCTGCCTATGCGGAGAAACACCTCCGCGTATTGACGCATGACCTCGCTGCCAAAATGCGCCCACGCGAGCCCCAATTGCGCGACCGCGGCCGTGACAGCGCCGGCAACAATCTTCCACTCCGCGGCTGCCAGGAGAATTACTGCAGCAGCTAATCCTAATTGGGGCTTGTAGATGAGGGAGCCGATAGCCAGTCCCGCCACAAACGGTTTTCCGGCTTGCAGGGCAAAAAATGCGACTGTGAAAAGAGCGAGCGCCAGAGCCGAGCTCTGCCCGAAAGCAATCAGGCTGAAAAATCCCGGATAAGCGGCCGCCAGCAGCATCGCCAAGTACCCGTACGGCCTCAATTGCAAGCACTTCCTCCATAGCGCATAGCAGCACGCAAAACAAACCGAAAAATTTATCAGTGCCCAGATTATTGCCGCCCATGTATAGGGCAAGCTCGCAAGCGGCTCGAACATCGCATAGACCTGCGGTCCATACATCGGGACAAAATAGGTGCCGGCCGACTCGGGCAAGACCGCCTTCTGATAAGCAGCATGAGCGACAGGGTCGTAGAGGGACTTTGCTTCCCCGCTTCGCAATAGCCGTCCAGCAATGTAAAAATGCAGGAAGTCCGCGCCTTTTAGGTTTCCAGCGCGATCACGTAATCCGGGTGTGGCCAGGTCAATGCCGTAAGCCGACCAAATAACAATGGCCAGAATGCTCGCATGCAGCACAATCCGCCTCGCGGTCAGCAAGCGTGCGGCCCGCACGAAAATTTCCGGCAACCATGCCTTGGCATAACCGGCTGTGCGCGGAATTACTGGATCGGAGATACCGGGCACGGCTCCTTCGCTCTTCTGAGTCACAGTGAATCATGATAGCGCCCGGAACCGGGAACTCCCCCCATGCTTTTTTCTTTGCGGGCTGGAGCGCCAGCTCCCAGGACTTCGTTCGCGAAGACAATTTTTGGGCCAAAGGGCATTGCAGCAGCTGAAAGCTGATAGCCCCCAGCTAAATATCGTAATAAAGCATGAACTCATGCGGATGGGGCCGTAGCCTCACCGCATCTACTTCCTTCGTGCACTTGTAGTCGATGTAGGTGGCGATAAGCTCCTCGGTGAAAACGTCCCCTTTCAGCAGGAATTGATGATCCCTCTCGAGCGCTTCCAGTGCCGCTTCCAGGGAGCCGGGCATTGATGGAACTTTAGCCATCTCCTCCGGGCCCAGATCGTAGATATCTTTATCCAGCGGCTGGCCCGGATCGAGCTTGTTCTCGATGCCGTCGAGGCCGGCCATCATCATGGCCGCGAACGCCATGTATGGATTGCAGCTCGGATCCGGTGGCCGGAATTCGACACGCTTGGCTTTGGGCGAGGCCGAGTACATGGGAATACGGCACGCCGCGGAGCGATTGCGGCGCGAATAGGCCAGATTCACCGGCGCTTCGAAGCCGGGCACCAGCCGCTTATAGGAATTTGTGGTCGGAGCGATCAAAGCCGAGAGCGCCGGGCCATGCTTGATCAGGCCACCGATATACCACAGCGCTAACTGCGATAGTCCGGCATAGCCGTCACCGGCAAACAGCGGCTTGCCGCCCTTCCACAGCGACTGGTGTGTGTGCATCCCGCTGCCGTTGTCCTGAAAAATCGGCTTGGGCATGAAGGTCACGGTCTTGCCGTATTGGTTGGCAACGTTTTTGACGATGTACTTGTAGAGCATCATGTGGTCAGCGGAGCGGACCAGCGAATCGAATTTCAGATCAATTTCGGTCTGTCCGCCAGTCGCCACCTCGTGATGATGGCACTCCACCTCCAGCCCGCAGCTCTGCATGGTCATGACCGTCTCGGAGCGCAGATCCTGGTAATGATCGGTAGGCGGCACCGGGAAGTAACCTTCTTTGTAGCGAGGCCGGTAGCCGAGATTGTTCTCCACCCGGCCCGAGTTCCAGCGGCCCTCCTCGGCATCGATGAAGTAGAACCCGTGCTGTTCGCGCTGATCGAAGCGAACATTATCGAAGATGAAAAACTCGGCTTCGGCTCCGAAATACGCGGTATCGGCCAAGCCGGTTGAGGCCAGGTACATCTCAGCCTTGCGCGCGATGTATCGTGGATCACGGTCGTAGCGTTGTTTTGTGACCGGATCAATGACATCAGCGACCATGACCGCTGTCGCTACCTCGGTAAACGGGTCGATCATGAAAGTTGCCGGATCCGGAATCAGCAGCATGTCGCTCTCATGGATCGCCGCCCAGCCTCGAATTGAGGAGCCGTCCATGCCGAAACCATCTTCGAACGAATCTTCCGTGAGTTGATCAATGGGATAAGACACGTGGTGCCAGAGCCCGGGAAGGTCGGTGAAGCGGAGGTCCAACATCTTAACTTCGTTCTTCTTGACGGCCTCCATCACTGTTTTCGGATCAGTTCTTGGATTAGGCATGGTTGACTCCTTAGGCCCGGGAAGCGGCGCGCGCGGCGCACCTTCGGCTCCCGGCTTCGATCAGAAATGAAATGTTTATGGATTGCAAAGCGGCGCGGGATGCCGGTATCACGGCCGAACGCAGGATATTGCTCCGCCCGGACACAAGGAAATCGATAGTTTTTATGGGCGATATAAGGCAGCTTTATCGGCGTCAAGGTATCATGTCGGAAAACAGCAATGAGCAGTTAGCACTTAGCTTTTAAGCCGGGAGCCGGAACGGCTCGGCGAAGATCAACTTCGAATTTGGTTTTAGCAAGACAAACGCAAGGTCCCTCCACTCGGCTTGTCGGCCTCGGTCGGGATGACACCATGATGTGACAATTGCCGCTCCGCAGGGGTTAAATGCTAAGAGCTAATTATTAACGGCTTCTATGGATTTCGACCAACTAGAAACGTTCCTTGAAGTCGCCCGGCTGTGTTCGTTCTCGCGGGCGGCGGAGAAGCGTTTTCGCACCCAGCCGGCGATCTCATCGCAGATTCGTGCCCTGGAAGAGGAAGTCGGCGCGCGCTTGCTGGATCGTTCTGGCGGAAAAGTCTCCATCACCGCTTCGGGCAAGATCTTCCAGAAGTGGGCCGAGGAGACGCTCGACGCGCGCAAAGCTGTGGTTACGGCCATTGCCGAAGCCGAGCGCGTGCCCCGTGGCGAGATCGTCGTGGGCGCCAACGAGGGGACCTGCTTGCACATCCTTCCCGAGGTCTTTGCGCAGTTCAAGAAGCAATATCCTACGGTCGCAGTCAGCATCAAACGTGCCGATTACGCCCGCATTCTGGAAAGCGTGATCGACAATTCCGTCGATTTTGGCGTGGTCTCGCTCCCGGTTACGGATAATCGCCTTACGGTGGTCCTGATTCACCGTGACGATCTGGTGATCATCGCCCCGCCAAGCCACGTTCTTGCCAGGATGAAATCCGCCTCGGTTGTGGAGGCGGCCAAGTTCCCGCTTCTCGTGCCCAAGGCCGGACATACCCGGGATGCTCTGGAAAATCTGTTTTACGAACGCAAGCTCAAACCGCACTATTCGATGGAACTGGATTCCAGCGAGTTGCTGAAGCGCTTCGTGGAGGCCGATGTGGGAGTCGGATTCATTGCTCGATCCAATGCCGAGGAAGATGTTCGAGCCGGCACTCTGGCCGTGATCGACATTGCCGACGCCCAGATACGGCGTGACCTCGCGCTGGTCTTCCGCAAAGACAAAGCCCTCAGCCGTGCGGCGCTGGCGTTCATTGACATAGCTGTAAAGTTAAAGCCGGCAGCGGCGGCGGTCCAGGGCAAACAGTAGCCTAAAGGCGGAGCGCCGCTGGGAGAGGATAGGTGAGGGTATCTGTTCCTACGTATGATTAACGTAGGCCCAGACGCCCTCCTTCGGCTTCGCTCAGGACCTGGGCTGGCGAGCAACGCTCGCCATTCACAGGCCGCGTTTGCTGAAACCTTTGCCGCTTCGCAGAGTCTATTAAATGGCGATTCTGCTGGCGAGGATGGCGAATCGCCTGTCCCTGGTCGGAATCAAGTTCAACCCTGGAGGAAAACGGATGAGATCGTGGAGCCGGAAAGTTGGGATATGCGCTGTCAACGCGTTATTGCTGTTGGTTCTGGTGATCGCGCCAGCATCTGCTGCCGATAAGAAGAGTTCCGGGAAGGAAACGTTCACCGGCGTGGTGAGCGACTCCATGTGCGGGGCTAAACATATGATGCCGGGCGACCCTGTGGCCTGCGCTCACGCCTGCCTTAAGCAGGGTTCCAAGTACGCCCTGGTGGTCGGCGACAAAGTTTATACCCTCGACACCACCGACAAAGCTGCGACCGACGAACTCGACAAGCTGATTGGCCAAAAGGCGAAAGTCAGCGGTTCCGCCGACGGCGACACGATCAAAGTCAGCTCGGTTTCCGGAACCTGAGCAATAAGCCACGGATGGCACCTATGCGCCGCGCCAATCTGCGGTCACCCGCGCCATCCGTGGCTAATCCAGCCTTGATGTTCAACAGAGTCCCTTCTGTGACGTCTCTGTTTTTTTTGTCAGCTTCAAAATTCACATTGTGTTCATATTCCCGTATGTTAGATTCGCTCTTTAGCTGACAACACGGAGGAAACGAGAATTGTCCAAAGACATGGTCCCCAAGCGGATTTTCTTCACCAAGGGGGTCGGTAAACATAGAGAGCGTCTGACAAGTTTCGAGTTGGCCTTGCGCGACGCCGGGATTGCAGCCCAGAACCTGGTGCGCGTCTCCTCAATTTTCCCGCCAAATTGCAAGCTCATTGCCCGCTCCCAGGGTTTGAAGTACCTGCATCCGGGCGAGGTGGTTTTCGCCGTGGTCGCCGAAAATTCTACCCATGAGCCGCATCGCCTTCTGGCAGCCTCCATTGGCGTGGCCATTCCGGCCGACCGGAATACTTATGGTTACCTGAGCGAGCACCACTCCTTTGGCGAGACCGAAGATGCCGCCGGCGACTATGCCGAGGAACTCGCAGCCGAGATGCTGGCGACAACGCTAAACGTCGAATTCGATCCCGACCGTTCCTGGGACGAGAAGAAGCAGATTTATCGGCTGTCGAACAAGATCGTGCGCACCGCCAACGTTACCCAGTCGGCGGTAGGCGACAAGCGCGGCCTGTGGACCACGGTAATTGCCTCCGCCATCTTCATCTTCGACTAACCCAGACTCACGTAGGGACGGCCGCCACGGCCGTCCACCGAGCGAAGCGAGGAGCCAGAATCGAGGCCACGTAGCGACGGCCGCCCCGGCCGTCCACCGAGCGAAGCGAGGAGCCAGAACCGAGCCCACGTAGCGACGGCCGCCACGGCCGTCCACCGAGCGAAGCGAGGAGCTACAACAAACTTCCGCAAACCTGCCTTTGTTATTTGCGTACACCGGCCTTCTTCTTACCCGTACTGGCGGCCGTTTGCTTATCCAGCCGTTCCAGAACCGCCGCCACGATGATGGGCAGCCCAACGGTCGCATCCACGAATACTTCTCCGAATCGGCCGCCTTCCCCCGGAGGCACGAACTTGCCCCAGGAAACCGCCTCACTGTAAGGACTACCCGACAACCCTCCCCAGTAGACCGGCTCCGGGCATATGCGCAGGCCGTAGTGATAGCGCTTCAAGGGAACGTCTTCCCCGAGCTGCCGGTGACGCAATTCGATAAACGGACCGAATTGCTGGGACCAGTTACGCGGGACTCCGCCGCCAATCGTGAAAATCCCCAGCCGCTTCTGTTTCAGCAAAGTTTCCGCGAAGTGCTCCAGATCAAGAAACGGATCGAACTTCAGACGCGGCTTTTTATCCCGATCCCGAGCGCGGTTTCCCAGGGCGAAGTCCAGTCCGAGTTCGGAATCAGTAAATGCCGGGACAAAAACGGGAACCCCTTTTTCATAAGCTGACTTCAGTATTCCCCGCTCTTTCGCATTCTTACTCAGATGCCGGCCAATCACCTGGTTCAATTTGTACGAGCAGACCACCTCATTGGCGTCCCATTTCCCGAGAATGTCGAACATGACGTGCTCGACATCGTCCAGATTGGTCTCCGGCTCCAGGGTGTCATAAACCCGGTTGTAGCCCTGCTCATAGAGCTCTTCGTCGGTCACCTCAGGGTTGTAACGGAAATGGGCTCGACCCGTAGCCTCGACCAGTCCATGCGCCATCAGGGCGCCAGTGGAGACGATTGCGTTCACTATTCCCCGGTCGATCAGCTCAGTAATGATGAGGCCCTGCTTAGCCACGGTCATCGCCCCGGCGAGAGTCATGACCTTAAAGCAGTCCTTGTCGCGCGCCATGGCCTCCAATACATCCGCTGCTTCCCCAAGCTGTCGGCCCGTGAAGGCAGTTTTCGCCATCGCCCGGACCAAATCGTCAATGGAGTGAATACGGCCCAGATCCAGCGGCTCTAGCGGCGTTAACCGGTCTTCAATGGGGTTGTGCAGCTTCCGGTCGATACCGGTTCCATCGTGACTGTCCTGCTTCAAGTGCGCCTCCGCAGAAAAATAAAGAAATGAGAACCAGATAATTTACAGGAAATGCAGGAACGGTAGCTATGAGCTGCTTGCTGACTACTGACTCCTGACTACTGACTCCTGACTACTGCCTCCCAACCACTCCTGATATTCTAAGGCGACGATTTCATCGGAGCCGATCTTGTCTCTGGAAAAATTCAGCGTTGCGCTGGTGCAGATGTCCTGCGGGCCGGAGCCGAACGACAATCTGCACAAGGCGCTCGATCGTGTCGCGGACGCCTCGAAGCGTGGTGCACACGTTGTCTGTCTCCCTGAGTTGTTCCAGACCCAATATTTTTGCCAGCGCGAGGACGCTTCCCTGTTCGATTTGGCGGAACCCATCCCCGGAGCAACCACGGCCAAGCTCTCGGAAACGGCTCGCAAGCATGGTATCGTCCTGATCGCGTCACTCTTTGAAAAACGTGCTCCGGGCATTTACCACAACACGGCAGCTGTTTTCGATAGCGACGGCGTTTTGCGTGGAACCTATCGCAAGATGCACATTCCCGACGATCCGCTCTACTACGAAAAGTATTACTTCACGCCCGGTGATCTGGGTTTTCGCGCTCACGAAACCCAAGTCGGCAAACTGGGCACACTTGTGTGTTGGGACCAGTGGTATCCGGAAGGCGCGCGGTTGACCGCATTACAGGGAGCCACCATCCTTTTTTATCCCACGGCCATCGGCTGGCACCCCGCGGAAAAAGCCGAGTTCGGCAAGGCGCAGCATGATGCCTGGCGCACCATCCAGCGCGCGCACGCCATTGCCAACGGCGTTTATGTCGGCGTCGTTAACCGAGTTGGCTTTGAAACCGGAAATATCCGCGGCAACGCGGCTCCCGGCCAGGGCTTGGAATTCTGGGGCGGCTCATTTTTGTGTGATCCCTTTGGTACGGTAATCGCCGAAGCCTCCCACGATAAGGAAGAGATCCTGTTCGGCGAGGTGGATTTGCGCAAAATGGAGGACATTCGCCGTAATTGGCCGTTTCTGCGCGATCGAAGAATCGATAGCTACGCGCCCATCACCAGCCGGCTATTAGATTAGTGCGAGAGGTGTCGTCCCTGACGGGACTTGCTCTCGATCGTGTGCTTTCCCAGGGCTTACGCCCTCGGCTAAATTTATTCCGCCCTGCCGGGCTCTAGTTGGACGATCCAACCTGCGGTAGGTGCAGATCCCCTGGGCGGGAGATAGACTCTCGATGCCAAGCAGCTTCCCGAAAATCCTTCAAGAAGATACGTCTCTCAACCGCGCCTATCGCATGCCCGCGGAGTGGGAACCACACGCCGCCACGTGGCTGGCCTGGCCGCACTATCGCAACGATTGGCCGGGCAAATTTGAACCAATCCCCTGGGTTTACGCGGAGATCGTCCGCAATCTTGCCAGGCACGAACGCGTAGAACTCATCGTCAAGAATGCTGGGGCCGAGAAACAAGCGAAGAAGATTCTCGACCGGGCGAATGCTCGGTCGAAGAATGTCCGTTTTCACCGCTGGCCCACCGATCGTGTATGGACGCGCGACTCCGGCTGCACGTTTGTGTCGCCTCACGCAGAAGCGGCCGCGCCCGGCCACGCGAACTCGGACTTGGATACATCCCTCGCGGCGATCAAGTGGCGCTTTAACGCGTGGGCGAAGTATCCCAACTGGAAGCTCGACGAAAAGATCGGCAGCCGGATGGCAAAAGCTGCTCACGCCAACGAAATTCGTCCGCTATTCGGAAAAGAACGGGTTGTCCTGGAAGGCGGCTCAATCGACAGCAATGGCCAAGGCACGCTGCTGACTACCGAGGAATGCCTCCTCAGCCCCGAGCAACAGCGAAATAAGGGAATGGGCCGCGAAGATTACGAAAAAATCTTTCATGATTACCTCGGAATAAAAACCACCATCTGGCTCGGGCGCGGCATTGTTGGCGATGACACACACGGTCACGTCGACGACCTCTCCCGCTTCGTCGATCCGACGACCGTAGTCACGGTGGTGGAGCAAAATTCGAACGATCCCAACTACGCGCCATTGCAGGAGAATCTAAACCGGCTGCGCCGGGCCACAGATCAGGACGGCAAGCCGCTCCAGGTGATCGAAATTCCCATGCCCGGCCCGGTCGTCTTCGAAGGCCGCCGCCTGCCCGCCAGCTACGCCAATTTCTATATTGCCAATGGATTGGTGCTGGTCCCCGTCTTCAACGACCGGAATGATCGCGTAGCTTTGAACATTTTGAGTGATCTGTTCCCCGATCGCGAGGTGGTTGGTATTTATTCAGGAGACCTGATCTGGGGTTTCGGCGCGCTGCACTGCATGACCCAGCAACAACCAGGTATGGGTCGCTAGCTGGTAGACGTTGGTGTCTTTTCGTCCATTCGTCAAACGATGCGCTTAGATTTTCGCCAGCGACAAAAGACCAACGACCAACGACTATTTTCGATATTGAGTCGGCTGCGGCCCTTTTTCCAGCGTCTCGCGATCCCAGATCGCGCCTTCGCGCGTGTAATTGGCCAGTTCGAAATCCTGAGTCAGTTCCAGCGCGTCGGTGGGGCAGGCGTCCTCGCACAGTCCGCAGAACATGCAGCGGCTCAGGTCGTAGGTGAAGGTGGTGAGTTCCTTGCGGCGGGTTTTTTCATTCCGTTCGCTGGTGACCACGATCAGGTGCTCAGGACATGCCAGCGCGCACAGGTCACAGGCGATGCACATGGTCTCGTTGGTGTCGGGGTTGACATTCAACCGCGGCGCCCCGCGATAGCGCTCCGCCACCTGCGGCCTCTGCAGCGGGTATTGTTCCGTATAGATCTCTTTGGGATCCTGGTAACGGAACGTAACACTCAGGCCCTTGATCAGGTCCACCATGAACACTTTGCGCAGCAGACTCGGCATGCCCATATCCGCTCAAGAATACCATCCTCGGCAAATTCGCAGAAGTGATGCCCTTCGCCCCCGAGTACCATGGGACTGTCATCCCGAGCGTAGCCTGACGAGCGTAGCGACGTCAGGCGAAGTCGAGGGACCTTGTGTTTTTCAGATCGGGCATCTTTAATGGCGAATGATCCACAGACCGCTTCTGACGAACTCTGGATGGAAGAAGCTCTCCGCGCGGCGCAGCGTGCCTTGGAAGCAGGCGAAGTGCCGGTCGGCGCAGTGGTCGTGACCGCCGGCCGCATTGTCGGGCGCGGCTGGAACCGCAATCTCACCGACTCCGATCCCACCGCTCATGCCGAAGTCGTTGCCCTGCGCGAGGCGGGTGCAATCGTTGGTAACCATCGTCTGGGCGACTGCGAACTGTTTGTTACAATTGAGCCGTGCGCTATGTGTGCGGGTGCAATGATCCATGCCCGCCTGAAGCGCCTGGTTTACGGGGCCGACGATCCGAAAGCGGGCGCCGTTCATTCGGTCGTGCAGGTGCTGAATCACCCGCAACTGAATCACAGAATGGAAGTCCGCGGCCGAGTTCTGGCAGGCCGCAGCGCCGAGTTGCTGCAGGAGTTTTTTAGAGGCCGTCGTTAGCCATTGATGATTAGTCGTTGGCCGAAACCGATTTTTCTATCTTAGGTGTCTTGCCAACGACCAACGGCTAAAGACCAACGACTATTTGGCGCGGAGAGGTGCGTGAGCGGTTGAAACGATCCGCCTCGAAAGCGGACATACCTTAACGGGTATCGGGGGTTCGAATCCCTCCCTCTCCGCCAGATTTCCTGAGCTTCAACCCTTCTTCTTCCCTGGTCCGTTCGTATACTGCCACAGGCTCAATTCATTCCCATCCGGATCCTGGAAAAAAGCCAGCAGGCCGCCGGGTTCGGCCCTGACCTCGCTCGTTTTCACACATCGGCCCTGCAATTGGGCAACTGTTTCCCGAATATCCTTCACTTCGAAACAGAGCCGGGCATTCCCGCTTCCCGAAAATGTCTGAGCAGGTCCTCCGGGGAGTAGCTCGAACAGCACACCGTCAATGTCAAAGCGGGCCACGAAGTCACGCGATACGAGGGGTAATCCTAGCGTTTCCCGATAGAAGGCAATCGAGCGTTCCAGGTCGTGGACATAGTAGAAAACGGCGTCAAAAGACAAGTTCACGACGGGGAGAACAGTGGAATCCATTGGGCCTCCTCTTCCGATTCGGCTGGTGAGTCACGGCAATTGTGCCGCTGCTGGACGATTGCAGGCAGTGAGGAATCGCACGCGGTCGCGTGACAGAGAAGGAAACACAAGCTCCCCCTCGGTTGCGCTCGGGGCAGGCTCTCCACTCGGGATCGAGCCCTCGGTCGGGATGACAGATGCGCGTGAAGGACAAATCTGTGCGGCGATGGCACAGATTACTACCGCGAGCCGTTCCCGACCAGATCGAGAAAGGCCTGATGCACCCGCGTGTCTTGGCCCAGTTCAGGATGGAAGGTTGCCGCCATGATTTTGCCTTGGCGCACCGCTACCGGGTCGGTGCCGTCGGTGGCGATGACCTCCACTCCCGGGCCCAGTCGTTCGAACTTGGGTGCGCGAATGAATACCATCTCGATGGGCGAATCGCCCAGCCTGCCTTCGCGAATCGAGCTGTCAATCTGGCGTCCGTAAGCGTTGCGCCGAATGCGAACATCCAGCGCGCCCAGGCCTTGCTGCTGAGGATTGGTAATTTCTTTCGCCAGAAGAATCGCGCCGGCGCAGGTTCCGAAGGTCGGTTTCACCCGGACGAACTCCTGCAGTTTCTCCATTCCCTCCGGGCCGAGGATGCGCAGGATAGCTCCCGACTCGCCACCGGGAATAATCAGCCCCTCAATTTCATCGAGTTGCTCGGGCCGACGCACCAGTACAACCTCCGCCCCGAGTTCTTCGAGCCGGCGGCGGTGCGCATCGAAATCACCTTGGACAGCGAGAACACCAATTTTCATAAACAAGCGCCCAGTTCTCAGCCGTCAGCACTCAGCACAACAACCGGCGGGCTGAGTGCTAGCGCTGAGAGGCTACCTTATAAATGATTTTGGGAAGGGCACGGCTTTCAGAGGCTGCGGAAAAAAGAACGACGTAAGTAAAATCGGGAAGGGCACGAGTTTACTCGTGCCGCAAAGCCCTTGAGAAACGTCCGCGCTTTAGCGCCTGAGGGCCCGTTTCCTGCCAGCAAAGTACTTTTTCCGCAACCTCTTCAGCCGTGCCTCGAAACGTCCCCAAAAAGACGCGCGGGCTTTAGCCCCGAGGGAAAGTGCGTCTTACTTCTTCTACCAGCCCCTGGTCTGCAGCATCTGCGACTCATCCATGGCCGAAACCGCCAGTCCCTTCATGGCGCTGGGCACGTCGGCGCTGACTTCAAGTAATACTTTAGGATCGTTGTAATGCGTGGCCGCGCGCACGATCGCCTTGGCCCGCCGTTCGGCATCGGCGGGATGGGCGAACGCACAGTTTTCATCGTACGAGTGTTTCTCGTCACATCGCACGCAGGACGTGCGTTTGCCCATAAATATGCCTGACCCGACGAATACCGACTCGGCGCCCAACTGCATGACCAGCGAGGCGTCAGCGGGAGTCGCGATTCCGCCCGCCGAGAAATTCGGCACCGGCAGCTTCCCTTCCCGCGCCACCAGTTGCACGAGTTCGAGCGGCGCCTGCAGTTCCTTGGCGCGGGCATAAAGCTCTTCTTCGCGCAGCACCGTCAAGCCGCGAATCTCGGACATGATCTGGCGCATGTGCTTCACCGCGTGTACGACGTCGCCCGTGCCGGCTTCACCTTTGGTGCGGATCATGGCCGCGCCTTCGGCAATTCGCCGCAGGGCTTCTCCCAAATTGCGCGCGCCGCAAACGAACGGCACTTTGAAAGCATGCTTGTCGACGTGATGGGCCTCATCGGCTGGCGTCAGCACTTCTGACTCGTCGATGTAATCGACTCCGAGCTCCTGCAGGATTTGAGCCTCGGCAAAGTGGCCGATGCGGCACTTGGCCATGACCGGGATCGAGACTGCTTCCATAATCTCCCGGATCTTTTTCGGCGACGCCATACGGGCCACACCGCCTTCGGCACGAATCTGCGCGGGCACGCGCTCCAGCGCCATGACCGATACAGCGCCCGCCTTTTCCGCAATGACGGCTTGCTCAGCGTTGGTGACGTCCATGATGACGCCGCCCTTCAACATCTCGGCTAGCCCGGTCTTCAGCCGCAGGCTCGAACTACCATTCGAATTTCCGTTGTTTGCCACGATTCCACTCTCGTTTCCGGATCGCTGGTGATCCATAAGAAAAACTCAAGATCCCTCGACCTCGCTCGGGGATGACAGGTCAGCTTCACAATAAATAGATATTGGTCTTGCCACAAGAACCATTTACGCTATTCTTACCATACCACTTCGATGGCTCGAAAAGTCACAACCTTGCCCCTGAGTTTGCCCGCGCCGCCCTCGGGAACCAGTCTTTACCGCTGGTTTTACGAAGAACTGCGGGCGGCAATCCTGGACGGGCGCTTGCCTCCGGGAGCGCGTCTGCCGGCAACCCGCGACCTGGCTCGTGCCTACCGGCTTTCCCGCTCCACTATCGTTGCCGCCTTCGAACAGCTCAAGTCCGAAGGCTACGTCGAAGCGAGAACCGGATCAGGAACGTATGTCACGTCTGTCTTGCCGGAACGGCTTCTGCAAGTCGGGCGAGTTCGCCGGGAAAAGAGGCTGCCGCATCGACGAGCGCCCTTGTCTCTCTATGCCCGGCGCCTGCCTCCTTTCGCAGCCGCCCCGGTGCGGCCGATCCGTGCTTTCCGCGCGAATCAACCCGCTCTCGACCAGTTTCCCACCACATTGTGGGCGCAAGTGGCAGCCCGGCGCCTCCGGCGAGTCTCTGCACAACTGCTTGCCGGCGGCGACCCCCTGGGGTACCGCCCGCTGCGGGAAGCAGTCGCGGATTATTTGAATACGTCGCGCGGCGTGAAGTGTATAGCCGACCAGGTTTTGATCGTCTCCGGCGCGCAGGAGGCGCTCGACCGTACGGCGCGGGTCTTGCTCAATCCCGGCGAGCCCGTGTGGATGGAAGAACCCGGGTATCCCGCTGCCGCCGCCGTTTTTCGAGCCTTGGGCGCGCGCATCTGTCGTGTTCCCGTGGATAGCGAAGGCCTGAATCTCGACCGCGGAATTGCCCAGTGGCAACGCGCGCGTTTGGTCTACGTCACGCCGGCCCACCAGTTTCCGCTCGGTGTCACCATGACTCTCCGCCGCCGCCTGGTTTTGCTGGAGTGGGCCCGCCGTTCCGGCACACTCATTTTCGAAGATGATTATGACAGCGAGTACCGCTACTCGGGACGTCCTGTCCCTGCCCTGCAGGGGCTGGATCGTTCAGGCGTAGTGATCTTCGCGGGAAGCTTTACCGCGGTACTCTTCCCTGCTCTGCGACTCGGCTACCTGGTGGTGCCGTCAGACATGGTGGATATCTTCGCCGCCGCCGAATCGGTCAGCACCCACCATCCTCCACTGCTGGAGCAGGCGATTCTCTGTGATTTCATCACGGAAGGCCACTTTGCCCGGCATATCCGACGCATGCGCGAGATGTATGCGGAACGCTTAGCGGTGCTTCTGACGGGAGCCCGCGAAAAACTCGCCGGCGTTCTGGAAATCTCCAGCGTGGAAGCCGGGCTGCAAACCGTGGGCTGGCTGAAAAACGGGATGGACGCCGAGGACGCCGCCAGGGCCGCTGAACGGCATCAAGTGGAAATCATCGCCCTGAATAACTACGCTTCGGGGCGAGCCCCGAAAAATGGACTGGTGCTCGGCTTTGCTGCCGTCGATCCTAAAGAACTGCGACGAGGTGTCGACCAACTGGCAATGGCTCTGAAATCCTGAGCCCACCTCGTTTAAAAACTCTATCGTGTACAGCGATGCACATCCGCCCCTCTTCTAGCGATCCACAAATCGGGCAAACATGCGATGCGGGTCGATGGCGATGAAAGTTCCCTGGCTGCGGGCGAGCACTTCACCATTTCGATTCAGAATCTCCGCCATATTGATGTGGCGGCGCCCGCGTACCCGCACCTCGCGCGATTCCACCCGCAACGGCTTGTTCAACGGCACCGGCCTGAGGTAATTCACGGTAATTTGCGAGGTCAGCGCTACCACGTGCCGCAACTTGTTCACCTTGCCCATGGCTTCGTCGAGGATGGTGGCGATAATCCCGCCGTGCGCATGTCCCGGCGGCCCGGTGTAACGTTTGCCGAGGCGAAAACGGCAGACGAAGCAGTCACGCTCCTCGTCATAGGCAAACTTCAACCGCATGCCTTCCGGGTTGTTCTTGCCACAAGCGAAACAATAATTTTTCTGCAATTGGACATAACGCGTGTCATGTCCTCGGCCGTGTTGGTTTTTCGACATTGCGAATGATTGTAGTTCCAAATTGAAGGATTAGTGTGTTGCCCCGCCGAAAGCCGCTTCGGGCAAGGTTTTGCACAGTTTAAGCAACTACTTTCCGATTGACACGCGCAGGTTCTCTGACGCAAGCTTGATGTCACCATCGCGACATGCGGTGCGCGGCTTGGCCACCCTGTTGCCCCGGCCCGGCTAATTCCCTTGCATCGCATTCAGCCCGGCAGTCGATTTGACATTTTCCTGGAGGATTCTGACTTGAAACAACCCAGAGTCTGCGTAATGGGAGTTGTGTCCGCGCTTCTCGCCCTGTTCAACCCTTTCATCCTGCCGGCATGGTCGCAAAACCAGGCGACGGGCGTTCACCTTATCAACGAAGTTAAGCACGACACTTCGCCGTCATTGCGCGAAATGATGGCAACGGCGACCCCGCCGAAAAGTGCAACGCCGCCGCACGTTATTCCAGTCCATCCCACCCGGACGATGCCGGCGACCGCGGCTGCACCGGTAGCGGATCCGGCACTGCAGCACACTGGCTTGCCATTCGTGGCCGCAACGCTAGGTCTGAATTTCGAGGGCGTGGGGAACGGGCAGTATGGATTCACTCCCAACGCGGCTCCGCCTGACACGAATGGTGCCGTGGGCGCAACGCAATATGTGCAGTGGGTAAACGAGTCATTCGCGGTGTTCGACAAAAACACCGGCGCGCTGCTGGCTGGTCCTACGACTGGAAACACGCTGTGGTCCGGCTTCGGCGGCGGCTGCCAAACCAACAACGACGGGGATCCGATTGCGCAGTATGACAAGATCGCGAACCGCTGGGTGATGACCCAGTTTTCGGTTAGCACTACCCCGTTCCTGCAGTGCGTCGCTGTCTCCACCACGAGTGACGCTACCGGTACTTACAACCGATATGCGTTCTCCTTCGGAAGTAACTTTCCCGACTATCCGAAGCTTGGGGTATGGCCCGATGCTTACTACATGAGCTTCAACATGTTCAATGCCAGCGGAACTGCGTTCCTGGGCGCGCAGGCTTGCGCCCTGAATCGAGCCAAGATGCTGGCCGGCCAGGCGGCAACCATGATCTGCAAGCCAAGTCCGCTTTCCAGTGGTATCGACAGCCTGCTTCCATCCGACATGGATGGCACGATTCAGCCGACTTCCGGCGAACCTGCCTTCTTCATTGACTTCACAACCAATGCATGACGCATGTGGAAGTTTCACGTCGATTTCACGACCCCAAGCAACACCACTTTTACTGGGCCCACCACTCTGTCTGTAGCCAGCTTCACGCCGCTATGCAACGGAGGGACTTGCGTGGCTCAGTCCGGCACTACCAATACGCTCGATTCCCTCGCCGACCGCCTCATGTATCGCCTGGCCTGGCGGAAGTTCCCCGATGGCCACGAATCGATGGTAGTGACCCACTCAATCACCAGTGGCATTCGCTGGTACGAGATCCAGAATCCCAATACTTCGCCGACAATTTTCCAGCAAGGAACGTTTGCTCCGGACTCGAACACCCGTTGGATGGGCAGCATCGCCATGGACCAGGCGGGCGACATCGCCCTCGGCTACAGCTTGTCGAGCAGTTCGCTGCACCCATCGGTCTTCTATACGGGACGCGTGCCCACCGATCCTGCAGGGAACATGGAGAGCGAAGCCTCTATCGTCAACGGCACCGGATCGCAGATTAGCGGCCTCCATCGCTGGGGCGACTACAGCGCCATGACCGTCGATCCGGTTGATGACTGCACGTTCTGGTACACGCAGGAATATATGAAGACCACCGGCAGTTTCAACTGGAACACCCGCATTGCTAACTTCAAGTTCCCGGGCTGCGGCGGGGGAGGAGGAACGCCTATCGTCAGTCTGTCGCCAACATCGTTGAAGTTCGGAGCTACCGTTATGGGCAAAACTACGAGCGGCAAGATCGTGACCCTGACGAATACCGGAACCGGCACACTGAATATCAGCAGCATCACTACCAGCGGCGATTTCCATATCAAGACCAAGACTTGCGGTTCCACCGTGCTGGCGAGCGCGAGTTGTACGGTGACGGTCACATTCTCACCGACGGCTCCCGGATCCAGAACCGGGAACCTCACCTTCACCGATGATGCCAGCAACAGCCCCCAAAACGTGCCATTGACCGGCACCGGCGTCTCGATTTCGCTCACGCCCACGTCGACGAACTTCGGAACTGTAACCGTGGGTACCACCAGCGCCGGTAAGAATATTACGGTCACCAATCTCGGAACCGGGACTGTGACGTTCACCGGTTTCAGCATCGCTGGCCTGAACCCGGGAGATTTCAAGATCTCCAATAACACCTGCGGCAGCACCCTGGGCGGAGGACTGAATTGTGTCGTGACTGTGCAATTCAAGCCAACGGCAACCGGTACGCGCAAGGGCACATTGAAGGTCACCGACACCGGCGCCGGCACACCGTCGCAAAGTGCCGCGCTCGTCGGAGTCGGAGGATAAACCGCAACCATTCATCGCAATCGGCATCGAGCACCGAGGAGTGTTCCTTGGTGCTCTTCTTTTATTTGCGGGCGCTTCTGCGTTGCATTCCGCAACAGAGTGACCATGAAGCGCAATCCCATCACACCTACGGGTTGCATACATCACATGGAGATGTGATAGGATTTCGGGCCAGCCGCAGCTTCCTTCAAAAACTGGGTGAATGCAATGGACGTTGGGGCAGATCGAAACCTAAGAAAAGGGGAGGCTAGTGGATGGGCCTCGCGCTTCTCTGCATAATCTGGCTGATCACGTTCCTTAGTACCTACTTTTTTGTTGCAAAAACCTGGTGGCTTCCCAAAGGCGTGGCGGCAGCCGCCCCCGCCATTGATCATCAATTTGCTTTCACCTATGTGGCTATGGGCATCATTTTTGTACTGGCCCAGTGCGCTCTCGGCTTTCTGGTATGGAAGTACCGCGATCGCGGCGATGCCCGCAAGGTGAGCTACTCGCACGGCAATACCAAGCTGGAAGTGCTCTGGACTACGCTGACGGCCATCCTCTTTATAGGGCTGAACCTGATGGGCAGCCCGATCTGGGCTGCCGAACGGTTCGAGCCGCCCAAGCCCGACGCAGTCCCGGTGGAAGTCACGGGTATGCAATTTGCCTGGTATTTCCGATACCCCGGTATGGACGGGAAATTCGGCGCCACCAAGGCCGATCTCATCGATCCCTCCTCAGGTAACGAAGCGGCCATCGGACTCGACACCAATGACCCGGCCTCGAAAGACGACATCATCGCTGGAACCATGTATGTACCGGTCAACCGCGAAGTGGACCTTCAACTTCGCGCTATTGACGTGATCCACAGTTTCTTCGTCCCGGCGTTCCGTTTCAAGCAAGACGCGGTACCCGGGCTGCGGATTCACATGCACTTCACACCCACCGAGGTTGGCGACTACGAGATTGCCTGTGCCGAACTGTGCGGCATGGGTCACTACAAGATGCATGGCATGGTCAAAGTTGTTAGCCAGGCCGACTTCGACAAGTGGATTGCCGAGCGGGAGGCGGCAAAACAGTAAATGGCAACTACGGCTCACCTTCATGCACACGCGGCCCCTCAAGGCTTTGTCCGCAAATACATTTTCAGTCTTGACCACAAGGTCATCGGAATTCAGTACTACTTCCTGGCGCTCACGGCGGTATTCGTCGGTATGTTCCTGTCACTGCTGATGCGTATCCACCTGATCTGGCCCGCAGCTAAACTGCCGCTGATCGGAGCGATTCAGCCCGAGACCTACCTCAGCCTGCTGACCATGCATGGCACCATCATGGTTTTCTTCGTGCTGACCACGGCTCCGCAGGGCGGGTTCGGCAACTACTTCCTGCCCATCCAGATCGGCGCACCTGATATGGCGTTCCCCGTCCTGAACATGCTTTCGTTCTGGACGACGTTTGTGGCATTTGTGGTATTGATCGCGGCGTTTTTCGTAACCGGCGGCGCCCCGCTCCACGGCTGGACTGGCTACGCACCTTTGAGTGCTTTGCCCAATGCTGGCCCAGGCGAACAACTGGGCGCTGATTTGTGGATCACCAGCATTGCCATTTTCTGTGTTGCCTCGCTGATGGGAGCACTCAACTTCATTACGACTACGCTGGATCTTCGGGCCAAGGGCATGACCCTGATGCGCATGCCCCTGACCGTGTGGTCATGGTTCGTCACCGCGATTCTCGGATTGCTCGCTTTCGGCGTGCTGCTCTCGGCGGGAATTCTGCTGTTGCTGGATCGCAACCTCGGCACCAGTTTTTACGTTCCACTCGTGGTCGTGAATGGCCAGGTGATGGGTCACAAGGGCGGATCGCCTCTGCTCTGGCAGCACCTGTTCTGGTTTTTCGGTCACCCGGAAGTTTATATCGCCATCTTACCGGGTATGGGCGTGGCCTCGCAGTTGCTGTCCACGTTCGCGCGCAAGCCGATTTTCGGATATCGCGCTATGGTGTACGCGATCATGGGCATCGGCTTGCTAGGTTTCATGGTGTGGGGACACCACATGTTCATGAGCGGGATGAGCCCGTACTCCGCTTTTGCCTTCTCGCTCATGACCATGTCCATCGGCGTACCTTCGGCCATCAAGACCTTTAACTGGCTCGGCACACTGTGGGGGGCGAAGATCCGCCTGCACTCGCCGATGCTGTTTGCCATCGGCTTCGTTTCTCTATTCGTCTCCGGCGGCTTGAGCGGACCGTTCCTCGCCCAGCCCGTGCTTGACATCCCGCTGCATGATACTTACTTCGTAGTTGGCCATTTCCACCTGATCATGGGTGTGGCGGCAATCTTCGGTATCTTCGGTGCCACCTACTATTGGTTCCCGAAAATGTTTGGCCGCATGATGAATGAGAGCCTGGCTCGCGTTCATTTCGTTATCACCCTGATCGGGACGTACGCGATCTTCATGCCGATGCATTATCTCGGCATGGCCGGGCAAACGCGCCGCTACTCGCAATTCACCGAAGTCGCTTATCAGACCAAGCTGTTGCCGCTGCAGACGTTCATGACATATGCGGCGTTCATCACCATTGGCGCGCAGCTGGTTTTCCTCTTCAATCTTTTCTGGAGCATGTGGAAGGGACCGAAGGCTTCGGACAATCCATGGGAAGCGACGACTCTGGAATGGACAACAGCGACGCCGCCACCGCACGACAACTTTGGCGGGCATACCCCGATCGTGAACCACGGTCCGTATGAATACAACGTGCCGGGTGCGAGCAAGGATTACGTAATGCAGACCGATCCTGCGACGGCCTCGGCGCATTAACTATTTGAAGGTGCCCCACCCTTCCGCTTCAGCGGAGGATGGGTGACCAAAGCTTTGAAGATCAAATGAGTCCGACGGGCACACGAGAACCTCGAATCAACAACAGCGGCGCGATCACGCTTCCACCCTTCATCGGCGGAGGAGGTGATGGCCGTGGCGGCGGCTCGCCCGACTTTGGCGATCGTCTGCGTCGCGCTCGCTTGGGTCTCGCGGTTGGCATTACCCCGGTCATCATGCTGTTCGTGTCGCTGACCAGCGCCTATATCGTCCGTCAGGGCCTGCCTACGCTCGACGAGAACACGAACAAATACGTTCATGACTGGCTGCCCGTAAGCCTTCCTTGGCTGATCCTGTTGCTCAATACGTTCGTACTGATTGTCAGCAGCGTAACCATGGAACTGGCGCGCCGGGACATCACACGGGAATCCGCCTTGGCGCCAGTTCGTTCTATCCCTGGAGTTTCGTTGGGTGTTGAAAAGAGATTTCCCTGGCTCGGGCTGACTGTTCTTTTGGGAATTATGTTTCTGGTTGGCCAGTGGATGGCCTGGCGGGAACTCGAGTATCGCGGATTCTTCCTGGCTACCAGCCCCAGCAGCTCGTTTGTTTATCTGCTTACGGGGATGCATGCCCTGCACCTGATGGGCGGCGTCATCGCGCTGTCTTACGCTGCGCTGATCACCTTATTCCATAAACCGGTGGATTCCCGGCGCGTGGTCATCGACGTAACCGCCTGGTACTGGCACTTCATGGCTCTTTTGTGGATTTATATTTTCGCCTTGCTGGAATTTGCTCGTTAGAGGAGACCGAAAACGATGGCTGATGTCGCGGTGCAGCAGAGCGTAGCAGCAGCTTATGAACCGTCTTTATTCGGAACCTATTCCAAGAAAATTGGGATGTGGTTGTTCCTGCTCTCCGATTCACTGACCTTTGGAGCGTTACTGTACGCCTACAGCTACGGGCGCATCTCAACGCCGAACTGGCCGACGCCTTTCCACTCCAGCAGCATCATCAATGCCACCATTATGACTGCCTTCCTGCTGACCAGTTCGCTGACCATGGTCCTCGCCGTACGGGCCGCGGTATTTGGCAACATGAGAGCGGTCCAGGGATGGCTCTTTGCCACCATGGCTTGCGGCATAGGATTCGTGGTTCTTCACGGTCGCGAGTGGAGTCATCTGATTGCCGAAGGTTTGACGCTTCCCGTCTTCCCTTCCGTCCCCGGCGCTGAAGCGAACAAAGAATTTGTCGACGTCAGCAAAACCGTGCCGCAGTTTGCCGCGACCTTCTTCGGCCTCACCGGCATGCACATGCTACACGTGACCCTGGGCGTGGTTTATCTGGGAGTTGTCGCCCTGCGGAAAAAGTTCATTCCCATCCTGCTGGGATTATGGCTGCTAGCCTGGCTGGCAACTCCTTCGTACAGCCCCTTTCACTATGGTGCGCACGTGCTGCTGCTGTCCGCGATCGTGTGCAGCGTAATCCTGTGGCTCAAACCGAAAGTTTACGATTCCTCCGATATCGAAGTCGCCGGACTCTACTGGCACTTTGTCGATCTTGTTTGGATGTTCATCTTCCCGCTGGTTTATCTGATGTCTACGAGAATCGTCTAGGAGACCGAGAACCTATGGACGCAGTGCAAGTCGCGATCGCGGAACGGGTAGCCGAGCAGCACCGGCACCACGGGAAAGGCCAGTTTTTCTGGGTATGGGGTGTGCTGCTGGTGATCACTGCCATTGAGGTCTACCTCGGCTACCAGAACATGGAACCGGTGCGCATGCTCAGCATTTTGATGGGATTATCGTTAATCAAAGCTGCGCTCATCATCGGCTACTTCATGCACATGAAGTTCGAACTCTCCCGTATGAAGTGGATCACCATGTGCTCGCTGGTGTTCTGCCTCGCCATGATGTGCGTCTTTTTCCCGGATGCCTTCCGCATCCTCCACCTGGGAGTGCGGTGAAGCTGCGACTCGCCACCCTCGTTCTGTTCCTGGTTCTGTGGGCCGGTCCGGCCTTCGCCCAGGGCTGCGCCATGTGCTACTCCACTGCCGCTGCCGCCAGCAAAGATGGGCAGCACGCCATCAACCGCGCCGTCATGGTGCTGCTTGTCCCTCCTGTGGGCTTCATGACCGTCGGTATCGGCATGGCGGTCCGCTACAGCAAAAAGCGGGATCAAGAACAAGGCTAGCCTCCGGTCTTCGCGAATGTAAGCTATGTCATCCCGACCGAGGGCTGAAAGCCCGAGTGGAGGGACCTTGTGTTTGCTGAGCTAAAGACTCCGCCAGCGGCAGCAAACGCAAGATCCCCCTCGGCTCCGCCAACCGCGCCGTCATGGTTTTGCTTGTCCCTCCTGTGGGCTTCATGACCGTCGGTATCGGCATGGCGGTCCGCTACAGCAAAAAGCGGGACCAAGAACAAGGCTAGCCTCCGGTCTTCGCGAATGTAAGCTATGTCATCCCGACCGAGGGCTCACAGCCCGAGTGGAGGGACCTTGTGTTTGCGGAGCTAAAGACTCCGCCAGCGGCAGCAAACGCAAGATCCCCCTCGTCTCCGCTCAGGATGACAATGTTTTAAGTTAGCGAAGTGCTCTGTCGGATTTACGTCGAGATTGCTACCCGCCCCCTGCTTTATAATAGAAAGATTCCGCAGTGCTTCCGAACCAACTAGAGGGGCGCATCCCCGTCGCATTGCGGCGACCCTGAAGATGTCCACGGAATCGATAGTTGTTCGCGGCGCTCGCGTTCACAACCTGAAAAACATCGACTTCGAGATCCCCCACAACAGCCTGACGGTGGTTACCGGGGTGTCGGGATCGGGCAAGTCTTCCCTCGCCTTCGACACCATTTATGCGGAGGGCCAACGGCGTTATGTGGAATCCCTCTCAGCTTATGCGCGCCAGTTCTTGGAGCGGATCGAGAAGCCCGATGCCGACCTGATCGATGGCATTGCTCCCGCTGTCGCCATCAAACAGAAGAATACAACGCGCAATCCGCGCTCTACGGTCGCTACGGCTACCGAAATCTATGACTACCTCCGACTGCTCTTCGCGCGCATCGGACGCACCTATTGCCTGAACTGCGGGAACGAAGTCAGGAAAGATACGGTGGATGAGGTTGCGACCGCCGTCTTGGCCATGGGCGAAGGCACCCGGCTGAATGTGCTCTTCCCGCTGCACATTCATCATCCCGAAGCCAGGCAGCCGGAGAAAAGGAAACGACAGTCAAAAAAGGCAGCTGCCGCCGAGCAGGCTCTGCAGAATGATCTGTTCAAATCCCGCCTCTTTGACCTGCGCAAACGAGGTTTCAATCGGCTCTATCAAAAGGGACAGGTATTCGAGTTCTCGACCCCGGAATCCTTGCTGGACATTGATTTCTCACAACCGGTATTTTTGCTCGTCGATCGTCTTGCAGTCTCCAGCGAGGCGCGGCCACGAATCGTCGACGCCGTTGAAAGCGCCTATCGGGAAGCCGGCGAAGTGATCTTCGAAACCACCCCGCGCGATGGCGAATCCTCCCGCCAGATTCGTTTTGCCAATCGTTTCGAGTGCAAGCTCTGCGGAATCCGCTACGAAGAGCCGGAGCCTCGCCTGTTCTCCTTCAATAATCCGTATGGGGCCTGTCCCCGCTGTCAAGGCTTTGGCAACACCATCGATTTCGACCTCGATCTGGTGATTCCGGACAAGTCCAAAACTCTGAACGAGGGCGCTATCGAGCCCTGGACGAAACCAAAATACCGGGCACTCTTCACAGAATTAAAGCGCTTTGCCAAACAGGCCAGTTTGCCGCTGGACGTCCCCTGGTGCGATCTTGACCCGGACCAGCAGCGCATGGTCATTGAAGGCGAAGGCCGCTTCCCCGGCGTGCGCGGCTTCTTCGCTCATTTGGAGCGGAAGAAATACAAGCTCCACGTGCGCGTCTTCCTCAGCCGCTATCGCGGATACTCAACCTGTTCTACCTGTAATGGCGCTCGCCTGCGGGCTGAGGCCCGTCAGGTCAAGATTAATGGCAAGAACATCTGTGAAGTCTGCTGTATGACGGTCGAAGAGGCATCGCAGTTTTTCTCGGGTGTCACTCTCAAGGATCAGGAAGCGGCCATCGCCGAAAAGCTGCTGGAAGAAATCCAGGAGCGGTTGCGTTTCCTGAATGAAGTTGGGCTTGAGTATCTGACCCTCGACCGTCTCTCCTCCACTCTCTCCGGTGGTGAAGCCCAACGCATTCAGCTGGCCACCTCTTTAGGTTCGCGGCTGGTGGGAACGCTCTACGTGCTGGACGAGCCCTCTATAGGGCTGCACAGCCGCGATACTCATCGCCTGATTAAGATCCTGCATGGACTTCGAGATCTGGGCAATACCATTCTCGTCGTCGAGCACGATCCCGACATCATGAAGGCTTCCGACCGCATCCTCGATCTGGGTCCGGGTGCCGGCGAGAACGGCGGAAAGGTAATCGCCACCGGCAACTACGAGGAGATCCTGCATAATGCCAGCTCGTTGACTGGCCGGTACCTCTCGGAAGAGCTTCGCATTCAGCTGCCCAACTCACGCCGCAAGCCGGGAACCCAGCAATTGCGCATCCGGGGGGCGCGCGCACACAATCTCAAGAATGTCGATCTGAATATTCCTTTGGGAATGATCGTAGCCATCACCGGCGTCTCCGGATCGGGAAAGTCGACACTCCTTCATGACGTTCTCTACCAGGCGCTCTGCGCAGCAAAAAAGCAAGTGAACGGCGCCCAGCCAGCCGCGCCCAGTTGGCGCGAACTTGAGGGCGACGAGTATATCGATGAAGTCGTCCTGGTAGACCAGTCGCCCATCGGGCGAACCCCGCGTTCGAATCCCGTAACCTATACGAAGGCGTTTGACGGAATTCGCGACTTGTTCGCTTCCCTGCCCGAAGCACAGAAACGCGGCTTCACTGCCGGCCATTTTTCCTTCAACATTCCCGGTGGCCGCTGCGAAAACTGCCAGGGTGACGGGACGGTTACGGTCGAAATGCAGTTTCTCGCTGACGTCGAACTGATCTGCGAGGAATGCAAAGGTACGCGTTACAAGGCCGAGGTGCTGGACGTCCGCTATCGCGGCAAAAATATTCATGAAGTCCTGAATCTCACCGTCAAAGAAGCGCTCCAGTTCTTCGCCGGAGTACCAAAAATTGTGGACAAGTTAAAGGTCCTGGAAGAAGTGGGATTAGGGTACTTGCGGCTCGGACAATCGGCGACCACGCTTTCCGGTGGCGAGGCGCAACGAATGAAGTTGGCCGCTCACCTCCCGGGCTCGCGCGAAATGATGCGCGCCGCCAGTCCCGACGATCCCCGCCGCCGGCAACGGACCCTCTATATTTTCGATGAGCCCACCACCGGATTGCACTTCGACGATGTCAGCAAGCTGCTGGCGGCTTTTCGGCGGTTGATCGACGCAGGTGGTTCGATTGTCGTAATTGAGCACAACCTCGAGGTCATCAAAACTGCCGACTGGGTCATCGATTTGGGTCCGGAGGGCGGGGAGCACGGCGGTTACGTGGTCGGAGCCGGTCCGCCCGAGGCCATTGCCAAGCTAACAAAATCCTATACGGGCCAGTACCTGGCACGCATCTTAAATGGTAACGGGGCTGCGCACGCTAGCGATGACAAGTCTTAGCTTGATAACCAGCGTCGGGTTCGAACGGAACACCGCCGTTCGTCGGCCTGTCGCCATGAAAAAGAGTTGCCTCGTCGGCTTTCTCTTGGCGGCGACGTGTGCCACGGCCGTCGGTCAAAGCTCCGCCTCTCCAGTATTTCAGTCCGGCAGCACGGTTCGTCATCACAAGGTTGCCATTGAGTATCCTTCTCTGCCTCCCGAACTAGTGCAGGCCGAAGCTCAGATCGAGAACAAGAACTACAGCGACGCCGAACCTCTACTCAAGCAGGTGGTAGGCCGCGATCCCAGGAACTACCAGGCGTGGTTCGATCTGGGGTTCGTGTACAACGCTCTGCGCCGCCCTGAGGATTCGATTGACGCCTACAAAAAGTCGGTCGAGGCCAAGCCGGCTGTCTTCGAGTCGAACTTGAATCTGGGCCTGATGCTGGCAAAAACCAACCGGCCCGACGCGGAGAAATATCTGCGCGCCGCCACCAGACTCAAGCCCGGCGACAATGCTCCTCAAAATCAAGAGATTGCCTGGATGGCGCTGGGCCGGCTGCTCGAGTCCAAGGACCCGCAACAGGCTCTGGTGGCTTATCGAGCGGCCGCGGTGCAGGTACCCAGCGATCCCGAGCCGCACCTGGCCTCTGCGCCTCTTTTCGAAAAGCAGAATCAGTTCGCCGAGGCGGAACACGAATATCAGCAGGTTCTGGCGATTGATCCCAAGTCCATTCCTGCTCTGATCGGAGCTGCCAGAATCTATGAGCGCGGCAACCGTTTCACCGAGGCTGGCGATTTACTGCGCCAGGTGGTCGCCCAGAATCCCAATTCAGCTCCCGCCCATGCCGCATTGGCTCACGTGCTCGCCGCCGATGGAAAATCCGATGCCGCTATCTCCGAATTTCAGGCCGCACTGAAACTTGATCCGAGCGACCGGCAATCGCAAACCGAGCTGGCCGAGCTCTATACCGCGGCCGGAAAACCAAAAGATGCGCAGGCGCTCTTCCAGTCGCTGTTAGCGCTAGACCCCAATGACGCAGAGTTGCACCATGCGCTTGGCCAGGCCTACATGAAACAGCACAATTTTCAGGCTGCTCAGCAGGAGTTTCTGACCACCGTTAAATTGAAACCGGATCTTGGGCCTGCCTACGGCGATCTGGCCGCCGCCGCCAATGAAAACAGGAATTATGACCTCGCCATTAAAGCGCTGGACGTGCGCGCCAAGATCATGGGAGAGGTCCCGTTGGGGTACTTCCTACGAGCCACCGCATACGACCATTTGCGCGACTATAAGGATGCGGCCGCCAATTACCATACTTTTCTCCAAACCTCGAATGGAAAGTATCCCGACCAGGAGTGGCAAGCGCGCCACCGCTTGATTACTATTGAGCCCAAGATAAAGTGATATGCGGTTGCTCGTCGCCATCCTGGTTCTCGCTAGTTGCTTGCCGGCCTTCGCGCGCGAAAGGGAGAGCGTCGAACAACTTAAGGCCAAGGTCGAGACTGCCTCACCCAAAGAGAAGGTAACGTTAGCTTTGCGGGTCGCGGAAATGCAAACCGACGCCGCTGACAAGCTATATTCAAATGGCAAGTCCGATGAGGCCCACGCTGCTATTCAGGATGTCGTGACCTACACAGAAAAGGCCAGCGACGCTGCCACGCAGTCGGGCAAGAAACTGAAAGACGCGGAGATCACGGTCCGCAAAATCTCCCATAAGCTGGCGGATATGAAACGTAGTGTCAATTTCGACGACCAACCTCCACTGCAGGACGCCATCGATCGCCTGGAGAAGGTCCGCACCCAGTTGCTGGCGAAAATGTTCGACCTCGGGAAGGGTTCGCAATGAAGTTCTTAATTCTTTCTACATTGATGCTTATGATCACGGGCGCCTATGCCCTGGCGCAGCACCATGCCGACCTGACGCCAGCCGAAACCGATGCTCTGCGCGATAGCGCCATGGATCCCGACCAGCGCCTCAAGTTCTACTTGAAGTTTGCCCGCGACCGCTTGGCCAAACTGGACCAAATCCGCGCCGATCCCAAACTCACACCTGCCGACCGCGGTACCGCTACCCATGACCGCCTGCAGGACTTTCTCGAACTCTACGACGAGTTGAACGACAACATCGATACTTATATCGATCGCAAGAACGACATCCGCAAGCCGCTCAAAGCTGTGATCGAGGCAGACGCGGAGTTTCAGAAAAAATTAAAGGGCTTGCAGGATTCGACCGCCGCCGCCAAGGAAGATACTAAACCTTACGAGTTCGTCCTCAGCAGCGCCCTGGATACCTTGAACGACAGCCTCCCCGACCACCAGCAACTCCTCCAGGAGCAGGAAGAGGAAGCCAAACACAAGCAAATCAAGAAGCAGTAGTCAGGAGTCAGGCGTCAGCGAGGAAAAGTTAGCTTCACTTCTTCGAGCATTGCGAGGCTTCAACCCCAACCTCAAATCTGTCATCCCAAGCGCAGCCGAGAGCCTGCCCCGAGCGGAGCCGAGCGGGGACCTTGTGTTTACCGGCATGGCCTCTATCTCAGCTCTCTGCATGCCGACTGCTCAGAAGCTGTCTCATAAATGATTCTTGAAAGGGGGGCTTGGGCCAGCCCCTGAGGTCCCTCCTTCCTCTGACATCAGACACTCGTACCTTCTGATCCAATTTTTCGCCACTACCTCGCTGACTCCTGACTCCTGACTACTGTCTTCCCATGCTAAGCTAGCCCCAAGGTGAGAGACGGGCTGCTTCCTCTTTTTCAGGAAAGTTATCGTGAACTGAGACCACGCGCGCCCATGCCGGAGATCTCGGTTGAATTCTTCGCGTTCGCGAACGTCAATAACACCATTCGGCTGCGCGATGGCAGGCTGTTGGTGCGATTGTCGGACCTGCTCGAGGGCGCTCCCGAGCCCATCCTGCGTTCCATTGCTCACATTCTGCTGGCCAAGATGTACCGCCGGCCGATCGAGCGCGCTTGCGCGACACGCTATCGCCGGTACATCTCCAGCCACGAAATCTCCAATAAAGCGCACCTGGTCCGGCAGATGCGTGGACGCAAGCGCATCGACTCGCCGCGCGGTCGTATCTACGATCTTGAGAAAATCTTTGATGATCTCAACGCCAAATATTTTTGGGGACTGCTGGCCCGCCCTCGCCTGACCTGGAGCCAGAACCATGCCCGCAACAGCCTCGGCCACTACGACCCGGCGCACAACGCCATTGTGGTCAGCCGCGTCTTCGACCACCCCCGAGTGCCCCGCTACGCAGTCGAATACATCCTCTATCACGAGATGCTGCACCTGAAGCATCCCGTCAAACTCCGCGGCAGCCGCCGCTGCGTGCACTCGGCTGAGTTTCAGTCGGAAGAAAAGCTGTTCGCGCACCTTCAGGAAGCAAAACGTTTCTTGAAAGTTCTCTAACGCTCTCTCTAGCAGGCCGCTGAAAAAAGAACCAACTAGTAAAATCGGGAAGGGCACGAGTTTACTCGTGCCGCTGAGCCATTGAATATACGTCGGCGCTTCAGCGCCTGAGGGTCTTCTTTTGCCACCGAGGGACTTTCTCAGCAGCCTCCTAGTGCAAAAAAGAGAAAGAGGATTAGACAAGTACAGAATTGTCATCCCGAGCGAAGCGAGGGATCTGGGTTTCACTTACGCCACGACGTGGATACCCATGTGTTTTGTTAAGCTTGGAACCTCGACGCCAGCCGTTCGCTGCCTGCTTTACACCGTGTGATGCAAATCACAACCAGCCGTGATGTGACGCGTTGACGGCTCTGGCCAGCGAACGCTATCCTAAGTTAGTTGAAATTGAAATTCATTTTCAAACTCATTTTCAACATCATAGGATCGCAAGTTCATGCTCGAAACCTTCATCATCACCCTCCGCGAAGGCGTTGAGGCTGCTCTTATCGTCGGCATTACGCTGGCCTACCTGGCCAAAATCGGCCGCCCCGAACTACGCAAATCCGTTTATGCCGCTCTTGCCGCTGCCTTTGTCGGAAGCATCGCGGTTGCCGTCCTGCTCTCCCGGACCCATTACAACCAGGATATTTTCGAAGGCTGGGTGATGCTGGCGGCCGCTTTCTTTGTCGTGACCATGATCATTTTTATGATGAAGACGGGCCGCAAGCTGAAGGGCCAGATCGAAGGAAAGGTCGGCCTCCTTGCCGGCGAGGGCTCCTGGCTGGGCCTGTTCTTCTTCGTGTTTCTGATGGTTCTGCGCGAAGGCGTCGAGACAGTTTTGATCCTGGGCGCGGTTACCCTGAATACCTCGGAGTTGCTGAGCTTCATCGGCACCCTCCTCGGTGTAGGAGCGGCGGTGCTGTTCGGGGTGATGTTCGTCAAGGGCAGCGTGCGTATCAACTTGCAGAAATTTTTCCGGGTCACGACCGTCATCTTGTTCTTTGTTGCCGGGCAACTGATCATCTCCGGCCTGCACGAGTTATCGGAAAACGGTGTGCTTCCCTCTTCGAAGCAGGAGATGGCCATCATCGGACCGATCGTGCGCAACGAGATGTTTTTCTTCGTCACCATCGTGGCGCTTGCCGGGCTGATGGTGCTGTTCGAAATGAAGCGCCGTCAACCGCTCGCAACGCCTTCCTCTCCCGCGGAACGTCGCAAACAACTTTGGAGCGCGCGCCGCGAGCGCTTCTGGATGGTTGCCGTCTACGCCAGCTCTTTTGTGTTCATAACACTGGTGACAGCCGAGTTCATCTATGCCAAGAGTGTGAGCGCCCTGTCGCCGGCGACCGAGGTCACCTTCGTAAATGGTCAGGTCACGATTCCCAAGAAGGCGGTGTACGACGGCGATTTGCACCGCTTCCAAGCAAAGGAGAACGGGGTACCGGTGCGCTTTTTCCTGTATCAAAAACCGGATGGCAAAATTGCGACCGTTCTGGATGCCTGCGAAATCTGCGGCGCGGTCGGCTTCTTCAAAAGCTCAAATGGCGTGGTCTGTAAGAACTGCGCTGCGCCCATCAACCCGCAGTCGGTCGGCATGGCCGGAGGGTGCAATCCCATCCCATTGAAGGCCAAGGAAACCGACGATTCCATCATCATCTCGGAGGCGGACGTAGCGGCTGGCGGCCACTACTTCCAGCAGCAATAGCTCATGTTCGTCCGCCTCGTCTACGAATCCTTCCGGCGGGAGAAGCGGCGCAAGGCGCTGGCGGGAGTGGCCATCACGCTGGGTGTGGCTGTAGCTACCGCCATGATCGCCGTGGCCACCGACATCGGCGACAAGATCAATCGCGAGCTGCGCAGCTACGGCGCCAACCTTATAGTCACGCCTCAGGAAGATACCCTCGATGTGGAGATTGGCGGTGTCAATCTCAAGCCTCCGAGTGATGGCGCATTCCTCCACGAAGCCGATCTTCCCAAAATTCGGGGCACCTTCTGGCACCACAATATCGTTGGCTTCGCGCCGATGCTGCCGGTCACGACCGATATCGCCGGAAGCAAGCTAACTTTGCTGGGAACTTACTTCTCAAGGCAGCTGAAGTTCGGTAAGGACGATTTTGTCACCGGGGTGAAAGTCACGAACCCCTGGTGGAAAGTCGAAGGCGCCTGGCCGGCCGACGAATCGAATGAAGTGTTACTCGGCGAACGCCTGGCCAGCAAACTTGGCTTAAAATCCGGAGCCTCGATACAGATAGCCGGGCAAGCCGAGCGCGTGTCCGGCATTCTGTCCACCGGCGCTGCCGAAGACGATCAGGTTGTTGCTCCGTTGCATCTCGCGCAGCAGATCCTGGGGCAGCCTGGGGCGGTGCGCCGTATTTATGTGAGCGCTCTGACGAAACCCGAAGATGCGCTCTCCAGGCGCGATCCCAAGTCCATGAATCCCGAGATGTTCGACCGCTGGTATTGCTCCCCCTATGTGCAGTCGATTGCGTACCAGTTGCAGGAAGCCATACCCCATTCGCACGCGGAGCAGATCCGGCAAGTAGCGCAAAACGAAGGGACGGTGCTCTCACGCATCAAGGGACTAATGCTTCTGGTAACCGTGGCAGCATTGCTGGCCTCGGCCCTCGCCGTTTCTGCGGCGATGGCCACGGCCATCTTCGAGCGACGCGGTGAAGTCGGACTCATGAAGGCGCTGGGTGCGGGCCACGCCTCGGTTGCTGCCATCTTCTTTGCCGAGTCGGCACTGCTGGCGATTTTCGGCGGAGCCGCAGGATACGCAGGCGGAATCTTTCTCGCCCATCAAATCGGACGTGCCATCTTCAATTCTCAAATCACGATTCAACCGGTCCTCTTCCCCATCATTTTGGCCATCGCCGTAGTTGTGACTTTCGCCGGAAGCGCCGCCGCTATCCGCAAAGCCGTCCTGTTTGACCCGGTCTTTGCCCTGCGGGGTGAAGCATGAGCCGAGGTGAGATCACCGCGCGTCGAGCTGGCCGACCGCATACCTCTATGTTCGTGCGCATGTTGGTGCGAGCCGCCGTACTTCGCCGCGGACGCGCAGCCTCGGCGCTCGTTGCCATGGTAGTGGCGGCGGCCGTGACTACGGCCATGCTCAATCTCTATACCGACGTCGAGGCAAAACTGCGCCGTGAGTTCCGCAGTTATGGGGCGAATATTGTGGTAGTCGGCATCGACGGCGCCAGTCTGCCGGCCGACTCTCTTAACCAAGTCGATGCCAGTCTCGCTGGCCGCGGCATCGCAGTTCCCTTCTCCTACGCCGTCGCCAGAACTACCGATGGCCGCTCGGTGGTCGTAGCCGGAACGGATTTCGAGCGCGTCCGCAAATTGGATAGCTGGTGGTCTGTCTCAGGCTGGCCTGCGATCGAATCCTCTGCTGAAGCCTTACCCCAGGCTCTGGTGGGATCCCGCGCCGCTGCTGTAGTCACTCCCAACGGGAGGTCCTTTGACCTGAACTTTCGAGGCCGCTCCATCCGCCTGGTTGCCGCTGGGACGTTGAATACGGGAGCCTCCGAGGACAGCCGAATCTACATCTCCCAGAAGGCTTTTGCAGCCTGGACCGGCGTACAGCCGGCGACCATCGAGATCGGCGCTACAGGTTCACCGGAAGAAATAACCGCCATCATGCAGCGCCTGGCGCAAGCCGTTCCCGGCGCTCAAGTCCGTCCCGTGCGTCAGATTATGGAAGCGGAAGGTCGCGTGCTGGGAAAGACTCGATCCGCACTCTTCGCCGCGGCTGCGCTGATTATCCTGACTGCAGCCCTGTGCGTGCTGGCCACGCTCATGGGCTGGGTGCTGGACCGGCGTCGTGATTTCGCTATTATGAAGGCTCTGGGAGCCTCCGAAGGCCTGCTGAACGGTTTCTTCGCCGCCGAGGCTACCGTGCTCGGCATGGTTGGCGCTCTTCTGGGATTCGTCATTGGCATCGGTCTGGCTGCCTGGATTGGCCGAGTCAATTTCAATGCGCCCGTGGCGCCGCGTTTTAATGTTTTGCCTATTGTGGTGGCAGGCAGCGTTGCGGTTGCGTTAATATCCGCCGCGCTTCCCATTGGCCTTTTGCGGCGCGTGCAACCTGCTACGATCCTGAGAGGTGAGTGAGATGATCCGGCTCAAGAACGTGACCAAGTCCTACCCCGCGAAAGCCGAAGCCAATGGCGGGCTCATCCGCGCGCTGGACAACATTTCGCTCGAAGTCGCGCCCGGCGAGTGGCTGGCGATGATGGGTCCATCGGGCTCGGGCAAATCGACTATGGTCAATTTGATCGGCTGCCTCGATCGGCCCAGCTCTGGAGAAATCTGGCTCGACGGTGAAAACGTAGCCGGCATGTCCTCAACTGAATTAAACCGCGTCCGCGCCGAAAAGATCGGCTTCGTTTTTCAGCAATTTCACCTCGTTCCTTACCTGACGGCGCTGGAAAACGTCATGCTCGCGCAATATTTCCACAGCATGACTGACGAGCGGGAAGCGCTGGAAGCCCTCGAGCGCGTAGGCCTGAAAGAGCGCGCCCATCATGTGCCCGCTCATCTTTCCGGCGGCGAGCAGCAGCGCGTGTGCATTGCGCGCGCCTTGATCAACGATCCCAAGATTATCCTGGCCGATGAGCCTACCGGCAACCTTGACGCTCAGAATGAAGAAATTGTTCTTCGCCTGCTGCGCGAACTGCACCAGCAGGGCCGCACCATTGTCATGGTGACGCATGATCCGGTAGTAGCTCGCCTTGCGGATCGCCGCATCGAACTTCATCACGGCCGCATTGCCGTTCAGGAAGTCTTTTCCATGGCCGATGAAGAGCAGTTCGATGAAGTCCTGGAAGAGCTCTGGGTTGTGGAAGAGCATGGCGAAATTGCAGAAATCGGCCGTATGGAAGTGCACGGAGCGCTGCCCGTCAGCATCGCCGTCGAAAAGATGATCGCGCTGGACCTTGTTGCGACCCGGCCCCATCCTGCCGAACAGCACGAGCACAAGCCATTCTCAAACCCCTGCCATGATGCTCTGAAACCCACAGCAGTTTCGATTGGGGATGGCAGCATGGTCGTTGAGCTCACCGAACGCGGCCGCAAGAAAGCGGCTGATATCATCCGCCGGCACCGCCTCGCGGAACGTTTATTTACCGACAGCCTCGCGCTCGACAGTGAAACCGAAATCGAGCAGCAGGCCTGCAAGTTCGAGCACATCCTCTCGCCCGAAGCGACCGAGAAAATCTGTACCTTCCTCGGCCATCCGCGAACCTGCCCGCACGGCGCACCCATTCCCCGCGGCGCCTGCTGCGGAAGAAAAGACGAAGAACTGACGGTCGCAGCTCGCCGCGAGTCTAGATTGACTCAGTAAAACTCCACACCGCTGAAGTATGGCTCACGGCTGCTGCCCACCCCGTTCCGCCAGGAATCGATCTCGGCATTGCCTGGCCTGCGCGAGTACGGCGGGATATTGCGGTGCTTTACGAAATGCGGTCATGAGCGGATCGACCTCCAGGTAGTCGTAGGCACAAAATCCGCCGTCGATCGCGGATTTCACCAGCCGCGCGGTGAAATCATTCCCCAGGCAAGCATTGAAGATACCTGCCTGGCTGTATTTGGGTTCCGGATCGCGGTAGGAGAATATCTCTTTCTCGGCCTCCTTCAGAAGCTGGTCGGAGCCCGGAGGCTTGGGCACTGAGTAACACGCTTCGATAGCCCGGGTGTGAAAGAAATGGTTCTCTGGAAGCTTGTGCAGCTTCTCCAGTGCCTCGCTTGTCTTCCCCTCGCGCAGAAGAAGCACAATCTCGGCGTTATTGGACCACTCTGATCCCGCATCCAGTCTCAGAAAGTCTCTTGCCCGGTCAAATTGTCCAGTCAACAAGAACACGCTGGAACAGGAACGAAACTGGTAGTTGCCCGGGTCCAGCCGCATGGCTGTGTCACACTCTTGCGCAGCTTCTTTCGTCAGATTCGCGTAGCGCAGTACATAAGATAAAGTAAAGTGTGCAAAGCCGCTCTGCGGGCGCTTCTGCACCATGGCCTGCGCCTCCTTGTACGCTTGCGCCAGCTTGCCCGAATCCGTATCCAGGCTCACCATCTGTGCGGCCGCATCCTCCAGGTTTGGATCTAAGGCCAGCGCGCGCTGTAACGCGGGTCTGGTGCGCACCATGTTCCCGGTCGCTCCCACCCCGTACTCCTCTTCATAGTAGTAGCGCTTTCCCAATGCCGACCACGCCGGCGCGAACGTCGGATCCAGGCCCACAGACCGCTCCAGCATTCGCACCGCCTCAGGATTCTGTTCCACGTCATGCGCCATTGCGACGCTGCGCAAATAGAGGTCGTAGGCTTCTTCGTTCGTCGGACGCGTGCCATTCTCTCCTGTGACGTTGGCGCCCAACGCCGGAATCAAGCCCTGCTGCACCTTCGACGTGACTTGCTCCCGCATGGCCACCAGATCCTCGGCTGAAACATTCATGGTTTCCTGCCAGAGCACACGATCATCGGCTACGTCCACCGCTTGTATGGCAAGCTGCAGCTGATCCCGAACCTTCTGATAGTGCCCCAGCACGATCCGGCCAACGTGCATATCCTTTCCTGCCTGCTGCACATCCACGTCCCCAGTCGCGTATTTTCCTGTGGTCGCGAATGGCCGGACGGACAGAGTTCGCACTGCGCTCAACGTAGTCGCGACCTCATCGGGCAGCGCCATGCGCAGAAAGTCGTTCTCTTTATCGGCCCCGAGGTTCTGGAAAGGCAAGACCGCGATGGTCGCCGGCGCGGCCACCGCGTTCTTCGGCGCCGGTGTCAACGGTTCGCGCAACCGCCATATCAATAATGCCGCCATTACCAGCAGTACGGCGCCAGTGCTCCACAGCCAGCGCTTGCTCGGCATTCGCGTTCGCGCTGCCACCGCCACGCTCCTGGATGACGAACCCGAATCGCGCCGCGCCCGCGCCAGATCGGCCCTCATGTCGGAGGCGTGCTGGTAACGCACGTCCCGATCCTTTTCCAGCGCCTTTTGCATCACTCTTTCAAGTTCTGGTGGGATCTGCGGATTCAATCGCGCGGCCGCCGGCGGAGTTCCATGCAACACCGCATCAAAAATCGCTCCCGAGGTTTCGCCTTGGAACGGCAGCGTACCGGTTGTCATTTCGTACAGCACAATGCCGAAGGAAAATAGGTCACTGCGCGCATCCAGTTCTTTGCCCAGCACCTGTTCGGGCGACATGTAGGCCACCGTGCCCAAGGTAGATCCGGGGCCGGTAAGATGGTCGTTTTCGGTTAACGTATGCGCTGCCGCAATGCGGCTCGCCGAACTGCTTCTCTCGTCCACTTTGGCCAGACCGAAATCGAGAATCTTGGCGTGCCCGCGCTTGGTAATGAAAATGTTCGCCGGTTTGATGTCCCGATGAATAATACCCGCCGCGTGGGCCGAGTCGAGCGCCTCTGCGATTTCGATAGCCAGCGAAAGCGATGTCTCGATTTCGATCGGACGCCCCGCAATCGCATGTTTCAGAGTCATCCCTTCCAAATATTCCATCGCAATAAAGCGGGTGCCTTCGCTCTCGCCGATTTCGTATATGGTGCAGATGTTGGGGTGGTTCAGCGCAGAGGCTGCCCGCGCCTCCCGGCGGAAACGTTCCAGCGCAGCCGTGTCTTGCGCTACGCTATCCGGCAGAAATTTCAGTGCTACGAACCTTCCCAGAGAAAGATCTTCGGCCTTGTAGACAACGCCCATGCCGCCACCACCGAGCTTTTCCATAATGCGGTAGTGCGAAATGGTCTGCCCGATCATTTGGCCTGAAATCTTAGGAGTTAAGTTCGTGCCGGTCAACGACAACAGCGCACATGGAGCCTATTTAGACTGGTCGAATTTATTTTCATTCTTCCGAACCAACAATTATCGATTGTCTCAATATTTCCAGCTCTTGACATCAGCCCCCGCCGGAGCAGTGTCTTCGATGTGTTTAACCATTTTTGAAATCAGTAACGGAAAAGCGTTCAATCTTTCGATGCGTGGAGCATCCGTGCGCACGCCCATGTAGCAATGCGGCTGCAGCGGGCCATAGTCAAAGGTCGCGTTCGCTGGCGGCATTAGTTTCGGGTCCGTAAGCACGGACTCGGTCAAATGCACCGCGTTGTTCAGATACCAGGTGTCCATGTCCCCCACGGCAAAGTGGAGTTTTCCGGCCAGCTTGGGCCCGAGCGTCGCCCAATCCCGTTTCATGATGTGGCTCAGGTCCGAGTGCTCGTGCCAGTAATCGGCGACAGACTTATCCACTTGTCCAGTGCGCTTATCCCAGATTGGCTTAGGGTAGCCGTCCTCGCCCATGGGCCCGAACACGGCTTGCCAGATATCCCATTGCTCGCCGGAACGGCTGTGCGTGCCCAGAACCAGTTCGTAGCGGTTCTCCTGCTCCATGGTGGAATCGAGGATTCCGTTGGTCTTGCGCTTCTCCGGCAACGGCACTCTCAAGAACGGCCCCTGGCGGAAATAGGCGTTGGTATCTTGATAAATATTGACGGTTCCATACGCGCGAAAATCGATGGGATCAGGACATCCCATCCAGGCGCCGTTGATGTCGTCGGGATAGAAGACCTGCTGGCCGAGCGCTTCCCAACCGCCGGTAGAACCGCCATATACGGCCCGTGCCCAGCCCTGTCCAATGCCGCGGAACTTCTTTTCGATCATGGGTAACAACTCGTGCATGATCGCATCGCCGTAGGGGCCCAGGTTGGCCGAGTTCACCGCGTATGAATCGTCAAAGTAAGGATTGGGATGCTGCGGCATCACGATCAGCACCCGAGGCAGCCGTCCGCTTGTCCAATTCTGAAACAGGTTCCATCCCGATTCCTGCAGCTCTCTTTCCCGGGTTACTCGGGCCGCCTCCTCTGCCGTCCCGCGCGCTTGCAAATTTGCATCCGGCGGTGTGGTGCGAAAGCTGGGATAGAAGTGCCGATGATAATGGTCTTCATCGATGAGTACGGGATAACGAGCGTCCGGATGCGCTTCCCACCCATCCGGCAGGAGCACTACCGCGCCAATCTCGGTCGGTCGTCCCCAAAACTTTGTCAGCAACTCGCTCTGCATGCGGACGTGTTTGACCCACCGGTTATCCTCGCCTGTGTCCGGCTGCGTGATCGAACGCCAGTCCAGCATCGTTTCCACGTCGGCAAGTTCCTGCTCCAGCGGCGGAACCTTGTGGTCAAACACGATGCCAATGGCGCCCGAGGTCTTGGGATCAACATGCAGTTTCTGCACCTTCGTCAGAAAATTTCCCGGCTTCGTTTGCCAGTGCTGGCCTTCGCCTTTATCGGGAGGAAGCTTTACGACTTTGCCGTTTCCGAGATGAAACGTTTCATAAACATTGAGCACCGCCTGCACGAAGTAGTCGCCGGGAGCCAGATCTCTGAGCGTCTCCAGCGGATAACCCAAAGTGGACGCATCCACCCGGACCGGTGTGCCAGGCTGCCAGTCCTCCACGTCCACACCGAATGCCTGCTGTGACTCGACGCCTTCCGCGACTCCGAAGCGCGGCTCCTCCTTATCGTCTTTCGAGAGAATCAGCAGTACGTGGCCATCCACCGGAGTGGCAGACAATTCCCTTGGGAAAGAAATCTCGAAGACAAGCGGTCCTGGTGCAGCGGCCATTGTCGGCAGCGCAACCATGACCATTAGAGCGAGCAGGCGAAGACAACGAATCATCGAATCTCTCCAGCAAACTCTTTCGACGGCGGTTTGCAGCCAACGATTATAGCTGCCACACGGAGCAGATCATGGCCGAATACCGCATGCGCCAATCGAACCTCAGCAAGCCAAGAAAGCCTGAGAACGGAGTTCTGGATATCTCAGCCCGGGCCGTTGGCGCACGGTGTGGACGATAATTGCGACGTGAATGGTCATGCGCATCAACGAAGTCGCGCCGCCAGCCTGATGAATGGCGGCGATACCGGGTTTGGGAAGGGCACGAGTTCAGTCGTGCCGTTAGGTCGTTGAAAATGAGGGCGCTTTAGCCCTGAGGGTCGCCTTCTGATGTACGTGCGAGTTTTTTCGCAACCTGCTAAAAGCGTGAATTCACCGCTACATCCCAGGCAGGGGCCCTGGTGACGGGAAGGGCTCAACATCTGGTCCGGGCGATGGATCAGGTTCCGGTACAGGACCCGGCAACGGCGGGCCCGGCGATGGATCAGGTTCCGGTGGCACGCCCGGATAACCCGGAATCGGGTCCGGGGCACGAAGAATCGTCATGCCTCAGAGATGGCCGGCTAAGAACTGAGGTTGCTCTTCGATCTAAAGGCCACGCGGAGCGACAGTCGTTACTTGTCCAATCTCGCGATTTCGCGGGCGAATAACGGATTGGCGGGAAACTGGCTGCGCAAGCTGTCCAACTCCGCGAGAGCTCGAGTTTTCTCTTTGTCGCGCACGTAGGCGATCGCCAAAAGGATGCGGGCGAACGGCGCCAGCAATTCTCCGCGCTGCGCCGTCAGCTGCAGCTCGGCGATACCCCCCTGCTTGTCGGGATTGGCTCCGCCTAGGCGAACCAACCAGCGCAGCGGCGCCGCCAGGCTTCCGGTCAGATACCGGCTCACACCGCTGGCCAGGTGCGCGTCATAACAATCAGGATGCACGGCGAGAAGTTGATTGCCCAATGCGCTTGCTTGCTTGGCGTAGTGTAGCGAGGCTAGATTGCGCTTTTCGATTAACGCCAGATAGTCGGCTCTCAGGCCGGAGGCCAGAGTCAAAGCAAACATGGCATCGTGATCCGTCGGATTCTTAGTCAGCCGTGCATGCGCCAGAGTTTCGGCCTGGGTCAAAGCGGCATTAAAGCGCTCACGAACGGTTGGGTCGGCTGCCAGCTTCTTGCGCGCTGCAAAGGCGGAGTCGTTCTCGTAGAATTGCGTTTCGAGCACGCCCAAGCGCTGGAATTCGGAGAAAAGCAGGTCTGCAGCTTCCGACACCGGGCCCATCGGGTTGTCAGCATGCTGTCGTTCAAACGCGGAAAACTCGCGTTCCGCCTGGGCGAAATTCAGGTTATACATGAGCCGGAAACCATTCTCGATCTCGGGCGAAGGTACAGTGGTCGCACCTCCAGCGCTCGCCGCGGAGGTGAGCGCCAACAGGATCACGATCAACCATCCCTGCCCTAAACGGCGAATGAATGGACCTGCCAACATGCCTATCCTCCGATTGCCTCCGGCAACAAAACAGATCTCTACAGGATAGATGCATATAAAACATTTGCTTTCAAAACTTTTGTCAATCATTTGTAAATTTTGTTGCATCTGCTCAGTTTGGCGGGGCGTTTGTTGTGGCTCCCGCCGATAATAAAATTCCATTTTCCAGGGCAAAGCACATTGAGTGACTCACAAGATCGTTCCGCTCCCGGATGGCCGGGCATCGAACCACGCTGGACTTCCAGCGCGAAGACCGGAATTGGCACCGCTCTCAACCTGCATAGCCAGGTCTGGTTCACCCTGAGTCACGGAATTCTCGACGAGATCTACTTCCCGCGGGTAGACAATGCCTGTACCCGCGATCAGGGGCTCCTTATAGCGGATGGCGGGAAATTCTTTTCCGAAGAAAAGCGCCACACCAAATCTGAGATCAGCCAGCTTGCCGACGGTGTGCCCGCCTATCGCTTAGTGAATACCTGCCTGCAAGGGCGTTATCGCATCACCAAAGACGTTCTCAGCGATCCTCACCGCAACGTGGTTCTGCAGAAGATTCGTTTCGAACCCCTGCACGGAAAGCTCGCGGACTATGGCGTTTTTGCGCTGCTCTCGCCGCACCTCGCCAACTGCGGAAGTCACAACGACGGTTGGGCCGGCGACTACAAAGGTGTTCCCATGCTTTTTGCCGAGCGCGACGGCTACGCTCTGGCCTTTGCCTGTTCTCAACCGTGGCGGAAAATGTCCGCCGGCTTCGTAGGCTACTCGGATGGATGGCAGGACATTTCCAAAAACTTCCGGATGACTTGGGAATACGCGCGAGCTAACGATGGCAACATCGCGCTCACGGGAGAAATCGATCTCTCTGCCGGCCAAGGCGAGTTCCTGCTCGCCATCGGGTTTGGCGGGATTTGGTCGGAGGCAGGCCAGCAGGCGCTATCCAGCCTTTTGGACGGTTTTGAGTGCGCCCAGGAGCAATATCTCCGGCACTGGCAACGATGGCAGAATGCGCTCACTGCGCTCGACAACCCTCCCCGCGAAAAAGATCTTTACCGTACCAGCACCGCAGTTCTGCGCAGCCATGAATCCAAATCGTTTCTCGGCGGAATTATTGCCAGTCTCTCCATTCCCTGGGGCTTCAACAAAGGAGATGAGGATCTCGGCGGCTACCACCTGGTCTGGCCCCGCGATTTGGTCGAGACCGCGGGCGCGTTGCTCGCCGCCGGAGCTGTCGATGATGCCTTCCGCGTGTTGCGTTATCTGGAAGTAACCCAGGAAGCCGATGGGCACTGGGCGCAAAACCTGTGGCTCGATGGGCGTCCCTACTGGGGCGGCCTGCAAATGGACGAGACCTCGTTCCCTATTCTGCTGATAGACATGTTGCGGCGGGAAGCGCCGGCAGTACTCGGCACTCTCAAGCGCTGGTGGCCGATGGTGGAGCGCGCTGCCGGCTTTATTATGCGGAACGGTCCAGTAACCCAGCAGGATCGCTGGGAAGAAGATGCCGGCTATTCTCCCTTCACGCTGGCGGCTGAAATCGCGGCGCTGCTCGCCGCTGCCGATATCGCCGACGCCATCGGTCAGTCCACAACCGCAACTTATCTTCGCGAAACAGCCGACACCTGGAATGAAAACATCGAGCGCTGGGTCTACGCGGTGAATGCCGATTTATGTCCGCAGCTCGGAGTCGACGGCTACTACGTCCGCATCGCGCCACCCGACAGCGATAGCGCCGCTTCGCCCCTGCAGGGATTTGTCCCCATCAAAAATCGGCCGCCCGGATCCGGCGACGCGGTTGCCAGCCACGTCATCAGCCCCGATTTCCTGGCCCTGGTGCGCTTCGGATTGCGCGCCCCCGACGATCCCCGAATTCTCAACACCATCAAAGTTGTGGACGCTGTGCTCCGCGTCAAACTGCCTCAAGGGCCCTGCTGGTATCGCTATAACGGTGACGGCTACGGCGAACATGAAGACGGATCGCCCTTCGACGGCACCGGCATCGGACGCCCCTGGCCGCTGCTCGCCGGCGAGCGCGCCCATTACGAACTGGCTGCCGGACGCAAGGATACAGCCGAGGCGCTCCTTTCCGTCCTGGAGCGCTCGACCGGCGAAGGCGGCCTGATCCCGGAGCAGGTCTGGGACCACGCCGATATTCCTGCGCTGGAGCTATTCAAAGGCAAATCCACCGGCTCGGCTCGCCCGCTGGTCTGGGCGCACGCAGAGTACATCAAGCTTAGGCGCTCATTGCGCGATGGCAAGATTTTCGACCAGCCCCTGCAGACGCTCCAGCGTTACGTTTTCGAAAACCGCGCCGCCGAATTTTTCGGCTGGCGTTTCAACAACAAACCGCGCTCGCTTCCCTGCGGCAAGAAGCTGCGCATCATCCTGCTTAATCCCGGAATGGCCCACTGGAGCGATGACGATTGGAAAACCACTCACGACACCTACAGCCGCGACACCGGACTTGGAATCTACCCCATAGACCTGCCCACGCACCTGCTGGCCAGCGGCCGAAGGGTCGTGTTTACGTTCTACTGGCCAGAACAACAACGCTGGGAAGGAACCGACTACTCGCTCACGGTGGAGTAATCCAGTCGGGCAACGCGTGGAGGCCCCGGGCGGAGTCGAACCGCCGACACACGGTTTAGGAATCGCCGTGCCATCTTTCCTTTCAACAACTTACGCTTCGCCTACCCGCATAAACACTAGCGAAAAATGGGCAGAATTCGCAGGTTTTCGAACTGCTCGAAATTAAAACGGGACAAATACGGGACAACGATGACAAGACTCGAACAGATGGAACGTGACCTTGGCCAGCTGGAAAACCAGCTGGATCAGACAGACGATCACCTTGATGAGCTGGACGCTTCAGTCCATGGTGAGTACCGGATCGAGCAGGTCCAGGGTGCATGGAATCGGCTGTACGACAAGTATAGAGAACTGGCCGCTGATTACAGGGCGGCGATCCGCGCCGCCAGGAAAGGAAGGGTTAAATGAAGAAAGTCGCGAGTGAGCTGCAAGAGGCAATGCGGGAAGAGATAGAAGAGATCGATTACCACATCGGCGCGCTCGAAGCGGACATAGACCTTCTGCGATCCAGGCGGAAGGCTGTGGTCAATTTAGCGAGAGCAGGCGGATACAACATGCCGCCGCGGGTGCGCCAGGTCCATATCGAGAGCCGCCCGGCCTGGCAGGGATTCGGCCTGATCCAGGGTGCGAAGGCATTGATGCTTGCAATCATCTTTACGTTGAGTGCCGCCGCGCCGGATGTGGCGGAAGCGTGTTCAGTGGTTTTCTAAGCTACGTGGAAACGAATAGGGCCAGCATAACGCTGGCCCTTTTTGCACTCAGATAGGTCTACTTGCCCATCATTTTCCTGGCGATCTCGTCAGTCGTTTTCGACATCGGATTCTTGTTCTTCACGGCAAACTGCAGTATCGTTTTCTCGGCCTTGCGATCATACAGGCTGACGTTGCCGTACTTGGGATTGCGCAGAAGCATCCATCCGCTGAGTGCTCCCGCGCCTACACCTGCCGCAACGCTGCTGCCTACTATGGCAGCTGTACCAACTGCCTTCTGCGTGCCGCTGCGCTTCTTCGTCCGAAGGCTGCCGACGAACAGGACGAGATCAGCATTCTCTTCCGAATCCACCAGCGCATAAGGCGCGTGCGCATTCGCCAGGCTCTGAGCCATGTAGAAGGCCGCCTCATCATCTCCGTAGGTGTTCAGGTAGAGCTTGGGATTGCTTTGCGCCGCGGCGCTCGTAAGCAGGGCCAGCAACAGAATGGTAAGAGTCTTCATGCTTTAAGCCTCGCACCTGGCCAGGAAAAGTCTAGGACGTAGGTCACGCGCGCGGGTGACAACTCAGAGCGTATCCTGGCCAGCCGTGCCAAAGGTCGCGACGCCAGCGTCGTCGAGCGTGAGCACCTTGGAAGCGTGCTTGTCTTTGTCGGCCTTCCATTGCAGCTTTTTCTCGTGCCGATCCGCAACGGCTTGCATGTGTTCCTGCAATCGCTGGTCGTGATCTTCTGCGCCGACAGTTGTGGTATGCCAGGAATCATGGCACTTGTGGGAATCGGGTGTGCAGCCCAGGCTGGGATCGCCGCCTCTCAGCGAACATTGCAGCCCGCAACAGACGGTGCGATAGGCAACCTGCGAGTCGTTGCATTCCTTGGTTTCGATGATCACTACTTCGTGCGCCATGAGTGCTCCTCAAGCTA
>DASUWH010000047.1:0-43472 GCA_036378535.1 Terriglobales bacterium | reverse complement strand
CAACGTACTGCTTTAGTCGTCGATGTGCGCGAGGGCTCTTCGCTGGAGAAGCTTCCTGGGATTCTGAAGTCGGTTAAGCGGATGATACCGACCAAGGTCATTTTTCTGGAAGCCGACGATGCCGCCTTGCTGAGGCGATTTAGCGAGACCCGCCGCCCACACCCGCTGGGCACCGATGCGCCCGTAAAGGCATCCCTGCGGGAAGAACGTAGGCACCTGAAGCCGATTCGCGCTGTCGCCGACCTCGTCATCGACACTTCAAAATTTAACGTTCACGAACTGCGCGCTCACATCACCGAGCAATTCAAGCAACACGCAGCCACCGATAAAAACATTCTGGTCTCGTGCGTGAGCTTCGGTTTCCGTCACGGCGTACCCGAAGATGCGGATCTGGTCTTCGATGTACGTTTTTTGCCCAACCCGCATTTTGTGCCCGAATTCCGCCCCCTCACTGGCCGACACCCGCGGGTGGCGAAATACATCCGATCTTTCCCGCAGACGAAAGAGTTCATCAAACGTATCTCGGAGTTGCTCGTCTATCTCCTGCCGCACTACATTGAGGAAGGCAAGAGTTACCTGACCATCTCGTTCGGGTGTACTGGCGGGCAACACCGCTCCGTGATGATCGCCGAAGACGTCGGGAAACATCTTCGGAAAGCGGGCTACCGGGTCAAAGTCGTGCATCGGGACAGCCCGAAGTAGATCTGCACATCTGGCTTGTAAGTGGGCAGTCGGGGCATGGAACCGGAAACCTGAAGCTTCTTCAATACTGCGCTACCGCCTAAAGTTCCTGTAAAATAACCGCTTGCCTCCGACTTGCGGTATTCCGACATCTTTCTCAGCGGTGCCTTGGCGGCGCCCCGTCCGGCAAAGAGGGATATGCGTCAGCTAAGCCGGTTGCTTCGTTACGTGGTTCCTTATTTGTGGCAGGTAGTGTCATCGGTCACGCTGATGGCCACTGTGGGCCTGCTGGATGCGTTCCGAGTTCTGCTCATCGGCCCGATTTTTGACCGCGTTTTGAATCCCTCTACCCGTTCCCAGAACATTCAGCTGTTCAAGGTTCCGGGCTCCGATCACAGCATCTATCTGCAGCAGTTTGTGCCCTCGCATTTTCAGAACGCCTGGACCATTGTGGCCTTCGCCCTGGTCGCCGCAACCATTCTGAAGGGATTATTCGATTACGCAGGAACTTACCTGGTGAACTATGCCGGATTTGGCATGATCACCGACCTGCGCAATGATTTGTACGACTCCGTATTGCGGCGCTCGGCGGCTTTCTTCCAGAAGCATTCCACCGGCACTCTGCTATCCGCCATCATCAACGACATCGAACGGGTTCAGTATGCGATGTCAAGCGTCCTGGCTGAATTCCTGCAACAACTGTTTACGTTTATATTCACCGCCGGGGTGGTTGTGCTCCTGGGCGGGAAACTGGCCTGGGTGCTCGTACTCTTTGTTCCGATCATCATCTATTCAGCCCGCAAGATTGGCGTGCGGGTTCGGTCGACCACTCGCAGCGGCCAGGATAAGCTCGCTGACATTCAGAATCTTCTGCACGAGACCATCACCGGCAATCGCATCGTCAAAGCCTTCAGCATGGAATCATGGGAGATCGCGCGTTTTCGCGCGGCAGCTCGGCGGCTCTTTCGCGCCAATCTTCGGTCCGTGGCTGCTTCCGCAATCAGTTCTCCCTTGATGGATATCTTTGGGGCGATCGCCATTGCGATGCTTCTGCTCCTGGGCCGCGACAAGATCGCGCATCATGTTTTTACGGCCGGCACCTTTCTCGCCTTCATTGTCGCGGTGTTCAAGCTTTATGACCCGGTAAGAAAATTCGCGTTGTTCAATAACAATTTCCAGCAGGCGCTGGGGGCATCCTCGGAAGTATTTCGCTTCATGGATACCCAGGATGAGGTGCGCGAGAAGTCCGGGGCAGTTCGTCTGCCGGCTTTTTCGAATCGCATACAATTCGAGAATGTCTGCTTTTCGTACCAGGATAACGGCGACGAATCGCGGGAGATCCTAAGCGCCATCAATCTGGAAGTGAAATCGGGCGAAGTGCTCGCCATCGTGGGATCCAGCGGGGCTGGCAAAAGCACCCTCGTTCACCTGATTCCCCGCTTTTTCGATGTGACTGGCGGGCGTCTTCTGATCGACGAGCACGATGTGCGCGAGGTCACGCTCGCCTCCTTGCGCTCGCAGATCGGCATTGTCACGCAGGAAACCGTTCTCTTTAACGACACGGTGCGGAACAATATCGCCTATGGCCAGCCGCATGTCTCAGCGAAGGACGTCGAGACCGCGGCCCGCATGGCGCTGGCACATGACTTCATCGCGGACATGCCGGAAGGGTACGACACCGTGATCGGCGAGCGCGGCGTGCGCTTGTCAGGGGGAGAGCGCCAGCGTATAGCGATCGCGCGGGCAATTTTGAAAAATGCACCGATCCTGATTCTCGACGAAGCCACTTCCGCGCTGGATAGCGAATCGGAGGCGCTGGTGCAGTCGGCTTTGCAAAACCTGATGACCGGCAGGACCGTACTGGTCATCGCGCATCGTCTATCCACGGTCCGGCGGGCTGATCGAATTGTGGTGCTTGAAAACGGGACCATCGCCGACATCGGTACACATGAGGATCTAATGCAAAAACTGGGGACTTATCGCCGTCTGTACAATTTGCAGTTCCTCGATCAAGACCAGCCCAGGACGGCCGCGATTCCGATTCGCCACTGAACAGTCGCCATGCCCATCCGCTCCATGACGGGATTTGCACAGGTTAAGGGCCAAGTGGAGGGCCAGGTGGGCTTTTCCCTGTCGTTGAAATCTGTCAATCACCGATTCCTGGACCTGCACTTTCGCCTGCCCTCCGACAGCGATGGCATCGAGATGAAGCTGCGCCGCCTTCTGAAAGAGAAGCTTTCGCGCGGTCACATCGAACTGACGTTGAGCCTGGAGCGTGGGGGCGCAAGTGCTTTTGCTCTAAACCGGGAACTGGTGAGCGGTTATGTGGAAGCTTTCCGGGCGGCGGCCCGGGATTTGGGTATTGCCGCCGAACCTGACCTAAACGCGATTCTGCGGATTCCCGGAGCGCTGGATGCCGGCACGCTTTCCTCCGACGGAGGCCTGGAACCGGCGGTCGTCGCCAGTGCTGATGAAGCCCTTTTGCGCCTCAACGAAATGCGGGAAGAGGAGGGGCGGGGGATCGATCGCGAACTGCGCGAGCGCATGGAACACATCGAGAAAGCCAGCGCTGAGGTGGGGAAACACCGCTCCACGGTGTTGCACAGCTATGCCGAAAAGCTCAAAAGCCGCCTACAAGAGCTGGCTGGAACGCAACTAGATCCCGACCGCATGGCCCAGGAAGCGGCCATGCTGGTGGATCGCAGCGATATTCAGGAGGAGTTGGTTCGGTTGCGTACACATGTGCGACACTTCCTGGGCCTGCTGGACGGTGGAGGGGAAGTAGGTAAAAAATTGGATTTTCTTCTCCAGGAAATGAACCGCGAAGCCAATACGCTTCTTTCCAAAACCTCCGGCCTGGCGGGCGAGGCACTCAAAATAACCGAGCAGGGCTTGGCGATTAAATCCGAGATTGAGAAAGCGCGCGAACAGGTGCAGAACATCGAATGAGCGCCGTTTACATAATCTCTGCGCCATCGGGTTCGGGAAAATCCACCCTGGTGAATGAACTTCGCAAGCTGGTTCCGAACCTCGATTTTTCCATTTCCTACACCACTCGGAACCCACGTGGCAGCGAGCAAGATGGAAGGGAGTACAACTTCGTTGACCGCGTCCAGTTTGATGCCATGGTCCAGCGTGATGAGTTTCTTGAGCACGCCGTTGTCTTCGGAAACTGCTATGGAACAGCCAAGAAGTTCCTGGTTGAAGCCCAGCGATCGAACCATGATCTGGTGTTGGATATTGATGTCCAAGGCGCGGCACAGATCGAGAAGAAACTGTCGGAAGCGGTGAGTATCTTCATTCTGCCCCCCGATCGGAAAACACTGGAGTGGCGCCTCCGCAGCCGGGGACAAGATGCCGACGAAGTAATCGTTCGCCGGCTGGCCACGGCCAGTCGGGAGATTGAGAATTATGATAAATACGACTATATTTTGGTGAACGATCGGTTGGACGAGTCCGTGGACGCGCTCAAGGCGATCGTGCTGGCTGAACGTTCGCGACGCTCGGGTGCCACGCCGTCCGCTGAGGATTCCCGCATTCTGGAGTTGGCGGAGCGGTGTCGTCTCGAAAACATGCGCGGGCAGGTACGGCGTATTTTGCAATCGTTCCGGGACGGTACTGCGGGAACAGCAAGCGGTTTTTAACGCGGCCTGAACCGCGTGGGCAGTAGTTCAGGGGAGATGAAACCATGAAGTTAATGGACGGATTCGACAGCAACTATCGGTACATTCTCGTGGCGGCGCGGCGTGCCCGCCAATTGCAGGGCGGAGCCCCGCCCGTCATAGAAACCCACTCGCGCAAGCCTTGCCGCATCGCCCAGGACGAGATCAAGGCGGGCAAGGTCAAGTGGATCATCCCCGAGATCGTCAAGTCGCCGGCAGAAGCTGCCGCCGAGATGCTGGACAAGAGTGTCCCGAAGCACTAAGACGTCTTCGACTTGCGAATTGACTGCGACGCGCTGTCCCCTCGGCCTGTCTAATCAATTGTGGCTCGCAAGTACGATCTGCGGCTCCAAGGTCATCCATGAAAATCGCGCTTGGCGTTAGCGGTGGAATCGCGGCCTACAAGGCGGCCGAGATTGTCCGCCTGCTGCAGGACCGAGGAATCCGCGTGCAAGTGGCCATGACCCATGCCGCCCAGGAGTTTGTCCGGCCTCTGACCTTCGCTGCGCTTTCCGGAGAAAAAGTAATTACCGATCTGTTCGGCTCAGCCGCAGAGCAGCCGAACATAGATTCCGCGGTGGAACACATTGCGGTTGCGCAATCTATCGATGCGCTTGTAGTTGCTCCCGCCACAGCGGATGTTCTGGCCAAGTTTGCCCAAGGCCTAGCTACTGATTTCCTGACCACGCTCTTCCTGGCGACGACGGCTCCGATTGTGGTTGCGCCTGCAATGAACGTAAACATGTGGAATCATCCCGCCACCCAGGCGAATTTGGAAGTGCTCAGGAAGCGCGGGGTGCGGATCGTAGAACCGGACAGCGGATATCTCGCGTGCGGCATGACGGGGGCAGGCCGGCTTGCCGAGAACGAAGCAATCGTTGCCGCCACGATGGAAGCCTTGGGAGCCTCACAGGAACTGGCAGGCGAGACGGTTTTGATAACTGCTGGCCCGACCCGCGAGAAGATCGATCCCGTGCGCTACTTAAGCAATCGTTCAAGCGGCCGCATGGGATATGCCTTGGCTGAAGCTGCCTTACGGCGGGGTGCGCGCGTGCTGCTGGTGAGTGGGCCCACGGCGCTCGCCGCTCCCGGCGGGGCTGAGGTGACGCCGGTCGAATCAGCGGAAGAGATGCGGCAAGCGGTTACGAAACTGCTGCCGCAAGCGACCATCGTGATCAAGACGGCTGCAGTTTCCGACTACCGTCCCAGGAAGCCAGCCTCGCAAAAACTTAAACGCAGCGGACCAATCAGCTTGGAACTGGAAGCGACTTCCGACATCCTCGCCGAACTCGGACGGAACAAGGGATCGCGCGTGATCGTCGGATTCGCCGCGGAGACCGAGAATGCGCTGGAGAATGCGCGCAAGAAGCTTTCTGCCAAGGGCATCGACGCCATCGTGGTGAACGACGTTTCGCAGGAAGGAATTGGATTCGACTCCGACCGCAATGCAGTGACCATCATCACGCATGAAGAAGTGATCGAAGTTCCCGAAACCACGAAATGGGAAGTCGCCCAGCGCGTGCTGGATCAGGTTGTCAAACTGCGCAGGCGCCGGGCGGTGAAGGCCTGATGGCTCGTGTTCTGGACCCAGAACTGAAGCGTGCCCTGCACGAGCGTGTTCGTTATTATCGCGAACTCGGCATTTATGATTATTACCGGCGCGATGTAAGCGCTACCGCTGATGTCGCAGTCCTACCTGAAACACAATCCCAGGAAGAACAACCAATAGAGATGACGCCGAGAGCAAAAACATTTGTTCCCGCTATTCCGGAAGACGACATTCTGAGCACGGCAAGACAGGCCGAATCCGGTGTGGTTGACCCAGTTCGGGCATTGCAACTAATCCGCGAAGATCTTGGTGACTGTACGCGCTGCCCTTTGCACAGGCAGGGACGAAAGCAGATTGTCTTTGGCGTCGGGAATCCGAAAGCCGACCTGATGTTTATCGGCGAGGCTCCGGGCGCCGACGAAGACCAACAAGGCGAGCCCTTCGTGGGCCGGGCCGGGCAGCTGCTCAACAACATGATCAAAGCAATGGGGCTGCAGCGTGAGCAGATTTATATCGCCAACATCATCAAGTGCCGCCCGCCGGGAAACCGCACGCCGGAACGAGATGAATGTGAAACCTGTTCGCCGTTTCTCATGCGGCAGATCGCGGCGATTAAACCCAAGGTCATCGTGGCACTAGGAGCGGTGGCGGCAAAGACCCTGCTTGCTATCAATGCACCGATGTCAGATCTTCGTGGGCGCTGGTATGACTTCCGAGGCACCAAACTCGCTGTCACCTATCACCCGGCGTTTCTGCTCCGCGATCCGCGACAGAAGAAAGAAGCCTGGAAAGACCTGCAGATGGTCATGAAGGAACTGGGACTTGCGATTCCCAGCAAAGGCGCGGAATAGCGCTGGCCTCCCACTGAACGAGCTACAGAGGACACAGAGGAAAACAGGGCGTTCTCCCCTGGGCTACTCGCGTCCTCTGTGGTTATGTTCTTTGTTGTTCTAGTAAACTGCAGCTGATTCCGGATGACGGACCTCACCGATCCACAACGCCAGACTCCCGACTCGCTCATGCTCTTCGGGTTCTGGTACCGTGCCCTGCCCAGCGAACGCGTGCTTCGCGGGCACCTGGTCAAGGCCATGCTGCTCGAAATCCCGCTGGTCATTGGCCGTGACACCCTGGGCTCCGTGTTCGCGCTCCAGGATGCCTGTCCTCACCGCGGCATGCCTCTCTCCTGTGGCTGGTTCGATGGACAGCAGGTTGAGTGCAGTTATCACGGCTGGAAGTTTGACGCACATTCCGGACAATGCCAGCTGATTCCGTCGCTGACATCGGATCAGAAGCTCAAAGTCGACCGTATCTATGCCGGAAACTTTGGCTGCGAAGAACACGACGATTTCATCTGGGTGTTCGTGCCGGAGCCAGCCCTCACGGGAGCCGGTTTTACGAAACGAAGCGAGCCCACCGAGCCGGCGCCGCGGGTGCCGACCTTAGGTGATCGCTACAAACTCGCCTATCTGTGCGCAGAAATGCCGGTCAGCGTCGATCACGGAATTATCGGACTGATGGATCCAGCGCACGGACCTTTTGTTCACCAGGCCTGGTGGTGGCGGTCACGCCACAGTATTCACGAAAAGCAAAAAGCATTCGAACCGATCCCGTTCGGCTTCCGCATGAGCGCCCACGCGCCTTCCTCCAACAGCACGCCCTACAAACTGTTGCGGCTTTATGCGGATGCGGAAGCGATCACCACGACTATAGATTTCATCCTTCCCAATCGTCGCCTGGAAACTATCCGGGCGGGCAAGTATTGGTTTTCCAGCCTGACCACCGTTACTCCGATCAGCCGCAATCACTGCCGGATTGATGTAGTCGCTGCCTGGAACATCTTCCGATGGCTCCCTTTCGGGGCTGAGTTACTGCAATACGTATTTGGCAAGTTTGTTGAGCAGGATCGTCAGACTATGGAGAAGCAGGCGGAAGGTCTGAAGCACAGCCCGCACATGATGTTGATTGACGACGCTGATCGGCCCGCCAAGTGGTACTTCCAACTGAAGCAGGCACTTCTCGACGCGCGCCGGACCGGCGGAGATTTCCGCCACCCAATGAGCGGACCGGTGTCTCTGAAATGGCGGAGTTGAATCTGAGTCAGGCTTGATTTTTATCCCAGACCCTAGTCTTGCACGAGCCAGTCTTTCGCTTCTTCAAGCGTCGAAAACGTGGTGAAATCGCGTCGGGCGAAAGTCTTGAACGCATCCAGAAATACTTTGGGGATCTTTTCAATACCGACAAATGCTGTGCGCTTGACGTGGGGACGGTCAAAGACCATCGTACGCTTGATTTCGTCGGCGAGTCCGCGGCTGATCTGCGCATCGGTCCAATCGGATAGACTGAGCACGGACCCGCGCGGCTCGGCGGTGATAGCGCCCTGAATTTCCGGGAGCATAGCCTGGATCTCTTCCGCCGTGCACCCGCGAAGATCGATGAAGAGGATTCTCTTCTTCTGGTGTGTAATGAACTGGACTCGATCGTGCATGGGCTCCCGGCAGCCAATGAGCAGATCTAAGTGATCTGCCTTATCTGATTGCTGAGTGTTGACCTCACCCCAACAGCGAATCCACGACGGTATACACCTCGGCGAGCGCCGAGTCCAGAGCTTCAGGGTTCTTGCCACCAGCTTCTGCCATATCGGGGCGCCCGCCGCCCTTTCCGCCCACTTTTTGCGCCACCAAGCCGACGATCTTACCCGCCTGAATGCGGCTGGTCAGATCCTTGGTTACGCTGGCGATTAAAGCCACGTTGCCGTCGCTGGCAGAACCTAGGAGCACCACTCCCGAGCCTAGCTTGTCCCGGAGCTGGTCGACGAGGGTTCGCATCTGCGGGCGCTCCAGATTGTCAACGCGATGGGCAAGAACTTTTATTCCGCGAACTTCTTTGATCCTTTCGCTTACTGAACCAACCGACGAGGAAGCGGATTTCATCCGGGCCTGATCGAGTTCGCGTTGCAGGCGCTTGATCTCGGCTTCGCGCTTCTCCAATTCCTGCTTGAGGGCCTCCGCAGGGCTGGCGGCGTCGGAGCGCGCGGCAAAGCTGGCAACGACGTTTTCAAGCTGATGATCTTTGCGGAAGTGCTGCAGCGAGCCTTCGCCCGTAACCGCTTCCACTCGGCGGACGCCAGACGAGACGCTCCCTTCCTTCAGAATTTTTATCAGTCCAATCTCGCCGGTTGCGCCTGTGTGCGTGCCGCCGCACAGCTCCGTCGAGAAATCGCCGATCTTGATTACTCGAACCGTGTCGCCATACTTTTCACCAAACAGCGCCATCGCGTGATACTCATTGATGGCAACGTCAATTGGAACATTTTCGATTACCTGGACCTTTTCGTTGCCCAGAACTTCTTTGTTGATCAGGTCCTCGATATCCTGCAACTCCTGGTCTTCGACGGCGGTGAAGTGCGAAAAGTCGAAGCGGAGGTGTCCCGGATCAACGAGCGAGCCCGCCTGCTTGACGTGATTACCGAGGACCTCCCGCAAGCCGGCATGCAAGAGATGAGTGGCGGTATGATTGCGCATGGTGGCGGAGCGAATATCCGTGTTCACCACTGCATCAACTTTATCCCCGACTCTGAGGGTGCCCCACCCTTCGGCTTCAGAGGGCGGGGTTTTCATGACCACCTTATGGGCACGCACGCCCTGAATCGGGTAATAACAACTTGTCACTTCCGCGACTACAGTGCTGTGATCGTCGGAGTAGAGCCAGCCGCGATCCCCGACTTGTCCGCCAGCCTCAGCGTAAAAAGGCGTGTGGTCCAAAATGACCTCGCCCTCTTCGCCGGGTTTGAGCTGGCGCGTCCCTTGACCGTCTTTGATGATGGCCAACACTTCGCAATCATTGGCGCGGGTTGAGCGGTAGCCTTCGAATACGGAAGTCGGCAAGTTTCGGTAAGCCGGATTGGCGCTTTGTTTGGCTGCCCCTTTCCAGGAGGCCTTGGCGCGTTCCCGCTGCTCGTTCAGGGCGCGGTCAAAGCCTTCCTGATCGAAAGCTATGCCTTGGTCACGTGCCGCATCTTGCATGAAATCAAGAGGCATGCCGAAGGTGTCATAGAGCTTGAAAGCTTTCTCTCCGGAATAGGTCGCACGGGCGGTCGGATGCTGGCGCACCGCATCGGCCAGAGGCTGCAAATCTTCTTCCAGTTTTCGCAGGCCGAGGTCGAGGGTATGCGCGAAACGAGTCTCCTCCGCCAGGATCGTTTTTGATACTCGTTCCGCTGTCTCTTTTAGTTCGGGATACGCGTCCTGCATCAGGTCGCGAACCGCGAACACCATTTGACAGAGAAAAGGCTTGGTCTGGCCCAGCAGTCGCCCGTGCGTAATGGCGCGGCGAATAATCTTGCGCAAGACATAGCCGCGCCCTTCGTTGGAGGGTAATACGCCATCCGAGATCAGAAATGTGGACGCGCGCGAATGGTCAGCGATCACGCGCAGCGAAGCCGCCGATTTGGCCGGCGCTTCCTTCTCCTGCTCCTTTAGCAGCGAGACCCCGGTCAATTCAGCGGCGCGCCGGACAAGCGGAACGAACAGGTCCGTATCGTAATTGGAAATCTTGCCCTGCAACACCGCCGCCAGTCGCTCCAGTCCCGCGCCCGTATCAATTGACGGCTTGGGCAGCGGGTTCAGCTTTCCGCTGGCATCCCGGTCGAACTGCATGAACACCAGGTTCCAGATCTCGACGTAGCGTCCGCAATCGCACCCGAACTCGCAATCGGCGTGACCCTGATCACTGGCGATCACTCCCATGTCGTAATGAATCTCGCTGCACGGCCCGCATGGACCGGTATCGCCCATCTGCCAGAAATTGTCTTTCAATCCGAATTCGTAGATGCGTTCCTTGGGGACTCCCTGCTGAAACCAGAGGTGATACGCCTCTTCGTCACGCGGCACGCCGCCTTCACCGTTGAAGATGGTGACGAACAGCCTATCTTTCGGAATCCCGAACCACTGCGGTGAAGTCACCAGTTCCCAGGCAAAGGCGATGGCGTCTTTTTTGAAGTAGTCGCCAAACGAGAAATTCCCTAGCATCTCGAAGAAGGTGTGGTGGCGATTGGTGAAGCCGACGTTTTCGAGATCATTGTGCTTGCCACCGGCGCGCACGCATTTCTGCGAGGTCGTAGCGCGCTTGTAGTCGCGCTTTTCCAGGCCCAGGAACACGTCCTTAAACTGGTTCATGCCTGCGTTGGTGAACAGCAGGGTCGGATCATTGGCGGGGACGAGCGACGAGGAGTGAACCTCCTTATGGCCGTGCTGGACAAAATAATCCAGAAACTTTCGCCGAATTTGTGACCCGGAAAGCATGATTGTGAGTACGCCTCAGATGACGAGTGCCGATGCGGTGATTGCCAAATTCCATTTTAGCATCCGAGCGGAGGTGGCATGGGATGCGGAGCGTGGACTTTGCGCCGATGAATCAACCGGATTTTGTAACAGAGGAATTTTGTGACTCGCCGAAATCCGATATTGGACTACCCGAATGCGGTAGCTACCAATCTCTGTTTTGCAGAATCCAGAGACCGCGCAACGCCCGGTCGAGCTCATTGATTTCAGCAGGATCGGAACGCTTGCTCCCAGAGTCGCCGTCTGCCAACTCGAGCGAGCGATCCTGGATCAGGCGGCGCGCTTGCTCGCACAATTCATCCCGCCGGCGCGGGTCGTTCTCCGCACCAACTAATTTGTAGACTCTTCTCCAGTCTCTGGGTCTGCGCATGTCGCCTCCCGTTGCGGGGGACACTGAGAAACGGTGTAAATGGATTGGATATCGCTGAAGCGTTACCACAATCTGTGGACAAACTCTGACGCGATCGACGGAAGTGGTTAGTCCGACGCTACCTTAAAAGCGGAGAGCAGGACAAGGACCTGTTCCCATTTATTTTTCTTCCTTGCCCGAATTGAATCACGGCACATCAACTTACGACGGCAAACTAACTTACGACCGCGAAGTTATGTGCAGTTTAAAGTTCCGGTACCACGAATTGTCTGAGCCGTGTTGCTGATTCCGTTATTGATCGTCAACTGCAGATTCACCGGTGCGCTTGCGGTAATAGTGACACTGCCTGGAGCATTACAGCTTGCCAGGCCGGCATCATCGATGCTGGCTATCGTGGTGTTGGAACTTCTCCAACTCAAGCCGTCAGCAGGACTGAGATCTCGGCTCGAATTGTCAGTAAAGATGCCGGTTGCGGTGAATCCGACCTGGCCGCGGCTCGACGCCACTGCGGATGCCGGGGTGACGGTAATGCTCTTCAAGTTGGGATGGCCGGCTCCACAAGCTACCGACAGAATCAGCGCGAGCAGCACAAAAGGTAAGTACTTCATAGGGGTAAGGTCTCCGTAGAAAGATTAGATTGGAATAGCTGCTCTGCGGGTTGCTGGTGAGCATCTACAGAGCTGTATGTAGAGTCAGAGCGTCTGATAGGGTACCGAGCAGCGTAGCGTCTTCGACCTGACGTACGAGGCCCATGACCTCGGTAACTTTACGACTGTCTTTGTAGTTGCGGTTTTACCAGGACAATTGCTATGTTCCCTGCCACCGTGGGGGAGTTCCGTGACAAGCCAGACTTTCTTCGTTTTCTTATTGGCCTTAGCGGCATGGGCACAAGCCGGTCCTGTTGATCCCCGTGAATCGAAGCTCGTTGTGCTCGAGCATATGTGGAATGAGGCTCAGGTCAATGGCGATTCCAGCGCCTTGGCCGCGATGGTTGCCGACCCTTTTACCGACACGGAATATGACGGGCAAGTCACCGACCGCCAGAAATTTCTGGCCGACATCCGCGATCCCCAATTCAAGCCCAGCTTCATGAATATCCAAGACGTGAAGGTTTCATTTTTTCAGAACACTGCCATCGTTACCGGGACCTATCACACCAAGGGCACCTATAACAGCAGGCCTTATGATCATGTGGGCCGTTTCACCGATACCTGGATCAATCAGAATGGCACCTGGATGTGTGTCGCCAGTCACAGCAGCCTGGTTAAAAAGTAAGCTCTCGAAATCCTGCCTCGGTCTGTCCGCAATCACACTGCAGTCGTGACTGCAATCACTGCAGCCCTCGGTGAGTCTGATCTAAAAATTGATATGGCGGTTCTGGAGATCCCGTAGAGCGGGATGGGAACATGAGTCTCCCGCGTGTGTGGTATGGGCCTGGTTGGCACATCACGAACGGAAGCTGCACATCTAGAGTTTCAGCTGAAGACATTCGATTTCGCATTCGGTTGTCATCACGTGCATCTGAGCCGCATTTTGCAAACAGCGGGACAGTTGCACCGCGTTTGCTGCGATTGCGGGGCGCGCTTCGATTACTCCTTTGCTTCCCGGTTCACGACGCAGTCCTCCGCAGGAGGGATTTATGAAAAAAGAAATCTGGTTCGTTCTTCTACTGGCAACTATTGTGTGGGCACAGGAAAAGGTTCAGGTCACCGTCAAGAACGTGCAAACGGTTAGCGGCATAGTACTGGTGACCGTCGCGGAGAACGGAAAACAATTGGAACTGCAGTGCACTGCGGAACAGGCTTGGTGCACGCCTGTGAGAGCGGGCGCATATCAGATGGTGCGCTTGCCGAAAAATCACGGAATGTACGACTGCCAGAATGTGGATCTGTTTTCTGCAACGGCCAATGTAGCCAGCGATGAGAAATTGGGTGAGTATTGCCTGAACGAGCACTAAGACTCGGTCGCGGGGCTCTATCTGTTTATCGTCCTCTCGGCACTTTGTGGGTCTCCGGTGGCGCGCCTGCGCCACAACAGGTATGCCGGCAGGCCAATTGCGAGGATTCCCAACCCCACGCCCGCATTTTTCGGCGTGGAGACGATCACATTGATTACGAGTGCTGCTGCCGCACCCACAAAGAGCAGCGGCGTCCATGGATATCCCGGTACCAGATAAGGCCTCGGGAGTTCTGGATGCTGGCGGCGATAGGCGAATATGCTGGCTGCTCCCAGTCCGTAGAATATCCAGGCGACGAACATCGTGTAATTCACCAATTCCTGAAATTTTCCCATGCCGGCAAGCAACGCCGACCATATGCCCAAAGCCGTAACCGCAAAGGCTGGAGTGCGAAAGCGCGGGTGGACCTCAGCGAGCTTGCGAAAAAAGAGCCGGTCTTCCGCCATCGCGTAGAACACGCGCGGCGCCGTAAGGGAAACGGAATTGATGGAACTGAACACCGAAATCAAAATAATCAGGGACACTAACTTGGCTGCACCAGGGCCCAGTACCGTCGCCATGGAAGTGGCGGCAATCGTGTCGGTTTGGGCCGCTGCCTCAGGTCCAAGAGCCGCCAGATAAGCAATGTTCGCGAGCAGGTAAACGAAAGCGAGAAGGAGCACGCTGTAAGACAATGCGCGGGGGAAATTGCGCTGTGGATTAACGGTTTCGCCGGCGCAATAGGTCACAAATTGCCAGCCTTCATAGGCCCACAGCACCGCGATCATGGCCAGGCCGAAGCTGGAAATCAAAGACGCGCTCGTTTGGGCCGGCCACAATTGCCGAGGTATCCCAGAATATCCATGGCCGAGCCATAGCAGGACCACGCTCATGACGAGAATCAAGAGAAGCTTGATGAGGGTCGTCCAGTTCTGCAGGTCGGCACTGTGGCGTGTACCCCACACATTTACGCCAGTGACGAGTGCAATCACGCCGACCGCGACGACTTTGTCCATCCACCCGCCCAGTGGAATTACCGTGCCCAGGTAGGTGCTGAAAGCCACCGCCAGCGATGCCACCGTGCCACTGGCGATGGCCACGAACATGGCCCACCCATAAAGAAAGGCCGGCAGTCGTCCAAAGCCCTCGCGCACATAAATGTATAAGCCGCCAGAGACCGGTCGCATGGCGGCCAGTTCGCCGTAAGTGAGAGCGCCCAGCAGGGAAAGCGCTCCCCCTGCAATCCAAACCAGGGAGGCCAGTGCGACCGAGTGATCTACTTGGCGCAGGATGACGCCGGGAACCAGGAATATTCCCGAGCCGATTACCGAGCCGATCACAAGCAAGACCATATCCCACAACCGGAGAGTGCGGACGAGTTGGGTCATGGGCAAGAGACGTTTACGGTACCATGCCGGGAATCCAGTAAGCCTGCGCGAACGCCAGCAGGCCGAGCAATCCTGCCAGCAAGACGCTATGCCAAAAAGTGCGCCGCAGGACGCTCCCTTCTTTGCCGATTAGTCCGACCGTGGTGACCCCGACGGCGATATTCTGTGGAGAGATCATCTTGCCGGTCACTGCGCCCGAGGAATTGGTGGCCGCCAGCAGTACCTGGCTTAGGTGCAGATTGTGGGCGGCCGCGACCTGCAAGTTTCCGAACAGAAGATTGCTGGAGGTGTCACTTCCACTGAGGAAGCAGGCGATCCAGCCGAGATAGCTGCTCAGGATCGGAAACACCGCACCTGCCGCGGCTACGGCGCCTCCAATGGTATAGGCCATGCCTGAATAATTGAAAAGGTAGGCAAGGCCGACAATCATCAGCACGGTAAGTCCGGGCATCGCGAGTTGCCGTAGTGCCTTGAATCCTGATTCCAGAAAAACCGCAGGTTTTACGCGGAAGCAGACTGCGGTCAGAATGCTGGCTACTAAAACCGCAGTGCCGCCCGTCAATGGCTGGAACAAATAAATGGCCGCGTAAGGTTTCTGATAAAGCGTGATGAGGACCGCGTTGTGAAGACCGGCAATCGTGATCGGAAACTGCGCGCGTTGAAATAATTTCAAGTAGGACCACAGGATCATGACCGCCGACAGTGCAGACCATGGCAGCCAGGCGCTGATCGCGGCGCGCAGCGACAGCGGTTCGTGGGCAGGATGTCCGTTGGGTTCAACGGCTACTGCAAATTCCAACGGCTGAGTTGCTGTCCGCGGCCAAATCTTCAGGTAAGCCGTAAGAGCTGCTATGGAAACCAGCGCCGCCACAATATCCGTGACGAACGGACCCCATAAATTCGACACGAGGAACTGCGCGCCGGCGAAGCTCGTTCCAGCAATCAAGGCTGCCGGCCAACTTTTTCGGACGCCCTTAAATCCAGCCACTACGAACGCCAGGTATGCAGGAAGTATGAAGGAGAGGAGCGGCAGTTGGCGGCCCACCATGGAGGAGAGCTTCATCAGGTCAAGTCCAGTGACTCCCGCCAAAGCAACAATAGGAACTCCCAACGCTCCAAACGCGACGGGCGCCGTATTGGCGATCAGCGCGACCACGACGGCGCGAATGGGTTCAAAGCCGAGGCCGACGAGCAAAAAACCGGTGACCGCCACCGGCGCTCCGAAACCGGCGCTCCCTTCCAGCAGCGCTCCAAAGCTGAAGGCCACCAGAATGGCCTGAATGCAGGCGTCGCCGGAAGCGTGCTTCGCCATCCATCGTCGCAGCAATTCGAAAGATCCGGTTTTTACCGACAGGTTGTAAAGCCACAGGGCATTGAAGACAATCCACAAGATCGACCAGACGGCGAAGAGGAATCCATAGGCAATGCTCCACGCAGCCAGGTGAAACGGCATGTGCCATACAGTGAGTGCCAACGCCGTCGCACTCACTAATCCGCAAGCAGAGGCGAGCAAACCTCCCTTGCGAAACACTCCCATGAGGAGCAGCACGATGCCCAGCGGAACCGCCGCCACCAGCGCGGAAAGCGCAATGGAGTGAAAAGGATCGAGAGGTTGGGGCCAGATAACAGCCAAGCTCATCCGACAGCCTCGCCGGCAACTTTTAGCAACGAGCTTGCCGTACCGTGAGGTCGGAATGATACCTGCGGCGGCGGTAGCATTCAATCACATTTAGCGCGTCACGCGGTCCCTAGCTCAGTGCAGTTCCGCTATCCCGATTTTGTTGACTCCGCTGCAAGCGATGTAGACCTTCCCATCACTCGTTGCTGCCATATTTCTAATAACCCCACCGCCGGAAGGAACCGGGGTGCGTAGCAATTTCTTTGTCTTGGGATCAAATCGGACCAGGGTGTTCGGCTTCACTCCAGTCTCCGCATACCACACTGCGCCGTCTGGAGTAACCGCGATCCCGTAAGGATTGGAGTTGCCGCCGCCTGGCGACGCCCATTCTTCCACCTTCTTCGTCCTTGGATCGAAGTGACCCAAATATCCGCGTTCATAGTCCGTGTAGTAGATGGTGTTGTCAGCCGCAAGCGCCAGGCGGCGTGGTCGAGCATTGGAATTGGGTAGCGGATATGCGGTTATGACCAGGGAATTCGGATCGATGCTGGCCAGTTTGTTGCTCCCGAATTCGCAGAAGTACGGAATCCCCGATGCTCGGGATCCCATAGGTACCCCAAATGGTTGTTTTGAATAATCCATGAACACGAGAGATTCTGCAAGAAAGCTTTACATCTTTTTACGTTGTGGGGCGAATCTTCCCGGCGCTCACGGTGTTCTAACTACTGCACGCTGATGAGGATCAAGCATTATGACCGATAACCGCCCAACTCGATTTATGCCGTCGGCCCCGGTGATCGCCGATCTTCTCAGCCTCACTACCGTTGCCTTCCCCACCTGGGCCTTGTTCGCGTCCAGCCTGTACCTTGTGTTGGTTTGCGGAGTGCAATCCTTGGGTATTCGCCGGATCTGGAATTGATTCCCACATTGAGTTGTTGCGTTCAATAGCTGGCACGAAATACCTTACGCCGAAGATCGGGCCAGAATTCCTTCATCACGTTGAAGAAGGTATCGAGGGCAAGTTGCTGACCCCACTTGTTCACAGTATTCCCGAAAGATCGGTCGGCGGCAGGGTAGTACAAGTTGGAGACACCAGCCGCCACGAAGTTCCCCGCAAGTTCGGAAGTGTTGAAATGATTGCGACCGTCGTCCCCGAGCGTGATTACCTCGCGACTCATGGCATATCCCGTGCGCCGGAAGAAGCCGCCTTTGCCTTTTGTGAAATAACGCGGGTCCTGATGTAAAGCGATCGGGAATAGCGCCTCCGTCATGAAATTGCCGACCGCCTGATCGGCAAATGCGCCGCCATAGTATTTGCCGAAGCCTGCCGCTCCCACGCCGAAATGAGGATATTGTCGCTGCGCCATTGAGATTCCCGCAAATACCCCTGCCACCAGGAACGCGGAGGGATCAAAAGAATCGTCCAAGGCTACCTTAAACTTTTGCTTTGGAGTAAGCGCCTTGATCTCGAGTTCGCCCTCATCGGCACGGTAATTTGGAATAACCCAGAAGATATGGGTCTTCCCAAAGTCCTTCTTGCCGCCAGTCTGGTTTGTTGTTTCCTTTACGGGGGGAGTCCCGGATGTTGACGGCTGAGGCGTTGCCGGCGAGGGAGTCGTAGCCGGAGTGGCAGAAGGTGCGGTCGGTTGAGGGGTATCCGGAATGTTTTGCTGCGCGAGGGCAACGGCAGCAAGGCAAAACACTAATACCAGGAACCCACACCATGCGATGGGAGAGCGCATTACTCAACTGATGCAGTTCGGGTTTTCACTGGTTGCAATTTAGAGTGGAACAATCGAATCGTGCGGATCTGTCGGATCGTCTGGATTTTGCCGGTGCAGTTGATTATTCGAGCGATTCGGCGGCCAGACTAAGGGAGCGGCGAGACAATCGAGCAAATACCGCGTCCATTCTGGCGACTGTTTGTGCGCGATACCTGTGTCTTAGCACTGAAGTACCGTGCGTAGTACCTTGGTTACTGGCATGACTCGCGCCAGCTCAGGCGCTTACACAAAACCAACTTATAGTAGTACCAGGTGAATAGATACACAACATATAGACATATAATGCAGGTAGCATAATTTCTCTTTCCAGAAAAACCGGGAAAAACGGCCAAAAACCCGCAATTCCCTTATCCAGCGCCGATTTCCCCGGTTGCGCTATGCTCTCGACACAAACAACTCCCCAAGGCAGTCTCTGACCCCAAAGTTCTGTGGACGTTCTCTCCAGTCTGCGGCGTAGTGGCGGTAAAACGCTGGTACGGTGCGCGGGTTTTCTGTGGAAAGGCCACTAAATATGGCAGACGCACGGGAAGTCATGAATATTCGCCAGGCTTCGCAGTACCTGGGGGTTAGTCCGGACACGCTCTACAAGTACGTTAACGAGCAAAAGATCCCCGCTTTCAAGCTCGGCAACCGCTGGCGCTTCAAAAAATCGAAGCTGGACCAGTGGATGGAAGAAAAAAGTGCCGAAATAGAAGCAGGGAACAAGAAGAAACCTAAAGCGGCAGGAGCCGCCAGTTCGCAGTAATACGACAGTGCGCGGGCAACAGTGCCCGTGCCACACGGAAAAGGCGGGCACATGTTTGGACTTTTCGGATCGAAGTCGATCGTGGGGCTGGATGTAGGCTCCTCGAGCATCAAGGCGGTGGAGTTGAAGCGCTCCCGTGCGGGCATTGAAGTCGCCCATCTCGGGTTGGAGCCTCTGGCGCCCGATATTGTGGTGGACTCGATGATTGTCGACTCGGGAACAGTGTCGACCGCCATCTCCAAACTGTTCTCCGATTGTCTGATCAAGACCAAGGCAGTGGCCACGGCAGTGAGCGGTCACTCCGTAATTGTGAAGCGCATTCCGCTGCCCTCGATGAGCGACGCCGAACTGTCGGAAGCAATTCCGAAGGAAGCGGCGCAGCACATTCCGTTCGATCTGGCGGACGTGAATCTTGACTACCAGATTCTGTCGGAAGACACGAGCAGTCCAACTATGGATGTGCTCCTGGTGGCGGTAAAGAAGGACAAGATTCTCAACTACACCAACGTACTCTCGATGGCAGGCCGTACCCCGGCTATTGTGGACATCGATTCACTGGCCCTGCAGAACTGCTACGAGTACAACTCCGAGCCGGCGCCGGGCCAGGTGGTTGCCCTGTTGAACCTGGGGGCGAGCGTCATGAACATCAACATTGTGAAAGGCACGACCCCTTTGTTCCCGCGCGACGTCAGCGTGGGCGGGCACCAGTACACGGACTCGCTGCAGAAGGAGCTCGATCTGAGTTTCGATGATGCCGAAGCCCTGAAGTTGGGCAAGAAAGTGGGTACGGTCAGCGAGGATGCAAAGACGCCCATTCTGCAGCAGGTGACAGAAATTATCGTTCTCGAAATTCAGAAGACGTTCGACTTCTTCCGTGCCAGCGCGGCGGGAGAACACATCGAGAAGATTTACCTGGCCGGCGGCTCGTCGAAAGTTTCCGGGCTGCTGGAGGCGTTGCGCCAGGAGTTCTCGTTGCCGGTTGAGATTCTCAATCCCTTTCAGAAGATAGCGCCGCCAGCGGATTCGTCGGCGGACCTAATCGAGCAGAACGCCGGACAGTTGGCAGTCGCGGTGGGCTTGGCCCTGAGGAGCTTTGAAGACCTATGATTCGCATAAACCTGCTGGGTGCACCCAAACCGAAGAACAAGCGCGGCAGTACTCCCGCTGTAATGGAGATGGATCTTGGCGGCGGGGTTAGCCCGCTCATCAAGATCGCGGCTGTGCTGGCGATTGCAGCTCTGGGCAATGCCGCCTACTGGTACCGGCTGGACAGCGAAAAAACCAGGATCCAGCAACAGATGGCGGTGGCCCAGCGCAAGAACGCGGAATTGTCCAGCGTCAAGGCCCGCTACCTGGAGCGGCAGCGCGAAGCAGAAAACTACAAGCGCCGGGTGGACGTGATCGACCAGCTGCGGGCGAAGCAGACCGGTCCGGTCGATCTCCTCAACACGGTCGGTTCCACGGTTAACAACACCGAAGCGGTGTGGCTGAACTGGGTGAAGGACGAGGGCGGCTCGATCAACATGGAAGGGCTGGCCCTCAGTCAGGATGCGGTTGCGAACCTGATCACGAACCTGCAGAAGACAGGCTACTTCAATAACGTCGAGATCAAAGAGACGTATCAGGACTCGCAAAACAAGGAAATTCAGGCATTCGTTTTCACCCTGAGCTGCCAGAAAGCGAAGTCATAAAGGCTGGGAAAACTATGGAGACTTTCAACGAACTGCCGGGCATTAAGCAATGGGGGATCCTGCTCTTGGGAGGGATTCTTCTGACCGTGGCTCTGTATTTCACGCTATTTAAGAGCCAGCGGGATGCGAACGCGCAAGCCCAGCAACAATTGGAGACTAAGGAACGGGAGAACCGGGAATTGGAGGCCTACCGGCCGAAGCTGGCGGAGATGGAGCGCCAGTTGGCGACTCTCAAGCAGCAACTCGACATCGAGCGCCGTATCGTACCGGACGAGAAGCAGGCCGATGATTTCATTCGCGCCGTTGACGCGGAAGCCCTCAAGGCTGGAATCGAACTACGCCGGTACACCGCCATGCCGGTTTCCAACAAAGATTTCTATACGGAACTGCCTTTTGAGCTGGAACTCGATGGGCCATATTACTCGATGCTGAATTTCTTTGATCGCGTGGGCAAGCTGGAGCGCATCGTCAACGTGTCCAATCTGATGGTTTCGTCGGTAAAGAAGCCAAACGAAGCCAAACCCAAGCATACGTATTCCTATGCACCGGGAGAGAGCGTGGTTGCGACCTGTGTTGCCACTACGTTTTTCAGTCACGACATGACGCCGCCGGCCAGTGCGCCCGCGAAGCGGTAGAGGAAACCTTATGAAGCGAATCGCGCAAGTGCTGATAGCCATTACGCTGGTGGGTACCGTGTCGGCGCAGACCTCGTTTATTCAGAAGATCAAGGACAAGTTTGCGCCCGCACCGCAGCAGAACGCGGCCAAGCCGAATCCGCCGCAATCCCAGCCGGGGAAGAATACAGCGACCAGCGGTACGCCTGCTAAAGCAGCGACCGGTCCTGTAAATACGGCGAATAAACCCGCAGCCAGCAAGCCCGTAACAGGCAATGGCGCAGCGCCCAGTACGCAAAAAGTTGGGACCGTCACCGCAGCTAAGCCAGCTACGGCCAGCGCGCCGGTCAAGCTAAACGTGAACAACGCAACCGCTAAGCCAGCTGTGGCCAATACTGGCCTCAAGCCGGTAGCCGATGTCAAGTCAGCGAAGGCGCCGACCAAGATTTCTGTAGCTCCAGTTGCTCCTCAGCCCAAGCAGGGTGCGCAGAAATCCGGACCGTTTGCACGGCCCGGGAAGATGAGTGTTTCCAAAACGCCAGCAACGGGCAAGAAAGTCGCAGCCAAGCCGGCAGTTCCGCCGGCGCAAGCCGCGGCCGCGCCAGCAGAGCCGAAAGAAAAGAAAATGATCACCGCGGAAGGACGACGCGATCCTTTCCTGAGCCCCGTGGTGAACAGCCCGACCGGTCCTGGTTGCAGCACCGGGAAGCGTTGCCTGGCCATCGATCAGATCATTTTACGGGGCGTAGTGAAGTCGGAAACGGGAATGATTGCGGTGGTGGTGAATGCCATGAACAAGGCTTATTTCCTGAAGGAAAACGATCCCGTTTTCAATGGCTATGTGGTGAAGATTACGGGCGACTCGGTGGTCTTCAAGGAAAGTTATATGGACAAGTTAGGCAAGGAATTCACGCGCGAAGTTGTGAAGAAAATTACGACGCCGGCAGTCTAGCGGCGGCGTGCGGCAGCAAGCCGCAGAATGGAATTTGACAGACGCGAGCGGGCACGTACCGCACGCGTGGGGAGAAGGGAAATGCGAAAGCAATTGCTGGGTGTACTTATACCGCTGCTCATCGCGAGCTTGATGATGGCGGCCGAGACGCAGAACACGGGCGCCGGGGGAAGCGACCAGACGGAGAAACACGCCGTCCTGAAGCGCCTGAACGTGGTGCGCGGGAACGATGGCATCAGCGTCGAGATGACGGCCCTGGGACAGGTACAGCCCAAACTGAGCAGGATGGACCACCCGGACCGCCTGGTCATCGACCTGCCCAACACGGTCGCGGTGACCGACCAACGTCGCCTCGCCGTCGATAGCGACGGTGTCAAAGCCGTGCGCGTCGGCATGGACGGTCAAGTCCCGCCTACGACTCGTGTCGTGGTTGATCTGGCCACACCGGTCCGCTATGAACTGGTACCGGATACGGGCAAGATGGTGCTGAAGCTACATGCTTCGGATGCCACGGCCAAAGCTCCACAGCTGGCTCCGGTATCGCCTAAAGCGGCCGCTCCCCAGGTCGTGACACGGCAGCCTGTCACTGTGACGCCGGCCGCGAGCAAAGCCGCGAGCGTTGCCAATGCTTCGTCCACGCCAAAGGAATTCGTATTTGTTGAACCCTCGTATCAGCCCAAGGATGCAAAGGCTGATCTGAGTACGATTACTCCTCCGGTGCGGACCATAGAGGCGGCCGCAAAGTTTGCGGATAAGCCTGCCGCTGATGTGCTAGCCAAGCCCAGCGCCGCCATGCAGAGCCAAACCGCGGCGCCTGCCGAGCCTGCGGCTGCACAGCCGGCAGCTTCCCAAGCCTCGCCCGCAGTAAACATGTCGGCCGAGCAAAAGAGTCAGATGTCCAAGCAAGGAACGATGGAGGGTCCGAAGTACACAGGTGAGCCGATTTCGGTGAACCTGAAAGATGTCGACCTCAAGGATTTCTTCCGTTTGGTTCACGAGATCAGTGGCCTCAACGTTGTGCTGGATCCGAACGTGAAGGGAACACTGACGATCGTTCTGGATGATGTGCCGTGGGACCAGGCGCTCGATATCGTTCTCAAGAACAATGGTTTGTCCCGCCAATTGGAAGGCAATGTTCTGCGCATCGCGACCGTCGATACGCTGAAGAAAGAAGCGGATGCGAAACGCGCCCAGATCGAGTCGGAACAGCTGGCTGTGGAGAGGGTGACGGTTACCCGATTCCTGAGCTATGCGCACTCGAAAGATCTGGCTCCGACAGTCAAACAGTTTTTGTCGCAACGCGGCAGTGTGATCTCGGATGATCGCACGAACGCTTTGATCATCGAAGATATTCCTTCGACGATTCCTCCCATCGATCGTCTCCTGCAACAGCTGGATCGCAAGACGCAGGAAGTGGAAATCGAAGCGCGCGTGGTAGCTGCGACGCGCAGTTTTGCGCGTGACCTGGGCACACAGTTCGGGTTCGGTTTCGGCAACAGCTCGACTGCGATCGGGGGTGCCAGTTCGGTCGGGACTTCTCCGGTTGGAGTCTTTGGATTGAATCCCTTCTATACCATCGTGGGCACGTCGGCACCGACCGGCTCCAGTTTGAGCCAGATACCCCTGTTCTCGAATATGCCGGCGCAGAGCCCAACCAGTGGGCTAACCTTGTTGAACTACAGCCAGCACATCCAAGTGGATGCCATCTTGACGGCAGCAGAATCGAGAGGCCTGCTCAAGATCCTGTCGCGTCCGCGGGTGGTAACGCAGAACAACATTCAGGCCCTGGTGAAACAAGGCGTACGCGTACCGATCGTCACCCAGGCCCAGTTGGGCGGTCCGCCTACGGTCAGCTATGTCGACGCCTTCTTGCGGTTAACGGTTACGCCGCAGATTACGTCGGAAAACACGATTTTCCTGAACGTGGACGTGGAGAACACGACGCCTGACTTTGGCCGCCAGGTGCAAGGCAACCCAACCCTGATCACGCAACAGGCGACCACTCAGGTACTGGTCACCGACGGTGGGACAGTCGTCATCGGCGGTGTGATCCAAACCCAGAACAACGTCAGCGTACAGCAGGTGCCTCTGTTGGGAAACATCCCGGCATTAGGCAACCTGTTCAAGCGTCGTAATGTCAGCACCAGCAATCAGGAGCTGATCTTCTTCATTACGCCACGCATCATTCAAACATAACGAGTTGAACGAAGACTGCCGCCGGGAGCCCTGAAAAAAACCAGGGCTGCTCCGGCGGTTTGTCCTTTTCGGCCCTTAGCTAATAGCAATTAGCACACGACAATTCGCCTGTGAAGCGGCTTTCTGATGCTGCCAGGGCCGTGCTGGCTAATTGCGCTTCTTCTCTTGCTACACTCAGAATATGTCTCCCACTCGCCTGCAGCGCCTGCGGTCGTCGCTGCCGCAGCATCGCCTCGATTTCCTGCTCGTGAATCACCTGCCCAATATCCGTTATCTGACCGGCTTCACTGGTTCCGCTGGAGTTCTGGCAATTAGTAGACAGGAAAGCGTGTTCGTGACGGATGGCCGCTATAGCGAACAGGCTCGAGAGCAGGTGCGGGAGGGTAAGGTGTTGATCGCGCCCAAGGCTCCCTTGGTTGCCGCGGCCGAGTGGTTCAAGGCGCGTGTGCGTGGTAAGGCGACCGTCGGAATTGAGGGTGCTCACCTGTCAGTGGCTGACCGGGACCGCGTAGCCGCTCAGTTGCCGAAGAAGTTCCGAATCAGGAGCGCTCCTGCTTTGGTTGAGGAGCAACGGATGATCAAAGACAGTGCTGAAATCGCACTCATCCGAAAGGCAGTGCGTTCCGGGTCGGATCTGTTTGAGGATATTTTGAAAGCGGTGCGTCCAGGCGTCCAAGAAACCGCCGTGGCTGCTCAGGTTGAGTACGCGGCTCGCAAGCGTGGATGCGAAGGTATGTCTTTCGAAACCATCATTGCGTCTGGGCCACGCTCCGCATTGCCTCATGGCCGAGCCTCGGATCAGCGTATTCCGCGGCGAGGGTTCGTGGTCTGCGACTTCGGTGTTATACTCGCAGGTTATTGCTCGGACATGACCCGCACCCTGTATGTGGGGCGTGCGGACAAGCAGGCGCGCAGTTTTTATCAAGCTGTCCGGGATGCCCAGCTGTCGGGGATCGAAGCGGTTCGGCCGGGGGTTCCAGTAAGCGAAGTAGATGCTGCCGCGCGACGAGTTCTGAAAAAAGCCGGCTTAGGGCGTTACTTTACGCATTCCGCAGGCCACGGCGTGGGACTTGAGATTCACGAGGCTCCTCGCGTTGCCTCGGGGCAATCCGAGATTCTGCGTCCGGGAATGGTTATCACGATTGAGCCGGGCGCCTATGTCCCGCGTAAATGGGGCGTGCGCGTGGAAGATATGGTGGTAGTGACCGAACGGGGTTGCGAAGTGCTTACGCCCACCACCAAAGAGCTAATCTGCATCTGAGGGACGTATTTTGAATTGGTTCCTAGAAAACTACATTGGTAATTGCATTCTTGCCGCAGGCAGATGAATCAGAAAGAACTTAAAGAACTCATTGAATTCTTGAAGGAACAGGATATTGCCGAGTTCGAACTGGAACGCGGCGATGTCAAAGTGCGTATTAAACGTGCTGTTCCGGCGACCGCGGCAGAAACGCGCTTTATTCCTATTCCGACTGTCACACAGGTCAGCCCGGAAGCCATATCCGCCGCGGTCATGCCTGCTGCTGCTCCTCCAGGCGCGCCAGCCGAAAGCCTTCCTTCGAAGCCGGAGGAGCCCTTGCACTCAGTGCGATCGCCTATCGTGGGTACGTTTTACGAGTCGCCGTCGCCGGGCGCACCCCCATTCGCGAAGGTTGGGGACACGGTTGAAGTTGGTCAGGTGCTTTGCATCGTGGAAGCGATGAAGCTGATGAACGAGATCGAATCGGATGTCAGCGGCGAGATTGTGAAGAAATTCGTCAGCAACGGCCAGCCCATTGAGTATGGACAGGAATTATTCGCGATTCGCGCGAAGTGAAGTGAGTCGGAAGGTCGAAAAGGGGGAGCAATTAGCGTTTAGCACTTGGCATTTTGGCGAGATCGGTGAGATGTGCACCGGTTTCGGACTAAATGCTAGCTGCCAACTGCTAATTGTTTTTTTATGTTCAAGAAAATCCTTGTAGCGAACCGGGGGGAGATTGCCCTGCGCGTCATTTGCGCTTGCAAGGAACTTGGCATCCGCACCGTGGCCATCTATAGCGAGGCCGACCGCAACTCCCTGCCGGTTCGATTTGCCGATGAGGCCATCTGCATCGGTCCGCCGCAAATCTCTCAGAGCTACTTAAATATCCCGGCTGTGATCAGTGCGGCTGAGATTGCCAACGTCGAAGCAATCCACCCCGGCTACGGGCTACTTTCGGAGAATGCCAACTTCGCCGAGGTGGTCGAAACCTGCGGCATCAAGTTTATCGGACCGTCACCCGAAATTATCCGCCTCATGGGCGAGAAGGAAAAAGCGCGCGATGCCATGCGTAAGGCCGGGGTTCCCATTTTGCCCGGGTCGGAGGGGATTCTCTCTTCCGAAGGCGAAGCCGCGGAATGGGCTCGCCAGGTGGGCTTCCCAGTAATCATTAAAGCTTCGGCTGGCGGAGGTGGGCGTGGCATGCGCATCGTCCGCAGCGAGGAAGAACTGCCGGCCCTATTCAAGGCCGCATCTTCCGAAGCTGCCGCCGCCTTCGGCAATGGCGACCTGTACATGGAAAAGTATGTGGAGAGGCCCCGGCATATCGAATTTCAGATTCTCGCCGATTCTTATGGCAACGTCGTGAGCCTGGGGGAACGTGAATGCAGTATTCAGCGCCGCCATCAAAAACTTCTGGAAGAATCTCCCTCTACGCGAGTGACACCGCAGTTGCGCGATGAGATTGGCGGTATCTTGTCCGAAAGTTTATCGGAGATCGGCTACGTCAATGCGGGCACGGTGGAGTTCCTCATGGACGAGAATCAGCGTCTCCATTTCATCGAAATGAACACCCGCATCCAGGTTGAGCATCCCGTAACCGAGATGGTGACTGATGTGGATCTGGTCAAAAGCCAGATTTTGCTGGCCGCGGGTGAACGTCTGGAGAACGTGCTCCATGGTCCCATCGTTCATCGCGGCCATGCCATTGAATGCCGTATCAATGCGGAACATCCAGAGAAGTTCACTCCTTCGGCCGGAAAAATCACGGCATTCCATCCCCCCGGAGGAACGGGGGTACGAATTGACACGGCTGCGTACGCCGAGGGTGTCATCCCCCCTTACTACGATTCTCTGATTGCTAAGCTGGTCGTGCGGGGGAAAGATCGCGATGAGGCGATTTCCCGCATGTCTCGCGCACTCGAGATGTTTATCGTGGAAGGCATCTATACCACCATCCCGTTACACCGCCGCATTCTTGGCGATGCCGATTTCCGCGCCGGCCGCATCGATACGACCTATATTGAGAAGATTCTTTCCGCCGCGAAGAAGGAGTCGGCGGCCTAGATTTCGTACCTTGCAGAACTACTCTGGCAGCAAACATGCCCACAAACATTAGCCTGCCCCGACTCTATGCAATCGTGGATGCTTCTTGTTTTCCGGGCACGGAGGCAGTCTGCACCTTCGCCAGGGAGCTGCTTGCAGGCGGGGTAACACTGCTGCAGTATCGCAATAAAAGTGGCGATGCCCGCCAGATGCTGGCTCAGGCAAGAGATCTGAAACGGGCGGTGGGGAATGCCGCCAAGCTGATCATGAACGATCGCGCCGACCTCTGCCTATTATCGGAGTTTGATGGGGTTCACGTCGGCCAGGATGATCTTTCACCCGAGAGTGTTCGCAGTGTTATCGGTCCCGATTTGTGGTTAGGGGTTTCCACTCACAACCCGGAGCAGATTGCCGAAGCCGCAAGAACTTCTGCAAACTACGTCGCCATCGGACCGGTGTTCCGGACTATGAGCAAAGCGAATCCCGATCCGGTAATCGGGTTAGACGGGGTATGCCAGGCGCGTTCTCTCACCAATAAACCGCTGGTCGCGATCGGGGGTATCACCCGCGCGAATGGCAGCGAGGCGATCGCCGCAGGCGCGGACTCTGTTGCCGTGATATCGGACCTGATCTCAGCCCCGCGTCAATCAGCAGGCGATTTTTTGCGGATATTAAGGTAAAGTCTATCGCGGTCGGCTAACTCGCCATGGGGCGCAATTTGCCGACTGGCGTTCAGGGTTAGCAAGAACCAGGAGAGACGTGAGTACCCAGATCAATCAGGCGGCGGTAGCAGTGAGGGAATGGGAGTCTGCTACTCATCAAAACACCGAATTCGTTAAAGCCTTAGGATTGACCAGCTCCACGACCCTGGTCATGGGCTCGATGATCGGCTCCGGCATCTTCATCGTCTCCGCCGAAATCGCGCGGGAGGTGAGTTCACCCGCCTTGCTGATTGGCGCCTGGCTCGTGACCGGTTTCATGACCATCGTGGGTGCTCTCAGCTACGGTGAACTGGCCGCGATGATGCCTCGTGCCGGCGGGCAATATGTTTACCTGCGGGAAGCCCTCGGACCCCTATGGGGATTTCTCTACGGCTGGACGCTGTTCCTGGTTATTCAGACCGGTACGGTCGCAGCTGTCGGCGTGGCCTTCGGAAAATTCCTGGGAATATTCTTTCCTTCCATTTCATCCAGCCACTGGATTTTGCATTTCTGGAAGGCTCCTCCCCTCCACATTGGCCCCATGGTGCTGGGCAACATGGATGTCGGCCTGAATACTCAGAACCTGGTTGCCATTGTTTTAATTGTTGTTCTCTCGATCATCAATGTCTTCGGGGTGAAGATAGGCGCGTTGATCCAGAACGTCTTCACGATTTCCAAAGTGTCGGCCCTGGCCGGATTGGTGCTGGTGGGGCTGTTCATGAGGAATGCGCAGGCCTTGGCGGCCAATTTCAATGGACATTTCTGGGAGAATGCGGGGCTCGGCGCAAGACACGCTATCCAGGTCGGCATGGGCGGCCCGACCGTCTGGGTAGGGACGCTGACGATTTTGGCAGTCGCTCAGGTGGGATCGCTATTTTCCGCCGACGCATGGAACAACGTCACCTTCACCGCAGGAGAAGTTAAGAATCCCAGCCGCAATTTGCCGCTTTCCCTGGCGATCGGAACCGGAGTGGTGATCCTGCTCTATGTGCTGTGCAATGTGATCTACATCAGCGTGTTGCCGCTTCACGGTGTCCCGAACGGCGCTACAATCGTGGACCGCGGAATTCAGTACGCCACCGAGGACCGTGTCGCTACCGCTGTTTTGAGCCAGATGTTCGGAAATGCGGGCGGCTATATTATGGCCGCGGCCATCATGCTCTCCAGCTTCGGCTGCAGTAATGGCTTAATCCTGGCCGGCGCCCGTGTCTACTATGCCATGGCCAAGGATGGGCTTTTTTTCCGGAATGTGGCGAAACTGCATCCTACCTATAAGACCCCAGCTGTATCCCTAATGGTGCAGATGGTCTGGACCTGCATTCTGTGCCTCTCGGGCACGTATGGGCAGTTGCTGGATTACATCGTGTTTGCGGTTCTTGTGTTCTACATTCTGACCATCGCGGGGCTGTTTGTGCTGCGCCGCACTCATCCGGATGCTGAACGCCCTTATCGCGCCGTGGGGTACCCGGTTCTGCCTGCTATTTATATTGTGATGGCTGTGTTTATTGATGTCGTACTATTGCGTTACAAGCCACAATACACATGGCCCGGGCTGTTTATCGTGCTGATCGGGATCCCCGTATATTTCCTGTGGAAGCTCAGCTCTTCTCAAAGGGTGGAACATGAGTCTTAGACTGTTTGCGAAAAAAGATCTTGGGAGCCTCATGCACGAAGCCGAAGGCGAGGTCGGCGGCTTGCGCCGTGCGCTGGGTCCTTTGAACCTTGTGACCCTGGGCATCGGAGCCATCATCGGCGCTGGGATCTTCGTCATTACAGGACAAGCTGCGGCGCAGTTTGCCGGACCCGCCATAGTCATCTCCTTTGTCCTGGCCGGTATTGCCTGCGGATTCGCTGGCCTGTGCTATGCGGAGTTCGCTTCACTGATCCCTATTGCCGGTAGCGCGTATACCTACTCCTACGCCACCTTGGGAGAACTGGTTGCCTGGATTATTGGCTGGGACTTAATCCTGGAATATGCCTTTGGCGCCGCTACCGTAGCAGTTGGATGGAGCGGTCACCTGCGCGCCTTCTTGCACGATATTGGCTGGGATCTCCCCGTCATGCCGCATTCCACCTTCACGCTTTTCGGTATACACCTGCATCTGAACTATGACTACGTCGGGTTCCTCGTGATCATGGCCATCACCACAATCCTGGTGATCGGCATCAAGGAATCCGCCAATTTCACGACCGCGATCGTGATTCTGAAGGTGGCCATTGTCTGTATGTTTATCGGGATCGCGGGAGCGTTCCTGATGAGCCACGCCTGGCAGCCAAATCATTGGCATCCTTTCATCCCACCGAACACCGGCGAGCGCGGCCAGTTTGGATGGTCGGGCATTCTACGCGGAGCGGGAGTGGTGTTCTTCGCGTATATCGGCTTTGACGCGGTTTCAACGGCGGCCCAGGAAGCTCGCAATCCCAGCAAAGATATGCCTCTCGGCATCCTGCTTTCGCTCGGCATCTGCACGGTTCTTTACATCCTGGTGGCGGCCCTGTTAACTCGACTCATTCCTTACAACCAGTTGAATGTCCCTGATCCGGTCGTGATCGGCATCCGCGCCACTGGCCAGCAGTGGGCCACGTTCCTGGTGGAGTTGGGTGCAATTGCCGGCCTGGCCTCCGTGATGCTCGTCATGCTGCTGGGGCAGTCGCGCGTGTTCTTTTCCATGTCACGCGACGGCTTGCTCTGGCCTTGGGCCAGCAAGATTCACCCCCGCTTCCGTACTCCGTATATCAGTTCGATTGTTGTAGGTTTCTTCGTCGCCCTTCTGGCCATGCTTATTCCGTTGAGTGTTCTGGATGAAATGACCAGCGTTGGGACTCTGCTTGCTTTTGTGCTGGTAAGCGCCGGGGTCTGGGTGTTGCGCAGAAGCCATCCGGAACTCCACCGTCCTTTTAAAACGCCTATGGTGCCCCTGGTTCCTATTCTTGCCATTCTCTTTTCAGGTGCCCTGATCGTTGGCTTGGCTTGGGAGACCCAGGTCCGGCTCATCGTGTGGCTTTTGATCGGGCTAGTCATCTACTTCAGCTACGGACGTAAGCACAGCAGAGTGCAGGCGATGAAAAAGGCTGAGATGGAGCGCAAGCCCGCTCCGACTATGGCCGATTGAAAAAGTTCGTCCTTGGCTTTTTGTCGTTGGCTGAAACCCATATTCGATGGTCGGGCCCTCCGCATATACCCGGAGGGCTGTTTTGCTTTGTTGCCGGCTCGTTCTTGAGGGTAGTCGTTGGTCGTTAGCCGCTTCGCCGGACCAACTTGCTAACGACCAAAGACCAACGACCAACGACTGCGTTCATGCGCATCCTCACCAATCTCCGTATCGTTCTTCTTGCTCTTGTGGTCGTTATCCTGATCGGGACCGTGGGTTTTCATTTCATCGAAGGCTGGCCCTGGTTCGACGGCCTGTACATGGTCATCACTACTCTTACGACCATTGGCTACCAGGAGGTTCATCCGCTGTCGCATGCGGGCCGGATCTTCAACATTTTCGTGATCCTTGCCGGGGTCTCGCTGGTGCTGGTTACGGTCGGGGCGCTGACCCAGGCTTTGCTAGAATTCGAGCTGCAGAGTTTTTTCGGCAGGCGGCGCATGGAACGCAAGATCGGCCGGCTCGCGGACCACTACATCATTTGCGGCGCAGGACGCGTCGGCCGAAGTGCAGCCCGCGAATTGGCGCGAAAACCGGTTCCTTTCCTGCTCATCGAGCAGAGCGAAGCCAAAGCCCAGCGCTATGCTTCGGAAAACTGGTTGCTGATGGTCGGCGACGCGACCCAGGAACAGACTCTCCGCGACGCCCAGATTGAACGCGCCCGCGGCCTGGTTGCCGCGACTACGACAGACGCCACCAATCTCTACATTGTTCTGACGGCGCGCGCGCTGAATGCGAAGCTCAAGATCGTGGTTCGCGCCAGCGAGGAAGATGCAGAGAAACACCTGCTCACGGCCGGCGCGGACTCTGTGGTCTCTCCCTATGCTTTCGCCGGGCAACGCATTGCGCAATCCTTCCTCCGGCCTCACGTGGTCAGCTTTTTAGATACTGCGACTACGCACCTCGGCGTCGACCTGGAAATCGGAGAAGTGTACGTCGGTCCGTCTTCACGGTTCGCGGGGACCACCATCGAAGGCTCCCGAATTCGTCAGGATCGTGGAGTCATCATCCTTGCCATCAAACGGGAGAAGGGCATGCGCTTCAATCTTGCTCCCGACGAGCGCATCGAGCCCGGTGACTTCCTTATCGCCATGGGCGAGCCACGCGAACTGCGCCAGCTCGAGCAACTGGCAGGCTCATGAAAATAGTTACTGCGGCTGAAATGCGCGAAATCGATCGCGCCACCAGCGAGCGCTTCGGCGTGCCTTCACTCACATTGATGGAGAACGCGGGCACAGCGGTAGCGGAGTTCGTGCTCTCCTACTATCCCATCGCGAAAACCATCGGCGTGATCTGCGGGAAAGGAAATAACGGTGGCGATGGTTTCGTCGCCGCAAGGAAATTGAGCGCGGCGGGGAAGGAGGTGCGTGTCCTTCTGCTGGCCGACCCGGCGGAGTTGCGCGGCGATGCGGCCGAGATGTTCAAGCGCATGCAGCTTGGCTATGTGGTCGCGCGCTCGAGCGACGGTCTGGATGGAGAGAAAGCCCGGACGACGTTGACTTCCGATCTCATCGTGGATGCGATTCTCGGAACCGGTTTCCAGCCGCCGGTAAGAGGACTCTATGCTGAAGCCATTCAGAGAATAAATGCCGTTAAGGAGCCGGTGGTGGCGGTCGATATTCCCTCTGGCGCAGATGCGGACGTCATGGGGTCGCAGACCGGCGCTGTTGCTCGCGCGGATGCAATCGTCACGTTCACGGCGCCGCGCCCCGCACATGTATTTGGATTGCTTGCGAGTGGGCCGGTTATCATCGAGCCGATTGGTTCGCCGGATGAGGCAATTACGTCCTCGCTTCATTTGAGCGTGATTACGCCCCGCGAGATTGCGCCACTACTGGCGGCTCGACGCCCAGAGGCAAATAAAGGCAATTTCGGGCATGTGCTGGTGGTGGGTGGCTCGCTGGGGAAGGCCGGCGCTGCCGCAATGGCGGGGATGTCGGCATTGCGGGTGGGCGCGGGGCTGTCCACCGTGGCGACGGCGAAATCAGTTCTGCCTACCGTTGCAGGATTTCATCCCGGGGTGATGACGGAACCGCTGGCGGAAACGGACGAGGGAACAATCTCGCTTCGCGCACTCGAATATGGGCGTTTCGACGGTCTGGCCCATGGAAAAACGGTCCTTGCGATAGGACCGGGCATATCACGACAAACCGAGACTTCCGAATTCGTTCGCACGGTTGTGGCCCGCTACAAGTTGCCTATGGTTGTGGATGCGGATGGCCTGAATGCATTCGAGGGCGGCGCCGACAAGTTGCATGGCCGAGATCATCCGCTGGTGATCACACCCCATCCCGGCGAGATGGCGCGACTGTGTGGATTGACCGTCAAAGAGATTCTACGCGACCGCATTAACGTAGCGCGAACGTTCGCGCGTGAACATCAGTGCATCACAGTTCTGAAAGGCCATCGCACGTTGGTGGCGGAACCCGGCGGCGAGATTTGGGTGAATACGACTGGTAATCCCGGCATGGCGACCGGCGGAACGGGGGACATCCTCACCGGCATGGTGGCGGGATTTATGGCTCAGAATCCGGAGCGACTGTTGGAGGCGGTTCTCGCTGCGGTTTATCTCCATGGCTTGTCGGGAGATGTGGCGCGAGACACTTTGGGCGAGCAGTCTCTGGTCGCGACGGATTTACTTACGGCCTTGCCGGAGGCGATGAGGCGCGTGCGCGAGGCTAGTGCGCGGGGGTCTCGGGCTATTCGGATGTTTTGAGTGTAAATCAGGATTTTGCAACAGCTACTACTCTGGATTAAACTCCCCCTACTGGTATGAGGTACAAATGGCTTTGGTTTCAGATCCTTGGCGTCTCAATTGGCTTGTCTGTTGCTGCGTGGCCTCAAACTTACTCCAAGGCTGATCGTCAACTCGCCGAATCGATGCTGGTGAACGCGGATGTTGACGTTCGCAAGCATTACTACGATCGGAATTTCCATGGCGTCGATTGGCCGGCTCGCATAGAAGAAACGAGAAAGAACATTGCAACAGCTCAGTCGTTGAGTGCTGCCGTTTCGGAAATCGCTGCGCTTTTGGACAGCCTGCATGACTCCCATACATATCTCGTGCTTCCGCCGCGCACCCATATACACAATTACGGTTTCCAGATGGAGATGGTTGGCAATCGATGTTTTGTCATTCGGGTTCGTTCTGGAAGTGATGCGGAGAAGAAGGGCCTAAAACCGGGAGACGAAATTCTAGCCATCAACCAATATCCGGTTTCGCGCAAAAACTTCCGAAGGATGGTTTACATTCTCAACGTCTTGCAGCCCGAGACCAGCATTCGACTTACCCTCGCCGAGGTCGACGGCCAATCGCGGCAACTGGATGTGCTAGCAAAGTTTCAGCTTTCGACGGTTAATCAGTATTTTCTTCATCAGGGCGCCAATACGCGGGGTCGCGACGCAGCGGTGGAGAATCATCTCCGTCGACCCCGCTACTTCGAAAAAGGTAAGGAATTGCTGATAGTCAAACTTCCTGCGTTCGAGTTCTCCGCCTCCGAGGTGGACAACATTGTAGGCAAGATGAGAGCACACACCGGCGTCGTCCTGGATCTGAGAGGAAATCCAGGGGGATACGAAGACACGCTTCTCCGTCTTCTGGATGGATTATTTCAAGGCGACTTGAAGATTTTTGATCGCATTACTCGCGACTCAACGAAGCCAGTATCCTTACCTAGCGGGCACCGCGAGGTATTCACCGGGCATCTTGCGGTTCTGATTGATAGTGAGTCCGCCTCCGCATCGGAGCTATTTGCGCGAGTAGTTCAAGTAGAAAGGCGAGGTTTCATCATCGGTGACCGCAGCTCAGGCCTGGTAATGGAGGCGAAGCTTTATCGGCACGAAATGGCCGTCGATTCACCAGTTGGATATGCCGTTTGCGTTACAAATGCCGACCTGATGATGGCAGACGGCAAGAGCCTGGAACATGTGGGGGTGGAACCTGATGTACTAGCTTTGCCGACGGGTCAGGATCTCGCAAACAGAAGAGACCCGGCACTGGCCAAGGCTGCTGCCTTGGTAGGAGGGCACCTCTCGGCAGAAGAGGCTGGGCAAATACTCCCGCTTGAAGAGTCCGAACAGTTTCAAACTACCTTGTCCCTGAACGACTAATGTAACCAGGCGTTTTCATTCAAAATCCTCGCCGGCACTGTGCGACCTGTTACCGATTGCGGGCGAGAAATTTCTTCAGCAAAAACTCCTGCGCCAGACTCGTGGCCACGCGTTCGGCGGTGCTGATGCCGAAATTGGTGAACACCAGGCCGACGCCCCGATTCGATTGCGGATAATACAGGTTAGAGATTGCGGACGAGGCCATATCTCCGCCCAGGCTGGAAAAGTTCAGCTGCGGTTTACCGTTGTCTCCGGGGCAAACGAAGGGGTGCATCATCGCGTGACGCAGCCGCGAGCCGGCGGTACCGGTTCCCTGATAGAAGTAGCGCGGGTCCTGGTGCAATAGCGATGGCAGGATGGCGCCGCCGATCATGATGTCGCTGAAGCCGTCGGCCGAGTTGGCGCCAATTCGCTTACCGTAAGCGTCCCAGCCCTGGCCGAAATTCGGCGTATCCCCCGCCTGCTGCGTGGCGGAAAGAAACGCGATTCCGGCGGCGGTAACTGGATCGGTTGCGATTTTCAACGCCAGCCTGAATTTCAGCTTAGTGGTCAGTGGCACCGGATCCGGCTCATAGACCACGTAGAAATTCGGGATGAAGCCGAAGACGCGTTGCGATTCCTCAACGTGGACCTGCTCGGTGGCGATCTCTTCCGCAGTCTGGGTCACATAGACCGTTGTTTGTGCCAGTTGCACTTTGAGCTGGATACCATCCACGATCTTGGATTGGCCGGGCTCAAGAGTTATCTGCGGCGAAGTCCAATCGGTGAAGCCCTGGGCAGCGATCTTGAGCTGATAAGGGACTCCGGGCTTCAAATCGTGGAACTCGAAATAGCCGTTTTCGTTGGCGGTGGCTGTGCGAGTATCAGCGGGATCAGTGCCGGCGAGAGCGACGGTGGCATCAGCAACGATGTCGCCGTTAACGTCAGTGACCGTGCCCACAATGCTGCCCAGTTTCGTTTCGGCGGCATCAATGCTCTGCGCGTACACGGGAGCTGACCCTGCCAAGACGATCGTCAGTAAAATTGCCAACCACAGATATGATTGTTGCGCCTTTAACTTCATCCAATGGTCCTATCCTGCAACTCGTTATTTCGTAAATGCGTCAACGGGAAGGTATAAAACGCCCGGGCACAGTCGACCGGCACACACCCGCCCGCCGCCTGTGAGAGGCGATATCAGACCTCCATCTTCATGGCTCCCAACGCGACGGGCAAGTTACGCACGTGTTAAGACATGCGGCGAGAGGAGAGTTGAAAGGAAAGAGATGCGCAAAACCATGGTGCGGATTCAGATCAGGTACTTTAGTACATTAACTAACTAGCTATCCTGCGGTGGATTGGAGTTATCACCCCTGGCCGCTTGGAAGTTCATTCGCGCGAATCCGGCCGAGCAGCTTCCGTAATCTCGTGTCGTGGATCAGCACATGAGATATTGCTTCCGGCTATGACCCACTTCCCCCAACCGCACCCTTCGCGGCGTGCTCCGCGGGTGCAGCTCGGCGGTTCTGTGCCGGCTGCGGTCCTGCTGGATGACGGACATCGAACCCGCGGCAAGCTTCAATCCATCTCCACCACCGGCGGCATGCTCCACCTCACCGGCGCCCTGCGCAACGGGGACTTCGTAGAAGTCGCCTTCGAAACCAAGTGCGGTTCGGTACACGGCATGGCGGAGATGCTCAACCCGCGCAAGGTGACGGAGGGGTGTTATCAGCCATTCCGGTTCATCGCTTTGAGCGACGACGACCATAAGCGCCTGCGCCTTGCCCTCGATTCGGTGTTGGATCGCACTTTTATAGGTTTGCGATTTACGCCTACACGATCGTTCTAAAGCGCGTGTAAGGACTGCAGCCCGTCAGCCTCCTAAAGGCCCATTCCAAGTGGGCGAAGACGGCGCAGCCCCGAAGGGCCGACACTCCCGTGCGCTCTGCCTAGTTATACTGACCATATGCCCACGCGGGAGTTCACGACTCATTCTTCCGAGGAAACCATGGCTTTTGGCCGCACCTTGGGCGAACTTCTCGCCCCGCCGAAGCTGGTGCTACTGCGTGGCGATCTGGGAGCGGGCAAGACCACGCTGGTCAAGGGTATAGCCCAGGCGTTCCATGCAGCGGCGGAAGAAGATGTGACTAGCCCGACTTTCACTCTGGTCCACGAATATCGCGGACCCACCACCACTCTGTATCACATTGACCTTTACCGGGTAGATACCCCACGACAGCTGCAAACCCTCGCTCTGGACGACCTGATCGCAGAAAACAGCATCCTCTTAGTCGAGTGGGGAGAGAAGTTCGGCCGTTTTCAGCGCGAGCGTGACGTAGAAATCGCCATGGAGCGTGTCGGGGAAAACGACCGCCGCATTCTGATAATAACCGCCTAGCCGATCTGCGTCTTTGTGCGTTTATCTGGGGAATGAATGATTTACTTCGTGACAGGGGTAGCTGCCACCCGGGCTACAACCGGCCTGATACAGGCCACTGGAAGGCTCCATTCGCGGATAAGAGAAAAGAGAATGGCCGCTGCGAACAGCGCAAAGATCAAGCGGTTGTTATTCATTGATATCAATGATGCGCCCGATTAATCGTGGTTGCAAGAGCACGGGGAAATGCCCTGATGTCCGGCGTTGATGCGGTCAGCCGGGGAGTCCTCGACTCCCCTAATCCATTCTCAAGCGAATGGACTAATTCCGCGCAGGATGACAGGATGGGCGTCGGGAACTGCTCCTAAAACCCCATGATGTTATATCCGCAGTCCACATAAATCGTTTCGCCGGTGATGCCGGAACTGGCATCGGAAGCCAGAAACACACCCGTCGCTCCCACCTCGTTCACATCTACGTTCCGGTGCAGGGGAGCCCGCTCCGCATGCGATTTCAGCATGTCGGTAAAATCGCCGATCCCGCGCGCAGCGAGGGTTTTGATGGGGCCCGCGGAAATGGCATTTACCCGAATGTTCTTCTTTCCCAAATCAAAGGCAAGGTAGCGAACCGTGCATTCCAGCGCAGCCTTGGCCACTCCCATGACGTTGTAGTGAGGGACGACCTTCTCGGCGCCGTAGTAGGTCAGAGTAATGATGCTGCCGCCATCCTGCATCAGCGGAGCCGCCCCACGCGCCAACGCGATCAGCGAATACACGCTGACATCATGCGCGATGCGAAATCCCTCGCGGCTGGTATTGACGAACTCGCCCTTCAGTTCGGCGGGGGGAGCGAATCCGATACTGTGCACCAGGGTGTGCAGCTTGCCGTAGCGCTCCTGCAACTGCCGGAAGACACGGTCCACCTCTTCGTCCTTGGAAACATCGCACATAAAGGCTTCCGCCCCGGGCAGCGACAGGATCAGGTCCTTGGCTTCCATTTCGAGGCGCTCGTTCTGGTAGGTGATGGCGAGTTGGGCACCGGCGGCGTGCAGGCCCTGGGCTATCGCCCACGCAATACTGCGCTTATTAGCGAGCCCGAATACCACAGCAACCCGGCCATCCAGCTTGAACATGCAAATCTCCTTGGTGAGATGGAAACCGAAAGGATATCAGGTGAGCATTCAACCGTCAGCATTTCAGGACTCAGATACCCGAGTTCGTATAAACCCGGATTCCTCGCTTCGCTCAGAATGACAACTTTTTAGTTGAAGACTGTACAAGCTACGGATACTAAATGCGTGACTACTGACTACTGACTACTAAACCCAAGTGCCGAGTGCCTGCTCACTCCGCCGATTGGGCTGCCACAGCTGATTGTTGGCCAATTGGCCACGTGGAAGTAACGAAGGCGATGGCATAAACCAAGCCCAGGATAGCGTAGCCGGTCGCCAGACTCAGGTTGTGCGCTACAGCCCCTACGATGATGGCCAGCACTACCTGTAAGGCGGTTCCGAAGAAATAGAAAATGTTCTGCACCCGGCCCATGAAGTGGTTTGGCACCTGCTCCATCAGACTGGTATTCATGGCGATGCCGCTGATGCCGCGTCCGGAGCCCATGATTCCGTAGATGGCAACCGCCGCCGCCAAAAACATCGAGTACGGCGCCAACATCATGCAGATGGCCAGAATTCCCATGGAGATCGCGATGGAGCGTCGCCAACCGGTCTTGGCGATGATCTGAGGAGCATAGAGTGCGCTTAGAAAGGCGCCCGTTCCCCATCCGGCATTCAACCAGCCGTAGCCAGTTGCCCCAGCGTGAAAAATGCGGTCACTCAACGATGGAGTCACTACGCTGCCGGTCGACATGGCGCCCAAAAAAAGTGCCCAGCTGGCGCCCAGAAAAATCACACTGCGATTCTGGCGGAGAAAGCGAATCCCTTCTTTCATTTCGCGCCAAAATCGTTGCGCCTGACTCTCTGCCGCAAGAATATCGGCGCGCAATTCAGCGGGTCGCGGGACAACGTGTTTTCCTTTTCGCACCAGCAAGTAGCACAAAAAAGAAAAAACATAGGTGGAAAAGTCGATCAGCAGCACGCCCCCAAGCCCGATGTGCTCATACATGAACCCAACCACCGCCCCGGCCATCAACCACCCGCCCTGCACTCCGGCCAGCAGAAAGGTATTGGCATGCACGAACTCTGAGTCCGGAGTCAATTCGCGGATGAGTGCCGTAATGGTGGGCCAGAACATCCAGAAGCCCGCCGCCACCAGAGTCGCCATTATGTACAATTCCCAGACCTGTGCCTTGCTGCGGAACGCCAGGATCGCAACCACCAGGATGATGAGGGCGCGGGCCGCATCCAGCATCATCACCAGGCGCCGTCGATCTTCGCGATCGATAATCACGCCAGTAAACGGCAACATCAGCATGGCCGGAACGGTCTGAAAAATGGCGAGCGTTCCCAGCGCCGTCTCCGAATGGGTCGCCTTCAGAACGAACCAGGCCACCGCAGCCGCATTCATGCCGCTGCCCAGCATGGAAACAACGTTTGCCGCGAAAATATAGCGCAGCGAAGTTTTCTGAAGAATGGACCGCATCAACTCACTCTAGCAAAGATTTGTTGAATCATTGATTCATTGGCCTGATTCCGCGACTCGCGAGTAGCAAATTCGATTCTTGAACCGGTCAATCTGTCCGTGACCGCATGCCAATCCCTTATACTCACGTTCATGGCTCTCGATCTGAAGCGCCTTTTCAAGAAAAAGATGAAGCAGGAGCACAAGATCCTGCGCCAGATCCAGCGCAGTGGGGATCAGCTTCAGCCCGAGTATCACCGCGCGACGCCCGAGTGCCCCCATCCCGAGCGCTGGAGTATGTATGACTCCATGACCGCCGAGGTGGAAGTCCTTGAATTTCTACGGACGGTCGTGACCACCACCAAGCCGGAACTGGCGGTCGAGACGGGAACTTTCAGCGGCATCAGCACTCTCTGGATCGCCGAAGGGCTAAAAGCCAACGGTCGTGGCAAGGTGATCACGTGCGAGTTCGATCCCCTGGTTTATGCCAACGCGAAAGAGCGCATCCAGAAATCGGAGCTAGCCGAATGGATCGAATGCCGTAATGAGTCAAGCCTGGAGTTAAAGGTCGATGGCACCATCGATCTCTTGTTCAGCGACAGCGATATGCCTATTCGCGAACAGGAAGTCCGGCGATTTCTGCCGCAGATGAATCCGCACGGCCTGATATTGATGCACGATGCCAGTTCCCACCTGAAGCAAGTCCGGCAGGCGGCGCTGAAACTGGAAAACGAGGGCCTCATTTCGGTAGTGCTTCTGCCCACCCCGCGAGGACTGATCGTGGCTCAGAAGCGTGCGGGGCGGATGTGAGTTCGGATTTAGGCTCAATTGAAAAATTGACATTCCACTCGTCCAGGGTAATTAAGCGCAAGGTTCTCCGGCTGGGCTCGCGATAACATTTCATCGCTTGAGTTGTTTCTTGAATGTCATCCCGAGCGGAGTCGAGAGCCTGCCCCGAGCGGAGCCGAGGGGACCTTGCGTTTCCTTCCGACTGTGACCGAGACTCTTGCTTGTTCCCCGGTTCAGCGATACGATTCGCGCTCGAAAGATCCGCCCGCTGTTTCGAGGTGTCTATGAAGCGAATTCCGATCGTTCTTATGTCGCTGGCATTGCTCACTCCCTTCGCTGCCGCTCAACTGGATAAAATCGTGATCCCTGCAGGTACGCCGGAAGATCAGGCGCTCACTGCCATCGGAAAAGAGCAGGACGACCAAAAGAAAGTGGCTCTGTATCAGGATTTCGTAGGGAAGTTTTCCGCGAATCCAGCCGCCGTGGCCTATGGCAACTGGCAGATTGCGCAGGCCTACCAGACCAGCGGTGATTTGCAAAAGGCTCTGGAATACGGCGATAAGGCACTGGCTGGTTCGCCCCATAATCTCGACATTCTGGTTTCTCAGGCCAATGTCGCGCAGCAGATGAAAAACAGCTCCAAGCTCATGGATTACGCGACTAGAGGAGGCGAGGCCTACAACGGCATCGGCAAACAAACTAAGCCCGAAGGCGTGAGCGACCGGGACTTCGAAGCCAGTATGGAGGAAGAAAAATCGTCATCCAAGAATTCTTACGAATTTCTCGAAGCTGCGGCTTTCAATGCCATCGCCGATGAGAAGGATCCCAAGAGCCGCATGGCTTACATCGAGCGTTTCAACGCGGCATTCCCGGCATCACGCTTCGAATCCTCGATTGCGCAATATGTGATGTATACGCTGGGGCCAGGCCAGTTGAACGATCCGGCTCGGCTCATTTCCTACGGCGAGAAGTCGTTGGCGAGCAACCCCAACAATGTTCCCACGCTGCTCCTGATGGCAACCACGTACGTCGAGGAAAGTTCTCCGGCTGCTGTGAACAAAGCGATTGCCTATGCTCAGAAGGTGATCGACTTGTCCAAGGCGGATGCCCCCGATGCCGACCGCGCGCGCAAACTGTCCGGCGGAGTTGCCGAATCTACTCTTGGGTACGGCCTGATGAAGCAGGACAAAACGGCTGGAGCTGTCACCCACTTGAAAAATGCCTCGGAACTGCTCAGGGGGCAAGATGACGTTTCCTATGCGACGGCGCTCTATCGGCTGGGCTATGCCTACGCAAAAATGAATAAAGTTTCCGAGGCTCGTGGAGCGCTAACCGAAGCGGTCAAAATTCCTGGTCCGCTGCAACAGCCATCGCAGGACTTGCTTACCAAAGTCAATGCGGCGCGCGTGAAAGGTAAGTGAGGGCGTTGGTGAGCGCGGACTAGTGTTTCACCAGATCGTCGGAAAGCAGGTGCGCCTTGATGGCAAGATTGTGCCCGCGGTCCAAGTCTCCCGCTTTTATGGCTGCGTTGGCTTGATCCATGAAAACCCGGATCTGAGTTACCGTCTGTTCCTGGGTCGGATTGAGCGGCCGTGAGGTGGCCTGCTTAAGATTGGCATCGGTGGCCGAAAGCAAGTCGGCGGTGAGTTGGCGAGAATAGCGCGTTTGACCTGTGGTGCCAGGCGTCAACACGGCATTGGGATCGGACGTGCCGCCCTCTCGCACAATGGTCTTCCTGGGACCGGACGTATTTTCTGCAAGAGCCTGTTTTTTCCCGGATTTGTGGTGTCGTGTTTTCTTTTTGCCAGAGGCCTTGGGCGCCGTTTCGGGGTGAGCTCTTTCTTCCGGCTTTGCCGCTGGGGCGCTACCCGGCTGCTGTGGTCCCGGTTCATTGAGTTCGCATGTGTCCTTCGACTGGGCGCACGGCTGCGAGGCTGGCGGGACTGTTTCCTGTTGCGGAGTCGCTTGTGTGCAACCGGG